>NZ_JAKCFB010000033.1 GCF_024198235.1 Myxococcus dinghuensis | reverse complement strand
GACCGCCGCTACCTCGACATGTCCCTGCTCAACTCAACCCCAGACACTGCCGCTGCTTGACCCCACCAAGGAGCATTCCTTCCCCGTACCCCTCCGGACCAATTACACACGATTCGGGACTTGACCACGCGCGACCTCACGAGCTACACCAAGCAGCCTTTCGCGCTTCGGATGACTCGTTCCGTGATCAACCCAGGCCAATCAGGAGCCATTGCCGTCGTGGCGGACAAAAACGCCTTCGAGAAGGACGGACAGCTCGTGGATTTGGCCCTCCAGATTTTCCGAGCGGACGGAAACCTCCAGGTCATGGTCAAGATGGATCGCACTCTGGTTCGGCAGTAGAAGTGGCGATCATGCCCACCAGCCGAGCCCGACGACGCCTCTTCACCATCCTACTTGCTACGTCCTCAGCATGCACTACGACCGGTGGCGTCTCCCTACGTTCGGACGGCTCACCTGGACCGCAGGAGTGCCCTGAGAAGGCACTTGAAGCGATGCGATACCTGAAGCTGCATGTCGGTGACGCCGCGCTCGTGGAACTGGACGCCAACCAGATCCGGTCGCGCCGCATCACGCTCTACGACGGCCCCGTTGAGAGCGTCCTTCTGCGTGATTTGGGCCCGTTTGAGGTGCCGACCCGCTTGTATGGGCAGGTCTGGACGAGCGGCCCGCAGGTCGTCATCCGATGGTACGAGGCCCACCCGCCGGACGGCGACAAGGTGCCCATCTGCGCGGTGGCACGGCTCAGCGAAGACCAGATGCGGAAGCGGCCTGAGTCCAAGCCCGGCACGGCTATTCTCGACGGCTCCGTTGCCTCTGCCGTTGTGGTCAACGCGTTCCGGTAAGGACCAGGGGGCGAGCGCACCAGTTCCTGGCCGCGCGACTCGTGGGGCTCAGCTCGGGAAGACCTACTTCTTCCCCTTCAGCAAGCCATGGTTCTGGAGCACGAGGACGGACAGCTCCGCGATGATCTCGTTCTTCCGCGCCAGCTCGGCCTCCAGGAGCCGCACCCGCTTCTCCAGCCCCACGTTGTCGTAGACCGGGTGGTTCGTTTTCTCCTCGCCCTTCTCATGCCGGACTTCTTCGCGCCCAGCCGCCTCCTGGACCTCTTTCCTCCAGGTGTAGAGGGTCGGAACGCTCACACCGGTCTTGCCTGAGATGTCGAGGATGTTCGCGTCAGGAGCCGCGAGCATCTTCAGCACCTGAGCCTTCTGCTCGGGGGTGTAGCGGGTGGTCTTGGGCTTCGACATGGCGCAGACCTGCCTGAGGCAACCCCGTGGCAACAAAGAGAAAGGGCCTGGGTAACCGAAGTCACCCAGGCCCTTGATTTCTTTGGAGCCGACATCCGGATTTGAACCGGAGACCTACTGATTACGAATCAGTTGCTCTACCAACTGAGCTATGTCGGCGGAAGGCGGTGCGCGAAGTACCATGGCGTTTCGGGTGGGGCAAGCAGAATTGATGTGCTCCCTTGCCTGCTGCCCGAGCACGACCGGTTGAGCACGAATGAAATCCTTCAGACCGTGACATCCATGACACGGTGCATCCCGCGTTGCTGACACAGCGCGTTGCCATAAGTCCCCGTCATCGTTCCGGTTTTCGGCATTGGAGGGTGGCGCCTCGGCGGTTGACCCCCTGAATCGCCTATGCGCATAAGGGCGCCGCTATCCCCGAGTGCCTGGCCCGAGCGTGGCTGGGACCACAAGGAGCAACTTTCGTCATGGCCAGTGAAGAGAACTTCATGCGCGCCCCGGCGCCCACGCCGAAGCGCACCGTCTACACCGAGGCGATGGAGATCTTCCATCGGGCGGCGGACCTCATCCGGCTGGACAAGCGCGTCCGCCTCGAGCTCGAGGAGCCCGACTACGAGCACATCTTCTACGTGACGGCGAAGCTGAAGGATCGCCTCATCCCCCTCGCGCCGGAGCGGGCCAAGCAGTTCGCCGACCTGCCGGAGACGCAGGTGCGCAACAAGGAGGGCCTGGAGGCCCTCGCCAACGGCAACATCATCCTGAACGGCCGCGCCCTGCTGGGCTCCGACGTCGCCATCCGCCAGGGCCACCTGCGCCTGCCGGACGGCAAGGTGTACCAGTTGGTCCCCGGCGAGTCGCAGCGCTTCAAGGCGTACCGCGTCCAGCACAACCAGGCCCGCGGCCCGTACAAGGGCGGCCTGCGCTACCACCGCGAGGTGTCCCTGGACCTCTTCAAGGCGCTCGCCGCGGAGATGACCTGGAAGACGGCCATCTCCGAGGTGCCGTTCGGCGGCGGCAAGGGCGGCATCCAGATCGACCCGCGTGAGTACGGCCGCGAGGAGTTGGAGGCCATCACCCTGCGCTTCATGTACCGGCTCAAGAGCCTCATCGGGCCGAACATCGACATCCCGGCGCCGGACGTGGGCACCAACCCGGAGATCATGGCCCTGCTGTACCGCCAGTTCTCCGACGGTGAGCGCGAGCGCCACAACCTGCGCGGCATCGTCACCGGCAAGGACGTGCGCATCGGCGGCTCCGAGGGCCGCGGCAAGGCCACCGGCCAGGGCGTCGCCTTCTGCATCGAGGACTACTACGCCGACCGCGGCGAGAGCGTGAAGGGCAAGACCTTCGTGCTCCAGGGCTTCGGCAACGTGGGCAGCCACGCCGCCACCATCCTCTGTGGCATGGGCGCCCGCCTCCTGGCGGTCAACGACGCCGACGGCACCGTCTACAACGGCGACGGCATCGACGTGCAGGCGCTCGCCGCCTACGTCCAGGACTCCAAGAACCTCAAGCGCAGCGTGCTCGGGTTCCCTGGCGCCCAGAAGATCGAGAAGAAGGACCTGTGGGACGTCCAGGCGGACATCCTCGTCCCCGCGGCGCTGGGTGGTGAAATCACCGCCGACATCGCCGAGCGCCTCAAGGTGAAGCTCATCGCCGAGGGCGCCAACGGCCCCACCACCCCGGAGGCCGACCGCGTCCTCCAGAAGCGCGGCATCGAGCTCATCCCGGACATCATCGCCAACGCCGGCGGCGTGACGGTGTCCTACTACGAGTGGATCCAGAACAAGCGCATGGAGCGCTGGAGCGAGGCCGAGGTCGACCAGCGCCTCGAGCGCGCCATGAAGCGCAACTACCGCATCATCCGGGACATCTCGCGCAACCAGCCGCGCAAGACGGACATGCACGACAGCCGCCAGTACTGCATCGGCGAGGCCGTGGACACCCGCTGCGCCGCGATGATCCTCGCGCTCAAGCGCATCGAGGCCCACTACCTCCTCGAGGGCTTCTCGCAGTAACCGGCGTGCGCGCCTCCGAAGCCTGAAAGCGCCAAGGGCACGGCGCCTCCCATGTCGGGGGGGCCCGTGCCCTCGTCGTTTCCCGGGGCCTGCCTGGAAGTCGCTCGGGCGGCCCCGCCTTCCGGGACCGACAGGCCGCCCCTGGGTCCCTTCCGGGCCCCGGGTGCCGCCTCCCGTCAGTGCATCACCCGCTCGCGGTCCACCAGCAGCAGCGGCGCGTCGTCCTGGATCTCGTACGCCACGATGCGCAGCCCCACCCCGCGGCTGCTGCCCTCGCGCCCGTCCTTGCGGCCGAAGGCCAGCGCCACCTGGTAGCGGACCTCGCACAGGCACGTCATCTCCGTGCCGTCCTCGCCCGCGAACGTCACCTTGAGCTTCTCCCCCAGCCCCACCGCGTCGCGGACCTCCACGAACATGCCCCGCGCGCTGATGTTGCGCCCCACCCCCCTCATCATCCCGTCCTGGGTCGTGAGGTAGACGGTGAAGACCTTGTCGAAGCGCAGGTGACTGCGACGCTCATGAGGACGCTCGAACACTGGGGGTGCCTCCCGGAACAGGTAGTGACAGGCACACCCTACATGGTAGCTAGATGTAGGCAACTTCTTCACCTACATCCACCCCCACTCACCTACGAAAGGGCCGCCTGCCCGGTGAGCGGACGTGGCACCATCCGGCTTCCCCCGTTCCCGGAGTCCCCCGTCTTGAATCGCTTCCTGGTCGCCGCCGCCCTGCTCCTGCCCACCCTGGCCCTGGCCGACGTGGACGCCCGCTTCGCGAAGCTGCGCGACGAGGCAGAGCCCTTGGGGGGGTTGGGGGCCTTCCTGGAGAACTACATCGGCGCGTGCGAGGGCGCGCTCGTGGACGCCCAGTGCAAGTCGAAGGCGGAGGCGTTCCGGAAGAAGTACCAGGGCAAGCGGCTGTACATGATCGTCACCGAGGACGACGCCAGCATGCTGGCCCCGGGGCCGTACTCCCCGGGCACGGGTGAGTACACCATCAACATCACCCCGTTCTTCCCGGGCGGGCGCTCGGCGCTGACCCACGGCGCCCCGAAGAAGGGGGACGCCAACGGCAACCCGGTGCTGCCCTTCATCACCGTCACCGGCACGCTGCCGGAGGGGTGGAACGGGTCGCTGTTCAACCGCATGTTCTCCATGCACGCCATGCGCGTCGCGGTCGTCTTCACGCCGCAGGGCGTGTGGTCGCTGCCGAAGAAGGCCGGCGGGAAGAGCTACGGCGTCACCGCCCGCATCGAGGGCCTCCTCGTCACCGAGGGCCGCACCGGCCATCAGCTGGGCCTGTGGCTCAACGGCAAGGACGCCAACGCCAGCCGCTAGCATGCCGTCCGGGGCGCGCGGCCCGGCGGAGGACGCGCGCGCCTTCAGCGGGCGATGGCGATGTACTGGAGCGAGTCCCCGCGCTTGACGCGCAGGAGGATGCTGGCGCCGGAGCTCCCCCGGGACAGCGCCGCGCGCACGCCCGCCACGTCCTTCACCCGCTTGCGGTTGACCTCCGTCACCACGTCGCCCGCGCGCAGGCCGGCCTCGTCCGCCGGGCTGCGGGGCGTCACCGCGGACACCAGCGCGCCGGCCCAGGCCTCCTGGCCCATGGGCGCCGCCACGTCCGGCGTCAAATCCCGCAGGGCCAGGCCCAGGTCCTCGTCGCTGGAGGTGCGCTGGACCAGCCCCTCGGTGGCCTCCTGCGCCGGCCGCGCCACCAGCCGCACCGTCACGTCCTGCTGCGCGCCGCCCTGGCGCATCAGCGTCAGCCGCGCCTCCGTGCCCGGGGCCAGCAGCGCCACCTTGCGCAACAACTGGAGGTAGGAGCCGATGGCCCGCCCGTTCACCGCCACCAGCCGGTCCCCGGAGCGGATGCCCGCGGCGTCCGCGGGGCTGCCCCGGTAGACGTCCTTCACCACCGGCGCGCGGCGCTCGCCGCTGTCGCGGTCGTCGTTGATGACCACGCCCAGCCAGCCGCGCTCCAGCTTCCCGTTCTCCCGCAGGTTGGGCAGCAGGTCCTTCACCAGGTTGATGGGCACCGCGAACCCGATGCCCTGCCCCTGGCTGATGATGGCCGTGTTCACCCCCACCACCTCGCCCTTCATGTTGAAGAGCGGGCCGCCGGAGTTGCCGGGGTTGATGAGCGCGTCCGTCTGGATGAAGTCGTCGAACTGCCCCACCCCCAGCACGCGCTCCTTGGCGGAGATCATCCCGTGCGACACGGAGTGGTCCAGGCCGAAGGGGTTGCCGATGGCCACCACCCAGTCCCCCACCTCCATCCGGTCCGAGTCGCCCAGGAAGAGCGCCGGGAGGTCCGCCTCCACCGTGCCGCCCAGCCGCAGGAGCGCCACGTCCGTGGACGCGTCGCGCCCCACCACCTCCGCGGAGAACTCGCGGCCGTCCGACAGGCGCACGGCGATCTTGCTCGCCCCGGAGACGACGTGGCTGTTGGTGACCACCAGCCCGTCGGGCGTCAGCACGAAGCCCGACCCGGTGGAGCGCTTCATCCCCGCCTGGCCGCTCTCCCGGGGGCTCACCGTGGTGATGTTGACGACGCCCGCCTCCACCGCGCGAATCAGGGGCGCCAGGGAGGTGGGTGGCACGAAGTTCGGCAGCGCCGTCTCTCCTGGCGCCCGCTCCCGCCACAGCCCGAGCGAGCCCGAGCGGGCCTCGCCGTTCTGCTGGGAGGAGAACCAGGCGGCGTGCTCACGCACCCGCGCCTGGAGCCACGGGCCCACGGGGCCCTCCGTGGCGCCCGCCACCGGGGCGAACGCCAGCACGAACAGGACGGACAGCAGTCGGGAAGACACGGAGCGGCAGCTTATACGGCGACGCATGACGAACGCCGCCAACAACCCGCGCGCCCGCGCAGTTCCCGGCTGCCCGGACCTCAGGCGTCGGCCGGAGCCACGTACTTGGCGACCTTCACCCGGGCGGGGCGGATGAGGCGGTCCTTCAGGCGGTAGCCGGCGCGAATCTCCGCCACGACCTTCTGGTCGTCCTCGGGGGTGGCGGTGATCTCCATGTCGGAGGCCTCGGCCACGTTGGGGTCGAACCCCTGCCCCACCACCTGGATGCGCTCGATGCCCATGCCCTGGGCCTTGGCCACGAGCGAGTCGCGGATCATCCGCACGCCCTGGGCGAGCGGCGAGGCGTCCTGGGTGCTCATGGAGAGGGCCCGGTCCAGCTCGTCGATGGCCTCCAGGAGGGAGACGGCCACGTTGCCGCGCTCCACGTCCATCATCCGCTCGCGCTCGCGGGTGAGCCGCTGCTTGAACTCCTCCTTGTCGCGGTTGACGGCCTGGTAGGCCCGCGCCAGCTCATCCACCCGGCGGCGGGAGGCCTCCAGGTCCGTCTTCAACTGCGCCACCTCCGCGTTGCCGGCCGCCTCCGACACGACGTCGTCGGCGACGGGCTTCTCCTGGCCCTCCCGCGGCCCGGAGGGCTCCCCGGCGCCGGGGGCCGTCGAACCGGTACCGTTGGCGTTCTGGGCGTGCTGGGCTTCCTGGGGAGCGTCGGTGTGGGAATTGCCGGACATGTCGAACCTGGATGCGGGTGGTGGATGCGCTCGCGCGCGGGTCGGGTGAGGCGGGCCCAACCTAACCGCGAGCGAGCGCCTGTCAACGCGCGGGAGCTAGTGCTCCTGCGGGGCGGGGGCCTCGGCCATGAAGCCATGGTCGACCTGGCCCGTCACCTCGTCGATGATTTCCACCTGCGCGGCGCGAAGCGAGTAGTAGAGGAGCCAGCGCTCCGCCGCCGTCAGCGTGCCCGCCGGCAGCGCCTCCTCGATTTCCTGCACCGTGAGCCGCCCCTCCTTGAGCCCCTTGGCGAAGAGGGCCTTCCGGGCCATGTAGCTCTTGCCGATCCTGTTCTCCACGGCGACGCCTCCTTGTTCCGCCACAAGATAATTTCGCCCTCGCGTCACCGCAGGAAGGTGCGGTGACGGAGGGCGCGGGCCCGCCAGGAGGGCAGCCACCCGAGCGGCTACGCGTCCAGCTTCGTCTCGCTGTGCTGGGTGGGTGGGTTCTGCTCCTCGGTGCTCCCCACCGGGTGCGCGGAGATGACCTGCCGGGCCTCGGGGTGCAGCAGCCCCCGCTGCGCCACGACCTTGGGGCCGAGGATGGCCACCATGGTGTCCTCCTCCACCACCTCCACGGCCAGCAGGCGCGCCGCCAGCGCCTGGACCTTGTCCTTGTTGATGGTGAGCACCTCCCGGGCGCGGGCCAGGGCCTCGCTGACCAGCTTGCGCACCTCCTCGTCGATCATCCGCGCCGTCTGCTCGGAGTACGTCCTGGACTCGGGGAGGCCCGCGGAGCGCAGGAAGTTGGGCCCGTGGTCCGCGCTGAGCGCCACCGGCCCCAGGGTGCTCATGCCGTAGTCGCGCACCATCATCCGCGCCACCTCCGTGGCCTGGCGGATGTCGTTGGACGCGCCGGTGGACACCTCGCCGATGAAGATCTCCTCCGCGGCGCGCCCGCCCATCATCCCCGCCATCTTGTCGCGCAGCTCGTCGAGCGACATGAGGTAGCGGTCCTCCAGCGGCAGCGACATGGTGTAGCCCAGCGCCGCCAGGCCGCGCGGGATGATGGAGACCTTCGTCACCCGCTCGGCGTGCGGCAGCATCCACCCCACCACCGCGTGGCCCGCCTCGTGGTGCGCGACGATCTCCTTCTCGCGCTCGTTCATGCGGCGGTTCTTCTTCTCGAGGCCCGCGACGACGCGCTCGATGGCCTCCTCGAAGTCCGCGCGCATCACCGCGTCGCGGTTGCGCCTCGCCGCCAGCAGCGCCGCCTCGTTCACCACGTTGGCCAGGTCCGCGCCCGCGAAGCCCGGTGTGCGCGCGGCGATGGCCTTCAGGTCCACGTCCGGCCCCAGCTTCACGCCCCGGGCGTGGATCTCCAGCACCCGCTCGCGGCCGCGCTTGTCCGGCCGGTCCACCAGCACCTGCCGGTCGAAGCGGCCCGGGCGCAGCAGCGCGCTGTCGAGGATCTCCGGCCGGTTGGTGGCCGCCAGGATGATGAGCCCCGCGCGGCTGTCGAAGCCGTCCATCTCCGCCAGGAGCTGGTTGAGCGTCTGCTCGCGCTCGTCATGGCCTCCCGCGATGCCCGCGTTGCGGCTCTTGCCGATGGCGTCCAGCTCGTCGATGAAGATGATGCACGGCGCCTTCGCCGTGGCCTGGGCGAAGAGGTCGCGCACCCGCGCCGCGCCCACGCCGACGAACATCTCCACGAACTCCGAACCGGACAGGCTGAAGAAGGGCACCCCCGCCTCGCCCGCCACGGCGCGCGCCAGCAGCGTCTTGCCCGTGCCCGGCGGCCCCACCAGCAGCACACCCTTGGGGATGCGCCCGCCCAGGCGGCGGAACTTCTCCGGCGTCTTGAGGAACTCGACGATCTCCCGCAGCTCGTCGACCGCCTCGTCCACGCCCGCCACGTCCTTGAAGCCCACGCCCGTGTCGGACTCCGCCTGCACCTTGGCGCGCGTCTTCCCGAAGCTCATGACGCTCTGCGGCCCCTGGCCGATGCCGCCGGCCACCCGGCGCATCATGAAGCTCCAGAAGAGGAAGAACAGGCCCAGGGGCAGGAGCCAGATCCACAGCGCCTCCCCCAGCCCCGACTGCGGCACCGCCTCGAACTGTACGCCCTTCTGCTCCAGGAGCGGGACGAGCGTCTCGTCCCCCTGGACCCGGTAGGCCATCCACGGCAGCGCGCTGGGCTCGCCACGCAGCGGCCGTTCCCCCTGCGGCGGCGGCTGCGCGGTGTCCTTGAGGAAGCCCTTCACCCACTCGTTGGAGATCTGGACGCGGCTGAAGTTGCCCGCCTCCACCGCGTCGCGGAACTGGCTGTAGCTGACCCGCCGGACACCCGCGTCCTGGAAGACGTTCCGGAAGAGCAGGAAGCCCAGGACGAGCAGCAGGATGTAGCCCAGGGGCGAGCCGAACTTGAACCCCTTGCCCGGCGACCCTGGCTTGTCTGACTTCTTTCCCCGCGGGCCCATACCCGGCGGGAGCTCCTGTGGCTTCATCGTCGGCACGCTCGCCCTCCCCCTCCCCGCGCATGCGGACCCCGTGCCCGCATGGCGACACCTCTAGCCGGCCAAAGATGTTCACCGGCGCGATACCGTCAACCCGGCAGGCGGGCTTCACGACACTCGCGTGGACCGGCGACGCGGATCAGCGACACCCGACACGCCACAAGGGTTGACCGCTGAACTCCGTGCCCTGCAGGTAGCCCTGTCCATCCGACAGGAAGGTGATGGCCTCGCCCTGGGGCTGGCTGCCATGGGGCACCTGCACCACCGTCCCCGTCAGCAGGTCCTCCAGGCTCCCAGCCCCCGCGCGCCGCACCTCCCACACCCGGCTGTAGGTGCGCAGCAGCAGGCGCTCGCCGGACGGATGCAGCGACGCGGCCGTCGTCACGCGGTCCACGTTCTCCGGCGCCGACAGCGTGCCCAGCTTCGTCGCCTGGACGACGGTGCCCGGGCGCAAGCCGTCCAGGGCGTAGACGTCGCCGAGCGACAGGCGCGTCTTGGTGATGAGGGCGAGCCGTCCCGTGCGGGCGTCGGCCACCAGCGCTTCCGCGTCGTGCGCGCCGTCGGGATAGGTGAAGGACAGCACCTCCACCGGCACGGTGGCGTCGGCGAGCGTCTCCGGCTCCGGCAACCGGTACAGCCGCACGTCGTCGCGCAGCGCGAAGTTGTCGCCGATGTCCCCCAGGAAGAGGCACACCCGCGACACGCCCGGCGCGCACGGCCCCAGCGTCACGTCCTCGATGTCGCGGGGTTCCGCGCCGGTGAGCGCCAGGCGGGCGAGGACCTTGCCCGTCTCGTCGATGGCGAACAGCTCGAAGTCGTTCCCCGAGTCGTTGTGCGCCCAGAACACGCCGGGGTGCCGCACGCTGGCGACCAGGCCGGACAGCTCCGGCAACTGTCGGGGCACCACGCCCGTCTTCACCGGCTCGCCATAGGCCGGACACCCGGGCAGTCCCACGGTGGACGGCTCGGGGGCGGCGCTCACCCCGGGGCCGGCGTCCGGGGGCACCGGCTTCGGGCTGGAGCAGGCGCCCAGCGCCAGGGCCAGCAGCAGCGCTCGGCGGGCCGACCCACGCACGTCAGGAATCCAGGTCGAGCAGCTTCGCCAGCGTCTTCGCGTCGGCGTCCGGGAAGCGGTAGCCCGACATCTCCTCCAACGTCACCCAGCGGTGGTCGTGCACCCTCAGGTGCCGGATGTTGCCCTCCGCCTCCGCGAGGCGGCAGCGGAACACGCGGAAGTCGATGTCGTAGGTCGGGTACTCGTGCCGGGTGTGCATGGCCTGGTCGAGCACCTCCACGGCCACGCCCATCTCCTCCTGGATCTCACGGACCAGGGCCTCCGGGTCGCTCTCGCCCTCTTCGACGCGGCCCCCGGGGAACTCCCAGAGCAAGGGGAGCGACGCGGTGGGCGGGCGCTGGGTGATGAGGTAGCGGCCCTGCTCGTTCTCGAGCATCGCACCGACGACGCGGACCTGGCGACGGGTCATTCGCTTCTCCTGGCTCCTGGGCAGGCTTGCGGGGAGGGGCGGCCTAACACAGCCCCCGCCCGGCGCCAATGCCGCAGCCCCCCTGGGCACCGTGCACATGGCCCGGACGGGCGCCCACCCCCACTCCAGGGCAGCCCCGGGCCGTCCCACGCGCCGGGGGCTCCTCCTCCCGTCCCAGGGAGGGGGCGACCCGAGGACCCCTGGCACTGTTGGGGGGCATGCTTCGGACATCAAGCATGTGGTGAATTGGATGACGAGCGGGCCAGATGGCGTCATGCTCGCATCCATGAAGACGAGTCGCGCGGAAAGGGCCGAGGTGCTCGGGGCAGCACTGAAGGCCGCCCGCCAGCAGGCGGGGCTCGGCATGGAGGAGGTCGCCGAGCGCCTGGAGATGCCCGTGGAGGTGCTCGCGCGCGTGGAGCGAGGGGTCATGGTCCCGACCATTTCCACCCTGACGCGGCTGTGCGTCATCCTGAAGCTGGACCCGGACACGCTGCCGGACCTTCCGGAGATGAGCGACTAGCTCGTCCTGGTGTCGTCCCGAGGGGGGAGGCTTCCGTCGGTGCCGCGAAAGCGGCGATGCTGCGACGGGCCATCCGCACGAACGTCGAAGCCCGGCCCCTCCGCAGACGACCTTGATGCGCTGTCCCACCTGCCACCGTCGCGTGGTGGACCGCTGTCCCCTCCACCCGACAGCGCCGCCCCCCTCCCGAGCGCCGCTCGCCGCGCCCCCGCTCCCGGACGTCCCTGGCTTCACCCTGGACGCGCCCCTGGGAAGAGGAGGCTTCGGACGTGTCTACGCGGCGACCCGGCACGGGGACGGACGGCGGGTGGCCCTCAAGGTCTTGGAATCACTCGCCCTCGAGCGGCTCCCCCGCGAGGTCGAGGCGCTGCGGAGAACCGGCCCTCCCGCCGCCCCCGCGCTGCTCGGAGAGCACCGCACCCTCCTGGGCGAACCCGTGGTGGAGATGGAGCTGATCTCTGGCGCCACGCTCGCGCGGGTGCTGGCGGAGCGGGAGGCGACGGGCGCCCTGCCCTGGGTGGAGGCCCGCCCCTGGCTGATCGGCCTCGCCCGGGCCCTGGAGCAGGTCCACGCGGTGGGGGTCCTCCACCGGGACCTCAAGCCGGAGAACGTGATCGCCCATGGCGAGCGCCGGGTGCTCGTCGACTTCGGCCTGTCACGCCTCGCGGGCGACTCCCTGGATGAAGCCCCCGCCCCGACGGTGACGCGGACCGGCCAGCGCCTGGGGACCCACGAGTACATGGCGCCGGAGCAGTGCCTGGACGCGCGGGCGGTGGACGCGCGCGCGGACCTGTACGCCCTGGGCGTCATCGCCTTCGAGTTGCTGACGGGGCGACCGCCGTTCGTGGGGGACGCGGCCGACGTGGTCCACGCCCAGGTCTCCCGGCGCCCGCCCCTCGTGAGCCAGCTTTCCCCAGCCCCCGTGGCGCCCGGGGTGGAAGCGCTCGTCCAACGGCTGCTCGCGAAGGCCCCCGAAGCACGCCACCAAAGCGCGGCGGAGGTCCGCGAGGAGCTGGAACGCCTCGCCGCCGCGAGCCCCTCGTCGCCCCCTGCCGCGAGGGACGCGAGCGAAGACTCCACCTCCCGTCCGTTGGAAGCCACGGCACCGCGTCCCCAGGAGCCCCGGGACGTGGCGCTGCTGGCGGTCCGGACGACGCGGGAGGTTTCCATGCTGCGCACGGCCATCTCGACGACAGGAGCGGAGCTGGCGCGGCTGGAGGCGGGGCTCGCGGTGTTCGCCTTCCCTCGGGCGCTCCACGTGGAGGCCGGCCTGAGGGCCGCGCTCAAGGCCGCCGAGGCGCTGGCGCCCACCCTCCCACCCGGCTCCGCGACCGCGGTGCACGCCGCGCCGCTGCGCCTGCGGGAGCGCGCGGGGCGATGGACGCTCGCTGGCGCCGCGCTGGAGCGACCCGAGCGTTGGTGGCCCGACACGGGCGACGCGTCGCGCCCGCGCGTGACGCCCGAGGCCCGGACCTGGCTCGGGGACGAACCGACCGCCCCCGCCGGGGTCCCCCAGACGGAGTCCTCGGTCGAAGGTCCCCGCTCCGTCGCCTTCGTCGGGCGTGACGCGGAGCTGGACTGGCTGCGCCAGGGGACGCCGCGCCCCCAGGACGACGGCGGCGCGTCGCTGAGTGTCCTGCTGGGTGAAGAGGGCGTGGGGAAGACGCGACTGCTGGAGGCGTACCACCACGCGCTGTCCACGGCGGAGACGGCGCGGGTCCTCCGCATCGAGCCCTCCCGGGAGGAAGCCAGCGCGAGCGACAACGGCCTGCGCCACCTGCTCGTCTGCGTCCTCGGCCTGCCACCCGAGACGGCCACCACCGACGCGGTGGAGCGGCTGCTCCAGGAGGAAGGCCTCGCGCCGGGGCAGCTCCCCTCGCACCCGGCGGCACGACGGCAGCAACTGGCCCGGTGGGTGGCGGCGCGGCTCCATCACCTCGCGGCGCGACAGCCGCTCGTCCTGCTGGTGGACGACGCGCACCTGCTCGACCCCATCGCGCTGGACGCGCTGGAGCTGGCCACCCTCGCGGGCGTTCGTGTCCCGCTGGCGGTCGTCCTCGCGGGCAGGCCCCGGCTGTTGGAACTCCGCCCGTACCTGGGAGAGCGCGCCCGAGCGTCCCGCCGCCTCGAGCTGGGCCCGCTGGACGACGGCGCCGCGCGCGAGCTGCTGCGCCAGTGGCTCTGGCCGGTCGACGTCCCCGCCGAGGGCATCCTGCGGGAGCTGGCCGAACGCGGTGGCCGCTCTCCCCTGCGGATGGTCGAGCTGGTGCGCGCGCTGCGGACCGCGGGTGCCATCCGCGTGAGGCCCGGCGGCGGGGCCTATCTGGTGACGGACGCGCTCGACACCTTCTCCGAGGGGGCGGGTCCGGACGAGCGGCTGGCGGAGCGCGGCCTGATGTCGCTGGCACCGGGACTGCGCGCGCTGCTCCAGGTCGCGGCGGTGCTGGGCGACGACGTGCGGCTGGAAGAGGTGTCCACCGTGCTCCAGCGCCTGGAGTCGAGGGGCGCCGCGCTCGACCTGTCATGGGACGTGGGCGTCGGCCTGGAGCGGTTGGCCCGGACGGGGCTCCTCTCCGCCCGGGGCGCACGACGCTGGCGCTTCGAGCACCCCTCGCTGCGCGAGGCCTTCGCGTCCCGGCTCGCGGAGGCCACCCGACGACAGGTGTGCGCCGTCGCGCTCGAATCCCTTCCGGACCTGTCCGCGCCTCGCCGCGCGCGGCTGGCCCTGGACGCGGGTGACACGCGCCTCGCGCTGGCGCTGCACCACGCCCTGGCCGAGTCGGGACGACGCGCCCACCGCCTGCTGGAGGCCGAGCGGCACTACACCGCCGCGCTGGAGCTGGCACCCCGGGAGGACGAGGGCCGGCGGCTGGAGTTGCTGTCGGGACGTGGACGCCTGCGCTACCGGCTCCAGCGTGTCGAGGAGGCCCTGTCGGACCTCCGCGCGGCGCGGAGCCTGGCCGAACGCCGGGGGGAGGACGTGCTCGAAGCGGACCTCCTCCTCGAGGAGGCCACCGTCCTCGACTGGCAGGACGACACGGAAGGGTCCACCGCGCTGATGGAGCAGGCGCTGCGCAAGGTCGGCGCCCCGGTGCCGCCGGAGCTGGCCGCACGCCATGCCCTCGCCCGCGCGCGCGTCTTCGTCCGTGGAGAGGACATCGTGGGCGCGGTCGCGCCGCTCGAGGAGGCCGTGGCCGCGGCGCGGTCGGCGCGAGACGACGAGACGCAGGCCATCGCCCTGGCCATGCTCGGCGCGATGCTGGGGTGGACGGGACGGCTGGAAGAGTCCGCGCGGCGCTTCGACGAGGCCATCGCGCTCTGCGAGTCCACGGGCGACACGTTGCACCTGGGCGCGGCGCTCAACAACCGAATGGTCCTGCACATCCAGCGGCGAGACATCGCGAGCGCGCGCGGCGACCTGGAGCGCGCGGTGACGTTGGGACGCGAGCTGGGCAACGTGCAGATCGAACGGACCTCGGCCTTCAACCTGGCGTTGCTGCTCGGCTACCAGGGGCGCGCGGCGGAGGCGCTCCCCCTGGCGCGTCGCGCGGGTGTGCTGAGCCAGCGCTTCTTCCCGCGTTCCACGGCGCAGGATGCGCTGCTCGTGGCGCGCCTGTGCTGCGAGCTGGGCGAGCTCGCGGAGACGCGGCGACACCTGGCCTGGCTCGAGGAGCCCGCCACGCTCGCGCACCTGTCCGTGGCGGATCGACACATGCGCGCGGTGGTGCGCCGAGTGGTGGATGAAACAGGCGGCGCCGTCCCCTACGCCGCGGAGTTCTGGCGGGAGCAGGTGGAAGCGGCCCGCACCCAGGTCACCTCCGAGGATCGCATGGAGATCCTCGTCTGGGCGGCGCGGGCGGCACATCGCGCGGGTGACGGGAGTGTGGCGGGCGCGTGGGTCGCGGAGCTGGAGGCCTCGGCCCCGGAGGCCCCCCTGTGGGCCGCGCGCGTGCGGCCGTTGGAAGGCCAGAAGCGAGAGGGTGACGGGCCGTGGTAGCAGGCGGAACACCGGTGGACGCAGAGGGGGAATGATGGCGGAAGACGAGCGAGACACGGCGCCGCCCGACAGCTCGGTGTCCTTGTACGGCAGCGCGCTGGAGGCAGGCGCCCTCGTGGGGCCTTGGGTGGTGGAGGCGCGCGTGCACCCGGGAATCACCGCGTACCTCTATCGCGCGACCCACGTCGTCACGCGCGTGCCCGCGGCCCTCAAGGTCCTGCACCCGGAGCTGAACCACGTCACGGAGGTGCTCCGTCGCTTCAAGCAGGAGGCCGAGACGCTCCAGCGCTTGGACCATCCGAACATCGTCCGCATCCTCGAACACGGTGAGCTGCGGGACGGACGCCCCTGGCTGGCCATGGAGTGGCTGGAGGGCGAGGACGTGGAGTCCTGGCTCGCGCATCGCGGCGCGTTCTCCGTCGAGGAGATGGGGACGGTGATGGAGGAGCTGGGCAGCGCGCTGCGGCTGGCGCACGACGTGGGCGTGCTGCACCGGGACCTGAAGGCGCGGAACGTGATGCTGTTGCCTCGCCCGGAGGGCTTCACCGTGAAGCTGGTGGACTTCGGCATCGCCAAGGTCCAGGTCCCCGACGAAGGCGCCGGGCTGACGAGCGCGGGCGCGGTGCTCGGAACCCCCGTGGCCATGGCCCCCGAGCAGATCCTCGGGCAGCCGGTCGACGTGAGGACCGACGTCTACGCGTTGGGAGTCCTCCTGTACCAGTTGCTCACCGGCAGCCCGCCCTTTCCCGGCACGAGCGCGGTGGAGGTAGAGGAACAGCATCTGCACGCGCCCCCGCCACGGCTCGGTGAGCACGTCCGCGTCCCCGCGGACCTGGAGTCGGTGCTCCAGCGCTGTCTCGCCAAGCGCCCGGAGGAGCGGTGGCCCGACGTGGACGCGTTCCTCGGGGCCCTGCGCGCGAGCCTCACGCGCCAGGACGGAGCCTCCTGGGCGCAGGGGCTCTACGTGGACCTGCGGTTCCCGGCGGGAGAGGACGACCCCACGGACGAAGCGCTCGACGCGCGGGACGCCGCGCTGGATGACGTCCGGGCCGCGCTGGAGTCCTCGGATTGGGGGCTCGCGGTCGAAGGAGGGAACGCCCTGCTCGCGTGGCGCCCCCTGCCGGGCGACCCGGTCGGCAGGGAGCGCGAGGCGCGGTCGGGGCGTGCCCAGGCGGACCGGATGCTCGCGCGGGTCCTGGAGCGCGTGGGGGCCCGGGTCGAGGCGCGCTTCTACGTGTGCGCCGCTCCGAGCGACTTCTCCCGCGAGGGAGCGGGTCCCCCACGCCTGGAGGGAGGCCCGCTGCTCCGCCTGGAGCAGTGGGCCACGGGAGGCGCGGCGGGCGCGGTGACGGAGCGCGAGCCGCGGTGAGGCCGCGTCACTCGCGCAGGCCGCGGCGGCGCAGCAGGCGGTACAGGTAGACGCGGTCCATGTCCGCGGCGGTCGCGGCCTGGGAGACCTTGCCCCCGTGCAGCTTCATGAGGGCATCGAGGTACTCGCGCTCGAACACCTCGAGCGCCCGGCGCCGGGCCTCCGCGTAGGGCTGCTTCGGGTCGACCATGCTGCGGAGCACCCCGGCCGTCCCCACCTCTTCCGTGGACGGCGGCATCGCGTCCTGGAACACCAGGCAGCGCTCCAGGTGGTTGCGCAGCTCGCGGATGTTGCCGGGCCAGGCCGCGTGCTGGAGCTGGGTGATGAACTCCGGAGCGCGCAAGGCGGCGGTTTGCTCGGGCGCGGCGCCGAACGTGCCCAGGATGCGCTCGGCGATGGGCGGGATGTCCTCGGGCCGCTCCCTCAGGGCGGGAATCAGGATGCGCACCACCGCGAGCCGGAAGAACAGGTCGGAGCGGAAGCGCCCCGCGTTCACCTCCGCGCGCAGGTCCCGATGTGTCGCCGCGATGACGCGCACGTTGACGGGTTGGTAACCATTCGAGCCGAGGCGGCGGATCTCCCGCTGCTCCAGCACCCGCAGCAGCTTGGGTTGCAGCTCCGCGGGCAGCTCGCCCACTTCGTCGAGGAAGATGGTCCCACCATCGGCCTCCTCGAAGGCGCCGATGCGTCGCTGGAGCGCCCCCGTGAAGGCGCCCTTCTCGTGGCCGAACAGCTCGCTCTCCAAGAGGTTGCCAGGGATGGCGCCACAGTCGACGGTGAGGAACGGGCCGTTGGCCCGGACACCCGCCCGGTGGATGGCGAGCGCGGCGCGGCTCTTGCCCGTCCCGGTCTCCCCTTCCAACAACACCGTGGCGTCGCTGGCGGAGGCGCGCTCCATGAGCGCGAAGCTCGCACGCGAGACGATGGAGGTCCCCACCAGGTCGCCGAAGTTCGTGCGCTCGGAGAGCTGGAGCCGGTTGCTCTCGGGGCTGAAGTCGAATCGCACGCTCACCCGCCCCAACCGCAGCACGCTGCCACCGCGCAGGAAGGCCTCGCGGATGTGGACACCATCGAGCACCGTGCCGTTGAGGCTGTCCACGTCGCGCACGCGCGCACCATCGCGGTCGATGCGGACCTCGCAATGGAAGCGCGACACGGTGGGCTCGTCGATGACGAAGTCGTTGAGCGCGTGCGAGCCGATGGAGAACGTGTCCGCGTTCGAGTCCTTGGACAACCCCGGTTGAGGACCTTCCAGCACGGTGAAGCGGAAGCGGCGGACCGCGCCCGTGAAGCCCGGCCGGTGGGTACCCGTGGGCCGGGTCTGCTGAAGGTCGTCCTCGCCCTTCGAGGGCGGGCGCCCCGGGCCTGGGGGTCGCTCGGAGGTGCTCATGGATCCACCACGCTACCACGGCGACGCGACGGGCTGTTCGTTGGGGAGGAGTCAGAGGTCCCCGACTCCGAGCCATGGCGAGTGCTCGGCGCTCGCCGTTACAGCCGAGCTTTTCCAGGAGGTCGCCGTGCGTTCCAGCTTCAAGAGTCCCTCGCTGTCCCGGTCCCCCAGCACGTCACGAGCCATGGACGGCGCACAGTCACGTACGCCCAGAGGGGGGATGGTTCCCCAGAACAAACTCCCGGCGCTCATGAAGGAGTACACCTCGGCGCTGCGCCAGAAGAGCGCCGACGCGACCGGTACGTACGCGGGCTTCAACTCCTTCCTCAAGGAGAAGGGTCTGCGACTGAACGCAAAGGACGAGGGCGCGGTGAAGGTGCTGCTGACCAGCAACAACCGACCCGCCCAGTACCTGCAGGACGTCAAGGCGCGGCGGCAGGACGCCTTCGAGGCCCGGCGACACACCACCACGACGCCTGCCGCGCCACAGCCCGCGACCACTACCACCCCGCAGGGCGTCCGACCGATCTCCACGGCGGAGATCGAAGCGCTCCCCAACCGTGTCCTCCAGGACTTCGCGCGAATGGGTTACGGCAACTCCGCCCAGTTCCTGGCGAACAGCCCCACGGCCCTGAAACGCCTGGAGGAGACGTCAAACGCCGGTGTCCGGGTCACCGAGGGCGAGAGTCATGGCCGGTCTTTCACCACGAAGATCAACGGTCAACCCAAGCCCACCGTCTTCATGGCCAAGGGACTCAGGGACGAGCCCTACCAGCACGCCGCGGGCACCTTCTTGTTCGAAATGAACAACGCGCACCGCTGGAACCGGTTCGAGGAACTCAACACCTCCGCCAAGAACAAGATCGGAACGAAGGGGGAGTACGCGCAGAAGAAGATGGAGCTGGAGGTCGAGGGCATGCTGCACACAGGCAAGTCCGGCAAGGAGCTGGTCGTGGGCAAACACGCGAACCTGACGGACATGAAGGGCTGGTACGTGGCCGACTACCACACCTACGACCAGAAGGTGAAAGCCCTCCCGAAGAACATGCCTGCGGAGCAACGCACGGAGGCCATCCGCAACCTCAGGTCCGACATCGCGACGGAGCGACTGGATGTTCCCCATGGCAACACGTCACACCGGAAGGTGTACGAGTCCCAGTTCGAGACCGCTCGCTGAGGCATCGACACACCACGGCCCGGGAGGACCGTGGTGTCGCGTTCGACGACGGATGCACCGGGACCATCAGCCCCGAGCAACGGATCGACTGCTCCGCACGCGCAACCGCACGACGAAGTCCGGGCCGCGCTCATCGAGGCGAGTGGCCTGGGCCAGCACCTGACGGCGCTCATCGCCCGACCAGAGGCTGACGAGTTCCCCCATCCACCACTGCGACAGCGAGCGGGACGTCCGGGCAACGGACTCGCGAGTGATCCCCGCGGTCGAGCGCTGGGTGTCCATCAGCCCCCGCACGAGTCTCGCGGGGACGATGCCGCACTCGGCGCGCGGGAACGGGGGTGCCAGGAAGAGACAGAAGGACGCCTCGGTCCGCGAGAGCAGCTCGTCCACCTGCTTGCGCCCCATGCGGAACGTGGGCAACCACTGGCCCTCTCCGCGCTGCTCCAGCTTCGCGACCTGGAGGAACAAGGCACGCTCCGTCCGCACGAAGCCATCCACGTCCACGTCGAGGATGAACGCGACCTCCACACCGGGCCGACGGGCGGCAGTGACGCGGACGGGCGCGGAGGCGACCTCCGATGCACGGGCCTCCACCGCCGCCTCCGCGGAGAGGCCGCTCGGAGTCGCTTCGGCAACGGACTGAGCGGATACGCCATCGTCCGCCGTGACCTCGTGTTCTGTCGACTCCGGTCCCACGTCGAGGGCGTGGGCCACGGCATCGGCTCCCACGGCTTCGGCCACATCGGCGACGGCAAGCTCGGCGTCTCCCGGGGCTGACGCAGCGCCCACGGATGCGGTCGCCTCCGTCGCGACATCCTGCCCGGGTGCCATGAACGTCTCCACGGGAACAGGGACGTCCTCATCGACGGCGGGGGCATGTTCCGAGCGCTCGGCGGGAACCACCACACCGCCATCCGCGACGAGCCCCGGGACGGACACCGCGTCCCCGACCGGGAGGCCGAGCATCACGTCGCCTGTGCTCTCGCCAGGCACTTCGGCGAGACGCACCTCGAACGCCAGCGAGTCCTCCACCACGACGCCATCGCGCAAGGAGCTGGACGCCGACTCCGCCGCGGAGCCGGCATCGACCGGTTCATGCGCCGCGATGGTCCCAGGCTCCAAGGGCCCGGAAGGCTCCAACACGGACGCCTCCGCCACCTCTCCAGGCACGGGGGCGGACGCCGCGGGCTCGGCGGACGGCTCCGCGCTGGCAGGAGCAATCGTCTCGACCACGGTCATCCCCGAGACGTCTCGGGAGCGCCGCATCCGCCCTGTCGACCTGCGTGACTGCGGAGCCCCCGTGGAGGCAACGCCCCCGACCAGGACCTGCGTCGCCGCGGCCTCTCCGGCCCGCTGCACCGACAAATCGAACTCGAGGGGAGCGGGCTGTCCCTGGGCGAGCAACGCGGCCAGGTCCACCTTCACGCGCTCCATCTCCGCGCGCAGCCCGTCCAGCAGCTCCGCCGTCAACTCCACCACGGGCTGGCGAAACCGGGTCGGATACTTCGACGCGAAGTCCGCCTCCACCCGCGACACCGCGCCGAACAGCACCTCCTCCAAATCCCGATCCCTGAGCCAGGTCCGCCCACCCATCGGCACCGCGCGCGTCACATGCAGGTGCCGCAAGGCCTCGGTGATGGATGCGGGCGCGACCGCGCCCGAAGGCTCGACGGGCGCCCCCTCCTTCGCCGCGCCCTGGAACCAGGTCTGCAGCGTGCGGACGCGGAAGCGAACCCGAGAGGAGGGATGGTCCTTGTACCGCCGCACCTGACGACGGTCCGTCTCCGTCTTCACGAGCGCCAGCACCGCGAGCTCCGCCTCGGACGACGCCGCCTCGGGTGCGCACCACAGGAAGAACTCGATGGCGGCCTTGCGCAACATCGGCTTGCGACCCACGCGCTCGCCCACCTCCTGCCTCCACGCGGCCAGCGCATCCAGCCCCGGGCGCTCCCCCTCCGCGCTCAAGCGGGGCCACAGGTCCGCGCACTCCTCGGAGAGCCAACACAACTGCGCGAAGCCCGTCGCGTGCGGCTCCAGCTTCGCCCGCATGCGGCCCCGGCGCTCGAAAGCGTCCGGCAACCCACGACGCACCGCCGAGCGGAACAGCCGCTCCTCCAACCACAGCAGCGTCAGCACCAGCCCCGGCTCGCCCTTGCGCATCGTGGCCAGGCAGTGGTCGATGACGAAGCGCATCGGCGCCAGGTCCGGCACGCGGTCGAAGTCGCTGTTCACCAGCGCCCCGAGCGCGCCTCGCAGCCCGTCCACGGGCGGGGTGTCGAACCGCCCCAGCAGCTCGCACAGGTTCTCCAACACCTGGGGCGCGCCGCCCGCCTCCAACGTGCGCGCCAGCAACACACCCGCCCGCGCGCACCAATCCGGCTCCTTGCGGCCGTTCGGATAGCACGCGAGGAACCCCCGCATGGCCCCACGGCCCTCCGGTGACGTGGCCAGCGAGAACAAGCGCTCGGCCAACACCTCCGAGGCCTCCTCCCAGGGCACACGCGCGGCCCGGGTGCGGATGAAGTCCGCGAGCCGATCCCTCCCCTCCTCCGCCGTCGCGGGCAGGAGCGCGCGCAACTGCTCCAGGAGCCCGATGGACTTCACGCCCGTGGCCAACGCCTGCTTGAGGTCGACCTCCACGGTGCCCTGGAAGCGCAGCGCCCTCCCATCGAAGGTGCAGGGCACGCCGCCCACCAGCGCGCTCAACGACTCGGGCTGCCGCTTCAAGAAGCGCGTGAGCACCGTCGACGTCGCGGCGTCCGTCTCCCGCCGCACGCGGCTCTCCGCCTCCGCGTCGCCCAGGGCACTCAGCGCCCCGAGCACCTCCGCCTGTCGCGCCCGGAGTCGGGCCAGCAACCCGGAGGTCCGCGCGGTGTAGGGCCAGAGCAGCTCACTGGCCGACGACAGCAGGAACAACAGCTCCGCCGGGGAGCACGCGCCCCCCGACAGCCGGCCCCACGCGGCGACCTGCGCCGCCGTGCGCTCGTCGAGCGACGCCCCGCTCACCCAGTGGGCGAACGCGGCCTTCCACTCCACGGACGCCGCCACCGCCTCCGCGGTGGGCGTGCTCGCGACTCGTTCCAACAGCGACCGGAGCGACTCCGGCCAGACGGCCTCACCCAAAGGCGACATGCGCGCTCGCGAGCCTCATGGAGTCGGTCCCGCGCCGAGCGCCGCCGACTCCTCGGAGGGCGCCACGGTGATGACCACGGACTTCGACGCGGGTGTGCGGCTCTTCTCCGCGAAGCTGTCCACGGGCACCAGCACGTTCGTCTCCGGGAAGTACGTCGCCGCGCACCGACGGGGAATGTTGTAGGGGACCACCACGAAGCGGCGCGCCACACGCGTCTCGCCCTGGAAGTGGCTGGTCAGGTCCACCATCTGCCCGGCCGCGAGCCCACGCTCCTGGATGTCCTTGGGATGCATCATCACCACGCGCCGCCCACCTCGGATGCCCCGGTAGCGGTCGTCCAGTCCATACACCGTGGTGTTGAACTGGTCGTGCGTGCGCAGCGTCATCATCATCAACTGCCCGGGCGCCAGCACCTCCGGAGGCATCGCGTGGACCGTGAAGTGCGCCTTGCCACTCTCCGTGGTGAAGCGCCCCTCGCGAGGTCCGTTCGGGAGGAAGAAGCCGCCCGGCTCGCGGACGCGCCGGTTGAAGTCCTCGAAGCCCGGGATGACCCGCGCGATGCGCTCGCGCACCCGGTCGTAGTCCTCCACCAGCGACAACCACGGAACACTCGAGCGCGAGCCCAGCACCGCCGAGGCCAGCCGCGCCACGATGACCGGCTCGCTCAAGAGATGCTCCGACGCCGGCGCCACCGCGCCCCGCGTCGCGTGCACGACGCCCATCGAGTTCTCCACCGTGACGAACTGGGGCCCCGTCGCCTGGACGTCGCGCTCCGTCCGCCCCAGGCACGGCAGGATGAGCGCGCGGAGGCCATGCACCAGGTGCGCCCGGTTGAGCTTGGTGGAGACATGGACGGTGAGCCGCGTCTTGCGCAGGGCGCGCGCGGTGAACTCCGTGTCCGGCGTGGCCGACAGGAAGTTGCCGCCCAGGGCGAAGAACACCCGGACGCGGCCCTCGTTCATCGCGTGCAGCGCGGCCACGACGTCCAGGCCATGGTGGTGCGGCGGCTCGAACCCGAACTCGCGGCCCAGCGCCTCCAGGAACGCCGGGCGAGGCCGCTCCCAGATGCCCATGGTCCGGTCGCCCTGCACGTTGCTGTGGCCGCGCACCGGGCACACGCCCGCGCCCTGCTTGCCGACGCTGCCCCGCAGCAGCGTCAGGTTGACGATCTCCTGGATGTTCGCCACCGCGTTGCGGTGCTGGGTGAGCCCCATGGCCCAGCAGAAGATGGTGCGCTCGGAGCGCGCGAGGATGTCGGCCGCGGCGAGGATCTGCTCGCGCGACACCCCGCTCTGCTCCACCACGTCCTCCCACCGCACCTCGCGCATGTTCCGCGCGTAGGCCTCGAAGCCGAGCGTCTTGTCCTCGATGAACCCGCGCGCCACCACCGAGCCCGGCTGCGCCTCCTCGCGCTCCAGCAGGGCCTTGCCCAGGCCCTGGAGCAGCGCGACGTCGCCGTTGATGCGCACCTGGAGGAACAGGGAGTTGAGCGCGGTCCCTGGCCCCAGCAGGTGCAGCACCTCCTGCGGGTGCTTGAAGCGGTTGAGGCCCGTCTCCGGCAGCGGGTTGACGCTGACGATTTCACAGCCCCGGCGCGCGGCGGCCTGGAGCGTGGTGAGCATGCGCGGGTGGTTCGTCCCCGGGTTCTGCCCGATGACGAAGATGGCCTGCGCGTGGTCGAAGTCCTCCAGCGTGACGGTGCCCTTGCCGATGCCGAGCGTCTCGCCGAGCGCGGTGCCGCTGGACTCGTGGCACATGTTCGAGCAGTCCGGCAGGTTGTTGGTGCCGAACTGCCGCACGAACAGCTGGTAGAGGAACGCCGCCTCGTTGCTCGTGCGCCCGGACGTGTAGAAGCTCGCCGCGTCCGGCGTGTCGAGCGCGTTCAGCTCCTCGGCCACGAGGGCGAAGGCCTCGTCCCAGGCGATGGGCGTGTAGTGCGTGGCGCCCTCGCGCAGCACCATGGGCTGCGTCAGCCGCCCCTGCTTGCCCAGCCAGTAGTCGCCCTGCGCGGACAGCGCCGCCACGCTCCACTGCCGGAAGAAGTCCGGCGTCACGCGCTCGGTGGTGCCCTCCTCCGCGACCGCCTTGGCGCCGTTCTCGCAGAACTCCGCGACGGAGCGGTGCCCCGGGTCGGGCCAGGCGCAGCCCGGACAGTCGAAGCCGTCCTTCTGGTTCACCTTGAGGAGCAGCCGCGTCCCACGCACGGCGCCCATCTCGCCCCACGCGTGCTTCATCGTGGAGATGACGGCGGGGATGCCACCGGCGACCTGGGACGGCGCGTCCACGCGCGGAGGAGTGGACTCCTCGGGTGGTTGGACGGGAGGCAGCACGGGCGACAACGCGCTCGTCGCCGTGTCCGGGGTCCCCTCCTCGCTCCGCTGTACCTCGGCCATGACCCGTCCTTTGGGCGCCATGCGGCCGACTGCCCGGCCGCGGCGAGGCCGGAGTCTACCGCTCCCGGGCCTCGCGGGAATGCTCGGTCGCTCTCTCACGCCGCCCTCCACCGCGTCACCGCCGGTGACACTCCCGCCCGGTGCCCGCCCGGACGACCGACGGGGCGAGGCCACATTGCCAGCCACCCGCGGGGTCCCAAGCGTCTGGAGACGGGGTGTACCCGACACGCCACGAGGAGGCACGACCATGGGCAACAGGCGCGACGAGGACCGGAGGGGTGGCGGACCGCGCCACCCACGCGACGACCACCAGCGGGGACACGGCCACCCCATGGGCCGAGGCCCGGAGGACGCCGGCCCCGAGCGAGGGTCCGGGCGCGACTCCTCGCGGGACTGGCACGTCGCCCCCGGCCGCCACCGCGACCCCTGGT
Organism: Myxococcus dinghuensis; assembly: GCF_024198235.1. Classification (GTDB taxonomy): domain Bacteria; phylum Myxococcota; class Myxococcia; order Myxococcales; family Myxococcaceae; genus Myxococcus; species Myxococcus dinghuensis. The sequence continues at coordinate 80,316 of NZ_JAKCFB010000033.1, read as the reverse complement.
ACCCCTCCCGCGACCTCGACAGGGATCGCGACTACCGCACCCTGCAGGAGGACCGGGACCGGCTCGACTACGAGATCGACCGCGACTTCGGGGACTCCGCGCGCGAGATGGACCGCGCCCGCCCGCCCGGCCGCTCCCACGACGACTACTACCGCGCGCTGGACCGGCGGGCACGCGCCATGGACCCGGAGCGCATCGCCCGGCGTCCGGGCTACAGCCCCAGCGGCACGTTCCGCGCACTCGACGAGCGGTCCCCCCGCGACGCCTCTCGCGGTGGCCCGCCAAGCCGGCCGCCGCCTCGGGACGGGCCCCCACCCCATCGCCAGGGCGAGGTCGGCCACACGCGCTACGGCCAGCGGGGCGTGGATGAATGGGACGAGCCGGATGCGTGGCTCGACGAGCTGCGCGAGCTGGGGCCGCGCGAGCGTCCCGCCGAGGCGGACGTACGCCTGGGCGGCACCCAGCCCTCCGGCCATGGCCCCGGCGTGGAGAACATGGCGCCGCCCGTCACCGGCTTCTCCACCAGCCCCTCCCGGCGCGGCGACCACGACCTGGGCCACGGGGGCTACGTCGGAAGCGGCGCCCGCCCCCGGCCGCCCATGGACGCGCGACGCGCCGCGACAGGCCGCCCGCCCCGGGGCTACCAACGCGGCGACACGCGCATCCGCGCGGACATCTGCGACCGGCTGATGCAGGGGTGGATGGACGTCGGGGACGTGGAGGTGCAGGTCGAGGACGGGGTGGTGACGCTGATGGGCCGGGTGCGGGGGCGCGACGAGAAGCGCGCCATCGAGGACGTCGCGGACGCCGTGCTCGGAGTGAAGGAAGTCCTCAACCACATCCGCCTCGACCGGACGGAGGGGGTGCTGCATCCGCCGTCGTCGCGGGAGCCGCTCCAGGCCACGGGTGAAGAGGAGGAGGATGAGCACGGCCCGTTGCACGCATGAGCCGAACTCACGGGGCGCCGCGCCACGGAGCGCGTGACGCCCTGCCCCGTGGGACGGGGCGTCCCGCACTGTCTCGGACAGTGACGCGCGGGGCCACACGGTGCTGTGCCGCGGCCTCGCGGGTTCGGCTAGTGTGCCGGGCCTTTCGTTCCGCCACCCCTCAGGAGTCTGTTCATGTCCCGCGTCATCCGTGCCCCCCGTGGTTCCACCCTCTCGTGCAAGGGCTGGGTCCAGGAGGCCGCGCTCCGGATGTTGATGAACAACCTCGACCCGGATGTCGCCGAGCGCCCCGAGGACCTCGTCGTCTACGGCGGCACCGGCAAGGCCGCTCGCGACTGGCCGTCGTTCGACCGCATCGTCTCCAGCCTCCAGTCCCTCTCCGACGAGGAGACGCTGCTCGTCCAGTCCGGCAAGCCGGTGGGCATCTTCCGCACGCACCCGGACGCGCCGCGCGTGCTCATCGCCAACTCCAACCTCGTGGGCCGCTGGGCCAACTGGGAGCACTTCCACGAGTTGGAGAAGAAGGGCCTGATGATGTACGGCCAGATGACGGCCGGCTCGTGGATCTACATCGGCACGCAGGGCATCCTGCAGGGCACCTACGAGACGTTCGCCGCCGCCGGCCGCTTCCACTTCGGCACCGAGGACCTGTCCGGCCGGCTCATCCTCTCCGGAGGCCTGGGCGGCATGGGCGGCGCGCAGCCCCTGGCCGCGACGATGAACAACGCCGTGTTCCTGGGCGTGGAGATCGACCCGACGCGCGCCCGCCGCCGCGTGGAGACGCGCTACCTGGACGTGGTGGCCAAGGACCTGGACGAGGCGCTCGCCCTGGCGAAGGACGCCCAGCAGAAGCGCGTGGGCCGCTCCATCGGCATCATCGGCAACGCCGCGTCCGTCTTCCGCGAGCTGTACCGGCGCGGCATCAAGCCGGACCTCGTCACGGACCAGACGAGCGCGCATGATCCGCTCAACGGCTACATCCCCACGGACCTGTCGCTGGAGGCGGCGGCCGAGCTGCGCCAGCGCGACCCGGAGGAGTACGTGCGCCGCGCGCGGGAGTCCATGGTGATGCACGTGGAGGCGATGAACGACTTCCAGCGCGCCGGCAGCCACGTCTTCGACTACGGCAACAACCTGCGCGGCCAGGCGCAGCTGGGCGGCATGGAGGACGCGTTCGAGTTCCCCGGCTTCGTCCCCGCGTACATCCGCCCGCTGTTCTGCGAGGGCATGGGGCCGTTCCGCTGGGTGGCGCTGTCGGGCGACCCGGAGGACATCCGCCGCACGGACCGCGCGGTGGCGGAGCTGTTCCCGCAGAAGCAGTCGCTGCAGCGCTGGCTGAAGATGGCCCAGGAGCGCGTGGCCTTCCAGGGCCTGCCCTCGCGCATCTGCTGGCTGGGCTACGGCGAGCGCGCCAAGGCGGGCCTCGCCTTCAACGAGCTGGTGCGCAAGGGCGAGGTGAAGGCGCCCATCGTCATCGGCCGCGACCACCTGGACTGCGGCTCCGTGGCGTCCCCCAACCGCGAGACGGAGGCGATGAAGGACGGCACGGACGCGGTGGCGGACTGGCCCATCCTCAACGCCCTGGTCAACGCGGTGAACGGCGCGTCGTGGGTGTCGTTCCACCACGGCGGCGGCGTGGGCATGGGCTACTCGCTGCACGCCGGCCAGGTCATCGTCGCGGACGGGACGCCGGAGGCCGCGCGCCGCATCGAGCGCGTGCTCACCAGCGACCCGGGCATGGGCGTGCTGCGCCACGCGGACGCGGGCTACCCGGAGGCCATCGAGGTGGCGAAGCAGCGCGGGGTGAAGATTCCCGGCATCACCGTGTAGCCTCCCCCTCGCCATGGCCCACGTCCGCAAGCGCCTGAACGACCTGCTGTTGCTGGCCACCTCGCTCGGAGCGCTCGCGGGCTGTGCGCCCACCGCCATGGGCCCCATGGTGATGCGCCTGGGGCCCGGCGCTCCGGACCACCGGATGCTCCAGGGCGGCATCCGCACCGGGCCCCGGCTCAGCGCGCCCATCGCCGGGGCGCGCGTCAACGGCACCGACGCCGACCGGTTCCGGGGCGACGAGGACAGCTTCTCCACGCAGCAGTGGGGCATGGCCTTCGACCTGGCGATGACGTGGCCCGTCACCGAGCGGCTCCACCTGCACACCGGCGCCCAGGGAGAGATGTTCCTGCTGCCCCTGCCCGGGTACGGCCTGTACGCGGGGGCCTCGTACTACCTGGGCTCCGAGCAGCTCGGGCTGGCCCCGGCCATCGCGCTGCGCGGCGCGTCCGACTTCGGACTGACGTCGAGCCACGGAGGGCCGGGCAGCATGGCGGGGGCCGAGGCCACGTGCGCCTTCACCTTCCAGCCCGAGCCCCACGTCTCCGTGGGCGTCGTGCCCTTCTTCGCGGTCCACACGTTGTCGTCCGCGGGCACCAGCCAGACCTCCACGTACTACGGCGGCGTCGTCGCCGCGCGGATGCAGTGGGGCTTCTTCAGGTCGTTCGAGATTTCAGGCGGCTTCGGCCGCGCGAAGGTGGGCTCCAGCGCGAGCTGGAACGTGCCCATCATGGGAGTGCGGGGAGGCCGCTGACATCATGGGAGCGCTGGAGCTGCTGGTCCGCAACACGTCGGAGGTCCTCACGCTGGAGGGCACCCACCGCGAGCGCGCGGAGGACGCGCTCACCCCGCACCCAGGCGCCTGCGTGGGTGTGCGCGACGGCGTCGTCGCCTTCGTCGGCCCGGAATCGGACCTCCCGGCGGGCGCCGTGGGTCCGGGCACCACCGTGCTGGACGCCCAGGGCGGCTTCGTGGGGCCCGGCTTCGTCGACCCGCACACGCACCTGGTCTTCGCCGGCGAGCGCTCCGCGGAGTTCGACCTGCGCAACCAGGGCGCCACCTACCTCGAGATCGCCAAGGCGGGCGGCGGCATCGTCGGCACCGTGCGCGCCACCCGGGCCGCCAGCGAGGACGAGCTGGTGCGGCTCGCCCTGCCCCGCCTCCAGCGCCTCCTGTCGCACGGCGTGACGGTGGCGGAGGTGAAGAGCGGCTACGGGCTGGACGTGGAGAACGAGCTGAAGATGCTGCGCGTGGTGCGGCGCCTGGGCGCGCTGACGCCCGTGGAGCTGGTGCCCACGCTCCTGTGCGCGCACGCGGTGCCGGAGGAGTACCGCGGCCGCCGCGAGGACTACGTCCGGCTGTGCATCGACGAAATCCTCCCCGCCGTCGCGCGCGAGGGCCTGGCGCGCTTCTGCGACGTCTTCGTCGAGGACAGCGCCTTCACCGTCGACGAGGGCCGCCGCATCCTCACCGCCGCGCGCGCCCTGGGCATGGTGCCGCGCCTGCACGCCGACCAGCTCACCGCCTGCGGCGCCTCCGAGCTCGCCGCCGAACTGGGCGCCGCCACCGCCGACCACCTGGAGCAGGTCACCGACGCCGGCCTGCGCGCGCTCGCCGCCGCCAACGTCACCGCCGTCCTCGTCCCCACCTCCACCCTCTTCCTGCGCATGCGCCCCTACGCGCCCGGCCGCCGCCTGCGCGACGCGGGCGTCAACATCGCTTTGGGCTCCAACGTCAACCCTGGCTCAGCCATGAGTGAAAACGTGGCGTTGGTGCTCGGGCTGGCGTGTCTGGAAAATGGTTTGAGCGCCGCGGAAGCGTATTGGGCCGCGACACGCGGGGCCGCTTTGTCATTGGGACTGCAACGACAAGGCAGGCTGGCTGTCGGTGACGCGGGCGACCTCGTGACGTTCAGCTGTGCGTCCTACCGCCATCTGCCCTACCATCTCGGAATAGGGCACGCGCGCACGGTGGTGAAGGCCGGTCGTGTCGTCGCCCAGCAGGACCTGAATTCCTGCGGGTGAGGCGACGTCGCCTGGCAACACGGACGTCGCACGGGAGGGCAGGAGAACTTCCCGTCGGGGCCGGCCGTTATAAGTACCAATTGCAGCCATGTGCCGACTTTTTGGATTTCGTTCATCTGTTCCCGCCGCGGTCCATCCCTCGTTGGTGACGGAGAAGAACTCGCTGCTCATCCAGTCGCGCGAGCACAAGGATGGGTGGGGAATCGCGGCGTACGGTGTGGAAGCCATGCCCGTGGTGGCTCACGGTGTGGGCCCCGCGCACAGCGACCCTGATTTCGAGCGGGTCAGCAGCCGTGTGTCCTCTCACACGGTGGTCGCGCACATCCGCCTGGCGTCCGTGGGAGCGGTGGAGCTGCGCAACTCGCACCCGTTCCTGCACGGCCGCTGGTCCTTCGTACACAACGGCACCGTCCGCGACTTCGCGAAGCACCGCGCGGCCGTCGAGGAGCTCATCTGTCCGACCCTGCGCGCGGGCATCCGCGGCACGACGGACAGCGAGCGGTGCTTCTACGTCTTCCTCACCCGGCTGGCGGCCGTGTACCCGATTGCCCGCCCGGTCCCCGTGGAGGGCGTCGCCCGGGCGCTCGCCGAGACGATGAGCCTGGTGTCCGCCATCACCGACGTGGGCGAGTCCGAGAAGCCGCGCTCGGCGATGAACTTCCTCGTCACGGACGGCGAGGTGATGGTGGCCTCGCGGCGCAACCGCAGCCTCTTCGTCTCCGCCGGCGGTATGGGCGAGCTGCCGGCGGTGGGCACGCGCCTGGAGCAGCTCATGGTCGCCAGCGAGTCGTTGTGCGGCAGCCCCACGTGGGTCCCCGTGGCGGAGGAGGACGTCATCGGCGTGGACGCCGGCCTCGTCTTCCACAAGTGGCGCGTCCCGGAGCTGTCGAAGGACCTCCCGCCCGGCTCGCCGCGCCACGCGGCCTGAGGAGGGGCTCGCGGGTCGTCACCGCGGCGGGGGTGGCTGCAGCTCCCGCAGGTGGGGCACGAGCGACTCCTCGTAGCACGCGCCTCACGGCGAAGGTGTGGGAAGCCACGCCCCCAGCAGGACCGCGGGGCGCGTCCCGAATGCCTCGGCGACGAGCTGTCGGGCCTCTCCTCCCGCGTGGCTCAGCGTCACGCGCAGGTACTCCCGCGGCGCGGCCTCCGGCACGCGGTCCAGCCACTCGACGAGCACCGCCCCCTCCCCGCCCACCAGGTCCATGAAGCCGGTGGCGTAGAGGTCGTCGTAGCCCGTCAGCCGGTACAGGTCCGCGTGGTAGAGCGGGATGCGCCCCGAATACGGATACACGATGGCGAACGTCGGGCTCGCGACCTCCGAACGAGGCACGTGCGCGCCCTCGGCCACGCCGCGCACCAGGTGCGTCTTCCCCGCGCCCAGGTCACCGATGAGGCCCACGAAGTCACCGGACTCGAGCAGCCCGCCCAGGCGCACGCCCAGCCGATGTGTCTCGTCCGGAGACGCCAGCGTCAACGTCCGCGTCACGACCTCCCCGCCGCTCATCGCCCCCACCTCACCCAGACCTCACAGAGGCCCTGTTCGATCAAATCCCCGGCCACCAGCCCCAACTGCCCTCGCCGCGCGGCCACGAGGTCCCCCGCGAGCCCGTGCGCGTACACGGCCGTCCAGACCGCGTCCGGGATCGGCAACGACTGCGCGAGCAGCGCGCCCACGACGCCGGACAGCACATCGCCCGAGCCCCCCGTCGCCATGCCGGGATTGCCTGTGGTGTTGATGAACACGCGCCCATCCGGATGCGCCGTCAACGTCCGGTCGCCCTTGAGCACCACCGTCACGCCCAGCCCGGTCGCGAGCCGACCTACGATTTCCAGTCGCTCGGATTGGACCTCCCGGGTTGACTTGCCCGTCAGTCGCGACATCTCTCCCGGATGCGGCGTGAGGACGACGGGAGCCTTCGCCCGCCTGAGCACGGACACGTCGTCCGCCACGGCGTTGAGCGCGTCCGCGTCGAGCACGACGGGGATGTCCAGGCGGGACACCAGCTCGCCGATGAGCGCGCCCGTCCCCGGCCCCCGCGGGATTCCCGGCCCCATGACGAGCGCGTCCTTGCCCTCCGCGGCGGCGAGCAGCGCGTCCAGGTCTCCCAGCCCGAGCGGCCCGGCTGCCTCCAGCGGGATGCCCATGATCTCCGCCGAGTGCGCCTGCACGGCGTCCAGCACGTCCGAGCGCGTGGCCACCGTGACCAGCCCCGCCCCGCTGCGCAGCGCGGCCTTCGACACCAGCGCCGCCGCGCCCGTCTTGCCCCGGCTGCCGGCCACCACGAGCACGTGTCCGTAGGTGCCCTTGTGCGTGTCCGCCTTGCGTACGGGCAGCACCGCGCGGGCGTCCGACTCCTCCACGCGGAACAGGGAGGGGCCCGTCACCTCGCGCGACGCCTCGCCCCCCATGCCGATGTCCACCCGCGCCACGCGACCGCACAACGACGCCCCGGGCTCCAGCACCTGCCCCGGCTTGAGGAAGCCGAACGCCACGGTGACGTCCGCCTCCACGCATGGCGTGAAGGCCTGCCCGGTGTCGCTTTGAAGTCCCGAGGGCACGTCGGCCGCCACCACCTTCGCGCCCGCGTCCCGCCACCGGCGGATGGCGCTGATGGCCTCCGCGAACGCGCCCGCCGGCGCCCGACTCAGCCCCGTGCCGAACAAGGCGTCCACGACCACGTCGCCGTGGCCCGGCGCGCCCACCGCGTCCAAGGACTGAGGCACCAACCCGAAGCCCTTCAGCGCCTCCAGGTTGCGCCGCGACTCGGGCGTCAGCTTCGCGCGGTCTCCCACGAGCACCACCCCGACGCGCGCCCCGGACTCCTGGAGGAAGCGCGCCGCGACGAGTCCATCCCCGCCGTTGTTGCCCGGGCCGCACACCACGACGAAGCGCCCCGAGGGCCCCAGCGCCGCGCGAGCCACGTCCGCCATCCCCCGCCCCGCGTTCTCCATCAGCAGCGAGGAGGGCATGCCGTGGTGTTGCTCGGCGGCCTGTTCTGCCTGGCGCATCTGGGCGGCGGTGAGGACTCGGAGCATGGGGTCAGCTCTCCTTCTTCTGGAGCACCACCGTGGCGGCGGCCACGTCTGCGTCGTGGGTCAGCGCGAGGAAGGCCTCCAGCCCGCGCGCCTCCATGACCTCGCGCGCCACGCCGGACAGGGCGAAGTACGGCGCGCCACCGTCCCGCCGCACCTCCATGTCCTTCCACCGGATGCCGGGAGGCGCGCCCAGGGCCTTCACCAGCGCCTCCTTGGCGGCGAAGCGCGCGGCATAGGCGCTGGCGGCGTCATGCCGCTGGCCGCACAGGGCGCGCTCCGCCTCCGTGTAGACGCGGTTGAGGAAGGGTTCGGCGCGCGGCCCGTCCATGATGCGCTGGATGCGCGAGATGGAGCAGATGTCCAGGCCCAGCCCGAGGATTCCCATGGCGCGCTACCCCGGGTTGCGCATCAGGTCGAGCATCTCCCGGACCGCCCGGTCGAAGCCCACCAGCACCGCGCGCGCGACGATGGAGTGGCCGATGTTCAGCTCGTCGATCTCCCCGATGCGGGCGATGGGCTGCACGTTGTCGTAGTTGAGGCCGTGCCCCGCGGCGACGCCCAGGCCCAGCTTGGTGCCGGCCTTGGCCGCGTCGACGATGCGCGCCAGCTCCCGCGCGCGCTCCTTCTCGTTGCGCGCCTCGCAGTAGCGGCCCGTGTGCAGCTCGATACGGTCCGCGTTCACCTTGTGGGCCGCGCGCACCTGGTCCAGGTCCGGGTCGATGAACAGCGAGACGGCGATCTCCCCGTCCTTGAGGTTCTTGATGATCTTCGCGACGTGCTCGCGCTGGCCGGCGACCTCCAGGCCCCCCTCGGTGGTGAGCTCCTCGCGGCGCTCGGGCACCAGCGTGACGACGTCCGGCTTGTGCTCGTAGGCGATCTTCACCATCTCCGCGGTGGCCGCCATCTCCAGGTTGAGCAGCGTCTGCACCGTCTCGCGCAGGATGCGCAGGTCGCGGTCCTGGATGTGGCGCCGGTCCTCGCGCAGGTGGATGGTGATCTGCTGCGCGCCGGCCAGCTCCGCCATGGCGGCGGCCGTCACCGGCTCCGGATACGTGGTCCGCCGCGCCTGACGCAGCGTCGCCACATGGTCCACGTTGACACCCAGTCGCTGTCCCATCTCGACCGCACCTCGCTTGACGCGCGGGGCCGGGATTGTCGGGGGCCCCGGCGCGCGCCGGTCCCTCTAATCGCGGGCAGCGTCTGGAAGTCAACCACCGTGAAGGCTCCACCGGCGGGTCGCTGTCCGCTTCCGTCGGCTAGAGTGTCGGGTCGCCATGTCCCTGCCCTCCTGGTGTCGCGTCCTCCGGGCGTTGCCGCTCCTCCTCGCGACGGCCGCCTCGGGGAGCCCGCCGCGTCCTGCGCCCCGCCTGTCCGTCGAAGGCGTCGTCGTCGCGAGCAGCGGGCTGGTCCCCGACATCGAGGTCCGAGCCACCCTCGGCGAGCAGCGCGTCACCACCCGCACGGACCCCCAGGGCCATTTCGTGTTCAAGGGCCTCTCCGAGGGCTGGGGCTGGAAGCTGGCGGCCTCGCGGGGAGAGGAGCGCGGCGAGCGGGGCATCGAGGAGTCGTCGGGCGCCGTGAAGCGGTTCGTGCTCGAGCTCGGCCCTCCCCGGACCCTGAAGGGGCTGGTTCGCGCGGCCTCCGGGATGCCGATGAAGGGCGCCAAGGTGCAGGCCGGCCTTCATGACGGGCACTCCTCCGCCCTGCCCCATTCGACCCTGACGGGAGAGGATGGACAGTTCGAGATTCCGATGACGGGGTTCTCGCCTGCCACCGTGCACATCTCCGCGCCCGAGCACCTGGAGCTGAGCACCGTCCACGTCCCTTCCAGCGGAAAGCTGGACGTCACCCTCCAACGAGCGGAGACCTTGCGCGGGCACATCACCGACCACAGCGGGGCTCCGCTGGCGGGCGTCATCGTCCGGCTGAAGCGCTTCGGACAGCTGATGTTCCACATGAACTGCGTGGGCAACGACCCGCTGACGACGCGGACGGGAAGTGCCGGTACGTTCGAGCTCCAGGGGCTCGAACCGGGCCGCTACGTGTTCTTCCTCGATCCCCAGCTCCACAATCCGCTCATGGGGACCGTGGAAGTTCCCTCGGGGGACGTCCGCTGGATCCTGTCCCGAGGCACTCCTGTCCGGGTGGTCCTGTCCCCGCCCAATGACGGGAAGGCGAAGGACGTCGCCATCCTCGATGGCGCCGCCCAGAAACCCAACACGTTCTCGTCGTATCGATACCGGGACGTGGACGACTCGGGCACCGTGACCTTCGACGAGGTGGCCGCTGGTGCCGCCTACTGGATGAAGGCGGAGCGCACCACTTCGACCGAGTCCCGCGCCGTCGCTCGACGACTCCAGGTCTCACTCGACAGCGAGAACCTCGTCCGCGCGGATTTCGGAGGCCCGCACTCGCTGCGGCTGCGCCTCGTCGACTCCATGGGGAGGCCCGTGCGAGGCGACGTGACGTTGGAGGATCCAACGGTCTCCACGTACTCCGATCGCCACCGGTTCAGGCTCATCCGGAAGATGCCCTCCCATGCCTTCGACTTCACCGGGCTGCCTGACGGGCCATTGCGCGTCTCGGTCTCCGCGCCCGGCTTCGAGGATCCGGCCGCCGAGGTCGCGCTCCCCCAGCAGCAGACGCTCCGACTCGTGCTGAAGCGCAAACCGAGGGAGCCACGAACACCGCCCTCACCCGCAGGGGACGCGACCGCGTCCGGCTCACGCGCCCAGGCCAAGAGGGTCCTCACGGGCCGGGTGGAGACACCGGATGGACGCGGGCTCGCCGGCGCCGATGTGCGGTGCATCGCTCCGGAGAGCCACCCCGAGCCGGGATACGCCGACTGCCACGCCTACTCCCTCCCGGAAGGAAGTGTCTACCTGTCCGAAGCCCCCAGCGGAGACTTCGACCTCGTGATCTCCCATCGGGACTGGCCACGCGCGCGGGTGTCCGTCGCCGCCGGAGTGGCCTCATTCCAGCTGCGGCTGACCCCGGGCCTCACGCTGCACGGTCGCGTCCAGGACCCGGAAGGCCGCCGACTCGAGCGAGGCCAGATCGAAGTAACGATGGGCAAGCAGTGGTACGCCGCCCCCATCCACGACGACGGAACCTACGAAATCAGGGTCCCCCCTGGCGAGGGCACCGTCGCGGTCCTCAACCGGATCGGGGCCCGGCTCCAGCCGTTCTCGGGGCGCGAAGGCGAGCGTGTTCGCGTGGACGTGCTCGCCCCTCCAGGCCCGGTCCTCGGGGGCCTGGCGGAATGAAGAACGGGCCCGGGCATGGCGCCCGGACCCGCTCGGAAACACCTGGGAGACGAGCCGACGCTCAGCGGTTGAGCGCCTTGACGAGCACGTCGGCGATCTCCTTCGCGAACGCCTCGTTGCGCGTGGCGGTCTCGCCCTCGACGAGGACGCGCGCCTTGGGCTCCGTGCCGGAGAAGCGGACCAGGACGCGGCCCGAGTTGCCCAGCTTCTGCTCCACGGCCTTGATGACCTTCATCACGTCCGGCAGCTCGCCCAGCTCCTTCTTCTGCTTCACCACCACGTTGAGCAGCGTCTGGGGCACCGGCTCGAAGATGGAGGCCAGTTCGCTCAGCGGCTTGCCCGCGCGGCACATGACCGCCAGCAACTGGAGCGCGGCCAGCGTGCCGTCACCCGTGGTGGTGTGGTCCAGGAAGATGAGGTGGCCGCTCTGCTCGCCACCCAGGTTGTAGCCGTTGCGGCGCATCTCCTCGACGACGTAGCGGTCGCCCACGCGCGTGCGAGCCACCTTCACGCCCCAGCGGGACACCGCGCGCTCGAGGCCGATGTTGCTCATCACCGTGGACACCAGCATCTTCTTCTTCAACTGCTTGCGGGCCACCAGCTCACCCGTGCAGATGGCCATGATGGCGTCGCCGTCCACCACCTTGCCCTTCTCGTCCACGACGATGAGGCGGTCGGCGTCACCGTCCAGCGCGATGCCCAGGTGGGCGCCGTGCTTGAGCACCGTGCGCGCCAGGTTCTCCGGGAACAGCGCGCCACACTTGTGGTTGATGTTCTTGCCGTCCGGCGACACGCCGAGCGTGATGACCTTCGCGCCCAGCTCCTCCAGCACCGCGGGCGCCGTCTTGTAGGCCGCGCCGTTGGCGCAGTCGACGACGATGGTCATCCCCTCCAGCGTCAGCTCGCGCGGGAAGGTCGCCTTGAGGAACACGATGTAGCGGCCCCGCGCGTCCTCCATGCGGAAGGCACGGCCGATCTTCGTCGCGGTGGGCCGGATGGAGTCGATGGCGCCCGTGGACAGCAGCTCCTCGATCTTCCCCTCCGTCTCGTCCGGCAGCTTGAAGCCGTCGCGCCAGAAGAACTTGATGCCGTTGTCCTCGTACGGGTTGTGGGACGCGGAGATGACCGCGCCCGCGTCCGCGCGCATGGACGTGGTGAGGTTGGAGATGCCCGGCGTCGGCAGCGGCCCCACCAGCTCGACGTCGACGCCCATCGAGGTCAACCCGGCGGCGAGCGCCTGCTCCAGCATGTAGCCGGACAGCCGCGTGTCCTTGCCCACGATGACGCGGTGGCGGTGCGGCCCGTTGCGGATGAGGAACGCGAGCGCCCGTCCGAGCTGCATCGCGACTTCCGCTGTCATGGGGTGGACGTTCGCCTTGCCGCGCACACCGTCCGTGCCGAACAGCTTCTGCGACGCCCGCTCCTCCTTGGGAGCGATGTTCATCCTGTACGCCATGGTGCTGCTCCGCCTTTCCCACGCCGGGCCTGCCGCGCCGGTCAGTCGACGTCGGGGCTTATACCCCGCCCACCGCCGGGGCTCGAAGGTAGGGCTCCGGCGTCCCCCTGGCAACGGCCCAGGCATGCAGCCTGTATCACCCGCCCCCACCAGCTGGTTGCGAAATCGATACCAGCCGCGCCCCGTGGCTCCACCGCCACGCCTCCTCACCTCCCCATGAGCGCGCCGCCGTCGCGAGCGAGCCGGAGAGCGTCCGCCACGGCGAGCGCGTCACGCGTCTGTGCGACGTCGTGGACACGGACCACATCCGCCCCCCCGAGCGCCGCCATCGCGGCCACCGACCCCAGCGTCGCCGCCAGCCGCTCGGCCGGCGGCCTGCCACCCGTCAGTTGCCCCAGGAAGCTCTTGCGGCTGGTGCCCACGAGCAGCGCAAGCCCCAGCGCGCGCAGCTCGCCCAGCCGCCTCAACAGGTAGAGGTTGTGGTCCACCGTCTTGCCGAAGCCGATGCCCGGGTCGAGCAGGATGCGCTCGCGCGGGATGCCCGCGTGCGTCGCGCGCGCCACCGCGCCCTCGAGCACCGTGAGCACGTCGTCCACCAGGTCGTCGTAGTGGGGCGCCTGCTGCATGGTGCTCGGCGTGCCCTGCATGTGCATCAGGCAACAGGCGGCCCCCGCCTCGGCCACCACGCGCGGCAGGTCCGGATCGAGCCCGAAGCCGCTGATGTCGTTGACGAGGTGGGCCCCGGCGCGCAGCACCTCGCGCGCCACCGCCGCCTTCGTGGTGTCCACGGAGAGCGGCGCGTCCGTGCGCGCGCGCAGCCCCTGGATGACGGGCAGCACGCGCGCCAGCTCCTCCTCCACGCCCACGCCCTGGGAGCCCGGGCGCGTGGACTCACCGCCGACGTCGAGGAGGTCCGCGCCGGCCTCGACCAGGGACAGGCCATGGGCGATCGCGGCCTCGGTCCCCAGGTAGCGCCCCCCGTCGGAGAAGCTGTCGGGCGTCACGTTGACGATGCCCATCACGTAGGTCCGTGAACCCCAGACGAACGACCTGCCGCCCAGGGTCAGCGGCGGGGCCGGCCGGTCCGCGTCCAGCGCCCGCTCCACCGCCACGGCCAACGTCCCGAGCCGCCCGCCCGGCTCCGCCCGGGCCGCCGCGAGCAGCCGCGTGAACTGGTCCCGTCGTCCCGACAACAGCCCCGTGCCGGGACGGGTGCGCCCATCCCCCGGCACCCACGCCGGGAACTCCTCGCGCCCGGGCGCCTCCGACCGCTCGTGCAGCCCCTGGAGGAAGCGGCCCTCCTCCTTCTCCAGCCCGGTGACGAGCACCTGGGAGTGGGGGACCTTCTCCAGCAGGTACTCGCGGGCCGCCGTGGGCAGGCCCATCCGGCGGAAGGCCAGGACCAGGTCGTCCGGGCGGTCGGAACACAGGGCGCGGGCTCGAATCATCGCCGCGCACCCTATCGCAGCGTCGCGGGCGCGGCGGGCTCACCGCACGGGGGGCCGTGCCCCGCAACGCGGAAGGCCCTCCCCACACGCGGTGGGAAGGGCCTTCGTCACTTCGTCGGCGGATGCCGGCTTACGCCTTGTTCGGCTCCATCTTCGGCAGGCCCTCGAGCGCGTCGAGGATCTTCCGCTTGTCCTTCTTCTCCGTCGCCTTCGGCGGCGCGTTGATGCGCGGAGGCGGGCGCTCACGGGTGAGCTGGCCACCCTGCAGGAGGATGTTCACGTCCTCGGCGTCGAGCGTCTCGTACTCCACCAGGGCGTCGGAGACGCGCTTGAGCGCCTCCAGGTTCTCCACGAGCAGGTTCTTGCCGCGCTCGTAGCAGCCCACGACGATGCTGCGCACCTCGGAGTCGATCTGCCGCGCCGTGTCCTCGGAGTAGTCCTTGGACGCGTTGAAGTCGCGGCCCAGGAACACCTCGCCGTCGCTCTTGCCGAACGCCAGGGGCCCCAGCTTCTCGCTCATGCCCCAGCGGCACACCATGGCGCGCGCCGTCTCCGTCGCCCGCTCGATGTCGTTCGCCGCGCCGCTGCTCATCTCGTTGAAGAGCAGCTCCTCGGCGATACGGCCACCCATGGCCATGGAGATCTGGTCCAGCATCTGCTTCTTGTAGCCGTTGACCTTGTCCTCGGTCGGCAGGCTCCAGGTGACGCCCAGGGCCTGGCCACGCGGGATGATGGTGACCTTGTGGAGCGGATCGCAGCCGGGCAGCAGCTTGGCGAGCAGCGCGTGCCCCGCCTCGTGCACCGCGGTGTTCTTCTTCTCCTTCTCGGTCATGATCATGGACCGGCGCTCCGGGCCCATGAAGACCTTGTCCTTGGCGGCCTCGAAGTCACTGAGGTCCACGCGCTCCTTGTTCTGCCGCGCGGCCATCAGCGCCGACTCGTTGACCAGGTTCTCCAGGTCCGCGCCCGTCATGCCCGGCGTACCGCGAGCGATGACCTCCAGGTCCACCTCCGGCGCCAGCGGCACGCGGCGGGTGTGCACCTTCAGCACGCCCAGGCGGCCCTTCAGGTCGGGACGCGGCACCACGATGCGCCGGTCGAAGCGACCGGGACGCTGCAGCGCCGGGTCCAGCACGTCCGGACGGTTGGTGGCGGCAATCAGGATGACGCCGTCGTTGGACTCGAAGCCGTCCATCTCCACGAGCAGCTGGTTGAGCGTCTGCTCGCGCTCGTCGTGACCGCCGCCCAGGCCCGCGCCACGGTGGCGACCCACGGCGTCGATCTCGTCGATGAAGATGATGCAGGGGGCGTTCTTCTTGCCCTGCTCGAACAGGTCGCGCACGCGGCTGGCGCCGACGCCCACGAACATCTCCACGAAGTCCGAGCCGGAGATGGAGAAGAAGGGCACGCCGGCCTCGCCGGCCACCGCGCGAGCAAGCAGCGTCTTGCCCGTTCCCGGGGGGCCCATCATCAGCACGCCCTTGGGGATGCGGCCGCCCAGCTTGGTGAACTTCTTCGGATCCTTCAGGAAGGCGACGATCTCCTCCAGCTCTTCCTTGCACTCGTCCACGCCGGCCACGTCCGCGAACGTGACCTTGTTGTGGCTCTCGCTGAGCAGCTTGGCCTTCGACTTCCCGAAGGTCATCGCCTTGCCGCTGCCGCCCTGGAGCTGGCGCATGAAGAAGATGAAGAAGAGGAACAGGAAGACGACCGGCATCCACTGACCGAGGATGGTCAGCCAGAGGCTGTTCTGCTCTTCGCGCTCGTACTTCACGTCGACGCCGTTGTTGCGAAGCTGGTTCAGCATCGCGGCGTCGGGAGCCGGGCCCGTCGTGCGGAACTTCTCGTTCGTATCCGAGAACTTGCCGGAGTAGGTGTTGCCCTTGACGGCCACCTCCTTGACCTTCTTCTCCTCCACCTTCGTCAGAAGCTGGGTGAAGGAGGGCTCCGTGACCTGGTCATTGCCCTGGGAGAAGAAGTTGTAGAAGGCGACGAAGAGGACGATCAGGATGACCCAGAGCCCGATGGTCTTGTAAGTCGAACGCACGTGTCAGCTGCCCTTTCGGTACTCGGCGGGATGAGGGCCGCGCCGGGAGGAACCCCAGCCTTTTCAATCATTTGCCCGACACCAGGCGAGCCACCTGTCGTCGGACCGTATCAGCAACAGCAAAACGCCCTCAACTATTTAGGGGTGCGCGGCCTACCCCCGACAACGCTCATTCCACTCTATAACGAAGGGGTCCGTTGATTGCTCGGACCCGGAGGTGTCGCCCAGAGGTAATGTCCGGAAACCTCCGCCCGGGGCGGGGGTGACCAGAGGCCTGGGAGCCACACCACCGTGCCCGCGGCGTCCAGCACCACCGGCCGCGCATCTCTCGACTCCGCGGGCACTCGAAGATCCACCAACAGGTCCTGGAGCCTGCGTTGTCCCGCGGCGGTGCGAATCCGGTCTCCGGGCTTGCGCGTCCGCACGGTCAGCGGCCAGCGCGTGCTCGCCCCGAGCGCCAGGCCGTGGACGCCCGCCGGCGGCGCCCCTCGCGCCACGCGGAAGCCCCAGCCCGTGCCCTCCAGCTCGCCCGAGGCGCCCTCGTCCCGCAGGCGGAGCTCCGGCCCGGGCCCCCCCCGCGCGCGCCCCTCCGGCGCCACGCAGCGCACGCGCCCGCCGGTGGCCCGGAGCCGCAGGCCACGCCCCACCGTGGCGCTGCCACCCTCCTCCACCGCGCGCAGCACGCGCGAGAGCGTCGCGTCGTCGGCCTCGACCGCGTGCTCGGTCAACAGGCGGGCGAGGACACGGCGGCGCAAGGGCGACTCCAGCGCGCGCACGCCCACCGCCTCCAGCGCGCCGTCCTCCATGCGGAGCCTGCGCCACGCCGCGTCCGCCATGCTCGACAGCAGCGCGTCGTCCTCCGCCGCCAGCCGCGCGAACGCGGCCAGGTGCGCCTGCACCGGGAAGCCCGCGGCGCGCGACAGGGCCGGCAACGCGTCCCCGCGGACCCGCGCCCGGAAGAACGAGGGGTCGGCGTTCATCGGGTCTGTCGAGTAGTCGACACCCTGCTCCGCCAGGAACGCCACCAGCTCCTCGCGCGTCCGCCCGAGCAGCGGCCGGACGAGCCCGGGGCGGGATTCCTGGATGCTGGCCGCCCCGCGCAGCGCGGAGCCCCGCGCCAGCCGCATCAGCAGCGTCTCCGCCTGGTCATCCGCCGTATGCGCGGTCGCCACCACGTCCAGCCCACGTGCCACGCGCACGGCCTCCAGCGCCGCGTAGCGCGCCGTCCTCGCCCGCGCCTCGACGCCGGCCCCACCCAGCAGGTGGAGCTCGCGCGCGTGACACACGAGCCCCCGCTGCCCGGCGGACGCGACCACGGCTCGCACCTCCGCTCGGGACTCGACCCGCAGGCCGTGGTCCAACGTGGCGACCTCCACGCGCAGCCGCAGCCGCTCGCGCACGAGCGCCGTGCCCACCAGCAGCGCGACGGAGTCCGCCCCTCCGGAGACGGCCAGCAACACGGAGCGGCCCTCGAGTCCGAGGCGGACGTACGCGTCCACCAGCGTCCTGGTGAGCAAGGAGGTCATGGGGCCAGTGAGTGCCATCGGACAGGCGCGGAATGGAATGTCGGGTGACGAGGTTGCAGAGGCGCGTGCGGTTGAAGGCAAGGGGGTCGGTTCTTATGATCGTCACACCGGGCGGGCGCGGTCGCGGAGCGGAAATATGCGCGACCCAGGGCGTTGTTGAGGCAACGGTCGACTTTTCAAGCTGTTGGGCCTAGGGGTCCCCCCCCTCCCCCTCTGGGCCCACGGGTCCGCTGGGAGAATCACTCCCCGCGGTCCCTCTTTCCGAGACGCCCCGGCCCTCTTCGCGAGGTCCGGGGCGTTTCCTTTTCGCGCCCGGCTGGATACGTCAGGTACGGCTGAACGTGCCCGCGTGTGGGCCCGGCGAGCGCGGAACGAGTCCTCCGAAACCGTTGACCCTCTTGGGCGTCTGTCGGATAACGGCCCCGGTGTGTTCAGGTCGTCACCTCGAATCCGCCCCGGAGACTCAGGTATGGCAGGCACCGACAAGCGCAAGCAGTCGCTGTACTTCCCCGAGGAGATGCTGAAGGAGATCCAGGAGGAAGCGAACCGCCAGGACCGCTCCCTGTCGTGGGTCGTGCAGCAGGCATGGAAGATCGCCCGCGAGCGCATCAAGTCGTTCCCCGCCGTCAATGACGTGACTGGCGACGAGCGCCAGGACCCGCGCGAGGAGTAGCGCAGGCATGGCCACCACCGACCACCGCAAGCAAAGCCTCTACTTCCCCGAGGACATGCTGCAGGAGATCCAGCGCGAGGCGAACCGGCAGGACCGCTCGCTGTCGTGGATCGTCCAGCAGGCGTGGAAGGTGGCCCGAGCCGACATTCGGAAGATGCCGTCGGTCAACGACGTGCTGAGCGCGCCTCCGCGTCCCGCCGCCTCGGCGACGGGCTCCGCGGTGGCGGCCACGACCGCCACGCCCCTGGTGGCGGCCGCGCCGAACTCGGACGAGCCCAAGTCCTGATTCACCCCGCGGCCCCCGGCGCTCACCCGCCGGAGGGCCCCGCGGGCAGCGCGCAGTTCACGAACTCCACGCGCGGATGCACGGTGAGCGCCTGGACGGTCGTGGGGTATTTCTCTCGCATGTACGCCGACGCGATGTTGGCGTCCGTCCCGCCCAGCTTCCGCGCCTGGACGGGGTTGCGGTTCGGGTCCTGGCCCGCGTTGCCGAACACGGCGCCGTAGCCATCGCCGCCCTCGAGCAGGAAGCTGGGCATGGCCACGCGGTAGCGGATGCTCGCGTCCTGGCGCGGCGGCAGGGCCACCGTGGCGCCATCGACCTCCAGGGCGACCACGCGCGAGCCGGCCGGCCGCTCGCAGTCCACGCGCACCTTGGTGCCTTCGGAGACCTGCAGGAAGGCGCCGGACGGCGAGGTGATGGACTGCCCCGCCCCGTAGAGGCTGGCCACGCTCGCCTCCAGCATCCGCACGAGCTCGTCCTCGGTGAGGTCCACCGTCACCACGAGGTTCTCGAAGAGGATGACCTCGTGGAGCACGCCGTCGGTGAGCGGCCCCTTCTTCAGGGACATGCGCGTGTAGCAGAGGCCCTCGGCGCGCAGCGAGCCGCCGTTGACGATGCCCAGCTTCGCCGGGCGCGCCGAGCCGTCCTCGGCGTGCATGAACGCGTCCGCGACGAGCTGGCCGAGCGCGTTGTTGGCGTGGCGGGTGTAGGGCTTGTCGAGCTGCACGTCCTCGCCCAGGTAGCCGACGACGGCCTCCGGGTCGGCCACGAGCGGCTGGCAGGAATCGTTGTACGAGATGCACCCGGCCAGCGGCGAGGCCAGGGCGACGGCGGTGAGCAGGAAGCGGGAAGGACGCATCAGAAGTGGGCCCTCACGGTGAGGTAGCCGGACATGCCCTCGCGCGGGAGGTTGTCCGTGACGCGGTCCGGGCGGGGGACGTCGTCACGCATGTCGTGGTCGAAGACGTTGTGCGCCACCAGCGACACCTCCCAGATGTCGAGGATGGGCTCGCTGCGGATCTGCGCGGTGATGAGGCTGTAGGCGGGAATCTTGTACCGGCGGATGAGCTCCAGCACGGAGCGGCTGTTGTTGCGCCGCTCGGCGCCGGCGCGCACCACGAGATCGAAGTTCACCCAGGCGCCGATGGGCATCGACACGCCCGCGTTGAAGCGGGCCTGGGGCGTGTCCGTGAGCAGGCGGGACTGCGGCGGCAGCTCCATGTCCTGCGCGCGGGAGATGCTCGCGTTGAACCACGCGCTCGCGCGCTTGGAGGCCTCCAGGCGCGCCTCGCCCTCGACGCCGTACACGCGCACGCCCAGCTCGCGGTTGCGCAGGGGCACGATGTTGCCGGACGTGTCCACGGGGACGATGGGCGAGGAGAACAGCTCCAGGAACGCGTTGGCGCGCAGGCGCACGCGCGCGTCACCCGCGGACTGGATGAGGTCGGCGCCCAGCTCGAAGGTGTCCACGGTGGCGGGCTGCAGGCGGGGATTCCCCTCGAAGCGGCCCTGGCTGTAGTCGGTGTCCGGGATGCGCTCCGCCAGCTCCTGGAGCGTGGGCGCGCGGAAGGCGCGGCCGTAGAGGGCCTTGAGCACCAGTGAGTCCGTGGCGGAGAACACCAGGCCCACGCGCGGGTTGATGCGCGACACGAAGCTCGTGCCGGTGATGGTGCCGCTGCCGTCCACCTCCGGCAGTTGGGTGGCGTCCAGCCGCACCCCGAAGGTCAGCGTCAGCGCATCGACCACCGTCCACTGGTCCTGGGCGAACAGGCCCACGCTGAGGCGCCGGGACGCGGCGCCGTCCGCCAGCTCCAGCAGATCCGCGAGCCCCTCCGGCCGGGCGAAGCCCCCCGGGCGCACGCGCGTGTCGAGCGTGTAGTTCGTCTCGTACTCGTAATCCCCCAGCGACTGCTGCTCCACCACGACGCCCAGCGACAGGCGATTGGTGGGGGCCAGCGCGACGTCGGCGTCCAGGCCGCCGGTCAGCGTGCGCACGGAGACGCGCGACTGCTCCTGCATGCCGTTCTCGAAGAGCTGGTTCGCGTCCGAGCCCGTGCGGAAGCCGCTGGGCGTCAGCTGGAAGCGCCGGTCCGTGGACTGCTGGTCGAAGCCCGCGCGGGCGCGCAGCAGCACCGAGGCGCCCACGTTCTTCTCCCACGAGAGGTCGGCCATGAGGACGTTCCACTTCAGCTCCGAGTCCTCGGCCACCGCGTCGAAGAGGCCCAGCAGGGCGGTGCGGTTCTCCGTGAGGAAGCGGACGGAGGCGCCCAGCTTCCCCGCGTCGCCCATGGCGTACGTGGCGCCGCCGCCGAGGTTGAGCAGGAAGCGGTCGTCCTGCGTCCTCCCGGCGGGGTCCTCCACGGCGCGCAGGCCCTGGGAGATGGCCTCGTCGTCGAGGCTGTCGTGGGTGATGATGTTGGAGTCCCCCTTCTGGCTCCAGAGGTCCACGTCCGCGAAGAGCCGCAGGTCGCCGAACGTCTGGCCCGCGGAGACGTGGCCGTTCACCGTGACGGCGAGCCGGTCGTCCTTCTCCGGGAAGCCTCCCGCGGACACCGCGGTGCGCAGGCCATCCGAGGTGTCCGTGACGATGTTGACCACGCCCAGGAACGCGCCCGCGCCATAGAGCGCGGAACCCGGTCCACGGATGACCTCGATGCGCTCCAGGTTCTCCACCGGGAGGTTCATCAGGGCCTTGCCGTCGAAGAAGTTGTTGAGGCGGTGGCCGTTGAGCAGGAACAGCACCTCCGCGTCGTTGCGCAGGCCGCGGATGGCGGTGCGATGGAAGCCCTGCACGTCCCGGCTGACGGTGAGCCCCGGCACCACGTCCAGCACGTCCGCGACCGTGCGGGCCCCGAGCGCGCTGATCTGATCGCGGTTGAACGACGCGCCGATGGCCGGCACCTTCTGGACCTTCTCCTCGTGCCGCGTCGCCAGCGCCAGCGTGTCCTCCGCGCTGTAGAGGGCCAGGTCGTCCTCCAGCGCCGAGCGCCCCGGCTCCGCGTCCATGGGCGCGAAGGCGTCGCGGCTGGAGCCCGCCGGAGGCTCCCGGTGGGATGGGGAATCGTGTGAGGCCCCCGCCCCACGGCCGGAGGAAGCCGACTCACGGCCTCCCGTCCCGCCCTCGCGCGTGGACGACGCGACCTCGCGGCCGGAGGTCGACGCGCGAGGCGACGCGGTGGGCTCGCGCGTGGGCGTCGACGTGGACTCGCGAGGAGGAGGCGTCGCGCGCGCCGGAGTCTTGGGCGCCGGCGGAGCCTCCTCGGGCAGCTCCGCCGTGAGCGCGGCCATCGAGTCGTCGCTGCTCGCCGCAGGCGGAGGCGGGCGCGAGGACGCGGTCCCCGCCTTCGGCTTGTCGGACGGGGGCGGCGGCATCGGCAGGCGCGCCGGGGGGCGCTCGTCGGTGTCGGCGGAGATCGACGGCCGCGACTCGGGGCCCGTCGTGGGCCGGCTCGCCGTGGACGTGGACGCGGGCGAGTCCCCCGCCACCAGCACCCGCGCGGGGCGGGCCGCCGTCTGGAAGATCGCCACGCGCTCGCCGTCGGCGGTGACGCCCTCGACGTAGTACTCGACGCCGGGCGCCGCCATGTGCTCGGCGGGGATGATGCCGCGGTAGAGGTCGCCGTACTGGCGCTCCATCTGCACGCGGGCGTAGGGCTCCCCCGGACCTCGGTAGCGCACGAACATCTCGAGGATGCGTGCGCCGTCCACGAGCGTCCCATCCAGCTTCAGCGGCAGGCCGGCCTGGGCGCGCGCGGGCGCGGAGTGGAGAAGCGAAGGTTCCTCGGCGCGGACGGGTACCGCCACGAAGAGCACGAGGCTGAGGAGGGTCGCGCGAGCGAGTGCGGTCTTCAAGCAGGGCGATGGTCCTTTGCTCCGATTCCCGAGTCAAGGAAGGGGCCTCCACGCCAACCACGCGCGCCGATTTTTTGCCGGGTCTCCGAGGCCATGCGAGGGATCGCCGCACTCCATGCGCGACTCGCTCGCCCTGCACCTCGCCCTCTTTCGTCGTCAGCGGGCGCAAATCGCCCGCGTGGTGGACGGGCACACGAATGCATTCCGAACCTACGAGGCCCGCTACCGGCGGCGCACGTCCAGCTACCGGCGCGTCCTGCCGCTGACGGACGTGCACCAGCGGGTGCGCGCCGCGGACGTGGTCTACGTCGGCGACTACCACACGCTGCCGCTCGCGCAGCAGACCTACCTGGAGCTCGCCGAGCGCGCGCTGGGCGCGGGGCGTCGCGTCGTCCTCGCCCTCGAGTGCATCGAGGGCCGGCACCAGGCCGCGCTCGACGCGTGGAACACGGGTCGCCTGTCCGAGCGCTCGTTGCTGGCCCGACTGGGCCACGGCACGCAGGACACCGGCTTCGGCCCCGGCGGCACGGTGCGCACCCTGCTCGCCTTCGCGCGCCGGCATCGCCTGGAGGTCGTGGGCATCGACCGCCGCGCGCAGGGTGAACGTTCGCTCGCACTGCGGGACGCGTACGCGGCCGAGCGCATCGCCCGGGTCGCCCGCGCCGAGGACCGTCCCCTCGTGCTCGTCCTGGTGGGCCAGTACCACATCGCCCCCTGTCACCTCCCGGCGCAGGTGGAGCAGGCGCTCGGTGACATCGTGCGTCGCGGACTGGTGGTGTACCAGAACGCGGAGGGGGTCTGGTGGCGGCTGGCCCGCGAGGGCCACATGGGCGTGGCCGAGGCGGTGGAGCTGTCCGACGACGCCGTGTGCCTCCTCAACGCCTCTCCCGTCGTGTGCCAGCAGAGCTTCCTGGACTACCTGGAGGCGGAGGCTGGTGACTCGCCCCTGCTGGACCGGGGCGCGACGGAGCGCTTCCGGGAGATGGCGGCGCTGATCGGCCGGCTCGCGGGCGTGCCGGTGGTGCGCGCGCTGGAGTCCGTGGAGGTCGCCACGGTGGCGGATGGGGACGTGCTGGCGCGCATCCAGCGCCGGGGGCGCTTCACCCAGGCGGAGCTGTCGCAACTGCGCCGCCACATCCTGTCGCGCGAGAGCAGCTACATCCCGCGCGCCCGCACCGCGTACCTCGCGTCCCTGTCGCTGAACCACGCGGCGGAGGAGGCCGCGCACTTCGTGCGGCACTGCGCGGTGGGCGACGCGATGGAGGCCCCCCGCTCCGCCTCCGAGGCGTTCTATGCGCGGTGCATGGAGGAGGCGCTCGGCTTCTTCGGCTCGCGGCTCGTCAATCCGCGCCGCACCTGCCTGGGGCTCGCCGAGTGGGCGGGACGCTTCGGCGAGAGCCGGGGCGTGGACCGGCAGATCGCCGCCTTCGTCCTGGCCCACAAGGCCACCGAGGTGGAGGCGCCGGAGGAGGCCGTGAAGCTGCTCCCCCTGCGCAAGGACCGCCTGTTCCACGGCGTCAGCCACGCGCTGGGCTACCTGCTGGGAGACCGGCTCTACCGCGCCTTCGACGCGGGCGACGTGGACAAGGCCGCGGTGCGGGCCCTGTTCCGGGACCCCTTCGCGGACGCCCGCGCCTCGTACTTCACCTGGGCCGAGCGCCTGCGCGATTGAGCGGCGTCAGGGGGACTCCGCCTGGGACGGCGCCGGCTCGGGCGCCTCCAGGTCGCTGAACTCGAACGTCCCATCCGGCTTCAGGACGCGCCGCTGCGCCGGCGCGTCCGTGCGGATCCAGATGGCTCCATCCGGGAGCAGGACGTACACGGTGCCCGCCTCCTGCGGAGCGACCACGAGCATGCCCAGCTCCGGGTAGAGCATCACCAGCGCGAGCTCCGTCTCGAGCGGCCCGGGGAACAGCACGTGGGTATGGAGGGCCACCTCGGCGCCCTCGGACGTGTCCCCGCTCGGCGCCCGCGCCTCGAAGACGCCCTGGTGGAGCTGCGTCTTCTCCAGGAGCGTCCGCCCGTCCGGACCGAAGCGGAACCGGAAGTCGCCGCCCAGGTTCACGCGCCCGGGATGGTGGCTGCCCTGGAGCACGTAGACGGTCAGCTCGCCCGACGCCTCCAGCCGGACGACCAGGTTCACCCGCCGGGAGCCGAACGCCTCGTGCGCGGTCTGCACCGCGGTCCGCACCGCGCGCGCCACGTGGCTGAAGTCCGTGGGAAGGCCCTCCACGGGGATGCGCTCCATCCACTCCGGTGCCTCGAACGGCGCCTTCAGCGCATAGGACGGGTTGAACGTCCCCGCGTCATCCACCTTCCCGAAGAGCCCGTACCAGGCGCCACCGAAGGGGAGGGTGAAGAACCACTGCAGCCGGGAGCGGTCCAACGTCTCGTCCGCCAGGAGGATGTCGGTGGCGCGGATGGCCGCCCGCTCCGCCTCGACGATGTAGAGCGCGCTGCGCTGGACTCGGAGCAGCTCCGCGTCATCCACGGACGGCTGCACGGGCTCGGCCTTGTCCGGGCCCGGAAGGGGCTCGGGCTGGCGCCGCGAATGCGCGCCGCACCCGGCGCCCCAGAACATCAGCACGGCGAATCGAAGCAGGCGCACACGCGACCTCACGCGAAGGAGGAACGGCTCCCGTGAGTCTGCCCGACGTCCCGACTCCCTCGCACGCGTCACCACTCACGCGGCAAGTTCCCCTCCCCTTCCGCCCGTCAGGTCTCCTGCTTCGCGGGCGCCGTCTCCTTCAGGGCGGCCTTCACCTTCTCGCGCAGGGCGCGGGCGCGCTCCTTGAACTGGGTGCGCTGCTCCTCGGTGAGCTGGCCCCCCGCGGCGTCGCGCTGGGCCTTCGTCTCGTCGCGGAGCTGGCGCATCTCGCCCTTGAACTGGTCGGCCTGGGCCTGGGAGAGGCGGCCGCTCTCCACGGCGCGGTCGAGCCGGTGCTCCATCCGCGCCAGGTGCATGCCGCCGTGCCTGCCGCCCTTCATGCCCCGGTGACCGTGGGCGTGGGGCTGCGAGCACTGTCCGTCAGCGGCCTTGTCGCCGTCACCAGCGAGCACCGGCGTGGCGAGCAGCAAGGAGGCGGCGGCGAAGGAGGTCAGCAGGGTCGTCAGACGCATGTTTCGTTTCTCCAGTGGTTCCGAGGGACGCGGGCACTCCCGCTCGCGTCCCCCGATGCCAGGAAAAACCCCGCGCGACCCGGAAGGTTAAATCCCGCCCCGCATGGGGCCCGGGAGGGACTCCTCCCCACCTCACCGCCCCGTCGGCTTGACGGCGCGCGTGGCGATGAACCCGTCGAAATACTCGGACACCGCGTCACCCGACACGTGCCGGTCCTCGAAGAGGCCCGCGAGGACGAAGCCCGCGTCCAGTTGCCCGCCCAGTTGGTCCTGGAGCGAGTGGCCGACACACAGGGGCTCGCCCTTGTCGGTGTACCGTCGACGCTCCTCGTCCGTCAGGCTGGTGAAGTCCGAATAGGGCATCTTGTACTTGAGCTGCAGCACGCCCTGCTCCTGGAGCTCCGGGTCGAAGAGGAAGATGACCGGGTTGCTGAAGCCCGACAGGAGCGCCCCACCGGGCCGCAGCACGCGGAACGCCTCGCGCCACACGGGCCGCACGGTGTCCACGAAGCAGTTCGAGCACGGGTGGAAGACGAGGTCGAAGCTGCCATCCGCGAAGACGGAGAGGTCGCGCATGTCCCCCTCCACGAGCCGCAGGGTCAGCCCCTCGCGCTCGGCCACCTTCCGGTCCTGGCCGAGCTGCCCGGGCGAGTTGTCCAGCACCGTCACGTGGGCCCCGGCCGCCGCCAGCACGGGCGCCTGCTGGCCCCCCGCCCCCGCCAGACACAGCACCTGCTTGCCCGCGATGTCGCCGAACCACTCGCGCGGCACCGGCTTCGTCGGGGTGAGGACGATGCTCCACTCGCCGCGCCGCGCCGCCGCGATGACCTCCGGCCCCACCGGGATGGTCCACCGGTCCCCCGCCGCCACCTGCCGGTCCCATGCCTCGCGGTTGTACTTCCGCACATCCACGTCAAACGTCATGCAACACCCGTCCTTCCATGCCCCCCGCCACGGTGACGACCTCGCCCGTCACGTGGCCGGAGATGCGATCCGACGCCAACGTCACCACCACGCGCGCGACGTCCTCCGGCTGCCCCACCTTGCGCAGGGGCATCGTCCGGGTCACCCGCTTCACGAACTCCGCGTCGGCCACCTTCGCGCGATTGCGGTCCACCTCCGTCCATCCGGGGCACACCACGTTGACCCGCCCGAGCGGCGCGACGCGCCCCAGCTCGTTCTTCAAGCTCTTGACGAACCCGCTCGCCAGCGCGCCCTTCGCCGCCGCGTAGTCGGTGTGGCCGGCCTCGCCGAACAGCCCCGCGGTGGAGCTGATGATGACGATGTTGCCCGTACCCGTGGTCGCCATGTGCCGCAGGAAGGCACGGCAGCACAGGAAGACGCTGTCCAGGTTCTCCGCCAGCGTCTGCCGCCAGCGCGCCAGCGACATGTCCCAGAGTGACTCGTCCGGTGCGGGGTACCGGCCCGCGTTGCACACGAGCACGTCCAGGCGGCCCAGCGCGGCGACCGCCGCGGGCACGAGCGCGTCCACCTCCGCCTCCACCGTCAGGTCCGCGCGCAGCGCCACGCCGCCCACGTCCCGGGACAGGCGCAGCGCCTTGTCCTCGCTGGAGCGGTAGTGCACCGCCACCCTCGCGCCCTCCTCGGAGAACGCGCGCACCAGCGCCGTACCGATACCGCCCGCGCCGCCCGTGACGAGGACGCCCCTGCCCTTCAGCTCCGTGTCCATGCGAATGGTCCCTCGGGTGACAGGGCCCTTCCGTCCGGCAACACGAGCGAACGGGTGGCGTCCGGCGACGCCCGACGCGCAGGGCCCTCGAGTCCTGACAGCCCCAGACAGACGAATGCCCGCCGCCGCCCCAGTGGGACTCCGGCGGGCACGACCTCCCCGCCCTCAGCCCAGCCGCAACAGCTCGCGCGCCTGCTGGGGCGTGGCCGGCTCGCGGCCGTGGGCCCGGGCACGCTTCGCGGCGTCCGCCACGAGCTCCCAGTTGCCCTTCGCGAGCACGCCCTTGGACACGTAGATGTTGTCCTCCAGGCCCACCCGCGCGTTGCCGCCGCGCTTCGCCGCCTCCTCCACGAACGGGAGCTGGAAGCGGCCCACGCCGGCCACGGTCCAGGTGGAGGCCTCCGGCAACGAGGCGATCATGAAGTCCAGCACCTCCGGCCGCGCCTGGAGCGTGCCCGGCACGCCCAGCACGAAGTCGAAGTGCGCGGGCAGCTCCACCAGCCCCTCCTTCGCCAGGTAGCGGGCCTCGTCGATCATCCCCACGTCGAAGCACTCCAGCTCCGGGCGCAGGCCCAGGGCGCGGATGCGCCTGGCGATGTCGCGCACGAGCGGGCGGGGATTCCAGAAGACCTCTTCCCCGAAGTTCACCGTGCCCGTGGTGAGCGTGGCCATGTCCGGCCGGTCCGCCCCCGTCAGCGTCAGCGGACCGCAGCGCTCGTCCACCGTCATGCCCACCGCGCCACCGGTGGACGTCTGGATGAGCACGTCGGTGCGCGCGCGGATGGCGCGGATGGCGGCCCGGAACAGCTCCGCGTCCTGCGACGGCTTGCCGTCCGGGGTGCGCACGTGCAGGTGCACCATGGCCGCGCCCGCCTCGCGACAGCGCGCGGCGTCCTCGGCGATCTCCTCGGCGGTGATGGGCAGGTGCGGCGTCTGGGCGCGCGTCGTCTCCGCGCCCACCATCGCCGCGGTGAGGACCATGGGAGGACTCATCGCTGACCTCGCTGCTTGTCCTTGGGAACCACGCAGGTCCCCGAAGCACGGCACACCACCACGGGCTCCGTCAGCACGTCCGCCGCCGAATCGTTCACATCCGGGCGCGGGCGGATGACCTTGCGGGCCTCGAAGCGCATCTTGCGCGACGTGTTGCCCGCGCTGACGATCTCCCCTTCCGCCTCGATGAAGTCCCCGGCGTACACCGGCGCCAGGAACTCCACGGAGTCGTAGGCGCGGAACAGCCCCTCGTCGCCGTCGGCCCGGATGCACAGCTCCGTGGCCACGTCGCCGAACAGGCCCAGCATGCGCGCGCCGTCGACGAGGTTGCCGCCGTAGTGCGCGTCATGGCTGCTCATGCGCAGCCGGATGATGGCCTTGGTTCCCGTGCTCACGTGGGCTCTCCCTGGAAGTGCATGTCCTGGGGCTCCTTGCCCTCCTTCTTGAGGAGCGCGTGGACGATGTAGTTGGCCACGTCCGAGGGCTTGGTGCCCGGCCCGAAGCCCGCGTCGAAGCCCAGCTCCAGCGCCAGCTTGTGGTCCACGCGGGGGCCGCCCAAGAGCAGTTGCACCTTGCCGTGGATGCCCGCCGCCTTCGCCGCCTCGATGAAGTGGCGCGAGTTGTCCTTGTGCACGTCGCGCTGGGTGACGACCTGGCTCACCAGGATGGCGTCGGCGTTCTTCGCCAGGGCCTTCTTGATGAGGTCCTCGTTGGGGACCTGGCTGCCCAGGTTGAACGCCTCGAACCCGGGATAGCGCTCCAGGCCGTAGTCGCCCGCGTAGCCCTTCATGTTCAGGATGGCGTCGATGCCCACCGTGTGCGTGTCCGTGCCGGTGCACGCGCCGAACACGACGATGCGCCGGCCCACCTTCTCCTTGATGAAGGCGTTGAGGTCGTCGAACGACATCTTCTTGACGACGACCTCGGGCACGTCGATTTCGGCGTAGTCCAGGTACATGCCCGAGCGGGCGTACACGATGAAGAAGGTGTAGTTGTCCGCGGCGCGCTCCGCGGCGGCCACCTTCACGTCGGAGAACCCCATCTTCCGAGTGAAGACGGCGGCGGCCTCCTTGGCCTTCTCCGACAGGGGCACCGGCAGCGTGAACGACAGCTGCACGACCCCGTCGTCCCGACGGTCTCCGTAGGGACGGATGATCTGCTTGCTCGGCTTCACCATCGCTCTATTTCCCCGCCCGCTGGATCTTCACGCTGGTGCCCACCTTGTCGGCCAGCGTCGAGAACCGCGCCTTCTTCGCCTGCTCCATGAAGAAGACGATGGACCACGTGGTGCGTCCGTCACAGCCCACGTACGTCACGGTGTCGACCACGCCGCCGTTGGTGGACGCGTCGGAGTCCAGCCGCTTCGCCGCGGGCTGTCCGCCCACCTTGAGCTTCTCCCAACCCGTGCCGCCGATGCCGGCGGTGATCTTGTCCACGCAGACCTGGGCCTTCATGCCCGCCGTCTGCACCGTGCCCACGTCCACCAGGAAGTAGGCGTCACCGCTGGGGGCGAGGAACTTCGTCGACCCGTCCTCCACCGAGCGCTGCCACGCGGCCGGCACCTGCACCGCGACGTTCTTCACCTGGAAGTTCGCCAGCGCGTCCGCCGAACCGCCCGCGGCCACCACCATCGTCAGAAGCGTACCGAGCATCATGCTGCCTCCAGGATTTCCAGGAACGGATTGAAGTAGTCGGGCGACTTCTCCAGCACGCCGTCGAGCCCCTTGCCGCCGGTCTCCTCGCGCTTCACGTCGCCGAAGTGCCCCTTGCCGATGGCGGCCACCATGCCCTCGTCGCGGCACTCCTGGAGCAGCTTCATCGCCTGGGCGAACACCTCGCGGGCCCGGTTGGCGATCTTCCCGTCCTCCCGGACGGTGAACTCCTCGTCGATGCCCCGCGCCGCGCGGTGGATGTAGTTGGCGGACTTGAGCGCCACGAAGCGGTCCGCCAGGAGCGGCGTGTGCATGGCCTCCGTCATCATGCCCAGCAGCTGGATGCCCTGCCGCGTCCAGATGGCCACCAGGTCCGCCATCACGTCGTACGCGTGGCTGAAGAAGATGTCCGTCTCCTTGTGCTTGGTGGGCGGCATGTACTTCAGCGGCGCGTCCGGGAAGCAGCGGCGCACGAGCATCGCCTGCGACAGCTCCAACAGGAGCGTGTCGTCGCGGTACGGGTCGATCTCGTACGAGTGCCCGATGCCCAACTGCCAGTCCTTCAGGCCCGCCCGCTTGGCGAAGCACTCGTTGATGAACTGGCTGGCGATGACCGTGTGGGCCGCGTCGTACGCGTCCGCCGTGGTGATGTAGTTGTCCTCGCCCGTGTTGATGATGATGCCCGCCAGGGCGCAGATGCGGCGGCTGAAGTACTGGTCGATGAAGGTGCGACGCATGTTGATGTCGCGGAAGAGGATTCCGTACATCGCGTCGTTGAGGAGCATGTCCAGCCGCTCGTAGGCCGCGCAGAAGGCGATCTCCGACATGCACAGGCCGGACGAGTAGTTGGTCAACTGGATGTAGCGCTTGAGCTTGCGGCTCTCCTCGTCCAGGGCCTCGCGCATGATGCGGAAGTTCTCCTGGGTCGCGTACGTGCCGCCGTAGCCCTCCGTGGTGGCGCCGTGGGGCACGTAGTCCAGGAGCGACTGGGCCGTGGACCGGATGACCGCGATGACGTCCGCGCCCGCCTGGGCCGCCGCCCGGGCCTGATCCACGTCGTCGTAGATGTTGCCCGTGGCGACGATGACGTACTTGTGCGGCGCGGGCGACATGGGGAACTGCTGGCGGAGCGCGTCGCGCTGCGCGAGGCGGGCCTTCATGTCCTCCAACGCCGCGCGAGCCTCCTCGCGGACCTCGGCGCGCAGCCGTTGCTCCTGCTCCGCAGGCAGCGGACCCAGCTTGTCCGTGGGCAGCGCCGTCAACCGCTCGACGGCCTCCAGCGGACTCTTCGCCCCCAGTTGTAGCGCCCGGCCGTACCAATAGGCCGCGCCCCGGTTGAGCACCCCGGCGGCCTTCAGCTTGTCGACCATCAGGTTGGCGAGCGGCACTCCTCGGGCCCCCGCCCCGGAAATGCCGAAGAAGCGCAACACGGTGCGCTCGATGGAAACAGTGGTGTTGCGGCGGATGAGGTCGAAGATCGGGTTGACGATCTCCTCCGCCAGCTTGCGCGCGTGTGCAATCTGCGCGTCTTCGATGAACGGGCCTGGCATGGGCGCACCTTACCCGCCAAACCGCCTACCGGAAGCGTGGAAGCACACCGAGATAGCGCTGCCGCACCGCATTATCGGTTCTCGCTCCACCAACACCGAAAATACGATGATCACCCCCACCGAAAAGACGGTGATTCAACCGACATTTCGGTGTCGACAGGTCAGCCGTTCTCGTCAACCCCTTGAATTCATTGAGCACCGGCTCACGGCACGGTCCGTGCTCAAGGAGCGCACGCCTCACCCCCCAAGAGGAGACTCGACGTGAAGACCCGCTCCCTCATCCTGACGACTGTCCTGTTCAGTGGCTCGGCGTTCGCGGCCAACCCACCTCCCCTCACTACCGACACGGGCGCCCAGGTCGGAACCAACCAGAGCTCGAAGACGGCGGGGCCGCGCGGCGGCATCCTGCTGGAGGACTTCCACCTCATCGAGAAGCTGGCCCGGTTCGACCGTGAGCGCATCCCGGAGCGCGTGGTGCACGCGCGTGGCGCGGGCGCCTACGGCGTGTTCGAGAGCTATGGCGACTTCTCCAACCTGACGCGCGCGTCCATCTTCGCCACCAAGGGGAAGAAGACGCCGATGTTCGTGCGCTTCTCCACCGTCATCCATCCGTCCGGCTCGCCGGAGACGCTGAGGGACCCGCGCGGCTTCGCGCTGAAGTTCTACACGGACGAGGGCAACTGGGACCTGGTGGGCAACAACCTGCCGGTCTTCTTCATCCGGGACGCCATCAAGTTCCCGGACATGGTGCACTCGCTCAAGCCGTCGCCGATCACGAACAAGCAGGACCCGAACCGCTTCTTCGACTTCTTCTCCCACATCCCCGAGTCCACGCACATGCTGACGCAGCTGTACTCGGACATCGGCATCCCGGCGAACTACCGCCAGATGAACGGGCACGGCGTCCACGCGTTCAAGTTCGTCAACGCCAAGGGCGACTACCGCTACGTCAAGTTCAACTGGAACTCGCAGCAGGGCATCAAGAGCCTCACCTCCGAGGAGGCCGCGCGCGTCGCGGGTGAGGACCACCAGAACGCCACGTCGGACCTGTATGCGTCCATCGGCTCGGGCAAGTTCCCCGCGTGGGAGCTGACGGCCCAGGTGCTGGACCCCAAGGACCTGGACGGGTTCTCCTTCGACCCGTTGGACCCGACGAAGATCTGGCCGGAGGACAAGGTCCCGTCCATCAAGCTGGGCAAGTTCACGCTCAACAAGCTGCCGGACAACTTCTTCGAGGAGACCGAGCAGTCCGCCTTCTCTCCGGGCGTGCAGCCCTCCGGCATCGAGCCCTCCGAGGACCGCCTCCTCCAGGGTCGCCTCTTCTCGTACGCGGACACCCAGCGCTACCGCGTGGGCGCCAACTACCAGTCGCTGCCCGTCAACCGCGCCAAGGCGTCGGTGAACAACAACAACCAGGGCGGCAGCATGAACTTCGCCAACACGAAGTCGGACGTGAACTACGAGCCGAGCATCGTCCGCGAGACGCAGGAGGTCCCGGCCTACCTGCTGTCGAGCGCGCCGCTGACCGGCACGACACAGCAGCGCCCCATCGACAAGACGGACAACTTCGCGCAGGCGGGCGTGTTCTACACGGCGCTGGACGCGGCCGGGCGTGAGCGCCTGGTGAAGAACCTGGCCGCCGACCTGGGCCAGGTGCGCGACGCCAAGGTGAAGGCCCGCATGGTGGGCCACTTCTTCATGGCCAACCCGGAGTACGGCACCAAGCTGGCCAAGGCCGTGGGCGTGAAGGTCGACGACGCCAAGGCCGCCGTGGCCCCGCTCGCCGCTCGCTGAAGAAGCCGTCCGCGGTCCAGGCCCGGGAGACGCGCGTCGGCTCCCGGGCCCGCAGTCCTGTTTCCCCCCTAGTCCTCGAGGGGCTGATTGGACCGGCCACGCGGGAGTCCGCGGCCACCTCGCCCCTCCCCTGTTCGCGTCCGGAGGACGTCATGTTTCGCAAGCTGTTGATGGGAGCCGTGGGCCTGTTGGTGCTCGTCTGTGGTGTGCTCACCGCCGCGTGGTTCTCCCTGCGCTCGGAGCCGGCGCCCGAGGGGCGCATGCTGGCCACGAGCGAGGCGGAGCGGTACCTGCTCGCCGCCGCGCGTGTCGGCGACACGGAGATCGTCACCGGGCTGCTCCGCGCCGGGACTCCAGTAGAAGCCCGCGACAAGCGCGGGTTCTCGCCGCTCATCCTCGCCGCGTACCACGGTCACCTCGACACGGTGCGCGCGCTGCTCGCCGCGGGCGCTGACGCGTGCGCGGGCGACAATCACGGCAACACCGCGCTGATGGGCGCGGCGTTCAAGGGCTACGCCGACATCGTCGGGTTGCTCAACCAGCAGACGTGCGCCGTGGACCAGACCAACGGCTTCGGTCAGACGGCGCTGATGTTCGCCTCCCTCTTCGGTCGACAGGAGGTGGTCGACCAGTTGCGCCAGAAGGGGGCGTCCCCAGAGACCCGCGACGCGAGCGGACGCAGCGCCAGTGACTGGGCTCAGACACAGCAGCCCCAGGCCCCCGTCGCGCCCGCGCCGGACGCCGCCGCCACGCGCTGAGCGAGCGGCGTGAGCATGATGCGACACCGCGCCGGCGACGGGCCTGGACACGACAGCGCCAGGCCACGGGGGCGCCCTGCGCGCGACGCGCATCCGGCGCCACCGGCGGGCCTGGACGCGACCACTCCAGGCCACCGGGCTGCCCGCGCCGCCTGTTCCCCACCGTCGGACATGGGGGCGCGTAGCAACCGCGGGTTCCCGCGTCCCGCTCAGACGTAGCGGGTGGCGAAGAGCTGGAGGAGCGCGGGCTCCGTGCGCAGCAGGGCGAGCGTCAGCGAGGCATGGCCGGGCACGTAGCCGTTACCCACGACCATCGTGACGTCCTTGCCCACGCCCTCCGCGCCGAGCGCCGCCGCGGTGAAGCTGGTGGCCATGGAGAAGAAGATGGCCGTGCCCCCGTCCTTCACGGACAGGATGGTGGCCATCTCCGTGTTGCCCACGCTGGCGCAGTTGACGACCAGGTCACACAGTTGGCCGCCCGTCGCCTGGCTCACCGCCTCCATCACGTCCACGCCCTGCGTCGCGTCCACCTTCAGCGCCACGTCACACAGCCCGATGGAGGACAACGTGTCGAGCGCGGCCTGGGACACGTCCAGCGCGATGAGCTTGCCCCGGCTCTCCAGGTTGCGACGCGCCTGCGCCAGGCACAGCGCCCCGCTCTTGCCCGAGCCCAGCACCGCGACCGTCATCCCGGGGCGCACGTGGCGGGCCACCAGCGCGGGAGCACCACAGACATCCAGCGCCGCCAACGCCAGCGTGTCCGGGATGTCCGATGGGAGCTTCGCGTAGATGCCGCTGGCGAACAGCAGCGCGTGCCCGCGGATGTCCACGCGGTCGATGTCGACGTGGACCGACTTCACCTCCTCGATGACCAGCGGCGTCAGGGTCAGGCTCACCAGCGTGGCGATGCGGTCCCCCACGCGCAGTTGCTCGCGCGCCGGATGCTTCGCGCCAATCTCCTTCACCCGGCCGATGAGCATGCCGCCGGAGCCAGTCACGGGGTTCTGCATCTTCCCCCGCTCACGGACGATCTCCTGGATGCGCTCGCCGATGCGCGTGGCGTCGCCACCCACCTCGCCCTTGATCTGCTTGAAGGACGCGGCGTCGATGTTGAGGCTCTCCACGTCGATGAGCACTTCGGACTCGCGGCACGGCAGCGAAGGGTCCAGCTTCTTCGCGCGCTGCGGCAGCACGCCCTTCTCGCCGACCACGCGAGACAGCCCATAGAGGTCGTTGCTCATGTTCCCGTCTCCCTGAAGGTCATCGCGCCCTCCGCCTCACCGCGCGGCGCGCGTTGCGACCTGCGTCTATCCGCTCCGGGAGGGGATTGGCCAGCACCACGTCGCCTCCACGGGCCCGGGACGTCGCGAAAACGCCATCCCAGGCCCCCGTGTCCACGCGTGGACGCGCCGCGCTATTCCAGCGCGAGCCGCGGCAGCAGCACCGCGAGCGAGCGCTCGAAGCGGTACGACACGCCGGAGTGGCCGTCCTCGAACTCCTCGTGCACCAACTCCACGCCCGCGTTCTTGAGGTCGTCGGCGAGCATGCGCGTGCCCCAGCGGATGTTGAACTCGTCGCGCGTCCCACAGTCGAGGAAGAGCGTCTTGAGCTTCTTGTAGGAGTCCAGGAACTTGGGCACGAAGCGCACCGGGTCGTGCACCAGCCACCGGTTCCACACGTCCAGCTTCAACCGCCCCGTCTGCGGGTCGAAGGGCAGCTCCAGGTTGAGCGGCTCGCCCTTCTTCGGCGAGTACGCGGCGGCCATCGCCAGCGTGTTCACCACCGGGAAGTCGTCGCCGCGCATCTTCGTCTCCCGCACGCGCTTGCGGAACTCCGTCTGCCACGCCTCCACGCCCCCGGACTTCAGGAGCGAACCCGCCGCCTTCGGCAGGTCCGGCAGGTAGCAGTATTCGAAGTACGCATCCGCCGAGTGCGCCCCCAGGTGCGAGAAGAGCTCCGGGTGGTAGCGCCCCATCACCAGCGCCCCATAGCCACCCGAGCTGTGCCCCAGCACCGCGCGCGACGCCGCCTTGGGCAGCGTGCGGAACGTGCGGTCCACGAAGCCCACCACGTCCTTGGCCAGGTAGTCGCGATAGCGGCCGATGGCGTCGCTGTTGATCCACTGGCTCCCGCCCAGCGACGTCCAGCCGTCCGGGAAGATGCCGACCACCGGAGGGACCGCGCCGGACTCGATGAGCGCGTCGAGCCGCTCCGGCACCGTCAGGCCGAAGCCGGACGCGTTGGTCCACGTCCCGCCGCTGTTCCCGAACGCGTGCAGGAAGTAGACGGCCGGGTAGCGCCGGTCGCTCTCGGCATAGCCCGGCGGCAGGTACACCGTGAGCCGCCGCCGCGCCGGGTCGCCCAGCGGGTTGGACTCCAGCGCGGGTGACTGCAGCTCGCGCGTCTCCAGCAATCCCTTCATCGTGCCTCCCCCCCGGCCGCCCACGCTAAGCGCGCGAGCCCGGGTTCTTGCCGAATACCTTCATCACCGCTTGCAGGTCCGCCCACGCGTTGCGCTTCTCCGCCGGGTTGCGGAGCAGGTACGCAGGGTGGAACGTGGGCATGAGCTGGATGCCCTCGTAGACCCGCCAGTTGCCACGCATGCGGGTGATGGGCGTCGAGTCGCGGAGCAGCGTCTGCGCCGCGAACTTGCCCAGCGCCACCACCACCTTGGGCTGGATGGCCGCCAGTTGCGCGCGCAGGAACGGCTCGCACGCCTGGATCTCGTCCGGCTCCGGATTGCGGTTGCCCGGCGGGCGGCACTTCACCACGTTGCAGATGTAGACGTCGTCGCGGCGGAACCCCATCGCCTCGATCATCTTCGTCAGCAGCTCACCCGCCGCGCCCACGAACGGTACGCCCTGCAGGTCCTCGTTCTCGCCCGGCCCCTCGCCCACGAAGACCAGTTGCGCCCGCGGGTTGCCCGAACCGAACACGATGTTCTTGCGCCCCGTGCACAGCTTGCAGCGGCGGCAATCCCCCAGCTCCCGGCGAACCTGGTCCAGCGTCGGCCGCTCGCCGTCCACGGCTCCGGGCAGCGGCGCGGCCCCAGGGGAGGGCTGGGGTGGAACATCCAGCAACATGCCCGGCGCGGCGGGGCGTGCCGAGGGCGCCCGGGAGGCGGAGGCCGGAGGGGACGAGAAGCCCGGGCGCGCGGCGGGCGGCGGCGCGGGGGGCCTCTGCGTGGGAGCCGCCGCGGCCACGGGCGCCCCAGCAGGGGCCTCCATGGGTCTCGTCGGGGCCTGCGCCACGCCCCTGTCCGCCGCTGGTTCGGCGACGGCCGCGGGGCGCGGCTCGACCGGCGCGGGGGACTGCGGGGACTCCGACGCGGGCCTCGCGAAGCGCGAGCGCAGGGACGGGGTCAGGCGCTGGAGCTCGGCCGCGGCCTTCGCGTCGATCATCAGCACCCGGCCCGCCGCGTCCTCCTGCCAGAGCAGGTGGCGGCGGACGTCCTCGAGCACGGCGCTCATGTCCAGCGAGGCTTCGGGCGAGTCGTCGTTCACGGTTCTGGATCGGTATCGGACGCAGCGCCCGGGCGCAAGGAAGCGGTCATCTTCGCCTCCACGTTCCCCGCGCCGGGGCGGACGGGCCGCCATGCACCAGCGCTCGGCCCCACGGACGCCTCGGTCTCGCACATCGCGTCACACGCCCGGGGCGTCCGACCGGGCCCACACTGGGGCGCCCCTCGATTCAGCCCTGGCCTCCACTGGAGCCGGGACGCGGCAGGGAGCGCAGGAGGTCGAGGATGCCCCGGGCCACGCCCTCCTTGCTCCCCTGGAGCTCCTGTCGCGAGCCCGAGCGGGTCAACACCGTCACGTGGTTGGTGTCCGTGCCAAACCCCGCGCCCGGGGCCGTGACGTCGTTGGCGACGATGGCGTCCAGGCCCTTGCGCTCCAGCTTCTCGCGCGCGTGCTCCTCCACCCGCTCCGTCTCCGCGGCGAAGCCCACCAGCAGCGGTCTCTTCCCCTGCCCCGCCACCTTCCGGGACGCCTCCGCGAGGACGTCCGGCGTCCGGACCAGCCGCAGGTTCTCCGGCGTGGCGGTCGCGCCCTTCTTCACCTTCTGCGGCGAGCGCGTCTCCGGGCGCCAGTCACTCACCGCCGCCGTGGCGATGAAGAGGTCCACCGCCTCGACTCGCGACAGCACCTCGCGCGCCATGTCCTCCGCGGACACGACGTCCACCACCTCGAGGCCGGAGCGGTCCACGGCCCCGACGGGCCCCAGGACCACCGTCACCGAGGCCCCCTGGGTCCGCGCCACGTGCGCCAGGGCCATGCCCATCTTCCCCGTGGACGGGTTGGAGATGAAGCGCACCGGGTCCAGGAACTCGCGCGTGGGGCCCGCCGTCAGCAACACCCGCTTGCCCGCCAGGGGCCCGGGCGAGAAACGCGCCGCCACCGCGGCGACGATGTTCGGCACGTCCGCCAGGCGCCCCTCCCCCACGTCGCCACACGCCAGCAGCCCCGCCCCCGGTCCCACCATCGTGAAGCGCTTGTGCGACAACAGGGCCGCCACGTTCTCCTGCGTCTGCGCGTTGTCCCACATGGCGACGTTCATCGCCGGCGCCAGCACGACGGGCCCTCGGAAGGCGATCAGCGACGTCGTCACCGCGTCGTTCGCCATCCCCGCCCTCAATCTCGCCAGCAGGTCCGCCGTCGCGGGGACGACGACGAAGGCCTCCGCCCAGCGCGCCAGGTCCAGGTGCCCGAAGTTCCCCTCCTGCGAGGGGTCGAAGTAGTCGGTGAGGACGGGGTGGCCGCTGAGCGCCTGGAAGGTCAGCGGGGTGACGAACTGCCGCGCCGCCTCCGTCATGGCCACGCGAACCTCCGCCCCGGCGCGGCCCAGCTCGCGGACGAGCTCACACGCCTTGTAGGCGGCGATTCCGCCCCCGACCCCCACGATGATGCGACGGCCCTTCAGTGCCGATGCGTCCATGCGGCTACCTAATGCGCTCGCCCGTCGAATCGCAACCCGCGCGCACCGGCACGTCGTCCCGCCGCTACCGGCCCAGGGACAGCTCCCCACGCGACGGGACGTCCACCACGCGGACCTCCGGCCCCCCCGGCGTCCCCGTGTGGAAGGCACCCCACACCACCGTGTAGCGCCCGGGCGGCAGCCCGTTGACCACCACCTGCTCGGAGCGAGGCTGGTAGACGAGATACGCCCAACGCGAGCGCAGCAGCTCCTGCGAGGCGGGCGCCCCTGGGGACGACACGTCGCCCGCGACGACCCAGAGCGCCATGCCCCGCTCGGGCTTGAGCTGCACGGTGAGGGAGGCCGTTCCTGGAGCGGGGCCCAGGTCCAGGCGCATCTGCTCCCCGCTCACCTGGGCGATGATGGCGGGCTCCCCGGAGAACTCGCGCCCCACGCCCAGCACGAAGCGGTAGCTCCCCGGCGCGGCCTCCACGGAGTAGGAGCCATCCGGTCCGGTGACGAGCGTCAGCGGCTCACCCCGGTCCCCGTTGACCGCCGCCACCTCGACGCCCGCCGCGGGCTGTCCTCCGGGGAGGAAGACGCGACCGCTGAGCCGCGTCGCCTGCCGCAGCGACAGCACCAGCGCGCTCCGGTCCCCCCGCTCCACGAGCTGCGTCGCGCTCAACCGGCCCTTCCGCGCGGTCACCGAGTAGCGCGCGACATAGGGCGGACTTCCCAACGAGAAGCGCCCGTCCGGGCCCGACAACACCGACTCCTCGCAGACCTCGCAGGTGATGACGGCATCCGCGACGGGGGCGCCGCCCGCGTCCTTCACCTGGCCGGAGATGCTGGGCAGCTTGTCCAGCACCAGCTCGCCGAGGTCGGACTGCGTCGCCGGACGATCCACCATCAACGGCTCGTAGCCCGCCGCGTCCACCGAGGCGATGACGCGCTCGCCCGCCGTGGGCAACGGCAGCTCGAACTGGCCCTCGGGGTGGTCCACGTGGTTGTCGTCGATCCGGAACCGGCGGACGACGGCCCCGTCACTGCCCACGACACGGCCCCGGAAGACGGCGCGCTTCTTCACCACGACCTTCACGGGAGGACCGCCCGCCTTGCCCTCGGCGCGCTCCACCTGGTCGTAGCCCGAGTGCTTCGCCTCGATGCGATAGCCGCGATCCGGCCGGAGCGAGCGGAACTCGAAGTGCCCTCGCGCGTCGCTCTGCACCGGCTCGGCGCCGCGTG
Source organism: Myxococcus dinghuensis (assembly GCF_024198235.1). GTDB lineage: Bacteria > Myxococcota > Myxococcia > Myxococcales > Myxococcaceae > Myxococcus > Myxococcus dinghuensis. The sequence continues at coordinate 40,212 of NZ_JAKCFB010000033.1, read as the reverse complement.
GGACCACCATCAAGGACGCGCCCGCGACCGGCGCGCCCTCCGTGTCGACCACGTCCCCCACGAGCGGCGCCCCCGGCTTCAGCTCGGCCTCGAGCTTCAGCGTCTGCCCGTCCATCACCGTCACCTGCCGCCGCTCGGAGGGCTGGTAGTCCGGGTGCGAGGCCACCATCGTATACGTGCCCTCGGGCAGGCCGCGCATGGGCACCACGCCGTCCGGTCCGGACGAGCGGTCGCTGCGGAAGATGCCCTCCTGGTCCACCCACAGCACCACGTCCGCCCCCTCCACGCGCCGGCCCTCGGACGACACCGTGACCTCGACCGCGGCATGGGGCTCCAACGAGAGCTCCACTCCGGACGCGGGCGCCGTCACCTTCAACTGGCCACCGCCCCACTCCGAATGGTGCGCGTGCAGCTCGTAGAGCCCCGCCGTGGGCACCTGCGCGACGAAGTTGCCATCGCCGTCCGCGAGGATGGCCTCGCCCGTGGGCTGGACGAGCACGGACACACGGGGCGCGGGACGGCCGTACTGGTCCATCACCCGCCCGGTGATGAGCGTCGCCCGCTGGAGCTCCAGCTCCACCGACGTCTCCCCCCGCCCCACACGGGCCGGGAGCTGCGCGTCCTGGAACCCCTCCGCCTTGCCCTCCAACACGTAGTCCCCGGTGGCCAGCGGCCCCAGCTCGACGAGCGTCCCGGTGCTCCCGCGTTCGCTGCGCACCAGGTCTCCATGCGCGGTGCGGAGCACGAGCTGCGGGTTGGGGACCGGCTGTCCCTCCTCGTCCACCACCGTGACGAGCAGCTTGCCGGCCACCTCCAGCTCCAGCGTCACCTGCGTGACGCGCGCGTCGAGCGTCAGCGTGCGCGGAATCGAACCCAGCCCCGGCGCCTCCGCCGTCACCACCAGCTCGTCGGGATAGAGGCCGGTGAAGCGCACCACCTCGCCCTCCGTGCGCAGCTCGCGGGAGAGGTGGTCCGCGCGCAGGCGCACCGTGGCCGCCGCGGGCTTGCCCTCGCGCACGACGCGGACCTCCAGCGTCCTGGCTGGCGTGAGCCGCAGGCGCACGGGCTGCGAGCCCGCCTCGACCTGGGACTCCACGGCGGGCACGTATCCCTCCGCCATCGCGAGCACGTAGAACGGCCCCTCGCCCAGGCCCTCGAGCGCGAAGCTGCCATCCCCCTGGGTCTCCGCCTCGAACGCCAGCGGCACCTTGCGGGACACCGCGTGCACGCGCGCCGTCCGCACCGGCTGCCCCGCCTCGTCCACCACCTGGCCCCGCAGGCTCCGCAGGGGCGGGAGGAAGAGCTCCACGGGATCCCCGGGCGCCGCCCGGTCCCTCAACGCGACGCCCAACCCCGCGGCCTTCGCCCAGACGGAGAAGGACACGCCCACCAGGTGCTCGAAGCGGAAGCGCCCCTGCGCGTCGGTGCGCGCGGTCGCGCGCGGCGTGAGGAAGCCCCGCTGCTGCTCGAAGAAGGCGAGCGCGTGCAGCGCCGTCTCGTGCGCCTGGCAGGACAACAGGGCCAGACCGCACTCGTCACACCGCACGTCGACCAGGGTCCGCTCGGCGCTCGCGGCGAGGAAGACCTCCGCGTCGGGGACCGGACGCCCCGAGGGGTCCAGGACGCGCCCGGTGAGCGCCAGCCCCTCCTGGCCACCGGAAGAGACCTCCACGGCGGAGAACTCGGGCAACCCCTTGGACGCGGTGAGGGGTCCACGCGGGGCCCCCGACTCCCGCGTGTCCGCCCCGGGGCGACTCCAGAGCCACGTCGCTCCGAGCGCCACCAGGGCCAGCGTCACCCCTATGAGGATCCACTTGCGCATGCGCACGTCGGCGGGACCATAGCCCGCGGCCGGCCCCCGAACGGACGATTCCGACCTGAAATTCCGGGCTCGTCCGCCTCAGGACGCTCCGACAGGGGGGCTCGCTGTCGCGTGCCCGACGGAGCGCGGCTCGGGAACACCGCGGCGCTTCGGGTGTTAGGACTTGCCCTCGAGCGCGTCCAGGCGCCGCTCCACCTGCTCGAACCGCTCGTTCGTCGAGTCCGCCAGCGTCCCCAACAACCGGGCCATGCGTCCCGCGTGCGTCTCCATGCGCTGGAGGCGCCCGGAGAGCGAATCCACGGTGCCCGTCATCGCGTCGAGGGTGTCGAGCATGGAGTCCATGTTGGAGCGCATCGACTCAATGCTGATACGCATCGCGCCCATCCCCGCCCCCAGGATGCGCACGTCCATCCGCGTGTCCTGCAGCTCCTGCCGGAGCTCGGTCACCTCGCCCAGCAACCGGACCATCACGTCCCCGCCGACCGCCCTCGCCATCCGCCCTCCACGTCCGTTCCCCAGGGAACGTACGCGGGAGGTCTGACGCGCGGCGGTTTCGTGTCCCGTCGAACGAGTTCGTCGCGAGCGCATGGCGGGAGGCCTCACTCCTCGGCGAACGGCTGGATGGCCTGGGCCACGGCGAGCTCCTGCCGCGCCTCGCTCAGCTCCGAGTTGGTGGCGCGCAGCCGGTCGCTGAGCACCTGCACGAAGCTCCACAGCATCTTCACCGCGAGGATGGACTCGCGCTTCATCAGCCCCATCAGGTCCGGGCGGGAGATCACCATGGTCCGCGTGGGCTCCGTCGCGCGCACCGTCGCCGAGCGCGGCGCGTTGTCGATGAGCCCCATCTCGCCGAAGTGCCCCCCCGAGCGCAGCTCCGCGATCTCCACGCCGTTCTTCTCGATGGCCACGCGCCCTCGGATGACGACGAACAGCTCCTCGCCCGGCTGTCCCTCCACCACGATTTCACGGCCCGCCGGATAGGTGCGCGTGGTCGCGATGGACAGCACCGCCGTCTGTTCCTTGTACGTGAGGTGACGGAAGAGCGGGATCTTGCGCAGCGCCTCCATGCGCGACTGCGCCTCGCTCGTCTCCTCGCTGGACATGGTGGCGCTGTCGCCCGCCACCTTCACCACCACCGCGGTGATGTTGTCCTTGCCACCGCGCTCGTTGGCCAGGTCGATGAGCCGCTTGGGCAGATCTCCCGGCGAAAGCCCCGCCACCAGCGGTAGCAGTTCCTCGTCCTCGAGGTAGCCGTGCAGACCGTCCGAGCACAGCACGAACATGTCGCCCGGCATCAGGTCCACGATGAGCGTGTCGACCTGCACGGAGTCCTGGATGCCCACCGCCCGTGTAATCACGTTGCGGTACTGTGACGTGGCCGCCTGCTCCTTCGTGATGGTGCCGGCCTTGAGCTGCGCGGCCACCAGCGTGTGGTCCTCCGTCAGGCGGTGACACTGGCCGTGGCGGACCAGGTACACGCGGCTGTCGCCGACGTGGCCGATGACGCCCTTGTTGCCCCCCACCGCGAGGCACACGAACGTCGTGCCCATGCCGCGCTTCGTGGAGTCCGTCATCGCCGTGCGGTAGATGTCCGAGCAGGCCCGCTGGACGGAGACCTCCACCAGCGCCGCCGCCGCCGAGCGACTGTCCGCCGTGGGGTTGTTCCCCAGGTCCTTGAGCAGGTGGCGGTTGGCCGTGATGTGCTGCTTGACGACCTCCGTCGCCCGAGCGCTGGCCACCTCGCCCGCCGCGTGCCCGCCCATGCCGTCGGCGACCACGTAGAGGCCGAGCCCCACATCCACCAGCATCGCGTCTTCGTTGTGCTGCCGCTTGCGGCCGACGTCGGTCAGTCCGAAGGCTTCTGTGGTCAAGGCCACCGCGAACACTCCCGTGTGTGACTGTGGGCGACTTCGCACGTTACGCAGGCCACTTGAGACGTGGCAAGGCTCAGGGAGCCATCCGCGCCGCCAGCATCCGGACGAAGCCACCCGGCGTATAGAACGCCAGCTCCACCTGCCCGAAGCGCAATCGCGCCCCATCCTCCAGGGGCACGGGCTTGCGGGGGGTGAGCCGAACCCCTCCGAGGAACGAGCCGTTCTTCGAGCCCGCATCCGTCAGCAGGAAGCCCGCCTGCGCCTCGTCCCGGGCAAACCACGCGTGGAACCGGGACACACTCCCGTCATCCAGCACCACGTCGTTGTTACCCGTCCGCCCCACGGTGATGCCCCGGCCGAAGGCGTTCGTCCGGGACTTCACCACCGGGAACACCACCGCCTCGCTCGCCCCCAGCGTCGGGGGCCCCGCGTTCGTCACCGTCTTCAGCCGGTACTCCTCCTGCTCCACCGTCAGCTCCGGGACGGGTAAGGGCAGGAAGACGAGCAACCCGGGCGGCAGGTGCCGCTCGAGGTCACCCCGATTGCGCAGGTATCGCGAGACGTGGGCGCTGAGCAGCTCGGGCATAGGAAGAGTCGCGGTGGGGGGAACGGGCCGCGACTCCAGTCTACACCGACTTCAGCGCCAATCCGCGAACAAGCCGAACATCGGGCCACCCACGAAGGTCCGGCCGAGGCTCCGGCGCTTGAGGCCGAAGGGCTCCGCGTAGCCGGCCGCGACGCCGAAGGCGACCTGGTCGAACTGGTAGCCAATCTGGATGCGGCCATCGATGATGCCCGCGGTGCGCTTGTCGGCGGCGTTGCCACCATCGAAGTGCGCGCCATAGAAGACGGGGCCGCCGGTGACCTGGAACCCCCAGTGGGCGCCCTCCTTCAGGTGGTTGCGGTAACCGACGCCCACCTGGGCCGTGTGCTCGTAGTAGGAGCCGAGCAGCGTGTGCGGTTCACTCTTGTCCTGGGTCGGCATGGAGGCTCCCCAGCCCAGCCCGCCCTCCACCAGGAACACGAACGCGTCCTTCCGATCCTGGAAGAAGGTGAACTGCCACTGCACCTTCAGCCGGGGGGTGATGGTGTCGTCCCGGAACGACGCCCCCAGGAAGACGCCTCGAGGCAGCCAGGCGGGCGACGGCGAGGTGTGCTCGCGGCGGGTGAGCGTCTGCGCCTGGGCCGCGGAGGTCAGCCCAAGCGACAAAACCAGCAAAACAAGGAGCTTGCGGAGCATGGTTCCCTTACCCGCCACGGCGCGGACCGCTTGTCAACGAAGTGTTGGGTTGGCTATGACGCGTTCGTTACTTGCGGATGGGCAAGGGGCCGGGCCATGCCTGGAGCCACCCGCCGCGAGGCACAAGGAGCGGGACACCGCATGCCAGTCGTGACAGTCCGGGCCGGGAACAAGCAGGGCTCGGGAAGGTTCGACACCCTGGTTCGCAGGGCCACGGAGAAGGCCTCCGACCTGCTGGAGCAGAGTGGTCGGGTGCTCGTGGTGTACGAGAAGGGAAGCGCGAGCATCTATTACGAGGGAGAGGGCCAGGAGCCCCTCCGCGCTCCCGCGCCCCGCGTCTCCTGAGCCGGGCCGACACGCCCGGCGGTCTCCCCGACCTTCCTCGCGTTTCCAGGCGGAACCCCCGCGGCGCGACGTGCGTCCAGGAGGGACCCAGCCCGCCTTCAGCGAAGGAACATCTCCGTGCGCCTGATCCTCGTCGCCTCCCTGCTCGCCCTCGTCGGCTGCAGCACCGCCCGGCCCACCGCGGCGTCGCTCGCGCCGGAGCTCCCCGCCACGGGCTCGGCGCCTGGGTCGATCCAAACGGGCCGCACCATCCTCCGCAACGCCCACATCCGACTGGAGCGCTCAGAGCCCGAGCAGGGTCCGGTGGAGGCCACGAAGCTGGCGCAGGCCCATGGAGGCTACGCGCAGCGCGCGTCCAGCGAGTCCGTCACGGTGCGCATCCCCGCCGCGCGGCTCGACGCCTTCCTCGACGCCCTGCCGACCCTGGGCGAGGTGGAGGACAAGTCCGTCTACGCCGAGGACGTGACGGAGACGCACCTGGACATGCAGGTGCGACTGGAGAACCTCAAGCGCGTCCGCGAGCGCTACCTGGAGCTGCTCCAGCGGGCCGTCACGGTCGAGGACACCATCAAGGTGGAGAAGGAGCTGGAGCGCGTGACGGCGGAGTACGAGTCGCTCAAGACGCAGTTGGAGCGGTTGGAAGGCCAGGCCGCGCTCGCCTCCGTGACGCTCGTCTTCGACCGCCCCACCCGTCCGGGCCCGGTGGGCTGGGTGTTCTATGGCCTGGGCAAGGCCGTCAAGTGGCTGTTCGTCTGGGACTGACGCCCGGGCTCACGACTCGTCGAGCTTGCGGTAGAGCGTCCGGCGGTTGATGCCCAGGATGCGCGCGGCGGCGGCCTTGTTGCCGCCCTGGGCATCCACCACGCGGCGCACGTACTCGCGCTCGACCTCCTCCAGCGGCAGCGCGTCTCCGGAGGTCTGCTGGAAGAGCGCCGGCCTGCCCCCCTCGCCCCCAGGCAGCTCGAAGTCCTCCGGCAACAGCGTGTCGTGGTCCGACATGGCCACCGCGCGCTCGAGCAGGTTGGCCAGCTCGCGGACGTTGCCGGGCCAGGCATGACTCATGAGGCGCCGCATCGCGGACGCGGACACGCCGACCACCTCCCTCGCGCGCGGGCCGCCCAGCCGTCCGAGGAAGAAGTCCACCAGCGGGACGATGTCGTCGCGCCGCTCGCGCAGCGGGGGGACCTCGAGGCGGATGACGTTGAGGCGGTAGTAGAGGTCGGGTCGGAAGCGGCCCTCGCGCAGGAGCACCTCCAAGGGGCGATTGGTCGCGGCGAGGACGCGGGCGCGCACCGTCACCTCCGAGTTCGCCCCCAACGGGCGCACCCGCCCCGTCTCGAGCGCCTGGAGCAGCTTGGCCTGGACCTCCAGCGACAGCTCGCCCACCTCGTCGAGGAAGAGGGTGCCGCCCGCCGCCGCGGCGAAGACACCTGCCCGGTCCTCGCGCGCGTCGGTGAAGGCCCCCCGCCGCACGCCGAACAGCTCGCTCTCCGCGAGGCTCGGGGGGAGGGTCGCGCAGTTGAGCTGGAGGAAGGGCTCGCCGCGCCGGGCACTCGACTCGTGGATGAGTGAGGCGAGCGCGCTCTTCCCCGTCCCCGTCTCGCCCGTGAGCAACACCGTGGAGTCCGTGCGCGCCGCCTTGCGCGCCATGTCCAGCACCTTGCGCATGGCGGGGCTGCGCGCCACGAGCCCCCCGGGCGACTCGGTGGGCACCGCCGCGCGCAGGCGGACGATCTCCCGTCGCAGCTGACGCTCGCGGAACGCCCGCTCGATGGCGAGCACCAGCTGGTCGATGTTGAAGGGCTTGGTGACGAAGTCGCAGGCCCCCGCCTTCACGGCCGCCACCGCCAGCTCGATGCTGCCGAACGCGGTGATGAGCAGGACGAGCTGCCCCGGCTTCTCCGCGAGCAGCACCTCCAGCAGCTCCGTGCCACGCATGCGCGGCATCTCCACGTCGGAGATGACGAGGTCGAAGGACTCCTTGCCGAAGCGGGCCACCGCCTCCTCGGGCGAGGTGAGCCCCGTCGTCTGGTAGCCCCGAGCGCCCAGGCTCTCGCACAGGAAGTCCACCACCCCGGCGTCGTCATCCAGGACGAGCAACCGCTCTCCACGCCCGCTCATGCCACCACCTCCTTCGACTCCGCTTCTCCAGCCACCGGCAGGAACACCTGGAAGAGGCTGCCCTCCCCTGGACGCGAGGACACCGCCATCGTCCCCCCGTGCTCGTTGACGATGGACTTCACCACCGCGAGCCCCAGCCCCGTCCCGCCCTGCTCGGACCATGTGCTGAAGAAGGGCTCGAAGATGTGCTCCACCCGCTCCGCGTCGATGCCCACGCCGGTGTCCTCCACCGACAGGCAGATGCCGGCGCGCTCCGGCAGGCTGGGCGCGATGCGGAAGTTCGCGGGCGCGAGCGCCAGGCGCACCGTCCCGCCACGCGAGGTGGCACGGAGCGCATTGGTCAGCAGGTTCAACGCGACCTGCTGCACTCCGTCTCCGTCCGCGAACACGCGCGGCAGGGATGGCGCCAGTTCGGACACCAACCGCACGTCACGCTTGCGCGCCTCGTGCTCCAGGAGGTCCACCACGGCGCGCACCGGCGCGGCGACGTCGAGCACGTCCCGCCGCGTCGGCTTGCGGCGGGAGAGGTCGAGCAGTTGGCGCACCGTGCGCGCGATGCGCTCGGACTGCTCGACGAGGATGTTCGCGTTGCGGCGGACGTCCTCCGGCAGCTCGGTGCGCGCGGCGAGCGCCTGGGCCCGACCCCCGAGGATGAGCAGCGGCGAGCCGATCTCATGCGCGAGCCCCGCCGACAGTTGTCCGAGCGTGACGAGCTTGTCGACACGCTGGAGTCCCGCCTCCAGGGCGATGCGCGCCTCCACCTCCTCGGTGAGCCTCCCTCGCGCCTCCCCCAGCTCCTTCACCATCGCGTTGAAGGCGTGCGCGACCTCGCCCACCTCGTCGTCGCGCTCGGCGACGACCGACGTGGTGAAGTCGCCCCCACGCACCGCGCGCATCGCGCCGACCATCCGCTCCAGGGGCCGCTGGATGTAGAGCAGCATGAGGAGCCACCCCACCGCGGAGATGCCGACGATGAGCGTCAGCGTCGACAGGAGCGTGGAGAACCGCGTGGACTCCAGGTCCAGGCGCAGACCGTCGAGGGGTTTGACGACGCCCACCGCCCCCAGGCTGCCGCCCGTGTCGTTGTGCAGGGGCAGGACGATGGACAGGTGATCGAGTCCACCCTCCCCTCCGAACCGGGTCACGACTCCATGGGCCTTCATCACCTGGACGGCCTCCGCCTCGACGAGCGGGAGCGAGCGGGAGCTGCCCAGGGAGCGCGCCACCAGCGCCCCCTTCGCGTCGAAGACGAGCACGTCCACCGTGGGGTCCTTCAGCTCGAGCGACTCCAGCATCTTCCCCACGTCCCCGGACTGCCCGTCCCGGACCGCGTTCTCCATGGCCACCTGGAGCGCCGTCGCCAACAGCCGAGACGCCTGCTCCGTGGCCGTCCGCAGCTCCATCTCCTCCTTCTGGAGTTGGCTGTACCCGTAGGAGCCCAGGATGACGGCGCTCGTGAGGGTGAGGCCCAGGCCCAGCTTCGTGGAGATTCGCACGGCCGCACTGTGGCGAAAGTGCACAGGTGATTCAATCCGCCTCAGCCACGCCTGCTCCCCGAGCGTCATCCACTCCTGTAATTCCAAGAGGTTGGCGAATGACGCGGTTGGACCAGGACTTGCCCAGGGCTGGGGCATGACACGGACCCTGTTGATGGGCCTCCTGGCCCTCTCCGCCGCCGGCTGCACGAGCGCGGCCGCCCCCTCGCCCACCCCGGAGCGCACCGCAGCCAGTCCCCAGAAGGACGGCGTCATCCAGCTCGCCGAGGCCTCGCAGGCCTTCGTCGCCGTCACCCCCGTCCAGCCGGACCCGAGCGGAGCGCTGCTCCAGGCCCCGGCGCGGGTGGCGTTCCGGGATGAAGCCGTCTCGCGCCTGGCGGCCCCGCTGGCCGGCCGCGTGGTCACCGTCCATGTGCGCACGGGCGACACGGTGAAGCAGGGTGACGCGCTCGTGACGCTCGATTGCCCGGAGGCCGCGGCGGCGCGCACGGCGGTGGCCACGTCCGGGGCGGCGTTGCGCGAGGCCCAGTCCGCGTTCGAGCGCGAGCGGCGCATGTTCGACCAGGGCGTGAGCACGGAGCGGGAGCGGCTGGCCGCCGAGACGCGGCTGACCGAGGCGCAGGCCGAGCTGGCGCGCGCCCAGGCGTCCGTGGGCTTCGTGGGCGCTGGCGGTGGCACCACGGTGGTGCTGCGCGCGCCGCTGGCGGGCACGGTGTTGTCGCGGAGCGCGGCGGTGGGCAGCGCGGTGCAGCCGGGCGGCGAGCCGCTGGTGGAGGTCGGGGACCCGTCCGCGCTGTGGGTCGTGGCCGAGGTGTTCGAGCGAGATTTGCCGCAGGTGCGCGAAGGCGCGCGCGTCAAGGTCACCCTTCCCTCCGTGCACGCGCCGCTGGAGGGCACGGTCACGTCGGTGGGCGCCGTCGTCACGACGGGCTCGCGCACGGCGCCGGTGCGCGTCGCGCTGGCGGAGACACCCGCGGGGCTGCGGCCGGGGATGTTCGGTCGCGTCCGCATCGACGCGGCGGAGGCGAGCCTGACGCTGCCGGTGGAGGCGGTGCTGCTGCGCAACGGCAAGGAGTCGGTGGTCTACGTGAAGCAGGACGAGCGCACGTTCGTGCGGCGCTCCGTCGTCATCGCTCCGCCGGTGGACGGCCGCGTGCAGGTCATCGCGGGCCTGACGCAGGGCGAGCAGGTCGTCACCAAGGGCGCGCTGCTGCTCGACGGAGCGGCGGACCAGTTGCTCTGAGCGCCACGAGGACGTCCCCATGTTGAAAGCACTCATCGCATTCTGTGTCCGCAGTCGCCTGCCCGTCCTCGCGCTGACGCTGGGCATCGGCCTGTTCGGCGTGAAGGCCTACCTGGACACGCCTGTCGAGGCGTTCCCCGACGTCACCAACCTCCAGGTCAACGTCATCGCGCAGATGCCGGGGCTCGCCCCCGAGGAGATCGAGCGCCAGGTGACGGTGCCCCTCGAGCGCGTGCTCAACGGCACGCCGGGCATGGTCCAGATGCGCAGCGAGAGCCTCTTCGGCCTCTCGCTCATCTTCCTCACCTTCGATGACGACGTGGACCCGTTCAAGGCCCGCACCACCGTCTCCGAGCGACTGGCCAGCGCGGACCTGCCCGACGACGCGGACGCGCGTCTGGCGCCCGAGGCCACGCCCCTGGGCAAGGTCTACCAGTTCCGCGTGCTGAGCGACCGGCACACGCTGACGGAGACGCGCTCGGAGATGGAGTGGAGCATCGCGCGCCACCTCCGGCAGGTCCCCGGCGTCGCGGACGTGCTCAGCCTGGGCGGATTCCTGAAGGAGTTCCACGTCCAGGTCGACCCCTCGCGACTGCTCGCCCACGGGTTGACGCTCGCCGACGTCACCCAGGCCCTGGAGCGCTCCAACCGCAACGTCGGCGGCGGGTTCCTGAAGCAGGGAGACCAGGAGCTGCTCATCCGCGGCGTGGGCTACCTGCGTGGCGCCCGCGACGTGCAGGACATCGTCCTCAAGAGCGAGGACGGCACGCCCGTGACGGTGGGTGACGTCGCGCGCGTGGTGGCGTCCCACACGCCCCGGCGCGGCTCCGTGAGCCACGACCTGGACATGGACGTCACCGAGGGCGTCGTCCTCCTGCGTCGAGGTGAGAATCCGAGCGCCGTGCTGGAGGGTGTCCACGCCAAGGTGAAGGAGCTGAACGAGCGCGTGCTCCCCCAGGGCATGCGCATCGAGCCGTTCTATGACCGGAACACGCTGGTGCAGCACGCGCTGGGCACCGTGCACCACAACCTGTTGCACGGAGCCATCCTGGTGGTCGCCGTGGCGTGGCTGTTCCTGCGGAGCCTGCGCTGCTCGCTCATCGTCGCGTCGGTCATCCCGCTGGCATTGCTCACGGCCTTCATCGGACTGCGGATGGTGGGGCTGCCCGCCAACCTCATCTCCATGGGCGCCATCGACTTCGGCATCCTCGTCGACGGCGCGGTGGTGCTGGTGGAGAACGTGCTGCACGAGGCCGCGATGCGGCGGCCCAAGCGGCGCAAGGAGATGCTCGGCCTCATCCTCCACTCGGCGCTCGACGTGGCCCGGCCCACGTTCTTCGCCATGGCCATCATCATCGCCGCGCTCATCCCCGTGTTCACCCTGGAGCGCGTGGAGGGCCGCATCTTCCGCCCCCTGTCGCTGACCTACAGCTTCGCGCTCGTGGGCGCGCTGGTGTTCGCGCTGACGGTGATTCCCGCGCTGTGCGCGCTGTTCCTGCGCCCCAAGGACGCGGAGGTGAAGGAGCCCAGGCTGCTCGGCGCGCTGCGGACCAGCTACACGCGCGCGGTGACGTGGCTGCTGCCGCGCAAGGCGCTGGTGTTCGGCGGCATGGCGGCGCTGGTGCTCCTCACGGGCGTCATCGGCTCGCGGGTGGGTAGCGAGTTCCTCCCCGAGCTGGACGAGGGCGACATCAACATCTTCGTGGAGATGCCCGCAAGCATCTCGCTGTCGCGGGGCGCGGAGGTGCTGCTGGAGGTGCGCAGGCGCATCCTGGCGTTCCCCGAGGTGAAGGAGGTGCTCGTCGAGCAGGGACGTCCCGAGGACGGCACGGACAACGAGTCCGTCAACATGGGCAAGACGTTCGTGCGCTTCATCCCCGATGACCAGTGGCGCAAGGGCTGGGACAAGGAGCGCATCATCCGGGAGATGCGCGCGTCGCTGCTGGAGATTCCTGGCGTGAGCTTCAACTTCTCGCAGCCCATCAAGGACAGCGTGGAGGAGGCCATCAGCGGCGTGCGCGGCAAGGTGGTGCTCAAGATCTTCGGCACGGACCTGGCGGCCATGCGCTCCACGCTGGAGCAGGCGGTCGTCTCGCTCCAGAAGGTCGAGGGCGTGGTGGACCTGGGGCTCTACCGTGACTCCAGCGTCCCGCAGCTCCAGGTGGTGCTGGACCGTCCGGCCCTGGCCCGCGCGGGCATCGATGTCTCCACCGCGCAGGACCTGGTGGAGACGGCGCTCAGCGGCAAGGTGGTGACCGAGCTGTGGGAGCAGGAGCGTCCCGTCGCGGTGCGCGCCATCCTCGCCGGCACGGAGCGCGAGGACGAGGCCCGCATCGGCGACATCCTCGTGCCCACCGCCAGCGGCGGCCACGTGCCGCTGCGCGAGGTGGCGAAGCTGGAGAAGGCCCTGGGACGGGCGAGCATCAACCGCGAGGCCAACAGCCGCACCCTGGCGCTGAAGTTCAACGTCGAGGGCCGCGACATGGGCTCCACCATCCAGGAGGCCATGGCCACGGTGGAGAAGGAGGTGAAGATTCCCGAGGGGACGTTCATCAAGTGGGGCGGCGAGTTCGAGAACCAGCAGCGCGCCCTCGGTCGCCTCGCGGTCATCGTTCCGGTGTCCTTCCTCGTGGTGTTCGCCCTGCTCTACGCGGCCCTGGGCTCGGTGCGCAGCGCGGGCACCGTGCTGGCGGGTGCGCCCTTCGCCATGTGCGGCGGAGTGCTCGCGCTGGCGATCACCGGCGTCCCCCTGTCCGTCAGCGCGGCGGTGGGCTTCATCACGCTGCTGGGACAGGTGTGCCTCGCCTCGCTGCTGGTGGTGAGCGCGGTGGACGAACGCCGACGCGCGGGAGAGCCGCTGGAGATCGCGCTGCCCCAGGGTGCGGCGAGTCGCTTCCGCGCCGTGTTGATGACGGCGATGCTCGCGATGCTCGGCTTGTTCCCCGCCGCGCTGTCGACGGGCGCCGGGAGTGAGACGCAGCGGCCGTTCGCCATCGTCATCATCGGAGGGCTGGTGACGGCGGTGCTCGTGTCGCTGTTCGCGCTGCCGGCCTTCTACTCGGTCATCGTGGGCAAGCACTCCGCCTCGGACGAGACGCCGGACGACGACGAGCTGGATGCGGACGTGAAGTCGCTGGGTGACAACAACACCGCGGAAGCGGGCAAGGTGGGAGCGGTTGCGGCATGAAGCGGTTCATCTCGATGACGACGCTGTGGCTCACCCTGGCCTCGGGCAGTGCGATGGCGCAGGAGGCGACACAGGCCTCGCGACCTCCGGACCATGTCACCCTCGAACAAGCCTTGGAGCTGCTCGCGACGAGCAGCCCCTGGGCCACCGCGGAGCGCTCGCGCGTGGCCGTGACGGAGGCGGACCGTGTCGCGGCGGGCCTGCTCCCGAACCCGTCGCTCAGCTACAGCTCCCAGATGCTCGCGACGGGCGTCAACACCGGCTCGGCCATCACCCACCAGTTCACGGTGGAGCAACCGCTGCTCCTCTTCGGGCAGCGGGGGGCGAAGCGTGATCTCGCCGACCGGAGCGTGGCCGCCGAGCATGCGCGCGTGAAGGCCTCGCTCGCGGAGCGGGCGCTCTCCATCCGAGAGGCCTTCGCGTCCCTGCTCGCGAGCCAGGAGGAGCTGCGCGTCCTGGAGGAGATGTCGCAGGACCTGGGCCGCGTGGAGAAGGTGGTGAAGGGGCGGGCCGCCGCGGGTGACTCCAGCCGCTATGACGTGGAGCGCATCGAACTGGAGGGGCGGACGCTGGAGGTCGAGGTGATGAACGCCCGCGCCAGCGTGGACGACGCCTCGGGGAAGCTCGCCGGACTGCTGGGGATTCCGAACTGGAGTCCGCACGCGGAAGGGACGCTGCGATCGACGGGAGAGGCGCCGCCCTTGGAGACGCTCTGGGAGACGAGCCAGCAACAGCGGCCGTCGCTCGTCGCGGCGAGGGAGCGGCAGGAGGTGGCCCGGGGCGGGCTGAAGGTGGCGCGTCGGGAGGGGCTGCCCATCCCGTCCATCGCCGCCGGACTCCTGTTCACGCGCCACGAGAAGAGCACCCTGGGCTACGTCGGCATCGGGCTTCCCCTCCCCTTGTTCGACCGCAACCAGGGCGCCATCGCGCGAGCTTCCGCGGAGGTCGAAGCCGAGTCCCGCACGATGGACGCGGAGTTGGCGGAGGCACACGCGGAGCTGACGCGCGCCCATGCCGTGCTCGTGAAGCGGAAGGAGGCGCTCGCGCGACTGGACAAGGACGTGGTCGAGCGACTGCCCACGGTACGGAAGATGGCCGAGGACGCCTATCGCGAGGGACGCGGCGGAATCCTGGAGCTGCTCGACGCGCTGCGCTCGCTCAAGGACATGCGCGTGCTCCACCTCCAGCAGTGCGAGGCCGTGAAGCAGGCGGAGGCCGCGGTCCTGTTCGCCTCCGGACTGGACGCCCTGCCCACCGCGCAGTGAGCGTCAGGACGTGTAGCCGGACGCCGCGCCTCCGGTCCGGCTACACACGCACTCGGTCGATGGCATCGCGGATGGCCTTGCGCAACGCGGGGCCCTCCGTGAAGACGGCGGAGATATGGCCAGCGTCGAGGATGCGCAGCTCGCTGCCCGCCCAGTGCGCGTGCAGGGTCTGCGCCTCGGCGAGGGGCACGAAGCCGTCCTTCGCACAGGCGACGATGACGGCCGCGTCCGGCTGCGGAGGCGGCGGCAGCGTGCGGGCACTCGCGGCATCGAGGATGCTGGCCAACCGGGTGCGGGCCTCACCTTCGCTCGTCGAGAGTGACAGCGCGCGGAAGTTCACGGAGCGGGAGTGGGCCCCTCGCGTGAACACGGGCGCGGGTGACGCTCCCGCAGCGAGCGCGGCGACGCCCACCGGCATGGGCAGTGTCGCGGCGGTCAGCGCGGCCATGAAGCCCCCCATGCTGTAACCGGCGACGGCGACACGCTCGTAGCCCTGCGCCTTCGCGAAGGCCACGAAGGAGCGCGCCTCTTCGATGGTGGCCAGGTTCATGGTGAGCTGGTCGCTGACGGTGCGAACGTGCGGCCCCCGCTGGCCCAGCGCGCGCCGGACGCCGTAGTAGGGGTTCTCCAGCAGGAAGACATCGATCCCCTGCTCGGCGAGCGGCGCGAACAGCCACGAGCGGAGGAAATATCCCTCGTCCCGCGACGCGGCGAGGATGACGCAGGCCCCCCGAACGGGCCCCGGCTTCGCGGAGATGCGCCGCAGATGTCCCTGTCGAACCTCCTGCGGGAGCAAGGGACAGGGCGAGTCGAAGAACCCATCCACCACCAGGCGCCTCCCCTGCGTCAGGGGCCTCGCCCACCGGACCTCGAGCGGACGAACCTCCGGACACAGATGCGACATCAACGAGGGGCCCGTCAGGGCGGCCTCGTCCCCCCAGCCCTCGGAGAACAGCGAGGCGCTCACGCGGGCGCTGATGAACCGGTCGAGCAGGTGCATCCGCGATTCGGAGGCGCTCCCCGAGGTTCCTGTGCGCGACGCCATGGCAGCTCCCTTCGGCGGTGGAGGTCCCAGGCTCTAACAAGCCCCTGTCAAAGGGCCAACGGAGGCGCGTCCAGGCCCCAGTACACGCCAGCGCCACAATGTGCATCGCCTCCCTTCGCGATCCCATTGCCCTCGGAAACGCATGTGGTATAGAGCCGCCCCGTGACTCGGCACCTTGAGTCATCCTCCCTGCTGGACGAAGTCGGTCTCCCAGGGGGCGTGGTCAGGAAGTACTGGAAGTTCCGTAGTAAAAGCCGTAGGTTACGACTTACGGCCAGGTAGCTCACCTGGTTAGAGCGGCGGTCTCATAATCCGCAGGTAGTCGGTTCAAGTCCGACCCTGGCCACAAGCCCCGGAGTCACTCCTCGAGTGATTCCGGGGTTTTCTTTTGCGCCCTCCCCTTCGCCAACCCCAGGCGAGGCGCCGGCCGCCCCCTGCTGCCACCTCAGCCCATGCCCACCTCCACCGGGAGGTCCTGTCGTCTCGGACGCCCCATCCCGGAGGTCTCACCCCATGGAGCACGCGTCCCCCCTTCGCGACATCGCCTTCGGAGCCGCTTCGGGCCTGCTCGGCTCACGCCCGCCACAGAGAAGGCCGCGCGCATGGCCCTCCTCCCCTTGGGCATCGAAGTCGAGGGACGCCGCAAGCAGCAGCTCGGCAACCTCGTCCACTACGGCTACGGCACCTTCTGGGGGGCCATCTACGGCGCCCTCATGTCGCGCAGCCGCCGCCCGCCCGGGCGCTCGGGCCTGGGACTCGGCACCGCCCTCTTCCTCGCGGGCGACGAGTTCGCCGTCCCCGCCCTCGAGCTCTCCGCGCCCGCGCGGGAGACACCGGGAGCGGCCACCTCGCCGCGCTCGCCGCCCATTGGGTCTACGGCGCCACCACCGCCCTGACCTTCCGCGCCCTCACCCGCGCCGCAGCACGCGCACCATGAACGACGAAGGCCCCGCTCCCACGAGGGAAGCGGAGCCTTCCTCTTCACACCCGCCTCAGCTCACGAGTCGTAGCCCGTGTACCCCTGGAGCACGAGCACCTTGCCGCTCGACGGGTAGAACAGGACGGCCACCTTGTTGAACTGGTGGCAGTTGTGGCACGGCACCTCGTAGTCGGCGATCCACGCCTGGACGTTGCCGCCACCGGCGTACGCGTCGATCGCCGCGAGCAGCGCCACGCCGTTGCCGTAGTAGCCGTTCTCGAAGAACACGCTCTGCGACAGGCCCGCGCGGTTGGTGAAGACGCCGTCCTCGATGGCCGGGAAGCCCTGGTACTGCTGCGACAGCCCACCGTGGACCTCCTCCATGACCGCCTGGATGGTCGCGGGCGGGTTCGTGCACGCCGGCGTGCTGTACGCGTCGATGGGCTCCAGGTGGTGCCACGCGCCGTTGTTCGAGCCCGCGTTCCACGCCGCGATGGCCGGAGACAGCGACGAGGCGTCGACCGGCGTCAGCGACAGGGCCGCGGCCGGCGACACCTCACACAGGTTCGCCACGTACATACAGCGCGACACCTGGCGGTTCGACCCACAGTCACCGAAGTCCGTCGTGCCCGCCGGCTTCGAGTGGATGCAGGTGTAGACCTCCGGCAGGCACGGCGGCGACGGCCAGACCTGGTACGGGTCGTCCGTGGTCAGCGCCAGCGACGTCACGCGCGCCACCAGCCGCGCCGTCTTCTGCACCGACTGCCCACCCGCGGTGCTCGCGGTGAAGGTCAGCGGCGTGGTGTGCGGGTCCATGGCCTGCTTCACCGCCGTGTACGTCCAGTCCAGCTTGAACGTGTCCGCGTCCACGCGCGACACCTGCGGAATCCCGTCCTCCGCCGACACCGCCAGCGAGTCCGCCAGGACGTTCGCCCGGCCACGGTAGATGAGGTTGTCCCCACCGTGCACCACGTAGACCGGGTCCACCGCCTCCTCGATGTAGACGGAGCTGGCGCCGCGGAAGTCGAAGAAGCGCGGGAACACCTCGATCTTCGCCGTGTAGCTCGTCGGCGTACCCGTGAAGGTGTTGACGCTGATGAACAGCGGCAGGCCGGAGAGGATGCTGTTCAGCTCGTGCCCCTCGGGCAGCACCACCTCGAAGCGGCGCTCGCTGATGATGTTCGCCTTCCCGAACGCGTCGTCCGGGACGAAGCTGAACACGTTCTGCAGATAGCGGTTCGCCGTCGCGTGGAGGATGAGCGAACGGACGCCTTCGCGCGTCTCGAACGTCCCCATCGTCTCGAAGCTCAGCTCCAGCGAGGCCTCCGTCGCGTAGATGCGCGTCGCCGTCGCCGCGGCCTCGGATACCCCGACCTGCTCGTCGACCGCGACGTCTCCCGCGGATTCACCACAGCCCGTGAACGCAACTGCCCCCAGACACGCCAGCGCCAGTCCTCGAAGTTTCATCACGATGCTCCCGTCAAGAATGGATACTGCGAAAAGCCACAGTAGCTTGAGCACCCGGACAGAGTGAGGTGCCAAGCGGGTGACATGGGACGGGCCACACCCGCGACGTGTGTGGGCGTGGAGGGCCTGTCACCGGCCGGCGCTTTTGTTGACGGAGTGGCAGACCGCCCCCCTAATGCCCGGACAGGTCGGTAGCGGCCTGTAGCAGCGCCACGTCAGGAGGAACCCCCATGCAGGATGGAAACGCCAGCCCCCTGAGCCCCGAGCTTTCCCCGTCGCCGGTGGCCAGCGAGGCGACCGTCGACGCGCGCGGTCCCGAGGCCGATATCGTCTCCACCCACGTCCTCGTCCCCGAGGAGCAGGTGCAGAAGCTGCGCGAGCTGGCCCGCCGCACGCGCATCCACCAGAGCGAGTACCTGCGCGAGGCCGTGGAGGACCTGCTCGGCAAGTACGGCCGCGCGCCCGCCAAGCCCGAGGGCAACTCGTGAGGCTGTCCACGCCGGTGCGCGGCCTCATGCCGCGCCTGCGCGAGGCACCGCTCCCCGTGCTCGTACGCGATGTGGACGCCCCGCGCCCGCCGCGCACACCGCTCGCGGGTGAGCGCCCCACGTCCATCCGCGACGCCATCGTCCGCTGGTTGGATCAGGAGCTCTGAGCGTCTCACCAGCCCCTACCTGGAGGCTGGCAACCCGCGCGGGGTAGGCTCGGGACTCCTCGTTTCCCAGGAGTTCCACACCCCATGCGAACCCTCCTCCTCACCGCCGCGCTCGCCGTTGCCGCCACGGGCTGCGCGAGTTCGGGCGGCTTCCACAAGCTCTACCCGGGCATGACCTCGCAGCAGGTCGTGGAGGCCATGGGCTCCGGCCCCAGCCGGGCGCAGGAGTTCCCCGACAAGTCCACCGCCTGGTACTACGGCGACGATCGCTGCGTGCTCATGCGCGACGACAAGCTCGTCACCAAGGCCACGACGGAGGAGCGCACGTCGGTGGACACGCCCATCGTCTCCGTCCGCTCCACCTCCAAGGCGCTGTGCGCGCCGGAGGGCTACGACGCGGAGGCGCGCAGCGAGCAGGAGATCGACACCCCCTTCGGCACCTTCAAGGGCAACATCGACCCGTCCGGCGCGGTGAAGAAGGTGAAGAACGCCGTGGCGGGCGACTCGGCCGACGCGGAGCAGCCGACGGCCACCACGCCCGCGCCGTAGTCCTCGGCGCCCGTCCCGGAGGCCGCCCGCGTGACGCGCGGCCTTCCGGAAGACACCTCACGCGCTGGGAGCCGCGGCCTGCCCTTCCTTGTCCAGCTTGCCCGCGATGTCGCGGAAGGACATGTGCCCCAGGGACATGAGGACGAGGCCGAAGATGATCTGCTGCGCCGTCTGCGCGAACCACAGCACGTTCGCGTAGGCCAGCCCGCTGGCGTTCACCACCGCCGCCGGCAGGAAGAGGCTGAGCCCCACCTTGCAGGCCGCCTGGAAGGTCCCCATCATCCCCGGCGCCGCGGGAATCATCACCCCGACCACCAGCACGCACAGCACCACGTAGGCCTGGAACAGCGACAGGTTCATGGGCTGGCACGTGGCGCCCGGGGCGACCGTGGAGCAGTCGAACGCGTTGGCCAGGAGCATCATCCCGAACCCGTTCACGCCCCAGTACACCACCGTGTAGACGAAGAAGAGCGCCACCTGTCGGCCGCCCGGCAACTGCCGCATGGCCCCCACGAAGGTGTCCACGACGTCGGCGACCTTGTCGGCCAACGCCGGCGCGAAGCGGCCCACCGTCGAGCGCACCAGCCGCACCGTGCGCTCCTGCTGCCACAGCCCGAACAGCAGGAAGGCCAGTCCGCCGCCGAACACGGCGAACATCAGCCACGAGCCCAGCTTGACGTAGCGCACCTCCGGCGTCTCGTTGGGGACGAAGAAGAGCAGCACGCGCATGGACGCGGCGACGAACAGGCCGTCGACGATGCGCTCGAGCACCACCGACGTCATCGCCGCGCTGCGCCGGATGGAGCTGCGCTGGGCGATGAGGAAGGGCCGGGCGAACTCCCCCAGGCGGAAGGGCAGCACCAGCAGCATCATGAAGCCGATGCCAGAGGCCTCGTTGAGCTTGCGGAAGGGCACCCGCTCCAGCCCCGACAGCAGGCAGCCCCAGCGCAGGGTGCGGGCGACGTGGATGCCCACCAGGCACAGGAGGTACGGCGCGAGCCACGCATAGTTCGCCGACCGGAGGCTGGCGAGCTGGGTGCTCCAGTCGGTGTCCCGGAAGGCCCACCAGAGGAAGAGGACGGTGACCAGGAGGCTGGCGATGAGCTTGACGGCGCGTTTCACGGCGGCCGGGTATACCGTCAGTCCTGGTCGGACTCCAGCGACTCTCCAGCCAGAAGTCTCGCGGGGTTGTCCCGGAGCAGGCGGGCGAACGTCTCCCCACCTGCCCTGCGGTCCAGCTCCTCCATCGCCCGGCCCACCCAATCCCGAGCCCCCACCGGCCCATGCAGGTCCGTGGCGGCCACGGCGTAGAGCCCCTCGTCCAGGAAGGCGCGGGACAGCTTCTTCGCCGTCCCCCCGTAGCGGCCCACCAGCGCCCCCACGTCCAGTTGGAGGAGCGCCCCCGCGCGCACCGCCTCCGCCGCGCGACCCTTGCGCTCGAACTCCAGGCAGCGCTCGGGGTGGGCGATGAGCGGAAGGATTCCCTTCGTCCGGATGCGGAACAGGATGTCCGGCAGCGCGGGCACCGGCGCGGTGTAGGGCAGCTCCACGAGGACGCAGCGCCCGGCCCCCAGCATGCGCGCGGCGGGCGTGCCCAGGCCGCGCAGGAAGGCCTCGTCCAGCACGTTCTCCGCGTTGCGTCCGAGCGTCAGCGGGAGGTGCTCGCGCGCCAGCGCTTCCCGCAGCTCCCCCAGGCGCTGCTCGACGACGTCCACCGCGGCGTACTCGGGGCGCGCGTGGGGGCTGGGCGCCACGGTGGAGAAGCCCAGCGACACCAGCGCCCGCGCCATCTCCAGCGCGTCATCCAGGCTCCGCGCGCCGTCGTCGACGCCGGGAATCAGGTGGCAATGCAGGTCGACGTAGCCGCTCACGCGTCCCCGGCCTGCCGGTCGGGATGGCGGGAGGGCGGCACCTCATCCTCCGTCTCCTCGGCCTGGCGGTCGGGCACCCGGTACTCCTCTCCCAACCAGCGCCCCAGGTCCACGGCCCGGCAACGGCGGGAGCAGAACGGGAACGACGTGTTCTCGGAGCGAGGAGGCACCGGCTTCTGACAGATGGGACACGGGGAGGTGCTCATGGCGGCTTCCTCCATAGATAAGCCTTGACGCTCCCGCGAGCCAGGACGTTTCGTGCCCGCTCGCCACAGAGGGAGAGCCCGAGATGAAGGTCCTGCGCATCACCCAACCCGGCGGCCCGGAGGTGCTCGCCTTCGAGGAGCGCCCCGCGCCCGTCCCCGGGCCCTCCGACCTCCTCGTCCGGGTGCGCGCCACCGCGCTCAACCGCGCGGACCTGCTCCAGGTGCGTGGCCACTACCCCGCTCCCCCGGACGTCGCGCCGGACGTCCCCGGCCTGGAATACGCGGGCGAGGTGGTGGCGGTGGGCCCGCGCGCCCGGCGCTTCCAGGTCGGCGACCGCGTCATGGGCCTGGTGGGCGGCGGCGCCTGGGCCGACCTGCTCGTCACGCACGAGCGCGAGGCCCTGCCCATGCCCGAGGGGCTCGACTTCACGGACACGGCCGCGCTGCCGGAGGCCTATCTCACCGCGTACGACGCCCTCTTCCTCCAAGGCGGCGTGAGCGCGGGAGAGACGGTGCTCATCCACGCGGTGGCCAGCGGCGTCGGCTCCGCGGCGGCCCTCTTGTGCAAGGCCACCGGCGCGCGCGTGGTGGGCACGGGCCGCAACGCCGCCAAGCTGGCGCGGGCCTCCGACTGGGGCGTGGCCAGGACGGTGCTCTGCGACGCCGCCCCACCCCGCTTCGCCGACGCCGTGCGCGCCGAGACGAACGGACGGGGCGCCGACCTGTGCCTGGACCTCGTGGGAGGCGACTACGTCCCGGAGACGCTCGAGGCCCTCGCGCCACGCGGCCGCGTCATGCTCGTGGGCCTGGTGGCCGGCGCCCGCGTGGACGTCGACCTGGGGCTGGTCCTGCGCAAGCGGCTGCACGTCACCGGCACCGTGCTGCGGAGCCGTCCGCCCGAGGAGAAGATGGCCCTGACGCAGAGCGCGGAGCGCCACCTGCTCCCGCTGTTCCGCTCCGGCGCGCTCCGGCCCGTCGTCGACGCCGTATTCCCCCGGGAGCAGTTGCGCGAGGGCCTCCAGCGCATGGCGCGCAACGACTCGGTGGGCAAGCTGGTGGTGCGCTGGGATTGAAGCCCCCCGCGCCCCCGAAGCCCGCCGCCAGCGGGGTGAAGGCGCGCGCCCCACCCCGCCAGCGGGACGCTCACGTCACAGGGGCCCCAGCCGGCCGACGCGGAAGCGCGCATCCCACGGCGCGCGGTTGGTGCCCCCCCCCGTCGAGTCCCACATGGTGCCGTTGGCGTACGGGTTGTTGATGTTGATGGTGGTCTGGAGCGTCTGGGCGCCCGTGCCGAACACCACCGTATAGGTGCCGTTGGCCGCCATGGGTACGCCGGCGAAGTTCGCGCGGAACCAGGTGTACGCGGTGGTGGTGCCGCACTGCACGCCGGTGTTGACGACGCTCGTCGCCGTGCCCACCACCGCGCCCGCGAAGCCGTTGCCCGAACGGATGTGGGCCGCCGTCGGGGCGGTGCTGGACAGGAAGCACCCCTCCGCGAAGTTGGTGGTCAGGTCCATGGGGATGAAGAACGACTGGCCGACCTGCGTCGTGAACGTCACGTCATGCGTGTGCGTGGGGATGACGTTGCGCACGGAGTTGGCGTTGGTGTGCCAGCCATACAGGCCCGCGGCCCCCGCGGCGTCCGGGTAGGTGATGTTGAGGGTGGACGTCGTGACGCCGTTGCACCACGGGTAGTGCATCGTGGAGAGGATGTCGTAGGGCGTCAGGGCGCGCCAGTTGCTGTCCTCGTAGCAGGGGATGGTGTTGCGGGTGTGCTCGTGCCGGAAGCCCAGCACGTGCCCCAGCTCGTGGATGAGGACGGTGGCCGTCGTCACGTTGGGTGAGCTGGGCGGCGCGGGGTCGAGCGAGGGGATGTCGATGACGACCGTGCGCGAGACACAGCCTCCGCCCGAGGGGAAGAACGCACACGCGCCGCCCGAGGACCAGGGCTGGACGGAGAACGTCACCGCGGGGTTGGTGTTGACGCAGTTGGCGTCCTGGGTGCTGTCGTAGATGAAGTCCACGTCCGCGAACGCCTCCCAGTTCGCCGTCGCGTACTGCATCTCGTTGACGATGCGCGCCTTGTTGGCGCCGAAGGTGTTGCTGACGCAGTAGCGGAGGTTGAAGCGCGCCGCCCACCGCCAGATGTCGTCCGCCCCGCCCACGGTGTTGACGATGAGCCCGGAGGTCTGCGTGCCCAGCCCACCGGACGTCCCCGCCGCCTGCTCGGAGACGTACTGCTCGTAGCGCGAGCGCAGCTCCTCCTGGGACACCGCCAGGTCCCACTCGACGACGAAGAGCTCGCGCCCATCCACCACCCGGCGCGCGCTGCGTTGGTAGTCCTCCCAGCTCATCACCTGGGAAGACGGCGCAGAGGGCGCGGGCTCCGCACGTGGCACGTCCGGCTCACCCGCGCCACAGGCCCACAGCAAGGGAACCGCGAGGACGACCCACCCCGTGCGCCACGGGGACACTCCGCTGCTTCGCATCATGGGCTGCTCCTGAGGAAGTGCGCTGCATGGGTACGGCGCCGGCAGCGTCCCATCCGACGGGCCCCCCGCGGCAATCGCGGAAGCCTCTTAGCCTCGCGACTCCGACTCCACCTCCAGCGTCATTTCCTGTGGCCCCTGGAACCGCGCGAGCACACGCGTCACGCCCGAGTCACCCTCGCGCCGACGCGACCTGACTTGACGGCACCGCGCGCGAAGGAATACTCGAAACCTGAATCACCATTCATCTCAGGATTCACCCCAACACGGGAACCCCATGAACTTCCTTTCGAAGCGTCGTCACGGTGTGGTCATCGGCCTCTCCAGCCTCCTGCTCCTGGCGGGGTGTGGCGGGCAGGAGCTGCCGACGGGCGATGCACCGTCGCAGGACACCGACACCGCGACGTCCGCGCTCTACGAATCCCCGGACAGCCTCATCGGCCTGTCGGGGACGTACTCGCGCACGTGGCCCCTGGCCGCGCCCGAGGAGCTGCTCACCATGACGCTCACCGGCACGGAGCAGATCGACCACGTCGACGGGACCTACGTCCGCACGGTCAGCCGCGCCTGTCCCATCCTGGGCTGCAACAGCGAGTCGGGGAGCTTCTACGCGCTGCCCAACAACCCCGCCATGGGCGCCTTCATCGTGTTCAGGGACCTGGCCGGGCAGAACCGTGACGTCTACGCCATCCTGCAGATCCAGCGCAGCGCCTTCACCGGGAAGATCACCGGCATCGTCCTCCAGAAGGGCGACGTCACGCCGGTGCAGTCGTTCACCATGACGCGCGTGGGCCTCTGAACCACCGCGCCCACTCCACCCGTGAGCGCCCGCGCGAACGCCGGGCGCTCAATCCCAGCCGTACCAGTACTTCTCCTTGGAGTCGTACGAGTACTTCCAGAAGACGACGGTGTAGCAGGTGATGATGTACTTCCCGTCCGAGTAGCGGTGGTAGCCGCTGTCGCGATGGCTGGGCGGTTCGCTCGTCCCGCCTTGGAGGTCGCACGTGGGCAGCGTCGCGATGCGCGTGGGGACCAGCTCCTCGACGGTCTCGGGATAGGTCCCCTTCTCCGCGCGGTACGCCTCCAGGCTCGCGATGAGCGGCGCGAACTCCCGCTCCACGCGGTCGAAGCGCCAGTACATGCCGCGGACCATCCCCACACACGTCAGCGCCATGCCCGCCAGCAGGATGGCCAGCGGCGTGAAGGCAATCCGCCTGCGGACGGGGAACACCCCCAGCACCACCATCACCAGCAACAGCAGGACGCAGACCACTGCGATGAACGGCGCCAGCAGGACGAAGTTGAACGACAGGTGCCCCATCAGCGTCATCGCCCCGACCCCCAGCAGGGTGCCCACCGCGACGATGATGTTGAGTCGACGTTCTCGCATTCCCTCACGATAGCAGGACGACACGACAGCCCCGCTCTCCCCGTTCGAGTCTCAATCCTTGGGACTCCGCGAGGCCCGCCGCGTCAGGACGTCGCATCCATCCACAGCTTCACGACCTCCACGAGCGCCTCCAGCTTCGCGCGGACGTCCTGGGCATCGCGCAGGGTGACGACCGCCCGGTCCGCCGCGGCCCAGCGCAGCAGCCCGGAGGCATCCTCGAAGGAGAAGCCCTGGCTGTCCTTCACCTTCGCCCCTCGGTGGAAGATGAGCTGGAATTGGTGCTTCGGCTGCAGCTTGAACGTCACCCGGTCATCCGTGTAGCCGAAGCTCGGGGCGTTCCACTTGATGCGCTCGGTGATGCGCCGGTCGGACGCCAGGATGGCGGCCCTCACCCGCTCGACCTCTTCCTTCAACGGGTGCTCCAGCTCCAACATGTAACGGTCGACGGCCTCGGCCCTGTTCGCCACGTCGCTCCCCTGCTCCCACGAAGTCCATCCATCACACGACAGCACGCTGCCCCCGCGTTCACATAGGCAAGCAGGCTCTCGATCGCAAGATTGGGAGGAGAGGACTTCCAAGGAAGTACCGCCCCCCAGGAAGTCTCCGCCTGCTGGCACCCCTGCCTCCGCGAGCAGCCTCCCCTCCCAGCCCGTGATTCGTTGATGGCGCGCCCACACCCGTCGCGGAGGTGCAGGGCCGCGTGTGCCTTCCCCGAGGAATTCGCTCCGCCTCGTCGAGCCCCCACATGAACCCTGTCCCCGCCGTCTCCGCCAGCAGCGAGCCTCCCGCCCCACCCGCCCCCACCACCTTCGGTCCCGGCACCCGCCTGCACCAGTACGAGCTCATCCGCCAGCTCGGCAGTGGCGGCATGGGCACCGTCTTCCTCGCGCGCGACACGCGCCTGGGACGCCGTGTCGCCATCAAGTTGCTGCACACGCAGGACGCGCAGTTCGCGCGGCGCTTCCTCCTGGAGGCCCGCACCACGGCGCGCTTCAGCCACGAGAACATCGTCATCATCTACGAGGTCGGCGAGGTCGGCGACAGCCCGTACATGGTGCTGGAGTACCTCCAGGGCCAGCCGCTCAACAAGCTGCTCAAGGGCGCGCCCCGGCTTCCTCCCGCGCGCGTCGTGGAGCTGATGGCGCCCGTGCTGCGCGCCCTCGCCTGCGCGCACGAGCAGAAGATCGTCCACCGGGACCTGAAGCCGGAGAACATCATCGTGACGGACTCGGGCACCATCAAGGTGCTCGACTTCGGCATCGCCAAGGTGCTCCACGGCGACGAGCGCCCCTCCGACGCGCTGCCGCGCGCCTTCCTGGAGGGGCTGCGCTACACCCCCGGCCCCGTGCTCGTCGACGACGCGCACCAGCTCACGCGGCAGGGCGCGCTGCTCGGGACGATGTCGTACATGTCCCCGGAGCAATGGGGCAACGGCGTCCCGGTCGACCACCGCACGGACATCTGGGCGGTGGGCATCATGCTCTTCCGCATGCTCGCGGGCCGTCACCCCCTGGATCCGCTGCGTGGCCCCCAGCTCATGGTCACCGCGCTGCTCGACGAGCCCATGCCGCCGCTCCGGGCGGCGCTCCCGGACGTCCCGGTGGAGCTGGCCAGCGTCGTCGACCGCTGCCTGCGCAAGCACAAGGACCAACGCTTCCCGGACGCGCTCGCGCTCCTGCGAGCCCTGGAGCCGTTCATGCCCGGGCGCTTCGTCCAATCCGCCCCCATCGACCAGAGCCCCTACGCCGGGCTGAGCTCCTTCCAGGAGTCGGACTCCGGCCGCTTCTTCGGCAGGGCGCGTGAGACCGCGGCCCTGGTCAACCGCGTGCAGGACACGCCCCTGGTCGCCGTGGTGGGCCCCTCCGGCGCCGGCAAGTCCTCCTTCGTGCGCGCGGGCCTGCTCCCCGCCCTCAAGCGCTCCGGGGCGGCGTGGGAGTCCCTCATCATCCGACCCGGGCGGGACCCGCTCGCGGCGCTCGCCAGCATGCTCGCGCCCTTCGTGACGTCCTCGCCCACGCTGGAGGAGGACCTGCGCAAGCAGCAGCAGATCGCCTCGCACCTGCGGCTGGAGCCAGGGTACGTGGGCGCCGTGCTGCGGGCCCGGGCCCGGCGCGAGCGGCGGCGCATCGTCCTCTTCATCGACCAGTTCGAGGAGCTGTACACGCTGGTGCCCGACGCGCGCGAGCGCCGCGCCTTCACCGCGTGCCTGTCCGGCATCGCCGACGACGCGACGTCGCCCATCCGCGTCATCCTGTCGGTGCGCTCCGACTTCCTGGACCGCGTCTCGGAGAACGAGCGCTTCATGGCGGAGCTGGCCCCCGGCCTGTTCTTCCTCTCCACGCCCCAGCGGGACGGGCTCCGGGAGGCGCTGGCCCAGCCCGCGGAGCTCGCGGGGTATCGCTTCGAGTCCACCACCATGGTGGACCAGATGATCCAACACCTGGAGACGACGCCCGGCGCGCTGCCCCTGCTCCAGTTCGCGGCCACGCAGCTCTGGGAGGCTCGAGATCCGTCCCGGAAGCTCCTGACGGAGGAGGCCTATCGGCGGCTGGGGGGCATCTCCGGCGCGCTGGCCACCCACGCGGACAGCGTGCTCACGGGCATGTCGCCCCACGAGAAGTCACTGGCGCGGGCGGTGTTCCTCCGGCTCGTCACGTCGGAGCGCACACGCGCCATCGTGTCGCTCGAGGAGCTGCGTGAGCTGACGCGGGACACGGCGGAGCTGCAGCGCCTCATCGACCACCTGGTCCAGGCGCGCCTCCTCCTCATCCAGACGGGGCGCGGCGCCACGGGCTCGTCCGTCGAGCTGGTGCACGAGTCGCTCATCACCGGCTGGCCCACCCTGCGCCGCTGGCTCGACGAGGGCCAGGAGGACACGGCCTTCCTCGAGCAACTGCGGAACGCGACGCGGCAGTGGCAGGCGAAGGGGCGCGACAGCGGCCTGCTGTGGCGCGGGGAGATGGTGGAGGAGGCCCGCAGGTTCGAGCGCCGGTATCGGGGAGAGCTGCCCGCGTTCCAGCGGGCCTTCCTCCGGGCCGTCGCGCAGCAGGCCGCGAGGCAGGAGCGACTGAAGCGCGTGCTCATCGTGGGCGGCGTGACCTTCCTGGTGCTGCTGTTCATCGCCGCGGCGGTGGCGCTGGTGTTCATCCGGGATGCCCAGCAGGAGTCCGAGCGACAGGCCGCCGCCGCCCTGCGCGCGGAGGCGTCCGCGAGGCACGCGGAGGCCCAGGCCCGGACCTCGGAGGCCGAAGCCCGGGCCCGGCTCGCCGAGGTGCAGACCAAGGAGCAGGAGCGGCAGGCGGCGCAGCTTCGCGCGGAGGAGGCCTCCGGCCAGGTGGAGGAGGGCAACGCGGAGCTGGTGCGCAAGAACACGGAGCTGGTCGTCACGCTCCGGCGCGCGCGTCAGGCCGAGTATCGCGCGCGACTCGCCCGCTACCGCGCCGAGCAGAGCGCCATGGCGGCGCGGCAGTCCCGGGGTGAAGCCGAGCGACTCCTCCAGCGGGAGCAGGAGCGGGCACGGCGCATCGAGGCGACGCTCGGGAGCCGGTTCATCGAGACGCTGAAGTGAGGAGCCGCCATGTCGGAACGCAGAGCGCGTGTCACACGGTGGGTCCTCGTGTCGCTGGTGTTGTGCGCGACGCCGGCCATCGCGCAGCAGGCCGCGGGTGCCCTGGACGCCCGCCCCCACCGCCCCTGGGCCGAGGGCGTCTCCGCCGAGGACCAGCGGGCCGCGGAGGTGCTGTTCCTCGAGGGGAACGGCTACCTGCGTGAGTCCGTCTTCGTCGAGGCCATCCGCAGCTACCGGCGGGCCCTGGGCCACTGGAACCACCCGGCCATCCACTACAACCTGGCCCTCGCGCTGATGAACCTCGACCAGCCGCTCGAGGTCCACAAGCACCTCCGGGCCGCGATGGACCACGGCGCCGAGCCGCTGGACGCCGCGCGCTTCGAACACGCTCGGGCCTATCAGGCCCTCATCGAGAAGCAGCTCGCCTGGGTGGACGTCCGCTGCGACGAGGAGGGCGCCGTCGTCACGCTGAACGGACAGCCCCTGTTCAAGGCCCCCGGGCGATACCGGAGCCTCATCCGCCCCGGCGTCCACAGCGTCGTGGCGCTGAAGGAAGGCTACCTGCCCACGGAGACGCGGCAGACGCTGAAGGCCGGGGAGACGGCCGAGCTGCGCCTGGCGCTGCATACCGCCAACGAGGTGATCCGCTATCGCCGGCGCTGGTCCGCGTGGGTTCCCTGGACGGTGCTCGGCGCGGGGCTCGCCGTCGGCGGTGCAGGCGCGCTGCTGCACGTGAAGTCGAAGCAGGCGTTCGACGACTTCGACTCCCGGATTCCACCCGAGGGCACCCCGCTCACGCCCGCGCTCTCCTCGCTGCGCCGCAGGGGCTCCCGGCTCCAGGGCGTGGCCATCGGCGCGTACTCGCTCGCGGGCGCGACGTTGGTGACCGGCGCCGTCATGGCCTACCTCAACCGCCGCGAGTCCTACCGCATCCAACCCGAACCCGAGGCCCCCTGGGCGCTCGCCCCCATCCTCGACACCGAAGCCCCCGGAGTCCTCGGCTTCGTCCGTTTCTGATGTGAGGTCCGCATGAAGCCCGTCCGCGTCGTCACCTGCCTCGCGCTCCTTTTCTGCGGGGCGCTCCTCGCCTGCTCCGACTCCGAGACCGTCACCTGCCGACAAGGCCTCCTCTGCCCCGCTGGCTACAGGTGCACCGCCCGCCAGACGGAGTGCATCGACCGCACGGACACCTGCGGCGACGGAATCGTCCAGGCCCACGAACAGTGTGATGACGGGGACAGGCAGGAGGACAGCATCTGCACCTCGGACTGCAAGTTCGTGCTGCGCTGTGGAAACGGGCGCGTCGAGCCAGAACTCGGGGAGGCGTGCGACGATGGCAACCACGTCAACGGCGATGGGTGCAGCGCGGACTGTGGGTCCGCCGAGTCGTGTGGCAACGGCGTCCTCGACGCCGCCAGGGGCGAGCTGTGCGACGACGGCAACCAGGTCGACGGCGACGGCTGCAGCGCGGACTGCCGGTCCAACGAGCGCTGCGGCAACGGCATCCTCGACAGCGCGGCGGGCGAGGTCTGCGACGACGGCAACTCCCTGAGCGGCGATGGCTGCAGCGCCGACTGTCGCTCCCTGGAGCGCTGCGGCAACGGCCTCGTGGACCTCACCCGCGAGGAGCAATGCGACGACGGCAACTCCCTCGACGGCGACGGCTGCAGCGCCGACTGCCACTCCAACGAGCGCTGCGGCAACGGCATCCTCGACGGCGTGGCGGGCGAGGTCTGCGACGACGGCAACAACCGCGATGGCGACGGCTGCAGCGCCGACTGCCGGTCCCGTGAGAACTGTGGCAACGGCGTGCGCGACCTCGCGGCGGGCGAGGCCTGCGACGACGGCAACGACGTCGACGGTGACGGCTGCAGCGCCCACTGCCGCTCCGACGAGACGTGCGGCAACGGCATCGTCGACGCGAGCCGGGGCGAGCGCTGCGACGACGGCAACAACGTCGACGGTGACGGCTGCAGCGCCAACTGCCGCTCCGACGAGACGTGCGGCAACGGG
This sequence comes from Myxococcus dinghuensis, assembly GCF_024198235.1. Taxonomy (GTDB): domain Bacteria; phylum Myxococcota; class Myxococcia; order Myxococcales; family Myxococcaceae; genus Myxococcus; species Myxococcus dinghuensis. The sequence continues at coordinate 9,447 of NZ_JAKCFB010000033.1, read as the reverse complement.
GTTCGCGACCTGGCGACCCGCGAGGCCTGCGATGACGGCAACCGGGTCGACGGCGACGGCTGCAGCGCCGACTGCCGGTCCGACGAGACGTGCGGCAACGGCATCGTCGACGCGAGCAGGAAGGAGAGCTGTGACGACGGCAACAACGTCAATGACGATGGATGCAGCGCGGACTGCACGTTGGCCACCCACTGCGGCAATGGCCTCGTGGAGCCGCCCGAGGTGTGTGACGACGGCAACGCCAACGCCTGCGGCACCTGCAGCGCCGACTGCGGGCGGGCGCGCGCGCCCACGAACGCGCGAGGGACGCTGTCCATGAGCGACCTGGCCCGCCCGGGAGAGGTCCTGGTCCTCGACGACGGCTCGCGGAGGGTGTTCTTCGAGTTCACGACGGACGGACGCGCCGCCGCGCTCTCCCACAAGCCCGTGCGCCTGCCGCCCAGCGGGGGCGCCTCGGCGCTGACCGACGCGCTCGTCTCGGCCATCAACGGGGCGAGGACCGACGGCGCCACGGGCCTGCGCCTCTCCGCGACGAGGCTGAGCGCCGCCGCCATCCTCCTGGAGAACCTGGACCCAGGCACCGCCGGCAACCAACCCGTCACCACGTCCGTCCCGGAGAACCGCCTCGCCGTGACGCCCCTGGCCGGAGGCGAGGGCTACGACTGCCCCCTGGCCATGGGCTGCATGCTCGACGCGGACTGCACGCGAGGCAAGGACCAGGACGTCGGGTGCATCAAGCTGCTCGGTCAGAGGCGGGGCGTCTGCGGCCCCCGTCCGCGCAACTGACCCATTGCGCCCCGAAACCGGGACCGTATCCTCCGCCGCCATGGCCACCCACTTCGACCCCAGCGCCGCCGCCCAGCCGGACTCCGGCGTCTTCGGACTGCCCCACTCGCCCGACGAGGCGCACGTCGTCCTCATCCCCGTGCCCTTCGAGGCCACCACCAGCTATGGCGGCGGCACCTCGGAAGGCCCCGCCGCCGTCCTCGACGCCAGCCGGCAGGTGGACCTCTTCGACGTGGAGACGGGCCGGCCGTACGAGCGCGGCATCGCCATGCTCCCGGAGCCCCAGGAGCTGCGCGACTGGAACACCCGCGCCAAGGAGCGCGCCCAGGTCGTCATCGAGGCCGGCGGCATCCACTCCGGCGACGCGGAGCTGCTCGCCGCCGCCAAGGACGTCAACGCGCTGTGCGAGCAGTTGAACGACCACGTCTACCGCACCGCGAAGCACTGGCTCGACCAGGGCAAGCGCGTGGGCGCGGTGGGCGGCGACCACTCCATCTCCTTCGGCATCATCAAGGCCCACGCGGAGAAGTACCCGGGCCTGGGCGTGCTCCACCTCGACGCCCACGCCGACCTGCGCGTCGCCTACGAGGGCTTCACCTGGTCCCACGCCTCCATCATGTACAACGTCGCCGAGCGCATCCCCGGCGTGAAGACGCTCGTCCAGGTGGGCCTGCGCGACATGAGCCAGGAGGAGCACCGCTACATCGAGGACTCGAAGGGCCGCGTCCACGGCTTCTTCGACGCCACCCTCCAGAGCCGCCGCTTCGACGGCGTCCCCTGGAACCGCCAGGTGGATGAAATCGTCGCCCTGCTGCCCCAGCAGGTCTACCTCTCCTTCGACATCGACGGGCTCGACCCCGTCCTCTGCCCCCACACGGGCACGCCCGTCCCCGGTGGCCTCTCCTTCCCGGAGGCCGTGGCCCTGCTCGCCGGGGTCGTCCGCTCCGGGCGAACCATCGTCGGCTTCGACCTCACCGAGGTCGCGCCGGATCCCGAGGGCGGTGAGTGGGACGGCAACGTCGGCGCCCGCCTGCTCTACAAGATGATCGGCTGGATGCTGAAGTCTCAGCGCGACTGAGCCTCGGCGCGGGTGCCCCGGGGCAGGTGCAGGCTGAAGGTGGAGCCCTGCCCCAGGCGCGACTCCACGGACAGCCCGCCGCCGTGCAGGCGCGCCAGCTCCGCCGCCACGTAGAACCCCAGGCCCGCGGCCCCGGCGGGCCCGTCCTGGAACTGGAACGGCGCGAACAGCCTCCGCGCCGTCTCCTCGGACAGCCCCGGCCCGCCGTCCCGCACCCTCACCGTCACCCGCGAGCGCGAGGACTGGAGCTCCACGCGCGCCTGCCCCTGGCGCACCGCGTTCGCCAGGAGCACGTCGAGGATCTGCCGGACCCGGTCCGCGTCGAACGTCACCGACACGGGCTCCACGGGCGCCGACAAGGACACCGCGGCGCGGGTGCGCCACAGCGACACGGCGTCGCGCAGGTGCCACGCCAGGTCCCCCTCCACCGCGTGGAGGCTCAACTCCCCCGACATCAGCCGCGCCGCGTCCCGGAGCGTCCGGCCCAACGCGTCCAGGGACTGGAGCTGCACGCCCAGCGACGCCAACGCGTCACGCTCCAGGCGAGGGTCGGCCTCCAACCGCTTGAGCTGGGTCCACGCCACCTCCAGCGCGCCCTGGAGCGCCCGCGCGGTCCAGTGGCCGAGCGCCACCACGGGCGGCTCCGGCTCCGGCGCGGGAGCCCGGGGCGCGTGCGCGAGCGAGCGGTGGACCAGGGACTCGAAGTCGGTGATTTCGAAGGGCTTGTGCAGGAAGGCGTGGGCCTCCGGGGCGCCCTGGGGCAGCACCGCGCTCAGGAGGATGACGGGCACGTCCCCGAGCGTCGCGTCCCGCTTGAGCCGGCGGCACAGCTCCACGCCGCTGAGCCGGGGCATCATGTGGTCGGTCACCACCAACTGGGGGCGACGCTCGCGGGCCAGCTCCAGGGCCTCCGCGCCATCCCGGGCCTTCACGACCTCGTGACCCAGGTCCTCCACCACCTGACTGAGGACTTCCAGCACCGCGGGCTCATCATCCGCGACCAGGACGAGACTCATGCTCCACTCCTCGACACCGCCGCGGCGCCCCAAGGCCACGACGCCAGGACTCCGACCGGCCCCCACCGATCCGGCAATGACTCGGGGAACGGCCACCTCCCGGAGATGCGATCGTTCACGGACGTGTGGATTGATCTATGAAAGGCGACGCACGGCCTCCAGCGAATCCTGGGAATGCCGCTGGCTTCCCGACAGTCCGCTTGTCACTCCGCGGACAATCCGCCCGAGGCGCATGGAGGGTTGAAATGAAGGCAGGAGTCATGAGGTGGCTGCTGGTGGCGACGCTGCTGGCATCGGGTGGCGCGAGCGCCGACATGGCCCGGCGCCGGGACGCCGTCGTGGAGGTCGTCCAGAAGGTCTCTCCCGCCGTCGTCTACATCGGCACCGAGCAGGAGGTGGAGTCGCGCTTCCGCCGCCGTTCGCCCCTGGAGGAGTTCTTCGGCGGCATGGGCGGAGGACAGGAGCGGCAGAAGATTGAAGGCCTGGGCAGCGGCGTCATCATCGACGCGTCCGGCATCATCGTCACCAACGACCACGTCATCCGCGGCGCCTCCGCCATCCACGTCGTGCTCGCGGACGGTCGCTCCTACGACGCGGAAGTCATCGGCAGCGACGCCGCCAACGACCTGGCCGTCCTCAAGGTCAACGCGAAGGAGCCCCTGCCCATCGCCCGGCTGGGCACCAGCTCCGACCTGATGATTGGCGAGACCGTCATCGCCATCGGCAGCCCGTTCGGCCTGAGCAAGACCGTCACCGCGGGCGTCGTGTCCGCCACTGGAAGAACTTTCCGGGCGGACAACCGCGTCTACAACGACTTCGTCCAGACGGACGCGGCCATCAACCCGGGCAACTCGGGTGGGCCGTTGCTCAACGTGGACGGGGAGATCATCGGCATCAACACGGCCATCTTCGGCGGCGGCGCGCAGGGCATCGGCTTCGCGATTCCGGCGGACAAGGTGCGGCGCATCGTCGACGAGCTGACGCGCTTCGGGAAGGTGCGGCCCGCGTGGGTGGGCATCGACGCGGCGGACCTGCCGCCTCGCGTGGCGCGGCAGCTCGGGTGGGACCGCTCCTATGGCGCGCTGGTGACGTCCGTGGAGCCCGGCAGCCCGGCGGCGCAGGCCGGCGTGCGGCGCGGCGACGTGGTGGCCGAGTTGGGCGGCTCGCGCCTGCAGGACGCCGAGGACTTCGACACGCGCATCCGGGGCTACCCGGCCCGCTCCACCTTCGCCCTGGTCCTCTTCCGTGACGGCGAGACACGCACCCTCCAGCTCACCCCCACGGAGTTCCCCCCGCGCATGGTGGAGTCCCTCGCGTGGGACAGGCTGGGACTCCGGGTGAAGGAGAACAAGGGCGTGCTCGCGCTATCGGGCGTCCGGCCGGGGTCGGTGGCGGCGGAGGTCGGCCTGGAGCCCGGGGACATCATCCTGCGCGTGAACAACCAGCCCCTCGCGACGGCGGATGCCTTCCGGGAGGCGCTGCTCAACGCGCGGCGCGGACGCAGCGTGCTGCTGCTCGTGCGCCGAGGCCGTTACGGCTACCACATCACGCTGCCCTTCGAGCAGGACCAGGGCCAGAGCCTGTAGGGCCGCCCTCCAGCCAGACAGGGATGTAGCAGCGGCTTCCTCGGATTTCGGGGCACGTGCGGATCGCACTAGCATGCAGGCCCCATGAGCACCGTGCGCTACCTCTCTCTTGGTCCCCTGCTCGCCGGGGCTGGCTCCCGAGCCTTCCTCGGCCTCGCCCTGGAGGATGGTCAGCCTCCTCGCCCGGTCGTCCTCATCTGGGCGCCGCAGGAGGTGGTGCAGAGCCCGGAGCTGACCGCCAAGCTGACGCGCGAGACGAACCGCGCCCTCGTCTTCGACCATCCGCACATCCTTCGCGTGCACAGCCTCGCCGCGCAGGACGGCGGGCTCGCGCGTGTCACGGAGTTCGCGGACGGCGAGCCACTGCGGCGGGTGTTGGAGGCGCATCCCCGCCTGCCGCCGCCGCTCGCCGCGTTGATCGCCTCCGATGCCGCCATGGGCCTGCACTACGCGCACATGGCGGGCAACGACGACGGCTCGCCCCTGGTGCACGGTGACGTGCGCCCCGAGACGCTGATGGTGTCCTTCAGCGGCATGACGAAGGTGACGGGCTACGGCGCGCTCAGCGTGGCGCCGCGCGAGCGCGACGGGAAGCGCGTGAAGAACCGCCGCGCATACAGCGCGCCCGAGCAGCTCCTGGGCGGTCGCGAGGCAGTCAACGTCCAGTCGGACGTGTTCCTGCTGGGGCTCGTCCTGCACGAGTGCCTGTCCGGGAAGATGCCGTTCAAGGACAACGCGGACCCGGACAAGGCGACGCTCACGCGCACGCTGCCGACGATGTCCCAGGACGTGCCGCTCAAGCTGGACGCCGTGGTGCGCAAGGCCACCGCGAAGCGCGCGTATGACCGGTACACGTCCGCCCACGCGTTCCGCGAGGCCATCGTCGAGGCGGTGGGCACCCTGCCCGCGCACACCTCGCTGGCGGACTTCCTCGCCAAGCTCTTCCCACCCGAGAGCGAGGCCCGCGCCGCGCGCCGCCGCGTCATCGAAGCGGGCATCGCGGACGTCCTCCAGAAGACGGGCGTGCCGCCCCCGGCGGTCGCCGAGTTCCTCGCCACCGGCAGCCTGCCCGCCACCATCGTCCCGAAGGTGTGGCCCACGCTGCAGGGCCAGCTCTCCATCCTCGCCGCCGTCTCCGGTGGCACGGGCAACGTCCAGGTCGTCAGCGAGCCCGCCAGCGGCGCCGAGGCGACGAGCACTCCCAGCGCGCCCGAGGCCGCGAGTCCGTCCGCTCCAGCGGGTGCGACGACCAGCACGCCGAGCGCCGCGCCTGGAGCCGTGACTGCCTCGGGCACGCAGGGTGGCTCCGCTCCGTCGGCTGGCACACAGGCCGCGAACGGGACGACCGGCCCCGCAGGCGACGCCGGTGGTACCAGCGCGCAGGCGACGAACACGACGACCAGCCCCCAGCTCCCGACCGACAACAGCGCTGCGGAAGCCTCCACACCAGCGACTGGCGCGACTGGCGCGACGCCTTCTCCGACCCCCGCCGGACCGCAGCCCGTCATCGCGCAGGTGACGCCTCCGGCCGCTGCTGGCGTGCCACCGGTTGCGACCGCCACGCCGGGCGCGGCGCCTTCTCCGAAGTCCTCCCGCGCCTGGATTCCCATCGCGGGCGTGGGGCTCGTGCTGACGCTCGCGGGCGGGGCGGTGGTCCTGTCGAAGCTGCCCGCTGGAATCTCCCAAGAAGGCGAGGACGCGGGCTCGCTCGCGGTGTCGCCGCCCGTGCTCCTCGATGCGGGCACGGACGCGGGGACGGCCCCGGAGCGACCGCAGGTGATCACCGGCCTCCTGGACATCACCGTGGATCCGCGCGTGGACGTGTCCGTTCCCGGCACCTTCCTCGGACGGACGCCCCTCACCGCGACCCTCCCCGTGGGGCGCTACGTCGTGACGCTCAGCAACACCGTGCTGGGCATCCAGACGACCCGCACCGTCACGGTCTCCGCCAATGGACGCGCGTCGCTCCAGGTCTTCCTGAACAAGAGCTACGTCATCGTGCGCGCACCGAAGGACGCCATCGTCACCCTCGACGGTCGCCTCGTCGGCGCGGCCCCCGTCGAGGAGCAGGAGGTGTACGAGGGCAACCACCAGCTCCTGGTCATCGCCAACGGCGCGCGCTGGCAGAAGAGCTTCAAGGTGGACCCGGGCCAGCGCATCGCCTTCGACGTCGACTTCGAGACGCCGTCCGAGGAGTAGCCCCTTGCCTTCCCCGAGGGCCGGGCTACTCCCGACCCTCTCGGGACAGGAACGCGAGGACGCGGTCGAGGTCCACCGGCCGGCCCAGGCACTCGTTGGCCCCCGCGGCCAGGCACCGCGACCGCTCGTCCTCCGTCATCGCCGCGGTGACGACGACGATGGGCAGCGCGCCGAAGCGCGCGTCCCGACGGACGGAGCTCACCACGTCGTAGCCCTCGTCGGTCATCGGGACGAGCAGCAGCATCGCGTCCAGCTCCGGTGAGTCCCGAAGCAGGACCAGGGCCTCGCCCATCGACTCCGCGTGGAGCAGCTCCAGTCCCCGACTCTCCAGCACGCTGATGAGCGAGAAGACCTCCCGGATGTTGTCGTCCACCACGAGCATGCGACGGCCGCTGAGCCCCTTGTTCGAGCGAGGGAACTCCACGGGCGCCGAGGGCACCTCCCACGTCGCACCCGAGAGCATCGCGGCGGAGAGGACGGAGACGTCCTGCCCGGAGGACGCGTCGCCGAGCCCCACGTCCGAGAACGCCGCCAGCTCGCGCGCGGACACGGCCGCGTGCGTCGTCAGCGACACGGACTCCAGCATCACCGGGTTGCTTCGCGTGTGGGCCGCCGCGTGGGCCAGGCCCTCGCCACCCACCGCGCCCACGTAGACCTCCGGGAGGTAGAGCGTGAAGGTGCTGCCCCGCCCCTGCTCGCTCATGACGTGCAGCTCGCCACCGAGCAGCCGCGCCAGCTCACGGCTGATGGACAACCCCAACCCGGTGCCGCCGTAGCGGTGGCTCGTCGAGGGCTCCGCCTGCTGGAACGCGTCGAAGATGCGGTTGAGCGCCTCCTGCGGGATGCCGATGCCGGTGTCCGTGACGCTGAAGGCCCAGAGCGCGTCGGCGTGGTTGAGCACCTCGCTGTCGAAGCGCAGGAGGCCCCGCTCCACGGAGGTGATGCGCAGCTCCACGCGCCCCCGCTCCGTGAACTTGAAGGCGTTGGACAGCAGGTTCTTGAGCACCTGCCGCAGGCGCATGGGGTCCGTGTGCACCGTCCACGGCCGAGCCCCCGAGAGCGCCACGCCGAACCCCAGGCCCTTGTGGTCCGCCACGTGCTGGAACTCGCGCTCCACGGCCAGCTTGATGTCGGTGAGCGGCACGTCGGCCGGCTCCACGCGCATCATCCCCGCCTCGACCTTGGACAGGTCGAGGATGTCGTTGATGAGGGACAGCAGGTCCGTGCCCGCCGCGTGGATGGTCCGCGCGTACCCTTCTTCCCGGGGCCCCAGGCGGTGCTCGGCGTTGTCCGAGAGCGCCTTGGACAGGATGAGCAGGCTGTTGAGCGGGGTGCGCAGCTCGTGGGTGATGTTCGCCAGGAACTCGCTCTTGTTTCGCGACGCGAGCGCCAGCTTCTCGGTGAAGCCGACGTTGTCGTTGAGCTCCTTCCACACGCCCGTGGGCGCATTCTCCGTGCCGGGGGCCTCCGCGCTGCCGCCCTCCACGCCCACCTTGCGCGCGACGCGCGTCACCTCGAGGGAGAACACGCGCAACTGCTCCACCATCGCGTTGACGATGTTCTTGAGCTCCAGCCCCTCGCCCCGCACCTCCACCGAGAGCTGGCGCGACAGGTCTCCGCGCGCCACCGCGCTGCTCACGTCGATGAGGTCGCGCACCTGGGCCGTGAGGCTGGAGGCGAGGATGTTCACCCCGTCTCCGAGCCGCCGCCAGGCGCCCTCCGCGTCGTGCGTGGGGACCTGCGCGCCGAGCCGGCCCTCCAACCCCACCTCCCGCGCCACGCGGGAGATGTCCTCCGTGAACGCCGCCAGCCGGGAGACGCCCGTGTTGAACGTCTCCGCGAGCCGGTCCAGGAGCGGATGGTGCCCCCGCACCGCCGCGCGGCGCGAGAAGTCTCCGCGGTTGACGGCCTCCATGGCGTCGAGCAGCGCCTCGAGTTGAGCGTCCCCGTCTCCACGTCCCTGGTTGCGAGAGTCTTCCACGAGAGGCTCCTGCGGACCCGCTGGTCGCGCCCGGAGCAGGTGCACCCCGCGCCCGGACGCCATCGCGATGGCGCGGCGGCGAACAGCCATCCCACGCTCGGGAATCCCGAGCGTGGCTCATGCGCTCTTGCGGCGGCGCATCATCGCTTCGTACGAGCGTCCGACGCTCTGAGACAGAATCATCAGCTCCCCGACATCTGGCGGCGTGAGCTGATCCGGCCCGTTGTCCACGTACAGCAGGTGCACCACCTTTCCCCGCACCAGCAGGGGAAGGATGACCGCCGTCGTGGGGAAACCACCTCCCAGCAGCTTGTAGAACACGGCCATCGCCGCGTCACGCCGCACCGGGCCCACGTAGTGCGAGCGCGTGTCTCGGACCAGACGGAACGTGCTCTGCTCGCGAAGCGCCACGCCGATGCGCCGCACGGACGCCTCGCGCACGCCGGAGCCCATGCCGTGCCAGCCAGTGACGAGGCTGCCCTGCACCGACAACAGCAGGTTGCGCTTCCACTTGCCCATCGCGAAGCGCAGCACCGTGCGCGCCACGTCCTCGCGGTCCAGGCTGCGCGCCAGCTCCGCCTGCGCCTCCGCGAAGGACAGCGGTGTGGGCGGCGGCTCGGGCGGCCGGGCCGGAGGCGCGGGGGGCACCGCCCCGGGAGGAGGCACCTGGGCGGAGGTCGCGGCCACGGGCGGCGGCGCCTGGCGCGGGGGCACGGGCGCGGCGGGAACGGGGACGCCCACGTGCACGGGCGGAGGCGGCGGCGCGGGGGGCGGCGCCACGGGGCGCGGCTGGGCGTCATC
>NZ_JAKCFB010000032.1 GCF_024198235.1 Myxococcus dinghuensis | reverse complement strand
GGCGCCGCCCGTCTTCGCCAGCACCTTCGTGATGGCCGCCGTCAGCGACGTCTTGCCGTGGTCCACGTGTCCGATCGTGCCGATGTTCACGTGGGGCTTGTTACGCTCGAACTTCTCCTTGGCCATGGCCTCTCCTCACCAGGGACAGCCGGTCCGAAGTCCCGGCGCGTCTCGAATCCCAGAAATCCAACTACGAAAGTGCTGCGTCCTGCTCCAAACCCGCCACAACGTCAACAGAAATCGCCTGCCCACCCGCCCGCCGGTCGCGTCAGTACCGGTTGAGCGCCGTCTTCGGCGCCGGGGCGTAGTGGCTGAACTGCATGGTGTACGTCGCCCTTCCCTGGCTGCGGCTGCGCAGGTCCGTGGAGTACCCGAACATGGCCGCCAGGGGCACCTGTGCCTGGATGGCCTGCAGGCGGCCCGGGCGCGGCGTCATGCCCAGCACCTTGCCGCGGCGGCCGTTCAGGTCACCGATCACATCGCCCATGAAGTCCTCGGGCGTGACGATCTCGCAACTCATGATGGGCTCGAGCAACACCGGTGAGGCGGCGCGCACCGCGTCCTTGAACGCCAGGGAGCCGGCGATCTTGAACGCCATCTCGCTGGAGTCCACGTCGTGCATGGAGCCGTCGTAGGCCTCCACCTTCACGTCCACCATGGGGTAGCCGGCCACCGGGCCGTTCTGCATCGCTTCGGCCACGCCGTCGCGCACCGCGTCCACGAACTCCTTGGACACGGCGCCCCCCGTCACCTTGCTCTCGAAGGCGAAGCCCTTGCCGGCCTCGTTCGGCATCACCCGCAGCCAGATGTGGCCGTACTGGCCCTTGCCACCCGTCTGGCGGATGTACTTGCCCTCCGCCTCCATCTGCGTGGTGATGGTCTCGCGGTAGGCCACCTGCGGCTTGCCGATGTTCGCGTCGACCTTGAACTCGCGCAGCAGGCGGTCGACGATGATGTCCAGGTGCAGCTCGCCCATGCCGGCGATGATGGTCTGCCCCGTCTCCTCGTTCGTCTTCACGCGGAACGACGGGTCCTCCATCGCCAGGCGCTGCAGGGACTGGATGATCTTGTCCTGGTCCGCCGTCGACTTCGGCTCGATGGCGATGTCGATGACCGGCTCGGGGAACTCCATCCGCTCGAGGATGATGGGCTGCTTGTCATCGCACAGCGTGTCGCCCGTGGTCGCCAGCTTCAGGCCCACCACCGCGCAGATGTCGCCGGCGTAGCACTCGGTGAGTTCCTCCTTCTTGTCCGCGCGCATCTGGACCAGGCGGCTGACCCGCTCGCGCTTGCCCTTGATGGAGTTCCACACCGCCGTGCCGGCCTCCAGCTTGCCGGAGTACACGCGCAGGAACGTCAGCGTCTGGGACTGGAACGCCGGGTCGTTCATGATCTTGAACGCCAGCGCGCTGAAGGGCGCGTCGTCGCGAGTCTCTCGCACCGTGTCCTCGCCCTTGGGCGTCTTGCCGTGCACCGGCGGGATGTCCAGCGGGCTGGGCAGGTAGTCGACGACGGCGTCCAGGAGCGGCTGCACGCCCTTGTGGCGGAACGCCGAGCCGCAGAACACCGGGAACAGCTTCAGCCCCACGCAGCCCTTGCGGATGGCCTGGCGGACCTCCGCCTCCGTCAGCTCCTGCCCCTCCAGGAACTTCTCCGTCAGCGCGTCGTCCTGCTCCGCCGCGGCCTCCAGCAGCTCCGCGCGCGCGGCCTCCGCCGCGTCCTTGAACTCCTCCGGAATCTCCACGACCTCGTAGCGGCTGCCCTGCTCCGAGTCCTGGAACACCAGGGCCTTCATCGTCACCAGGTCGATGACGCCACGGTGCTTGTCCTCCGAGCCCAGCGGCAACTGCATGCGCACCGCGCGCGCGCCGAGCTTCTCCTTGATGGTGCCCACGGACATCTCGAAGTCCGCGCCCACCCGGTCCATCTTGTTGATGAAGCAGATGCGGGGGACCTTGTAGCGGTCCGCCTGGCGCCACACCGTCTCCGACTGGGGCTCCACGCCGTTGACCGCGTCGAACACGGTGACGGCGCCGTCGAGCACGCGCAGCGAGCGCTCCACCTCAATGGTGAAGTCCACGTGTCCCGGCGTGTCGATGAGGTTGACGCGGTAGCGCTGATCGCCCCGGTTCCAGAAGGCGGTGATCGCGGCGGACGTGATCGTGATGCCGCGCTCGCGCTCCTGGACCATCCAGTCGGTGGTGGTGTTGCCCTCATGCACCTCGCCCATCCGGTGGATGGCGCCGGTGTAGAACAGGATGCGCTCGGTGGTCGTCGTCTTCCCGGCATCGATGTGCGCCATGATGCCGATGTTGCGGTAGCGCTCCAGGGGATGCTCGCGAGCCATTGCCTCGTTACCTCATGAGGGCGGTCAGGCTACGGGAGCCCCTTCACCTTGCCACCCGGACGATTTCAGAGAACCTGCTTCACCTAAAGAAACCGCCCGGATGCACCTTCTGCATCCGGGCGGCAACCGCGAGACCCCGAGGGCCTACCAGCGGTAGTGAGCGAAGGCCTTGTTGGCCTCCGCCATCTTGTGCGTGTCTTCACGCTTCTTCACCGCGTTGCCGCGGTTGTTGGCGGCGTCCATGATCTCGCCGGCCAGCTTCTCCTGCATGGTCTTCTCGCCACGGGCCTTGGAGTACTGGATGATCCAGCGCATGCCGAGGGCGACGCGGCGGTCCTGGCGGACCTCGACCGGGACCTGGTAGGTGGCGCCACCGACGCGGCGGCTCTTCACCTCGAGCACCGGCTTGACGTTGTCCAGGGCCTTCTTGAAGGTCTTGAGGGGGTCTTCCTTCGCGCGCTCCTCGATGAGGGCGAAGGCACCGTAGCAAACGCCCTCGGCGATGGACTTCTTGCCCTTCCGCATGAGGTCGTTGACGAACTTGGTGACGAGCCGGTCCTGGAACTTCGGATCCGGAAGAATCTTGCGCTTGGCGACTACGCGACGACGAGGCATCTCTTCTCTCTTCCCTTACGCCCCACTCTCCTTGGAGAGCACTACCGCGGGGGCTTCAAGTACCGCTAGGAGGAACTGCGAGGGACGCTCCCCAGGGTGTGGGGCTCAACGTCCGGAACACGAAACGGAGGTGGTCTACGGCTCAGCTCGGACGCTTGGCGCCGTACTTGGAGCGGCTCTGCTTGCGGCCCGCCACGCCGACGGAGTCGAGCGTTCCACGGACGATGTGGTAGCGCACGCCCGGGAGGTCCTTCACACGACCGCCGCGGATCATCACCACCGAGTGCTCCTGGAGGTTGTGGCCCACGCCGGGGATGTAGGACGTCACCTCGATCCCGTTCGTCAGACGCACGCGGGCCACCTTGCGGAGGGCCGAGTTCGGCTTCTTGGGGGTCGTGGTGTACACGCGGGTGCAGACGCCGCGCTTCTGGGGGCACTCCTTGAGCGCGGGGCTCTTGCCCTTGATGTTCAGCTTCTCGCGGCCCTTGCGGACCAGCTGGCTAATGGTCGGCACTGATACCTCTTCTTCGGGGTTGGCCGCCGCCAGTCACACGAGGCGGCGCATATCTACCTACAGGACTACTGAAAAGGGCCGCGAGTATAGGGACCGACCCCACCGTGTCAAGCACGGCATGACTCCTGCCTGGAACAGGCCAGCAGTCGCGAGGTCATTCCCGATATCCGACAACCCGGAGTACGACGGGTCGCTCCTCTACTCCGCGTGCACTCAGAAGTCGAGGACCATCACCACCGCGTCCTCCCCCTCGTCCACGTAGTAGTTCGGGCGGATGCCCACGGCCCGGAACCCCAGGGAGCGGTAGAGCTGGAGCGCCGCCTCGTTGCTGCGGCGGACCTCCAGCGTGGCCAGGCTGCAGCGCCGGGCCTTGCCGCGATCGAGCACCTCGTCCATGACCGCCCGCGCGACGCCCCGTCGCCGGTGCTGGGGCGCGGTGGCCACGTTGAGCACGTGGACCTCGTCGTGGACGATCCAGAAGATGGCCAGGCCCAGCAGCAGCGGGCCCGCGTCCGGCTGGGGCTCCTCCACCAGGAGGATGGTGGACCACTCGTGCTCGAGCTCGCGGCGCAGCAGCTCCGGGGACCAGGGGTTCTTGAAGGCGGCCTTCTCCAGGGCCATCACCGCCGTCAGGTCGTCCTCGGTCATCTTCCGGATGGAGAAGCCGTGTCCGACCCGGGCATCCCCCTCCTCCCGCATCCGCCTCATCGCCTCGCCTCCCGTGCGAACGGCGCCACGCGGCGCACCTGGGCCGAAGCCCTCACCTGGGCCAGCTCCTCCACCGCCAACACCGCGTACCGCTCCCTGAAGAGCTTGTCCCGGATGACGTCGCGCACCGTCTCATAGTCCGCCGGGTACTCCGTCGCGTGCTGCTCGAAGTAGCGGCGGATCTCCGTCTCGCCCACCTGCGCCCGCAGGCGGATCCGGCTGTCCAGCACCCGCTCCGCCCGCAGCCCCCGCGCCAGCACGGCCCGCAGGCCGTCCAGGTCCACGTCGTTGCGCGTCAGGAACCGCGCCAGGGCCGCCTCGCCGCCGATCTTGAGACGGAACGCCTCCAGCCGGGCCTCGACCTCCGCCGGCTCGGCCGGGAAGGCCTGGAGCCGGTCGGCATTCAGCACCTGGACCCGCTGGCTGATGATGAACTCCAGGGCGCCCCGCAGGGTCTCGTCATCGAGGGGGGCCTCCAGGGCCTGGACGCCGCCCCGCTGGACGAGGGCCACCCGGGCCTCGAACTCCAACTCGCTCAGGGAGAGCACACGCCCCTCGATGATGGCGACCACCCGGTCCACCACCCTCCCCTGGGCGTCCGGAGGGGGCTCGGCCGTCCCCCCGGCGACGGGTAGGAGCAGGAGCCAACCCGCCAGCCACCAGCTCCCCGCTCGCGCTCGGCGCGGCACTGCCATGGCCTCCCTCATCTTTCGGCGACTTTATACATCCCAGGCCTGCCAGCCAGTCCTTGCTGGCGCCCTCCATGCGACTGGTTACTTTCAGTCACGTACATCCTGGCGGGAGCCCATGGCGGACGACTACTACAAGATCCTCGGCGTGGACCGGGCGGCCTCCGCGGACGCCATCAAGAAGGCGTACCGGAAGCTCGCGCGCCAGTACCACCCCGACGTCAACCCGGGCAACAAGGCGTCCGAGGAGAAGTTCAAGCAGGTCGGCACCGCCTTCGAGGTGCTGTCGGATCCGAAGAAGCGCAAGCTCTACGACGAGTTCGGCGAGGACGCGGAGAAGATCGGCTACGACGAGAAGAAAGCCGAGGCCTACCGCCAGTACCGGGCCGCGGCGTCCCGTGGCGGCGCGGGCGGGATTCCCTATGGTGGGGAGGACTTCGACCTCGGGGACCTCTTCAGCGACCTGTTCGGACGCCGGGGGGGCGGCGGAGGCGGGGGCGGCTTCGACGTCAACGAGGTCTTCTCCGGCCGGCGGCGGCGCCCGGCGGGGCCCGAGCGCGGCGAGGACCTGACCACCCAGGTGCGCGTGTCCCTGGCGGAGGCCGTCACCGGCGCCGAGCGTACGCTCGCGGTGACGCGGCCCGGTCCCGACGGCCAGGGGTCCGGGGAGACGGTGCGCCTGACGGTGAAGATCCCCGCGGGCGTCCACACCGGCTCCAAGGTCCGGCTGGCCGGCCAGGGCGCCCCGGGCCTCCGAGGGGGGCCCGCGGGCGACCTCTACATCGAGACCGAGGTGGCCGAGCACCCCCTCGTCCGTCGGGAGGGAGACGACCTGCACGTGGACCTCCCGGTGACGGTCTCCGAGGCGATGCTGGGTTCGGAGGTGCGCGTCCCCACCTTCCAGGGAGAGGTGACCGTGAAGGTCCCCCCCGGTTCCCAGTCCGGTCGACAGATGCGCCTGAAGGGCCGGGGCGTCCCGTCCCTCAAGGGGGGCGCGGCGGGCGACCTGTACCTCCACCTCCAGGTCAAGGTCCCCGAGAACGCCACCCCCGAAGCCCGCGAGGCCGCGGAGACACTCTCCAAGGCCTACCGCGAAGACGTGCGTCGCGAGCTGACCCTCTGACACCTTTGCCTCTTGTCCTGGGCGCCGCCCCGTCATAGACGGCGCTCTCCTCCCTTCACGTCGTCGCAGGAAACGGAGCACACGCGCACATGGGCCTCTTCGACATCTTCACGGGCGGCTCGGGCCCCGAGAAAGCCCTCAAGCTCAAGCCGAAGGTCACCCAGAAGTACGGTGACCCGAACACGCGACAGAAGGCCATCCAGCAGCTCGGCGAGATGAAGTTCCCCGAGGCCGTCTCCGTGCTGCTCGCCCGCTTCACCATCACCGTGGACCCGCTCACCACGGACGCGGACGAGAAGGAGCACACCTTCGAGCTCATCAAGAGCTTCGGCAAGGACGCCGTCCCGCCCATCACCGAGTTCCTCACCAAGACGGAGCAGGCCACCTCCTGGGCGCTGCGCCTGCTGGGCGAGCTGCTCACCGAGGACGAGGTCACCGGCGCCTGCGTGAACGCGCTCCAGCACCTGTCCGCCACGTACACGAAGAACCCGGAGAAGAAGGTCGTCCTGCTCCACCACGTCACCGGCCGGCAGGACGCGCGCATCGCCCCCGTGGTGCTGCCCTTCCTCGAGGACATGTCGGACGACGTGAAGATCGCCGCCCTCAAGGCGCTCGCCTCCTTCAAGTACGAGCCGGCCCGCGAGCCCATGCTCAAGCTGCTCACCGCCGAGGAGACCGCCCGCCGCGTGCAGACGTCCGCGCTGGCCGCCCTGGCCGACGCGGGATTCACCGTCGGTGCGTCCCGCGCGAAAGTCGAGCCACTCCTGGTGGAGCCGTTCGCCCTGGACAAGGAAGGTCACGTCCAGCGCCGCGCCTGAGCGAGCTGTCTGCCAGGCGACACGGGTACTGTCCTCCGGAAGGCCCTGCGTACCAGGGCCGTTTCATCGCGCGTGGGACAGCGGCAGGATTCACGTGTGCGCTCGCGAAAGAAAGGGGCCCTGGCCGAGGTCGTGCCACTGCGCCCCACCACCCCGAAGAAGCCCGCCCGTCGAGCGGCGAAGCCGGCCCCGCCGGTGGACGCCGAAGCCACCGCCCGCGCCCTCCTGGAGATGGCGCGGCACCTGACGGACAACGCCGGTCCCACCGAGGCCCTGCGCTCGCATCTGCAGACGCTCCACGCGCTGCTCAAACCCAAGGTCTGTTACGTGGCGCGCTACTTCCCCTCCCGGGAACAGCTCCACGTCGAGCACGTGCGCGGGCGCTATGACAGCCGCGTCGTCGCGGCCGTGCCGGGCGAGGGCGTGGTGGGCCGGGCCTTCTCCGAGAAGAAGCTGCTGCGCGACGAGGACACCGTCGCCGTGCCGCTGGAGGGCCCCCACGGCGTCACCGGCGTGCTCGTGGTGCTGGGCGCGCGGCGCGTGGCGTCGGACCTCGTGCTCCAGTCGCTGACCGCCCAGTTGGCCGCCGCGTACGAGGTGGCCCGGCTGCGTGACGACAGCGCCCGGCGCAACAAGGACCTGCAGACGGCCATCGCCGGACTCAAGAGCCTGGAGCAGAACCGCGAGGAGCTGCTCGGCAACGTCTCGCACGACCTGAAGAACCCGCTGACCACCATCAAGTCCTACCTGGCGATGATGGGGCGCGAGAAGCTGGGCCCCCTCACCGACTCGCAGCGCCGCGCGGTGCAGATCTGCGACCGCAACTCGGACCGCATGCTGCGCATGGTGAACGACCTGCTGCTCATGTCCCGGCTCCAGTCCGGGAAGATGCAGCTCAACCAGCGCCCCTTCGGCCTCAAGGCCGTGGCCGAGGAGGTGGTGCGCACGCTCGGCGCGCTCGCCGAGCACTGCAAGGTGAAGGTCGTGATTCCGCCCTGCTCCGAGGTCTTCGTGCGGGGAGACCGGGAGCGCATCGCCGAGGCCATCCACAACCTCATCGAGAACGGCATCCACCACAGCGAGGCGGAGGACACCATCGAGGTCCGCGTCTCCGCGGACGACGCGCTCGCGACACTCACGGTGAAGGATTCCGGCCCGGGCCTGTCCGCCGACGCGCTGGAGCACGTCTTCGACGCCTTCTACCGGGTGCAGCCGGGGGTCCCCCGACCGCCCGGCGCGGGGCTGGGCCTGCCGCTGGTGGGGAAGATCGTCGCCCTGCACGGGGGCCGCGTGGAGGCCACCAGCGTGCTCGGTGAGGGGAGCACCTTCCAGATGGTGCTGCCCATGTTCGCCGGGGCGGTGGCCACGCCGGACCTCAACCAGGCGGCGCCCAAGGCGGGCGGCATCCTGCTCGTCGAGGACGACGCGGACTGCCGCGAGGTGCTCCAGCAGGTCTTGGAGCAGGAGGGCTACCGGGTGATGGCCACCTCGGGGGCCTCCGAGGCGCGCTCCATCCTGTCCCACATCCGGCCGGCCATGGTGCTGCTGGACCTGCGGCTGAGCGAGGAGGATGGCCAGTCCGTGCTGCGCTACATCCGCGGCAACGAGTCGCTGGCGGACATCGTCGTGTACATCATCTCGGGAGCCAGCGAGGTGGCCTCGCTCACCTCGGGGCAGGGGCTGGAGCGCATCGACGGCTTCTTCGAGAAGCCGCTCCAGTTGCCCAAGCTGCTGGACACGGTGGCGGCGGTGGTGCGGCCCAGCCGCCGGGCCCCGGCCGTCCCCTGACGGGTCGGGGGTGAATGGACCGCGGAACCAACAAGAGGTGGCCGGAAGCCACCTCGCCTTGGCTAGTATCCGCGCGTTCCCATGAGCACTTCCGTCTACTCCCGTTATCGAGCCGCCTTCGCCCAGGCCATCGCCAGCGCGCTGGGCATGCAGGCCTCCGAAATCGAACCCCAGGTCAAGCCCGCAGAGCCGGCGCACGGCGACCTGAGCTTCGTCACCTTCCCGCTCGCCAAGGCCCAGAAGAAGGCCCCGCCCGCCATCGCCGCGGCCCTGGCGCAGACCGTCACGGTCCCCGGCCTGGAGGTCAAGGCCGTGGGCCCCTACTTGAACGCCCGCTTCGCCACCCTGCCCTTCACCGCGGAGGTCATCGACACCGCGCGCGCGGCGGGGCCGACCTACGGCGGTGACGCCGACGCGGGGCGCGGCAAGACGGTGACCATCGACTACTCGTCGCCCAACATCGCCAAGCCCATCGGCTTCCACCACATCCGCACCACGTTCCTCGGCCACTGCATCGCCAACATCTACCGGGCGCTGGGCTGGAAGGTGGAGGGCATCAACTACCTGGGTGACTGGGGCAAGCAGTTCGGCCTCGTCGCGGTGGGCTTCCAGGAGTACGGCGACCCGGCCCGCATCGACGACATGGGCCACCTGGTCGAGGTCTACGTGCGCGCCAACAAGCGCGCCGAGGCGGAGCCGGAGTTCGACGCCCGCGCCCGCGAGTTCTTCCGCCGCATGGAGGCCGGCGACGCCGAGGCCCTCGGGCTGTGGAACCAGTTCCGCGAGACGAGCATCCGCGGCTTCAAGCAGGTCTACCAGCGGATGGGCATCGAGTTCGAGCACATCGACGGCGAGAGCCTCTACCAGGGGAAGATGGACGCGGTCATCGACCAGATCGCCAAGAAGCCCGGCGTGAAGGAGTCGCAGGGCGCGCTCATCGTCGACCTGCCCTATGCGGAGAACGAGCCGCCCATCCTCCTGAAGAAGAACGACGGCAGCACGCTCTACGCCACGCGCGACCTGGCCGCCGCCGAGGACCGCTACGCGCGCTTCCACTTCGACAAGTCGCTCTACGTCGTCGCGCAGGACCAGGCCCTGCACTTCCGCCAGGTGTTCCGCACCCTGACGGAGATGGGCCAGCCCTGGGCGGACCGCTGCGTGCACGTGGCCTTCGGCCGCATCCACGGCATGAGCACCCGCAAGGGCCAGGTGGTGCAGCTCAACCAGGTGCTCGACGAGGCCAAGGAGCGCGCCTCCGTCAAGGTGAAGGAGAACCAGGAGGCGGGCCGGCTCCAGTCGAACGACCCCGACCTGCTCGCCGAGCAGATCGGCCTGGGCGCCATCGCCTTCGGCGACCTGAAGCACAAGCGCGCCAGCGACTACACCTTCGACTGGGACGAGGTCCTCAGCTTCGAGGGCCACACGGGCCCCTACCTCCAATACGCCCACGCGCGCGTGGTCAACGTGCTGCGCAAGGGCGGCGGTGCGCCGGCCACCTACGATGCGAGCCTGCTGACGCTGCCGGAGGAGCAGGCCCTCGTGCGTGAAATCATGCGCCTGCCCGTGGTGGTGCGCGAGGCCGCCGAGCAGTACGAGCCGAGCCTCGTGGCCCACCTGCTGCTGGACGTGGCCGCCGCGCTGAGCCGCTACTACACGCTGGGCAACCAGGAGCGCGACAAGCGCATCCTCGTCGAGAACGATGACGCGCTGCGTTCTGCACGACTCGCCCTCACGGACGCGGCCCGGGTTACTCTCGCGGCGGGACTGACACTGCTGGGCATTCCCACGCCCGAGAACATGTAGCCCCGGGGGCTGCCTTGGAAACCGCGTTGTCTTCGTCTGCGAATCAGGGAGAGTCCTTGCTGAAGGCCGAGTTCGGCCCCATGGGCCGGGCGCTGGGTGCCCGGTACCTGGAGGGGGTGCACTTCCCTCCAGAGGCCGAGGACGAGCTGCGCTCCCTGCACGCCAAGGGCTTCGTGGTGCACGTCATGCGCACCACCGCCTGGGTGAACTTCCTCTATCTGACCTGGGCGATGGTGCGTCGCTCGCTGCCTCCCGTGCGCGCGGTGGTGAACCTGCGGCCGTGGTTCACCAAGCCATGGCGGCAGACGAAGCAGGCCGGCTCGTTCGTCGAGCGCTTCGAGTACGCGCGGCAGCACGGCGGCAGCGGGCTGGTGTTCCTGCGCCGCACGGCGCTGATGCACGCCGCTGGCAAGGAGACACGCGAGGACCCCTTCCCCGCCCTGGTGGAGATGGCTCGCAAGTCGGACCGGCCGGTGTACCTGGTGCCGGAGCTGTTCGTCTGGGAGAAGCGCAGCGCGCGGCTCAAGCCCAACTGGGTGGACATCGTGTTCGGCAGCCCCGAGGCCCCGGGCTTCCTGCACTCCATGCTGGCCTTCTTCCGCAACTACAAGCGCGCCCAGTTCCGCGTGGGCGAGCCCATCGACCTGCGGGACTTCGTCAACCAGAACCCGAAGGACTCCGACGAGGTCCTGGCCCGCAAGGTGCGCAGCTCGCTGCACGTGCACCTGGCGAGGGAGACGCGCGCGGTGTTCGGCCCGCCGGCCAAGCCCGCCGAGCGCATCATCGACGAGACGCTCCGCGACCGCGCGCTGCGCAAGGTGGTGGACGAGGTCGCCGCCGAGTCGGGCCGCAAGCAGGAGAGCGTGCTGCGCGAGGCCCGCCGCAACCTGGAGGCCATCGCCGCCAAGCCCAGCCCCACGGCGCTGGCGTTCGCGTCGCCGGTGCTGGAGTGGGTGTTCAACCGCATCTACGACGGCATGCACGTGGACGAGGCCGGCCTGCACCGCGCGCTGAAGGCCGCGGGCCGCGCGCCCATCGTCCTGTGCCCCAGCCACAAGAGCCACATCGACTACCTGGTGATGAGCTGGGTGCTGTGGAACCGCGGCTACGCGGTGCCGCTGGTGGCCGCCGGCGCCAACCTGAGCTTCTTCCCGCTGGGCAGCTTCTTCCGCCGCTGCGGCGCCTTCTTCCTGCGCCGCTCCTTCAAGGGCGACAAGGTCTACGCCGCGTCCTTCAAGGCCTATGTCCGCAAGCTGGTGCATGACGGCATCCACCAGGAGTTCTTCCCGGAGGGTGGCCGCTCGCGCACCGGCAAGCTGCTGACGCCCAAGCTGGGCATGTTCACGTGGCAGGTGGAGTCCGTGCTCGAGGGCGCGCGCAACGACCTGCTCTTCGTCCCGGTGGCCATCGACTACGAGAAGGTCGTGGAGTCGGGCAGCTACTCGAAGGAGCTGGCGGGCGGGGAGAAGAAGCCGGAGGACCTCAAGGCCCTCCTGTCCGCGCCCAAGGTGCTCGCGGCGCGCTACGGCCGCATCCACCTGGGCTTCGACGAGCCGATCTCACTCCTCGAGTTCATGAAGGAGCGCGGCCTCGACCCGGAGCAGCCGGTCAGCGACGAGCAGAAGAAGAGCCTGGTGCGGGCGCTGGGCAACCGCGTCATGTACGGCATCAGCAAGGTGTCCACCGTGACGCCGCACGCGCTGGTGAGCACGTCGCTCCTGGCGCACCGTCGCCGAGGCCTGACGCAGCGGGAGCTGGCGGACCGCATCAACATCCTGCGCAGCATCGCGCGGGAGGACGGCGCCCCGCAGTCGCGCGAGCTGGCCAACGCGCCCAGCAACCCGGAGACGATGGGCCCCATCCAGGACGCGATGCGCACCTTCATCGACGACGAGATGGTGCGCACGCAGGAGGCCCGCGGCGACGTCATCTACCAGGTGGAGGACACCCGCCGCCCGGAGATGTCCTTCTACAAGAACACGCTGATGAACCTGGTGGCCGCGCGCAGCCTCGTCGCCAACGCGGTGCTGGCGGCCGGCTCGCCCGCGCCCTACGACGACGTGAAGTCCCGCGCGCTGTCCCTGTCTCGCCTCTTCAAGGTGGAGTTCATCTACCGGGTCAACACCACCTTCGACACCATCTTCGCGGAGACGGTGGAGCGGCTGGTGCGCATGGGCCTCCTCCTCCACGAGGGCGAGGCGCTGCGCGTCGCGCCGGAGCCGCACGCACGCCCGGAGCTGGAGTTCCTCGCGGACCTGCTGCGCGACTACCTGGAGCCGTACCTGCTGGCCACGATGACGCTCAACGACGTGGCCTCCGGCGTCGTCGAGGACCGGAAGGGCTTCAGCCGCCTGGCGATGGAGACGGGCCGCGCGGAGTACCACGCCGGCCGTATCACCGCCTCCGAGTCCCTGGCGAAGGTGACGTTGGAGAACGCCATCTCCTACCTCATCGACCAGAAGCAGCTCGTCGAAGAGGACAAGAAGCTCAAGCTGGGCCCGCAGGCCGCGGACGCAGAGGTCCGCAAGCAGTTGGCCGACAGCATCCGCGAGTACCTGCGGCGCTGAACCCCGCCTCACGCGCCCCGGCCCGCCCCGTCTTCAAGGGCGGTGCGGCCGGCGCGCGAGCCATGTGAGGATGGCGGGCATGTACCGACGCCTACCCATCCTCTCGCTCCTGTCCCTGTCTCTGTGTGGCGCCGCCCTCCCCGGCTGCAAGTCCACGCCCACCACGCCCGACGACGTCTCCACCAATGCCTGCGGCCGCTCCGTCGCGGACCTCGCCTGGTTGTCCGGGGACTGGGTCCAGCGGACCGTGGTGAGCACCACCGAGGAGCACTGGTCGAGCGAGGCGGGCAACTCCCTGCTGGGCACCAGCCGCGTCATCACCCGGGGCAAGGCGGTGTTCTTCGAGTACATGCGCATCGAAGGCCGCGACGACGGGCTCTACTACGTGGCCCAGCCCATGGGGCGGGCCCCCACCGACTTCAAGCTGGTGCGGTGCTCGGGGCGCGAGGCCCTCTTCGAGAACCCGGGCCACGACTTCCCCCAGCGCATCCTCTACCGCCGCGAGTCCGGTGGCCGGCTCGTCGCCCGCATCGAGGGCGACAAGGACGGCAAGGTCGTGGCCGAGGACTTCGACTTCACGCGCGACTGACCCCGCGGCTCACTGCGCCGTGCGGAAGACGACGCGCACCTCGGCGGCCAGGGGGTTGCCCTCGTAGTCCGTGAGCGCGTCGCGCAGCACCAGCGTGTACTGGCTGTTGGGCAGGAACGCGCTGCCCTCGGCCGGCACCGCCTCCACCGTGTACGGCACGTCGCCGCGCTCCACGTGCTCGTCCACCTCCGGCACCGGGGGCGCGGTGATGGTCAGCGGCACCTCGTCCCGCCCGGAGAACACGGCGATGCCGGCGCGCAGCGTGCGCACGTCCATCGCCTCCGAGAAGGTGATGCGCAACGTCCCGGTGACGGACAGCGTGCCGTTCGCCCCCGGATCCGTGGACACCACGTCCGGTGGATCCGTATCCCGCGCCGGGTAGAGCGCGTCTCCGGGCTCCAGGCACCCCGAGAACGTGGACACCACCAGGGCCAGCCCCAGGGCGCGCGGGAGGGCGCGGCGGCCTCGTGAAGCGCGCATCACTTGCACCCCTTCGCCGCCAGGCTGTCCGACGAGTGGCACTTGAGGCAGGCCCGGTCGTTCGCCGACGCCAGCTTCTTGCAGGACTGGGCGAAGCCCGCGGGGTGCGGGTTGATCTGCCGCCGCGACGACAGCTCCGAGTGGCACGACATGCACGACTCCTCGCGGTGGCAGGAGATGCAGCTTCCCAGGTCGCGCGACGCCGCGATGCCGTGGTGCTGCGGGCCGAGGATCTCCACCCAGGCCGCGTAGTCCGGGTGCACCTTCTGGTTGCGGGCGCGCAGCGTGCGGTCCGCGTCCATGCCCACGCCCACGCGCTCGTGGCAGGCGGCGCAGAACGACTGGGCGCGGTGGCAGCTCTCGCAGCGGGGAGTGCCCGCGCGGGCCTGCACCGGGTGCAGCGTGATGTAGTCGTTGGGGTGGATGGACAGCGGCTTCTGCATGCCGTCATGGCACGTCTGGCAGTAGCTCTCGCTGTGGCACTGCAGGCACGTCATCCGGTCCGACTTGGCGCGGGTGGCGTGGTTGAACTCGAAGCGCGGCCCGTGGTCCATGCCCAGCGGGTTGCCCTGCATGGGACGCAGCAGGCCGGAGTCGAAGGCGATGCGGATACGGCCAGAGGGCTCCGTCGGGTGGCACGTCGCGCAGGTGTTGGAGGCCACGGTGCCGTCGTGACACTTGAAGCACGTGGCCATCTTCGGGAGCTGGTTGCGCGTGGCGAGCTTCACGTCGGTCATCTCGCCGTGGCACACCGAGCACTCCACCTTCTTGTCCACGTGCTGCTGGTGGCTGAACTTCAGGTTGGCGGCGGGCATGTTCAGCTTCGCCGGCTCCTTGCGCACCGTGGGGTCGAAGCCCGGGTGGCAGGTGTTGCAGGCGGACGGAGGATCCGTGGGCTTGCCCTTCCGCCCCGCCTCGATGTCGTGACAGGTCTCGCACTCCTCGTGGCCGGGGAGGTTGAGGTCCTTGACCGACTGGCTCTTGCGGGCCGCATCGTGGCACGACGCGCAGTCCGCGCCCGCCTCCAGGTGCTGGGCGTGGTCGAAGCGCAGCGGGACGTGCTGCGCCGGGTACACGGCGAGGCTGCGCTCCCGGGCCGTGGCGGCCCAGGCGACACCGGCGCCCGCGACGAGGGCGACTGCCGCCAGGGTGAGCAGCGCGTGACGGTTCTGGCGGGGAAGCATCTACAGGCTCGCCTTCAGGTCGAAGAGCAGGAAGCCCTTCGTGTCCGAGTCGGTGAAGGGGTTGATGTTCTGTTCCACCACGAGCGACAGCCGCGCCGCCCGGGTCAGCGCGCGGCTGGCCCACACCTGCGCGCCGTAGAAGTTGCCCGTCAGCCGCGGGTTGAAGCTGTCGGACACACGCGCGAACGACACACGCGCGTCCAGCGTGAGCAGCGCGCGGTCGAAGGTGTAGCCCCCCGACAGGTCCGCCCAGAGCTGGTCGCCGCCGTAGCCCGTCTGGTACGTCACGTCGAGCGAGGAGCGGAAGGCCCCGGCTCGGTACGCGCCACCCGCCGAGCCTCCCACGTTGGTCGACTTGGGCGCGCCCTCCGCGTCCACCTGCGCGGCGATACCCATGTCTGGGTTGACGTCCTCGTTGTACTTGCTCCCCTGGCCCTGCACGTAGAAGCGCATGAGCCCCACCGGGAACACGTCCACGCGCAGCCGCGCCTCGTCGCGAGGCGCCCACGCGAAGTAGTACCAGATGGAGTCCGCGGACAGGACCGGCGACAGCCGCATGGCCTCCACCGACACCGCGACACGCGTCGCGTCCCACCGCACCTGGGCACGCGCCTGCGCGGGCTTGCCCAGCAGCAGGTCGTAGTCCAGGCCGGCCAGCACGTTCAGGCCCAGCCCCTGCCCGTAGCGCGCCTCCACCGTGGCGCGCTCGATGTCCGTCTTCCCGTCCGACAGCGCCTTGCGGTAGCCGGCGGACGCGTTGAAGCCCTTCACGTTCTCGAGGAGGAGCTTGGCGCCCACCAGCGGCTCCATCGCGTCGAGCGACGGATCCGCGCCGACGACACCCGCGTCGAGCCTGCGCGAGTCGCTCTCCCGCGTCCCGTCCGGCTGATACACCGACGAGCCGAGGAAGCCCGCGCCCTTCACCCACAGGCCGCCGTACAGCTCGGCGCCCAGGCCCAGGCGGCTCACGTAGCGCACGCGAGCCCCGTCGAAGGCGAGGGTGTCACCGACGTCGGTGTAGAGCTGGCGGCCCAGCCGCCCCTCGAAGCCGCCGTTCGCGTAGCGCACGAAGGCGTGCAGGAGCTCCGCGTCCTCGGACTTGAGCCCGTCCACGCGCGCGGCGTCACCCTTCGGCAGACCGAAGTCCGCCCAGATGCGCATGTTGGACTCGAAGCCCAGGTCCTGCCCCGTGGCGAGCTCGAAGGCGTTCAGCCCCAGGTATTGGACGATGCGCCGCCGAGGCAACAGCACCGGATCGTCCGGCGTGCTGCCACGCCATGCACGAATCTGGTACGCCTGCGCCTCGGTGCGCGCCTCTATCTGGAACGCGGATGCATGGGACGCTGCACCTCCCAGACTGGTCCCCAAGACACAGAGTGCCCCCAGGGGTCGGAAGGTCTTCCACCACGTCCGCCGCACAGCTCGAGCCAGGATGAAGGACGTCAAGGTGTGGACATTATAGGTACCAACAGTCCGGGTAGTTCAGGATTTCGCGTCAAGGAGACGACAAAGTGGAAGATTCCTCCGCCAGCGGCCCTCCTCCTTCGGAGCCGCCAGGCCCCTCCGAGCCACCTCCCGGCCCCGAGCCGATGAGCCCCCGGGCCATGGCGCTGGGAGGCGGCGCGCTCGCGCTGGCGCTCTTCCTGGTGGTGGGCGGGTCGGTCCAGTTGCTCAACGCGGCGTTCGGCATCTGGTTCACCGAGCTGTTCATCTTCCTGGCCCTGGCCTGGCTGTTGCCGCGCATCGGGCGGTGGAAGCCGGCGCTCTACATGGGCCTCAAGCCGGTGCCCGCGGAGGCCACCGCGCTCGGGTTCTTCCTGGGCGTGGCCAACTTCATCGCGTTGGTGGTGCCCATCCAGTTCGTGGCCCAGCGCCTCGCGCCCGAGTCGCTGCGGGAGATGTTCGACGGCGCGCGCCTCTTCGAGCGTCAGACGCCGCTGGAGCTGGGCATCATCCTCGCGGGCGTGACGGTGGCGGCCCCCATCTGCGAGGAGCTGTTCTTCCGGGGCATCTTCCAACGGGGTCTCACGCCCCCCGCGCCCCACTCCCCGATGCGCGCCCTGGTGTTCTCGGCCGTGGTCTTCAGCGCCTTCCACCTGGACCCGGTGGGCTTCACCGCGCGCGTGGAGCTGGGGCTGCTCTTCGGCTGGCTCTACCTGCGCACCGGCTCCGTGTGGCCGGGCATCGCGGCGCACGCGGCCAACAACCTCGTGTCGTCCGTGCTGTTCCTCGCGGCCAAGGCCATGGGCACCGAGGCGGGAGACGCGGACGCGGACACCAACCCCCTCTTCGTCCTCGGGCTGTCGGTGGTGGGCTGCGTGGCGATGCTCGGCCTCTTCGCCTACGCCCGACACTCGCGGGTCCTGGACTCGACCCCGGGCCGGGCCAGCGACGAGGAGGCGCGGGAGACCGGACGCGTGCCCTCGGTGGCGACGTTGCTGCTGCCCTGGGTGGTGACGGCGACGGTGTCGCTGGGGCTGCTGGTCGCCGTGGATCGGCGCGGCATCGCCCTGAACCTCTTCGACACCTTCAATCCCCTGCCCGCCCTCAAGGACGACGCGCCCTCCGCGCTCCAGGCGGAGCGCAAGGCGCTCGATGAGCTGAGGGCCTCCGCGCGCCGGGGACAGGCGTCCATGGAGACGTACCAGGAGGAGCGCCTCCGGCAGGCGCGGGACCACCTGAAGGCCGGCGGCACGCGCGCCCCGCCCTGAGCGAGGCGCGCCCGCGTCGCCTCAGACGAAGCGGTACGAGCTGACGTGGAACACCGGGCCCACCATCGCGCTGGTGAGCTGGTCCCGGTCCACGCGGCCCTCGGCCTCGATGCGCTGGCCGTCCTTCTTGATTTTGCGGTCCCCGCCCGCGAGCTGGTACGTGGTGCCGTCGTCTCCCTCCAGCACCCAGACGCCCGTCTCGACGTCGCGGAAGCTCACGCGCCCGGACAGCTTCATGGCGTCTCCTGCTTGAGCATGGCGCGCGCCACGACGAGGCAGATGACGGTGTTGAAGCCCAGCCACGGCTTGGCCAGGATGGCCAGGGGCAGCCACGCCAGCGCGGGCGCGCCGGCCCAGGCCGAATACGCCAGGAAGCCCGCGAAGCCCAACGCCAGGCCGCCCACCGCCGAGCGCATCCCCTTCCAGGGGATGGCGGGCAGCGACAGGATGACGGGGATGAGCGCGCTGTAGAAGAGCGGGTTCACCGTCTTGCCACGCCCGAAGATGATGCGCTCCCAGTCCGGGATCGGCAGCGAGGCCATGTCCACCACGTCGCCGGCCACTCCGGACGTGCCCACGAACCACGTGCGCACGAAGTAGAACCCGACGGTGGACAGCAGCAGCGGGACGAAGAACGAGGGGCTCAACAGCGCGTTGAGGTAGCCCGGGCGCTCCTTCCCGCGCAGCGTCAGGAGCACGAACGCCAGGAGGCCCAGCGCCCAGTACAGCGGCGGCCACTGCGCGGAGCTGCCGCCCAGCGCCGCGAGCGACGCCTCCGCGTTGAGCAGGCCATGGCCGTACTGCTCGCTCCACGCCTGGTCACCGACCTTGCGCGCGCCGGCGAACAGCGCCTTCTCCACCTCGTCCGGGCCCTTGGCGCCAGCGGCATAGAGCATCGCGGCGACGGCGGCCACGTGCGGCGTGGCCATGCTCGTGCCCTGGTAGGAGGCGTAGACGGAGCGCGAGGGGTCCCGCGGGTCGATGGTGTTCTGGAGGATGCCGCCCTCGTCGCCCCGGCGCTTGTCGCCACCCGGCGCGGCGATGTCCAGCTCCTTGCCATAGGACGAGTACGGCGCGAGCGAACCGTCCGGCCCCACCGCGGAGACCGCCACCGCGCCCGGGTAGGCCGCGGGGAACTCCACGTGCGCGCGGCCCCCGTTGCCGGCCGCCGCGACGACGGTGACGCCCTTCTTGCGCGCGTACTCCACGGCGGAGGCCATCACCTGCGAGTACCCACCACCGCCCAGCGACATGTTGATGACGTTGGCGCCATGGTCCGCCGCGAAGCGGATGGCGTCCGCGATGTCCGCCGTGGTGCCGCTGCCGAAGTGGTTGAGCACCTTGATCGGCATCAGCGTCGCCTCGAAGGCCACGCCCGCCACGCCCTCGCCGTTGTTGGTGGCCTGGGCGATGGTGCCCGCCACGTGCGTGCCGTGGCCGTGGTCGTCGTTGGCGTGCTCGTCGTCGTTGACGAAGTCGTAGCCCTTCACGAACCGGGCGCCCTTCAGGTCCGGCACCTGCTTGAAGTCGTCGTGGTCCTCGTACGCGATGCCGGTGTCCAGCACCGCCACCACCACGCCCTTGCCCCGGTTGCGCTCCCAGGCCTTGGGCATGTCGATCATCTTCAGGTTCCACTGCTGCGCGTACGCCGGATCATTCGGCACGTAGCTGGCGTGGACCTGCATCAGCGGCTCGGCGGACTCGACGTCCGGGTTCTCGCGGATGCGCGCGAGCACGCCGTCCACGTCGTCCACGCCCACCGCGATGGTGATGGCCTCCTCGGCGCTCTCCACCGAGTTCAGCTCCAGGTCCACCCCCCACCCGCGCTCCCACTCGTCGAACTGGGCCTTGGTGGTGCCGTCCTTGAAGTCGACGACGATGGCGCCGGGGACCACGTCCTCTTCGGACAGGTCCGCGAGGGAGGTCGGCGCGCGCGACGGAGGCGCTTCCCGGGGGCCCGTCTCGTCACTGCAACCGGGGACCACCGACAGGCTCAGGGCCAGGGCCGCGCCCCCCACAGTCCATCGCAGCATCCGCATCGGGTTACTCCTTGAGGAACGAGGCACGCTTCCGGAAGACCCCTACGAACGAACGACGAAACGATTGGGTCTGCACTTGCAGTCTGTACGCCCACTCTCCCCCCGTGCAAGCCCCGAAGCCTGAAGAAACGTGAAGAAGTCCGGTGGGTTGAACGGCATCGGTCATCCGCCGGAGAGCCGACGGAGCCAGGCGGACACGGCCCGCCCCACGTGCGGCAGGTTCCGGTGGAAGGACGGCCCGGCGTCGTCCACGACCTCGAAGTCCCCCCCGGCCCGCGCCACGGCGTCCGCCACGGCCGCCCGGGGAAGCCGCCCGTCCTCCTCCCCCTGCACCACCAGCAGCGGACAGGGAACGCGCGCGAGGATTGCGGGGTCGATGTCCGCGGGCGCCACCAGACACACACCGCCCACCAGGGGCGTGCGGGCCTGGAGGGCGAGCGCCACCTGGGCGCCGCCATGCAACGCCGCCACCGCCACCGCCGGGGAGCCCGCGTTCTCCAGGAGCACCTGGAGGGCCGCCTCCGCATCCTCGAGCAGCGCCAGGTCCTTGCCCCGTTGCCCCTGGCTGGCGCCGACGCCCCGGTGGTTGAAGCGCAGCGTCGGGAAGCCCGCGTGCGCCGCCGCCCAGGCCAGCTCCGCGGCCAGCACGTGATCCATGCCCCCGCCCTCGTCCGGACGCGGAGGGATGATGAGCAGCGGAGGTGAGTGCTTGCCGCGATGCGCCGTCGCCTCCATCACCTCCGCGCCCACCGGCACCAGCGTGGAGCGCTCCAGGAACTGACCCTTCTGGACCATGTCCCCACCTTACGCAGGCTCGCGTCGAGCCGCGACCCTCGTAATCACACGGCTTTGACGCACCCGACCTCCAAGGTCGCCGACGCGTGGAATCCCCCGCTCTCCCTCTCCCCTCGGAGTACGACGCGGCAGGTCATCTCGGACAGTCCTTGACACGGCGCGTCGGTTTTCAGGGGTTGGGGCGAATTACAGCGTTTGTGCGCAACTTCGGACGGACTCCTGGGACAATGGGGCAAGGACTTTTTCTTCCCCCGATTTTCGTCCGCAGGAGCCCCCTTCATGAGCACCATCGAGCGCGGCCGCAGCCTTCCCCAGGTGGGTACGAGCACCCGCAACACCGTCGCCCGGACCGCGGAGACGAACGCGGTCGCGACGCCCGCGGTGCAGCCCACGGCCGCGCGGCCGGGCGCAGTGGTGGACGGCTTCGACGCCGGCGCGACGAAGGCCAAGGCCGCGGTCTCCGGCGTCTTCACGGCGCCCGCGGGCTCCAAGGACAAGGTCTACGACGGCAAGCTGGTGGGCGCCAACGGCCAGACGTTCCAGCCCGGCACGCCGCTGAGCGACATCCCCGCCGTCATGCCGCGCAACAACCCGAACCCGACGGGCACCGTCATCTACACGAACGGCATCCGCACGGAGAAGGACAAGCAGGCCGCGGAGCTCCAGCGCATCGCGGACACGACGGGCATGCGCGCCATCGGCGTCCACAACGCCACCGAGGGCACCGTCTCCGACCTGCTCCAGTGCGTGAAGGACAAGCTGGACAAGGGCACCAACCCCGCCGTGGACACGCTGGCGGACACCATCTACTCGGAGCTGAAGGCGGGCCGCGACGTCCACCTCTTCGGCCACAGCCAGGGCGGCCTCATCACCTCGCGCGCGCTCAACGACGTGGCGCGCCGGCTGCGCATCGAGGATGGGTTGTCCAAGTCCGACGTGGAGAAGACGATGAGCCGCCTGAAGGTGGAGACCTTCGGCGCCGCCGCCGCCACGTACCCGGACGGCCCCCAGTACGTGCACTACATCAACAACCGCGACCCGGTCCCCACGATCTTCGGCCTGGGCAGCAAGGGCTGGACGCCGGGCGACCTGCTGCGCCACGCTGGCAAGGGCGCCCAGGTGCACTACTTCTCCCAGGACACCATCTTCTCGGGCGCCCACTCGCTGTCGGACACGTACCTGAAGCACCGCGTGCCGTTCGAGCAGGCCCGCGCCGGCCAGTTCTGATGTCCCTCTCGCCAGTCGTGGTATTCAACGTCCATGACGCGTGACGAGGCGACGCAGCTGGTGCAGTCGTTCCTGAAGGCTCACGGTGTCCACCTGAGTCCCGGGCTCAACGCCAAGGGACTCGGTGGCGCGGTGGTCGGCGAGGCGCAGCTCTACTTCGAGCACACCGAGGACACCGGGGTGCTCAAGTGCAGCGCCCTCATCTACCGGTTCCGGGACGCGCCCCGCCCCGGCGTGCTCGACGGCTTCCGCGACGAGCAGAAGGCCGGCACCGACACGGGCGGCGGCACCGTCGACTTCGAGCCGGAGAGCAAGAGCCTCTTCCTGAGCCGCGGCTACACCACGCCCCCGGTGGACATCGTCTTCGCCTCGGAGATGAGCAAGCTCAACCAGGCCAGCCTCGTCTGGGGCGGCGACGTCTTCGAGCGCGTGG
The DNA here is from genome assembly GCF_024198235.1 of Myxococcus dinghuensis. Lineage (GTDB taxonomy): Bacteria > Myxococcota > Myxococcia > Myxococcales > Myxococcaceae > Myxococcus > Myxococcus dinghuensis. The sequence goes on along the minus strand of NZ_JAKCFB010000032.1, from coordinate 89,701 downwards.
CCTCGAAGGTCATCCCGGCGAAGTAGCCCGCCTCCATGGCCTTCTCCCTCCCCCCTGGCATCCGGTGGCTCCTGACGACCATCGGCCTGGCGAAGCCTCCTCCGCCCGCCGGTGGCCCCATGACGCGCGAGGCGGCGCGTCAGTTGGTGGCCTGGTATCTCCAGTCGCGCGGCGCGGGACTGAGCGAGGGGCTCAACGCGCAGGGCCTCGGCGGCGCCATGGTGGGCGGCGCGCAGCTCTACTTCGAGCACCACGCGGACACGCAGACGCTCGAGTGCAGCGCGCTCGTCTACCGCTTCCGAGAGGACCCGAAGCCGGGCGTCATCGAGGGCTTCCGCCAGGAGGCCGCCGAGGGCACCGACGCGGGGGGTGGCGCCGTGGACTTCGAGGAGGAGAACAAGAGCCTCTTCCTGAGCCGCGACTACACGACGATGCCCGCGGGCTCCGCGTTCGAGAAGGACCTGGAGCGGCTCATGGACGCCAGCCAGGCCTGGGGCACCACGGTGCTGGACCGCGTGGCCACGCGGGTCTTCGGCACCTGAGGGCCTCGCGGGCCGGAGCGACGTCGCGCTCCGGGCCCCGTTTCCGGCGCGGTGGCTACACCGCCTGGAGCACGTAGAACTTGAGGTACTTCCCTTCCGGGAACTGCAACCGCACCGGGTGGTCCGGCGGCTGGTAGCGCTCCTCCACGAGCGCCAGGTCCACGCCGGCCTTGAAGCCCGCCTCGCGGACCGCGCCCATGAACTCATCCGGGCTCACGCGCGCCGAGCACGACGCGGTGGCCAGCAGCCCCCCCGGCCGCAGGATGGCGAGCGCCTGCCGGTTGAGCGACGCATACCCGTCGATGGCCGCCTGCACCGCGCGCTGGCTCTTCGCGAAGGCCGGCGGGTCCAGGATGAGCAGGTCGAAGGTGCGGCCCTCTTCCTTGAAGGACTGGATGATCTCGAACACGTCCGCCGCGAGGAAGTCGTGCTTCTCCGCCGGCAGCCCGTTGCGCGTGAAGTTCTCGCGCGCCAGGGCGATGGCGTCCGGATCCTGATCCACGGAGAACACGCTGTTGGCCCCGCCCAGCGCCGCGTTGACGGAGAACCCACCGCTGAAGCTGAAGCAGTTGAGGACGTCCCGCCCCTTCGCCAGCCGGCGGATGAGGTGGCGGTTCTCCCGCTGGTCGAGGAAGAAGCCCGTCTTCTGTCCGCGCCACACGTCGACCATGAACGTGGCCCCGCGCTCGCGGATGGCGACCTGCTCCGGCGCGGGAGGCCCGTACAGCATGCGCCCGGAGCCCCGCCCCTCGTCGTCCTCCACGTCGTCGCGCGCCACCTCGTCGCGGCCCACGATGCCCTTGAGGCCCGGGATGCCCGCCTTGAGCGCCTCGACGATGAGGGGGCGGTAGGGCGTCAGGCCCGCCGAGTACAGCTTCATCACCGCCCAGCCCGCGTAGAGGTCCACCACGACGCCTGGCAGCCCGTCGCCCTCGCCATGGATGAGGCGGTAGCTGTCCGTGTCGGAGAGGTCGATGAGGGACTGGCGCTCGGCCAACGCCTGGCGCACGCGGCGGGCGATGAAGGCCGAGTCCACCGTGTCGCGCGAGTCCCGCGTCAGCACGCGCACCGCGATGGCCGAGTGCGGGTCGTAGTACCCGCGCGCGACGAACTTCCCGTTCTCCGTCAGGTCCACCACGGCGCCCGCGGGAATCTTCGGGATGAACTCCAGCGCCTTGCGGAACACCCAGGGGTGTCCAGCGCGCAGGTGGCGCCCCAGTCCTCGCGCCAGCTCCAGCTTCACGACATTCACGGTGTCACTCCTCACGGCCCGCGCGGCGCCGGCGGGCGAGGATGGCACGGGCCAGCTCCTCGAAGCCCCGCCCCTCGGCCGCCCGGGTGATGAAGGCCGGTGGCGCGTCGATGCGGTCCAGCACCGCGCGCACGTTGGCCACGCCCACGCCCAGCTCGAATGCCTCGAACATCGGGGCATCGTTGAAAGAATCCCCCGCGTAGACGTATCGGCCGTCCCGCGGGTCCAGTCGCTCGCCCCACGCCACCTTCGCGAACCGCCGGGTGGCGCTCAGCTTGTCGAACCGGCCCAGCCAGCAGTTGACGTGGACCGACGAGCGCACCGCCGTCACCCCACGCGCCCGCAACAGTGACTCGATGCGGGAGGCCCCCTCCTCGCCCAGGCGGGCCTCCTCGTTGTAGTCCACCGCGAGGTCCACCTCCGTGTACGCGCTGTCCACCGACAGCCGCGCGCCCGGCACCCGCCGCAGCACCCGGGCCACCTCCGTCTGGAGGCGCTTGCGGTTCGCCACCCGCTCGGCGGGTCGCTCCCAGTACACCTTGCGCAGCTGGCCCCGGGCGCCTCGCAGGAAGAACAGGCCGCCGTTCTCCACGATGACGCCGTCCACCGGCAACTGCCGCGCCCACGCCTCGCCCCACCCCGCCGGCCGCCCGCTCACGAGCACCACGCGCAAGCCTGCGTCGGACAGGCGCTCCAGGGCGCGTACGGTGTCCGCGCGCAGCTTGTGCCCCGTGGTCAGCGTGCCGTCCACGTCCGTGAACACACCCTCCACCCGGGACAGGTCCGCCTCGCGCAGCGGACGCGGCGCCACCACCCGTGCTGGCGTCGTCATCACATCACGTCCAGTTGGGCCAGCAGTCCCTGGAAGGCCTCGATGCTCACGCGCAGCTCCACGCCCGTGAGCTGGGCCAGCGGCTGCTTGCGGGCCTTGCGCAGGAAGGTGTCCAGCTCCGACTCGCGGCCGTAGAGCGCCTGGCCCATGCCCACCGCCTCCGCGAGCAGCTTCGCCGCGCCCGCCTCGTCGGCGTCGACGAGCGACAGCGCCCGCTCCAGCCGCACGCCACAGGAGGCCCAGACCTCGCGGTCGTGGATGATGAGCACCTGCCGCTGGTTCACCGCGGACAGGCCCCGCACGAAGCCCTCCAGCTCGCCGACGACCTTGAGCAGGTCCTCGCGCCCGGGGCTCGGGAGGATGGCCAGCCGCCCCACCTCGGCGCGCATCTCCACGATGTGGCGCTTGTCCTGCGCGCGCAGGTTCCGGTACGCCGCCGTGCGCCCGAACGCATCCAGCTCCGTCTGGAGCTGCTGCGCGTTCCACTGCACGTCCTCCGGCTCCGCCTCCTTCACCTTGTTGAGCCGCGACGCCAGGATGCGCGCCAGGTCGGAGGTGATGGCGCGCACCGTGACGGCCGCCTTCACCTCCGCCTCGTGGCCGGGCACCACCTGCGCGCGCGACACCTCGGAGAACGTCGACGCCGTCTCGTAGACGAGGTTGCCGACCTGCTCTCGGAAGCGGGCGCGGAAGCGCTGGATCTCCGCCAGGAGCGTCCACCGGTCGCTCACCACGGACGGGTTGCGCATGGCCTCGCCCAACTGGGTGACCCCCAGGGCGAGCTGCTGCATCGCGTCCTGCAGGACGGCCGTCGGATCCTGTCCCGAAGCGCCGCGCGAGCGCCCCGCCTCGTTCGCCGCGCGACTCACGGTGTCCGCCCCCCCCCCGGGAGGCTGCGCGGGGAACTGCTCGCGGATGACGTTGAGCAGCGCGTTGACGTCCATCACCGTGTCCCGGATGACGGGCGCCATCTCCTCCCACAGCGACAGGTCCGGGCTCGAGTCCACGACGGGCGTCTCGTACTTCACCAGGTCCATGTCGCTCAGCCGGCCGATGGCGGCGGCGGCGGCGACGTACACCTTGCGCAGCCGACCGGAGAACACGGGGTCGGGGAGCGCCTGGAGGATCTCTTCGAGCCTCTTCAGGAGGGAGGTCTGCGGGTTTTCAGCGTCAACGGACACGGGGGGCACACTCTAGCGCTCGACTTCCGCGCGGGGGAGTTCTAGCACTCGCCCCGGGGCCGTGCCGCAAGGTCCGGGAGCGCTACGGGATGATCCAGGTCTGTCTGCTGAAGGATGGGACCCTCTTCACGGGTGGTGAGGAGCTGCTCGAGCAAGAAGGCAGGAAGTGGGTCGACGTCCTGCACCCCGACGAGGCGGTGATGGCCCGGCTGGCGGAGCGGTTCGGCCTGCACAAGCTGGCCGTCGAGGACTGCCTCCACCTGGACCAGCGCCCCAAGCTGGAGGAGTACCCCAACCACGTCTTCGTCGTGCTCCAGGGTTTCACCGCCTCCGGCGAGGACGCGTGCGACCTGACGATGCATGAGCACCACTTCTTCCTGGCGAAGGAATGGATCATCAGCGTCCACGAGCTGCCCTTCGCGGGCCACGCCGGCGTCGTCCAGCGCGTGAAGACGGACCCCAAGGGCACGCTGGAGCGGGGCACGGACTTCATCCTCTACCTGCTCGCGGACGGCCTGGTGGACGCGCAGTTCCCCCTGCTCGACGCGTTCAGCGACGAGCTGGAGGACCTGGAGGTGGCCATCTTCGCGAACGCGGAGAAGTCCCACCTCCAGCGCATCTTCGAGATGAAGCGCACGCTGGTGCAGCTGCGCCGCGTGCTGTCGCCCCAGCGCGACGTGGTGGGGCTGATGGCCCGGCGGGGCATCCCCAACGTGGACGAGCGCTCCACCCTCTACTTCCGCGACGTGTACGACCACCTGGTGCGGCTGTACGAGGCCATCGACGCGGGCAGGGACCTGCTGGGCAACGTGATGGACGGCTACCTGTCCATGGTCGCCAACAAGACGAACGACATCACCAAGCAGCTCACCATCTTCGCCACCATCTTCCTGCCCCTTTCGTTCATCGTCGGATTCTTCGGGCAGAACTTCGAGGTGCTGTCGGGTCGGGGCTCGTACTACGCGATGTGGGCGATGATCATCCTCCTGCCCGTGGGCCTGTTTCTGTGGTTCAAGCGGAAGCAATGGCTCTGACTCGCAATCGCCCGGAGGCCGAATGCTGACCGTCACCGTGGATGGAATCCCGCTGCACTATCGAGACGTGGGCCAGGGCCCACCGGTGTTGCTGCTCCATGCCTTCCCCCTCAACGGGGACGCGTTCGACGCCCAGGTGAGGGCACTGTCGGGGCGCTTCCGCTTCATCGTCCCGGACCACCGGGGCTTCGGGGAGAGCGTGCCCGGCGAGGGCCCCACGGAGATGTCCCGCATCGCCAAGGACGCCCTGGGCATCCTCGACGCGCTGAACATCGACCGGGCGGTGGTGGGCGGCGTCTCCATGGGTGGCTACGCGGCCATGGCCCTCTTGAGAGAGGACGCGGGGCGCGTCGCGGGGCTCGTGCTGGCGGACACCCAGTGCACACCGGACGACGAGGCCGGCAAGGCCCGGCGCGAGGCCTCCGCGAAGGAGGTGCTGGAGCGCGGAGCGGATCCACTCATCGAGTCCCTCCTGCCCAAGCTCGTCGTGGGAGGCCGCCAGTCCTCCGTCGGGCACCAGGTGGAGGCGATGATCCGCACCGCGTCGCGCGCGGGCATCGCCGCGGCCCTGCGAGGCATGGCGCTGCGCCCCGACAGCAAGGACATCCTCGCGCGCTACGCGGGCCCCACGCTGGTGGTGGTGGGCGAGCACGACGTCACCACCCCGCTGGAGAAGGCGAAGCAGATGGCGGACCTCGTGTCGGGTGCGCGGCTGGAGGTCATCCCCGGCGCGGCGCACCTGGCGAACCAGGAGCAGCCCGAGAAGTTCAACGCCGTCCTGGACGCGTTCCTCTCCTCGCTCTGAGGACCCCGGCGCGTCAGCGCGACTTCCCGACCGCGCGCCGGGCCTCCTCGAGGACGTGCGGCTTCACGAGGTAGCCGAACCCCGCGTTCTCCAAGCGGACGAGCAGGTCCGCCCGGGTCGTCCGCATCACCTCGGCCGCCTCGTCCAACGCCCAGTCCGCTTCGGCGAGCTGCTGGAGCAGGTACGCCCGCCGGGTCTGCGCCGCGGAGAGGCGGAGCGTCTTGAGGTACTCCAGCGTCCCCTCCGGCCCGACGATGGCCTCCCCGAGGTGGTTCTCCTCCGAGGGCACCAGGCGCGTATGGAAGCGCTGGAGCAGGAACGGCCCCGCCTCGTAGACCTCGCGGGACGTCACGTCGACCCCGAACAGCCCCCCGGCCATGAACGCGTGGAAGTCCGCCCAGTCCGCGCGCATGCGGGAGACCTCCGTCCCCAGGTCCTCCAGGCTTCGGACACGCGCGTCGTCGAGGGTGAGGCCCAGCGCGGGCGCCTCGGAGAGGAAGCCGAACTGGAGCAGCAGCTCGCCGTAGAAGTCCTCCAACAGCGTGCGGTGCAGCGCGCGGTAGTCCTCCGGGTGTGGGACGACGAAGGCAGACAGCAGCTCGTCCGCGTTGAACAACAGCAACCCCACCTGACGCTCGTGCAGCTCGAAGGTGCGCAGGGCGCCGTCGAGGAGGGGCTCGGACCAGCCCGGGTACGCCTGCTCCGAACGGGGGCTCAGGCCACGCGAGAGCGCCTCGCGCGAATACTCCGCCCAGGCGAGCTCCGGCCCGCCGAAGTGCAGCGCCAGGAAGCCCTCCATCGCCAGGTGCAGCGGCAGCATGCGCAGTTGGTGCTTGTCCTCGCGGCGCACCATCCGGTGCAGGAGGCGGACCGCCAGGGGCCCAGCCTTCACCTTCTTGCCGTCCTGTACGTGGAGCCGCGTGCCATAGGTGGCGTCGGCCTGACGCGGGCTCCAGTCCACCACCAACCCATGGGGGATGTACGTGACGTACCTGAGCCCCCGCCCCTTCAGCTCCCCCTCCAGGGTGACGACGGAGACGGCGTCGCCATAACCCCGTCGCGACAGACGCAGGTCGTCGCGCACCACGTCCCGCAGCACGGGCACCAGCCGCAGGCGCCCCCAGACCTGGGACGGCGCGAGCCTCAAGCCCCGGGGCTCCAGCTTCTGGATGAGTCGCGCGTCCTTCATGACTCGACCTCCTCCGCGGGGGAGGTCGGGGCTTGCGACTCACCGCGCGTTCGCAGGCGCGCATCCCGCTCCAACCAGGGCGTCACGCGCGCGGCGAGGTACTGCTCCAGCTCCCCCAGCGAGGCCGTCCCCTCCGCGAAGCGCGCGAAGCCCAGCACCGTCGGAAGGTCCTCCGCGTCGCGCACGCCCACCGTGGGGACCGCGAGGCCGAACGAGCGCGGCGCATACTCCTCCGCGTCGAACACCGGGTTCACGTGCACCAGGGCCGTGCGGCGTCCGGGGTCCAGCTTCGCGCGGAACACCCGCGTCAGCTCGGCCACCGCCCCGGGCGGGTCGTTGTCGTAGCCATCCGAGACGATGACCACCAGCTCCGCGCCCCACGACAGCGCCTCCAGCAGCGGCGTGGCGAGGTCCGACTGTCCACGCGCGGTCGCGAGGAGCGGCGCCTCCACCGGGCTCGTCCAGAACGCGCGGAACTCCCGGGCCGCGCCCTCCAGCAGGTAGTGCGCCGCGAGGGCCACGGCCAGCGGACGGCGGCGCTTCTGCAGCGAGCCCGAAGCCGAATAGCTGTTGTCCAACACCACCGCGACGCGCCCCAGGGACGACGGCGCCCGCGCCAGCACCCGCGCCGCGGAGCGCTCCAACGCCGTGTGCAACTCCACTCGCCGCGCCCTTCGCGTCTCGAGGTCCAGCGAGAGCACGTAGAGCGCCAGCTTCGTCAACGGCGCCCGCTCCAGGTCCACCGGCGGCTCCACGCCGCCCTCCCGGGCCGCGGACTCCTGGAGGCGCAGTCGCTCCGCCTGGGTGAGGCGCGGCTCGATGCGCCGGAGGAACACGTCGCGCGCGACGCCATGCCGCGCGGCCAGTCCCTCCGCCACCGTGAAGGGCAATGCGTAGAGCGCCTCCTGGGAGAAGTGCGCCTTCCGGAAGGACTCCAGCAGGGGCTCCGTGAAGCCGCGCTTCTTCCAGCCGTGGAACAGGAAGGCCCCCAGCTCACCGGGGAGCTTCAGGTGCCCGTGCGCCACCGTCGCCCGCAGCTTGGAGCGGTACTTCACGGCGTCGAACGGCAGGTTGCCGCGTCCCGCCACATAGTCCCGGGCGACGGCGCGGGCGCGGCGGTTGTTGATGCGCCGCGCGCGCAGCGACTCCAGGACGCGGAAGGCCCGCTGGGTCGGAAGGCCCCGGAGGGCCGCGGCGATGAGGGCCCCCTCCTCCCCGCGCTCCGCCGCGTCGGACGGGCTGCCCGCGGCGAGCAGGTTGAGGACGATCTGCGCCTGGTTGAAGTGGTTGATGCCCGCCGCGAGCGTGCGGCGGTACAGGCGCCGGTAGTTGCCCAGGATGTACTGGTGCAGGAACTCGATGGAGACCGTCTGGCCGCGCGCATCGCCGTAGAACTCCCGCTGGCCGGTGCAGGAGAAGCACGCGTTGACGAACATCACCAGGTCCTCGCGGGCGACCTGCTCGATGCGGACTTCTCGGGGCGACGACATCGTGCGCACGGCCTCCGGACGGGAGAGACGAGCGCCGCTCGGGGAAGAGTGAAACGACCAGCGTGTCAGGCTCCAAAGGCTTGAATCGGAAGTCGCATCGGAGTCCCGCGAGCGGCGCTCCGACGCTACCACACGACCCGCGCCGGGAGGGCCTGACGCGCCTGGGCCCCCTGCTCAGGGCTGGCAGGTGACCTCGGAGTCCTCCACGGTGCAGGACGCGCAGCTCGCCGTCTCGACCAGGACGCCCTGGCGACACTCGAGCATCGACTTGCCGTCCTTGCTGCACAGGCCCTTGCCCTCGGCGCTGGCCGCGCACGCGTCCCCCGCGCCGTTGAGCGACGTGTCGCAGCGCACCGTGTCACCGGACTCGCGGCAGCCGAGCGGCCCCCGACACTGGACCTCCCGGAGCTTCCCGTCGCGGCACTCCAGCGCGAGCACGGCCTCCTGGCAGATGAAACCATTCCCATCACAGTCGTCGCCCACGCTCTGACCGCAGCCGGCGACGAGGAGGGAGCCCACAACGGACACGAGGAAGAAGAGAGAACGATTCATGGGTCTCCAGCCAATATTTCGAGCGTCCCGCTCCCGGTCAACCACCCAGTGTCTCCTGGAAGAAACGCCGGAAGTTTCCACCCATGACCCGTTCCACCCACGACTCCGGGTGGCGCTTCAGGAGGGCGGCGGTGAGCAGCGGCAGGTCGGTGACGTCCTTCATCCCCTTGGGCAGCGGCACCATGCCGTCGTGATCCGACCCGAGCCCCACGCCCTCCTCGCCCATGACGTCCACCGCGTGCTCGATGTGGCGAACCACGTCGTCCACGGTGTCCCCGCCCAGGTACACGGGGGCGAAAATGATGCCCACCACCCCGCCCCGCTCCGCGATGAAGCGCAAGGACGCATCACTCAGGTTGCGCCAGCCGCCTCCCGCCGCGCGCACGCCCGTGTGCGAGCAGAAGAAGCGCACCTCCGGGTGGGAGAAGAGGTCCGCCAGCGTGTGCTCCGAGGCATGCGCCACGTCCACGCTCATCCCCAGGCGCGCCATCTCCGCCATGACGTCGCGCCCCAGCGCGGTGAGGCCCCGGTTTCCCATCATGGGAAAAGAGGAGCCCCCCAGGTCGTTGTTCGACAGGTGCGTCAGCCCCATGAAGCGCACCCCACGCCGGTGCAGCTCCGCCAGCCGCTCCACCCGCCCCTCGATGGCGTGCCCCCCTTCGATGCCCAGCACCGCGGACAGCCGCCCCCGGGCGAGGTTCTCCTCCAGCACGGGCCCCGACGTGGCCACCCGCACCGTGTCCCCCGAGGCCTGACAGAACGCGTCCATCCGCTCCAACTGCCACAAGGCCCGCGTCCACTCGCTCGCCCGGGCCTCCCGGGGCCACCCCCGCCACGCGGCGAACACCGGGAAGCCACCGATGAACGGGAAGCCCCGGGTGACGATGGTGAAGCACTGGAGCTTCACCCCCGCCTCGCGCAGGCGAGGGAAGTCCACATGCCCCTCGTCGGAGCGGACCCCCAGGTCCCGGTTCCACATGAGGGAGTCCGCATGCCCGTCCGCGATGCACCAGCGCTGGTGGAGCTCGTTCACGTCGCCCATGGGGCCCCAGTCTGCCCATCCCCGCACGCCACACAAGCACCCCGTCCTCCGGACAGGGCTTCGACGTCCACCGCCGCTCACGTCCCCGTCGGGCGCTCGGAGAAGGAGGGCTCCTCGTGGAGCGGCTCCTCGTCGGGCCCGAGCACGTCCGCGCCGCGACGGCGGGCACGCGCATCACGGCGCACCTGGGCCACCTCGCGCTCCGCCTCCGGGGGACCATACGGATACCCCAGCCCCCCGAGCACCGCCCGAAGCGCGTCGCGCAGCTCCTCCGCGCGCTGGAAGCGCTCGGAGGGTTCACGGCGCAACAGCCGCCCCAGGAGGGTCCTCACCGGAGGGGACAACCCCCGCGTGGCGTGGTCGACGTGGTCCGGAGAGAGGCATGCCATGCGCGCGGCCATCATGGGCGCGGTCAACCAGCTTGGCGTCTCCGCCTCGAGCAGCTCCGTGTCCGGCGGCGGGCCGGAGGCGATCGCCGCGCGCTCCACCGCCTCCAGGTCCAGCAGGTGCAGGCCCGTGAGCAACTCCAGCAGCACCACGCCCAGGGAGAACAGGTCCGCCCGGCCGTCCAGCGGTCTGCGCAGCAGCGCCTCGGGTGAGGCATACGCCAGGTCTCCCCGGACGACGTGCCCCTCCGTGTCCATCCTCCCCGGCAGCTTCGCCCAGGCCAGCGCGAAGTCCGCCAGCTTCACGTGTCCCCGCGTATCCACGCGCAGCGTGCGCGGGCTGATGTCCCGGTGGACGATGCCCAGCGGCCGGCCCCGATCATCCTCCAACGTGTGGGCATGGTGCAGGGCGTCCGCGACCTGCGCGCCCACGTACAGCGCGAAGGCCTCCGACAGGGGCCTGCGCCGGAGCGCCGCGAGGCTGATGATCGTCTCCAGGCTGCGCCCCTCCACGTACTCCATGACGAGGTGGGGCGCGCCGTCGTGCACGCGCACCAGGAACACCTGCGCGATGGCCGGATGCGACAGCCGCATCAGCAGCTTGACCTCCTCGCGCAGGCGCGCCCGCCCGAGCACGTCCCCGGTGTCCCGCAGGCGCTTGACGAGCACCAGGTCTCCGGGTGAGTCCGCGTAGTGCCGGCGGGCCACGAGCAGCTCGCCCGGGCCGCGTCCGCCCAGGTAGCGGATCAGCTCGTAGGCGGTCGCGCCGGTGGAGAAGAGGATGAAGGGTCTGGACGAAGGGGTTTCGGGGTGACGAGTGCCCATGAGGCTCCAGGTGGCGAGGTCCTCCCCAGGGTTGGGAAGGCGTGGGGATACCCCACGGGTTCCTCCTACCACCCACGTCCGACACGTCCTTCCAACCCCTCAGAACGGATTCTGGAAAGAAAAGGAAACGGCCCCGCCGGAGCAAGGGCCGTTCCAGGGCGGTCCGTGAGGAGACGGACCGCCCGCCTGCGCTGTCGGCTACCGCGTCGTCGGCGTCACCACCTGGGTGACGTTCAGCTCGCGGACCACCATGTCCTTGCCGTCCTGGACGTAGGAGGCGCGGATCTGGTCACCCTCCTTGATGTCGCCCAGCTTCACCGGACGGTTGTTCTGGAGGATGCGGCTCTGGTCGTTGGTCTTCAGCTTGAGCTCGCGGTTGCTGGAGGTGTCGACCACGGTGAGCGAGTTGATGCCGGAGGACAGCACGCGGCCCTGGACGCTGACGGCGGCCGCGGTGGCGCCCGCCGTGCCGGAGCCGCCCAGCGCCAGGTCCTCCTGGCTGTTGCGCTCGGCCTCGCTCAGGTCCTGCTGTTCGTCGCGTACGTCCTTCTGCGCGCTGGCAATGTCCTCCCGCGCGTCCCGCCGCGTCTCCGCCATGGCCTCCTGGGCGTCGCGGTGGGCCTCGGCGACGCTCTCGTTCTCGTCGCGCTGGGCCTGCGCCAGGTCCTTCTGCTCGTCCTGGCGGACCTCCGCCGTCTTCTGCTGGGCCTCGGCCTGGGCCTCGGCGACGTCCTGGCGCTCCTCGGCGACGTTGTCCCGCTTGCACCCGGTCACCATCGCCACCGCCGCAACAGCACCGACTGCCATCATGAGCTTGCGCATATTCTCCTGCCCCTTTCAGTAGGCTGTCCGGTCGAGCCTCTGTCTCCCGGTGTTGGGCAGAAAGTGAGCGTTCCCCCCTCCCCCGGAAAGGGCTTGCGGCAAGCACGAGAAATGCCCAGGGAGTCGGCACGGGCGACACGGCGCCTGGTCGTCCGGCCGCTCTGCGTGGGAACAATCCCTGGAGACCCTCACGGGTGGGAAACGGCGTGCCCGGAGAGGTCACGCCCTTCCCCTTTCACCCGACCGCGGGGCGAGGCTACCCGCCGTCGCGCGAGCCGGCGTCGGAGCCCGCATCCGACGAACCGCCGTCCGCGGTGCCGCCGTCCGGGTTCGTCGTGCCGTCATCGCAGTACGGAGCGCCCCCCAGCACCCACCGGGCGATGAGCGCGCGCTCATCGGCGGAAGGCGACGGCACGGCGCTGCCGGAGGGCGGCATGTCCTGGAAGACCGAGGCGCGCTGGCGGACGCGCTCCGCCTTCGCGTAGGCCCCCGGCACCGTCCCGGCGTCGGTCCCACCGTCCACGCCGCCGTCCGGTGGCGCGTAGTAGTCGAGCCGGAACGAGGCGACCTGGCTGCCGCTGGTGTCCGCGCCGTGGCAGGAGCTCACGCAGCTCGCGGCGAGGATGGGCTGGATGTCCGCGCAGTACGTCGGCACTGGCCCCGCGTCGCCGCCGCCCGCGTCGCCGGTCCCGGGCAGGCCCAGCACCTCGCACGTGCGGCCCGCGCCCGGACGCACCGCGATGCAGACATGGGTGTCGGGACAGTCACTCGGCCACTCGCACGTCTTGCCGGTGAAGTCCGTCACGTCGATGGTGCAGGCCACGGCGAGGCCGACGCAGACGCACGCGAGGAGTTTCTTCATGGGATGGGCTCGTCGTGGAAACGGAAGCGGGAGGCGGTTGCGGGGGACGACTCAGAGGCCACCATCGGTGCCGGCATCGGTCCCCCCGTCGGTGTCGCAGTAGGGCGCGCCCCCCGCCACCCAGCGGGCGATGAGCGCGCGCTGTGCGTCCGTGGGCCTGGCGACCGCGCTTGTCGACGGGGGCATGTCCCGCGAGTCGAAGGCCCGCGCCTTGATGCGCGCCGCCCTCGCCTTCGCGCCGGGGACGCCATTGCCCGTGGGCTCGTAGTAGTCCAGGCGGAAGTTGGACACCTGGCTGCCGCTGGTGTCCGCGCCGTGACAGGTGCTCACGCAGCTCGCGGCGAGGATGGGCTCGATGTCCGCGCAGTACGTCGGCACGGTGCCCGCGTCGGCGCCGCCGTCCGAAGCGGAGGCGACTGGCGGGTAGACGACCTCGCACGTGCGCTGACCCTCGACGCTCCCCCCGGTGCAGGCGTAGAGCGAGGGACAGTCGGAGTCTTCCGAGCAGGCGCGACCGGCGACTTCGTCCATCTGGATGGAGCAGGCCACGGCGACCAGCAGCGCGCCACAGGCGACGAGGGGGACGGGAGAGCGGTTGAGCACGGGGGGCCGTTCAGAAGTGGTAGGTCAGACTCGCCGCGTCGGCGGCCTCGTCGGGCAGCAGCTCCAGCACCAGGCCGTACAGCACCGCGGCGCCTGCGGCGACGTACAGGACGTTGGCGGTGGCCGAGGCGGCGCGCGCGCGATCCATCCCGATGCGCGCCTCCCGTGCGGACGTCAGCCCCTGGGCCCGCTTCGCCTCGCCCTGCGCGAAGAAGCCCAGCCCCAGGCCGCCCAGGGCCAGCACCCCGCCCGCGACGAACGCGTAGCGGTGTCCATGCAGCGCGGGCGTGGAGGCGCGGACGGGCGCGTCGACGGCGGCGACCGGCGCGTCCTCCGAGGTGGTGTCCTCGGCGGCGGCGGTGAAGGGCAACCCGAGCGCGACGACGAGCGCGGAGGAGACAAGCCTGCTGGGAGCCATGAGCATGACGCCGAGTATACCGGTGACGATGGCGGACGTACTGCCCGAGTGTGCGTTGACAGCACGGTCCCCCCCCCTGTAGTGGCTCGTCCGGTCCCCTACGCAAGGAGCCGTGAGGCCGTGCAGGTCTGGGTCAACGGAGAAACGCGCGAGGTGCCGGAAGCGCTGACGCTTGCGGCCCTGCTGGAGTCGCTGCGGATCGGCGGTCCGGGCGTGGCCGTGGAGGTGAACGCCGAGGTGGTGCGCCGCGCCCGCCACCCCGAGCACCACCTCCAGCCAGGGGACCGCGTGGAGATCGTCACCTTCGTCGGCGGCGGGTAGCGAGGAGTCAACCCCATGAGCATCCAGGACAAGCCCTTCACCCTCGCGGGAGTGACGTTCTCCTCCCGCCTCATCCTCGGCACGGGCAAGTACCCCAGCCACGAGATCATGAAGCGCTGCCACGAGCTCTCCGGCACGGAGATGATCACCGTGGCCGTGCGCCGGCTGGACCTGAAGGCCACCGGCGAGGCCTCGCTGATGAACTGGGTGGACCGGCAGAAGCTGCGCCTGCTGCCCAACACCGCCCTCTGCTACACGGCCGACGACGCGGTGCGCACCTGCCGGCTCGCGGAGGAGCTGGGCATGAGCAAGTGGGTCAAGCTCGAGGTGCTCGGCGACGAGAAGACGCTCTATCCGGACGTCGAGGAGACGGTGAAGGCCGCCCGCATCCTGGTCAAGGAAGGCTTCACCGTGCTCCCCTACACCAGCGACGACCCCATCACGGCGCGCAAGCTGGAGGACGCCGGCTGCGCGGCGGTCATGCCCCTGGCGGCCCCCATCGGCAGCGGCCTGGGCGTCCGCAACCCGCACAACATCCGCCTCATCATGGAGACGGTGAAGGTGCCCGTCATCGTCGACGCGGGCGTGGGCACCGCCTCCGACGCGGCCATCGTCATGGAGCTGGGCGTGGACGGCGTCCTCATGAACACCGCCATCGCCGGCGCGAAGGACCCGGTGCGCATGGCCGTGGCCATGAAGAAGGCCGTGGAGGCCGGACGCGACGCGTACCTCGCCGGCCGAATCCCCCGGAAGGCCTACGGCTCCGCCTCCAGCCCCATCGACGGCCTCGTCGACTGAGGCGAGGGGCCCGCTCCCGGTGACGCCCCTCCCCCGCCTCGTCGTCGTCACCGACTGGCGCCTGCCCACCGACGCCCTCCTGCGCGCGCTCGAGCGGGCGCTGGAGGCCGGACCGGACGTCGCCATCCAACACCGGCACCCGGAGGCGCCCACGCGCCAGTTCCTCGCGGAGGCCCGGATGCTGGCCTCGCTGTGCCAGGCCCGGGGCAACCCGCTGTTCGTCAACGGCCGGCTCGACGTCGCGCTGCTCGTGGGCGCGCACCTGCACCTGGCCGCCTCCGGCCCCGTCCCCGCGGAGGTCCGCCCCCATCTGCCCCCGGGCCGGCTCGTCAGCATGGCGGTGCACGACGCCCGGGAGGCGCGCGCGGCGGCTGGAGCGGACCTCGCGCTGGTGAGCCCCGTGTTCGCGCCTGGCTCCAAGCCCGGGGATACGCGCGCGACGCTGGGACTGGAGGGCTTCCTCGCCGTGTCACGGGCGCTCGCCTGCCCTGCCCTCGCCCTGGGTGGCATCACCCCGGAGCGCGCGCGTCAGGTGCCCGGCGCGGCGGGGTTCGCCGTCATCTCCGCCGTGCTGGAGGCGGAGGATCCCGCCGACGCGGCCCGGTCGCTGCTAACGGCCAGCCCGGCTCGGGCTATACTGCGCGCCCCGTGACCTCCACGCCCACCACCTCCGCGCTGCGTCCCCTCGCCATGGGGGAGATGATCGACCGCTCCGTCGCCTTCTGGCGCGGCCACCTCAAGCCCCTCTTCGTCTTGAGCCTGGGCTACACGCTCATGGGCTACATCATCGCCAAGACCATGGTGGTGGCCACGCAGCGGTGGACCCCGTTGCTCTACTCGCCGGAGCGCGACGAGATCGCGAAGTCGGACCCCACGGCGATGATGGGCCAGGTGGGACTCATGACCGCGCTGTGGGGCGGCATGTTCGTGCTCGTCATCTGGATCTACTGGTTCGCCATGGTGGCCACCGCCCGCTACGTGGCCTCTGCGCAGTTGGGCACCCCCGTCAGCGCCGCGGACGGGCTGCGCCGCGCCCTGTCGCAAGTGGGGCCGTTGACGGGCGCGTACCTGCTGTCCCTGGGCTGGGCCTGCCTCATCACCCTCCTGCTGGTGCTGCCGGGGGGCCTGATGCTCTTCGGGGGCGCGGTGCTGGTCGCCGCGAAGTCCAACATCCTCGGCGCCGTGCTCGTCGGCGTGGGCACCCTGCTGGCCGTCCTCGGCGTGTTCGCGGCGATGCTCTGGTACTTCCTGCGGTTCCTCCTGCTGCCTCCCGTGCTCGCCATGGAGGACCTGGGCGCGTGGGCCGCGTTCAAGCGCTCCGGGTCCCTGCTGTCGGGCCGCGTGGAGCCCGGGTTCCTGGGGCGCGTGGTGGTGCGAGCGATGATCCTCTTCACCGTCGTGAGCCTCATCCTGCTCTCGCTCCACTTCGTCTTCACCATCCCCTCGTGGCTGGTGATGCTGCCGTATGGGAGCCCCTTCGACGCGTCGACCCTGGCGCGTACGCCCCAGTACCTCCTGGTGCCCGTGGAGATCCTCCAGGCGGTGGCGCAGGCCATCTTCTCGCCCGTCAACTTCGTCTTCTGCACCCTCTTCTACCTGGACATGCGCGTGCGCCGCGAGGCGCTGGACCTGGAGCAGCGCCTGGGTGCCCCCGAGCCGTCCTCCCCGCAGGCGGCCTGAAGCCCCGCCACGAGGCCTCCCGTGTCCGCCCTGTCCCTCCTCGTCCTGCTGACCGCCCTGCCCTGCGCCGAGCGCGAGGCCACGGCGCATTCACTGGAGGAGCTGGCCCGGACACAGCCCTCCCAACTGCCCGCGGCCCTGGAGGGACTCACGCCGCGCCTGAGGGGCGTGCCCCTGCCTCCCGCGGAGGAGGGAGCCACCGCGCCCCAGCGCGCGAAGCAGGTGGCGGACTTCCTGGAGCACCTGTGCGCCCTGGAGGCGCGGCGGGACGAGGTCCCCGTCCCCGAGCTCTCCACCGAAGAGCAAGGACGCTTGAAGGCCATCCTCGATCGGCCGGAGTTCGCCCAGGCCCGGAAGCGACATGGCGACCTGCTCAAGCAGTGGATGCGCCGCATCGAGGGCTGGCTGGAGGGGCTCTTCGAGTCGCGGGAGGCCCAGGGTTTCGCGGTGGCCACCCGCGCGGTGATGCTGGGCCTGGCGCTCGCCGTGGTGCTGTGGGGCGTGCTGCGCCTGCGCGAGCGGCGGCTGCGCCGTCCCGTCGCGACGACGGGCGCGACCCTCGCCGAGCGCCCCCTCGTGCTCGACGCGCCCCCCGAGCACCTGAGACGGGCACGCGCGGCCCTGCCCCATGACGCCCGCGAGGGCATTCGCGAGGGCCTGCTGGCCCTCCTGTCCTCGCTCGAGGAGCGGCGCTGGGCCCGCCCGGACCGGGTGCGGACGAACCGTGAGCTCGCGGCGGAGCTGCCGTCGCGTGGCGCTCCCGCCGCCGTGGTCGGGGAGGTCGAGCGCCTCGTGCGCTGGTACGACCAGACGTTCTATTCCCTCACCCCCGTGAGGGAAGACGAGGCCACACGCTTCATCGACGCGGTCGAGCGGCTCCACCGCGAGCCGGGCGCGGAGGTCGCCGCGTGAAGAACGTCCGGACCCTCGCCGCCTTCGCGCTGCTCATCGCCCTGGCGCTCGCCGTGGGCCTGTCCGCGCGGAGGGAGCCCCCGGAGTCCCCGGTGCCCACCGTGGAGAACACAGGTCCCCAGGGTGCCCGGGCGCTCTACCTGTTCCTGCGCGAGGGCGGACGCCCGGTGGCCACGTCGCTCGCTCCGCTCGACGCCCTGCCGAAGGACACCCGAACCCTCGTCATCGCCGCCCCCGAGGGCCGCCCCATCACCAAGGACGAGGTGCTCGCGCTGCGGTCGTTCGTCGAGGTGGGTGGCACCCTCGTCTACTTGTCTCCACGCGAGCTGGGACGACACCAGGCGGCCTTGGAGTCGTGGCTGCGGCTGGAGGAAGGCCCCTTGTTGCCGGCGACGGAGCGAGGCCTGGGCACGGACCTGGCGGACGCGGGCGGGACCACCGTGGACGTCTGGGTCTCCACCGGCCCGCTGCGCGGCCTGACCTCGCTGCGTGTCTCGCAGGAGCGGGGCATCGTCGTCTGGCACCCGGACGCCCTGCCCCTGGCGGGCCTCGGCGGCGCCGTGACGCTGTGGCGGCGCGCGGTGGGGAGCGGGGAGATCTTCATCCTCGCGGGCGCGGATCTGCTCGAAAACCGCCGCCTGGAGCTGCTGGACAACACCCGGTTCTGGGACGCGCTCTCGCTCCGGGGGCCGCTCGTGGTCGACGAGTACCACCACCTCCAGGCCCCGCCCCCACCGCTGTCGCGCGGCATCTGGGTGTTCGTCGCCCAGGTCCTGGGAGTGGGACTCCTCTACGCCCTCTCCCGCGGGACGCGGTTCGGCGCGCCCCGGCCCCTGCGCGTCGAGCGCCACCGCTCCGCGCTCGAGTACGTGCGCAGCATGGGCTGGCTGATGCGACGGGCGAAGGTGGAGAGGGAGCTGCTCCCGGAGCTGGACCGGGCGCTGCGCCAGCGCATGCAGGAGCGCCTGGGCATCTCCCTCACCCTGGACGACGCGGAGGCGGCGCGGCTGCTGGAGCGGGACGGAGGCATCGCCGCCGCCCACTACCTGGCGGCGCGGGCGGAGCTCACCAGCCTCCAGGCCCAGCCCGTCGTGCGTCCCGCGGACTACGCGCGGGTGGCGCGCGCCTATGCCCACCTGGAGCGCGCCGTGACGGGGCACGCGTCGTCGCGCCCCGCGGCCTGAAGCGTCCTCCGTCCGACGGACGCCGCGCGCGATTCACGCGACGTGCCGTCGGAGTGTCTCAAAGCGACTTTCCGGCCGCCAACATCGCCGTGCCCACGTGGTGGCGGATCTCATCCACGCGCGCGTCCCAGCTCTCGTTGAAGATGCGCTCGGCGCGCTCGCGGCTCGGACCCGCGCCCTCCGCGAGGCACTCGTCCACCTTCTGCACGAAGTCCGGGGTGGAGGTGGCGATCTTGCACAGCCCCACCTTGCGGACCTCCGGCAGGTCCGTCGAGACGACGGGGAGCCCCGCGGCCAGGTACTCGCGGACCTTCAGCGGATTGGCGTTGAGCGTCAGCTCGCTGACCTTGAAGGGCATGAGCGCGACGTCGAAGGCGCGGCTGTAGCCCGGCAGGTCCGCGTAGGGCTTGCGGCCGAGCATGTGGATGTTGGGCTCGGCCCGCAGCGCGGAGTCGTCACAGTCCGGGGTCGTCTTGCCGATGATGACCACGGAGCCCTCCCGGTGCGCGCGGGCGGTGGCGACGATGGCCTCCTGGTCCACCCAGTCCGCCACCAGTCCGAAGAAGCCGATGATGGGCTTGGGCAGCCGGGCGATGTCGTCGGGGATGCGCGTGGCCGGGTCGCACGCCTTCACGAAGTGGCGGAAGTCCGTGCCGTGCCGCACCAGCACCGTGCGCGGGTTGACCCGGGACTTGCTCTCCCGCAGGCGCTCCGCGGAGGTGATGCACAGGTCGGCGCGGCGCAGGAGCCGCTCCTCCAGCTCCGCGATGTGCCGACCGTTGGTGTCGCTGAAGGCGGAGAACTCGTCGACGCAGTGATAGACGACGAACTCCTCGCCCAGCGTCCCGGAGACCGGGGCGGAGGCCGGCAGGAAGCTCCAGGAGATGGGGCGCTGGAAGCCGAGCTGCTTCATCGCCCGGCGGACCTGGAGCCGCAGCAGCTCCCGGTTGGCGCCGCGCACCAGCTCCGAGCCATAGAACGGAATCGCCAGCGGCGACAGGACGTGGAGGTTGGGCTCCACCTCGCGCAGGCCCTGGGTGAAGCGCTCCAGCTTGCCGAGGATGCGCTTGACGTCGTGCGCGTTCGCGCGCGGCGCCCGGTTGCCGATGCTGTTCACCCACAGGATGCGGTTGTCCCGGGAGAGGATCCGCATGATGTGGACCTTGGACAGCGGGTCGCCGTCCCAGTCGTTGGAGAACACCACCAGGTCTCTGCCCCGAAGGGCTCGGCGGGTCAGGTCCAGGTCATCACTGCGGCGCATGTCTCTCGTCTCCTGTGTCGAACACCCTCGCGGCTCGCCGCGAGTCGTAGCGTGTGAAGGGCCCGCTCAAGCCGCGGGCGCGGGCCTGGGGGACGTCCGCCCCCCGGAGGTGGCGTCCGCGTACAGCCCGAGCAACACCGGCCCCGCGTCCGGGGCCTGGATACGCGGCAGCCCCGCGGCCACGGCCTCGCGCACGGCCGACGCCAGGGCCGTCGAATCGCCCGCGCGGAACACGCGGGTGCCCTCGGGGCGCGCGCACACGTCGCTCGCCACGCACGGCACCCCCAGGGCCAGCGCCTCGCGCACGGAGAGGGAGTCCCCGTCGTGCGTGGTGGGCCGCAGGAAGGCGGCGCTGTGCTGGATGAGCCCCAGCGCCTCGCCGTGCTCCAGCTCCCCCAGCACCTCCAGGTGCCTGGCGACGCCGGACTCCCGCACGTCGCGGAGGAACGTCTCCGAATCGGTTCCCGGACCGAACACCGCGAGCCCCACGTCCGGCCACGTCTCCGCCAGCTCGCGCACGGCGCGGAACGCGACCCGCCGGCCATAGACGGGCGACGGGTGGTGAGCGAACGTCAGCAGCGGGCGCCTGCGGGCGAGCCCGGCCTCCACCGCCTCGGGGACCGGCCCCGGCCGCACCTGCGACGCGCAGAAGGCCGGGTGCACGACCAGCTTCTCCTCCGGGACACGACACGCCACCAGCGCGTCCCGCACCGCCCCGGACACCGCGATGATGCGCGAGTAGCCCGCCAGCGCCACGCGCGCGAAGGCCCGCCGCGCCGCGGACGCGGCCAGGTAGTCCGGCAGCAGCCCGGAGTGCAGGGTGATGAAGCGGGGCGCGCGGCCCACGGGCAGGCTCCCCACCGTGGCCGCGAGCAGCCACGCCTTCGGGTTGTTGCCGCTGGAGTGGACGTGCACCGTCCAACCGGAGGTCAGGAACCCCGCGAGCCGCAGACCGAAGGGGGCGATGCCCCGCACCGGGTGGACGTCCGGAGCCGGCCGGCCGCCCTTCCCGATGTCCAGCACCTTGGCCTCGACCCCGCGCTCGCGCAGGAACCGGTGGAGCTGTTGGACGTGGATCGCCACGCCACCATGCGGCGGCGGATGGTCACCAACCAGGAGCACGCGCATGGAGGCCCTATCGAGGAATCGAGGCGGCGGGAGGCACGGGCGACAGCGGCGCGCGGCGGGGCAACAGCCCCATCTCCCGCTGGTACGTGGTGAGCGGATCCGGATCCTGCCGGATGACCCGCGCCGGGATGCCCGCGACCACCATGCCGGGCGCCACGTCCTTGAGCACCACCGCGTTGGCGCCGATGACGGCGAAGTCGCCTACGTGGATGTTGCCGAGGATCTTCGCCCCGGCCCCCACCCGCACGTAGTCACCGATGACCGGCGCGCCCTCGATGCCGGAGCGGCCGCCGATCGTCACCTGCTGGGAGATGAGGCAATGGCGGCCGATGCGCGCCGCCTTGTGGATGACCACGCCGATTCCGCCGTAGCCCAGTTGCGTCCCCTCGCCGATCTCCGCCTCGTCGGGCACGTACGAGCTGTGCAGATAGTAGATGGCCTTGCGAAGGACCGCCGGAAGCAGCGGAATCCGCCGGGCCCGCAGCCGCCTGGCCAACCGGTACAACGTCATCGCGTCGACACCCATCACGCCTCCCTGCCCCGAGCTTGCGACGGCGAGGAACCTAGGCACCCACCCCCCGGGAGGGAAGTAGGCCCCGGAGTGCCACGCCCTCCGCTTCACGCGCGTCGTGGACGCAGCCCGGCGATCAACGCCAGCGGCCGGATGCCCGCGAAGCGCAGCGCGACCAGGTAGCCGGTGGCGTACAACACGCCGGCGACGGCCAGCGGAAGCACCCGCCAGAAGAAGCCCCCCGGCAGCCGCCCCCAGGCCCCCTGCGCTCCGGCGCGCAGGGCGAACACCCCCACCGCGGCGGCACCCGCCGCCAGCGACGCCCGCCCCAGCGCCTTCCAGGGGATGACGTCCATCAGTCCCAGCGACAGCCTCGGCGTGGACAGCGCCTCCGGCACGCGCCGCAGGAGGAGCACCTTGCCCACCAGCTCCGCCACCGCCCACGAACCGATACCGCCCATCAGCCCCAGGTACCGCACCCCCAGGAAGACGAGCGGCACCGTCACCGCGGCCTTCACCGCGTAGGACACGAAGATGGCGCGCGTCAGCCCCCGCGCCCGCAGCGTCCCGTCCATGGGCAGGATGGCGAGCACCACGCCCAGCACGCTGACGCGGAAGACGGGCACCGCCGGCAGGAACTTCTCGCCGAACAGCGCGCCGATGAACTCCGGCGCCGCCGCGAACAGGAACGCCGCGAACGGCAGGAAGACATAGGCCAGCCGCCCCGCCGCCTCGCGGAACGCCTGGACACCCTCCTCCAGCCGCCCCTCGCGCTCCAGCTCACCCAGCCGGACCATCAGCACCTCGCTGGTGGGCGTGTAGAGCAGGTCCACCACGGGCAGCTGGAAGCACCCCACGCGGTACAGCGCATAGAGCGCCGGCGCCACCGCGCCCGCCACCGCGTACAGGTGCGCGTTCTGTTGGGGAATCGCCAGCAGCATGGCCGCGCCGAAGGGCGCCGCGTAGGACACCTGCCCCCGGAACAGCGCGCGGTCCACCAGCGGGCCGCTGACGCCCCGGAACACCACGCCCCAGGTCGCCGCGTACCGGACCGCCGCGAAGAGGGCCACCGCCACCATCACCCCGTGCAGCGACGCCCCCAGCAGCGGAGGCACCACCATGACGGCGGCGCGCAGCCCGTCCGACACCAGGTACACCCCGGCCGACGCGCGCGTGCGCCCCTGCGCCGTGAGCGACACCTCCAACGGGAAGCTGCCCAGCAGGAAGGCCGTATAGGCCGCCAGGGGCGCGCGGTGCTCGAGCAGCGCGGGGTTGGAGAACCACGCCGCCAACGGCCCCAGGAGCCCCCAGACGATGGCCGCGCCCAGGAGCCCCGCGCCGGACATGAACAGCAGCGTCTGGCCCAGGTACGGCCGCTTCTGTTCGGCGCGCGGAAGGAAGTAGTAGAGGCTCTGCACCACGCCGAACGGCAGGACGTAGTAGAGCGTCGTGGCGATGAGGAACAGTTGGTAGTACGTGCCGTACTCGTCCAGGCGCAACACCCGGGCGAGCACGAGCGGGATGGACAGCGTCAGCCCGGCGGTGAACAGCCGGGCCAACACCAGCGGTCCGGCCCGCCCGAGGAACGAGCCCCCGGGCGCGACGGACGTGGAGGCTCCGCTCACGGAACCTCCTGCATGAGGGCCCCCGGAGGCGCCGCCAGCACGTTGCCGAGCACCGCCCCGCGGAACGCATGCGGGCGCCGCCCCGGCACCGGCCGGCTCATGCCCAGCACGCCGAAGCAGTCGTCGAACTGGCAGCCCGTCAGCGGCGAGGAGTAGTCCCCCAACAGCCCCAGGCTGAAGTTCTCCCACATCACCTTGCGCTTGAGGGTGAATGGATCCCCGCCGATGCGGTTGGGCAGGTCCTCCGTCGTGACCCCCGAGCGGAAGCCGTGCTGCGACAGCACGCGGATGATCTCATCCGAATACCAGCCGTTGCAGTACGCGAAGTCGCGGACCTGGATGCCCACCTCCTGTTCGATGGTGCGCTTGGACTCGAGGATCTCCTGCTCCACCACCGCCGCGGGCTCGAGCGTCAGCACCGTGTGGCCGAGCGTGTGCGCCCCGAACTCGAACCCGTCGCCGGCCATGCGGCGCACCTCGTCCCAGTTCATGATGTCGCCCTGCTCCGGCACCAGGTCCGGCCCGCCGCCCAGTTGCTGCTCCAGCGCGTCGATGATGGACGTCAGCACGCGCGTGGGGTGCTCACCGATGAAGTCGTCCAGCGCCGCCGACACCGTCTTCTGGCCGGAGAGGATGGGCCCCAGCAGCTCCATGGAGGCCTCGGGCAGCTCCGCGTAGATGGGGTGGTAGTGCCGCTCCTGCGCCCGCCGCAGCAGGTGGAAGAGCCGGTCATGGTTGAAGCGCCGCTTCGTGCCGATGAACGCCGTCGGCAGGTAGGTGATGGCCGGCACCCCCAGCTGCTTCAGGATGGGATAGGCGTACCGGTAGACGTCCCGGTACCCGTCGTCGAACGTGATGACGCACAGGTCCTTCTTGGTGACCCGCCGCCCGTTCATCACGTCGACCGCGTCGCCAATCGACGCGAACTCGAAACCCGCCGCCGTGGCCTCGTCGATGTGCCGGCGGAATGTCTCCTGGCTGATGAGCAGCCCCGGGATGGAGCGCTGCAGCTCCCCCGTGAAGTCGCTCACCACCCGGTGGTAGCTCACGATGAGGATGCGCCTACCACCCGACTGCGCGCGCCGGTATGCCGCCATCGCCCGGCGCATTCCACTGTAGTGCAGTACGCCAGCGGCCGCTGCCTTGACCGCTCTCCGCAAGACCCTCGCTGTCGCCATCACGCCCTCCGTCGCGGAATACGAATCACTGGCTCACCTTCCCCCAGGCGCTTGCCCACCCGGGGGAAACCACACCTCGCGCGGACTCCTTGCAGGGGCGGTGCCACGCGGCCGCGGTCGCGCGTGCCCGGGCGGGGTACGGGGCGCCCGACGGGACGGGGCTCCTTTCCAACGGTGGACGGTCTCCGTGGAGGAAAGCGCGCCACTCACACGGGCACCTGGCGTCCTCCGGAAGGGAAACTCTTTACAGACTCCAGGCCTCCTCCGCCTCCCTGCGGCCAGCCGCCCGGGTTTCACTGGATGACAGTTCGGATTCCGGATACGAACCCGCTCGCGATGCCTTCCCTCTCCGCAGCTCCCGCGCTCGCGCTGCACGACGTCAGCAAGCGCTATGGGCGCCGTTGGGCCCTGGCTCGGCTGACGTACGCGCTGCCGGCCGGGCGCTCCTTGCTGCTCACCGGCCACAACGGCTCCGGCAAGACGACCTTGCTGCGACTGGTGGCCACCGCCCTGGGCCCCACCGCCGGCAAGGTGGAGGTGCTCGGACACGACGCGGTCCAGGAGCGCGACACGGTCCGGCGCGAGGTGGGCCTGCTGTCCCACGCCAGCTTCCTCTACGAGGACCTCACCGCGCAGCAGAACCTGGTCGTCCTGGCGCGGCTGTTGGGGCACCCGTCGCCGGGGGACGTGGCGGACACGCTGCTCACGCGCGTGGGCCTGGGACGGCGCTCGGACAACGCCGTGCGCGGCTTCAGCGCGGGCATGCGCAAGCGCCTGGCCATCGCGCGGCTGTTGCTCAAGGCCCCGCGCATCGCGCTGCTCGACGAGCCCTTCGGCGAACTGGACCCCGCCGGCATCCACGACATGGAGGGCATCATCGCGGAGCTCAAGGCGAGCGGCGTCACCGTGGTGCTCGCCACCCACCTCGTCGAGCAGGGCCTCACCCTGTGCGAGGAGCGGCTGCACCTGCAGGACGGACGGGCGGTGGCCGCGTGAACCGCCCCGCTCCCATCGGCCTGCTCCGCGCGACGCTGGCGCTCCTGCGCAAGGACCTGCTCATCGAGTGGCGCACACGCGCGCGCCTCAACGCCATCGTCTTCTTCGCGCTGGCCACGCTCCTGATGTTCTCCTTCGCGCTGGGCCCGGACACGCGCCTGCTGGAGAAGAACGCCGGCGGCTACTTCTGGCTCGCCATCCTCTTCGCCAGCGTGCTCGCGCTGGGCGAGTCGTTCCGCGTCGAGTCCGAGAACGCCTGCATGGACGGCGTGCGGCTGGCCCCCGCGGACGCGCGCGCCATCTACCTCTCCAAGGCCCTGGGCAACGCGCTGCTCCTGGTGGCGCTGGGCACCCTGCTGCTGCCGGTCATGGTCGCGCTGTACGGCGTCAAGGTCGTCACCGGCTTCGTGGACCTGGGCTGCGTCCTCCTCCTGGGGAGCCTGGCCCTGAGCGCGCCCGGAACCGTCTACGCCGCCATCTCCAGCAACGCCCGGGCACGGGATGTCCTGCTCCCTCTGCTATTGTTCCCGCTCGTCATCCCCGCCCTGCTGTCGGCGGCCAAGGCGACGACGCTGGTGTTGCAAGGAGACCCCATGAATCAGTTGAACTCATGGCTGGGCCTTTTGCTGGGATTCAATCTGATTTACTGGGGCGTTGGGTTCCTGCTGTTCCCGCGCATCATCGAGGACTGACGATGAACAAGCTCATCAAGTGGGGCCTGCCGCTGGCGGGGCTCGGCGTACTCGCCGCGGGCTGGTGGCTGGGCCTGGCGTGGGCGCCTCCCGACCGGGAGATGGGTGACGTCCAGCGGATCATGTACGTCCACGTACCACTCCAGTGGATGGCGATGGTGGCCATGCTGCTGAACTTCGTGGCGGCGGTGAGCTACCTGCTGCGTGGCAACGCCAGTTGGAAGCTGGACTCCACGGCGGAGTCGGCGGCGGAGGTGGGGCTGCTGCTGGGCACGCTGGGCATGGTGACGGGGGCCATCTGGGGCCGGCCGACCTGGGGCGTGTACTGGTCGTGGGATCCGCGCCTGACGTCGGAGGCCATCATGCTGGTGACGTACACCGGCTACCTGGTGCTGCGGCGGTTCGTGGAGGACCCGGACAAGCGCGCGACGTGGAGCGCGGTGGTGGCCATCCTCGGCGCCATCAACCTGCCCATCGTCTGGTTCTCCGTGCGCTGGTGGCGCAGCCTGCACCAGGTGCAGTCGAGCCCCAAGACGGTGGATCCCCAGATGGTGCTGCCGCTTCGGGTGTCCGCCATCGGACTGTTGCTGATCACGATCTTCTTCCTCATCACCCGCTACCGCCTCGCCCTGGCCGAACGCCAGGCGGAGGTCGCCCTTCCGGACGCGCTGCCGGAAGCGAGCGGGTCGGTGGTCTCCAACGCCCACAAGGTGGCCTGAACATGACGACGCTGATGACGCTGGGAGTGCTCGCCCAGGTGGGCAGTGGCCGCATCCAGGGCGGCTGGGGCTACGTCTGGAGCTGCTACGGCATCACCGTGGCGGCGCTCGTGCTTTACTCGCTGTCCCTCTGGCTGCGCCGGCCCCAGGCCCCGCAGGACGCCAAGGAGTGAACCCATGACGCCTGTCGCCCGCAACCGCCTCATCGCCCTGGGGGCCCTGCTCGTCGCAGGTGTCGGCCTGGGATTCGTGGCCTTCGGCAACATCGGCGAGAACCTCGTCTACTACTGGAGCCCGGCGGAGATGCTCGCCCAGGGCGACAAGGCCTACGGGGCCACCATCCGCCTGGGCGGCGTGGTGCAACCCGGCAGCATCCAGTGGAACGCCGAGCACACCACCCTGCACTTCCGCGTGGCGAACGACGCGAAGGAAGGCACGGCCAGCGTGCTGGTGCGCTCCACGGAGACGCCGCCGCAGATGTTCCGCGACAAGATCGGCGTCGTGGTGGAGGGCACCTACGACAAATCCGGCGTGTTCTCCTCCAACCGGCTGATGGTCAACCACTCCAACGAGTACCGCGCCCCCAAGGAGGGCGAGGACCCGAACAAGTGGCGTGAGACGCTCACGGACGGCACCACCACGGCGAGCACGGGGACGGGCGCGCGGTGAACGGGACGATTGGATACGGGCTGGTGCTCGGGGGCCTGGCGTTCGCGGCCTTCGGCGCGGTGGTGGGCATCTTCACGGGGCTGCGCCGCAGCGAGGCGGGCTTCCCCTGGGTGATGCGCGCGGTGTGGGGCTTCGCCGGCTGCATGATCGCCGCGAACCTGGTCATGGTGTACGCGCTCGTCACGCACGACTTCAGCGTGAAGTACGTGGCGCAGGTGGGCAGCCGCGACACGCCGCTGCTCTACACCGTCGTCTCGCTGTGGAGCGCGCTGGAGGGGTCCATCCTCTTCTGGGGCCTCATCATGGGCGGCTACATCGGCGCGTTCGCGTGGGTGCACCGCCGCGAGCACGCGCGCTACATGCAGCTGGCGCTGGGCACCATGCTGGCGGTGGGCGTCTTCTTCGCGTTCCTCATCGCCGGCCCGGCCAACCCCTGGGGCGCCATGTCCCCCGTGCCCGCGGACGGCCCCGGCCCCAACCCGCTGCTGCAGAACCACATCCTGATGATCATCCACCCGCCCTTCCTGTACCTGGGCTACGTGGGGATGACGGTGCCCTTCGGCGTCGCGGTGGCGGGCCTGCTGCGCGGGGAGATCGGCGAGGCGTGGATGGCGCCCCTGCGGCGCTGGACGCTGGTCGCGTGGCTGTTCCTGTCCATCGGCATCATCCTCGGCGCCTGGTGGGCGTACGCGGTGCTCGGCTGGGGCGGCTACTGGGCGTGGGACCCGGTGGAGAACGCCAGCTTCCTGCCGTGGCTGACGGCGACCGCGTTCATGCACTCCACCATGGTGCAGGAGCGCAAGCGGATGCTGAAGCTGTGGACGCTGAGCCTGGCGCTCGCGTCCTTCGTGCTGACGATCCTCGGCACGTTCATGACGCGCTCGGGCATCTTCAACTCGGTCCACTCCTTCACCCAGTCGGACATCGGCCCCACGTTCCTGGTGTTCCTGGGCGTGCTGCTGGTGGTGTGCATCGCGCTGCTGGCGGTGCGCGGCCCGCTGCTGGTGCCTGAGGGGCGGATGAGTTCGCTCGTGTCCCGCGAGGCGAGCATCCTGGTGAACAACCTGGTGTTCGTGGCCATCACCTTCACGGTGCTGCTGGGCACGCTCTACCCGCTGGTGTCCGAGGCGGTGCGCGGCGTGCGCGTGAGCGTGGGTGAGCCGTACTTCAACAAGATGGCGGTGCCCGGCGGCATCGCGGTGCTGTTCCTGATGGGCGTGGGCCCGGTGCTGCCCTGGGGCACGCCGGACAAGGCCACGCTGCGGCGGCAGTTCCTCATCCCCACCGGCGTGGGCCTCGTCGTCTCCGTGGTGTGCTTCGCGGTGGGCATGCGCGGCTTCTACCCGCTGCTCACCTTCGGGCTGGCGGGCTTCGTCACCGTCATCACCCTGCGGGAGCTGGTGGCGCCGGTGCGCGTGCGCATGGCGGAGCGCAAGGAGGGCCTGGTCACCGCGGTGATGACGAGCGCCACCAAGGCGCAGCGCCGCTTCGGTGGCTACGTCGTCCACCTGGGCATCGTGCTCATCATCGTCGCCGTGGCCGCGTCGTCGTCGTACGTGAAGCACACGTCCGGCACGCTCAAGAAGGACCAGGTGATGGAGCTGGACGGCTACAAGCTGCGCTACCTGGGCCTGGTCAGCGGCGAGGAGCCGCACCGCACCTTCGTCGCCGCGCGCGTGGAGGTGACGACGCCGAGCGGCAAGGTGGACGAGCAGAAGCCCCGGCTGAACTACTACGAGCGGAGCACGGACCCCATCGGCACGCCCGCGGTGCGGGAGACGGCGGGCGAGGACCTGTACATCTCGCTCATGGCCTTCTCCGAGCAGGCCGGCAACGCCAGCTTCAACGTCTGGGTCTTCCCGATGGTGGGGTGGATCTGGTGGAGCATCCCGCTCCTGGTCCTGGGCACGCTCATCGCCCTGTGGCCCCGCCGCCGCGCGGTGGTGGCGCTGTCCGGCGCGGAGCTGGGCGCCGCGGCGCCGCTCGCGGGTGACGACGCGAAGCAGGGAGCGGCCTGATGAAGCGCTGGCGCTACACCCTCCTGTTCGTGGGCTTGTGCGTGGCCCTGCTCGTGGTGCTGGCCAAGGGCTTCGGCCGCAACCCGCACGAGGTGCCCTTCATGCTCGCCGGCAAGCCGGCGCCGGACTTCGTGCTGCGCTCGCTCGACACGGGGGAGCGCGTCAGCCTGGCGGACCTCAAGGGCCGGCCGGTGGTCATCAACTTCTGGGCGTCCTGGTGCGGGCCGTGCCAGTACGAGCACCCGGTGCTGGAGTGGGGCCAGCGGGAGTTCGGCTCCCAGGCGGTGTTCCTGGGCGTCGTCTTCGAGGACACCGAGGACAACGCGCGCCAGTTCCTGCGGCGCCAGGGCTACAGCTTCCCGCAGCTCATCGACCCGCGCTCGCGCATGGCGGTCAGCTACGGCGTGGCGGGTGTGCCGGAGACGTACTTCATCACGCCGGACGGCACCATCCTGACCAAGCACGTCGGCCCCATCGACCCGGACACCCTGGGCCGGCGCATCCGCGAGCTGACGGGCGCCCAGGCCGCCGCAATGCCCGGGACGGCTCGCCCGTAGTCCCTTCACCCGGGGGCGCTCGCTTCCGGTGACGTTTCCGAGTATTCACGGGTTGCGCTGGACCGTGGGGGCTCCCCCTTCCCCCACATCAGCAAGGTGGGACCATGCGGTGCCCGGAGTGCGGCGAAGCTTCGAACGCGCGGCTGAAGTACTGCGAGAACTGTGGCGCCAAGATGCCGGACACGCCCTCGCAGTTGACGGGCTCTCGGCCGGCGTTGCGTCCCTCCCGGCCCCAGCGTGCGCTCGAGGAGCCCTCCTACGCCGCGGAGATCCTCGACGAGGCGGATGACTACTCGCGTGGCGGGTCGGGTGGACAGCCCTCCTATGCGCCGCCGCCGCGGGCGGTCGAGGCCGGAGAGGACACGGACCCGGGGCAGTCCCGCCCGAAGTACGACGGGCCGAAGTGGCTGGCCAGCGTCCCGGGCCATTCGCAGAGCGTGGTGGGGCTGGGCATCCTGGCCTTCGCCTTGGCGCTCTCCATCCTCCCCTCCTTCGACGGCGTGGGCGTGGTGGCCACGCTGGCGACGCTGGTGGGCGCGGTGCTGCTGGTGGCCCGCGAGCTGCGCCAGGCGAACGAGGCCGAGGGCCTCACGGGGTTGGTGCCCGAGTTCCTCCTCCGCCCCGAGGTGACCGCCGCGTTCTGCGCGCTGCTGGTGGCGCTGGCGATCCGCATGCTGGGGCTGGGCTTCACGCCGGTGCTCTGGCTGGTCTCCGTGGGGCTGGTGGTTCACGACCAGTACCGCAAGGTCCTCGCGGGGCCGGAGGGCGTGGTGGCGCGCTACTTCGACCCGCGCCAGTTGCTGCTCGTCCCGGAGGTGGTGGCGCTGGGCGGCGTGGGCCTGTGCATCCTCACGCTCTACGCGCCCTGGGCCACGGTGAGCACGCTGCCCAACACGCCCGAGAACGCGCCCATGCCCGCGGGCCCTCCGGAGCTGCGGGTCATCCAGACGACGCGGCCCCCGGACGACGTCCTGTATTCCGCGGGCGGCGGCATCACCACCCTGTCCGGCTGGGAGCTGCCGGGCGCCGTGGTGATGGAGCTGCTGCTCCTGACGATGCTGGGCCTGCTCGCGCTGCGTCCCGAGGTCGACCGCCCCGCGTGGACGCGGTTCGCGCCCGCGGGCGTGACGGGCGTGGGCCTGCTCTGGGCGCTGCTCCACATGAAGCTGTCGCCAGGGCCCATCATCTTCGTCGTCGGCCTGGGGGCCGTGGGCTTCCTCGCGTTCCAGCGCCTCCGCGCGGAGCAGCAGGCCGCCGCGGCCCCCGCGTATGACGACGAGGGCGCCTACGACGAGACGGAGCAGGTGCCGACGCCCGACGCCGACTACGTCGAGGACGAGACGGAAGAAGTCGCCCCGCGACGTCGCTGAAGGGCCCGGGACGGTCGACGCGCGCCGCGCCGGATTCGCGGCCCCGCACCTCCGTCACCTCCGACCCGGGACGGAGCCGGATGACGGTGGCCACACACGCCGCAGGTCCGGCACGGCACAACCCGGAACAAAATCGCGCGCGCTCCCTGGGGACTCCCTAGGAGAGCCCCATGACCAAGAACCTCCGTCGTGTCATGGGTGCCGTCGCGCTGCTCTTCCTCGCGAGCTGCGCGGGGGGCGAGGACGAAGCCACCGATTCCCCCCTGGAGTCCACCGAACAGGGCGTCATCTACTGTGGCCCGTTGTGTCCGCCCAACTACGCCACGGT
Organism: Myxococcus dinghuensis; assembly: GCF_024198235.1. Classification (GTDB taxonomy): domain Bacteria; phylum Myxococcota; class Myxococcia; order Myxococcales; family Myxococcaceae; genus Myxococcus; species Myxococcus dinghuensis. The sequence continues at coordinate 57,919 of NZ_JAKCFB010000032.1, read as the reverse complement.
GGGCTTCGCGTGTAGCACCGCGTGTCCCGGAGGCTGTCCCAACGCCGTCTCCTGCGCGCCCATCCCCACCACGGTCACCCTCTGGGGCACGCCGCAGACCGTCACCGTTCCCGTGGGCCAGGTCGGCACCTCGCGCATCTGCTGGAACACCTCCGGCCTCAGCTATCCGGTGTGGATCAAGGTCAGCGCGAACGGCGCTCCCGAGCAGCTCTTCACCAAGGAGAGCGACCGCGGCAAGCACTGCGAGAACGCGCCGTGGATCCAGGCCCCCGGCACCTACGTGTTCACCATCAAGACGGCGAAGGAGGGCGGGAGCGTCCTCGCGACCACCACCGTCTTCGGCGTGACGCCCTGACCAAGCCCCCTCCAGGTGCGCGGGTGGGGAGCTGCCCGCCCGACACCTGACTGGCACATGGCGCCCGAAGTGAGACAGAGGTCCGGGTTCGCCGTTGTGGGCGACCCCGGGACTGGGAAAGGCTCGGGGCCATGGAAAAACTCATTCCCGGCCTGCACCACTTCCAGACCGAGATCTTCCGCTCCAAGCAGGAGCTCTACTCCCGGCTCGCGGAGGCGCAGAGCCCGGAGGTGCTCTTCATCACCTGCTCTGACTCGCGCGTGCTGCCCAACGAGCTGACGGGAGCGGGGCCCGGGGAGCTGTTCATTGTCCGCAACGCGGGCAACATCGTCCCGCCCCATGGCACCGCCAACAACGGCGAGGCGGCCACCATCGAATACGCGGTGGCGGCGCTGGGGGTGCGCCACATCATCGTCTGCGGACACACGCGCTGCGGCGCCATGCAGGGGCTGCTGGAGCCGGACAAGCTCGCGCGCCTTCCGGCCATGCGGGAGTGGCTGCGCCACGCGGAGGCCACCCAGCGCATCATCGAGGAGAACTACCGCCACCTGTCCGGCCCGCCCCTGCTGGACGCCGCGGTGGAGGAGAACGTCCTGGTGCAGATGGAGCACCTGCGCACGCTGCCCACCGTGGCCGCGGCCCTGGCTCGCCGGCAACTGAACCTGTACGCCTGGGTGTACCAGCTCGAGGACGGCTCCGTGCACGCCTACGACCCGGACCAGGGACAGTTCGCGCCCGTCGTCGCGGTGGATGGAGACTCCGCTCGCGCCCGGGGCCGCTTCGGACTCCAGCAGGTGTTCTGAGCCGGGCCGCTCAGCGCGCCTTCTTCGAGCCCGCTGCGCGCGTAGACGCCTTGGCGTGGTAGCCGTCCACCAGCATGCCCAGGGAATGGGCCAGGGCCATGGCGGTCTCCGGGGGCACGCGCGTGTCCTTCAGTCGGTTGCGCGCCGGGTCGAGCACCAACCCCTGCGTCCCGCTGAAGGTGACGCGCGTCAGCGTGCAGCCCCGGAAGTTGCTTCCCGTCAGGTCCGTCTCGGAGAAGTCCGACTCCGTCAGGTCCATGTCGAAGAAGTTCGCCTCCTTGCAGACACACCGCAGGAACGGGGTCTTCCTCAGGCTGAAGCCGACGAACGAGTCGTATTGGAGACCGCACTCCTCGAAGTGCATCTCCGGGTTGGACGCCACGCCCGTCCAGTCGATGCCCATCAGCTTCGAGCCCTCGAAGCGCGCGCCCCTCAGGCGCAGCGCGAGGACGTTCGAGCGCGTCAGGTTGCAGCCCTCGAAGACGCAGTCCTCCAACTGCGACTCCTTCCAGCGGGACGACTGGAGCTGCACGTTCCGGAACGTGCAGCGATAGAACTCCTTGCCGCCCAGGTCCGCCCCGTCGAGCAGCAGGTCGCTGAAGGTCTCGTTCTCGAAGGCCTCCTCCTCACGGAGGCGGCGCAGGAACTCGGAGGTCGCGTCGGTGGACATGTCAGATGACTCCCGACCCAGAGGGTCGAACGCCGCCAGGGCCGGCGACACGGTACAGGCCGTTGTCGCTCCCCAGGTACGAGATGACGCGCTCCAGCCGCAGGCCCAGCCGCTGCGCGACGCGCAATGACGGTCCGTTCACCGGGCTGATGATGGCGACCAGCGGCACGTCCGGAACGTACCGGGCGGAGAGGTCCAGCGCGGCGCGGGCGACCTCCGTCGCGTACCCCTGCCCCCAGGCCCGCGGAGAGAAGCGATAGGCGAGGTTCAACACCCGCTCTCCCTCGATCTCCTTGTGGCGCACACCGCCCACGCCCACGACGAGGCCCGGCGCGTCCAGCCGCTCCACCATCCAGTAGCCCAGGCCCTCCCGGGACCAGTCTGCCTGCCAGCGCGCCAACAACTCGCGCGCCTCGGCCATCGACGTCAGCGCCCCGGTCGCGTCGAATCGACTCGTCTCGGGGTCCACGTGGAGCTGGTAGATGACGTCCAGGTCATCGTCGCGCACGGCGCGCAGCAGGAGCCGCGCGGTCGTCACTCGCGCGAAGGCGGGGTTCGGGGTGGACATCGCGCGCGCAGCCTAACCGGTGCGCCTCGGGTCCGCCTCTCCAATCCCGCGAGCCGCGGCGTGCGCACAGTCAGCGAGGACGCGCAAGCTTCATCACTTCGTTGAACCAGAGCGCGACCAGGAAGCTCCCGGACATTCGGCACGCCCCCGCCTCGAAGGCCCGCGCGAGGTCCGCCTCGTCGCGGCTCGTCAGCGCGCGGACCGCGTCACCGCCATCCTTCCAGGTCTGCGTGAAGTCGGGCGCCTCGTGGAGGCCGAAGCGCATCCGCACCCGGCCCTGCCGCACCTCGAAGTAGCCCCCGCAGCCGGACTCGGTGCGGATCTGCAGGACGTGGGACGCCTCGTCGACGAGTTGCCGGACGCGCTCGGAGCGAGCGCGCGCGCGGAGCATCAACCGCTCCGTCGCCAGGAGCAGCGCTCGCAGCTTCAGGTCACCCAGGAATGCTTGCATGTCATGCGGCTCCGCGAATCAGGTCGATGAGCCGACGCGGCTCGGACGGGAGCGTCTCGCCCCGGAAGCAGACGTGCTGGTCGGGCCGCACCAGCACGAGGGGACGTTCGTAGAGCTGCCTCAACCTCGGCTCCTCGAGGAGGACCTGCCTGAGCGGGACCCCGGCCTCACGCGCGGCGAGGGTCAACCGCTCCGCTTCGTTCCTCGCGGACGACGCGGCGAGGAGTGTGAACCCGCTCGCGTCCAGCAGGTCGAACACCGCCTGCCCATCATCGCGGAAGGCGCTCGGCAGCCGCGCGCCGGGCCACGTCGTGGGCAGGTACGCCACCTCGTCACAGGGCGGCTCCCTGCCCTCCTCCCTCGCGATGATGGGGGAGTCGCCGTAGCGATACCCCAACTCCGCGCCGAGCGACTCGTAGAGACGTGACGTCCGGGCCTCGAACTCGCGGGCGACCAGGGCCCGCGCGGCCTCGCCCACGGCGCCCGGCGCCAGCACCGCGGCGCTCGTCTGGAACTGGGACTCGAACGCGGCGGCGGCGCACTTCTTCACGTGCTCGCGGTTCCTCCGGGCCACGGGCAGGCGCTCGGCCTCGTAGCTCGGCAGCAACTTCGGACCGCCCCAGCCCGCGAGCGTCGCGGCCAGCTTCCACGCCAGGTTGTGGGCCTCCGTCACGCCCGTGTTCATGCCCAGCCCGCCCGTCGGCATGTACTGGTGCGTGGCGTCGCCCGCGAGGAAGACGCGGTGACGACCGAAGGACTTCGCGACGAGGAACTGCGGGCGCCACGGTCCGCTCTGCACGATGTCATAGGGCACCTGGGTGCCCAGCGCCGCGTCCACGATGTCCTCGAGCGACTCGCCCGGGCGTGGACCGAAGGGGCGGTGGAGCACGTAGTCGTCCCGGCTCGCGTCGGGCGACACCAGCAGGCCGCTGAAGCCGGGGCGGGACAGCCACGTGTGCCAGTACGGCTGCCCGTTCGGGAAGAGGCCCGCGATGGCCTTGGACCGCAGGTGGATGATGAACAGCTCGCCCATCAGGTCCCGCGTCCCGTCGTAGTCGATGTTGAGGAAGTTGCGGACCCGACTCGATGGACCGTCGCAGCCGATGAGGTAGCGGGCCCGGTGGTGCTGTTGCGCGCGGGTGTCCACGTCGTGGACGAGCGCCGTCACCCCCGTGGCATCCTGCTCGAAGCCGAAGAGGCGAGCACCGAAGCGCACGTCGATGTTCGGATCGGCGCGCGCTTCGGCGAGCAGCACCGGCTCCAGGTGCATCTGGGCGATGCGCTGCATCGACTCGAGCGGCAGGCTCCCGTCCGTGCATTCCCGGATGAGCGTCCGGGCCGTCTCGACAGGTTGGTAGATGAGGTGACGCTCCCGCATCACCGTGTACACGGGCCCCTTCACCGACGCGGCGATGGCCGAGTACTGGTTGGCATCGAGCGGGTTTCCCGCCGCGCGGATCTTCTCGTCCAGCCCGAGCTGCCGGAAGATCTCCATCGAGCGGCAGTTGACCACGTCCAGCTTGGGGTGACGCGTCGTCTCCTTCCGGTCGTTGACGACCGTGGAGCGGACGCCCTGTCGGCTCAAGGCCAGCGCGAGCGTGAGCCCCACCGGTCCACCGCCGACGATGAGCACGGGTGTCTCGTTCATGCGGCCTCCCGCATCGCCACCGGGGTGAATCGGCTCAACGCGAACTCCACCACGCGCCCCAGGTCCGCCAACCGGCCAGCCCCCAGGACGTACCGGTCCGGCCGCAGCAGCACGAAGTCGAGGTCCTTCTCCGTGAACCACGCCGTCAGCACGCCGTCGCGGTCTCCCAGCTCGGCGCCAGGGCCGAAGTCCCGGACCTCCAGCGGCAACCGCTCCCGCAGCAACGAAACCGAGGCCCGTGCCTCGGGCGTGTCGAGCAACCGCGAGCGCGCGAGCAGCGTGAAGTCCGTGCCCAGGGTCTCGTCCAACAGGACCTCCGCGCCATCCCGTCTCAGCACCCACGGTTGGGGGGGCAGTTCGCCCGCGCAGGTGCTGCCCTTCAGGAGGTACCCCGTCTCGAGGGGGCGCTTGCGGTTGGCGTGCCGATACGCGAGTCGCTTGAGCGGCGCGAGTGCCTCGGTCGGACGGAACAGCAGCCAGTCACGCAGGAAGCCGACGAGCCTGCTTCGCGTCTGGATGACGCGACCGAGGTACATCGCGCCCTCGATGATGTGCCGCACGTGCGTCGAGCGCTCCGCCTGGTAGTCGTCGAGCAGCCGCTCATCCCCGAGCCCTCGGAGCAACAGCCGCAGGCGCCACGCCAGGCTCACGGCGTCCCGGATGCCCGCGCACATCCCCTGCCCCAGGAACGGCGGCATCTGATGGGCGGCGTCTCCCGCGAGCAGGATGCGCCCCGCCCGCCAGTCCGGCGCCCAGAGCGCGTGGAACTTGTAGTACGCGATGCGGACCAGCTCGACGGTGTCGAGGTCGACGAAGCCGCGCAGTTGCTCCCGCACCCGCACCGGGTCGGTGGCCTCCCGCTCCGACAGGCCCCCCATCACCATGAACTGCCATTCGTAGTGAGGGCCCGCCAGGGGCACGTACGTCACCGGCTGCCGCGGGTCGCAGATCTGCCGATGATGGCGTGGCAGGTCCGGGTGCTTCTGCCCCGTCCGCGTCTTCGTATCGACGACGACCCAGGCCTCGTCGAAGTCCGCGCTGACCAGGGGCAGCGCCGCCTCACGACGGACCATGCTCCGCGCCCCGTCACAGCCCACGACGTAGCGCGCGCGGAAGAGGTGCTCCTCGCCCGAGCGGGACCGCGCGCGCACCTCCACGTGCCCACCCTGGTCGACGACGCTCGTCACCTCCATGCCCCGGTGGACCTTCACGTGGGGATACCGCGCCAGCCCCGCGTGGAAATGTCCCTCCAGGGTCGGCTGGTGGAACCAGTACGCCCCCGCATATCCGTGCCGCCCGTCCTGCGAGCCGATGGTGGTGCGCATCACCGGCTCCGTCCCCGGCTTCAACAGGAACTCCATCTGCGTGAAGGGCTCGCTCGTCCGGGCAATCTCCGAGGCCAACCCCACGCCCTGGAAGACGCGCATGACCTCGTCGTCGAAGTGCACGGCGCGAGGCGCGAAGTAGATGTCGTCCTCCCGCTCCAGCCCCACCACCGAGCAGCCTTCCCTGCCCAGCAGGTTGCCGAGCATGGCCCCCGTCGGGCCCAACCCCACCACCACCACGTCGTGGAGCACTCCTGAGGAATCGATGACCATGATGGGATAAAATTGAACACGAGTGTTCATTTCGTCAAGCCAATGTTGAACTTGACGAATCAATTTTGAACACGCATGTTCAAGTCCATGAATGTCGCCCAGGTTCGCATCCATGACGCCGCGCTTCGGCTCTTCGCCGAGAAGGGCGTGACCCAGCTCACGGTGAAGGAGCTGGCGGACGCCGCGGGGGTGGCGCGAGGCACCGTCTACAACCACTTCGAGTCGGTCGATTCGCTGTTCCAGCAGGTGGCCACGCGGCTGGCGGACGAGATGCACGAGCGCGTCACCGCGAGCTTCGAGCAGACGGCGGATCCCGCGCAGCGACTCGCCAACGGCATCCGCTTCTTCGTGCGGCGGGCGCATGAAGAGCCACACTGGGGTCGCTTCCTCGTCCGCTTCGCGGTCAGCACCCCCACCCTCCAGGGACTGTGGAGCGGCCCGCCCGCGAGCGACATGGCGTTGGGCATGGAGCGCGGCCGGTTCTCGTTGAGGCCGGAGCAGTTCCCCTCGGCCATCGCCCTGCTCGGCGGCGGGGTGCTCGCCGCGATGGCGCTGGTGCTCGAGGGGCACCGCACCTGGCGCGACGCGGGCGCGGAGACCGCGGAGCTCTACCTGCGAGCCCTGGGCGTCCCGCCGGACGAGGCCCTCCGGCTCTCCACCACGGAGCTGCCCGCGCTCCCACCTCCCGGAGGCCTGGCATGACGCCCACGCTCCAGACGCCGCAACCCGCGCGCCATCCGAACCCGACAACGAAGGCACGCAGTCTCGCCTTCCTGCGCTTCGAGCGTCCGAACGGCGCCGACACGGAGCGCTTCCTCACCGACTTCGGTCTCCCGTTCGCGGGACGGTCCGGCGAGGCGTCGTTCTACCGCGCGGCGGACGCCGCTGCGTACTGCTACCGCGTCGACGTGGGGAGGCGCGCGCGCTTCGTGGGGCTGGGCTTCGAGGTGGCCTCGCGTCGAGAGCTCGCCGCGCTCACCCAACTGCCCGGCGCGTCCGGCATCGAGCCGCTCGAAGGCCCCGGCGGTGGCGCCGTCGTGCGACTCACGGACCCCTCCGGTTTCCAGGTCGAGGCCGTCTGCGGACGCGAGCCCGCGACAGTCCTGCCCCATCGCGCGCCCCTGCCGCTCAACCTGGACGCGCCCACGCGCATCAACGCCACCCAGCGGCTCCCTGAGTCCCCCCCCGAGGTGCTCCGCCTGGGCCACGTCGTGCTGGAGGTCGCCGACTACCAGGCGACGTGCGCCTGGTACACGCAGCACTTCGGGCTCATCCCGTCCGACGTGCAGGTGCTGCCGGATGGCTCTCCCGCCGTCACGTTCCTCCGGCTCGACCTGGGCGCGACGCCCGCGGACCACCACACGCTCGCGCTCGCGCAGGGCGTGATGCCCACGTACAGCCACAGCGCCTACGAGGTGGTCGACGCGGACGCGGTCGGCATGGGCCAGCGCATCCTGCGTGAGCGGGGCTACACGCACGCGTGGGGCATCGGCCGACACATCCTCGGCAGCCAGGTCTTCGACTATTGGAAGGACCCGTTCGGGGCGAAGCATGAGCACTACTGCGACGGAGACCTCTTCACCTCCGAAGTCCCCATGGGCGTCCACACCGTGAGCCGCGAGGCCATGGCGCAGTGGGGCCCTCGCATGCCCGCGAGCTTCACCCGCCCGCCGCTCTCCCCCGCCACGTTGGCCCGAATCCTCGGCCACGTGCGCAGCAGTCCCGACCTCTCGCTCTCCAAGCTCAGGACGCTCGCCACCCTGTTCGGGTGACGGCCCCTCCCAGAGGACTCACTCACATGGCTCTCAATGTCGTTCGCTGTGCGTTCGAGGGACGCACCCGGTGGGGTGTGCTCGAAAAGGACCAGGTCGCCCTCGTCCCGGGGGAGTTCGCCACCACGGGGGACTTCGTCACCGCGATGCCCGTCTCCCGCCTGTCCGGACTCGACGGGCCGCGCGTCCCACGGAGCGCGATCACGGTGCTGTCGCCCGTGACACGCAACCAGCGCTTCGTCTGCCAGGGGGCGAACTACCGGCAGCACATGATCGAGTCCGGCGTCGATCCCGACGTGAAGAACTTCAACATGATCTTCACCAAGGCCCCCAGTTGCATCGTGCCCGCGGACAGCGACGTCGTGCGGCCTCGACGCGTGCGCTTCCTCGACTACGAGGTCGAGCTGGGCCTCGTGCTGCGGCGGGACATCACCGGGCCGGAGACCTTCACCGAGTCGAACCTGCTCGGGGTCCTCGCGGGGCTCGTCATCGTCAACGACTACTCCGCCCGCGACATCCAGATCCCCGAGGGACAGTTCCACAAGGGCAAGAGCTTCCGCACCTTCGGCCCCGTGGGCCCGCACCTGTGCCTGTTGGAGCCCCAGGACCTTCCCCGGCTGCGAGCGCTCGAGCTGGAGTTGAGGGTGGATGGGCAGGTGCGCCAGCGCGACAGCACCCGGAACCTCGTGTACGGCCCGGCGGAGACCCTCACGGAGCTGTCCAGCGTGCAGGACCTCTCCGCGGGGGACCTGCTCGCCACCGGTACGCCCGCGGGCTGCGCGCTCGCGGTGCCCTCGCCCCTCAAGCAGCGGCTGGGGGCCCTCCTCCCGGAGAGGAAGAAGTGGGAGCTCTTCTTCGCCCAGCAGGCGCGGCGCCCGTACCTCCAGCCCGGTCAGCTCGTGGAGGCCACCATTCGCAGCGGTGACGGCGCCATCGACCTGGGCCTCCAGCGCAACCGCGTGGTCCAGGAGGCATGATGTCCGGCATCGCGCGGCTCGCGGACGTCGAAGCCATCGAGGCCGAGGGACTTCCGTCCGACCTTCCCTCCAGCACCTACGAGCTGCTCCAGCGCACCGCGCGACGAACACCCGACGCCCCCGCGCTGTCGTTCTTCCTGTCCATCGACGAGCACCGGCGCCCGGAGACCTGGAGCTACAGCGGGCTCCTGTCCATGGTCACTCGCGCGGCGAACGCCTTCCACCGCCTGGGCGCGACCCGGGACACCGTCATCGCCTACGTGCTCCCCAACCTCCCGGAGACCCACTTCGTCCTCTGGGGCGGCGAGGCCACGGGCGTGGCGATGGCCATCAATCCCTTGCTGGAGGCCTCCACCCTCGGCGCCCTGCTGCGCGCGACCCACACCAGAATCGTCGTGACGTTGGCCCCCTTCCCGGGAACGGACGTCTTCCCGAAGGTGGCCCGCGCGCTCGAACAGGCGCCGTCCGTGCGCGACGTACTCCTCGTCGACCTGTCCGACCACGTGCGAGGCCCCCGGCGATTCGCCGCGCGCGCCCTCCAGAGACTCGAGGCGGCTCGACGCCACGGCCTTCGCGGCGCACGCGGCGCGCTCCCCGCCCACGTGCGCGTCCAGGACTTCGGCCGCGCCCTCGCCCGGGAGCGCGGCGACACCCTGCTCAGCGGCCGGGTCATCGCGCCGGAGGACCGCTCCTCGCTGTTCTGCACGGGCGGCACCACGGGCCAGCCGAAGATCGCCGTGCGCCGACACCGCAACGAGGTGGCCAATGCCTGGAGCGCCTCGCGCCTGCTCGGGCGCAACGTAGGCCCTGGCAAGAACATCTTCTGTGGCCTCCCGCTGTTCCACGTCAACGCGGGCATGGTCACCGGGCTCCTCCCCTTCTCCGTCGGGGCCCACGTCGTCCTCGGCACGCCGCAGGGCTACCGGGGCCCCGGAGTCGTCCCCCGCTTCTGGGAGGTGGTCGAGCACCACCGGCTCCACTTCTTCAGCGGCGTCCCCACGCTGTTCGCGTCGCTGCTCCAGGTCCCGGTCGGAGACCACCGCATCGACTCGCTCGAGTTCGGCCTGTGCGGCGCCGCGCCATTGCCGGTGCAGGTGCTCCACGACTTCGAGGCACGCACGGGCCTGCGCATCCTCGAGGGCTACGGTCTGACCGAGGGGACCTGCATCAGCAGCGTGAACCCGCCCGAGGGTGAACGCCGCCACGGTTCGATCGGCCTGCGCATCCCGGGTCAAGCGATGAAGGTCATCCAACTCGACGCGCGCGGGCGCTTTCTGCGCGACTGCGCCGACGACGAAGTCGGGCTCCTCGTCGTGAGCGGCCCCAACGTGTTCGACGGGTATCTGTCCGCGGAGCAGAACACCGGCCTGTTCCTCGACCTGGGGGACGGCAAGCACTGGCTGGATACCGGCGACCTGGGGCGGCGCGACGCGGACGGCTTCTTCTGGCTCACCGGACGCAAGAAGGAGCTCATCATCCGAGGCGGACACAACATCGACCCGGCCGACATCGAGACGGCCCTCTACAAGCACGCGGCGGTCCAGCTCGCCGCGGCCGTGGGTCGCCCTGATGTCCACGCGGGCGAACTCCCCGTTGCCTACGTCCAGCTCAAACCGGGCACGAGCGCGACCTCCGAGGCCCTGCTCGCCTTCGTCGCGAAGGAGATTGGCGAGCGGGCGGCCATGCCCAAGGCCATCCACGTCGTGGAGTCCCTGGCCCTCACCGCGTTGGGGAAGATCCACAAGCCTTCGCTCAAGCGGCTCGAGATCGAATCCGCCCTGGGCGCCGCGCTGCGGGACGGCGACATCCGGCTCCTCCAGCTCGACGTCCTGGAGGACGCGAACCGGGGCCTGAGCGTCCGGGCACGCATCGCGGACGCACGGCAGGCCCCGCACGCGGCGAGCATCCTGGGCCGGTTCGCGTTCGCCAGCTCCGTCGAGGTGACCCCATGAGTCCCCACGGGAAGATCGACGTCCACCATCACGTCATCCCGCCCGCGTTCTCCCAGGCGATGGAGCGCCATGGGCTGCGGGAGGTCGCCGGCGCGCCACTGCCGCGTTGGACGCCCACGCGCTCGCTGTCGGTGATGGAGGAGAACGACATCGCCACGGCCCTCCTGTCGCTGTCCTGTCCCGGGGTGTACTTCGGAGACCTCGCGGAGGCCGTCGACCTGGCGCGACGCTGCAACGACTCCGTCGCGGAGCTGACACGGCTCCACCCCGGCCGCTTCGGCTCCTTCGCGGTGCTCCCCATGCCCTTCGTGGAGGAGTCCTGCGCCGAGGCCATCCGCGCGCTCGACGTGCTGCACGCGGACGGCGTGGTGCTGCTGGGCAGCACGGAGGGCGTGTTCCTGGGAGCCCCCCGGCTGGAGGAGTTGATGGCCGAACTGGATGCGCGCGGAGCGACGGTGTTCGTGCACCCCAACCTCCACGCCACCAGCACCACCCTGGGCCTCGAGGGCCCCGGCTTCCTCCTCGAGTTCCTCTGCGACACCACCCGCGCCGCGCTCAACCTCATCCTCACCGGGACGATGGAGCGCTACCCGCGCATCCGGTTCATCCTCGCGCACGCGGGCGGCTTCCTGCCCTATGCCGCGTGGCGGCTGTCGTTGGCGAACCTCATGCCGCCCTATGACACACAGGCCCCCCAAGGCATCCTGACCTACCTGCGACGCTTCTACTTCGACACCGCGCTGTCCCCCGGGGCACCGACGCTGGCGGCCCTCCGTGAGTTCGTCGACCCGTCGCACCTCCTCTTCGGAAGCGATTTCCCGTTCGCCCCCGAGCCCATCACCGCGCTCCAGGTGAAGACGCTGAAGGAGAGTCACGTCCTGTCTCCCGACCTGAGGGCCGGAGTGGACCGGGCGCACGCGCTGCGGCTCTTCCCTCGCTACGCGAGCGCGTCCGAGCACCCCGAGCCGCTCCCCACCCCACCGCGAGAGGCGGCCCTCGACCGCGTGAAGCGGCTGCTGCGCCGGCCGCTCGTCTCCGTGGCGCAGCGGCTGAGAGATCGCTGACACTCGCCACGCGCGAGACCTCCGGCCCCGGCCAGCCGTGGCCCCCTCCCCCGCAGGACGCTTCCCCGTCGGCTCCCCGACCCGACGGGTCCGGGCGGCTTCCCACAACCAACACAACGGCGGATTGCGGCACGACGAGGACTCACGACCGCGGGCGCCTCCTCTAGCGTGTCGTCCGACTGGAACCTCGCCCTGACATGGCACGCGTCGCGCTCATTGCCCACGTCGCCCACATCCCGGACTCGGGGCCTCCTCCCGACCGGCCTGCTCGCGCTCCCCGCGCCTGGCCGTGGTCGCCTCGGCCCCACGACATCGCCCACCTCACACCGCGGTCCGAGCACGTCGACCTCCATCGACGCCTTTCGGACACGCCGCCCCCGCGACGGGAGGCGCCTCCGTGCAGTTGAAGGTGCTGCTCCCCAAGACGCACTACACCGCGGGCGAACACCGCACGGCGCTGCTCATCCTGCGCAACGAGAGCCACGTCCCCTTGGAGTTCCCGGACCCGCTCCATGCGCCGGAACAGGCCCTGCGCTACACGCTCACGGGCCCCGTGTTCCCGGAGTCACGTCACATCCCCTGTCGGGAGGTCTCCTCGCGAGGACTCTCACACGTCCTCGCCTCGCGGCCCGGCGCGCGGGTGCGGCTCGCGCCGGGGCAGACCTTCGAGTCCCTCATCGCCTTGCATGACTGGCTCCCCGTGACCCGGCCGGGCCGGTACCGACTGGAGGCGAGCCTCACGCACCCCGACTTCTCCATCACCTCGCCTCCCGTGGAGTTCGACATCCTCGCGCCTCCCACGGGGCCGGTGTCGCTGGCCTGTGACGTGGCCGCGCCCGACGGGAGCGGCGTCGAGGCGACGTGGCTCCAGGACGTCGAGGGACGGCCCTCGCTCCTGGTGCGCGGCTACGAGGAGCCACGCGAGGACACCTCGCGGCCCCCCTCACCCCGGCAACCCGCGAGCGTCATCGGCCCGGTGGCGCCGGGCATCACCGAGGCCCTCGCACCGTGGTCGAACGACCCGGATCGCATCTCGTCGGTGTCATGGCGGGTGTGGCGCCAGGGCGCTTCCCTCATGGCCCTGGCCGGACCGGCGACGCCGGGGCGTCCGTTCCGCTTCGACCTGGAGGCGCCACCCGCCCAGGTCGTCCGCCCACCACTGCAGACGGCGGCCGGGGAGCTGTTCATCCCCGTGGTGGCCGCGTGCGGAAGGGAGTTGCGGCTCATCTGCTTCCAGACCTCGTCCGACGCATCGGACCTCACCCCGGGCTGGGAGATGGGGCGCGTGGGCTTGCACGGTCGCATCGTCGCGGCGCGCGCCACCCTCCAGCCCGCCTCGCGCGGCAATGGCGTCAGCGTGGTGCTCGTCGAGCAGACCGACCGCGGGCTGGACCTGCACCATGTCCGGACCCATGGGTCGGGCCGCTTCACGCGGGTGGCGACCACGCGACTGAAGGGGCTCCATGCCCTCCCGGACTCCGAACCGGGGATATGGGTGGACGAGGCGGGACGGCTCCACGCCGCGCTGTTGACGCTGTCCCGGAAGAACCCACGGCAGGTGGTCCTCGCGGAGGTGCACCACCGGCCGGATGGGCGTCCTGCCGCGAAGCCGCGGCTCACCGCCCTGCGCGAGCTGCCGTGTGCCCCCCGCGCCGCCGTGGCCCGCCATCACCCCGAGCGGAGCCGCGCCGGAGTCCTGACCTGGGCCATCCTGCTGGAGAATGGGAGCCTGCTGACGCCCCACACCGTGGGCGCGCCCATGCGCCCCCGGCACCCCGTGGGGCTCCCGCTGGAGCTGTTCCCCGCGCGCAGGACGTATGTCCTCACCTGGGACCCGGTGCAGGGGCCCGCGTTCGAGGCGCTGCGCTGAGCGGGAGGCCCCGGCCAGGCCCCACTTGACGGATGCCCACCTACAGTGCGGTCGGCGGGCCGGGCGTCCGCCGCACCGGTTTCGGATTCCAATGGGCGCCCGGTAGCGCTAGGTAGGGGCGGCGCCCTGGGAGTCCCGATGACCGCCGCCCTGCTGTCCCTGACCCTTGCCTTCGGCCTCGCCACCGGCCAGTTCGCCCCGCAGCAGGCGGGCAGCGAACCGCTCGCGCCAGAGCTGGAGGCCCGCGTCCAGAAGCTCGGCAAGACGCTGCGCTGCGCCGTCTGCCAGGGCCTCTCCATCTCCGACAGCCCGTCCTCCATGGCCCGCGCCCAGCTCGACATGGTCCGCGAGCTGGTCTCCGAGGGGAAGAACGACCAGGAGGTCGTCGACTTCTTCGTGTCGCGCTACGGCGAGTGGGTCCTCCTGGAGCCCAAGGCCGAGGGCTTCAACTGGCTCGTGTGGCTCGGCCCCATCGCCCTGCTCGGCGTGGGGGGCTTCGTCATCTGGCGCCAGCTCCAGCACGGCCCTCCGGAGGCGACCCCCGCCGCGGGCGGGACTTCCGCCGCCGCGGCGCCCTCCGCGACTCCTTCCGCGTCCGCAGACGACGCCGACCCCTATCTCCAGGCCGTGCGCCGGGAACTGGAACGCTAAGTCATGCAGCCTCAACCGACGAACTGGTTGCCGGGAATCATCGTGCTCGCGGTGGCCTTCGTGGCCGCCGCCGCGTGGCTCCTCTTCATGCGCCGCAAGGGCGCCCTCTCCGCGCCCGAGCCCAAGGACGGCGTGCTCGATGACCTGACCCAGCGGGCCCAGTCGCTCATCGACCAGCTCCGCGCGTTGGAGGCGGAGAAGCACCACCTGGGCGCCGAGCAGTACGCGGCGGAGAAGTCCCGCCTGGAGCGCGAGGCCGCCGGGGCGCTGCGCGCCAAGGACGAGCACCTCCAGCGCAAGACGTCCGCGAAGGACGCGCGTCCCCGGGCGCACCAGGCTCCCGCCGCCACGGGCTGGTCCGCGCGCAATCCCCAGTTGGCCGGCGCCCTGTGGGGCGCGGGCATCGTCCTGTTCTTCGGCGGCCTGGGCTACCTCCTCGTCTCCGAGCAGCAGGGCCGCGGCGAGGGCCAGCAGGCCACCGGCCGCATTCCCCCGGGCGGCGGCGCCGCCGCGCAGCAGGGCGGGATGGACGACCAGGGCGAGAGCCCCGACATGACCGAGGCCCGCGCGCGCCTGGCCGGGAACCCCTCCGACCTCGAGTCCGCCTCGCTGCTCAGCCACGAGCTCATCCGCCGCCAGGCGTTCGACGAGGCCGCCACGGTGACGGCGAAGGGGCTGGCCGTGGACCCGTTCCACGTCGAGCTGCGCGTGCACCGCGGTGTCCTGCGCGCCACCAAGGGCGACCTGGAGGGCGCCGAGGCGGAGCTGACGGAGCTGGTGAACACCTGGCCCGACTCGCAGGAGGCGCTCATCTTCCTGGGCAGCCTCGCCCTGCGCCGCGGTGACAAGCCCAGGGCCCTGGAGCACTTCGAGCGCTTCTCCGTCGAAGTGCCCCGCAACATGCAGCCGCCCCAGCTCGCCGCCGCCATCGCCCAGCTTCGCGCCGAGGTCGCCGCGCCCTGACCGTGGGGCCCGCGGGCGACGGGTCAGTCCACCTCCTCCATCTCGTCCCCCGTCGAGGCGCTCCCGCCCACCGGGTCATCCGCCCACGTCGCGCCCCCGATGCCGCCTTCGACGTGCGCGTAGAACATCATGATGGCGTCGTGCAGCCAGCCCTCGTGGTTCATGATGAACGACCGGGCCTGGATGATGTTCGGCTTCGAGATGACGTTGCAGTAATCGAGGTACTGCAACGTCCGGCTCAGGGCGACGCTCGAAGGGTCCATCGCGAAGTCCGTCTTGCTCCTGTAGCTGTAGGGCAGGTCCCGCTTCATGAAGGGGACCGTCTTCCCGGCCCGCTGGACCTCGTAGACGAGCGCGGCCTCGATGGCCCACGCGCGCCACTCCGCGTGGAGGGTCGCCTCGTCCCGCCCGTTGAACGTCACGTTCTTGGCGAGATGATCGATGGCGTGCTGGGTCTCGTGAGCCATGGCCGCGAGGAGGCCGAAGTACTCGGACCCCGCCTCCTTGATCTTGTCCCCGGGGAGGGCACCAATCTCGAGCTTCCCCGTCGCCGCGCTCACCTGCTTGTACAACGCACTCCCCAGAGGCTGCGGCGAGTGCTCTGGAGCGAAGCTCACGTAGATGGTCTGGGGCAACCGCTTCGCCTGCATCAAGATGTCGTTGTAGACCTTCGAAGGGATCTTCGAGTTGAGCTCCGGGTCCAGGAAGCGGGTCCCCTGGAATGGGTCGTCCGCCCCGATGAAGATCATCTTCGTCTGGATGACCGGAGCGACGCCGGGTGCCCTGGCCATGGCAGGCGGGCACGGGGCCCCGTGGCGAGCCCCGACGGGCGCGAAGTCGTCGGGCCGCCGTCCTAGCTCGAACCAGGCCCTGGCCTGACGCCCGAGGAGGTCCGCCTCGCCCTCGAGCGTGGCGTCGACGAGCAGGCCGGAGGCTTCGGTGCGTCGCCGCTCCGTCAGCCCCTGTCGCTGCTGGAGCACATGGGTCAGCTCGTGCGCGAGCAACTCGAGGCCCGCCAACGTCTGGGGCCGATACTGCCCGCGGGCGAAATGGAGCGCTTCGCCAGAGGCGAACGCGCGCGCGCCCAGCGCTTCGGCGGCGGCGCTCTCGTGGACGCGCACCGGGGCGAGGTCCGCGTCGAAGAACGCCTCCAACGCGTGCCGCAACCTCGCGGGAAGAGGCCTGCCTTCCGGGGCAGGCAACCCACGCGGCGAGCACGAAGCCCTGGCTTCATCGAGTTCGGGTCCACGATGCATTGCGACAATCTCCAGGATGAGGGACGAGGGACGCCCTCGATGTTCTCACCCCCGACCTTGGGCGACAATGTGCCCCCTGGCCGCATCGCTCACGGCGCCACGTCCCGGCAGGACGCGACCATTGGAAGATGCCCGCGCATCCCGCATACACTTGTAGCGCCGTAACCAACACCCCACGAGGAGTCGAGCATGAACAAGACGTTTGCCGTCCTGTCCTGTGTCGTGACCATGGCGCTGATGGGTTGTGGTGGAGCCCCCGAGCAGGAGGCCGCGCCGGAGGACGTCCAGTCGGCGGAGCAGTCCATCATCTGGGCTTGTGATGGCACGCGCGAGTTCGACCGCATCTGGTCGCGGAACGGGGTCGAGGTGGGTCGCGAGAGCTGCTACTGCGACGGGTCCACCTACGCGGCCGGCACGCTGAGCGGCAGCTACACGCAGAACCTCATCCGCTACTGCAACTGACGCGGCGCCACCGGGACGGCGCGTCCACACGGTCGCCGTCTTCCGTATCACCCGCGAAGCCGTGCCCCGCTTCGCGGGTCCTTCCGTCGGCACCGAGCACGTGTGCCGCCCGGAGGGCTCAGTGCAGGGCCGCGCGCCGCCGCCGCAGTCGCCGCACCTTCTCCACCAGGTGCGCCGGCAGGGCGTGCTTCACGGCGTTGCGCGTCTTGCGCGCCAGCTCCTCCGAGCGGGTGAACCAGCGCGCCGCGCGCGTCCCCGCATGGACGCGGACCGACACCGTGTGCCGCTGCTTCGACACCCAGTCGGACTTGTACGTCTCCGTGCCGCGAAGGAAGTCGTACTCCGTCAGCCCCTCCGCCAGCGCGTCCTTGAAGGTCTCCCCCACCAGCACCAGGCCCACGCTGCGCGAGCGCCACTCCGGGTCGTATCCGGATTGGAAGTAGACGAAGCGGCCCCCGTGGACGAGCCCGTACACCGAGGCCACGGCGCGGCCTCCCACCTTCATCGTGTACAGGCGCAGCCGGCCCCGCTCGGCCAGCAACTGCGTCGCGTCCCGGTGGAACGCCTCCACGCCCGTGCCCTTGATGCCCTGGGAGCCACCGTCCGTGGCCCACCGCGCCGCGTGCAGGCGGAAGAAGTCCGTCATCGGGGCCGCCAGCTCACCGGGCGCCTCCACGCGCTCGATGCGGTAGCCCTCCTGCTTCTCCAGCCACTTGCGCCGCCGCAGGTAGTTGTCCCGACGCCCCGTGCGCTTGAGGAACGCGTCGAAGGACTCGTCGGGTGTGAGGACGTCGTAGGGGCATACGTAGCGCTCGGCCAGCCGCACGTCGTCGGCCGCGAACACCTGACGCAGCACCTCCACGGTGACGGAGTCGTCGCGCAGGTCCGTCAGGTCCAGCACGTCCCACTCCTCGCGCAACGCCGACAGCATCCGCGCGAAGACCTCGCCCACCTCGCGCTCCGCGCCACGACGGGCGACGACGTCCAGGTAGTCGCTGCCCACGTGGGTCTCGCCCAGGAACCCCAGGCGGCGCACGGGGACCCCGGCCACCCGGCGCGTCTCCAGCCCCAGCGGCCACAGCCCCACCAGCGTCCCCGCCGCGTCCCGCGCGGTGAGCACCAGCGGCCGCCGCTCCGGCGCGATGCGGCGACACCAGGGATACAGCCACTCCCAGGCGTTGAAGGGCCCCGCGTCGCTCGCGTCGAGCAACGCATCCCACTCCGCGCGCATGCCCGCCAGCGCGGACAGGCTGCCCACGGCACTCACGTCCAGCCGCCGCGCGGCGCGCGGCCCCTGCTTCAGCTCGTCCTCGCGGATCATCGCCCGTCTCTCCCGAGGGGCTCGACGGCCCCTCGCCAAACCTGGACTCGCGCTACCCCGCGCGCTTGCGCGTGCGCCGGTCCGCCTTCACCGCGTCGCGCACCACCAACGCCACGTCCGCCATCACCTCCGGTGTCAGGTCCTGATGACATGGAATCTCCACGATGGTGCGCCGGAGCTGCACCACCTCCGGGAAGGCCGCCGCGTCACACGCCGGATGGAAGCGCTTCCAGAAGTCGATGGCGTCCACGCCCCGGGCCCGCAGGCGCGCCAGCACCTCCGCCTTCTCCTGCACCACCAGCGGGTAGAACAGCGGACAGGCCCCCGGCGGCAACTGGTTGAACAGCGGCGGCACCACGTCGCGCAGCCGGCCCAGGAGGTAGAAGTAGTTGCGACGCCGGCGCTCGACGATGGCCTCCAGGTCCTGCGCCTGCGCGATGCGCTTCGTCAGCGGGCTCATGCCCAGGTCCACGTGCTTGCGGTCGAAGTGCTGCGTGCCCGTGGCGACCCGCTCGATGCTCGCCGCCTTCACGGTGCCGTGGCCGACCGCCCGCACCAGGCCCCGCAGCGAGCGGCCCATCGGCCCGCCGCGCAGCTCCAGGTTCTGCAGGAGCGCGGACACGGTGTGGCTGAACGTCGACGCGGACGGCGGCGACGGAGGCTCCGGCAGGCTGTACTGGCGGGGCCCGTTGATGACCAGCGCGCCCCCGTTGGGCACCGGCAGCGTCTTGTAGAGGCAGAAGATGCCCACGTCGCCGGTGGTGCCCAGCGGCACGCTCCCGTCCGAGGACAGGAGCGACAGCGCGCAATCCTCGATGAGCACCAGCCCGTGCTGGTCCGCCAGCTTGCGCATCTGCTCCACCGGCCCCGGGAAGCCCGCGTAGTGCGTCAGGTACAGGGCCTTGGTCTTCGGACCGATGCGCCGGGCCACGTCGTCCAGGTCCACGTCCCAGTGGTGGCCCACCCGGTAGAAGCGGGGCGTGGCGCCCGCGTCCACCAGCGCCTCCACCTCCACGCCGTGGTGGTAGGCGGGCATGAGCACCTCGCCCTGGTCCAACCCCAGCATCTTCACGGTGAGCCAGACGGCGTTGCGCGCGAAATAGAAGTAGCGGACGTTGGGCGACGAGAACGGCGGCAGCGCCCCCGGCTTCGGCCGCGACAGCAACATGCCGGGCCAGAGCGTCGGAAGGGACGGCACGAACAGGCGCCCCGGTTGCTTCATCTCTTCCATTTCGACACCACCTCTTTCGCCGCCGGACCCCACCGGAACTTCGCCGCGCACAGCGCCCGGCCATAGGTGGAGTCATTGAAGACGTAGAGCCAGGTGTGGCGACGGACCTGGTCGGTCCAGTCCCGCTTCCACACCATGTCCGGCCCCAGGAAGTCGAACTCGCGCAGCCCCCGGTCGACGCACGTCCCCGCCACCTCCTCCAACAGGAGCTGTCCGGGACTGCACTCGCGAAGCTGCTCGTCGTAGCCGGGCTTCAGGAGGAAGTAGCGCCCCCCGTATTCGAGCCCGTAGTGGAACGCCACCGCGCGGCCGTCCAGCCGCAGGAAGTACAGCGCCAGCCGGTCGCGGTAGGCCGCGTCCCGCGCCAGCTCCGTGTAGAAGCCACGCGTGCGCGCGTCCTGCGCCATCGCCGTGCCCCGCTCCCCCTTCCAGCCGCTCTGCTCCAGCAGGAAGCCCTGCTCCAGCATCCCCTCCAGGCCGAGCCCGCCGGACACCCGCTCGAAGTCGACGCGCCCCTTCTCCTCGAGCTTGCGTCGACGCCGCCGGCAGTTGGCCTTGAACTTGGCCTGGAGCGACGCCTGGAAGGCCTCCCGCGTCCTGGGCAGCGGGATGTAGGGCGATTGGAGCGACTCCCAGGCCCCCACGGGGAGGCCCGCGGCGCCGGCCGCCGCGTGGAACCGCCACGCCGCCCCACCGTCCGGCACGTCCGTCAGCCGCAGCACGTCCCAGCCCTTCTTCCCGCGCAGGTGCGCGACGAAGGCCTCGGCGGCCACGTCCGGCTCGCGTGCCAGGAGGTCGAAGCGGCACGAGTGCGCGTTGGCCGCGCCGGACAACTGCCGGACGGGCACGCCGTAGAGCGTGGTGCGCTCCTCCCACAGGGGCAGCGCCGCGCTCAGCCGGCCCTCCGCGTCCCGCAGGGTGAGCACGCACAGCCGCGCACCCGGCGCGAAGTTGTCCAGCCAGATGCGCAGGAACTCGTGCCGGTAGAACACCTCGTCGGAGGTGGCCTCCACCAGCGCGTTCCACTCCGACTCCAGGGCCATGAAGGCCGCCCGGTCGTCGACCTCGACGACGCGCGGCCCGGGTCTGCTCAGGATTGCTTCCATGTTCGGGCGCCCAAGGTGGTGATGGGGGTGCGTGACTACAAGCCGCTGCGGGCCATCTTCAGCAGGCACGCGGCGACCTTGCGGCTGTCGTGTCGGATCCTCGACCCCGCCTTGAGCAGATCCGCCCGCACGGGCACCACGCCCGCGGCGATGAGCTCACGCGTGTCCACCTCCACCGGGAACGAGCCCCGCCGGCCATAGCGCTTCATGGCGTCCGGTGACGGCGCCGTGCCATTGACGAGCACCGCGTCCAGCACCGGCCCCACGTGGTCCCGCACCGCGTGGACGTGGTCCAGGCACGACATGCCGTCCGTCTCCCCCGGCTGCGTCATCAGGTTGGAGACCATGACCTTCAGCGCCCGCGTCTCCTTGAGCGCCTGGGCCACGCCGTCCACCAGCATGTTGGGCAGCAGGCTCGAGTAGAGCGAGCCCGGCCCGATGGCCACCAGGTCCGCGGTGTAGATGGCCTCCAGCAGCCCCTCCACCGGCGGCGGCGAGCGCGGGCTCAGCGACACCCGGCGCACGCGCCCCCGCGCGCGGCAGATGTTGCGCTCCCCCACCACCTCCGTGTCGTCGTCCATCTGCGCCACCAACTGCACCGAGGCCAGCGTCGACGGCAGCACCCGGCCCCGCGCGCCCAGCAGCTCGCCGGACATGCGCACCGCCTCCATGAAGTCGCCCCGCAGCTCCGCCAGCGCGGCGATGAGCAGGTTGCCCACCGCGTGCCCGGCCAGGCCCCTCGCGCCCCCGAAGCGGAACTGGAACACCTCCTTGAGGGCGCTGCGGCCGCCCGCCAACGCCACCAGGCAGTTGCGGATGTCGCCGGGCGGCAGCGCGCCGTGCAGCCGGCGCAAGCGCCCGGAGCTGCCCCCGTCGTCGCTCATCGCCACCACGGCGGTGATGTCCACCCCCGGGTCCCCCGGCTTCGGCGTGGCGCGCCGGGCCAGGCCCCTCAGCACCATGGGCAGGCCCGTGCCGCCGCCGATGGCGACGATGCGCGTGGGCCGCTCCAGCTGCGGCTGCAACAGCTCGTTGCGCTCCGCTTCCCGCTCCCACTCGCGCTGCTTGCGGGCCCGGGCCTCCTCCCATGACTCCGGGAGCGGTGAATCCATGTCCATTCCCACCATGTCCCAACCCCCATCCACGACGCCCGACCCGCCACCCCTGGCGGGCCCCCGCCCGACCTCCCGCCCCAGGAGGCCGTCCAGGTGGTGTTGCTACCGAGCTCCACGCCCGAGCAAGACATGCCTCACGGTGTGGAAGATGATTCCCATGTCCAGGAACAGCGAACCGTTCTTCACGTAGTACAGGTCGAACTCGAGCTTGTTGCGTGCATCCTCCACCGAGGCCCCATAGGGGTAGCGGATCTGCGCCCAGCCGGTCAGCCCCGGCTTGACGGCCTCGCGCAGCCCGTAGAACGGAATCTGTTGCTTGAGCTGTGCCACGAAGACCGGCCGCTCGGGCCGCGGGCCCACGAAGCTCATCTCCCCCATCAACACGTTGAACACCTGGGGAATCTCGTCGATGCGCGTGCGCCGGATGAAGCGCCCCACCCGCGTGACGCGGTCGTCGTTGGCGCGCGCCCACACCGCGCCGTTCTTCTCCGCGTCCGTGCGCATGCTGCGGAACTTCCACAAGTGGTACGTCGCGCCGCCCAGGCCCGTCCGCTCCTGGCGGTAGAAGACCGGCCCGCGCGAGTCGAGCTTGATGGCCGCGGCCACCAGCAGCAGGAACGGCGCGGACAGGCCGAGCAGCAGCGAGGCGATGGCCAGGTCGAACGCCCGCTTGAAGGCCCGCCGCAGCGGCGACACCGTCAGCTCGTCCGCGAACGCGAAGTCGCTCGCCCTGAGGAACTGCACGGGGATGCGCCGCAGCACCCGCTCGCAGAAGCCCGTCGCGTCGTAGACGCGCCGGCCCTGCAGCCGGCACGACAGCAGCGAATCCACCCACTTCACCCCGCCGCGCATGTCGTCCGCGGCTTGCACGACGAAGTCCGCGCCCAGCCCGGCCGCGAGCCGGTCGAGGGGCTCCTCGAGGGTCGCCGGGTTGACCATGCCCACCACGCGGTAGCTCCCCTCGCCCCCCGCCTCGATGGAGGTGGCCACCGCGCGGGCCTTGAGGCCGTCGCCGACGATGAGGACGTCATGCGGCGCGCCCACCAGCGCGCGGATGGACACGCGCACCACCAGGGTGCCCGCCAGCGCACCCATGGCGCCGCCGAGCAGCGCGCCGGGCGGCAGCGCCACGGGCAGCACCAGCGGCACCACCAGCATCACCCCACCGGCCACCATCGCCGTGACGCCGGCGGCCTTGAGGAAGCGGTAGCCCCGCGCGCGGTCCTCCGCGGCGATGCGCAGGTCATACAAATCCAGCAGGTACAACGTGAACTGGAAGGTGACGACGAAGGCCGCCCCCAGCCCCAGCAGCGTCGGCCACAACGTCGAGAGCGGCGGCCGCGTGCCCGCGGGCGCGAAGAGTGCCGCACAGGCCGCCGCGCCCATCACGCAAGCCAGTGCGATCGCCGAACTCTCGGCGAGGAAGAACGTCAATTTCTTGGCAGAAAAATAGTGGTGAAAGACCCGGAGCACGTGCCCCTCCGACCAACCCGCCCGACTCACGACCGTCCCCAGAACACCCCACCTCCGCCCCTCTCCCGGTGAAGGGAGGCCGGGGCGGAGGGCACCACCGCTACCGCTGCTTCTCGTAGTTCTTCAGGTATGGCGTCGCCTGGATCTCCGCGCCATTGAGCACGCAGCCGAGGATGGGCGCGCCCGCCAACTGCTCCACCGCCTGGTGCACCGTCTTGCCCGGCGTCACGTTGGCGCGGATGACCATCAGCAGACCGTCCACCTGGTGGCCGAGGATGGCCGCGTCCGCGAACGGCAGCGTCGGCGGCAGGTCCACGTACACCTCGTCGAAGCCCTCGCGCACCGCCTTGAGGAACTGCTTCATGCGGGGGCTGGCCAGCACCTGGGACGGGTCCTCCGGCGTGGCCCCGGCGGGGATGAGTGCCATGCGCGTGGCGTGGAAGCGGCGCACCACCTCGCGCACCTCCACCTCCCCCGTCAACAGCTCCGCCAGGCCCGTCTTGTTGCGTACCCCCAGCGTCGCGGCCACGCCGCCGCGCCGCAGGTCCGCGTCCACCAGGAGGATGCGCCGGTCGGGGTTCGCCCGCGCGGCCGCCATCGCCAGGTTGACGCTCGTCACCGTCTTGCCCTCCCCCGGCATGGCCGAGGTGAGCGCCACGACCTTCATGGGCCGCAGCTCCCGCATCCGCTCCAACCGGTAGTAGAGGCTCCGGTACTGCTCCGCCGCCGCCGAAGCCGGGGCCGTGAGTGTCACCACCCGCCGGTCCACCGAGTTCGGATTCGTCGTGTTGTCATCCACGCGGGGGAGGAAGTTGCCCGCCCGCTCCATCGTCTGGTCCATGTCCGCCTTCCGTCCTTTCCGTCGGTGTCAGTTCAATGAGGTGGGGCTCTGAACGTTGTTCCGAGTCCCCGAAGACGGCATCAGCACGCGCTTCTCCGTCTTGCCCTGCATGTCCGGCACCACCGCCAGCACCGGGAGCGTCAGGCGCTGATGCACCTCCGTCCCATCGCGCAGGCTGTCATCCCGCATCTCCAACACCGCCCCCGTGAGGACCCCCAGGCCCAGCGCCACCAGCAGCGCGATGAGCATCCCCGTCATCCGGTCCGGCCGCGCCGGCGTCACCGGCGCCCCCGCGGGCGAGATGACGTTGAACAGGCTCTTGGAGCTCTTGGCCTCCAGCTCCTGGGCGATCTCCGCCTCCACCTTCCGGCTCACCACGCTCTGGTACTTGGTGCGCGCGATTTCATAGTCGCGGTTCATCACCCCCAGCTCGTGCGCCCAGCGCGGCGTGTTGTTCAGCCGCCCCTGGTACGCCTCCGCCTTCTGCTGCAGGTCGACGATCTCCTTCTGGATGTTGGCGATGAGCGAGGCCACGCGGGTGCGCTCGGCGCGCTCCGCCCACAGCCGCCCCTCCGCGTCCTTGCGCCGCGCGACCATGCCCTCGAGCTCCGCCTCCATGCGCTTGATCTCCGGGTGGTCCTCCGTCCAGTTGGTGCGCGCGCCCACCAGCGCCCGGGTGAGCCCGCTCTCCGCGGCCTCCAGGCGGCCGGCCTCGCTGTCCACCGCGTTGCGGGCCCGCGCCAGGTCGGAGCGACGCGCCTCCGCCACGCGCAGCTCCTCCGACTTCGTCTGCATCTCGTGCGACACCCGCTCCAGGCCGCGCATGTTCATCTCGATCTGCTCGGGCAGCTCCCCCAGGTGGTCCACCTTGAACTGGGCGATCTTCCGCTCCCAGCTCGAGACGGCCTTGCCCATCTGCGACATCTCCTCGTTGAAGAGGTCCGTGGCGCGCGCCGCCTGCGCCTGACGGATCTTCAGCGTCTCCTCGGAGAAGATGGTCGGCAGGCGGTTGGCCACCTGCGCCGCCACCTGCGGGTCGTGGTTCGCGTACGTCAGCTCGAAGGCCGTGTCGCCCTCCACGCGCACCGTCAGGTCCTTGCGCATCTGCGTGACTGCCGCCTCCATGCCCTTCTCGGACACGATGTCCGGATAGAGGTTCATCTCCTCGATGGCCTTCTGGAGCACGGGGCGCGCCAGGAGCTCCTGTCGGACGGTGAGGAGCCGCTGCTCGATGAGCTCGCTCACCGTGCGCTGCACCATGTCCTCCCCTGGCCGCTGCGGCTCCACGCGGACCACCACGGACGCCTCATACATGCTCGGCCGGGTCATCACGATGGCCGCGCCCACCGCGAAGACCGCCGCTGCGATCGCCCCCACCAGCGCCTTGCGACGCCAGAGTGAGGCCAGCAGCTGATCCGCCGTCATCCCACGCTCCATGTTCCGCTCCTCCTCCAACCCACTCACGTGTTGTCACCACGCCGTCACGATGAGGCGGACGGCGAATACGTTGCGCGTCAGATCACCCGCAGCGCCCGCCGCCTCCGCCACGCCCACCTGGGCAATCCGATCCACCGCTCCCTGCGCCGCCATCCGGCGGTTGAAGCGGTACTCCACTCCGCCCCCCACTGCGTACCCCTGGGACACGAGGGGCGTACTGCCGAACGTCGTCCAGTCCCGCGAGGGCGCGCGCCCGTTGCGGAAGAAGCTCGCCGCGCCGAACGCGGAGAACTCGTGGTTGAAGCGACGCGCCAGGCTCACCGTCGCGTAGTCGGCCCACAGCGCGTTGGCGAAGCCGCTGGCGCCCACCAGGTCGTGCCCCACCGCGATGCCCAGGTCGAACAGCTCGCCGTCGCGCGCCAGCTCCACGTTCACCCGCGGCACCCAGCCGCCCTCCTGTCCGTCCGGCGCCAGGTAGCGCACCGGGCCGCCCCGGACGATGAGCGTCGTGGGACGCGTCAGCCGGTAGCGCAGCGTGGCCGCCACGCCGTGGGACTGGGACAGGGTGTTGTCGTAGAGGAAGCCCTGGTAGCGGTACTCCGCGCCCAGGGTGAGCCGCCGCGTGGTGCGGTACATCAGCTCCAGCGTCGGCGTGTGCGCGTAGCCCGCCTTCTGCCCGGCGTCGAGGATCTTCACCGCCTCGAGCGTGTAGCCGACGCGCACGTCCGTGCGCTCCGTCGCCCGCCCCGTGAAGCCCAGCCGGGCCTGCGTGAAGAAGGTGGGTGAGGTGGAGCGGGCCAGACCGTCACGCGGCAGCGAGGTGGGGTCCGACACGCGGTAGAGACGCACCGCCGAGTCCACCCGCAACCGCCGGGACAGGAGGTAGCGCCCCTCGATCGTCCCGCGGTGGTCCAGCGTCAGCTTGCCGGAGCCGTGCCGCATCAGCATGTCCGCGGCGTAGGCGCCATCCAGCGTGAGCCGCTCGTCCTGGCCCCGGATGCCCACGCGCGGCGACACCTTCGTCATCAACTGCCCGTCACCCGTGCCCAGGCGCAGGTCGTCGTCGTAGCGCTCCTCCGCGGCGACGCGCAGCCGCGGCTCCCACAAGGTCGCCGCCGACGCCGCCGGCGCGGTGAGCATCAGGCCCGTGAGCAGCCATTTCTTCCAGTCGCCCTTCACCGTCGTCCTCCCTCGCCAGCCCCGACACCGTCCATGGACACCCCGCCCCGACCGCCCCCGTCGCCTCACGGCACGACGATGGTGTCGCCGGGACGGAGGATGACGTCCTGCCCCCCGTCCGGAGAGATGAGGTCGCTGTAGCGCACGGGGATCTGCCCGCCGTTGCCGTCGCTGCGGATGACCACGATGCCGTCGGAGTTGGCGAAGTCCGTGAAGCCGCCCGCCAGCGCGATGGCCTGCAGCAGCGACACGCGGCCGCGCAGCGGATACGCCCCCGGGTGGGTGACCTCGCCGGTGACGAACACCCGGCTGCTGTTGACCTCGCGGACGATGACCGTCACGCGCGGCTCCTGCACGAACGGCTGGTAGCTCGACTTGAGCGCCTCGGCCAGCTCCGTGGGCGTCTTGCCCGCCGCCATCACCTCGCCGATCATCGGCATGGAGATGTAGCCATCCGGACGGACCGGCAGCGTCCGAGACAGCTCCGCGTCGCGCCACACCGCGACGTCCAGCACGTCCTCACGGCCGATGCGATACGGCTGGTCCGAATTGTCCACGTTCTTCGCGGACTGGTGAGCACACCCCCCCAGGAGCACCACGCCCAGCACCGTCCAGAACCCCGCGCTCGTCTTGCCCATCGTCTGCTCTCCCTCGTCGCTGCGGATGTCTCGCGTGCCCGCACCCACGCGGTGCACGCCTTCGGCGCGCTTGCCATAGCAGCGGGTGTGCCATTCGGACCCGGGAGGGAAAACCCATGGATCGCCGTGGGTTACGAAATGCCACGGCATGCGACGTCCCCGGGTCCGGGAAGAATTACCGCCATTGGACGGGTACGACTCCTGGAGCTTTCGCCAGCCAACCTCCCGCGTGTGGAAGTCCTTTTCCCCTCGGGAGGAACCGTGCTGCCCATTCCGCACCGTCCGTGCGCGGCACGCCGTTTGTAATTGGAGGAACACGAGGTGATTCGGTTCCACATCGGGCCTGCGGAGGCTCGACAGCGAGGGAGCGAGCGGATGAGGAAGGCAGCGGGGGCGGTGGCGGCGGCGTTCGCGACGGCGACGGGAGTGATGGCGTGGATGGGCGTGGTCTTCGCCGTCCACACGGAGGCCGCGGCGCTCGGCGTGGTGGGCCTGGCCCTCTACGCCGGCAGCGCGGTGCTCAGCGGCAAGGCCGCGGACGAGACGGCGCGCGGCGTGGCGAACCAGACATAGGCGACCCACCTCGGTCGACATGAAGAAGGCCCGGTGCCCCCTCGAGGACGCCGGGCCTTTTTCATGTCATGCGCGGCTCGCGCGGGAGCGCGGCGTCAGGGGATGGCGCGCACCACGCCGCCGTCCACCCGCAGCGCGCTGCCGTTGATGCCGGAGGCGCGTGGGCTGCACACGAACGCGACCAGGTCCCCCACCTCCTCGGTGCGCGCGAAGCGCTGGATGAGCGACGACGGCCGCGCGTTCTTGAAGAACTCGCGCTCCACCGTGTCCACGTCCACGCCCCGCTGGCGCGCCAGGTCCGCCAGGAACACCTCCACGCCTTCCGAGCGCGTGGGCCCCGGCAGGATGGAGTTCACGGTGATGTTCGTCCCCTGCAGGCCCTCGGCGATTCCGCGCGCCAGGGCGATCTGCGCCGTCTTCGTCACGCCGTAGTGGATCATCTCCACCGGAATCTGGAGCGCGGACTCGCTGGAGATGAAGACGATGCGGCCCCAGTCCTTCTGCTTCATGCCCTTCAGGTAGTGGCGGCTGAGCCGCACGCCGCTCATCACGTTGACGTCGAAGAGGCGCAGCCAGTCCTCGTCCGGAATCTCCTCGAACATCTTCGGCTCGAAGATGCCCAGGTTGTTCACGAGGATGTCCACGTGGGGAACCAGGGCGACGATCTGCTTCACCCCCTCCGCCGTGCCCAGGTCCGCCGCCACCCCGCGCAGCCGCGCGTCCGGCAGCTTGCGCCGCACCTCCGCCACCGCCGCGTCCACCCGCGCCTGGGTGCGGCCATTCACGATGACCTCCGCGCCGTCGCGCGCCAGCGCCTCGACGATGGCGAGCCCGATTCCTGCCGTGGAGCCACTGACCAGCGCGACCCTGCCCTTCAGATCCAGATCCATGTTTCCCTCGGGAGTTTGGCGTTGCTTGCTAACGCCCCGCCCGCCTCCCCGCCAGCCCCCGGGTCCCGGGCGGCCATCCAGGGGAGCGCCGAAGAGACGCGTTGCGGATAATCCGCATTGCGGAGTATCTGCATTGTGGTGTATCCACCAGTGGACGTGGGCTCCGGCACCCCGCATCGGGCCCGCGCGACGCGACGGGCGCGTCTCCCGAGGCGCGTGACGGCGACGGACGGAGATCCGATGGAAGGCTCCCGATGACGATGCACTCGAACCAGGTGGCGCCCATCCTCGCGCCGGCCCGGGACCTCCGGGAGACGAGCGACCGGCTCCTGCGCAAGTTGATGGACTTCAACAGGGATCGCTCGGTGCTGAGGGATCCGGTCCGCCAGTTCTGCGACGAGCACGAGCTCAGCTCTCCCCAGGGTCACGTCATCCTCTGGTTGGGGCACGAGGGCCCGCTGAGCACGGGCGCCCTGTCGCGGCTGGCCAACATCAACGACAAGAGCATCACCGGCATCATGGACCGGCTGGAGTCACGCGGGCTGGTGAAGCGCACGCGCCTGCCCGCGGATCGCCGCACGGTGATCAACGCGCTCACGCCCCGGGGACAGACGGCCTACGTCGGCATCAAGGACCGGATGGCGACCGCGCTCGCCAGCTTCATCGCCACCATGAGCGACGACGAGGAGGCGACCGTCTTCCGCCTCATGGACCGCCTGTTGGCGGCCGTGAGTCCCGCCCCCAGGTGACCGGGCGCCAAGCGTTCGGCCCACGACACCTCGCGCCCCCCTGAACCACCGCACCCGCTCCTGGATGGAGCCGGGGCGCTACCCGTACGTCTCCTTTCCGCCGGCCCAGCCCCACGGATGCCCGCATGCGCACGCCCTCGGCCCACGACCGCCCACCGCCCTCCGCCGCGCCGCGGACTCCGGCGCACGCCGGCCCGCGCACGCCGGGAGTGGCCCCACTCCGCGCCACGTCCCAGCCCCTCTCCCCACGCCTGTCCGGCACGTTCTGCCCCATCCCGCCGCAAGCGTGGATGCTGCTCGCCCTGCAGTTGATGGGCATGCCCGACGTGGCGCACGCGCAGGAGGCCCCGAGCCAGCCCGCGGTGGAGGTGGAGGTATCCCAGGTGGCCTCGCCCCCGGAGGGCCCGCTCCCGGAGGCGGAGCTGGTCCCCGGGCGCATCGAGCGCATCGACATCGAGGGCAACGCGCGGACCCAGGACGCCGTCATCCTGAGGGCCCTGCGCACGCTGCCGGGGGAGCTGCTCACCCGCGACGCCGGCCCCGAGCTGAAGCGCCGGCTGCTCAACCTCAAGCTCTTCAAGAGCGTCGCCGTGCGCTCGAGGCCGGAGGGCGAGGGCGTGGTGCTCCAGGTCCAGGTGGACGAGCGCTGGACGCTGCTGCCCATCCCCATGTTCACCTCCAGCAAGGGCCAGTGGCAGGTGGGGCTGTTCGCGCTGGAGACCAACCTCTTCGGCCTCAACAAGACGTTCGTCCTGGGCGCGCTCGCGGGCAACCGCGGCGGCAACGTCTTCTCCCTCTATCGAGACCCCGGCATCGCCGGCACCCGGTGGACCGCCTCCCTCTTCGGGCAGTACGCGAAGCTCGACCGCGAGCGCCGCGTCCGCGACGTCGTCGTGGAGGAGTACACGGACCGGCGGGTCGACGCCTCCGCGACGCTGGGCTACCAGTTCCTGCCGGAGCTCAACGTGGGCGCGGGGGTGTTCACCCTGCTCAACAAGCCCCTGCCCCGCGCGGCGGGTGGCGTCGCCCCCGAGCGCAGCGACGTGTTCGGCGTCAGCGTGTCCGCCGAGTACCTGGGGCAGGACTTCCACTTCTATTTCAACGAAGGCCCCCTGGCCCGGTTGAGCTTCCGGCAGGGGCTCGAGGCCATCGGCTCGACGCGCGCGTTCCGGCAGGTGTCCGCGTTCGCCGGCTACACGCTGTCGGTGTTCGGCAAGCAGTCACTCACGCTCCTGGGCAGCTTCGAGCGCGTGTGGGGCGACCCCACCGTGCACGCGCTCCTGCTGGGAGGCCGCACGGGCAGCCGCGGCTTCACCAAGGAGACGCTCTGGGCCGAGCAGGCCGCGACGGCCACGCTCGAGTACCAGGTGCCGCTGTGGAGCCCGAGCATGGCGACCTTCACGGCGCACGCCTTCCTCGACGTGGGGCGCGTCGCCTGGAAGAACGCGCGGCTCCGCTACGCCGCGCCCGGCGCGGGCCTCCGCGTCTACCTGCGCAGCGTCGCCGTCCCCGCGCTCGGGCTCGACTTCACCCGGGAGCCCCAGACGGGTGAGTTCGTCGTCAACTTCGCCGCCGGCCTGTCGATGTAGCCCCCTGCCCGTGTCATGAGCCCAGAACAGCGAATCGTCATCGTCTCCGCCGCCACGCAGCACTTCGCCCTGCACGGCTTCTCCGCCACGTCGCTGGAGGACGTCGCCCGACGCGCGGGCCTGCCCCCGGAGTGCATCCACCAGCACTTCGAGAGCAAGGCCGCGCTGTTCGCCGTGGTGGTGCGGCAGGTCTCCCAGCAGATGCACGAGGAGATCGAAGCCGCCATCGCGCGCGCCGCGTCCCCCGAGGACAAGATGCTGGCCTTCGTCGAGACCCGCCAGGGGCAGGTCGAGCGCACCCTGCGCGAGCTGCGCGTCTCCACGGAGGCGCTGGTCGACATGCTCCCCCTGGTGGACCCGCTGCTCGTCGACGTCCGGGCCCGAGAGGTGCTGCTGCTCGAGCACATCCTCAACGAGGGCAACCGCCGCGGGGTGTTCGCCATCCACAACCCCCGGGGCGTCGCGCTCGCCATGGCCTCCGCCCTCCAGAACATCGAGCGGGTGCTCCTCCAGGTGCAGTTGGGCGCGGACTTCACGGACGGTCCGGAAGACCCGCTCGTGTCCGCGCCGCGCCCCCCGCGTCATCGGCTGCACTAGCGCCATGGCTGCTCTATGGTGCGCCGCCATGGCGAAACCCCAGTACTGGCTCATCAAGAGCGAGCCTTCCGTCTACGCGTACGCGCAGCTCGAGAAGGACGGGAAGACGGAGTGGACGGGCATCCGCAACTTCGAGGCGCGCAACAACCTGCGGGCCATGAAGCCCGGCGACCTGTGCCTCTACTACCACTCCAACGAGGACAAGGCCCTGGTGGGCGTGGCGCGGGTGCTCACCCTGGCCGGACCGGACTCCACCGCGCCGGACGAGGACTGGGCCTCCGTGCGGGTGGAGGCGGTCGCCCCGCTGAAGCAGCCGGTGGACCTGGCCACCGTGAAGGCCACGCCCGCCCTGGAGGAGTTCCCGCTCGTCACGCGCAGCCGGCTCAGCGTGGCGCCCGTCACCGCCGAGCACTTCAAGCTCGTCCTCAAGATGGCGAAGACGGCGCTGCCGAAGTAGCCGCCGGGGGCGGACGCAGCAGCGTCACCTGGGGGCCGGTGAAGGTGTGGCGCTGCGCCAGCCCCCAGTAGAGGCCCAGCAGCGCCAACGCGCCGGCGAACGTGTAGCCCGCGAGCTGGTTGGGTGGCAGCACGAACAGCACCATCACCACCGCGCACCACCCCAGCGCCACCCCGTTGACGGCGCGCGAGGCGCGCCCCAGGTCCCACGGCCCCCGGTGCGACCACGTCCCCGCGCGACGGGCGCGCATCCCCACCCAGATGGGCAGCGCATAGGACGCGTAGAGCGCCAACGTGCTCAGCGCCACCATGGCCGC
The DNA here is from genome assembly GCF_024198235.1 of Myxococcus dinghuensis. Lineage (GTDB taxonomy): Bacteria > Myxococcota > Myxococcia > Myxococcales > Myxococcaceae > Myxococcus > Myxococcus dinghuensis. The sequence goes on along the minus strand of NZ_JAKCFB010000032.1, from coordinate 25,347 downwards.
GTAGGCCTCCGCCCACAGCGCCACCACGCCCGCCGCCGCGACGGACACCCACACGGCCACCGCCGGACTCCGGAAGCGCGCGGACACCTTCGCCAGCCACCTCGACGCGGGCAGGCCGTTGTCGCGCGCGAAGGCGAACAACATGCGCGAGTTGGACGTCACCGACGACAGGCCGCAGAACCACATGGCCCCGATGGCCACCCACACCAAGGCCCCGCCGAGCGACGGCCCCAGCGCGTGGGTGAGGACGTACAGGAAGGGGTTGGCGGCCGCGGCCGTGGTGGGCAGGTCCTGGATGGCCAGCGTCACCGCGCCCAGGAGCACGTAGCCCGCCACCGCGCTGACGGCCACGGACAGGAAGATGCCCCACGGGGCGTTGCGGGTGGGGTCCAGGGTCTCCTCGGAGACGTGCGCGCTGGCGTCGTAGCCGGTGAAGGTCCACTGCGCCTGCAAGAGGCCGATGAGGAAGCCGTACGCGTACAGCGGCGTCTCGGTGCTGAAGCGCGTCAGGAGGAAGGCCGCGTCCTGCTTGGGCGCGAGCATGGCGAGCGCGGCGATGAGCACACCCACGCCCGCGACGTGGTACCAGGCGGAGAAGTCGTTGAGCCACGCCACCACGCGCCCCCCCACGTGGTTGAGCACCGCGTGGGACAGCAGGATGCCGGCGTACAGCGGCAGCACGTGGGTGCGCTCGCGCGGCCAGCCCAGCATGTCCGCGAGGAACTCGGCCAGGCCGTAGTCGATGCCCGCGGTGATGGCGAACTGTCCGAGCGTGTTGAGCCACGCGGTGAAGAAGCCCACACGGGGGCCGCCCAGCATGGCGGCCCAGTGGTAGAGCGCGCCCGCGGTGGGGAAGGACGAAGCGAGCTGGGCGAGGCTCGCGGCCACCGTCAGCGTCATCACCGCCACCAGCGGCCAGCCCACGCCCATGACCAGGGGCCCGCCGAAGCGCAGCCCGTGGCCGTAGAGCGTCACCGCGCCCGTGAGGATGGAGATGATGGAGAACGAGACGGCGAAGTTGGAGAAGCCGCCCATGCCGCGCAGGAGCTGTTGCGCGTAGCCCAGGCGCTGGAGCTGGGCGGCATCTTCGCGAAGCTGACGCTCATGGTCCGGAGCATTGGCCATGCCCGCCAGGATACGCGGGCCCCTCCGCGTCACCGTGGAGGGGCCCGTCGGAAGGGCCCGCGTCTGTCCGGAACGTTACGGCCGGCGAATCACACGTCCAGGCCCCGACTCCTCGGGCCCCCTGATGTCCTCCATCTCCAGCCCGCCCGGGCCGTGGATTTGAATCTTCTTCGTCACCGGCGGGGCCATCCCCTCCACCTTGCGCCAGACCTCGGGCCCCAGGGCCTTGCGGATGCGCAGCATCAACCCCACGCGGTTGCGGCGCACGGCCGTCTCCGCGCGGCCGATCTCCTCCACCAGCTTGAGCACCGCCGGCTCGTCCGGCTTCTCCGCGTCGAGCTGCCGCTCGAACCGCAACTGGGCGCGCTTCAGGTCCGCCTCCAACGGGATGACGGCCTCGTTCGCCTCGAACGTGAGGTCCTCCACCTCCTTCACCGTCTCGCGCGGCACCCCCAGCCGCTCGAGCAGCCGCGACGGGACGCCCCCGCTCCCCGGACCGCCCAGGGTGAGCACGTCCACCGGGAGCCCGGGTGACGCCGGGCCCATCACCGTGACGGTCGTCGCGCCTCCGGGTCCGGGGCCCTCGATGCGCCGCACGGTGTGTGCCGTGAAGCCCGGGCCCGCGAACGCCGGGGGCTCGTCACGCGGGGGCGCCTTGTCGGAGGCCTCGGCGCGGGCCTCCGGAGGCTTCTGCGCCAGCGCGGGCGCCGAGCACAGCAGCGACGCCAGGGGGGCGGACCACCACCAGGGAACACGATTCTTCATGGGTTCGACTCCAGATAGACGAGTGGCATGAGTGCCGTACGGAACGGCGTTGCTTCCAGCGCGCGGGAATCCGGGGGGCGCACCCAGCTCGCGAGCGCCCCGAAACGTCGGTACACGTCGTCCTGGCCCACCACGTCGCGGCGCGAGTACCCGCGCACCTCGACGACGAGCGCCGCCAGCGCGTCGCGCTCGGCGGGCCCCTCCTCTCCCTGGGCGGCGTCCTCCACCGCCGCTTCCCGGGTGAGCGACCCCTCGGGCCTCGGGGGCTGGCCGGTGTCGACCACCTCCACCCGGTCCTCGGAGAGCTCCGGCGGAGGGGACGACGACGAGAGGATCATCCACGCCAGCCCGGCGACACCGAGCGACGCGGCGGCAACCGCGAACGTGCGACGGCGCACGCGGCGTCGCCGCACCTCGCCCAGCACGCCCTCCCGCGCGATGGCGGGCAGGGCCGGGAGCGCCGGCGCCCCCAGTCCACTGGCCGACACATGCAGGGCCGCCAGCGAGCGGCAGCGGGCGCAGCCCTCCAGGTGCAGGCGCAGCTCGGGAGACCAGGGCGGGGACGCCTCCAGCAGGGCATGGACCGCGTCTCGGCACTTCATGGTGTCCCTCCTTCGACGAGCGCATCCAGGGCCTTGAGCCGCGTGAGCGCCCGGTGCAGATGCGTGCGGACCGAGCCACGTCCGATGCCCATCGCCTCCGCGACGCCGTCCACGTCGAGCCCCTCCAGGTACCGCAGGGTGAAGGCCGTGGCCTGTTGTGTGGGAAGTGCCCGGAGCGCCCGCGACAGGGTGTCCCAGCGTTGCGCCCCCGCGTAGCGCTCCTCCGCGGAGGGCGCGACCTCCGGCGGCCCCCAGTCCAGGGCGTCGCGGAGGGCGCTCCACACCCGCCGCCGGCGCAGGTGGCTCATCGCGCGCGACACCAGGATGCGGCGCAGCCACGCGGCCCCGGCCGCCCCATCCCTCAGCCCGCGGCGCTTCTCGTACGCGTCCGCCAACGCCGCCTGCACCAGGTCCCTCGCCTCCTCCGCGTCCCAGACGAGCCGCCGGGCGAGCCGCAGCAGCGCGCCCTGCTCCGCCTCCAGGAGCGCGTCGAAATCCATCGCGGCCATGGCGGTCGCGGGACTTCCGGACTCCTCAAGGATGGCGGTGCCTTTCACGGTGCAACGACCTCCGCGTCTGCCTTCACGGAATGAGGACGCACGGGGCTGGAAACCGGCATACTCGCCTCGTGAGCACCCCTGATATCCGCCGGATACCGGCTGCCGAGACGCGCGGCCTGCGTCGCGCCGTCCTGCGCCCCCACCAACCCCCGGAGGCCGTCATCTATCCCGGTGACGACGACCCGGACACCCTCCACCTGGGCCTGTACGTGGATGGGCGACAGCTCGGCGTGGCGTCCCTCTACCGGGAGCCGCCTCCCTTCGCGCTGAAGGACATCACGGCCTGGCGGCTGCGGGGAATGGCCGTCGAGCAGGTCCGCCAGGGCATGGGGTTGGGCGCGGCGCTCTTGCGCGCGTGCATGGCGCACGCGGCGTCCCAGAAGGGCACCCAGGTGTGGTGCAACGCACGCGCGACGGCGGAGGGCTTCTACCGCTCCATGGGCTTCGTCTCGCGGGGCGAGCCCTTCGACCTGCCGGGCATCGGGCCGCACCACCTCATGTGCCGCGACCTCGCGGGGGCCGCGTCATGACGGCGCCGAGCCAGCCGGACCTGGGCGCCCTGCGCACGGCCATCGAGCGCATCGACGAGGAGCTCCTCGACGCCCTCCGCCGCCGCATGGACCTGGCGGACGACGTGGCCCGCTCCAAGCTGGCCAACGCGGCGCCCTTCCGCGACCAGCGGCGCGAGGACCTGTTGCTGCGCAGCATCCGCGCGCGGGCCTCCGAGCACGGGTTGGATCCCCACGAGGTGGAGCGCATCTGGCGGCTGGTCATCGACATGTCGGTGGCGCGCCAGCAGGCGCTCGTCACGCGCCAGGACACCACGCCGCTGCGCGTGGGCTACCCCGGCGTCGAGGGCTCCTACAGCCACCTGGCCGCCCGCCGCCTGTACGCGGGCCGCGCCGGCGGCGTGCTCCTCACCGGCTTCGACCAGCCTCGCGAGGCGGTGGAAGCGCTGCGCCGGGCCGAGCAGGACCTGGTGCTGCTGCCCATCGAGAACACCACCGCGGGCAGCATGAACGAGACGTACGACCTGCTCGCCGAGGGCGGCGTGGTCATCACCGCGGAGCTGGTGAGCCAGGTGGACCACCGGCTCCTGGGCCTCCCCGGCGTGAAGCTGGAGGACCTGCGCGAGGTCGTCTCCCATCCCCAGGCGCTCGCCCAGTGCGAGACCTTCCTGCGCGAGCGGCTCCCCTGGGCCCGGGCCGTTCCGGACGCGGACACCGGGGGCGCGGCGCAGAAGGTGCGCGAGCGCAACGACCCCTCCGTCGCGGCCATCGCCAGCGAGACGGCGGCGCAGCGCTTCGGCCTGGAGGTGCTCGCCAGGGAGCTGCAGCCCGCGTCGGACTACACGCGCTTCGTGGAGGTGGGCCGCGAGGCCACGCCGATGAAGCCGGGCGTCCCGTTCAAGACGTCGCTGCTGATGGTGCTGGGGGACGACAAGCCCGGCTCGCTGGGGGAGATGCTCCAGCGGCTCACCTTGCGCGGCGTGAACCTGAGCAAGCTCGAGTCGCGCCCCATCCCCGGCAGTCCCTGGCGCTACCGCTTCTACGTCGACGTGGAGGGCCACGCCGCCTCCGCGCCGCTGACGGCCGCGCTGGACGACATCCGGCCGCTCACGTCCTTCCTGCGCGTGCTGGGGACCTATCCCCGCGCCGAGGGCGAGGGCAGCCATGGCTGAGTCGCCCCGCCGCGTCGCGTTCCAGGGCGAGCACGGCGCCTATGGCGAAGAGGCCCTGCGCGCGCTCTACGGGCCGGACGTGGAGGCCGTCCCCTGCCTCACCTTCCGCGGCGTCTTCGAGGCCGTGGCCGAGGGCCGCGTGGCCAGCGGCGTCATCCCCGTGGAGAGCTCGCTGGGCGGTCCGGTGGCGGAGAACGTGGACCTGCTGCTGGAGCACGACCTGCCCATCTCCGGCGAGCTGTCCCTGCGCGTGCGCCATTGCCTGGTGGCCCCGCCCGGCCGCGCCCTGGAGGACATCGAGCGCGCCCTGTCCCATCCCCAGGCCCTGGCCCAGTGCGCCGGCTACCTGCGGCGCCGCGGAATCACGCCGGTGCCGGAGGCGAACACCGCCATCGCCGCGCGCAAGGTGGCCGAGGAGGCCCCGCCGCGCACCGCCGCCATCGCCAGCCGCGTCTCCGCGGAGCTGTACGGCCTCACCGTGCTGGAGGAAGGGGTGGAGGACTCGCCGGACAACCACACGCGCTTCCTCACCCTGGGCGCGCCGGCCCCGCGCGCGTGGACGCGGCGCAAGACGGCGCTGGCCTTCACGGTGCAGAACGCGCCGGGCGCGCTGTACCGCGTCCTGGGCGCCTTCAGCGCGCGCGGGCTGGAGGTCTCGCGGCTGGAGTCGCGGCCCCAGCGCCGGGCGTGGGAGTACGTCTGGTGCCTCGACGTCGAGGGCTCGCTGGAGGACCCGCGGGTGCGCGAGGCGGTGGGCGCCGCCCAGGGCGCCTGCATCACCCTGCGGGTGCTCGGCAGCTACGGCGTGGCCTGAGGGCCTACGCCGCCACCTCCGTGGGGGCGGTGCCATCGCCGTTCTTCACGACGGACAGGTAGGCCTCGCGGACGATCTGCGTGTAGCGCTGGAGCGCGGCGAGCTGCTCCAGCCGCAGCGCCTGCGGGCCGTCGCACAGCGCCGCCTCCGGGTGCGGGTGGAAGTCCACCAGCACCATGGACGCGCCGGCGATGAGCCCCTGGCCGATGGAGTGGAAGATGTCCGGCAGGCCGTCCGGCGGCGCGTCCGCGCGGCCGATGGCGTGCGACGGGTCCACGCACACGGGCATGCGGGTGAGCCGGCGGACCACCGGCACGTGCGCGAAGTCCACCATGTTGCGGTGCGGGTCGCCCAGGTGCGTCTTCACGCCGCGCAGGCAGAAGACGATCTTCGGGTTGCCCTCGCTCGCGATGTACTCGCACGCGTTGAGCGACTCCTCCAGGGTGATGCCCATGCCGCGCTTGAAGAGCACGGGGAAGTCGCGCTGCTGGCCGATCTGCTTGAGCAGCTCGAAGTTCTGCGCGTTGCGCGTGCCCACCTGGAGCATGACGCCCGTGGCGCTGCCGGAGCGCTCCAGCGCGTCGCGAATCTCGTCGATGTGGCGGGGGTGCGTCACCTCCATGGCGACGACCTTGATGCCGTGCTTGCCCGCGGACTCGAACACCCACGGCAGGCACGCGGCGCCCAGGCCCTGGAACTCGTAGGGGTTGGTGCGCGGCTTGTATGCGCCCATGCGGGTCGTGCGGATGCCGCAGCGCGCGAGCGCCGCCATCATCGACTCCACGTTCTCCCGCGTGTCCACCGCGCACAGGCCCGCGAACAACTGCACCGAGCGCTCGTCGAACGTGACGCCGTTGTACTCGAAGCCCGTGGTCGCCTTCTGGCCCTTGTGCCGACCGATGACGCGGTACTTCTGCGAGACGCGCACCACCTGGCGCACGCCCGGAATCTGCTCGAACGCCTCCGTCGGCACCTGCGCCGTCGGTCCGAGCAGGTACACCTCGGTGACGGTGTACTCGGCCCCCTCCATGACGTGCGGCCGAGGCGTCACTCCCTTGTACTGAGAGGCAACCTGCAGGACGGCGGCAACCACGGACTCAGGCGAGTCCGGCTCGAGCATGACGATCATCTTCGTGCGTCTCCAACCACTTGGGCGTGTAGGTCTTGATGTGGGTCGCGAATGATAGCAACAGCGTCCGCGCGGTGTGTAACACCGCGAGGCCACCGGATGCTTCGCCCCGGGGCGCGAGGAGCCCGTGACAAGAAGATGGCGGCCCGGCGGCCGCCCGCTCAGCTCCCCATGGGGCGCAGCCGCAGCGCCAGTTGGGCGTAGTGGTCCCGCTGGGCGGTGTCTCCCAGGTGTTCCCAGACTTCCGCGAGCGCCTTGGCCGCCTCGACATATGCGGGCGACAGCTCCAGGGCGAGCTCGAAGGTGCGCCGGGCCTGCCGGTAGCGGGCCTTGTCGGGCCGGCGGGAGCCCTGGGTGAGCAGCGCGTTGCCCCGCTCGTAGACCTCGACGGCGGCGCCCTCGCGGAAGCCGGGCTCCGGGTTGAGCTGGATGGCGCGCTCCATGAGGGTGGAGGCGGCCTCGGGCTCCCCCAGGGCCAACTGGCACAGGGCGGCGTCGCGGTGGGGGTCCGCGGCGGTGGGGTCCACCTCGATGGCCCGCTCGAAGCAGGCCAGCGCGTCCTGGGGACGGTCCAGGAGGAGGAGGGAGGCCCCCTTCGCGGAGAGGGCCGGGGAGTGCCTCGGGTCCACGGAGAGGACCTTGTCGAAGGCGACGATCGCGGCCTCGTGTTGGCCCGACATCGAGAGGCTCACGCCCTCGGTGAACGCCGCGAACAGCAACTTGGACATCGTGCCCCCAGGACAAGGGTTGCCCGGTCGCGCCAGCCGCCGACCGTCTTCCAAGCCTGTCACCAGGGGGTGCGCGATGGAAAGCCGCTCGGCCCGGGGGGCGTGGCGTCCGGCTGATGGAAGCCCTCAGCTCCGCTCCGCCCCGCGGCCGCTGTCCGACGGGAGGGAACGGGCCGCCCCCTCCCCTGCCCGGGTCACCCGGTGGGTCGCCCGCTCAGATGCGCAACCCCGCCTGCACGCCGGGCCACATCGAGAACTCCTTCTGCGACGACGAGGCGAAGCGGCTGACCGTCCCCACCGGCGTGCTGTCCGTCGTGTGCAGGAGGTTGAAGGTCGGCCCCGCGACGATGGCCAGGTGCGACGCGAGCTGGAAGCCGAACTGGAGGCGCGCCTGCTGCAGCATCCGGTTGCCCTCGAGCGCCTTGTCCCACACGAAGATGTTGTTCGACACCACGTCCACGTCGAAGAAGAGCCGCTCCGTCACCGGCACGTGCCCGCCGACGCCCAGGCCCAGCGACCAGTGGCTGGGGCCCCGGCTGCCCGCCACCGAACCGATGCCCGCCACGAGCGTCGTGTAGAGGTGCGTGCTCCCCACCTTCAGGGACAGGTTGCTGAAGTTGACGTCGCTGCCGAACACCTCGACGTGGAACTGGCCGTTGCGCACGATGCTCAAGAGACCCACCGGCACGCCGGACTCCAGGTTGTTCGCCACGTTGACGAGGCCCAGTTGCAGGCCGTTCATCTTCCCGGCGACGTTGACGAGGCCCAACTGCATGCCGGTCACGTCCCCACCCACGTTGACGAGCGACAACTGCGCGCCCCGCGCGGAGGCCGCGTAGCTGACCCCGCCCATCTGCATCCCCTCCAGGTGGCCCCGCACCATGCTCAGCCCCACCGACGCCTGGTAGCCGTCGAAGTCGCCCTCGACCCAACTGGAGCCCACCGCCATCTGGAGGCCGGCCGTCGAGGCGTTGGAGAGGTTGGCCCCCACCGCCATCTGCGCCAACAGGCCCCCCTGGCGCGCGACGTTGAGGCCCACCGAGGCCTGGATGCCCTCCACGCGGCCCGAGGCCCAGTTGCCGCCCACCGCCAGTTGCGCGCCCGACACCGCGTCCCGCGCCACGTTGCCGCCGGTGGCCATCTGCACGCCATGGATGGGGCCGTGGGTGAAGTTCGCGCCCAGCGCCAGGGCCAGGCCGTCGAGCCGGGCGTTCTCCGAGACGCCCAGCGACACGGACAGGTTGTTGGAGACGTCCCCCCCGCCGAGCCAGTCGTTGGTCTGCAGCTTGGGGAAGAGTCCCAGGTTGACGAAGCGATGGCGCATGCCCCCACCCGGGGCCGCGTCGGGGAGCGCCGCGCCGCCCGCGACGGGCGCACCGCCGCGCATGGCGGTGAGCTCGCCCGTGACGCCCACGAACGCGCGGTCCGCCAGGAGCGTCCGTCCGCCCTCGCCCACCACCAGCTCCGCGCGCGAGGACGCGCCGCGCGCCTCGCGCACGACCGTGTAGCGCCCCGGCATGAGCGCCAGCTCCGTGGCGCGGCCGGCCAGCTTGTTCAGCTCCACGACCAGGCGCCCCGGCTCGTCGCGCACGAAGAGGCGTCCCTCCACGTCGTCCCCCAGCACCAGCACGGCCGAGGTGCCGCGCAGGTCCGTCATCACCAGCTCGCCGGTGCCGGCCAGCTCGATGTCGTAGGCCGGGTGCTGGGCGCCCCCGCGCGTGCGCTCGGTGCGCGCGAGCGTCTCGTGGAAGGCGAACTGGTACGCCTCGTGGAGGGTCACCTTCCCGTCGCCCGTCGCGTCCGCGGCGCCGCGCAGGCCGGACACCAGGTTGTGGGTGAAGAACGAGCCGCCGATGCGGTCGGACTCCTGGGACACCTCGTCCTCGGACGACGAGGTGAGGATGGCGTGCCCGCGCACCGCGGTGGAGGCGTCGACGAGGAAGGCCGGCCGGCGCACGCCGCCCTTCTGCCGCGCCATCGTCCCGGAGGCGCACGAATCGAGGATGGCGATGCGCACGTCGGCGGGGAGCTGCTCCAGCGTCTGGCGCAGCTCGCGGTAGCCGAAGCGGTCCTGGTGCAGCAGCAGGCCCTCCTCGTCGGAGTGGCCGGAGTAGTAGATGAGCGCCTCGGTGCGCGCGCCGCTCCCCTTCGCCGCGGCGACCATCGCCTTGAAGCGCGTGAGCGCGGCCTCCAGCGCCGCCCGGTCCCCCTCCAACATCAGGAGCTGGTCCTGGGGCTGCACGCCCCCGAGCTCCCCCAGCACCTGCGCGAACGAACGGGCGTCCGTCACGGCATAGCGCAGCTTCGCCCGGCCGGGGCCGCCGTCGTTGACGCCGACGAGCAGCGCGAAGCGCCGCACCGCGCCGGCCTCGGAGGACGGCGCCGCCGATGCCAGTACGGGGAGCAGCAGGGACAGGTACAGGAACGAGCGCGCCATCACGGCACCTTCTCCAACGTGAAGGATGTCTGGGCCAGGGTATCCGGAAGCGGCAGCGGATGGGTGCCCGCTTCGACCGGCTGACGGGCCAGCAGGCGCGCCGCCTCCAGGACGGCCCCCGCATCCAGCGGCCCCTGGGAGGTGACCAGGAAGAAGCGCTCGAAGTCCGGGGCGTCGTCCAGTTCGTACGAGTGGGCCAACGACACCGCGCGCCCGGGCTTGAGCGCCGTCGACCCCACGAGCGTGGTGGGGAAATGCAGGGTCACCGCCCCCCGCCCGTCCACGGAGACGACGACGCCGTGGGTCTTCCCCCCGGAGACGTAGCTGAGCTGGAGCAGGTCGCCCGCATGGGCCTGGGCATGGTCCATCAACAGCTCTGGGTCCCCCAACCCCATTCCCTGGCGGTAGACGAGGAGCCGCGCGTCGCCCTTGATCCCCGGCGTCTCCAGGAGCTCCACCCTCGCCGGAGAGAGCAAGGGGGGCTCCACGCTGTCGCGAGGCGCGGAGAGGAACAGGAGCACCAGCGACGCGACGACGGGCATGCCCAGCGCCAGCCCCTGCCAATCCGGCCGCTCGGACGGGCGCGCCGCGTCGCCCCGCACCCGGGCCAGGTGCTCCCGGCGACGGACCTCCGAGGCCACGGCCTCGGCGGAGTGCCGCGACAGCGTCCGCTGGGAGTCCTCCTCCAGGCGCGCCAGCCGGGCCCGTCCATCCGGCTCCTGCTCCAGCCGGGCGCGGGCGGCGACGAGCGACTCGGGGGGAAGCTCTCCCAGCGCGATTCGCTCCAGCAACCAGTCAGGGGTGCAAAGGGCCATGCTCACGAAGCCTCCGGCGCGGTGCGCTCGGCCTCTCCACCAGGCCACCGCGGCGTCCTCCGTGCACCTGAACACCCCTGTGCCGCGGATCTGTCACCGGCCACTCACGACACTGTCCGTCCGTGGGACGCTTCGGGTGTGGAGGGGTGCGCACGAGGCCCGCGTCAGAGGGAGAGGACCATCAGCTCCTTGTCGACGTAGGCGTCGCCGATCTTGATCGCCCGCGGCTCCACGCCATAGGTCTGGAAGCCCAGGGAGCGGTACAGGGAGGAGGCGGAGGCATTGCCGGAGACGACGGCCAACTGCACCTGCTCGACGCCGGGCATCCGCCGCGCCTCCGACACCAGCCCCATGAGCAGCCGCCGCCCCAGGCCCCGGGAGCGGGCCTCCGGCGCGACGTAGATGCCCCAGATGCCGGCCTTGTGGGCCACCTTCGCGCCCGGCTCCCGGCGCACGCCGCCCATGCCCACCAGGCGCGTCCCTTCGTAGGCGCCCAGCACCAGCGCCGTCGCGCCTCCGTCGAGCTTCGACCGGAGGACCTCCAGCGGCAGCGCGGCGTCCTCCGCGGCGGACGCGCCGAAGCTCTCCGGGTGGGCGGTCAGCGACGCCAACCGCAGCGCCCGGAAGGCCTCGACCTCGTCGGGGAGGATCCGGCGGATGACGAGCTGCGCGGGCGCGACGGCGTGCCCCTCCGCGGCCAGCACCGCCGGGAAGCCCGCGGTGAAGTCCGGGTAGCGGGGCGTCCAGCCCAGCGCCTTGAGGCGGGCGTTGGACACGGCCCGGTCACCCCGGAGCGTCTCCGGGAGGCTCTCCAGCGGCACGGTGGGGGGCAGCGGCACGCCCAGGCACCCGGCGAGGAAGGAGACCGACTCCACCTGGGGCGCGGCGCGGTCATCCGCCACGCAGTAGAGGGCCCCAGGCTCTCCGTCCGCGAGCACCACGCGGATGGCCTCCACCAGGTCGTCCACGTGGACGCGGGAGATGCGCCCGCCCCGGTCGGGAAGCCGCAGGGTACCGGCGAGCAGTCGCGTGTGCATGCTGCGCCCCGGGCCGTAGATGCCCGCGATGCGCAGCACCATCGCCCCGTGCGGCAGGTAGCGCGACTCCGCCTCGACGCGCGCCAGCGAGCCGGGCGTCGCCACGTCCACGGGCGTGTCCTCGTCCACCGCTCCCCGCGCCTTGCCGTAGACGCCGGTGGAGGACAGGTAGACCAGCCGCGCCGCGGGCCGCGAGGCCAGGGCCTCGGCCACACGCGAATCCAGGCCGGCCTCGGGGGGCAGGGAGACGACGACGTCGGCCCCGCCCGTCCGGGCCAGGGCCTCCTCGAGCTCGACGACCCGGGCGCCGGCGAGCGTCAGCGCCTCCCGCCGGCCGGGGTCGCGGGTCGCCGCGAGGACGTCTCGCCCCGCCCGTGCCTCGTCGACGGCGAGCCGCGTGAGGGTGTAGCCAGACCCCAGGAGGAGCAGTGGAGGCGCCATGCTCCCCGCGATACCGGGCCCCGGGGAGCGATGCAAGCCGCCGCGGCGTGACGTTCACAACTCCGCGCTGGCGCGCGGGTCGATGATGCCGCACTCCTTGATTTTGTAGAGGAGCGCCTTGTAGCTGATGCGCAGCTTGCTCGCCGCGCGTCGCTTGTTCCACGCGGTGCGTTGGAGCATCGCCAGGATGGCCTCGCGCTCGGCCAGCATCGCCGCGCGCTTGCCGATGTCCTTCAGCGACAGCTCCCCGCTCGGAGGCGGCGGAGGCGGCGGCTGGGGCACGTCGAAGGGATTGACGTAGCGCGGCGACGGAATCACCGAGTTGATGGGCTCGAGCACCGTCGGGACGGCCTGGGGCGCGAGCGCGGTGGCCCCCGCCCCCCGGGACGGCATCTCCAGTACCTGCACGGACGGCGACGAGGGCCTCGCCGGCTCCTCGGGCATCCGCATGGGATAGCCGCCGTCGTCCCCTCCGTACGCGGTGGGCAGGGACGGCGCGCTCGCCGGGGCCCGGCTGGCGGTGTGGAGCTCGTCGAGCACCAGCGTCGGGTCCTTCAGGACGCACAGCCGCCGGACCATGTTCTCCAGCTCACGCACGTTGCCCGGCCAGTCGTAGTCCGCGAAGGCCTGGAGCACCTCCGTGGGCAGCTCCGACACGCCGCTGATGTAGTGGCGCCCGTACTTCTTCAGGAAGTGGTCCGTCAGCGGCACCACGTCCTCGCGCCGCTCGCGCAGGGGCGGCAGGCGGATGGCCACCACGTTGAGGCGGTAGTAGAGGTCCTCGCGGAAGTTGCCGAGGGCGATCTCCTTCTCCAGGTCGCGGTTGGTGGCCACCACGACGCGGCTGTCGACCCGCACGCTCTTCTTGCCGCCGACGCGGAAGAACTCCTCGTCCTGGAGGACCTGGAGCAGCTTGGCCTGGAGCCGGATGGCCATCTCGCCGATCTCGTCCAGGAAGATGGTGCCCTGGTCCGCCAGCTCGAACTTGCCGGGCTTCTCCGCCGTGGCGCCGGTGAAGGCGCCGCGCTCGTGGCCGAACAGCTCGCTCTCCAGCAGCTCCCCGGGCAGCGCCGCGCAGTTCACCTTGATGAACGGCCGTCCCCGGCGCTGGCTGCGCGCGTGGATCTCCCGCGCGATGACCTCCTTGCCCGTGCCGGACTCGCCCAGGAGCAGCACCGGGACGTTCTCGTTGGCGATGCGCTCCACCAGCGCGCGGGCGCGCCGCATCGAGGGCGAGGTGGAGATGAGCACCCGGGCATCCGCCGCGGGGTCCACCGGCGGACGCGCGACCAGCCCGGGCGGCGCCCCCGGCCGGTCGGGCGCGCGCGCCCCCAGCGCCCTCGACAGCGCGTCCTGCAGGTCGTCGTTGCCCAACGGCTTGGAGAGATAGTCGCTGGCGCCCATCTTCATCGCGCGCACCGCGTCGTCCGCGCCGGTCAGGCCGCTGAGCACGATGACGGGCGCGTTGCCGCCCTGCCCCCGGTAGCGCCGCAGCACCTCCAGGCCACTCATCTCCGGCATCACCACGTCCAGGAGCACGGCGTCGAAGGACCCTCCCGCGAGCATCTCCAGCGCCTGCGCCCCGCTCGAAGCACAGCGCACCTGGTAGCCCGCGCTACCGAGCAGCTCGGACATGAAGGTGCGTACCGACTCCTCGTCATCCACCACCAGCACCGCGATCCGATCCATCCCCTCGCCTCCGCTCGCCCTCTGCATCGACCCTCCACCCATCCTCAAACCGAGAGCCGGGTCACGGACCCGGCCATCCGGCGAAACTCTCGCGTCCGGCGCATGTCCTGCTGCGCCGCGCTCAGCAGTTGCTGGGGCGTGCCCGCGATGTCCGGGAAGCTCACCGCGCCCAGCTCCAGCGACGTGCGCACCACGCGCCCCTCCACCTGGAAGCGCGCCGTCTCGAAGCGCTCCGTCACCCGCGCCATCATCACCGGCACCGCCTCCGCGGGCGTGGCCGGCAACATCAGCGCGAACTGGCAATCCCCCACCCGGGCCACCGCGTCCGCCTCGCGCACCGTCTGGCCCAGCACCACCGCGCTGTAGACCAGGAGCCGCTCCGCCATGCCGCGGCCGTACTCCTTGCGCAGCGCGCTCCAGCCCCCCACCTCCGCGACCACCACGGAGAAGCTCCCCCCGTGGCGCTCACACCGCCGCGTCTCCAGGCCGATGAGCGCGAACAGGAAGGCGCGGTTGTAGAGCCCCGTCACCGGATCATGCAGCGCGGGCGCCGTGCCGGACTCCTCGCCCGAGGCCGCCCGCTGCACCGCCGCCTTCAGCCGAAGCTGCGCGTGCAGCTTCACCGCCAGCTCCGCGCCCGCCCCCGTGCGCGGCACCACGTCCACGCACTGCCCCTTCTCCAGGCAGTGCTGCCGGGCCACCACGTCGTGCGGGTCCACCATGTAGAGCAGCGGCACCGTGCCCCGGCTGAGCTGCCGCAGCCGCCGCGCCACCTGCACCGCCCCGTAGTCCGGGGCCTGCACGGCCAGCAGCACCGCGTCCGGGCGGATGACCTCGAACAGCGGCACCGCCGCGTCGAGGCGGGTCACCGGCACCACCCGGAAGCCGGACTCTCCGAGGAGCATCCGGGTCCGCTCCAGGTCCTCCGCCCGAGGTTCGATCAGCAGCACGGTAGGAGGCTGCCCCGCCTTCCCCACGCGCCTCCCCTTCACGCCCACCACGTCTGCCTCCCCGCCAGAATTTTCTCCACCGCTCCTCCGGCACGTGCCCGGATTTACAGCCCCACGCCCTTCCTCCACCTTTCCATCCCCCCGGATTTACTGGGGAAGGGCAACTGGCTACCCATCCTGGGCACCGGTTTTAGCAACGGACATGCCACCTTGGACTTCACGCAGCCGCGCCTCCAGCTCCTCCTCCGTGACGCGGAACTTGAAGGCGGGCTCGCCGTCGATGGCGATCACGGGGATGTCGTAGCGCCAGCGCTCGAACAGCGCCGGGTCCTCGAGGATGGAGATGATCCGCAGCTCGAAGGGGATGCGGGCACGCACCGCCTCGACGACGTCGGCCGCCTTGTCGCAGAGCGAGCACTTGGGTTTCGAGTAGATATCGACTCTCATGGGGTGCAGGATGGACGGTCGATGCGTGGGCTGAACGGTGACTTCTCGACGATGCCCCTCAAGGACCTCGTCGTCTATCTCGGGAACCGTCGAGCCACGGGCTCGCTGAGGATGGAGCGGGGCGAGGTGCGCAAGCAACTGGTGCTCAGCGACGGGAGCGTCGTGTGCGCCAGCTCCAACCAGCCCCGGGAATACTTCGGCCAGTTCCTGCTCAACATGGGTCACCTCACGCAGGCCCAGTTGGAGAAGGCGTTCGCCACCCAGACGCAGACGCGGGTGTTCCTCGGCCGGGTGCTGGTGATGACGGGCGTGGTGGCGGAGGCCACGGTCCGCTCGACGCTCAGCCACAAGTTCCGGGAGACGCTGCTGGACGCCTTCCACTGGGAGGACGGCGACTTCACCTTCGAGGCGTCGGACTCCGCGCCGGAGATCGCCGGCCTGGACGCGGCGGTGGACCTGCTGGACATCCACCGCGAGGGCGAGTTCCGGGAGACGGCGTGGCAGGCCATCCGCGCGGTGTTCCCCTCCGGCGCCGCGCGGCTGACGGTGGACGAGCGCAAGCTGCCCGAGCGCAAGCCCGGCAGCATGGACGAGCGCATCGTCCAGCTCATCCAGGACGGCGTGAGCATCGACGGCATGGCCCGCGCGCTGCACGCCACGGACTTCTTCCTCTACCAGCGGCTGTACGCGCTCTACCGCCTGGACGCGGTGAAGGTCTCCGAGCACGCGCCCGTCCCCGTCACGGCGGCGGTGGTGGAGGAGGACAAGGCGGCGGAGGCGGCCATCATCGGCTCGGAGTCCTCGTCCGACGAGGTGCTCCAGGCGGCGCAGCTCTTCCTCGACGCGGGCAACGTCCGCGACGGCGAGGCGCTCGCGCGGCAGGCCCACGAGATGGCGCCCTCCCCTCGCACGGCGGCGCTGGTGAAGACGGCGCAGGAGAAGCTGCTCGTCGTGCTGCGGCGGGAGCTGATGGAGTCCCCCCGGGTGCCCGCGCTCCAGGTGGCCCCCGCGCAGCTCAAGACGCTCCAGCTCACCTCTCCGGAGCGCTACCTGTTGTCGCGCATCGACGGCCAGCGCGACGTGGCGACCATCGTCCACGTCTCACCGCTCCAGGAGCTGGACGCGCTGAAGTTCATCCACGGCTTCCTGGACATGGGCCTGGTCAAGCTGTCCGCGCGGTGAGCGCGAGACGTCACGGCGTGCCGGCGGACGCGGCCGGGGCCGTGAGCACCATGGGCCCGGGCACGCGCTCCAGGCCCAGCCGCAGCGCCTCGCGCCCCAGCCACGTGCCCCGGATGCGCCACTTCGGGTCGTTGACGATGAGCGCGGCCACGGCCACGCGCGGGTTGTCGCGCGGCGCGAAGCCCACGAACCAGGAGTAGTCGCGGAACGGCGTCTTGTCCGCGAGCGTGCCCGTCTTCCCCACCGCGTGGTCCACGCGGAAGTTGCGCTCGCGGAAGATGCCGCGCGCGGTGCCGTGGGTGACGGTCTCCTCCATCATGTCCGTCAGGGCCTTGGCCACCTCGGACGTGAGGATGCGCTCGCCCTCGGGGGGCAGCAGCGGACCGGCCTCCGGCTCCTCCAGCACGGGGTCCACCCAACGCCCGTCGTTGGCCGCCACGGAGGCCATCAGCGCGCCGTGCAGCGGGGACAGGTACACGTCGCCGAAGCCCGCGCCCGTGTTGGCCAGGTCGAAGCCGTCCTCCGGCACCGAGGCGAGCGACACGTCGGTGGGCACGGCGAAGGGAATCTCCCGGTTGAACCGGAAGCGGGCCGCCATGCGGCGCAGCGCGTCCGCGGACAGGTGCTTGTTCGTCAGCTTCGCGAAGATGACGTTGGCGCTCTTGCCCATGGCCAGCGCCAGCGAATAGCAGGCCCCGTCGCGCTCGCTGTCCTCCAGGTGCTTCTCCGACAGGCGGCGCTTGCCGCCGTGGAAGCACTCCTCCGTGGTCGGCGAGACGCCCGCCTCCACCAGCGCGCTGCCGGTGACGATCTTGAAGATGCTCGCGGCGGGGAACACCGCGCGGAACGGCAGGCCGCGCAGGTCCGGCTGCGCCGCCGAGTGCTCGGCCAGCGCCAGCACCCGCCCGGTGGACGGCTCCAGCACCACCGCCGCGCCGTACGGCACCTCGTAGTCGCGGAGGATCTTCGTGAGGGACGCCTGGAGCACCGGGTCCACGGTGAGCACGCGCTTGTGGCCGTCCTTCTCCTTCACCACCAGTCGCTCGCCCTCCAGCTTCGCGCGCGCCAGCAGGTCCGCGGAGCGCGGCATCGTCGCGAGCTTGTCCATGGGCGGCGCCTTCAGGCGCGCGGGCACCGAGGCCGGGGGCACCATCCCGGGCTCCGTCCCCAGCGCGACCTGCCCTCCCGCCGCCTTCTCCTCCTGGACGACCGTCGCCGCCACGGGAGCGCCGGCGTCGTCACCACCAGCGGCGACTGCGGGCGGAGCCAGCGCGGCCCCTGGTGCCCCCTCCCCGGCGTCGGACGCGAGCGCCACTTCCACCGAGGGGACGCCGGAATCCACGCCAGTCACCGGGGGCGCGCCCTGAATGGGGTCGTTCGCCCCGAGCAGCAGGGCGAGGGGGAACAGCGCGGCGGCGGACAGGAGACGTCGGGGCATCGTCATTGCTGCGGCGGACTCGGAGGGGGCGGAGGCGGGAGGAATCCTAGCGGCTGGCGGCGCGCTGTCCACGGACGCGTCCCCTGGCCGCCTCCTCGGTCGTCGCCGGAGTGCGCCCCATCAGAAACTTGGCGGCCGGGTGGACAAGTCCGCTAGGGTCCCCCACACCGTGGATGGATTGAAAGAGACCGTGGTCATCTGGGGCGCGGAGCTGCGCCGGGCCGTACGGAGCGGGCGCGCGATGGTGCTGCTCGGCCTGTACAGCATGTTCTCCGCGCTGGTGCTGCTCGTGGTGGGCTGGCTCGCCAGCGAGGTCCGCGCGGCGGTGAACGCGCGGCTGGCGGAAGCCGGCGCCGGCGGCGAAGAGGCCTCCGCGCGCATCGCCGAGGAGATGCGCAAGGGGGTGCTGGGCTTCCTCACCAGCAACGACACCGCGATGATCGAGGCGCTCGCGCAGGTGCCGGTGGAGGTGCTGCTCGTCTTCAAGATCACCCTCTTCTTCCTGCCCGCGTACGTCGCGCTGATGGGCTTCGACCAGCTCAGCGGTGAGGTGGGCCCGCGCTCCATCCGCTACCTCACGGTCCGCGCGCGGCGCTCGTCGGTGCTCCTGGGCAAGTTCCTGTCCCAGGCGAGCATGCTGCTGGGCCTGGTGCTCATCATCGACCTGGCGGTCTTCATCTACGCGCGCATCGCCAACCCGGACTTCGGCTTCGCGGCGATGTCCCTGAACCTCCTGAAGTTCTGGCTGGCCGCCATCGTCTTCTCGCTGTCGTACGTGGCGCTCACCACGCTGTGCTCGGCGCTGTTCCGCGCCCCGGCGGTGAGCCTGGTGTTCAACTTCATCATGCTGTTCGTCTTCTGGCTGATGGACACGGTGGGCCGCGCGGTCGGCGAGGAGAGCGTCCTGCACTTCCTTCGCTACCTGTCGCCCTCGTACTACGCGGGCAACCTGCTGCACCCGGGCCTGGCGCAGTTCGGCGCCAGCGGAGCCGCGTACGCGGCCTTCGCGACCCTCTTCATCATGTGCGCCTACGTCACGCTGCGCGCGAGGGACCTGTGAGCGACCTGGCCATCGAACTGTTCGGCGTCTCCAAGCGCTTCGGCCCCAAGGTGGCCGTCGACAACGTCAGCCTCCAGGTGCCGCTGGGCGTGGTGTACGGCCTCATCGGCCCCAACGGCGCGGGCAAGACGACCACCTTCTCCATGATGTGCGGCTACCTGTACCCCAGCGACGGCACCGTGAAGGTGATGGACGTGGACCCCACCACGCCCGGCGCCCTCAAGGGCCGGCTGGGCGCGCTGCCCCAGGACGCCATCCTCCCGCCCGGCTGGGACGTGGGCGCGCTCCTGATGTACTGGGCGCGCCTGTCCGGGCTCGACAACCCGGAGCGCGAGGCCCGCGCGGCGCTGGAGAAGGTGGGGCTCCTGGAGGCCTGGAAGGTCCAGACCCAGGCGCTCAGCCACGGCATGGCCAAGCGCGCGGCCATGGCCCAGGCGCTGATGGGCACCCCGCCCCTGGTGTTGCTGGACGAGCCCACCGCGGGCCTCGACCCGCGCATCGCGGCCCAGGTGCGGCAGGTCATCCGTGACATGAAGGGCAAGCAGACCGTGGTGGTCTCCAGCCACAACCTCCAGGAGCTGGAGGAGCTGTGTGACGCGGCCGCCATCCTCGACAAGGGCGCGCTCGCCCAGGCCGGCTCCATGAGCGAGCTGACCGGCCAGGACGCCGAGTTCCGCGTGCAGATCGCCCGCGGCACCGTCATCCCCCCGGAGCTCACCACCATGCCGGACGTCACCGACGCGCGCATGGAGGGCGAGCACGTCCTCGTGGTGCGCTTCAGCGCCAAGGCCCTCCCGGAGGAGGTCATCAGCCGCGTGGTGGGCCACCTGCTCGGCCACGGCGTGCTGATCCTCGGGGTCAGCCGCGGCCAGCGGCTCGAGGACCGCGTGCTCCAGCTCCTCTGACGAGGGGCCTCAGCCCGCCTTGCGCACCCACCCCACGTAGCTCGTCCCCCTGCGCTCCAGTCGGACGAGCACGTGGCCGGTCGCCTCGCACCACGCGGGGAGATCCGCCTCCAGGCCGCGATCCGTGGAGATGAGCTCCACGAGCGCCCCCGCGGCCAGGCGCCGCATCACCTTGGCGATCTCCAGGATGGGCACGGGGCACAGGGCCCCCGAGGTATCCACGCGCACGACCGTGTCCATGAGCGGACTCTCTCATGCACACCGTCAATGCGGGCACGTGGAATTTTTCCGGAGCGCGTGGGGTTCCGGCCCCGTTCAGGGGCCTTGTCGACACGCGGTTGCACCGTCCACTCGGCTTGCGCGTCTGGAAAACCCTCTGTTAAGTACCCCGGCCCTCACACTTTTCCCGTACATCCACGCTCGGGGCCCGGAGTCGGACCTATGGCGAAGGAGCATGACCAACCCATGAAGCCCAATATCATCGTGGCCCTGCTGGTGGGCCTGGTGCTTGGATTCGTTGGCGGCCGCGTGACTGGCGGCCCGTCGACGAAGGCCGAGACCAAGCCTGCTGCTGCCGCTGCCGCCCCCGCTGGGCGTCGGCCGGTGGACCCCACCGTGTTCAAGGTTCCCCTCGACGGTTCCCCCTCCCGGGGCAACCCCGAGGCCCTCGTCACGATGGTCGAGTTCTCCGACTACGAGTGCCCGTTCTGCAGCCGCGCGAACGCCACCGTCCAGAAGCTGGAGGAGGACTATGGCAAGAAGCTGCGCGTGGTGATGCGGCAGAACCCGCTCTCCTTCCACGCTCGCGCGAAGCCCGCCGCGCTGGCCGCCCTGGCCGCCGGTGAGCAGGGCAAGTACTGGGAGATGCACGAGAAGCTCTTCGCCAACCAGAAGAAGCTGGATGACGCTTCCCTGGAGCAGCACGCGAAGGACCTGGGTCTGGACATCGCCCAGTGGAAGGCCTCGCAGGAGGACCCCAAGCTCCAGGCCATCATCCAGAAGGACCAGGCCCTGGCCCAGCAGCTCGGCGCCAGCGGCACCCCGGCCTTCTTCATCAACGGCCGCTTCCTGTCCGGCGCGCAGCCCATCGACAACTTCAAGGCCCTCATCGACGAGGAGTACGGCAAGGCCGAGGCCCTCGTGAAGGGCGGCGTCGCGGCGCGCGACGTCTACGCGAAGATCATCGAGAAGGGCCAGGAGAAGGCCGCCCCGAAGGCGCAGCCCCAGCAGCCGGCCCCCTCCGTCCGCAAGATCGACGTCCCGGCCGAGTCCCCGTCCTTCGGCCCCACCACCGCCAAGGTGACCATCGTCGAGTGGTCCGACTTCGAGTGCCCCTACTGCAGCCGCGCGGTGCCGGTGCTGAAGCAGATCAAGGAGACCTACGCCAAGGACGTGCGCGTCGTCTTCCGCCACCAGCCCCTGCCCTTCCACGGCAGCGCCAAGCTGGCCGCCGAGGCCTCCGAGGCCGCCCACGAGCAGGGCCGCTTCTGGGAGATGCACGACAAGCTCTTCGCCAACCAGAAGGCCCTGGACCGCGCCTCCCTGGAGAAGTACGCGGCCGAGCTGAACCTCAACGTCGCCAAGTTCAAGGGCGCGCTCGACTCCGGCAAGTTCAAGGCGAAGGTCGAGGCGGACAGCGCCGCCGGCAGCGCGGTGGGCGCCAACGGCACCCCGACCTTCTTCATCAACGGCCGTGAGCTGGTGGGCGCGCAGCCCTTCGACAGCTTCAAGCGCGTCATCGACGAGGAGATCGCCAAGGCCGACAAGCTGCTGGCCGGTGGCACCAAGGCGGAGGAGCTCTACGCGAAGATCAACGCGGAGAACGTGGCCAACGCCCCGGCTCCCGCTCCCGCCGGCGCCCCCGCCGAGCCCCCGGTCCAGAAGGTGGAGGTCGGCAACGCGCCGGTGAAGGGCGCCGCCAACGCGCCCGTCACCATCGTCGCCTTCTCCGACTTCGAGTGCCCCTTCTGCGGCCGCGTGGTGCCCACGCTGAAGCAGATCGAGGAGCAGTACCAGGGCAAGGTGAAGGTGGCCTTCAAGAACCAGCCGCTGCCCATGCACGCCAACGCCAAGGCCGCCGCCGCCGCCGCGCTGGCCGCGCACGAGCAGGGCAAGTTCTGGGAGATGCACGACAAGCTGTTCGCCAACCAGCGCGCCCTGGACCGCGCCTCCCTGGAGAAGTACGCCCAGGAGCTCGGCCTGAACTCGGAGAAGTTCAAGAGCGCGCTGGACTCCGGCAAGTACGCCCAGCAGATCGAGGCGGACTCCGCCGAGGGCTCGCGCCTGGGCGCCAACGGCACCCCGACGTTCTTCATCAACGGCCGCACGCTCGTCGGCGCCCAGCCGTTCGACAGCTTCAAGCGCGTCATCGACGAGGAGCTGAAGAAGGCCGGCGGCACGGTGGCGGGCAACAAGTAGTCCCTCGCCCGCCTCACCCGAGGCCCTGAAGCACCAGAGGCCGTCGGACCTTCCGGTCCGGCGGCCTCTTGCTTTCTGGGGGGCTTCGTCGCCCGGCCCGCCTCAGGAGACGGCGATGGCGTCGATCTCCACCTTGGAGCCGCGCGGCAGCGCCGCCACCTGCACCGTGGCGCGGGCCGGGGGCGCGCCGGTGAAGTGCCGGCCGTAGACCTCGTTCACCTTGGCGAAGTCGCCCAGGTCGGTGAGGTAGATGGTGCTGCGCACCACGTGGGAGAAGTCCAGGCCCGCGGCCTCGAGCACGGCCTTCAGGTTGAGCATCACCCGCTCGGCCTGGGCCACGACGTCGCCCTGGACCATCTCCATGGTGGCGGGGTCGAGGGGAATCTGCCCGGACAGGAAGGTCAGCTTCCCGGAGTCCACCTGGATGGCCTGGGAATACGGCCCGATGGCCTTGGGGGCCTGGTCGGAGTGGATAGCCTTGCGCGCCATGGAACGCTCCTCGTGGGTGCGGGCGGCCGGAGGTGGCCGCCCGGTTCGAGGGGCGCTCTACCACGAAAGCGCCGGGGCTAGATGCGCTCGACGGAGTAGACGCCGCTCAGCCGCTCGATGGTGCGCATCAGGTCCGTGAGCTGCTTGAGGTCGGAGATGATGACCTCGAAGGTGTTCACCGCCCGATCATCGCCCGTGGCGCGACAGTTCGCCTGGGAGATGTTGACGCCCTTCTTCGAGAAGATGTTGGAGATGTCCGCCAGCAGACCCGTCCGGTCCGCCGTGAGCACCCGCAGGGTGACGGGGCGCTTGAAGTCTCCGCGCACGTCCCACGTCACATCCACGCGTCGCTCGGGGTCGGTCGCGAGCGCCTTCTCGCAACCCACCGTGTGGACCGTCACTCCCCGCCCCCGGGTAATGAAGCCGGCGATGGGATCCCCGGGAACGGGGTTGCAACACCGCCCGAAGCGCACGAGCACGTCGTCCACGCCGCCAATCTGCACGCCGCTGCGGTTGCTGCGCCCCACCAGCCGCTTGGCCAGGTCCGTCACCCGGGACAGGCCAGGGAGCATGGACGTGGCGCCCGCGGGGGCGCCGTTGCCGGAGCCGTCCCCCTGCGGAGCGCGGGAGCCGCTGGCCTCCGCCTCGTTGCGCTTGTCCTCCGGCACCAGCCGCTGGACGAGCTGCTGCGGCGTCACCTTGCCGTAGCCCACCGCCACCAGCAGGTCGTCCTCGACGCGGAAGCCCAGCTCCTCGGCGACCCGCTTCACCTCGCCGTTCTTGAGCAGGCGGTTGAAGTTGAGCTGGAAGCGCTTGAGCTCCCGGTCCGTGAGCTCGCGGCCCAACTGGAGGCTCTTCTCGCGCTGCTGCTGCTTGATGAAGCCGCGGATGCGCTGCTGCGCGCGGCTCGTCTTCACGAAGGTGAGCCAGTCCTTCGACGGGTGCTGCTGCGGGCTGGTGAGCACCTCCACCGTGTCGCCGTTCTTCAGCTTGTAGCGCAGCGGGACGATCTTCCCGTTCACCTTCGCGCCCACGCACCGGTTGCCCACGTCCGAGTGGATGGCGTACGCGAAGTCCACCGGCGTCGCGCCGCGCGGCAGCGAGCGCACGTCGCCCTTGGGCGTGAAGACGAAGACCTCGTCGGTGAAGAGGTCGACCTTCACCGTCTCCAGGAACTCCTTGGGGTCCTTCAGGTCCTGCTGCCACTCCATCAACTGGCGCAGCCACGCGAACTTCTCGTCATCCTTGGAGATGACCGCCTTGCCCTCCTTGTACTTCCAGTGGGCGGCGATGCCCTCCTCGGCGATCTTGTGCATCTCCGCCGTGCGGATCTGCACCTCCACGCGCTCGCTGAGCGGACCAATCACCGTGGTGTGCAGCGACTGGTACATGTTGGGCTTCGGGATCGCGATGAAGTCCTTGAAGCGCCCCGGCACCGGCTTCCACATCTCGTGCACCAGGCCCAGCGCCTCGTAACAGGCGGGCGCCGCGGGCGCGATGATGCGGAACGCGATGATGTCGTGGATCTGATCGAAGTCGATCCCCTGCGCCTTGATCTTCTTGTAGATGCTGTAGACGTGCTTGAAGCGGCCGCTCACCTCGCCCTTGAGCCCGCGCTCGGTGAGCTTCGTGCGGATGAGGTCGCACGTGTCCTCGATGTACTTCTCGCGCTCCTTCTTGCGCTTGTTCAGCTTGTCCTGGAGCGCGAAGAACTCCTGCGGCTTCACGTAGCGGAAGCTGAGGTCCTCCAGCTCCGTCTTGATCCAGGAGATGCCGAGCCGGTTCGCCAGCGGCGCGTAGATGTCCAGGGTCTCCTGGGCGATACGCGCCTGCTTCTCCTCGGACATGTGGTCCAGCGTCCGCATGTTGTGCGTGCGGTCCGCCAGCTTCACCAGGATGACGCGGATGTCCTGCGCCATCGCGATGATCATCTTCCGGAAGTTCTCCGCCTGCTTCTCCTCCTGGGAGAGGCTGGCCGAAGCCGAGAACTTGGAGAGCTTGGTGACACCGTCCACGAGCTGGGCCACCTCGGAGCCGAACAGCTCCGTGAGCTCCTCGGCCGTGGCCAAGGTGTCCTCGATGGTGTCGTGGAGCAGACCGGTGACGATGGAAGCCTCGTCCAGCTTCAGGTCGGCGAGGATGCCGGCGACCTCCAGCGGGTGGACGAGGTAGGGCTCGCCTGACTTCCTCAGCTGGCCTTGATGCACCTTGGCCGAGTAGACGTAGGCTTTCTTGATGATGTCCAGGTCGGGGTCCGGGTGGTACGAGGAAACCCGTTGGAGGATGTCGTTCAGGCGGATCATCGACGCAAACGCAATCGTAACTTTGCCCCCGAGGGGGGGCAACGTTGCCCCCTCGAAGGTTGTCTCATTTCTCCGCCGGACATGTCCCACCCGGCGCGTTCGCTTTCGTTGACCCGACGTTTTACGCGCCCGTAGATTCACGCTCGCCCATGTCACAGCTCCTGCAGTCCTCACTCTCCGTGGTTTGCCCGAACTGTGACGGGTTCAATGCCCCGCGCTCGGTCTCCTGCGTGCTCTGTGGGCAGGCACTGGTGGAGGCGCCTGCCCCCCGGGCGCCCCCGGCGAAGCCCGCCGCCCCCGTCCGGCCGCCCCCCGCGCCCTCCCAGGGAGGG
>NZ_JAKCFB010000031.1 GCF_024198235.1 Myxococcus dinghuensis | reverse complement strand
CGGTGACGACGGAGCCCCCGCCCCCCACCGCCCCGCCCCCGCCCTCCGAGCCTCCGGCTGCGCGCGCCGAGCCCCCCGCGGCCGGCTCGCGGCTGCCCCGCGCGGTGATGCTGGGCGCGCCCGTGCTGGCGGCGGTGATGGCCTCGCTGGCGGTGAGCATGCTCGGCCGCGAGGGCACCTTCTCCGTCGAGTTGAGCTCCTCGCCGCCCGGCGCGTCCATCCGCGTGGACGGGCGGACCCTGGAGTCCTCCACGCCCGCGCTCATCACCCACCTGTCCGCGGACGGTGAGCACCTGTTGGAGGTCGTCGTCCCCGGGATGGTGCCGTGGAGCCAGATGGTCCGCGCCGAGCACGGCACCACGCTCGCGGTCCACGCGCGGCTCCATCCACGACTGAACACCTCCACGGCCAGCGGGCTCGCGGCGAAGGGGCGCGGCGGGCCACTCGTCCAGGACGTCGACATGCCGGTGGACGGCGTCCGGCTGTCCGCGGTGAGCCATGCCTTCCGCGTCCCCACCTCGTCCGCCGCCCGCGTGCTGCTGGACCCCGCGCGCGCGTACATGGTCCGCGTCGAGGGGCGGATGTCGCTGGGGGGACCGACCTCCGTGGGAGAGGCGGCCTACTACCTCGAGGGCGACGCCCAGTTGTCCGCGCACGACTCGTTCGGCGTGCTCGGCGCGGACGAGCAGTTGGTCCGCCACACGCGCGTCCTCCACGTCTTCGTGGTGGATGGTCGCCAGGACGACAACCGCGGCGCCATCCAGGTCCGTGTCCGCGAGGTGGGCGGCGCGCCCCTCCCGCCCCTGCGCCTGGACGCGCGTCACCACGCGGTGAGGCTGTCGCGCGCGGACCGCTTCGCCCTCCACGCGCTCGACCCCGACGCCAGCTACGACGTCCTGCTGCGCTACACCGCCGAGCCCGCGCGCACCCGGGGCCTGGGAGGCGGGCCGGTGGGCCGGGTGCTCGGGGTGATGGGGACGGGCGACCCGGGCGACACCGCCCCCAGCGGCCTGGCGGTGCTCGAGGTGGGCCAGCCCCTGCGCCTGCGGGGTGTCTCCTGGCTCCAGCTCACCTTCCCCGACGACCACCTCACCGACAACACCGGCACCCTCCTGGTCGAGGTGTTCCCCGTCGTCCGGCCGCCGGGCAGCCAGGCTCCCGCCCGGGCGACCTCCCCCGTCCCGCCGGCGCGATAGGCCGCTACAGCCGTGCAGCGGCCTGTTGCCGAAAAGTTGATCCTCCGGTCCCGCCCCCTACCCTGGGCGCCAAGGAGGACTCACCATGAAGAAGCTGGTGGCGGTGACCGTGTTGGGGTTGTCGGTGCTGTCGGCGATGGGCCTGTCCGGGCGCGTGGACGCGCGGCCGGGGATGGTCTCGGACGAGGGGCCGACGCAGGCGGAGGTGGAGGCGGCGCTCGACGCTCGACAGAAGGAATTGCTGGGCATTCTTTTGGAGGCTCAGCGGACGGGCGAACGCACGGCGTCGGCCCACCGGTAAACTCGTGGCGTCCGAAGCGACTCGGTGCTAAGCCCGGGCCACTCTGACGTCCGTCAAGAACTGCCCGTGAGGGGGACATGCCAGAAGGGTCCGCGTCACTCCAGCAGCTCGCGGTCGGCGACCGGGTCGTGTATCCGAACCAGGGAGTCTGCCGCGTCACCGCCATCGACGCGAAGGAAGTGGCGGGCCAGAAGCTCGTCTTCGTCACGATGCGCCGCGAGGAAGACGGCGCCGTCGTCATGGTGCCCCAGGCCAAGGTGGTCGCCATCGGCGTGCGCAAGGTGGCCGGCCCCGAGGACGTGAAGGCCGTCTTCGCCTTCCTGCGCTCGGACAGCGACAAGGCCGACCTGGACTGGAAGCAGCGCGCGCGCACCAACCTGGACCGCATGACGCAGGGCGGAATCCTCGGCCTGGCGGAGGTCGTCAAGGACCTGCAGGTCCTCAGCGAGCTGCGGCCGTTGCCCACCAAGGAGCGCGAGCTGTACGACAACGCCCGGCACCTGCTGGTGTCGGAGGTCTCCGCCGCGCTGGGCACCGCGGAGGTCAACGCCGAGGACGCCATCGACATCGTCCTGTTCCCGCCCGGCCGCGAGCGCCCCAAGCGCACCGCCGCCGAGTTCGCGCGGGAGGGGGAAGACGACCTGGGCCTGGAGGGCGACCTGCTCGGCCTGGACGGCGACCTGGACCTGCCCTCGGACGAGGAGCCCGCCTCCGAATCGGACGAGGAGTCCTCCTCCGAGGAGGGCGGCGAGGAGTCCGAGGAGAAGGAGTCCTCGGAGGAGTCCGCGCCCAAGAAGCGCGGCCGCCCGCCCAAGGCCAAGGCGGATGCGCCCGCCGAGGGTGGCGAGCCCGCCGCGCCCAAGAAGCGCGGCCGCCCGCCCAAGGCCAAGCCTCCCGAGGCGGAGGGCGCCGAGCCCGCCGCGCCCAAGAAGCGCGGCCGTCCGCCCAAGCCGAAGCCCCCCGAGGTGGAGGGCGCCGCGCCCGCCGCCCCCAAGAAGCGCGGCCGTCCGCCCAAGGCCAAGCCGGCCGAGACCGAGGACTGACCGTCGAGAACTGGACCGACGGGCCCTGGACGACGAAAGGGCCCTTCCGCCGAGGTGACGCCCCGTGATTCGCGTCGTGACGCTGGACCCCTTCGACGACAAGCAGCTCGCCAAGCTCAACCGCACGCTCTACACGGCGTTCGGCGTGGGCAGTGAGCACTCCGGCAGCGCCGAAGTCCCCCCGGGGCTCGGCGACCCGCTGGACGCGGAGAAGCTGCTGGACCAGGTGAAGGGCATCCGCGCCTACCAGGACGACAAGGTGCTGATGCTCACCGCGCGCAAGCTGAAGGAGCGCGAGCTGCCCAGCGGCGTGGCCCCCACGCAGGGCTTCGCGCGTCAGGGCAAGGACCGCGCGGTCATCACCCTGCAGCCCCACAAGGACCTGGAGGTCGGGTTCAAGCCGGTGGCGCGCCACGCGCTGCACCAGTTGGGGCACCTGTGGGAGCTGCACCACTGCCTGGATCCGCGCTGCTCCATGTACCCGCCCTGGACGCCGTCGTTCTCCCAGGGTGAGCCCATCTTCTGCACCTTCTGCCGGGAAAAGAGCGAGCAGAAGATCCGCCTTGCGAAGTCCTAGCCTCACGCGCGCGCTGCCCCTCCTGGAGCTGGGGGGCCTGCTGCTGGTCGCGCTCCTGTGCCTGCTGTTCCACCTGCGCCAGCCCTCGCGCATGCCGGCCGAGGCGGACTACCGCGCGCTGGTGGAGCAACTGAGGGCGGAGGGGCGCCCGGGTGACGCGGTGCTCCTGTTCCCCTGGTGGACGGAGCGCGCCCGCCTGTTCGTCCCGCCGGAGCTGCCGGTGTACGGCTACCTGGGCTCGGACCACGACGACCTGTCCGCGCACCCGCGCGTCTGGGTGCTGGGCCAGCCGGAGCTGCCCCGCTCCGACGAGGCCGCCTTCCTGAAGGACTTCCTCCCCGAGCGCCGCGCCCTGGGCGAGACGCGCCACGCGGGCACGCTGACGCTGGCGCTCTACGAGAACGGGCGCTACCGGCCGCGCCGCTTCGTCGCCACGGAGTCCGTCGACAGGGCGCGCGTGTACCTGGAGGAGCCCGGTGGTGCGCGTCAGGCCTGCCGCTTCGACGGCAAGGCGCACCGCTGCCCCGGCCCGCCGCACCTGTACGTGGCGCCGGAGTGGCACGAGATCTTCTACGAGCCGCGCCGCTGCCTCTGGATGCACGCCCCCGGCGGCGCCCAGCGGTTGGTGACGGAGCTGGACGGCGTGCCCGGCGGCGTGGACCTGCGCCTGGAGGGCGGCATCATCTTCGAGTTCGCGCACATGAAGGAGGCGCGGCTGACGACGGCCTACCTGGGCGTGGACGACGCGGCCACGGGCGACAACCTGCTCGAGGTGGCGATTGCTCCCGGCCGCGAGGGCGTGCAGTCCGCGCAGGTGCGGCTGCCGGAGGGCCCGCCGCGGACGGTGAAGGTCTGGGTGCGCTCGGAGAACCCGGACCGGCGGCAGGTGTGCCTGGACGTGCTGGCGCTGGAGCCAGCGGTGGGGACGAGGCGATGACGGGCAGGGCACCCACGCGGGACGAGCGCTGGACGGCCTTGGGCCTGTGGCTGCTGGCCTTCCTCGCGCTGTGGCTGACGGAGTCCGCGGTCGGCTTCACCCGCGACGAGAGCGTCTACTTCGCGGCGGCGGAGGGCTATGCGGGCTGGTTCCGTCAGCTCTTCCATGCGCCCGCGCGGGCGCTGACGGACGCGGCCATCGTGCGCGGGTGGGACTACAACCACGAGCACCCGGCGCTGATGAAGACGTTGTTCGGGCTGAGCCACCTGCTCTTCCACGACACGCTGGGTTGGATGCGCTCGGCCACGGCGTTCCGGCTGCCGGCCTTCGCCCTGGCCGCGTTGGTGCCCGCGCTGAGCTTCCTGTTCGGCAGCGCGCTGTACGGGCGAACCGCGGGCCTGTTCGCCGCGCTCGCGTTCATGCTGGTGCCGCGCCAGTACTTCAACTCGGAGCTGGCGTGCTTCGACGTGCCGGTGGCGGCGTTCTGGCTGCTGGTCGTGTACTGCTTCTGGCGCGCGCTGGAGGACGTGAAGTGGGGCCTGTGGTGCGGCGTGGCCTTCGGGCTGGCGCTGGCCACCAAGCACAACGCCCTGTTCCTGCCCTTCGTGCTGACGCCCTTCGCGCTGTGGCGCGCGTGGACGGCGAGCGAGGCGAGCGCCGAGGCCCGCGCGTGGCTCCTGCGCTTCGTGGGCCTGTTCGCCGCGGTGGCCGTGTTCTACGGGCTGCTGGTGCTGTCGCTCGGCGGCGCGGACGGCTTCCAGCGTGGGTTCCTGCTGCTCAGTCCGCACACGCTGCTGTTCGTGGGCCTGGCGGCGGGCGGGACGTGGCTGCTCAAG
The DNA here is from genome assembly GCF_024198235.1 of Myxococcus dinghuensis. Classification (GTDB taxonomy): domain Bacteria; phylum Myxococcota; class Myxococcia; order Myxococcales; family Myxococcaceae; genus Myxococcus; species Myxococcus dinghuensis. The sequence continues at coordinate 109,414 of NZ_JAKCFB010000031.1, read as the reverse complement.
GGCGCCGAGCAGGTGAGCGCGCCGGTGACGCGGGCGCTGGTGCCCATCGCCGCCATGGCGGTGCTCGGCCCCGTCCTCTTCTATCTGCACTGGCCCTATCTCTGGCACCACCCCGTGGACCGCACGGCCTGGTACCTGGCCTTCCACGCGAAGCACAACCACTACGCCTGGTTCTACCTGGGGACGCTGCTGCGTGAGCCGCCCTTCCCGCTGACCTACGTGCTGGTGAAGACGGCGCTCACCGTGCCCACCAGCCTCTTCGCGCCCATGGTGACGGGCATCCTCGCCCTGGGCGCGCGGGTCGCGCTGAGCCAGTTCGAGCGCACGCGCGGCTGGGTGACGCGGCCGGTGACGCTGGCGGAGGCGCTGGTGGGGGTGAACGCGGTCACCTCCATCCTCATCATCAGCCACCCGCAGGTGCCGCACTTCGGCGGCGTGAAGCACTGGTTCCCCTCCATGGTGTTCCTCGGCCTGCTCGCGGGGGAAGCCGTGGTCCGGGGCTGCGCCGCGCTGTGGGAGCGGCTCGAGACGCGGTGGACCGCACTGCCGTGGCCCGCGGTGGCGGCGCCCGTGTTCGCGGTGCTCCTCGCGCCGGCGCTGGTCTACTCGGCGCACGTCTTCCCCTACGGCACGGCGGCCTACTCGGAGCTGGCGGGTGGCGCCGCGGGCGCCGCGACGCTGGGCATGCAGCGTCAGTTCTGGTCCAGCCACGTCACCGGCGTGCTGCCGTGGATCAACGAGCACGCCAAACCCGGCGCGCGGCTGTTCCTCCACGAGGTCCACGGCGGCTCGTTCCGCGACTACCAGCGCAACGGCATGCTGCGAGAGGACCTGCGCGCGGTGGGCAGCCCCGCCGAGGCGGACATCGTCGCGTACCAGTACCACCAGGAGTTCCGCGAGCACGAGTTCCTCACGTGGCAGGCCTTCGGCACGCGCACGCCGACCATGGGCCTGTACCTGGACGAGACGCCGCAGGTGGTCGTCTACGTCCGGCCCGAGGCGCGCTGAAGCCTCGGGCCGGTCGCCGCTTGCACGGACATCCCCGGACGAGGAGGTCCCCGAAAGGACCCTACGGCTCCGACGTGAAGCAGCCCCCGCCTCCGGTGCAGTCCCGGCTGCAATTGGAGGAGGTCTCCGGCCCCGAGCAGACGCCGTCACCACAGTAACCGCCGTACTGACAGTCCTCGGGACAGGTCGTCGGCTCCGGTCGAGAGGGATTGACTGAGTCCGCTCCACACGCCGCCAGGACCACGAAGGACAACGCGGCGGCCATGATTCCCGTCCACCTGAACATCCACGGTTCCTTGGTTGGGGTGAAGCCTGGCGGTCTGACCAGACACGTCGGCTCCCCGGCAACCAATGCCTCTCACGACTCGAAGCGGATGACGTTGACGCGTTGGGCAGCGCAGACCTTGAGCCCGGTCAGGACCTGAAGGACGTCCTGGCGGTGGACGACGGTCCAACCGTGCCGCATGGCGAGCTGGGCGAGGACCTCCACGGGCTCGAAGGCGATGGGGATCCCCACCTGCTCGAACAGCTCCGCGTCCTCCACGGCGCAGCCCATGGCGAGCGATTCCGGCAGGCTGACCTGGTGGAGCTCCGCCAGGTCCTGGAGGATGCGCCGCCGGGCGCCCTCGAGCCCGGGCGCCTCCAGGACACGTCCCGTGTAGCGATTGCGGCGAATCTCGAGCACCGCGCCCCGACAGATGTCCACGCCCAGCTCCGACGCCGCCAGGTGCACCACCTCCATGGGGCTGCCCGACACGAGGGCCACGAGGAAACCCGAGCGCTCCAGCTCCCGGACCAGGGGCTTCACGAAGGCGAACAGCCGCCCCCGGGCCCGGGCCCAGACGGCCTCCGCGACACGCTCGACCGCGGAGACGGCCACGCCCTCCACGGCGCGCCCGAACGATTGATAGACGTGGGCCGCGGTGCTCGCGGCCTCCGGCTGCCCCGCGCGATGGCTCAGCAACAACTCCAGCATGTGCTGCCCATGGACGACATCACAGACACCCCGCGCCACCAGCTCGCGCATCAACAGCGCCCCGAGAACGTCTGGCGTCAGCGTCCCATCCAGGTCGAGCACCGCCAGCCTTCGCATGGACACACCCTCCCCCGTCAGCTCTCGTTCCCGGATGCTGACGGAGATGGCCCGGCTTGCGAGACCACTTCCGGCCAATGCCTGTTGCTCAATGAACGGGGAGCCTGGTGCGACGTCGCCCGCTCGATAGAACCGACCGCCAGCGGGGCGGGGCTGCCAGGCCCGACGCCGGACGCGAGCGCGTTGTCAGCGCCCCAGTCCCCTGCCCACCTTCCGCGCGAAGGGCACACGCCCAAGGGGGACCTCACATGCGACTGTTCAGGCTTCCGTCGATTCTCGCCATCTCCGCCGCGCTCTGCATGGGCGTCGGCTGCGCCAAGCGCGGCACCCAGCCAGAGAACGCGACGGTCAACAACCAGCCACAAGGCACCAGCGAGCCGGTATCCACCAGCGCCGAGTCCTCCAAGCCCGAGCAATCCGGGAAGGAGGTCGAGCCCCCACACAAGAAGGGCCACGCGGAGAGCGTGGCGGACGTGGACTGTCCCATGAAGGTGCCCGGGGCCCAGGCCCGGGCGCAGGATGTGCCCGAGGGCGTGGCGCTCATCATCAGCACCGCGGACGAATCCCAGGTCGCGGACCTGCAGCAGCGCAGCCGGAGGATGCTCAACCAGCAGGCGGCGAGCACCCAGCGCGTCCAGAACGAGCCCCCCATCGAGGAGGCCGCGCGCGAGGACCTGGGCGACAGTCCGCTCGAGGAACAGCTCGGGGACGACACGAGCGGCCGTGGCGGCGGTGGCCTCGCGGGCGCGCCCACCATGCCCTCCAGCGCCCACATCAAGGACACGCCCGAGGGCGTCGTCATCGTCTACACGGCGCAGGACCCCAAGCACCAGAAGCAGCTCAACAAGGAGGTCCACCAAACCGCGGACGAGATGAAGCCGGGCATCTGCCCCGGCGTGAACACCAACCTGCCTTGAACGTCCGCGCGGCCCACGCTCCCCGGAGGCACCGGGGGGCGCAGGGCAGCGAACACGCAGTCGACCACGCCGTCCGCGCGGCGCGGGGCGAGCGGCGCCGCGCGACCCAACCCGCGGTGGTCTCCGGGCCCGGACAGCAGCGCGACGACGACGGCGGGTCCACGTCCGACGCCACCTGCCCCACCCGCTGTCACGCCCGGGGGACCGCCAGGTTGGCGTGAGGAGGCACGTCCGTCAGCGGCTCCTTCGTGGGCGCGCCATGGGGAGAGGGGCTGCTGGCCCACGCCTGCTCGCACGGCGACCGCATCGACGGTCGGCCGCGGGGACCGCCCCCCATGCCTCCTGAAAGACAGACCGGGCGTGCGTGAGCGCCCCCCGCCCGGCGGGGATGTGTACTGGCAATCGTTGCGCGACACAGGCGTCGGAGAACGGGACACCGCGCTCTCCCCGGGGTACGAGCGGCCGCGCTAGGCTGGGGCGTGCGAACGGTGGTTCTTCCAGGCCCCCGGAGGGACACATGAAGCGCTGGAGCTGGCTGTTGGCAATGGTGGTGTTGGGCTCGGGCTGTCACGAAGGACGCAAGGACGACCGGCCCACACGCGCGAAGATCCGGAAGACGGGCCCGGCGACGATGGAGGTGATTCCCCAGGACGGCCAGTTGCCGTACTGCATGCTCTACACGGTGTCGGAGAAGGGCGTCATCCGCCAACTGACGCTGACGCGGGAGAACCGCTCCATCCGCTGCGACGCGGACAAGCCCGTCGCCCACACGAGCTTCCGCGTCCCCGTCCAGGAAGGGAAGGTGAAGGTCTACATCTTCTTCTCCGACGACCGGATTCCGGCGGGCCCCGTCGCGCAGCAGCTCTACGACCTGCGCGCCAACGAGCGCATCAACGCCATGGACCTGCGCCTGCCTGGCCGCGTCTTCGTGGAGACGCTCGAGTTCACCCCCGAGGACGGCTCCGCCGGCGCGAACGACGAGGGCGGCGGCATCGCGACCCAGGACATCGGCGTCCCGGTGCTCAAGGACGGCGGCATCTCCGGCGAGCCGCCCGCCGCATCCGAGGACGGTAGCTGACGTCGCCCATCACCGGGGAAGCCCTTGGCCTCCCCGGCGCGTGTCACGGCCTCACCAGGCCTCGCGGGCCATGGCCAGCAGGTCCGCGTCCGTCACCTTGCGCGGGTTGCACAGGTGGGACGCGTCCTGGAAGGCCTTGTCCGCGATGTGCGCCAGGTCCTCCTCCTTCACCCCCACGTCGCGCAGCCGCGCGGGGATGCCGATGGCGGCGTTGAGCTTGCGCACCCGGTCGATGGCGTTGCTCGCGAGCACCTCCTCGCGGGCGTTGGAGGTATCCCCCAGGGCCACCGCCACGCGAGCCAGCCTCGCCGTGCTCGCACCCCGGTTGAACTCCATCACCACCGGCAGCACCACGGCGTTGGCGAGCCCATGGTGTACGCCGGAGATGGGCGTGAGCGCGTGCGCCAGCGCGTGGCAGGCCCCCAGCCCCTTCTGGAAGGCCATGGCGCCCTGCATCGCCGCGACCATCATGTCCGTGCGCGCCGCCAGGTCCGAGCCCTCGAGCACGGCCGTCACCAGCGAGCGCCCCACGCGGTGGATGCCGTCGATGGCCACCGCGTCCGCGAGCGGGTGGAAGCCGCTGGCCACGTACGCCTCCAGGCAATGCGTGAAGGCGTCCATGCCGGTGGCCGCGGTGACCCCCGGCGGCAGGCCCAGCGTCAGCTCCGGGTCCACGATGGCTGCGCGCGGCAGCAGGTGCGGACTGAAGATGACCGTCTTGCGGCCGGTGTCCGCCAGCGTCACCACGCCCGAGCGGCCCACCTCCGAGCCCGTGCCCGCGGTGGTCGGGATGGCGATGAGCGGCGGCAGGTCGTCGCGGACGTACTGGTCCCCGCCCTTCGCGTCGTCATAGCGGCTCAGGGGCGGCTCGTGGGTCGTGAGCAGTTGCACCAGCTTGCCCGCGTCCAGCGCGCTGCCACCGCCCAGCGCGATGATGCCGTCACAGTCGTGGCTCCGGTAGGCCTCCAGCCCCGCGAAGACGTCCTTCTCCGTGGGGTTGGGCTCCACGCGGTCGAAGACGGCGCTCGACAGGCCCGCGGCCTTCACGACCTCCAGCACGCGCGCGGCCAGGCCCGCCTTCACCACGCCCGCGTCCGTGACGAGCAGCGGGCGCTTCATCTTCAGCCGCTGTGCCTGGGCGGGCAGGCGTTGGAGCGCCCCCGCGCCGAAGACGATGCGGGTGGGCCACGCCATCTCGGTGACGCGGGGTTCGGTGGGGATGTCGAACGGCTTCATCGCGATTCTCCTCGCTCGGGGCTCCTCAGATGAGCTCCAGGTAGCGCTCCAGCTCCCAGTTGGTGACGGCGCGCTCGTACTGGCGCACCTCCCACTCGCGCGTGCGCACGAAGTGGTCCACGAAGCCGTCTCCCAGGAGCGCGCGGGCGCGCTCGCTGTCCTTGAGCAGCGCCACGGCCTCCTTGAGGTTGCGGGGCAATGGCGCCGCGTCCCGGTTGGCGTACGCGTTGGCGTTGCACGCCTGCGGCGGCTCCACCTCGTTCTCGATGCCCCACAGCCCCGCGGCGAGGCTCGCCGCCATGCCGATGTACGCGTTCATGTCCGCGCCCAGCTGGCGGTACTCGATGCGCATCGCCTTGGCGTTCTCACCGATGACACGCACCGCGCAGGTGCGGTTCTCCAGCCCCCAGGTCGCGGTGGTGGGCGCCCAGGTGTTCTCCACGCTGCGCTTGTAGCTGTTGATGGTGGGCCAGTAGAGCGCGGTGAGCTCCGGCATCAGCTCCAGTTGCCCGCCGATGTAGTGGCGCATCAACTGGCTCATCCCGTGGGGAGCGCCCTCCTCGTGGAAGAGGTTGTGCTCGCCCTTCAGGTCCCACAGGGACTGGTGCACGTGGCCGGAGCACCCCGGCAGCCGGGCGTTCACCTTCGCCATGAAGCACGCGGTGAGGCCGTGGCGCGCGCAGATCTCCTTCACCACCGTCTTGAACAGCGCCGCCTTGTCCGCCGCGCGCTCCACGTCGTCGTAGCGGATGGCGGCCTCGAACACGCCCGGGCCCGTCTCCGTGTGGAAGCCCTCGATGTCCAGGCCGAAGCCGTTGCACCCGTCGATGAGCGCGTGCACCAGCGGCGCGTTGAGCGACGTGCGCAGCCACGAGTAGCCGAACATGCCCGGCGTCAGCGGGGTGAGGTCGTGGAAGCCCTTCTCCTTCAGGGAGTGCGGCTGCTCCTTGAAGATGAAGAACTCGTACTCCGCGCCGAAGCGCGGCAGGTAGCCCAGCTCCCGCGCGCGGCCGGCGACCTTCTGGAGCAGTTGCCTGGGACTCGCCTCGAACGGCGAGCCGTCCGCGTTGACGAAGTCCAGCAGGAAGGCCGCGGTGTCCGGCTCCCAGGGAATCATCCGGCCGGTGGCGAGGTCCACCGTGGCGTGCGCGTCCGGATAGCCGGTGTGCCACCCCGTCACCTGGGTGTTGTCGAGCAGCTCGTCGCCCAGGTCCCAGCCGAAGACGACGTCGCAGAAGCCCAGGCCCCCCTTGGCGGCGCTGAGGAACTTGTCCACGGAGATGTACTTGCCGCGCCAGACACCATCCACGTCGATGGCGGCCACCTTCACGTTCTTCACGCCCCGGTCGTCCAACCAGCGCTTCAACGTGTCGGTGCCAGCCGCCTCGCGCCCGGGCGCGCCGCGTACCGCCCCTCCGCGCTCCTTCGCGCGGGCCCTGCGAGCCACGGCCGGATGCGTGAGGACCTTCGCCTTGGGACGCGTCGGCATCGGGACCTTCCTTCCTGGGTGAGACGGGAAGCGCTCTGCTCGGAAATCCTCAGCCGTCCGTCGGCAGCCGCGTCCACACCGCCTTCGTCTGGAGGTAGCCCTCCAGCGCGTGGTGCGACAAATCGCGGCCCCAGCCGGACTCCTTGTAGCCGCCGAACGGCGCGGCATCGTCGAACTCGTTGAAGCAGTTGATCCACACCACGCCGCTCTTGACCTTGCGCGCCAGCGCGTGGGCCTTCGCCACGTCGTGCGTCCACAGCGACGCCGCCAGGCCGTAGAGCGTGCCGTTCGCCAGCTCCAGCGCGTGCGCGTCGTCCCGGAAGCGCAGGCACGCGAGCACCGGGCCGAAGATCTCCTCCTGGGCGATCTTCATGTCCGGCCGCACGTCGCCGAAGATGGTGGGCCGCATGAAGTAGCCCTTCTCCTTGGCCCCCTCCGTGTCGCGCGAGCCGCCCGCCAGCAGCGTCGCGCCCTGCTGCTTGCCGCTCTCCACGTAGCCCAGGATGGTCTCCAGTTGCCGCTGGCTGACCTGCGCGCCCATCTCCGTGCTCGGGTCCAACGGGTCGCCCACGCGCAGCTTGCGCGCGCGCTCCGCCAGCCGCCCCACGAAGGGCTCGTACGCGTCGTCGTGCACGAGCACGCGGCTGCCCGCGTTGCACGTCTCCCCCTTGTTGCCGAAGATGCCCCAGAAGCACGCCTCCACCGCGCGGTCCATGTCCGCGTCGGGGAAGACCACCTGCGGGCTCTTGCCGCCCAGCTCCAGCGTCAGCTTCTTCAGGTTGCTGCCCGCCGACGCCTGCATCAGCCGGCGCGCGGTGCGGCCGGAGCCGGTGAAGGAGATCTTGTCCACGTCCGGGTGGCGGGCGAGCGCCTCGCCCGTGGGGTCGCCATAGCCCGTCACCACGTTGAGGACGCCCGGCGGGAAGCCCGCCTCCAGCGCGAGCGCGCCCAGCTTCATCGCGGTCAGCGGCGTCATCTCCGACGGCTTCACGACCACCGTGCAGCCAGCCGCCAGGGCGGGCCCCAGCTTCCAGCACAGCAGACACGTGGGGTAGTTCCACGGGACGATGGCGCCCACCACGCCCACCGGCTCCTTCAGCACGTACGTGTGGAAGGGGCCGTCCACGGGGAGCACCTCGCCGTGAATCTTGTCCGCCCAGTCCGCGAAGTAGGCCAGCGTGCCCGCGCCGGGCGCGACGTCCCCCCGGATGGCGTCGCGGAACGTCTTGCCGTTGTTGAGCGACTCGACGAGCGCGAACTCCTCGCGGCGCTGCCACAGGAGGTCCGCCAGCTTGCGGATGAGCTTGCCGCGCTCGCGCGCCGACATGCGACTCCACGGACCGGATTCGAAGGCGCGCCGGGCGGCCTTCACCGCGCGGTCCACGTCCGCGGCGGTGGCGCTGGGCACGTCGCACACCTTCTCACCGGTGGCGGGATTCACCACGGGGAGCGTCCCACCCTCGATGGGGTCGACACCCTGTCCGTCGATGAGGAGTTGCAGGACGGGCAGCCGTGGAGTGAGCGAGCGGGCGTCAAGCATGGGGGTTCCTCGGGAGAGCTGGGGAGCGTTCCGGATGAACTGGCCAGGAGCGGACACGGATGGAACGAGAGGGTAGGAATGGCGTCCGGATGCGGCAACCTTCCCGGGTGAAGAACGTCTTGTTGCTGAAAGCCGGCGACGCGGCGGAGCACGTGCGTCTTTCGGTGGGGGATTATGAGCAGTGGTTCCTGCGCACCATTGGACTGTCGGGCTATCGCTTCGACATCCTGCATGTGCATCGGGATGCACCGCTGCCAGCGGACGCGGCCGGCTACGACGCGGTGATGATGACGGGCTCGCCGCTGTCGGTGACGGCGCTGGCGCCGTGGATGCTGCGCGCCGCGGACTTCATGCTGGACGCGGCCGAGCGCGGGACGCCGGTGCTGGGGGTGTGCTTCGGCCACCAGTTGCTCGCGCATGCCTACGGTGGACGCGTCGCGCGCAACCCGCGCGGTCGCGAGACGGGCACCGTCACCGTGTCGCTCACGGACGCGGGGCGCTCGGATGCCCTCTTCGACGGCGTCCCCGAGCACTTCGCCGCGCAGGCCACGCACGAGGACATCGTCCTCGAGGTCCCGGGGAGCGCGCGCGTGCTCGCCGGCAACCCCAACACCGACGCGCAGGCGCTGGCCTTCCGGGCGAACGTACGCGGCGTGCAGTTCCATCCGGAGGCCCACCCGGAGGCCCTGCGTGCCGTCATCGAGGCCCGGTGTGACGGCCTGGAGGCGGAGGCCGTGGCGCGCGGCGAGCCCCCGGGCCACTGCGTCCCCCGGCTGCTGTCCGGACTGCGTCCCACTCCCGCCGGGCCTCGAATCCTGCTGAACTTCCTCGAGCGCTTCACCTGACCTGCCCGAGGCCCCCTTGCCGCGCCACCTGCTCACGCTCCTGCTCGCCCTCCTCGTCTCCGCCTGCTCCCAGGGAGACCTCTGCGCCGAAGCCCCCCGCTGCGACGACTCGGAGGCCCTCAACTGCGAGACGGCCTGCGCCGTGGGGCCCTGCTCCACCGGCCCCATCCTCCAGCGCTGCGAGCAGGGCACCACCTGCACCGTCGTCCCCGGCAGCCGGAGCGACCCGCGCTTCTACCGCTCGCGCGCCGTGTGCGCGGTGAACCTGTCGCTGTGCGACCCCGCCACCGCCGCGGCCCCCACCTGCGACGAGGACGGCCGCTTCGTGACGGGCTGCGGCGCCCACCTCCGCGAGGTCCGCGTCTTCTGCTCCCAGGCGGCCCTGTACTTCGAGGAGGTCCCGCCCTGCTGCAAGGGAGTCCGTCCGGACGGCGGCACGGGCGACGGCGGGGTGGATGGTGGGATTTCCGACGCGGGGACGGAGCTGGACGACGCCGGGAGTTGAGCGGCACCTCCGGCGGGAGCAGGAGACGGGGGACCCGCGAGGACGCCCCCCGCGGCGCCCCTGCCCTCCTCCGCGTCTTGAGGTAGACAAGGGGCATGCCCTCCCGCTGGGACCATCTCTTCGACCTGAAGCCCGTGGCGCTGCTGGACCACCTCCTGGAGGAGGTGGCGAAGCTCCTGGCGAAGGACCTCCAGCGCTGGCCCCCTCCGGTCGAGGAGCTGGACCTGGACACCGGCGGCGCCTTCGCGCCCCTGTTCACCGAGGTCCGTCCCCGCCCCTCGCCCGCCGTCTACACGGAGGCCCTGCGGCTGACGCACTGGGAGCTTTCGCACGAGACGGACGCGTACGACGACTACATGCGCCACAAGCGCTACCTGGAGCGGGGGCTCGGGCCCGACGACCGGCTCGCGCTGCTGTTCCTCTCGCGGTGGCTGACCGAGCAGATGCTCGGCCTGGGCGAGGCGACCGGGGGCCGCATCAAGCGCAAGCACATGCGCCAGTGCCTGGAGCTGCTGGAGGCGAAGCTGCGGCTCGTCCAGGGCGCCCAGGCCTGAGGCCCCCAGCCCCCCCTCCGCCGACTGATGCTGTGAGCACGAACTTTCCGCCCGACCTCGACGGCGTCGCCCGGGGGCGACCGAGCCCCGCGCCGGGCGGGCGGGCGGGACGGGGGGCGGCCCTTGTCAGGGCGAGGGCGGTGCCATAAGCCCGTCTCCATGTCGCAGCCCCTGGACGCCCCGCCTCCGACTCCCATCTCCGACCGTCGCCAGCGCCTGTTGCTGCTGGCGGGGTTGTGGCTCTGCGTGGCCCTGGTCCTCGTGGCCTTCCGCTCCGTGGTGATGCCGTTCGCGGGCGCGGCGCTCATCGCGTACCTGGTGCAGCCCCTGGTGGCGCGCATCACCCGGGTGAAGGTGGCGGGGCGCGCGGTGCCGCGCTGGGTCGCCATCCTGCTCATCTACGCGGGCTTCTTCGTGGGCGTGTACCTGTTCCTGGTCGCGCTCGTGCCCCAGCTGTACCGGGAGCTGGCGCGCATCAGCCGGGACGCGGTGGCGCTGGCCAACACCCTCACGCCGGAGCACATGCAGGAGCTGGCGCAGCGGGGCGAGACGTGGCTGAGCGACCACGGCATCCCCGTGGCCCTCTCCAACCGCGCGCTGGAGGGCGCGGACGCCGCGGGCAGCGGGCACTTCAGCCTGGCGCTGGACCTGGAGCAGTTGCTGGGCGACGCCGTCAAGCGCGCCTCGTCCCTGGTGCAGGAGAACCTGGGCGACATCGTCAACGTGTCGCGCAGCATCGTCGCCTCCGTCGCCGCGGGCATCTTCACGCTCTTCTTCGTGATGATGGTGGCCGCGTTCTTCTCCATCGACGGGCAGGCCATCCGCCGCTACTTCGGCACGCTCGTCCCGCCGGAGCACGCCGCCGACGCGCGCCTGCTCGTCGAGCGCATCGACCGGTCGCTGTCCGGCGTGGTGCGAGGCCAGGTCACCATCTGCGTCGTGAACGGCGCGCTGACGTTCGTGGGGCTCCTGCTGTTCGGCGTGAAGTTCGCGTTCCTGCTGGCGACCATCGCCACCTTCTTCAGCCTCATCCCCATCTTCGGCACCATCCTCAGCTCGGTGCCCATCGTCCTCATCGCGCTCGCGGACGGCTTCAAGAAGGGCGTCTTCATCCTGCTGTGGATCATCGGCATCCACGCGGTGGAGGCGTACTTCCTCAACCCGAAGATCATGGGCCAGGCCGCGCGCATCCACCCCGTCATCGTCGCCTTCTCCCTCATCGCCGGGGAGCGGCTGTTCGGACTGGTGGGCGCGCTGTTCGCCGTCCCCATCGCCGCCATCCTCGTGGCGTGCTTCGACTTCGTGCGCCTCAAGGCCCAGCCCCACGCCGCCGTCGTCACGCCGGAGGCCACGACCGAACTCGCGAAGGTCCAGCAGCCCCCGGCCGCCTGAGCGGGCGGCGCGCGCGCAAGGTCACTGACAGGCGGCGGCGCAGCGGTCGCCGCGACAGACGGGGATGCAGCGGCCGCAGTCGATGGTGCCGGGAGGGCAGCTTCCCGTGCAGGTGACGCCCCCGCAGGTCGGCCCCTCGTCCGCGTGGGTGACGGCGGTGCCGAGCCCACAGCAGGCGTCGGCCACGCAATCGTCATCCGAGTAACAGGTCTTCGACGAGAGGACCGGGGGCGTGTCGCCCACCGGGCCCAGGGGACCCACGTCACATCCCGTCAGGGCTCCGAGTGCCACCCCCATGACGAGGGTGCGCAGACGGACGAGCACGGGGTGGCACATGGGCCCTCCTTCTCCGGGGTTACCGGTTCATCGAGCCGAGGAAGTCGGCGTTCGTCGCCGTCGGACGCATGTGCTTGAGCACGAATTCCATCGCGTCGATGGGCGTGAACGGGTGGAGCACCTGGCGCAGCGCGGTGATGCGCACCAGGTCCGCGGGCGACAGGAGCAGCTCCTCCTTGCGCGTGCCGGACTTGTTGATGTCCAGCGTCGGGAAGATGCGCTTCTCCATCAGCTTGCGGTCCAGGACGATTTCGGAGTTACCCGTGCCCTTGAACTCCTCGAAGATGACCTCGTCCATGCGGCTGCCGGTGTCGATGAGCGCGGTGCCGATGATGGTCAGCGAGCCGCCCTCCTCGATGTTGCGGGCGGCGCCGAAGAAGCGCTTGGGCTTGTGCAGCGCGTTGGCGTCCACGCCGCCGGACAGGATCTTCCCGGACGCGGGCACCACCGTGTTGTAGGCGCGCGCCAGGCGGGTGATGGAGTCCAGCAGGATGCAGACGTCGTACTTCTGCTCGACCAGGCGCTTGGCCTTGTCGATGACCATCTCCGCCACCTGCACGTGGCGCGTGGCGGGCTCGTCGAAGGTGGAGGAGACCACCTCGCCGCGCACGCTGCGCTCCATGTCCGTCACTTCCTCCGGGCGCTCGTCCACGAGCAGCACGATGAGGTAGACGTCCGGGTGGTTGCGGCTGATGGCGTGCGCGATGTTCTGCAGGAGCACCGTCTTGCCGGCCTTGGGGGGCGCCACGATGAGGCAGCGCTGGCCCAGACCGATGGGACAGAACATGTCGATGATGCGCGTGGTCATCTCCGACGACTCGTGCTCCAGCTTGAGCTTGCGCGTCGGATACAGCGGCGTGAGGTTGTCGAACAGGATGCGCTCGCGCGCCGCGTCCGACATGGGGTCCGCGAAGTTGACCTTGTCGACCTTCTGCAGCGCGAAGAAGCGCTCGCCCTCGCGCGGCTGGCGGATGGGGCCCGTCACCGTGTCGCCGGGCCGCAGGTTGAAGCGGCGCACCTGCGACGGGGAGACGTAGATGTCGTCCGGGCTGGGCTGGTAGTCGCTGTCCGCGCTGCGCAGGAAGCCGAAGCCGTCGCTGAGCAGCTCCATCACGCCTTCGGCGTGGACCTCGAAGCGCTTGTCCGCGATGCCGCCGAGCAGCGCGAAGATGAGGTCCTGCTTCTTCAGGCCCTGGTAGCCCTCGATGCCCACGTCGTGGGCCATCTTCGCCAGCTCCGTGATCTTCATCCGCTTCAGGTCATTGAGCTTGATGACCTGCATGGGCGCGCCGTCGCCGCGGGAGACCTCGGGGATGGCGGGGGACTCGGGCGCCTCGGGCGCGGGAGGCAGGGAGGCGGCGGGCTGCTCGTCGCCACCGGAGATGCGGGCCTCCTGGAGGTCGTCGTCTCGCACGGGGCGGGAGATGGGCGTGAGCACCGGGCGGGGCGTCTCGACGCTCGCCTCCGCGGCCTCCGCCTCCACCTCTTCGGCCGGGGCTTCCTCGTCACGGCGGGCGCGGCGGGTGCGGGTGGGCTTCTCCTCCTCCCTGTCGGCGGTCTTCGCCGCCGCGCGCTTGCGACGGGGCTTGTCGTCGGCCTCGACGGGTGCGGCGACGTCGGCGGCCTTCTCTCTCGAAGTACGGGCTTTGCGCATGTCTGGGAACGCTTGGGGGAGGATTGAGGTGCCCGAGGACTCGGACGGTGATTGGCGGGAGATGTCCGCGCGGTCCTCGGAAGCACCTTCCATGAGGACGACCCTACCGGAATCCCTGGACGGGACTGCGCGGGCGCGGGCCGGTGGTTGGGGAAGAGATGGCGCCGTCGAAATACCTGCGCCAGTGAACCGCGCGGGGACGTTATTGACCCCCTCCAGGCCTGTCAAGGCATCTTGGGGGCCGTCGGATCGGTCTCTTCCGTCTGAGCAACAGGAAGCGCGGACCCGACATTTCCATTCCCGCCAAGGACCTCCCAGGTGGGTCCACCCCCATGCGCGCCGTGCCCGCGCGCCGCCCTGGCCACCCGACCCGGCGGGGCCCCGCTCCACCCCGGCGTGTGCCGCCCCGTCTCCAGGCAGCCCGTCCCCCGGTACGGCCGAGGTGTCGTCCCACCTCCCGGGGAGTCCACCCGCACCGGGAAATCCCCGCTGTCCGGGCGGTGCTGACGGGGTGTCGGAGGGACGCTCTAGATTGCGTGGCACCGGATGCGCCCTCGCGGGGCGCGATTTGGGGTAAGGACCGCGAACCGTGGACGACTTCAAGACCGCCGAAGCCCGAGCCCGAGAGCTCCGCCGTGAGCTGGCCCACCACAACCACCGCTACTACGTCCTCGACTCGCCGGAGATCAGCGACGCGCAATACGACACGCTGATGCGCGAGCTGCAGGCGCTGGAGGACGGACACCCGTCGCTCCAGACGCCGGACTCGCCCACCCAGCGCGTGGGCGGCAAGGCGGCGGACGAGTTCGGCGAGGTGGTCCACCGCGTGCCCATGTTGTCCCTGGCGAACATCTTCGAGGACGAGGGCCTGGGGGAGTTCGACGAGCGCATCCGCAAGCTGCTGGGCACCGCGGGCGTCATGTATGTGTGCGAGCCCAAGCTGGACGGGCTCGCCATCGCCCTGCGCTACGAGCAGGGCCGCTTCGTCCAGGGCGCCACGCGCGGCGACGGCACCACGGGCGAGGACGTCACGGGCAACCTGCGCACCATCCGCAGCCTGCCCATGGAGCTGTTCCCGCAGGACGGGGTGAAGGTGCCCGCGGTGCTGGAGGTGCGCGGCGAGGTCTTCATCCGCAAGGCGGACTTCCAGAAGCTCAACGAGAAGCGCGAGGAGGAGGGCGAGCCGCTCTTCGCCAACCCGCGCAACGCGGCGGCCGGCAGCCTGCGCCAGCTGGACCCGAAGGAGACGGCCTCGCGCCCGCTCTCCGTCTACCTGTACGAGTGCGTCCCCTCCGACGGCGTCCCCGCCTTCAAGTCGCACATCGAGAAGCTGGAGTACCTGAAGACGCTGGGCCTGCCCATCAACCGCTACGTGCGCGCGCAAGGCATCGACGGCGTGCGCCAGGCCTATGACGCCTCCCTGAAGGGCCGCCACGAGCTGCCCTTCGAGGTGGACGGCATGGTGGTGAAGGTGGACGACGAGGACCAGCGCCGCCGGCTGGGCCAGGTGTCGAAGAGCCCGCGCTGGGCGGTGGCGTACAAGTTCCCGCCGGAGGAGGAGTCCACGGAGGTGCTGGACATCGGCATCCAGGTGGGCCGCACCGGCGCGCTGACGCCGGTGGCGCACCTCAAGCCGGTGAAGGTGGGCGGCGTCACCGTGGCGCGCGCCACCCTGCACAACGAGGACGAGCTGCGCCGCAAGGACGTGCGCAAGGGCGACACCGTCTTCGTGCGCCGCGCGGGCGACGTGATTCCGGAGATCGTCTCCACGGTGTTGTCCAAGCGCCCCGCGGACTCGCGGCCGTTCGAGTTCCCCCAGCACTGCCCGGTGTGCGGCGCGGTGGCGGTGAAGGACGAGGACGGCGCCGTCATCCGCTGCACGGGCGCGTCCTGCCCCGCGCAGCTGGTGGAGAAGATCCGCCACTTCGCCAGCCGCATCGCCATGGACATCGAGGGCCTGGGCGACAAGCTGGCCGCGCAGCTGGTGGCCACCGGCGAGGTGAAGACGTTCGCGGACCTCTACGCGCTCACCAAGGCGCGGCTGCTGAAGCTCGAGCGCATGGGGGACAAGAGCGCGGAGAACCTGCTGGCCTCCGTGGACCGCTCCAAGCAGACCACGCAGCGGCGCTTCCTGTACTCGCTGGGCATCCGCCACGTGGGGGACGCCACCGCCAAGGCGCTCGCGGAGGCCTTCCCGGACGTGCGGCAGCTGTTCACCGCGCCGCTGGAGGACATCACCCGGGTGAAGGACGTGGGCCCGGTCATGGCGCAGGTCATCCACGCCTTCTTCCAGGAGCCCCAGAACCGGGAGGCCATCGAGGCGCTCCTGCGCGCGGGTGTCTCCCCTGCCCCGCCCCAGGTCAGCGCGAACGGGCCGTTCGTCGGAAAGACGGTGGTGCTCACCGGCTCGATGACGGGTATGACTCGGGAGCAGGCGAAGGAGGAGGTGGAGCGTCGGGGCGGGAAGGTGGCGGGAAGTGTCTCGCGCAAGACCGATTTCGTCGTGGCCGGGGAGGATGCCGGCAGCAAGCTGAAGAAGGCGCAGGAACTCGGGGTAAGAATCCTGGACGAGGAGGCGTTCCTGCAGCTCCTGCAGACCGACGCCCGAGGGTGAAGCGTGGGTTCCAACAACGGCGCGCGGCGGGCGGCGCTGCGCATCCAGGGCAAGGTCCAGGGCGTGTTCTTCCGGGAGAGCGCCCGGGTCGAGGCCTCCCGGCTGGGTCTCACCGGCTGGGTGCGCAATCGTCCGGACGGTTCGGTGGAGGCGGTGGTGGAGGGGGAAGCGGAGAAGCTGGAGCAGTTCGTCGGCTGGTGTCATCGCGGTCCGGCCCAGGCGCGTGTCGACGGCGTCGAGCGCACGGACGGCGAGGCCACTGGCGAGTTCAGTCACTTCATCGTGGAGCGCACATCATGACGCCCTACGCGCTGGCCTCGCTGCCAGCCATGCTGGGCATCCGGGCCGGGTCCAAGGTGTCCGTCATCAACCCGCCGCGCGGATTCGTCCAGAAGCTCAACCCCCTGCCGGACGGCGTGGAGTTCCTCGTCACCGCGCAGACCGGCCTGGACGTCATCCTCTTCTTCTCCCATGACGCCCAGGAGCTGGTGCAGCGGCTGCCCGCCCTGGCGCGCGCCATGGCGCTCACCGGCGGCATCTGGGTGTGCTGGCCCGGGGGCGAGGGCATCAAGACGAGCCTCTCCGAGGACTTCGTGCGCCAGGCGGCGCTCGACATCGGTCTGGTCGACAACAAGATCTGCCTCATCGACGAGACCTGGACCGGCCTCAGGCTGGTGCGCCGGCCCCGGGGGCGGCTGGACAAGCCCGAGGGCCGCAAGCAGGCCCCCGCCCAGGCGTAGGACCAGCCAGGTCGCTCCCCCGGCATCTGCCCGACAGTGGATGGATGCCGTTTCTCGGCTTTACACGTGTGGCGGGGGCGTGAAAAACTCCCCGAGTTTCTGGGCGCTTGTGTGACGCTCCGCGTTGGCGAAGGTCACGCCCAGTCGTGAATTTTTGACGGGTTGCGTTCCCGGTTTCCTCCGGGCGCGCCGGCTGCGCCGGGGCTCCAAGTCGCCCCCCCAAGGTGACCCACTGAAGGGCACCGACCGGGTGAGGATGGAAGGAGCGGGCGGCACGCGCGTGGTGGAGGGTCTCGAACGCGTTTTTGAAGACAAGGCTCCGCCCGGCAGGGTGCCGGTGGCAAAGCGGAGCGAGTGAACTCGGAGGAGCAGGCGGTGGTCCCCTTGGCCCTCGAAAGCACGATGCGCGCCGCACCTGGACCTGGGTCCGGGCCGGCCATCCTGTTCGAGGGTCCGCCGGAGACCGCCTCTCCCATCGCAGCGTGCTCGGAGGCGCGGCGTCTTGCCGCCTCCCGTCCGGTGAGGTCCGCTCTACCGCGCGCGCGTGCAGGATTCGTCCATGAGCAGCATCCTGGTCATCAACGCCGCGGGTCGCGAGACGCGCGTGGCGCTCGTCGAGAACGGGCACATCGCGGAGTTCTATCTCGAGCGTAAGAAGGACAAGGGCGTCGTCGGCAACATCTACAAGGGTCGCGTCGTCCGGGTGCTCCCGGGCATGCAGGCGGCCTTCGTGGACATCGGCCTGGACAAGGCCGCGTTCCTCTACGTCAGCGACGTGGTCTACGACCCGGACTTCGCGCGCGCGCAGTTCGAGCTGACCGAGGGCGAGCACGAGGACGCTCCGGACGTCCCCTCGGAGTCGGAGGTCGAGGCGGCGGAGCTGGCCGCGCACGACGGCGGGCACCCGGCGGAGGCGGAGGTGGAGGCGGAGGAACTGGCCGCGGAGGCCGCCGCCCGCACGGAGTCGCTGCCCCGGGACACGCTCCTGGAGCTGGCGGCCAACGCGCCGTCGGTGACGCCGTCCGACGTGGTGCCCGAGTCCAACGGGGAGGCCCCGGCGTCGAGCGCGCCGGAGGGCGAGACGGCCCCCGCGCTGGAGGCGGCCCCCGTGGCCGTCGCGGTGGTGGAGGCGTCGGTGTCCGCGGAGACGGAGGCGGGCGCTGCCGAGCCCGCGCTGACCGAGGAGGCGGCCGCCGCGGCGCTCGCGGTGGCGATGCTGCCCCTGGAGCCGCCTCCGCACGCGGCCTCGGCGCTGAGTGAGCTCATCCCCTCCCCCACGGGCGAGGCCGCTCCGGCGGTGACGGGCAAGCCGGCCGAGGTCTCCGGCGAGCGCCGGACGCCGCGCGAGGCGCGCGAGGCCCGTGAGCCGCGCTCCCGCGAGGGCCGGGAGAAGGACAAGGGGCGGCACAAGGAGGAGAAGCGCCGCGACAAGCGCGACGAGGAGAAGGCCAAGCCGCGCCGGACGGACAAGATCGAAGACCTGCTGAAGGTGGGCCAGGAGGTCGTGGTCCAGATCTCCAAGGACCCCATCGGCACGAAGGGCGCGCGCCTCACCTCGCACATCTCCATCCCGGGCCGTCAGCTCGTGTTCATGCCCACGGTGGACCACGTGGGCATCAGCCGCCGCATCTCCAACGAGAAGGAGCGCCGGCGGCTGCGCGAAATCGTGGACCGGCTGCGTCCGCCCGGCACGGGCTTCATCGTGCGCACGGTGGCGGAGAACGTGCCGCAGGAGAAGCTGGAGAGCGACATCCGGTTCCTCATCGAGGTGTGGAACCAGGTCGTCCGCAAGAACGAGAAGCGGGGCGGCCCGGGCCTCTTGCACCCGGACCTGGACCTCATCCTGCGCGCGACGCGCGACCTGTTCGCGCACGACGTGGAGAAGCTCGTCGTCGACGACCGCGAGGAGTACGAGCGCATCCTCGGCTTCGTCACCGCGCAGGACCCGGCGCTGCGCGACCGCGTGGCGCTGCACGAGGGTGACGACACCGTCTTCGACGCGTACGGCATCGAGCAGGAGCTGCAGCGCGCCACCCAGCGCAAGGTGTGGCTGAAGAGCGGCGGCTACCTCATCATCGACCAGGCCGAGGCCCTCACGGCCATCGACGTCAACTCCGGGCGCTACGTCGGAAAGAAGAGCCTCGAGGAGACCATCACCAAGATCAACGTCGAGGCGGCCAAGGAGATCGTCTACCAGCTCCGGCTGCGCAACATCGGCGGCATCATCATCTGCGACTTCATCGACATGGAGAAGGCGCAGAACCGGGACAAGGTCTTCAAGGCGCTGCAGGAGGCGCTGGGGCGCGACAAGGCGAAGACGAACGTGCTGCGCATCTCCGAGCTGGGGCTCGTGGAGATGACGCGCAAGCGCGTGCGCGAGTCCATCGGGCGCGTGCTGCACGAGGACTGCCCGTACTGCGACGGCAACGGCTTCGTGAAGACGGCCACCACGGTGGCGTATGAGATCTTCCGGGAGATCCGCCGCGAGGCGCCCGGCTACAAGGACTCGACGCTGGTCATCAACTGCAACGCGGAGGTCGCGCGCCTGCTCCAGGGCGAGGAGCGCACCGAGTTGCGGCACCTCATGGACCGGTACAACAAGTCCATCCAGGTCAAGGCGCAGCAGAACTACCACCGCGAGCAGTACGACATCTACGGTCGCTCCGCGACGGGCCCCGAGCACAAGGTGGCGTCGTCCCCGGGCTCCGGCGATGGCGAGCTGGCCATGCAGCAGCGCAAGCCGGACAGCGGTGGCTACGGGCGCCAGGACCAGGGCCGGCGCAGCGGTGGCGACCGGGGCAACAACCGGGAGCGGGACCGCGGCGAGCGCCGTGACGACCGCCGAGACGGTCGTCGGGGCGGTGGCGAGCGCGGCGGAGAGCGTCCTCGGGGCGAGCGCGGTGGTGAGCGCGGCGAACGGGGCGGTGGCGAGCGGAGCGAGCGCGGCGGTGGCGAACGGAACGAGCGCGGCGAGCGTGGTGGTGGCGAGCGGAACGAGCGCGGCGAGCGCGGTGGTGGCGAGCGGAACGAGCGCGGCGAGCGCGGTGACCGGGGCGAGCGTGGAGACCGGGGCGAGCGTGGAGACCGGGGTGAGCGCGGTGACCGGGGCGAGCGCGGTGAGCGCCGTGGTGGAGAGCGCGGCGAGCGCGGCGGAAACGCGGGCGCGCAGGGAGGAAACACGCCTGCCGCAGGCGGAGAGAACGCTGGCGGCGCGACGCCTCCCTCGACGACCTCTGGCTCGAACCCGGGCGATGGCTCGGACTCCTCGGGTGGCAACGCGACCTGAGCCTCACCCCGAGGCGGTGCACCCCGGCACCGCCATCGGGGGACGTTGAGCTGTCCGGGGGGCCGCGCCCGTTGCCATGGCGCGGCCCACCTGCGGAACGAGCGCGCTCCGAGGCGGTGCATCATCCCTGGCACCGCCATCAGGGAACCTTGAGCCGTCCGGGCCGAGCCCGTTGTCGCGACGCAGCCCCCGCCCAGGAGCACCGCGACGGCTCGACAGTCACGGCCGGTCATCCGCCGAGCCAGCATGCGTGCCTCGCATCGGAGGATGCCCTCACGGCGCGAGACCCGACCCCGACGCACTGAACACGGTGGTTGGGTGTCCGTGAGTGTCGCCGTCCAGGCTCTGGGGTGGGCTGGCTCTCCTGGCCCTGCTTTGGCTAGCCTGACCGTCCACACCCCGGATGACACTCCCTCCTCCCACCCCGCCGGCGTCATCGCCGAGCCCCTGTCCCCACGATTCTCGCCGGGCACCCGCCCGCGGGCACGGGAGCGCGTGAGGTTGGCTCCGTCTCCGCTTTCATGGCTTCGGGCCACCCGGGAGCGCGCATGGGCGTGGGCGCTGCGGGTCTGGGCGCCACTCGACGGCACGCCCGTCGGTCGGTTCGCGACGGACACGCTGCTCGCCGCACGGACGGTGATGCAGGGCTTCCGCGGCGAGAACCTCCGGCTGCGCGCCGCGGCGCTGACCTACATCAGCATGTTCTCGCTGGTGCCGTTGCTGACCGTCGGCCTGGTCCTGCTGAACGCCTTCCACCAGGAGCGCTTCGAGGAGCGCCTGCGCGCGGTCGTCCGAGAGGTGCTCGCACCGGGCGTCCAGGAGAAGTCCGCCGCCATCCTCAACCGCTTGCTGGAGCAGAGCAGCTCCGTCGCCATCGGCAGCGTGGGCTTCCTGGCCATCCTCCTGTCCGCGGGCTCGCTGTTGCGCCACATCGACGGAGAGGTGAACGAGCTGTGGGGCATCCGGCGCCAGCGCCCCTGGGGCATCCGCCTGCTCATCTACGCGGGTCTGTTGCTCCTGGGCCCCGTCTTCCTGGCCGCGTCCTTCACGGGGACACGCGCCGTGCGCGGCGTGCTCCAGAACCTGCCCTACCCTGGCGCCTTCATCGCGCTCGGCACCACCCTCATCGCCGTGGTGGGGCTGACGATGCTGTACTACTGGACCCCCTACGCACACGTGCGCGTGCGCTCGGCGCTCGCGGGCGGGCTCGTCGGGGGGCTCGGGTGGATGCTGGCCAAGTCCCTCTACGCCGAGTTCGCCGCGCGCAGCTTCCGCTACAACCTGCTCTACGCGTCACTCAGCGCACTGCCGCTGTTCCTCGCCTGGGTCTACGTCAGTTGGCTGCTGCTGCTGTTCGGAGCACGCCTCTCCTACGCGGTGGAGCACACCGCCTTCCGGGATTCGCTCTTCGCCTTCGGCACCCACCCGCGAGCGTACGAGTTGGTGGCGTCCCGCATCGCCCAGGAGACGACGCTGACCTGGGTCGATGGCGGGCAGGCCCCGACGCCCCGCGAGCTGGCGACCCGGCTCCGGGTCCCCGAGTCGCTCGTCCACGAGGTCGTCGACCGGATGGTGGCGGCTGGCCTCCTGGAGCGCCTGCGCAGAGGGGGGCTACGGCCCGCCAGGGACCCCGCGTCCCTCACCCTGGCGGACACCACGCTCGCCGTCCACGGGGTGATGATCACCGGTGGCGCGGACACGTGGGACGGGCCCAAGGCCTCCGGCTTCGAGCAGGTCGAGCGCTTCTTCCAGGAAGCGGACTGCCTCGGCATCGAGCGTCTGCGCCGCACCCGCTGGACGGACCTGGTCGTCGCGCTGCGCCCTGAGGTGGCCGGGCTCCCTCCCTCGGAGGCCCCCAAGGTGGCAGCCAGCGGAAATCCGTAAAGTTTCTAGGTGGTTGGGAGCCCACCCTGCTTGCAGTGTCGATGCGTTCTGTTATGTTTTCCGGATTCGACCACGGGCCAGAGTGCCCTGTTGCGAAGGGGTCACCGGGTTTGCGGGAGCGTCCGATGCTCAAGTCCGATCTGATCAACATCCTCGTGGCCAAGCGGGGCGTGACGCAGAAGCAGGCTGAGGCCACCATCGAGACGATTTTCGAGTCGATGAAGGATGCCCTCTGTCGCGGCGAGAACATCGAGATCCGCGGACTCGGTGCCTTCCACGTCAAGAACTACCAGGGCTACCAGGGCCGCAACCCCAAGACGGGACAGGTCATCCCGGTGAAGCCCAAGCGGGGCCTGCTCTTCCGCACCGGCAAGGAGCTGAGGGATCGCGTCAACCGCCCTGCCCCGCAGCAGGCCCAGAGCGAGCTGCCGGGAGCCCCGGAGAGCAAGGGCCCAGGCAGCACCGGCACCGGTCTCTGAGCCGCATCATCGACGGTCCGGTCAGCCCCCCTGCCCCAGCGGCACGGGAGAGAGCCGACCGATGGGCCGGACCTGCAGCCCCCCGTCCAGCTCCCCATAGGTGAGCACGGCCACGTCCGGGAACGCCCCCTCGCACAGCTTGCGCAACGAGCGCCGGACGTCCGGAGAGGTGAGCAGCACCGCGCGGCCTCCCGAAGCCACCTGTTTGACGCCCTCCAGGATCTCCGCCACCCGCTCCGGGTCCGGTGAAGCCCCGCGGGGGCCCGAGCCCCGCAGCACGTCCTCCACCTCCGGGTCCACGAGGTATGCGTAGAGCGGTCCGCTCGGCGCGAACTTGTGGCTGAGATAGCGGCGCAGCGCCTGGCGGCAGCGCTCGGAGAGCGCGGCGGCGTCGCCCTCGGTCGTGGGGGCGACGAGCGCCTCCAGGATGGCCCGCATGTCGCGGATGCTGACGCCCTCCTGGAGGAGCTTCCGCAGCACATCCGTCAGCAGCGGGAGTGGGACCTTCTGGAGCGCCTCTTTCACGAGGACGGGGCTCCGGGCCTCCAGCCCCTCGAGCAACCCCTGAACGTCCTGGAGTCCCAGCAGCTCCGCCGCGCGCAGCCGCAGCACGCCCCGGAGGTGGTCCGCGAGCAGCTCTCCGGCCCGCAGGACCTGGACCTGCGCCAGCTCCAACGCGGCCCTGCCGGCCTCGGATACGCGGCTGATGCTCCTGCCCGTCAGCGGCTCCACGGCGGGCTCGGCCTTCACCTGGAGGAAGGCGAGCTCGTCCGGAGGCGCCAGCGCATAGAGCGCCGCCGGAGTGAGCTGACCGCCTCCCGCCGGCACCTCGTCCACCAGGATGCGGTACTCCCCCGGAGACAGATACGCGGCGTGGGTCCGCACCCGGATGCCGGGCACACGGACCCCCAGTTCGAAGAACAGCTCGTCACGGACGGCGTTCAACGTCTTGTGGACGAACGCCCCTCCGTCCTCCTGCGCCAGGACCGTCAGGTCCGGAGCGAGGTCCAGCGTGAGCGGTGACACGCCCACGGGAATGGCGGCGCTCTCGGGAGGAGCCCCTTCCCTCCCCTCTCCGGTGGGCACCCCCGCCTTCTCCGTCCCTGCCTTCGCCTCCGCCACCACGCGCCCGCTCCGGCCAACCGCGTGCCCCAGCCCGCCCAGTCCCGCCGCGAGCACGAGGAACGTCAGGTGTGGCATCCCCGGCATGAAGGCCAGGGCCCCACAGAGCCCCGCGACCACCCAGAGCGTCCGGGCCTCGCCGAAGAACTGCGCGCCAATCTCCACGCCCAGCGACGCGTCCTCCTTCTCCGCGGCCACCCGCGTGACGACCAACCCGGCCGCCACCGCGATGCACAGGGAGGGCACCTGCGAGACCAGGCCATCACCAATGGCGATGAGCGCGAAGGTCGACGCCGCCTCCGACAGCGACATCCCGCCCTGCAACATGCCGATGAGCGAGCCGCCCAGCAGGTTGACGGCGACGATGACGAGGCCCGCGATGACGTCCCCCTTCACGAACTTCATCGCGCCATCCATCGCCCCGAACATCTGGGACTCGCGCTCCAGGTCCCTCCGGCGCCGCCGAGCCTGCGCCTGGTCGATGGCCCCCGCGCGCAGGTCCGCGTCGATGGACATCTGCTTGCCCGGCATCGCGTCCAAGGTGAACCGGGCGGACACCTCCGCGACCCGCTCCGCGCCCTTCGTCACCACCAGCAACTGCACGAGCGTGAGGATGGCGAACACCACCGCGCCCACGACGTAGTCCCCCCGGACCACGAACTCACCGAACGCCTGGATGACCTCTCCGGCATGCCCCTCCGCCAGCGCCAGTCGCGTCGACGACACGTTGAGCGACAGCCGGAACAGCGTGGTGAACAAGAGCAGCGTGGGGAAGGACGTCACCTGGAGCGCGTCCCTCGCGCGCAACGCGGCCACCAGCAGGGCCACCGAGGCCGCCAGGTTCACGGCCAGCCCCGCGTCCAGCAACCACGCGGGCAGCGGGATGATGAGCGCGCCCAGCACGGCCGCCATCGCCACCGCCAGCACCATGTCCGCCGAGCTCCGGGCCCTCTCCAACACCTTCATCAACACATGCATCACGTCTGTCTCCGTGGATGGACGTCCGCGTCTCGCGTCTCCATCGCCGTGCGGAGGACGACCGCCGCCGCCTGGTAGAGTTCCTCGGGAATGGGCTCGCCCACGTCGTAGTGGATGAGGCTGCGTGCCAGTGGGATGTCCCGGACGATGGGAACCCCCAACCGCAGGGCCTCCTCCCGCAGCGACAGCGCCTCCTCCTCCCGGGCCTTGGCCACGAGATAGGGCGCCTCACATTCTCGCGCGTCGTAGCGAAGCGCGACCGCGATGTGCGTGGGGTTGATGACCACGGCGCTGGCCTTTTGCACCCCACGTGCCGGGCCCCCCTGGGCCAGTTGGCGATGCAAGGCGCGTCGTTGTCCCTTGTGGCGCGGATCTCCCTCGCTCTCGCGGAACTCCCGCTTCAGCTCCTCGCGGCTCATCATCAAGTCCCGCAGGTGACGTCGCCGGGCCAGCGCGTAGTCCCCGACACCGAGCACGAACAACACCCACGCCACCCGGACGACGAGCGCCTCCCAGGGAGCCAGCAACCGGGACAGCCCCTCCGCGCCCTCCAGCCAGGAGGCCTGCAGCACCTCACCACCCAGCGCCTCCACGTCGTTCCACACGAGCACCGCGACCACCACCACCATCCCGAGCGCCACCCCCGCCTCACGCAGGGGGCGCAGGCTGAACAGCCGCTTGAATCCCGCCGCGGGGCTGATGCGCTCCAGCTTCGGGAGCACGTGCAGCGGGTTCGACTCGAACCCCACGGTGGCGAGGCTCACTAGGAGCGACGCCGCGAGCGCGCCACCACACGCGGGGCCACACAGACGAACCCAGAGCCAGGTCGCCTCCTCCCAGGCCCCCTCCATTCGCTGCGACGAGAACAGCCGGGCCGCCCATTCACGCAGATGGGCGAGCCCCGAGGAGGCTCCCGCGAGGAGGCCCAGCACGCCTCCGAGCGTCACCGCGCTGGAGGACAAGAGCCGGCTGCGGGGAATCTGCCCCTTGCGCCGCGCCTCTCGCAGCCGCTTCGGTGACGGCTGCTCCGTCTTCTCGCCACTCATCGCCCCAGCCCCCCGAGCAACCCGAGAGCGCCCTCCGTGGACGAGACCTCCACCAGCAGGCGCTCGCACAACAACCCCACGCCCAGCCAGAGCACCACGCCGCCCCCCAGGATCCTCAGCGGCGCGCCCAGCTCCTGGATCCCCACCTGGGGAGCCGCGCGCGACGCCATCCCCAGGAAGCAATCCACCGTCAGCGTGGCGGCCGCCACCGGCGCCCCCACGGCCAACCCCGTGGCCAGCGCCCCCCCCGACAGCAGGACCACGTGCGTCGTCGCCGCCTCAGTGGGCACGAACGCGCCCAACCCCACCACACCGAAGCCCCGGACCAGCGCTCCCACGACCACTGGGAACAAGGGCCCGGAGACCACCAGCGCGACGAGGAGCT
Source organism: Myxococcus dinghuensis (assembly GCF_024198235.1). Classification (GTDB taxonomy): domain Bacteria; phylum Myxococcota; class Myxococcia; order Myxococcales; family Myxococcaceae; genus Myxococcus; species Myxococcus dinghuensis. Next base: position 83,233 of record NZ_JAKCFB010000031.1, on the reverse strand, counting down.
GATGGAGCCCGTCTCCCGTGGCCGACTCCCGGCTCCCCGCCACCGGCAGGCTCGCCTCGGCCGAGGTCCCCCGAAAGAGGTCGATGAACCGCCCACCCATCCGGGCCGCGTCGAACGGGAGCGCGGAGATCAACCCGATGGACGCCCCGTAGACCAGCTCCCGCACCACCAGCCCTCCCAGCGCCAGCGAGGACTCCACCGGCGCCGGCAGGGCGACACCCGCTTCGAGATGGAGGAACAGCGACAGCCCGAGCACGAGCCCCAACCGCACCGTCGTCGGCGTGGCCTGCCCTCCCAACAGCGGGCACAGGAAGGCCACGGGGAGCAGCCGCGTGGCACACAACGCCACGGCGATGAGGCTCGGGCCCAGCGCCTCGAGCTGTGCGCCGAGCATCTCCAGGTTCATACGGACACCTCGGCGATGAGCATCAACAGTTGGTGGGTGAACCGCGTGAGCTGCGCGGCGATCCACGGCCCCGAGAGCACCAGGGCCACCACCGCCGCGACGAGCTTCGGCACCACCGACAACGTGCTCTCCTGCAGTTGGGTCGTCGCCTGGAACAAGCTCGACAGGAAGCCCACGAACAGGCTCGCTCCGATGGGCGGCAACGACGCGAGCACCATCAGCAGCAGCGCCTCGCGGCCCAGGGTGAGCAACAGGTCCTGGGTCATGACGTCACCGGTAGCCCAGGATGAGGCCCCGCGCGAGCAGCGACCAGCCATCCACGGCCACGAAGAGCAATATCTTGAAGGGCAGGCTCACCTGGCTCGGGGACAGCGTCTGCATCCCCAACGCGAGCAGCACGTTCGCGATGACCATGTCGAGCACCAGGAACGGGAGGAAGACGAGGAAGCCAATCTGGAAGGCCTCCTTCAGCTCGGTGACGACGAAGGCGGGGATGACCACGAAGACGTCCGTCTCCTTCACCGCGGCCATCTCCTCGGGAGGACGCAGCTCGCGCGCCAGGTCCACGAAGCGGGCGCGCTCCTCCTCGCTCCCGTGCTTCACCAAGAACGCGCGCAGCGGCTCCGCGACCTCCGCCGCGGCCCCGAGCATCTGCGCGCCCGTCCCCTTCTCCAGGACGTCCTGGACACGCTGGGCTTCGTCGTACATCCGCTCCATCACCGGCGCCATGATGTGCCCCGTCAGCACCGCGGCCAGCCCCGTCAACACCAACGTCGGAGGCGCCTGCTGGGTCCCCATCGCCGAGCGCGCCAGCGACAGGACCACCGCGATCTTCGAGAAGCTCGTCAACATCAACACCGCGAACGGCAACAACGACATCACCGCGAGCATCCCCATCATCGACAAGGGGCTGCCCGCGTAGGACATCTTCGACAGGGGCCCTTCCGCCGCCCAGGCCCCCATCGGAACGAGCAGCCCGGCACACCCACCCCAGGCGCGCGTCATGACTGCCCTCGGCACGACACCTGGGGCATCCGCCACCGGGGCCGCAGGCGGCGTGCCCTGGCCATCACCTCCAGCCCACCCTCCTCCTCCCGCCCTTGCAGCGGATGAATCTCCGCGAACGCGTCGCCATAGGCCACCAGGAAGCCCCGGCCCTCCACCTCCACCAGCGCCACGCCACACCGTGGTGACAATCCTTCCCGGGAGATGACCCGCATCCGCTCGACCGCCGGGACATGCGTCCGCTCCACGCCTCTGCGGTGCCACCACCACCCCAGCGTCGCCAGCGCCACCAGCGCGAGCAACACACGCGCGCCCGCCACGCCGGACGCGCCTCCCAGTGGCCCCAGCAACGACAGTCCGACGACGAGCACCACCGCCCCGAACAACCGGGCGCGCGGAGAGGTCTGGACCTTCAGCCCCTGCATCCGCACGTTCATGGCAGCAGGGCCAGGATGCGGGCCCCCACCTCACCCTCGATCTCCACCAACTCGGCACGCGCCACCGCGCGCTCCCCCACGCGCAGCAGCACCGGCTGCACGGCATTCATGTGCAGCGGCAACAACGAGCCCGGCTTCAACGTGGCCAGCTCCGACAACGACACCATCACCCGCGTCAACTCCACCTCCACGTCCACGGGGAGTGGAGGCATCTCCGCGAGTCCTTCATCCGACGTCACCATGTCCGACTCCTGTGAAAGCGCGCGCGTCCGCGCGCGGGTCAGCGAGAAACCTCCTGATTGGAACTCCCCCTGGAGCTCGAACCCCCGGGCCACCAGTCGCCCTCGTCCGCGCAGCGCCGGGCCCTCCCGCCGCAGTCCCTCGAGGAGCACCACGTCCCCCTCCGCGAGCGACTCCGCCGACGTGCCCGTCAGGCCCGTGCGCCCCATGAGCACGCGCAGCGCCAACGTCGCGGTGAGCACCTCGGACGCCCCCTCCCGCCGCTCGGCGGGCAGCGCCTGGAAGACACTCTGGAGGACCTGGGCGGGCACCAGCAGGCGCCCTCCCGCGCTCACCTCCCCCACACCGAGCCGCAGCTCCACGGCCACCCAGGACGGCCGCCCCTCCAACCGCGCCAGGACGTCCTCCGCCTTCATGGTCACGCGGGTGAGGCGCGGCGCGAGCAGCGCGTGCAGCTCCGGAAGTGAGCGCAGGGCGGAGAGCCCCACGAGCATCAGGTAGCCCAGCGTCGCGTCCTCCAACCGGGAGAGCTCCGTCACCACCCCCGGCCTGGCCCCCGCGCCCGCGATCCGCTCCAGCCCCGCGATGGCCACCGCGGGGTCGAGTTCCAACACCGCCGTCCCCCCCACCGCCGACAGCTCGAACAACGCGAAGATCGCCGGCCGCGCGAGCCCTCCCACCGGAGACACCAGCGCATCCAGGAGCCGGGCCTCCGCCGTGACGGGAGTCCCCAGCTCACGACCCAACGCCTCGCACACCGACCGCAACGCCACGCGCCCCAACTGCCCCACGCGCGGCCGGTCCATGAGCACGAGGTGGGCCCGGCTCATCCGGCGCGCCCCCAACCGGCGCAGCGGTGCCACCTCGACGGTGATGGATGGCACGGTGTCATGATTCATCGAAGGCTCCCGCTCCAGCAGAACTGCGGCCACACGTCCCCCACGCACGGCGCCCGCAGTGGTGCGCCCGTGGGGCCCAAACCCTGTCCCTGTCCGTGACACCCGCTCCCCGCGCCCGCCGTCAGCGCGTGGCCTCCCGAATCAGCCGCTCCGCGAGCACCGCCAGCGCGGGCGGCGACAACGGGTCCGCGGCCTCCACCCGCCGCTCCGGAAACAAGGTCCGGTGGAAGGGAGGCAGGCGCCGGAACACCTCCTTGCGCAGGGGCTCCGGCACCTCGTCCATCAAGGTCTTCAACCTTGCGGCCGCGTCGGCCCGCTCCCCGAATTCAGCCGTGACCTTCGCCTGCCGCAGAGAGGAGGGCAGCGCCGCGAGCTGCCGCAGGTGCGCCTTCGCCCGCTCCGCGTCCCTCTCGCCCAACCCGTCCACCAGCGCCTCCGCCCGCTCCCGCCCCAACACCCACGCCACCAACGCATATCGCTCCACGGGAAGTGGCAACGGAGGGCGCCGGATGGGCGTCCTGTCCCGGTCCGCGACGGTCCCCACCGGCACCGCCGTCCGCGCCTTCTTCATCGGGCTCCGAACCCGCCCCACCCTCGTCGCATCCATGGCGCGGCCTCTCCTCACGCCACCTTGCGCGACGCGGGCGGCGACACCACCGGGCGCGCCGGCACGGGCGCCGCGGCGGGAGGCACCGCGGCCTGCTCGCGGTAATGCCGCATCCTCAACGTCACCCACACGAGCACGCCCGAGAGCCCCGTCACCACCACCGCCAGCCCTCCCAGCAGGACTCGCAGCCGCGTCAGCGCGGAAACACCCTCCGAGGGAGGCGCCTCCACCCGCACCTGGACCTCGTCCACCAGCAGCGACACGGCCTCCGGTGACAACCCCTCCACCCCGCCCGCCAGCAGCGCCTTCAACGTCTCCGCGGACTGCCGCACCCGCGCGGCGCTCCCCGGCATCACGCGCAACATGGCCGAGGCCTTGGACGGAATCGGCGCCACCCCTGGACGCGGCGGCGCCGGAACGACCAGGTGCACCCGCGCGAGGAGCACCCCCTCCACCGTCTGGAGCGTCTTCTCCAGGCCCCGCTCCAGCACCCGCACCCGGCAGAGACCTTCCTCCACGGGCGTGCGCACCAGACCACTCCCCCCGAAGACGTCACACCCCACCTCCGCGGCGGGCCTCGGCAGCCCCAGTTCGGAGAGGACTCGCACCGCATCCGATGCGTGCTCGTCCGGGACTTCGATGGCCCAGGTGGGCTTCTTGCCGGGCTCCGGCACCTTGCGCGCCTCGAGGCCCCGCTCGATGAGCACCGATTGCAGCTCGTTGGCCTGTCGCTCGTCGAGGCCGTGTTGGATGCGCTCGCGGCACCCCACCGCGCCCAGCCACAGCAGGAACAAGACGTGTCGTGGAGAGAAACGCATGAGAAGGCCTCCCCTCAGACCTGCGTCTGCAGGACCTGCTTGACGCCGCCCGTGGCCTTCTCGACGACCTTGCCGGCGAGGTCGAGCTCCTGGCTCGCCCGGTATACCTGCGCCTGGAAGGCGAGCAGCTCCGCGGGAGAGAACGAGCGCCCCGACTCCGCCAGCTCCAGGATGCCATCCAACCGCTTCTGGGCCTGCCCCACCCGGTCGAGCATCCGCGCCGCCTGTTGCTCCCGCGCCGACTGCACCGAATCCACCCGAGGCCCCTGACGTGCCTCCACGCACCCCGACGACGCGACCCCACCCACCGACTCCGCCCGCGAGACACCCGCGGGCGCCTCGGTGACCGCGCGCGCGGGAGTTGCCTCCGTCGCCACCGGAGCCGCCCGAGGCCGGGCCTCCTCCATCACCTTGCCGAACCGCTCACGCCCCGACTCCACCGAGGGCGCCATCCCCGCGCCACCCACGGCCCCAAGCTTGTCCATGCCCATGGCTCGCCAGCTCCCTCAGCGGATGTTGTTGATGGCGGCCTTCGCCGAGTCGTGGCGGACCTTCATGATGTTGGAGACCGCGTTGTGCTCGCGGCTCTCCCGCTGCATCTCGTTCTGCAATTGGAGGTAGGCCACGTTGAACTTCTGCCCCTCCGCGCTGAGCGCCTTCTGCGCCTCCAGCAGGTCCCACGCGTCGCCGTTGCCCGTCGTCGCGCCCAGGCCGCTGGACGCGGCCGCGGTGGACGCCGACGCGGCGGAGGACGTGGAGGTGATGGGCACCACCGTCGCGAGCGCCGTCTTCGCGCTGGAGACCGCCGCGCTGAGGATGGGGCCGGCCGGAACCATCCCGCCCACCATGCCCGCCCCGGAGCGCACCACCTCGTGGGCGGCATGCGCCAGCACCGTGCCGAAGTCGTTGCGCGGCGTCTGTCGCGGCACGGTGGGGGTGATGGTGAGCGACGGGATGCGGTTGTTCGGGTCCACGGGCGACCTCCAGCGGTGAGTTGCCCGGGCTTTTTCAGGGGCCGTGCCAGACAGAAAGCCCAGCAATCCCGCAGGGCTGACGCGGGGCCAGGGCGCCGTCGGGCTCCGAAAGGCGGGAGGAGCGTCCGCGCGCCGGGACACATGGCCGGCGGACGGAAACTTGCCTCGGAGCCGAGGAGCCTCAGAGTTGTCGCACCCTGTTGCTCGGAGAGGAGCGGAACCGGTGCAGACTCCCCATGGTGGCCCACAAATCGCCGAGCGGTTCCACCCTCGCGTCGCCGGCGCCTTCCCCGTGAAGGTCATCCTCCCGGGGCGCACGGTGATGGCCCAGGCCCGGGACCTGTCGATGGCGGGGCTGTTCCTCCACGCCCATCCCGGGGACGCCCAGACGAAGCTCACGTTGAGCCTGCCCCTGCCGGGAGAGCGGGAGATCGTCACCACCTGCGACATCCGTCGGCGGGAGGCGGACGGCGTCGCGCTGGAGTTCGGCACGCTGGACTGGGACGACTTCATCGCCCTGGCGCGCTTCCTCCACCCGCGCCTGCCCTGAGGGCACGCGGGCTCAGCTCGGGTCGGAGCGAGGCGGCGCCGCGCGCAGCCGCTCCACCAGCCCCATCAGCTCCGCGCCCCGGAAGGGCTTGTGGATGTAGCCATCCGCGCCCGCCAGCGTGGCGCTCTCCATGTCCGACTTCTTCGCCTTCGCGGTGAGCATGTAGAGCGGCACGGAGGCCGTGACGGGGTCGCTCTTCAGGATGCGACACGCGGAGATGCCGTCCAGCTGCGGGAGGACCACGTCCATCAGGATGAGGTGGAACGTCCGGCTGCGCGCCAGCTTCAGCCCCTCCAGCCCGTTGGCCGCGCACACCACCTCGACGGTGCCGTCGCTCAACATCGAGCGCACCAGTTCCCGGATGACCGGCTCATCCTCGACGAGCAGGATGTGGAAGGGTGCCTGGGACATGCCAACCATGTTTCTCCGGCGCGACTCTGGCTCTGGACGACCGAGGGACGACGATTCGCGGGCGCGCCACCCCCACTGCCGGTGCCACCTGCCGCGCGCGATATAGCCCCGCCAACACCACCCACACCAGCCTCCCGCGCCATTTGTGTGGAGGAACACTCAACACCCCTACGTAAGGCGGAGTGGGCGAGCATCCTGCCCCGTGGGCCTGGGCGCTATGATGCTCAGGAAATGGCCGCAAAACATGTTTGTCCCGAGTGTCATGGGGCGGTGGGTGAGGACGATTTCCAGTGCGCGCGCTGCGGGTTGCTCCTGGACCCGGAGCAGGCCAGCGGGGAGTACATCGTCAACGAGCCCTCCATCGTCCGGGCCCTGCTGTCGCCGCCGCAGCGCACGCGGACGATGGAGCTCCCGCGGCCGCCGCCGCAGACGCGCGCCACGCACGAGCTGGCCACGGCCCGGTTCACCGTGCCCATGGACGCGAACACGGTGCCGCACCTGCGCGCCGGGTTGGACATCGCGCTGCAGCCCCTGCACCCGTTCGAGGCCCACGTCGCGTCCTTCGTGGATGGGGTCCTCTCCGTGCCGGAGCTCGCGCGCGCGGCGAGGCTGCACGAAATCGAGGTGAAGGTCGTCCTCAAGACGCTCCTGGAGCGGCGCGTGGTGGAGTTGCATCGCCGCCCCGACGTCGCGCCTCCGCGCACCCGGACGGACGAGCTCCCGGTGATGGACGGCGCGGAGTTCCTCCTCGCCGAGCCCCCCGCCGGAGCCCAGGCACCCGCCATGGCCGAGGGCCTGACGCCCATGGCCCTGGGAGACGAGGACGAGCCAGCGCCGCCCCGGGCCGCGCCGCCGCGAGGTCCACCGCCTCCACCTCCCTCGGCGAGGCCCTCGCCTCCGCGCTACCCCCACCCCGCCTCGCTCACGGCCCCCTCGGGAACCCACGCACCGCGGATACCAGCCGCACCGCCGCCGCCCTCCGCCACCGCGGCGCCTCGGCCCGCGACACCGGTGCAGGGCGGTCCGGCCCCCATCCTGCCCAGGACGCACCAGCCCCCTGCCCCCCTCGCCTCCGGGCCGCGAGCCCCCGCGACAGCGCCAGTGACTCCGCGAGCAGCCGCTCCCGACGTGGAGTCCCGCGCGCGGCCCGCCGTCTCCCCCGAGTCCTCCGGCCCCGCGCCCCACAGCGGCGCGCCCGGCACGTCCCAGCCATTCCGCGCCGTCCTCCCACTCGACCCGCCCAGGACGTATGCGCCCGCGAGCACACCGGAGGACTTCCTCCAGCGCGCGGTGCGGCTGGAGCGCGCGGGAGAAGTGGAGCGCGCCATCGAGACGCTCACCCGCGCCATCGACCGCGCCCCCGAGGCCGCGGCGCTGCACAGCAAGCTGGCCCTCATCCTCGTCCACCAGCGCAAGGACTACGCGCGGGCCGCGCGGCTCCTGGAGCGCGCCGTGGAGCTGGAGCCCCAGAACACCGTCTTCCAGCAGAACCTGCTGAAGGTGGCGGCGCTCGTCGCGGCCGACGGTGGCGCGCGGAAGGAGCGCAAACCCGGCCTCCTCGAACGGCTCACCGGGAAGCGGAGCGGCGGCCCGTGACTCAGCCCCCGCCATCCAGCAGGCGCTCGGCCTCCTCCAGCGAGAAGGCCAGGTAGGCGTCGTAGCCCAGCTCCCGGCTGGTGCGCTCGAAGCGGAGCGCCGCGTCCACCGAACGCCCCACCACGCGCACCACGCGGCGGAAGCCTCGCGCCCTCGCCGCCTCCATGATGCGCCGCAACTGCACCAACGCCTCCGCGTGCAGCGCCGTCACGCCCTGCAGGTCCGACAGCAGGTCGAAGTCCGGACGCAGCCGGTCGATGACACCGACCGCCGCGTCCCCTACGCGCCGGGCCTCCTCGCCATCGACGTCACCCCAGATGCGAACCACCAACCGGTTCTTCTCGACGAGCGCCTCGACTTCGAACACAGAATCATGACCTCCAAGGAAAACCCGCCAATCCTCGGAGAAGTCTAGACGCCGCCTCCGGTCGACATCCAGGGCTCGCCGCGCGTCAGATTTCGGAGACGCCCTCGCGCTCGGTCCAGCCCTCCAGTCCGTTGGGCAGACGGATGCGCACGAAGCGACCAGTCTCCTCGAGCAGCCGCACCTTGAGGCCCGCGTGGACCTCGAAGATGGAGCGAGCCCCGGGCTGGGGCAGCTCGCGCGCGACGAGGGTGGGCGCGAGCACCACGGCCTCGTGCACCGTCTGCTCCACGTACGCATGCGCGGCGAGCAGCACGCCGGAAGGCAGCGCCACCAGCAAGAGCACCGCGGACAGCAGGCCCACCGCGGTGCGACGTCCGGGGCGAGACAGGCGCCACGCCAGGAGCAGCAGCAGCGCGCCCACCCAACTGGCCAGGAACGTCCACGCCACGAGCGAGCCGTCCGTGGCCGCCGTCACGCGCGGCAGGAACTCCTCGTCCGCCGCCGCGCCCACGACCTTGTCCACCTGCCGCGCGCGGGCCACCGCGAGGTTCGCCTCCAGGTCCGGCGCCCGGCCGCCCTGCTTCTTCGCCTGCTCCAGCGCCAGCACCGCGCGCCCCAGGTCGCCCTTCGCCAGTTGCGTCGTGCCCAGGTTGTAGAGGACGTCCGGGCCACCGTGGCCGCGCGACAACAGCTTCTCGTAGCCCTCCTGCGCCGCCGCGTAGTCCTCGCGCGCGTAGGCCTCGTTGGCCTTGAGGAAGACGTCCTGCGCCTCTTCCGGCGTGTAGTAGCCGCTCACGCCCAGCCCTCCATCGCCGCCGCGGCGGCGTCCATCACCTTCTGTCGGGCGGCCGCGTCACCGCCCCCGCCGTAACGGCCGAAGTCGCAGGCCTCCAGCACGTAGAGCACCTGCGCGCGCCGCTCCGGCGCCACGCTCGCCGCGGTCATCCGCTCGGCGATGACCTCGCGGGTGAGGCCACTCACCGGCCCGCCCAGGCGCGCCCCCAGGAAGCCGTGCAGCGCCTTCTCCACCTCGCCGTAGAAGGCCCCCACGTCACCGCCGGCCTGGAGCTTCTCCGCCTCCGCCAGCCGCTTGCGCGCGGCCTTCGCCTGCTGCTTGCCCTGGTCGCCCTGCGTGCGCGTCGCCAGCCGGCCTCGCAGGCCGCCGAAGAGCGCCACGCCGAACAGCAGCCCCAGCGGCGCCATCGCCACGGGGACGAAGAAGCCCCGCTTCCAGGGCGCCTCCGCCGGCGCGACGAAGCGCGCCTGGTAGCGCACCGGCCGCAGCCCACCGGTCGTCAGCACGTTCTTCTGCTCGTTGGCCGCGTCCGCGACATGCGTCGGCGACGTGGGCGTGGGCGTGGGGCCACCCGCGCCCTGCTCCACCGTCAGCGTCACGGGGTCCGTGCGCGCCACCTCGTAGCCGCCCTTGCGCACGTCGAAGAAGGGGAACTCCAGCGCGGGCAGCGTGAAGGTCCCCGTGCGCTGCGGCATCACCAGGTACTCCACCACGCGGCGGCCCTGGACGCGGTTGCGCTGGGGCGACACCTTGTCCGAGGTCGTGGGGTCGTAGATCTTCAACGCCGAGGGCCCGGTGAGCTTCGGCGGCGTGACGTTCTTCACGTTGCCCACGCCCTCCAGGATGACCTTCACGGTGACGGGCTGCCCCAGCTCCACCTGCGTCTGGGACACGTCCATCGACAGGCGCCACGAGCCGACGTTCGCGTTGGACATGCCCGGCGGCGCGCCGGGCGGCAGCGGGGCCACCTTCACCTTGAGCCCGTTCGAGACGCGGTGCACGCGGTGCCCCGCGAACAGGAAGCCCGTGGTGATGTCCGCCTCCGCCGGGGAGATGCTCAGCGTGCCGGCCTTCACCGGGAAGATGGCGCGGCGGCGCAGGAGGTAGGCGCGATAGGGGACACCGTCCACCACCTTCTGCTCACCGGAGAGCTGCGTGGGGCTCTCCACCTCCTCCGTCCAGAAGCCCTCCAGCTTCGGCATGGTGACGGCGTCCACGCTGTTCAGGTCCACCCGCGAGTAGATGTAGAGCGACAGCGTCACCTGCTCGCCCACCACCACGGAGTCTCGATCCAGGCTGGCGCGCAGGAACAGGTCGGAGTCGCCGCGAGGGATGGTGGGCTCGTCCTCCGACTCCTCCGTGAACGGGTCCGGCAGCCGCGAGGGGAAGTTGGCGAATGGGTCCGGCAGCCGCTGCTGCTGACGCCCACCCTGGGCCTGTCCGGCCGGTGGTCCCATCCGCCCCGTCTTCACGGAGAGCTGCACGGAGTCCGTGCGGTACGTCCGGCCCCCCGCGGTCATCTCCGCGGGCGGAATCGTCAGTCGACCGGCGCGGTTGGCGCGCATCACCAGCACGTACTTCGTGATGTCCTGGATGTTGGCGGGTCCGCCACCCGACCACGAGACGGAGCGCTGCGAGCTGCGCGAGCTGTTGAGGACCTCGAAGTCGTCCGACGACGGAGGCTTCACCTTCGCGTCCGGAGGCGCATCCACCGTCACGATGGTGAGCAGGAAGGTGTCCTCGCTGCCCACCTCCTCGCGGTTCACCGTCTGGTAGAACTCGAGGCCCGCCGCCCACGCCGGCGCCGAGGCCAGCAGGGCCAGCCCGACGAGCACCGCCACGCGGCCGCTGCTACCAGTCCTTCTCATTGGGCTTCCTCTGCTTCTTCTTCTGCTGGAAACGCCAGAGCTGGAGATTCTTCTCGTTCTGCTTCATCGCATCCAGCAGCCGCTCCGCGTCCTGCTTGTCCAGCTCCGATGGGCTCACCCCGGCGTCCGCTCCGGAGGACTCGTCTTCACTCTCGCCCCCGCTGCCGCCGTCGGACCCCGCGTCCTGCGGGTCGCTCTCACCGTCGCCGTCACCCTCGCCCCCGTCCGCGCCGGCGTCACTGCCACCGTCGCCCTTCTGGTCGGGGTTCTGCTGACCGGCGTCCCCGGCGTCCGCGCCGCCGTCACCTCCGGCGTCCGCGCCACCGTCCGCGCCGCCGTCACCATTGCCCGCGTCCGCGCCCGCATCGGCCCCGGCATCCGAGCCCGCGTCACCGCCCGCGTCGGCCCCGCCGTCCTCGCCACCGTCCGCGCCGCCGTCGGTGCCCGCGTCCTGCGGCGTCCCGCCGTCCTTCTTCACGCCGCCGTCCTCACCGCCGTCCGGGCGGCCCCCATCCTGGCCCCCGTCGCCGCCGCCATCCGTCCCACCGTCCTGGCCCTTGTCCTGAGGCGGCGGCAGGTTGCGCAGCACCACCTCGTAGTTGTGGCGGGCCTGCACATCCTGCGGATCCAGCGTCAGCGCGCGCCGGTACGCCTTGAGCGCCTCGAGCCGATCTCCCGTCGTCGCGGCCAGGTTGCCCAGGTTGTACCAGGCCTTCTGGCGGAGGTCGGGACGGTTGGACTCCGTCACGCCCCGGAAGACCTCCTGCGCGTCCTTCACGCGCCCGAGCTTCGCCAGCGCGTCCGCGCGGTTGAAGTCCACCGTCGGGTCGTTGGGCCGCTCCTTCTTCGCGGCCTCGAAGGCCTGCAGCGCGTCCTCGTAGCGCCCGGCCAGGTACGCCTCGCGGCCCTGCTGGACCAGCGGGTGGTCGCGCTCCAGCGGCCCCGCGGCCAGCGACACCTGCGGCAGCACGAGGCACGTCACCAGGCCCCAGGCGCCCAGCCGGCGCCGCGATGTCCGTCGCACGCTCATGACGCCCTCCGGCGCGAGGACGGCAACAGCAGCATGCCGAGCACCAGCATCGCGAGCCCCGGGATGGCGTAGGCCTGGAAGCGCTCGTCGTAGCGGACCGTCACGCGGCTCTCCAGCTCGCTCTTCTGCATCTGGTCGATGCGCTCCACCACCTGGCTCATCGCCACGCCGCGCGGCTGGAAGTAGAAGGCGCCACCAGTGGCCTCGGAGATGGCCGTCAGCCCCGCACGGTCCAACCGGGTGATGACCGTGTTCCCGTCCGAGTCCTTCTTGTAGTCCACGAACTCGCCGCGCCGGTCGTAGACGGGGATGGGCTCGCCCGAATCGGAGCCCACGCCCACCGTCAGCACCTGCACGCCCGCCTCCTTCAGCGCGTCGCTGGCCTCGCCCACCTCACCGAAGAGGTCCTCGCCGTCCGACAGCAGCACCACCACGCGCTCCTTGGAGCCCCGGTCCGCGTTGTCCAGCACCTGCTTGGACAGCTTCAGCGCCGCGCCCACGTTGGTGCCACCCTGCGGCATCACGTCCGGATCCACCGCGCGCAGGAACAGCTTCACCGCCGAGTAGTCCGACGTCAGCGGCGACTGGATGAACGCGTCGCCCGCGAAGACGACGAGCCCCACGCGGTCCCCCTTCAACTCGTCCAGCAGCGTGGTCAGCTCCAGCTTCGCGCGCTCCAGGCGGCTGGGCTGCACGTCGCGCGCGAGCATCGACTTCGACGCGTCCAGCGCCACCACCACGTCGATGCCGCGCCGCTTGGTCAGCTCGCTCTTGGTGCCACACTGCGGCTGCGCCAGCGCGAAGCCGAACAGCGCCAGCCCCAGGCCATACAGGCTCCCCTGCGTCGCGGGCCGCCAGACGGACACGCCCGGCGTGAAGCGCTCGGCGTGCCGTTCGTGGAGCACCGCCCGCGCGCGCGAGCGGCGGCGCAGCGACGACACGAGCGCGAGCATGCCCACCAGCAGGCCCGCGAGCACCAGCCCCAGGAAGAGCGGCTGGGCGAGCCCCGCCTGATAGCCGAGCACGGTGAAGCGCCAGGGTTCCAGCGGCGTCACGGGAAGACCCTCAGGAAGGTGGAGCGCAGGAACAGCTCCAGCGCGGCCAGGCAGAAGGCGGCCAGCAGGAAGGGATGGAACTCCTCGCGGTACGTGGCCGCCGCGCCGCCCTCCATCAGCTTCGAGCGCTCCAGGGAGTCGAGCACCTTCTGCAACCCGCGCCGCAGGCCCTCCGGGTCCGTGGCGCGGTAGTACTCCCCCCCCGTCCTGTCCGAGATGTCCTGCATCAGCTCCGGGTTGATGGGGATCTCCGTCTCGCGCCAGACCACGTTGCCGAACAGGTCCGTCCCCTGCGGGAAGGGCACCTTGCCGCCCTTGCCCACGAGGATGGTGTAGATGGGCACGTGGAGCGCCTGCGCCATGTTGGCGGCGTCCAGCGGCGACAGCTTGCCCGCGTTGTTGTCGCCGTCGGTGATGAGCACCACCACGCGGCTCTTCGCCTCCGAGTCGCGCAGGCGGTTGAGCGAGGTGGCCAGCGCATCGCCGATGGCCGTGCCGTCCTCCAGCACGCGGGTGCGCAGTTGCTTGAGGACCTCCTTCAGCACGCCGTAGTCCAGCGTGAGCGGGGCCTGGGTGTACGCCGCGCCCGCGAAGACGACCAGGCCGATGCGGTCGTTCACCCGGTTGGCGATGAACTCGCTGAGCACCTCCTTCGCCACGTGCAGGCGGTTCTGCGGCCGGAAGTCGCCCGCCTCCATGGAGGTGGACAGGTCCAGCGCCACCACGATGTCGATGCCCTCCACCGACAGGTCCCTCACGCGCGAGTCGCGCACCTGGGGCCGGGCGATGGCGAGCACCGCCGCCGCGACCGCCGCCGCGCGCAGCAGCGGCAGCAGCGGCAGCAGGTACGTGCGCAGGCCCTTGCCGCTCCTGGCGAACACGTGGGCCGCGGAGAAGCGCAGCGCGGCGCGGGCGCGCCGCTCCCGCCACGCCTGGATGAGCATCAGCGGGACGAGCAACAGCCCCCAGAGCGCCTCGGGGTTATTGAACGCGGGAAGCGGCGGCATTTGCGGGGGCCTCGGCCTGCGGCGGCGCGGGCGGGACGTAGGTCTTGTCGACGAGCTCGTAGCCGAACAGCAGCGCGTCGCGGCAGCTCTCCGGCGACGCGTCCGCGCGGGCGTACTTCACCATGTCGGACTCGGAGACGAAGCGCATCAGCTTGTCCTCGGGGAGCCCCGGGGGCGACAGCCGGCGCAGCGAGGACATCAGCTCCGAGCTGGTGCACTCCAGCGCCTCGAAGCCATAGCGCTCGCCCAGGTAGCCTCGGATGATTTCGGACAGCCGGAAGTAGTGCTCCTTCACCTGGCCGCGCGCGGGCAGGTTGTCCGACTTGAGCGCGTCCAGCGACTTGCGCGTGCGCACGTCCAGCGGCTGGAGCGGCACCACCACCACGCGCTTGGGGCGGTTCTTCCACCAGCGCGCGAACATCCACGCCAGGGCCCCCGCGGCCAGCACGCCCAGCACCGTCAGCAGCAGGCGCCACGAACGGATGGGCACCTCCTGCGGCGGCTGGATGTCGAACAGCTCCGCGCCCTGCCCCTGCGCGTCCTCCGGGAGCGTGGAGGCCACGTCCACCTCGCGGCCGGGCAGCGAGTAGTGGCGCGGCCCCTCCGGCGTGGCCACGTCGAACTCCAGCGGCGGCACCTTCACCGAGCCCAGCGCGAACGCGGACATCCGGATGGCGAAGCTCGTGGTCGCCGAGTCCGGCCCGTCCTGGCGCTGGCGCGTCTGGTCCAGCAGCTCGAAGTCCCCCGTGTCCTTGGGCACCGCCAGCTCGTAGCGCTGGTCCTTCGGGTGGGTGATGACGACGTGGTAGGTGAACGGGTCGCCGATGCGAACCTGCAACGGGTCCACGCGCACCGACACGTCCAGGGGCGTGGCCTCCTCGTGCGCGGGCGCGCCGGGGGGAGCGGGCGGGGCCTTGGACTGGGCCTGCGTGGGGAGGGCCCCCAGGCACAGCAGCACCGCGAAGAGGGGCATCCACCGGCTCATGCCGCCATCCTCCGGGCCCGCGCGCGGAAGAACTGCGCGAGCGCCTTGCCGTGGTCGTCTCCGGCGCGCAGCTCCACGTGGTCCAGCTCCAGCTTCTTGAAGAGCTTGCGGCGCTCGTCGCGCGCGGCCTGCATCGCGCGGGCGTAGCGGCCCCGGACGCCCGGGTCGCTCGTGTCCACCACGAAGCGCTCGCCCGACTCCGGGTCCTCCATCTCCACCAACCCCAGGCGCGGGAAGGCCTCCTCCATGGGGTCCTCCACCACCACCGGCACCAGGTCGTGCTTGCGCCCCACCAGCCGCAGCGGCTTCTCGTAGTCGCGCGCCTGGAAGTCGGAGACGAGGAAGGTGACGGCTTTGCGCTTCACCACCTGCGTCAGGTACGTCAGCCCCGTGGCGAGGCTGGTGCCCCTGCCCACCGGCTGGAACGTCAGGATGTCGCTCACCAGCCGCAGCACGTGCGTGCGGCCCTTGCGCGGCGGCACCACCTTCTCCACCCGGTCCGAGAAGAGGATGAGCCCCACCCGGTCGTTGTTGGCGATGGCGCTGAAGGCGATCTGCGCGGCGACCTCGGCGGCGATTTCGGCCTTGGTGCGCTCGCGCGAGCCGAACTCCTTGGAGGCCGACACGTCCACCAGGAGCATCACCGTCAGCTCGCGCTCCTCGGTGAAGACCTTGACGTAGGCCTCGTTCATGCGCGCGGTGACGTTCCAGTCGATGATGCGGATCTCGTCGCCGGCCTGGTATTGCCGCACCTCGGAGAAGGCCATGCCCCGGCCCTTGAAGACCGAGTGGTACTGACCCGCGAGCATGTCGGAGACCACCTTGCGGGTGCGGATCTCCAGCTTGCGGATGCGGCGGATGAGGTCCTTGGGCAGCACGGGGCGCTCGGCGGGAGGTCAGGGGACTTCGACGCGGTCGAACACGCGCTGGATGATCTTCTCCGGGGTGAGGTCCTCGGCCTCCGCCTCGTACGTCATGGCGATGCGGTGGCGGAGCACGTCGAAGGCGGTGGCCTTGACGTCCTCGGGCGTGACGAAGCCCCGGTGGCGCAGGAACGCGTGCGCGCGCGCGGCCTGGGCCAGGGCGATGGTGGCGCGCGGCGAGGCGCCGAACTGGATGTAGTCCGCCAGGTCCTTGAGGCCGTACTTGGAGGGCTCGCGCGTGGCGAACACCACGTTGAGGATGTAGTCCTTCACCTTCTCGTCCATGTAGATGTGGTGGACGAGCTCGCGCGCGCGGACCAGGTGCTCCACGGCGATGACCCGCTGCGCCCGGGGCGAGGTGCCACCGGACATGCGGTCCATGATGACCTTCTCCTCGTCGCGCGTGGGGTAGCCGACCTTCACCTTGAGCATGAAGCGGTCGACCTGCGCCTCGGGCAGCGGGTACGTGCCTTCCTGCTCCACGGGGTTCTGCGTGGCGAGCACGAGGAAGGGCGAGGGCAGCGCGAAGGTCTGGTCACCGATGGTGACCTGGCGCTCGGCCATGGCCTCCAGCAGCGCGGACTGCACCTTCGCGGGGGCGCGGTTGATTTCGTCCGCGAGGACGATGTTGGCGAAGATGGGGCCCTTGCGGACGGTGAAGTTCGCCGCCTGCTGGTTGTAGATCATCGTGCCCACCACGTCCGCCGGGAGCAGGTCCGGCGTGAACTGGATGCGCATGAAGGTGGCGCTGAGCGCGTCCGCCACGGTGCGCACGGTGAGCGTCTTGGCGAGGCCGGGCACGCCCTCGAGGAGCACGTGGCCGTTGCACAGCAGGCCGATGAGGATGCGCTCCAGCATGTAGCGCTGCCCCACGATGACCTTGCCGGTTTCCTGGTTGAGGACCTCGACGAAGCTGCTTTCCTGCTGCACGCGTTCGTTGAGCGCGCGGATGTCGGTGTTCATGTCGCCTCGTGAAGGACTGGCGGCGGGCAGCCTAGGGTTGACCGGGTGTCCGGCTCAACACCGCAGAAGCCCGGGCATTCCGGTAAGTTGCCCTCCCAATCCCCTCTCTCCCGCCCCTGTTCGTTCCCATGTCCCACCCCTTCCTGTCCACCCCTTCCCGCCCGTTTCCCCAGGGGAGGCGGCCATGAAGTCGTCCCCCCTGGCCCGGGCCCCCTCGGCGGGGCCGGTGGAGGCGGCGCTGTTGGGGCAACTTGCCCCAGCCGTGAGGGCGACGGTGCACTGGGTGCCCGGCGGCGGGGCGCTCCGGGTACTGGAGGGCGGCCAGGGGCCGGCGGTGGTGCTGCTGCACGGGCGGGGAGGCGCGGCCTCGTCCTGGTTCGTGTACCTCACGGCGCTCGCCCGGGGGCACCGGGTGCTGGCGGTGGATCTGCCCGGATTCGGGATGTCGTCCCCCGGGGAGGGCGCCGTCCGCTCGGCCGAGGAGGCCGCGCGCTTCTTCACCGCCCCGGTGGAGGCGTTGCTGGAGCAGTTGGCGCCGGGGCCGGTGTCCGTGGTGGGCCACTCGCTGGGCGGGCTGGTGGCGCTGGAGCTGGCGCTGCGTGGACGGGTGCCGGTGACGCGGCTGGCCCTGGTGGACGCGATGGGGCTGGGGCCCGACATGTCACGCAAGGCGCGCCTGTTCTTCCGGGCCGGACCGGAGCGGCTGGCCCGCTCGCTGGGCCCGTGGGCCTGGGCGCGGATGTTCCCTCCCACCCCCACGCCCCTGGGGCAGCGGCTCGGGGAGCTGGGGTACGAGCTGCACGCGGTCCCCCAGGGGCGTGACGCGGCCACGCGGGCCTTCGACGCGCTGGTGCCGCTGACCGGCCCCCTGTTCCACGTCCGCGAGCGGCTGGGCGAGCTGACGGTGCCGGTGCTCCTCGTCTGGGGCGAGCACGAGGACGTGCTGCCCCTGTCGCTCGCCGAAGAGGCGGCCCGGCGGATTCCCGGGGCGCGACTGGTGCGCGTGGACGCGGCGCACAGCCCGCACCAGGAGCGACCCGAGCGGGTGCTGCCGGAGCTGAAGGCGTTCCTCGACGGGGACGACGCGGCGGGGTGATGCGCCCTCAGCGGTCGAAGCGGATGACGCGCTCGACGCGCCACGCGCCGTCCGCCAGCGGCCTGACGAGCATCAGCTCCGCGAGCTGCCCCAGCGACAGGGCCTGCTTCGCGGGCAGGGCGAAGCGGACCGTGTCACCGGGCTTCGCGCCCTTCGAGGGCAGGGGCACGGCGAACAGGCCCGCGCCGTCGACCGTCTCCAGCGCGCCGAGCACGCGCAAGTCCCCGAGCTCCTCCACGCGACCGACGTGGACCACGGAGCGGGACTTGCCGCGCGTGCGCACCGCGCGCGTGACGGCGATGCCCACGTCCGCGGTGAACGGCTTGCCATCCACGCCGAACAACCCCACGCCCCGCAGCAGCAGGTGGACGATGCCGGAGCTGTCGTTCTGGGGGATGGACTCGTAGCGGGCGACGTCCGCCTGTTCGGCGCGGCCACTGGCGAGCGCGTCCAGCGCCGTGGCGAGCGCGACGAAGTTGAGGCGCAGCAACGGCTCATCCGGCGTCGCCGAGGGCCACGCGCCGGTCTCGATGAGGACGGAGGGGGTTCCCCAGCGCGTCATGTTGTCGCCGAAGGCGCGCACCTCGAAGGTGTCGTCGTAGCGGCCGACCTGCCCCGGCGCCAGCGTCTCCACCGCGTCGCGGATGACGGCGCAGACCTTCTTCGCCAGGAGCCGGCCGGGGTTGTCTCCGCGCGCCTCGTCGAAGGCCGCGGCGAGCAGGGAGATGGACGCGGGACGCCCGGTGCGCCCCACGCCGTGGCGCCAACCCTGGTTGTGGAGGTTGAAGCCGATGAAGGGCTGGAGGCGCTCACGCAGCGCCTTGAGCGTCCGGGCCTCCGGCGTCTGGAGCGCGAGCGCGTCGCGGTTGATGTCGATGCCCTGCGCGTTGCGGCGCTGGAAGCGCTCGGCGCCGTCCGGGTTGAGCATGGGCACCACGTGCAGGGTGAGTCCGGACAGCAGCCGCGCGACCCAGGGCTCCTCGCGGTGGGTCCGCAGGTACTCGAGGAAGTCGAGCAGGGCCGTGGTGGCCGTGGGCTCGTCGCCGTGCATCTGGGACCACAAGAGGACGTGCCGGGTCCCCGTCCCCAGGGTGACGTGGTAGAGCGCGCGCCCCTCCACCGAGTGCCCCACGACCTCCAGTTGGAAGAACTCCGGGGCCCGCTCCTTCAACGCCTCCAGCCGCCGCTCCACGTCTCCGTGGCGCACGAGCGGCGGGGACGGGAGGTCCTTCGAGTGGACCTGCGCCCACAGCGCCTCGAGCGCCTGGGGGCTGGGGACGACGACGGGCGTGGACGTGGACATGGACGGAGGGACGGCGCGAGCGGTGAGGGACAGGCCGAGCGCGAACCACACGCAGAGCCGCGAGGCACATCGACTGTAGCGACCGTGTCCGACGCGGGGCATGGCGTTGTTCCCGGACGGACGTCGTCAGGCGTCCCGCGGTGGGCGCAGGCGCGTCTGGATGAAGCGCAGGTACTTCTCGTCGTCGTCCTCGAAGATCTCCTCCCCCGCGCCCAGGTAGGCCCGGGCCAGCTCATCCGCCGCGCGCCGCAGGTCGCCCAGCTCGAACTGGCATTGGCCCAAGCGCAGGTGGATGAACGGGTTGCCCAGTCCGTCCGGAGCGCGGACGGCGTCCTGCAGCGCCGCGAGCGCCCGCGCGTGGTCACCGAGCTGGAAGTACGTGTCACCCAGCGCGGTGCAGACCCAGGTGGTCGCCTCGAAGTCCACCCGTGGCTCGGGAATCAGCCCCAGCGCCTCCTGGAACGAGGCCAGCGCCTCTCCATGCGCCCCCTCCTCCGCGAGTCCATCCCCTCGCGCGCACAGCGCCTGGAGCTGCTCGTACACGTCATCGGGAATCTCGGCCATCCACCCTCCACGCGCCGCTGAGCATCCGCCTGCGCGAGGCGTGTATCACGCTTCACGTGGCTTCGTTCCCACCGTGCACCGGAGTGCCCACCCGCGTGGGCGGAGCGCCTCCACGACCGCCTCCCTGGTCGTCCGGCTTCACTTCCTGGCCACCGCCCGCGATACAGTCCGGGCCGTGCCGAAAGACATCCTCGACCTGGAAGCGACTCCCGAGCGGCTCCAGGCGCTCGTCGACGCGGGCGTCCTTCCTCCGCCGTATCTGCGGCGCGCACGGGACCTCGCGCTCGCGCCGCCGTCGCGTGAAGACTGGCAGCGGTTCCTCGCCACGACGCTCATCGCGCTCGGCTCGCTGCTCGTGCTCTCCGGCGTCATCTACTTCTTCGCCTACAACTGGGCCGGGCTCCACCGCTTCGCCAAGCTGGGGCTCATCGGGCTCGGAATCACCGGCTGCACCCTGGCCGCCGTGGGGTCCGGTCCGCTCAGCCAGCGCTTCGGCCACTTCGGGCTGCTCGCCGCCACCGTGCTCGTGGGCCCGCTGCTCGCCGTCTACGGACAGGCCTATCAAACGGGCGCGGATGCGTTCGAGCTGTTCGTCGGCTGGGCGGCGCTCATCCTGCCGTGGGTCGCGGTGTCGCGGTTCTCGCCGCTGTGGCTGCTGCTCCTGGTCCTGGTGGACGTCGGCGCCGTCCTCGTCTGGAAGCAGTTGTTCGACGGCGCCGACGACCTCTTCACCTGGTGGGTCGTGGGAATCGCGCTGTTCAACGGCTTCGCGTGGGCCACCTACGAGCACTTCGCGAACCTGCGCGTGCCCTGGCTCCAGGCCCGGGGGATGGCGCGCGTGTTCGCCTGCATGACGGTGGCACCCCTGCTCGTCGTCTCCATCGGCTTCGTCGTCGTCCCCCGCTCCACGGGCCCCGCCGGCACCGTCGCGGTGGTCCTGCTGCTGGCGACGTTCGCCGCGGAGTACGCACTCCACCGGCACCTGGGGGGCGAGCTGTTCCTGCTCACCCTGGGAGCGCTGTGCGCGATGACGCTCGTCACGACGGTCATCGGCCACGCGAGCCTCGAATCCCAACGGTTCGACGACGTCGCCTTCACCTTCTTCGTCCTCTCCATCGCGATCATCGCGCAGGTGGCGCTCGCCGTCTGGTGGCTGCGACGGGAAGCACGCGCCACGGGCACCACGGAGGAGTCCTGACATGCGTCCGTCGCTCCAAGACGTGCTGAGGAACCTGGAGGCGGAGGGGCTCGTCGCCGCCGAGGCGCTACCGCGCGCGCGCGCCGCCATGGAGGTCCATCAGCGCAACAGCACGGCCACGCCCTGGTTCGTGAAGGCCTTCGCCGGCCTCGGCGCCTGGGTCGCCGCGCTCTTCCTCATCGGCATCTTCACCTGCGTCGGCATCGTGGAGAGCGAGGAGGCCATGATGGGCCTCGGGCTCGTGTTCTGCATCGCCGCCACCGCGACGCGCGGCGTCGCCGGGGGTGTGTTCCTCGAGCAGCTCACCATGGCCCTGTGCCTCGCGGGCGTGGGGATGCTCGTCGGAGGCATCGCGGCGAAGGGCGGGCTCCGGGACGTGGAGGTCGCGGCGGGGGCAGCCATCGCCGTGGGCGCGGTGCTCCTGGTGACCTTCCCCGACGTCATCATGCGCTTCCTGATGGCCCTGCTCATCGCCAATGCCACGCAGGTGCTGACGTACCAGCTCCTGGGCGGCGTCGGCATGGAGCTGGCCGTGCTCGCGGAGGCCCTCCTCGTCCACGTCCTGCTCCTGCGTCAGCCCCGGATGGCCGACGGCCTGCCCGCCCGGCTCGTCTCCCCGGTGGCCTTCGGCCTGGCCCTCTGCCTGCCGGTCCACGTGCTCGCCCGGCTCTGGCCCGGCGACATCTTCCGGGTCACCGACGAATCCAGCCTGCCGCTCGCCGTCATCACCCTGGGCCTGACGGCGCTGACCCTCTTCACGAGCTGGCAGGCGATGAAGGCGCAAGACCTCGAGCCCTCCGGCGGCGCGGGCGCCGTCATCTTCGGCGCGCTCACGCTGCTGGCGCTCCTCACGCTGAACGTCCCCGCGGTCATCGCCGCCACGGGCCTGCTCGTCCTGGGCTTCCACCGGCGCAGCAACATCCTGCTCGGCATCGCGGTGGCCTTCCTGCTCGTGGCGGGGAACGTCTACTACTACAGCCTGGCCTTCACGCTGCTGGCCAAGGCGCTCGCGCTCATCGGCAGTGGGCTCGTCTTCCTCGGACTCCATCGGTTCTTCCTGCGGCGCACCCACCCCGGCATGCCGACCGCGGAGGTGCGGTGATGCGCACCAGCGTCATCCTCGCGGGCCTCGCGCTCGTGCTGTTCACCACGCTCGGGCTCGTCCTCCAGAAGGAGCACGTCCTCGCCACCGGCCAGCTTGTGCTGCTGGAGCTGGCGCCCAGGGACCCGCGCTCGCTCATGCAGGGCGACTACATGGAGCTCGACTACGCCATCGCCCGGGAGCGGGGATGGGTCGACACCGGGCACCCCGCCGAGTCCCCCTCGCGCGACGGCCACTTCGTGCTGAAGCTGGATGAGCACGGCGTGGGCCAGTACGTGCGCATCGACACGCCGGACCTCCCGCTGGCGCCCGGGGAGTTCAAGCTGCGCTACCGCCTGCGCGGAGGCTGGGCCCGGTTGGGCGCCGAGTCCTTCTTCTTCCAGGAAGGCCACGGGCCCCGCTTCGCCCGCGCGCGCTACGCGGAGCTGCGGGTCACCTCCAGCGGGACCAGCGTCCTCGTGGGCCTGCGCGACGCGAACCGCCAGCCCATCCCCGCCGAAGGCGACGAGCCGCCCCCCGGCCTCGTCGACCCCCCGTTCGACCCCGCGGCCACGGCCACGGAGCCACCGCCCGAGGAGGCCCCGTCCGTCACCGCCCCCACCGTCGCGCCGGAAGCGCAGGTGGCGCCACCGGCGCCCGGCGGCCCCACGAACGCGGCCGCGGACACCGACACCGCGGCGCAGGGGGACCCCACCACCCCGCCGCCCGCGCTCGGCGCGCCGTCGCCGTAGACGCCTCGCACCGCCCCCGCCCCTACGTGGAATCCGGGAATTGACTCCCAGGGGCCCTTCCGGCATCATCCATTTGATTTCGATAATCAAAATCAAAATCAAGGAGACGCGCGATGCTCGGACAGGGATGCGGCAAGACGGTGCTGGCGAGGGGGCCTTGCGCCGAGGTGACGCGGTGCACCTGTGGGCATATCCACCTGGCGATGGGGCCGGTGACCATCCGGGTGGAGGAGGAGGTGCTGCGGGCCATCGGGATGACGTTGGCGGAGGCGCTGCACAACCTGGCGGACGCGGAGGGCGGTGGGCGCGAGGAGAGCGAGCCGACCGCCGTGGGGATGAACCACACGCCGAACATGGGCGGGTGGAAGCAGTGAGCGCCAGCGGCTCCCTGCGGCTGCCGCGGACGGAGCAGTCCGCGCGCGTGCGTCGGCTGAGCGAGAGCGAGGCGCGGGCCCTGGAGACGTCGCCTGCGGCGGCGCCCCTGTCGGTGCTGCTGACGGAGGGCACGGCGCGGGCGCACGAGCAGGCCGAGCGCGCCCTGTTCCTCCAGTCGCTCTTCACCGATTCGTGGGAGGGCGTCTACGGCCAGTTCGTCCAGGCGCAGCACTACGTCAACTACCTGCGGCAGCTCCACACGCTCTACGCGGCGTTCGAGGGCGTGCTGCCCCGGGTGGCGCGCACCGCGCTGACGCCCATGCTGTTGATGCCGGAGCTGCGCCGCGCCGAAGCGCTCGAGGAGGACCTGGGCTACTTCTGTGGCGAGCCGCGCGGGGAGGGCTTCGTGTGCGTGGAGACGCGGCTGCACGCGGAGCGGCTGCGCGAGGTGGCGGAGGATGCCCCGCACCTGCTCGTGGCGCACGCGTATGCGCGGTGCGTGCTGGACGTCTTCTGCGCGCCGGCGCGCGCCCGCGTGGTGGCCCGCGCCTTCGACCTGGACGGCGACCAGGGCACGCGCTTCCACGCCGCGTTCACCGACGCGGAGATGACGGAGTTCCGGGTGCGGCTGCACTCGCGCATCGACGGGCTGGAGCTGGAGGAGGACGAGGCGCGCGAAATCGTGCAGGAGGCCCGCATGGCCTTCCGGCTCCACGCCCTGGTGTGCGACGAGCTGGCGCGCGGCGCGACGGGCATCGCCGCGTCCGGCCCTGGCTACCGGGTCGGGTTCAGCGTGTCCCAGTAGCTGGGCATGCCCCGCAGGTGGTTGCCGCCGTCCACGGTGAGGCTGTCCCCCGTCATCCAGGAGGACTCCTCCGCGCAGAGGAAGGCGACGACGCGCGCCACGTCATCCGGCGTGCCGTGGGACTTGCCCAGCGGCGTGTGCGCGCGCAGCTCGCGGCCCATCGTCGGGTCCTCGATGAAGCCGGACGCCATGGGCGTGAGGGTGGCGCCCGGCGCGACGATGTTGACGCGGATGCCGTGGCGGCTGAGCTCCAGCGCCGCGGCGCGCGAGAGGCTCCACAGGCCGGCCTTCGAGGCCGCGTAGTGGCCCAGGCCCTCCGTCACCACGCCCTGGAAGAGCGAGGTGACGTTCACCACCACCCCGGTGCGCTTCGCGGCGATGAGCGCGCGGGCGTAGGCCTTCATGAAGAGGAAGGGCCCCTTCACGTTGACGTGGAACA
Source organism: Myxococcus dinghuensis (assembly GCF_024198235.1). Taxonomy (GTDB): domain Bacteria; phylum Myxococcota; class Myxococcia; order Myxococcales; family Myxococcaceae; genus Myxococcus; species Myxococcus dinghuensis. Next base: position 58,683 of record NZ_JAKCFB010000031.1, on the reverse strand, counting down.
TGCGGTCGAAGTCCTCCTCGGGCAGGTCCACGAGGAGCGACAGGCTGTTGGTGCCCGCGTTGTTCACCAGGATGCCCGGCAGGCCCAGCTCCGCGGTGGCGACGTCCAGGGCCCGCGCCACATCCTCCGCGCGGCAGACGTCGCCCGCACAGGGCACGGCGCGGGCACGCCCCTCGGATTCCCGGGTGAGCCGCTCCGTCGCCGCGACCACCTTCGACTCCGTCCGCCCGAAGACGAGCACGCTGGTGCCCTCGCGCATGAGCCGCGCGGCGATGGCCAGACCAATTCCCTGCGCGCCACCAGTCACGATGGCGCTGTTCGAGATGAGCTTCACGGTCCACCCCCCGACGTCGTGGACCGGTCAAGCTAGCAAGCCTCTCACCGGGTGAGGATTGTACCCAGGGTCATCCCCCCTCCAGGGTCAGGCCGCCTCGTCCTCCGACAGCAGGTCCGCGAACGGGGAGGCGTCCTCGCCCAGGGCCTTGTAGAGCGCCTCCACCTTCTCCAGCTCGCGCTTGAGCGCCTTGTGGTGGTTGCGGTTCTTCACCAGGCTCTCGCGGCCCAGGAGCTTGAAGCCGTCGTCGCGCCCCACCTGGCGGATGGCCATGCCCAGCACCAGCCCGCGGAACGCGTCCGCCAGGTCCAGGTCCAGGGGCGCGTTGCGGCGCCGGGCCTCCGACACGAACGCCTGCGCCGCGGCGCGCAGGGCCTCCGGCAGCGGCTTGCTCCCAGGTGCCTGCTCGTAGTCCAGCGCCCGCGCGACGTGCTTCTCGTGGAGCACCAGCTCGCCCCCCGCCACGCCGTGCTCCACCATGGCCAGCGTGTAGGCGCGGCGGACGATGTTGTCGAGTTGACGCAGGTTGCCCGGCCAGGAGCTGCCCACGAGCAGCCGCTCCGCGTCCTGCGTCACGCGCGCGGTGCCTTCCGGGACCCGCTCCTTGTGGCGCCGGTTCACCATGTACTGGGCCCACAGCGGGATTTCGTCCTGGCGCTCCTGCAGGGACGGCATGCGCACCGGCAGCACGTTGACGCGGTAGTAGAGGTCCTCGCGGAAGCGGCCGGCCCGCACCTCCGCGTGCAGGTCCGCGTTGGTGCCGATGATGAAGCGCACGTCCGCCTGACGCTCGCCGGTGCCCTCTCCCAACGGCCGGTAGCTGCGCGACTCCAGGAGGTGCAGCAGGCCCGCCTGCGCCTTGAGCGACAGCTTGTCGATTTCGTCGATGAAGAGCGTGCCGCCGTCCGCGCGCGCCACGCTGCCGGGCGCGTCGCGCACCGCGCCGGTGAAGGCGCCCTTCTTCCAGCCGAAGAGCTCCGCCATCTGGAGGTCCTCGGGTACCGTCACCAGGTCCAGCGTCTCGAAGGGCTTGCCGCGCCGGTTGGAGCGCTCGTGGCACCAGCGCGCCAGCCGGGACTTGCCCGCGCCCGTCGCGCCGCTGATGAGGATGGTCTCGTCCTGGAGCGCGAACACCCGCAGGATGGGCAGCAGCTCCGCCATGGAGCGGCCCACCACCGGCAGGAACTCATCCACCTCCGGCGTCGCCACCGGCCGCTGCGGCAGGCCCGCCAGGTACGGCGCCGCCACGTCCGCCAGCAATTGGAGCTGCTCGCCGGACTCACGCCAGACGAACTCCTGCCCCATCGCCGCCAGGCAGTCGGCCTCCAGCGAAATCATGCCCTCGATGCCACCGCCGGGCGTGCGCAACGGCAGCACGCAGACGTGCGTGGCGTGGCGCCCGAGGAAGCGCTGCCGGCTCTCGTTGCTGTGGAAGCCCGCCAGTCCCGGGTCCCCCGTCACCGGCGCGTCCGGCGCGTGGGGCTGCACCGTGCCCACGTTGACGTCGATGGACACCGCGCAGCGGTGCTCCATCACCGCCCGCCACGCCGTGGCCGACGTGAAGAAGGGCGTCCCCACATTGGCTTCGGTAATCTCCTTCGCCCCTACATCGAGCGCGGCCAGGCGGCGATAGGCCTCACCGGGCCTCAGGTGGACGATTCCGCGGAGCACGCGGGCACGGGCTGCGTACCGACTGGACGCAACCGCCTCCTGGGCCAGGGCCAGCATCCGCTTGAGGGTCGTGGCCGCCGCCGTCTCGAAGTCCTTCGCCCCCCGCAGCGCGCTCATGAGCTGCGGCATCTCCTCGTGCATCCACTCGCCTCCGTCCGGAACCATCCGACAGTACCCGCCAGGGCCGCGTCGGAGGGAGGCAAGTGTAGCGGAGATGAAGAACGCGGAAGGAGCGGCCCCTCCTTCCGCGTTCCCGAACCTCCATGACGGCTGGGCATCCGGTGTCCCGCGATGCCGCGCGCGATGGCCATGCGCGGCGCGTGCCAACGCCCCGTTTTTCGTCATTCCAAGGGTTTACCGGCCAAGACCCCCTTCCCTACCTCCATCCTGCGTCCAACTGGGACGCGGCTGCGTCCCAACGAGACGCAGAAGGGACGCGGCAGGGCGGACCGGTACCTCGGAACCCCCCATGCCGGTGCATCCAGGGCTCGCTGAGCTACCCGGGGTGGGCGCGACCATCGACCGCTACGAGCTGCTCGAGGTGCTCGGGCACGAAGGGATGGGGGGGCGTGCATCGTCGACGATGCACGCCACGCCCAGGTGGAGCAGCCGCCTGCGCGCGTGGAGCTCCCGGCGGAGGCTCGTCAGGGGCACCTCGGACGCCGCGCGCACCGTCTCCACCACCACAGCGTCGCCGGTCTCTGGATGGGTGGCACCCCTGATACGCGATGGAGCTGCTGCGCGAGCAGACGCTGTCGCTGGCCACGCCACCGCCATCTCCGGGGCCGCTGTTCGACGCGCGGCCGCATGCGACGTTGTCACTGTCGCGAGGGCTGTCCTCGGCACTGGGGCTCCTGCACGCCAACGGCAGCGTCCATCGGGACCCCATGCCGGAGAACCTCTTCCTGCGACCGGATGGAGCGCCGGTGCGGATGGACTTCGGCATCTCCGCGCGCTTCGGCGGTTCGCGCGGGAGGGAGACGCTCGACGTGAGCGGCGCGGTGGTGGGCAGTGATACGTCCATGGCGCCGGAGCAACCGCGCGGGACCTACGTGGACGCGCGCGGATCTCTACGCGCTGGGGTGCATGCGCTACGAGCGGCCCACGGGACGACCGCCCTTCGTCCCCGGACGCGAGGGGTCACCGCCGCACCCGCACCCGCATCTGTCGCCCGTGCCGCCGGAGCTGGACGCGCGGCAGTTGTCGTCGCGGCCGGTGCTGCTCGTGGGCACCTACCGGAGGGACGAGCCGCTGCGCGCGGGCGTGCCTCCTACACCAACGGAGACATCCGCGATGACGCATCCACCCTGGGCGAGGCCGAGGCGTTCTCGCTGAACGCGGACGCGTCCCCGTCGAACGCACGGCCGCTCGCATTTGGAACAGTCTGGGAGGGATTCGGCGAAGCCCTTGCCCTCTCCGGCCGCCAGGCGCAGGCGCGCAAGGCCTTCATGGAGGCCCTGGCACGGATTCAGCAAGTTGCCCGCGTTCGTCGCGCCAACGTGCTGCGGAAGGCAGGCAAGTCCTTGCAAACGCGCCATCAGAACGAAGAAGCGCTGCGAGTCCATGCCCAGACGGGCGGCGCCGAGTTCGGCCCCGCGCCGGGCCCCAGGGCCACCGCGGCAGGAGGGCCAAAGCAATGTGGTGGCAGGAGTGAAGCCAGCGCCAGGAAAGGTGCATCACCACGCACTCCTGGCTGGCCCAGCTCGACGAGATGAAGGACCTGGTGGAGGGGGTGTGCCCAGTGATGCTCGCCCATGGCACACCCCTACGACGCGCTCGCTTGTTCAACTCGACGATTCAGATGCAACTCCATAGCGAAAGTCACCAGGCCTCCGAGGAAACCGTGGCCCACGCCCGGGTCTACGCGCAGTCCGCGCTGGAGTCAGAGGGGGATGCGGAGCCTGCGAGTACCCGGTGCGTGGTGTCCATGGTTCGGCGCTTCCACGATGCGCTGGGGTAGCGCAGGAGGACGTGGACAGGGAGACGGCTACGACGCTGTGCCGGGGATGGCGGACGTCCAGGACAGGGCCCGCGCCAACCGGGCGTGCATTCACCTGCGAGAGGAAGACACCGTCGCCGCGCACGCCACCACCACCGAGGCCCGCCGCCCGTAGGCCCCGTCGCGCATCCACCCCGTTCAAGGGCCGGCGCCCTTGCGCCTTCCTGTCCGTGGTGCAGGTCGAGGAGGCCTCGGGCCATGCGGGCGCGATACGCGCGGTGCATCACCCCTGACCGCCGGACGCGCGCCGGGCCCGCATGGCATTGGCGGTAGGCGCGGCGCCGGGGCTACGCCTTCTTCGCCCGGGCCTTCTTCCGCGCACCTGTCGCCGCGCGGCGGCGCGTGGAACCCTTGGACGGCTTCAGGACGAAGACGCGATCCAACCGCAGGCTGCCGCGCGCCACGGGAGCCGCGAGGTCGTAGTCGAAGTCGTAGACGGCCACGACGTCCAGGCCCGCGTCGCGGAACAGCTTCTGGGCCTGCGGCCCGCTGTACGTGCGGAAGTTCCACGTCGTCTCGATGAGCCAGTCCTTGCCCGGCCCCGTCACGCGCAGGCGGTTGCGCATGGGGGAGCGGCGCGCGCGGCGCTCGGGCAGGCCTTCGTGCGTGTTGCAGACGACGGCGTCCTCGCCCACGCGCCCCACCCACCGCTCGTGCTCCGGCGCGGTGCGCGCGTAGTCCGTCAGGTGGAACCCGAGCACGTAGAGCCCGTCCGGCTTGAGCAGCCGCCGGGTGCCCTTCAGGTGCGCCAGGGCCGCGGCCTCGCTGTCGAGGTAGCGGAAGGTGGAGACCAGGTTGTGCGCCACGTCCACCTTGCCCTCCAGCGAGGGCACGAAGAACTCCTCCATGCGGGACTGGGACAACTTCACGCGGCGCCGCTGCGCGGGCGTCAGACGCTTGCGGGAATGGGCAAGCATCGCATCGGAGATGTCGTAGCCCACCACCTTCTTCCCACGCTTCGCGGCCTCGGCCACCAGCCGTCCCGCGCCGCAGGCCGGCTCCAGCCACAACGAGCCGCCGGTGCCATGGCGCGCGCTGAGCGCCTCGAGGAAGTCCACCTCGCGCACGGTGTCCGTGCCGAAGATGGCTTCGTAGTACGCCGGGTGCTCATACCAGTCGGTGCGCTTTTCCATGAGAGTGCCCGCTCGGGCGCGCGCATCCTCCAGTCCCGCGCCGCGAAAGCCAAGCCAAAGCGTGGCCCGCCCCCCTCACACGTGGCCAGCGTCCGCCTGGGCATCGGACCGCGGGTCGGAGTGCGCCATCACTTCGCGCAACCGGACCCCCAACATCCGATGCAGCAGCACGACGCCGATGGGCAGCGGCAACCACAGCGTGAAGCCACGCAGGAGCAGCACCGCCGTCAGCCCCACCTGCACCGGGACCCCCAGCGACGACAACGTGCCCACGGCGGTGGCCTCGAAGGTGCCCACGCCGCCGGGGATGATGCTCAGGGTCATCACCAGCGTGGCGAGCATGAAGCTGGCGAACACGTCCGGGAGGTCCACGGGGTGCCCCACCGCGACGAGCATGCAGGACAGGGTGAGCGAGTCGAGCACGAAGACGGTGAACTGCCACGCGCTCGCGCGCAGCAGCAGCCCCTTGTTCCGCACCAGCTCCGGCGGCACCTGGGAGATGGACACCAACAGGGACGAGAACCCGGGGATGCGGCGCGTCCAGCGGGGCGGCGTCCAACCGCCATGTCGGGTGAGCCAGAGGATGGCGACGGGCACCGCGCACGCGAGCGCGCCGAAGGCGGTGGCCAGCCCGAGGATGGCCGCGTGCAGGCGGGCGCGGAACCAGAGCACCAGGATGGCGAGGACCACCGCCACCGCCTGCGCGGCGTAGAACGACACCATGTCCACCAGCAGCGCCGCCGTGGCGACGCGCGGCGGCGCACCCTCGCGGTGCAGTCCCCGCATCACCACCACCGAACCACCGATGCCCGCGGTGGGCACGAGCTGGTCGAAGGAGAGCTTCATCACGGACAGGCCCGCGGTCCGCATCACCGGCACCCGCACCCGCGCCAGCTTCAGCACCTGGAGCCAGCACCCCGCCGCCGCCACGTACGACGCCACCTGGAGCACGGCGGCGACCAGCAGCCACTGCGGTCGCGCGTGCCGGAGCATCCGCGCGAACTGCCGCTCCTCGTCGGAGCGCAGCGCCACGAACGCCACGAAGGCCGCCAGCAACACCAGGCCTGGAAGCCAGCTCCACACGCGCCGGGGACGGGTCCGCCGGGGCTCGACGGCGCGCCGGGGCTGGGTGGCGGGGCTCGCGGTGCTCATCCGGTCCTCGGCCTCACGGAGCGGAAGCGCCCAGGGACTCACCCCGGCGGGCCTCGGCCGCCTCCAACAGCCGCACGGCCATGCGCATGAAGTCCGCCTCGGTGATGATGCCCACCAGCCGCCCTCCCGTGTCGACGACGGGCAGGCAGCCGAAGCGGTGGTCCAACAGCTTGTAGATGGCGTCCTGGACGGACAGGTCCGGCCGCGCCGTCACCACGTCCCGAGTCATGATGGAGACGACGGACACGGGCTCGAACCGGGGAGCCCCCACCTGCCGGGCCAGGGCCTGGATGAGGTCGCGGTGGCTCACCAACCCCACGAGCCGCCCCTCCCGCACGACGGGCAGGTGCCGGATGTGGTTGAGCTTCAACAGGTCGTCGCCGCGCAGCAGGTCATCCGCCTCGTCGAGCGTGATGACGTCGCGGGTCATCAGGTCTCCCACCGTGAGCATGGCGCGGTCGCCTCCCCTTCACGTGCGCTCGGCCCCGAGTCGACGCGCGAGCCACGCGCCACTCCAGCCGAAGTCCGCTCGTAGGGTGCTCCCGCCTCGCGGCGCGCGCAGCGTGTCCCCAGTCAGCCGAGCGGGCGCCAGGGGCCTCCGCCGCCTTCCACGGACCGCCGTGGACGTCAGTGCCCGGGGTGACCCGGGTGCCCCACCCAGCGCGCGAGCAGGAACATCAGCGCGAGGCCCACGAAGAGCGCCAGCACGTTGCGCCCCGGCTGGTCCTTGCCGTGGCGATGCACGTGCGGCAGCAGGTCCGACACGGCGATGTAGAGGAACGTGCCCGCCGAGAACGACAGCGCCTTGGGCGCCATGCTCTCGAAGTGCAGCACCGCGTCGAAGACGAAGTACAGGAGCGCGCCCGCGGGCACCATCGCGCCATAGAGCGCGGAGAGCATCAGGATGGCGCCGCGCGAGCGCCCCTCCGACTTGAGGATGGAGGCCAGCGACAGCGCGGACGGAACCTTGTGGGCGACGATGGCCAGCAGCGCCATGAACCCCACGCCCTCCTCCACCGCCGAGCCCAACGCGATGCCGTCGAACAGCGTGTGCGTGGACAGGCCCAGGAACGCGGTGAGCCCGAGCACCTGCCCCGCCTGCTGCGCGGGCCGCCCGTGGCTGGACATGTGGTCCCCCGGCAGGTCCTCTCCCGCGTGCGCCACCAGGTAGCGCTCCAGCACCAGCAGGAACACGAAGCCCGCGGGCATCAACGCGAACGCCCACCACCCGCCCCCGGCATACGCCTCCGGCAGCATGTGGAAGAACGCCGCGCCCAGCATCACGCCGGCGGCGAAGGCCAGGAAGCGCACCATGTGCGTGGCGCGCTCGTTCAACACCACCCCCACCGCGCCGAGCAGCGCGCCGAGGACGATGATGAGGGAATAAAGGGCCGTCGTGGCCAGGACCGACATGGGGCGCGCACCCTACAACAAAACCGCCGGGTTAATAGCGCCGCACCACCAACAGGCCCACCCGCCCCGCTTGGACCTCCACCGAATGCACGGTCTCCCGACCTCCGGCCATCACACGCACGGCGTGCTGCCCCGGCGCCACCCGGAACCGCGCCACCTGGAACTCCGCCGGCAGGGAAAGCCAGGAGCGCAGGTCTGGCGCATTGTTGGCGTTGAGCAGCAGGAACGCGAGCGCGCCCACCCCCTCGCTCTTCGTCAGGGCCCCCACGCCCGCGGCCACGCCCGCCTTCACCGCCACGCCCGCCAACTGCTTGGCCAACATGCCGCCGATGCGGGTCTCCAGGTGCAGACGCGCGACGTTCGCCAGCGACGTCACCGTCATCGCCTCCGTCCGGGCGTCGCCCACCTGGACGCGCACCAGCGGCGCGCTGCCACGGTCGCGGTAGACGGGCACCTCGATGAGGTTGCCGCCGTCACCGTAGTCGCGCGACGCGCGCTGCTTCTCCGGGGACAGGCCCGCCTCCACCACCACGACGACCTGCGCCTCACCGGCCGTCAGCGGCGTATGGGGGATATCCGGATAGCGTTCGGTCAGCTCGCGATACGCGTCGTCGCGGCCCGTCTTCTTCGCCAGGCGCAGGAGCGGCTCCACCAATGAGCCCATGCGCGGCGACAGCTCGTACGCCTTCGCGTAGTCGATGTAGGCGGAATCCCAGTCGTGCTGGTCCTCGCGGATGACGCCGCCCAGGTAGCGGGCGATGGCGAGCTGCTCGTAGGGCTTCTTCTCGTCCGTCACCATCTTCTGGAGGCGCTCGTTGACCTGACGCACCTCCACCATCGCCGCCTCGTCGTCGCCCAGCTCCGCGTAGTTGAGCGCCTGGACGACGGAGATCATCAGCTTCTCGAAGTCCTCGCCCCGGTAGGAGCGCTGGCGCTCGTTGGTGAGCAGCGCCCCCGCCTCCTCGCCGACGGAGACGTAGTCGAGCTGGGAGCTGAGCTTCTCCGCCTCCTCCAGCACGACGTTGCTCTCCGCCCACCGGCCGGCGGTGTGCAGCACCATGCCCCGGTCGAGCAGCACCAGGAGCCGGTCCTTCTCCGTGCCCTCGCGAGCCACGGCATCCAGGACGTCGAGCGCGTGCGAATAGTCCTCGGATTGATACGCGGCGCGCACACCTCGCGTGCGCGCCACGTAGTCACCCGCGCAGCCCGACAGGAGGAGCACGCTCACCAGCCCGAGCATGCCCCACCCTCGGACGCGTGCCGGAGAGCGGGAGGCGGAGGTCATGGAGCTACCAGCTCACCCCGCGCTTCTCGAACTTCTTGCGGATCTGCTTCTCGTCCGTCCACTCGATGAGGCCGGTGCGCACGTTGCTCAGCTTCGCCGTCATCTTGTAGTACACGAGCTTGTCGCGGCCGACCTCCTGGATGATGGAGGCGAGGTCTCCCGTCATGAGGAAGTCCACGGAGACCTGCTGGCCCGGGCCCTTGGCCGCGTTGGGATTCACATAGCCGGAGTTCTGGTACTCGTACTCCTCGGCGATGTCCTGGCGGGCGGACTGGTCCACCATGCCGAAGCGCCCCGTCTGCGCCAGCGCCGTCTGGATCTTGTCCCCCAGCGAGCGCATGTCGATGTGCTCGGAGGTGCTGTTCTTCAGCTTGCCCACGAGGACGATGGGCAGCGAACCGTCCGGACGGGCCTGGCTGAAGCGCGGCGAGCCCGCCAGCGACTCCGCCATCTTCTTGGCGATGAGCTGCAGGTCGTTCTCGTTGAACTGGTCCGACAGCATCTCGATTTCGTTCGGGTCCTCGTAGGTGCCGCGGGTGAACGCACGCGGGCCGCCGCACGCGGCGAGCGACAGGGCGAGGCAGGCGGACAGGATGAGGCGATGGGTCTTCATGGTGGGGGTGGCTCCTAGTTCCATTCGCATTCGAAGCGGCTTCCCTCGAAGTTCCACTTGTAGGCCAGCACCGCGTCGCGGCGGTACCCAGCCGTCAGGCGGCACAGGCTCTGGAGCGAGGCACGGGGGTAGTCGAAGGTGTAGGTCTGCGACTTCGCCCGCTCCTGGTCATTGAGCTGCGAGGGATGGGTGAGCGTGGGGCTGGCGCTGGCGGCCACCAGCACCGTGTGCTTGCCATACGTCTTCAGCGGCACGCGGCCCGCCAGCTCCACCCGGCGCACGGTGCGTGCGACGAGGATGTCGCTGCGGTCCACCATCGACTCGTGGCGGTTGCGGCGCTGCAGGAGCTCCGGGATGTTGGCGGTGAAGACGCGGGTGACGTCGCCGTCCTCCACGAAGAAGTAGAGGAAGGCCTCGCGGGCGGTGCGGCTCTCGCCGGTGAAGTCCAGCGTCACCAGCAGGTTCAGCTCGCGGTTGGGCGCAAGTCCGTGACGCGACACCGCCGCGAGCACGTTCTTGTCGACGCCGGCCTTCTTCAACCGGATGAGGCCGTCCGCGCTCGCGTCACACGCGCAGCGCCGCTCCTCGATCATCTTCACGAGCTGCGCGGGCTCGAAGCCCGCCTGCGACAGCTTGGTCAGCTCCTCGTCCGTGAGCGGGAGCTGGTCCGACCGCTCGTAGATGCGCGGCAGGTTGTTCGGATCCCACTGGATGATGTTGTACGTCTGCACGCTGCTCGACGGGAACGGCAGGCTCATCGTCGGGCTTGCGCCGGCCACGGGCATGCTGATGGTGGCCTGACCGGAGGCCAGCGCCAGGGTGGCGGCGAGGACTTGGGCAATCATGTCGGAACCTCCCCCTTCGCGAGACTAGAAGCGGTACCCCACGGACATTCCCAACCGGTGCGTCACGTAACCGCCACCGATGGGGATGTCCGGCGTGTAGTGCAGCCCCAGGGAGATGTTGTCCCGGTGCCCCACGAGCACCTCGGCGCCGACGTCGGGGGAGATGCCGAAGTGCAGCTCCTCCTTGTCGAACGAGGAGTTGATGTACTCGGGGGTGTAGATGGCGCCCGCACGCAGACCGGCGGAGAACACCAGCGGCCAGCCCCAGGAGCGGAAGCGCGGGCCCACCATGGCGGAGAAGCGGCCACCGTCGAAGACGTAGGTGGCGCTGGCGTCCAGCGCGAACCAGTCCGCGCCCCACCACGACACCGTGGCGCCCACGTACAGCGGAGGGCCATCTGGAGCCGCGCGGGAGGGCTTCTCGTCGTTGATGGCCGCGCCCCAGTCGAGCTGGAACGAGACGCCCGTGCTGTTCGAGCCCGAGTAGCCCCCCTTGCCGTACTCGGACCCCTCGGGCCCGTCCGTACGCCCCCGCTCCTGCGCGCCCGCGGTCAGCGGCGCCGCGGCGGCCAGCAGCACAAGGGCTCCGCACAACCTGGAATGACGCTTCATCTCGAAGACTCCCACATGCGGTAGATGCGAAAACTCCAACGCTCTGACGAAGCGTCCGTCGCAATATTCAAAGACGCCTCGACCCCAGGCAAGCGCTCCCTGTCTCCCCCATTTTCCCAGGTCATGAGCGGGGTCCAAGTCCCTGGGAATCCGGGGGAAGTGCCTCCGGCGCAGGAGAAACGGGCGGGGACGCCGTTCTTGACTCGGTGCGGGTGAACGGCAGCCACTGGGGTTGCTGTCGCAAGAAGGCGACCAGGCGCTCGCGCACGAGGCAGCGCAATTCGAAGAGCTTGTCGGGGTTCGCCGCGCTCACCAGGGCGCGCACGGTGAGCGTGCGGTCCTGCGCCTCGAGCACCACCACCGTCTGGAGGCGACGGTCCCACAGCTTCTTGGTGTCCTGCTCCAGGATGCGCAGCAGCTCGGCGCGCACCGCGTCGATGTCGGTGGAGTAGTCCACCTGGAGGGTGACCGCGCCGAGCAGCTCCGGGCTCGACTTGCTCCAGTTCTGGAACGGCTTGTCGAGGAAGTAGGTGATGGGGATGATCATCCGCCGCTGGTCCCAGACGCGCAGCACCACATACGTCAGGGTGATCTCCTCCACGGTGCCGAACTCGGACTCCACCACCACCTGGTCGCCGATGCGCACCGGCTGGGTGATGGAGAGCTGGATGCCGGCCAGCAGCGTGGAGATGGACTTCTGCGCGGCGAGACCAATCACCAGGCCGGCGATGCCGGCGGAGGCCAGCAGCGACACGCCCACGTTGCGCACGACCTCGAACTGCATGAGCAGCAGCGCCGCGGCGACCACGTACGTCGCCGCCTCGAAGACGGCGCGCAGCACCGCGAACTGGGTGCGCAGCGAGCGGGCGCGCGCGGGGTCCCGCGACTCGCCGGACACGCGGTTCTGCACGAAGCTGGAGAACACGCGCAGGAAGCGCAGGATGAACCACGCCACCGAGACGATGAGCAGCGAGTAGCTCACCCGGTTGAACAGCGTCTGCATGGGCCGGGGCAGCAGGAGGAACGCCGTGCCCGCCGCCAGCAGGATGGCGAAGAAGGGCAGCCGCAGCGGCCCCCGCCCCGCGGCCACCATCTGGTCGTCCAGGGTGATGTGCGTCCAGCGCGCCAGGCGCAGCCCGAACGCCAGCGTCAGCCGCTCCAGCAGCACCGCCAGCCCCAGCGCGCCCACGAGCGTGACGAGGAGCCCCAGCCACTGCCACGGCTCCAGCCCGAGCACCGTCCCGGAGAAGAAGACGGCCGGCAGCCACTCCGCCACGCGCGGGCCGTGGGCCTCGAAGAGCGCGTCCACCATCTTCACGGTGGGCTCGCTGAACACCCACACCTGCTCCCCACCCTGCGTCACGCGCTGCAGGCGGATGGGGACGCTGGCGCCCTCCAGGGGGATGACGCCGAGCTGGTCGTAGCGCGCGTCCGCCGGGTCGCCCTCCGGGGTCTTGTTCACCGAGGACAGGTCGATGGCCAGCTTCCGGTCGAGCACGAACTTGAGCCGGCGCGCCAACTGGAAGCCCCGCTCCGCCTGCTGGTCCCGGGGGATGAAGTCCAGGTCGAGGTAGTGCTCGGCCGTCTTGTAGTCCCCCCGGTGCGCGGCGGCCAGGAAGCCCTGCGCGGTGGCGTGGGGGGTCTGCCGGTCCACCGGGAGGGTCGGCGCGGCCAGTCCGCCGTTGAGGGCCGCGGCGGGCATTGCCCACATGATGCTCCCCACCAGGAGGAGGGCCGCCCAGGGCCGGCTGTCTCGGTGCATCATGGGGTCTTCCTTACTCTTTTTCGGTGCGGTTGCCGGAAGAAGTCCGAATCGCCCCCCTGGGGGGCGGCCGACGGACGGTGGGCATCGCCAGACAGGGTCGCCAGCCCCATTCCCAGGGCGTGGGAAAGGCATTGGTGCGCCGCGTGGGGGTAGGATAAGAAACGGCCCCCAAGGAAGGTCGACGTGTCCGAGAAGCGAAGAATCCTCCTGATTGACGACAGCGAAATCACGCTGGCCATGGAGAAGGCCGTGCTGGAAGCGCGCGGCTATGAGGTCGTCGCTACCTCCACGCTCATGGAGTTCGAGAAAACGCTCCAGAGCTGGCGGCCGGACCTCATCCTCACGGACATCCACATGCCCGAGGCCAAGGGCACGGACATCTGCCGCACCCTGAAGAACGAGTACGGCACCCAGGACATCCCCATCGTGCTGTTCTCCAGCCTGCCCGACGACGAGCTGTCCAAGCTTGCCGAGCAGGTGGGCGCCGACGGCTCCCTGTCGAAGGTGAACGGGCTGGAGGCCATGGGCGAGAAGATCGACGAACTGGTGCAGAGCATCCTCTGGTGACGCGGATGCGCCCCGTCCTGCTCGCCGCCCTCGCGGGCGTGGTGCTCACCGGGTGCATGCGCAAGGACCCGCCGCCCCGCCCCCCCGAAGCGGAAGCGGGGACCCCGTCCACCGGCGCCACCTCCACGGCGGGCGCCACCCTCCTCATCTCCGCGGACACCCAGGGCTACCTCGGCCCGTGCGGCTGTAGCGAGAACATGCGCGGCGGCATCGCGCGCGCGGCGTTCCAGGTGCAGGAGGCGCGCAAGGGCGCCCTGCCCGTCCACTACGTCGACGGCGGCAACAGCCTCTTCGGCGAGACGACCCTCAAGCCCGGCCAGGTCCCGCAGGAGGAGCTGAAGGCGAAGGCCCTGGCGAACGCGATGCGGATGATGGGGCTGACGGTGCGCGCCACCGGCCCCCTGGACGACACGCGCGGCGCCGGCTTCCGCGAGGGGCTGGGCTTGCCGGAGGTGGCTCCCGGCACCGTGAAGCTCGTGCCCGCCGGCCCCCGGAAGGTGGGCATCGTGGCGGCCGACACGACGGAGCAGTTGGTGGCCGCCAGCGCCCGCGCGCGGAAGGAAGGCGCGGACTTCGTCCTGGCGCTGGTGGACCAGACGCTGGAGGAGGCCCAGAAGGTGGCGGAGACCCCCGGTCTCCCGGCGGACCTGCTGGTGGCGACCCGGTCGGAGGCAGGGCTGGGGGGCGAGCAGAACCGGCTGGTCCGCGCCACGGTGCCGGTGGTGGCGCCGCAGAGCCGCGGACGCTCGCTGGTCCGGGTGGACCTGGGCTACGCCGCGCAGCCGGGCCGCTTCGTCTTCCAGAAGGGTCAGGGCGACACCGACCGCGAGGTGGCCGCGCTGGAGCAGCGCACCGCCCTGCTGGACAAGGAGATCAACCTGCCGGGCATCGATGCCCAGCTCAAGGCCCTCAAGCAGGCCAAGCGCGACGAGCTGGTGGCGCGCAAGCAGGCCCTCTTGTCCGCGCCCCCGGTGACGACGCACGACGTGGACGGCTTCTCCGTGCGCTTCGTGCCGTTGGAGTCGGGGCTGCCGTCGCTGCCGGAGGCGCAGTCGCTGGTGGCGAAGTACGACGCGGAGGTGGGGAAGCTGAACCTGGCCTGGGCGAAGGAGCACGGCCAGGACTGTCCCGCGCCCGCCCCGGGCAAGGCGGCCTTCGTCGGCAACGAGCCGTGCCGCGCCTGCCACGAAGAGGCCTTCCCCACGTGGGAGAAGTCCAAGCATCACCACGCCTGGGAGACGCTGGAGGAGGTGGGCAAGCAGTTCCACCTCAACTGCGTGGGGTGCCACGTCACCGGTTGGGAGCAACCCGGCGGCGTGTGCCGGCTCGACAAGGTCGCGGGCCGCGAGGACGTGGGCTGCGAGAGCTGCCACGGACCGGGCTCGCTGCACGCGGACGAGCCGAGCGCCGACAACATCGTCGCCGCGCCGGGCGAGTCCCTCTGCGTCACCTGCCACAACCCGGAGAACTCGCCCCACTTCGACTTCGCGACGTACCTGCCGCGAATCCTGGGGCCGGGCCACGGCAAGCCGGTGGACGCCTCGTCGAAGGGCAAGCCGGCGGACGTCCCGAAGCCCGTCAAACCGTAAAGCAGGCGTCAGCGCCCGGAGGGACGCACCCACGGAGCGTCCTCTGCGTGGCCACACCGCGCGACTCGTTGTTTGACTGTCAAGAAAAAGCGCGAATACTTCGGCCTTCGCCTGCTTCTGGGCGCACTCTTCTTGCGACCCCATGCTGCCTCTCTGCCTCCTCGTGCTGAACCTGGCCCCGCCTCCCGCCTCGGCGGGTGTGCCGCCGCCCATGCCTCCGCCTCCCGCAGGCATGCGCGTGCTCGCGGCCGACGAAACCCGCAGCCTGGCGACCAGCGCCACGCTGGATGCGAAGAGCACGCTGATGACAGCGGGCGGCGCCGCGGCGCAGGCGGCCGTCCCCGCCTCCACGCCGCCGAGCAGCCCGCAGCAGGCGCCAGCCCGCGCGGCAGGCGAGGCCCAGACGGCCTCGGGCAATACGAACGCGGCGCCCGCCACCGCGAGCAGTACGACGCCCCAGGCTCCGGCAACGCGTGGCGCGACGCCCTCCTCGACCGTGAACGGCGCGACGCCCCAGACGCCGACGGCGAGCAGCGCGGCCCAGGCCCCCGTCGCCAGCGGCGTGGCGCCTGCTTCGACCACGAAGGGCACGCCCGCACAGGCGCCGATGGCGACCAACGCGGCGCAGGCTCCGGCCGTGAACGGCGCGACGACCCAGGCGCCGACGGCGAACGACGCGGCGCAGGCTCCGGCCGTGAACGGCGTGACGACGGCGCCCGCGCAGGCGAGCGGTGGGACCACCCCTGCAAGCTCGCAGGCGTCGACGGGCCGTGGCACCACGAACACACCAGCCACGCCGAAGTCCGCCGTCGCGGCGAAGCCCCAGCCCTCGGATGACGAGGCGCTGGACGACAAGCGCGCCTTCGCCAGCGGCACGGCGATGACGGACGCGGAGGACCCCAGCCAGGAGCCGGAGGCGACGAGCGAGGAGGTGGAGTCCGAGTCCGCCGAGTTGGAGGAACTGCGCGCGCTCGAGGGCGCCACGCTGGACCCGGCCGCGAGGCCGAACGCGGAGGTGATGCAGTCGCTGCGCCGGCTGGGGCTCGCCAATCCCCTGCGCCTGCGCATGCTCGACGCGCTGGAGGAGCCCACCTTCCGCGAGGACGACACGCCCGCCGAGCTGCCGCTCATCACCGACCTGGGCAGCTTCGACGTCTCGCAGATTCAAGACCGCTACGACATCCCGGTGGAGATGCAGCCGCTGGTGGCCCAGTACATCCAGTTCTTCCAGGGACCTGGCCGCAAGTGGTTCCGCAAGTGGATGTCCCGCTCGGCGCGCTACCTGCCGGTGATGCAGCCCATCCTCGAGAAGCACGGCCTGCCGCGCGACACGGTGTACCTGGCGATGATCGAGAGCGGCTTCTCCGCGCACGCCTACTCGTGGGCGCACGCGGCCGGGCCCTGGCAGTTCATCTCCAGCACGGGCCGCCAGTACGGCCTCAAGCAGGACTTCTGGGTGGACGAGCGCCGCGACCCGGTCAAGGCCACGCGCGCCGCCGCCACCTACCTCAAGGACCTCCACTCGGAGCTGGGCCACTGGTACCTGGCCTGGGCCGGCTACAACACCGGCTCCTACCGCGTACGGCGCATGGTGGAGCGCTACGGCACCAACAACTTCTGGCTCCTGTCGGAGGAGAAGGGCCTGGCGAAGGAGACCAAGCACTACGTGCCCAAGCTCATCGCCGCCGCGCTGGTGGCGAAGAACCCCACCGCGTTCGGCTTCTCCGAGGAGGAGTTCGACTACGAGCAGCCGCTCGCGTACGACGAGGTGGACCTGCCGGACGCCACGGACCTGGACGTGGTGGCGCGCGCCGCCGGGGTGAACGTCAAGGACGTGCAGGACCTCAACCCGGAGCTCAAGCGCTGGTGCACGCCCCCGGCGACGACGAAGAACCCCTACAAGCTGCGGCTCCCCGTCGGCGCGGCGCCCCGCTTCGCGGAGGGCTTCAAGAAGCTCTCCCCGGCCGAGCGCCTGACGTTCCGCATGCACAAGGTGAAGCGCGGCGACACCCTGTCGCAGATCGCCGAGCGCTACGGCAGCGCGTCCGAGGCCATCCTCCAGATGAACCGCCTCAAGAGCGCGAAGACGCTCAAGCTGGGCGCGGAGCTGGTGATTCCCGTCCCCGCGGGCAAGGCCACCGGCGGCAGCGGCGGCGCCCTGGCGAGCAAGGTGGCCCAGGCGCGGCGCAGCGGCGTCGTGGCGCACCGCCCGGAGGACGAGGTCCCCGCCGGCACCCCCAAGGGCCCCGTGGCCGCCGGCCCCGTGAAGACGGAGACGCTCAACGGCCGCAAGCGCATCACCTACGGCGTGCAGTCGGGCGACAGCCTCTGGGTCATCGCCACCAAGTTCAACGTGTCCGTGGACCACCTCAAGCAGTGGAACAACCTGCGCCGCCGCAACCCCACGCTCCAGGTGGGCTCGCTCATCTACGTGTGGCCCGAGGGCACCGCGCAGGTGCAGGAGCGCGCCGGCACCGTGGTGGCCCGGAACGTGGCCGCCCTCCCCGCCAGGCCGGGCGGCAAGGTCCACTCACTGGCCGAGGGCGAGACGCTCTGGTCCGTGTCCCAGCGCTACGGCGTCAGCGTCGAGGACATCATGCGGTGGAACAACATCAAGGACCACCGCACCATCCCCACCGGCAAGGTGCTCAGCGTCAGCGCGCCGTGAGGACGGGCGAGTGAATTGCAGTGGGACGAGGCATGACCTCGTCCATCGCTCGCGACACGCCCCGCCTCCCGCCCCCTCCCTCCGAGGGGGCCCTCCTCCCCCAGTCCACCCCCGCGACGTCCCCAGCACGCGCGGATGCCCGTCCCGACACACGGACGTCGGTGGAGGACTGGGGCGCCGTCCCCCGGAGCCCCGCCGCGCCCCCGCTCACGCACGCGCGCTTCGCGGGGCAACCCGAACTCACGGAGGTGGCCTCCGGCCTGCGCCTCCTCGGAGCAGGCGCCCAGGGAGACGGCGTGCGCGCCGTCCAGTCGGCCCTGCTGGACATGGGCTTCGCGCTGCACGGGGGCGCGGACGGGAGACTGGGCCAGCAGACGACCCGGGCGTTGCGCAACTTCCAGGTGCACGCCCGCGCCACCTTCCCCACCCTCCAACCCACGGGGGTCCTCGACGCCGCCACGCTGCGCGCGTTGGAGGCGCTGGCCCCCGCCCCGGGCGCTCGTGGCCAGTCGCGCGGCCTGCCCAACCCCCACTACGACGGGCAACCCGTGCGCGTGGTGGTGGCGCTGCGCGAGCACCGCACCTTCCTCTTCGACCCCCGGGGGCAACTGGTGGACGTGTTCCCCAACGCCACGGGCACCGCCGGCACCCCCACGCGCGCGGGGCTCAAGGTCGTCCGGACGAAGTTGGACCAGGTGGCCGCGGAGGCGGCGGGCGCGCGGCTGTGGAACGACCAGCACGTCTTCGGCACGCGACTGTTGGACCTGTCCTGGGCGGATGGTCGCCACTCCGCGGAGGAGCTGCACGGGACGAACGCCCCCGCCCTGCTCGGGGGCAACGTGTCCCACGGCTGCATCCGCCACTCGAACGAGGCCATCGTCGTGCTCCACGACGCGCTGTCCGTCGGAGACCGCGTGGCGGTGGTGGAGCACGTGGACGACCCGCACCTGCGCGTGCCGGTGCCGGTCGCCTGACGAATGTGGCTACCGCTCCTCGAGCAGCGCCTTCAACTCCCGGACGCGGCGGGTGATGACGTCTCGGTCCAGCGTGCGGAAGTTCTCGGGCAGCAGCTCCCGGCTGGTGCACTCCTGCACGGCGACCAGGTTCTGGAGTTCGATCTCCAACGGGTAGCTGGGTGGCACGAAGTCCGCGAGCACCGCCGCCACGTCGTCCTTCGTCACCGACTCACGCCCGTCCGCCAGGGCCCGGAACTTCGAGCGCACCATGACGGCCTCGATGTCCGCGCCGCTGAAGGCGCGCACGCTCGGCGGAATCATGGCGGAGAAGGACTCGATGCCCTCCGCGGAGACGCCCGTCTTCTTCGACATCACCTGGAAGAGCTCGTCACGCTCCGCGTCCGTCTGCGGATAGAAGAGCGCCAGGTGCTCCTCCGCGCGGCCCTGCCGCTTGAGGTCGATGGGCAGCAGGTCCGGCCGGGCCGTCATCAGGAACCAGACGATCTTCCCGCGGTACTGCGTGTTGCCCATGAAGGACGCGATGGAGCCGAACACGCGGCTGCTCGTGCCGGAGTCACCGCCGGAGTCCCGGTTGCCGAGGAACGTGTCCGCCTCGTCGATCATCACCGCCACCGGCCACAAGGCCTTGAGGAGGTTGAAGATCTTCTCCAGGTTGGCCTCGGTGACGCCCTGCCACTGGCTGCGGAAGTTGAGGAACTTCACCACGGGGATGCCAATCTCCCCCGCGAAGCAGCTCACCATGAACGTCTTGCCCGTGCCCACCGGCCCGGACAGCAGATAGCCCATGGGCATGACCTCCAGGCGCCCCTTCTTCAGCGCGCTGGCCGCCTGCCGCAGCATCTGCTTCGCCTTCGCGTGCCCCGCCACCGCGTCCAGCGTGTGCACCGGCTCGATGAACTCCAGGAGGCCGTGGCACTCGGCCTGGATGATCTCCTTCTTCTTCTCCTTCAGGAGGTCCGAGGTGATGCGCACCTCGCGCTCCAGCGCCTCCGTCAGCACGCGGTCCAGGTTGATGCGCGACAGGCCCGCGGTCATCTTCGCCAGGCCCGCCAGCGGCACCTCCGACACGGACTGCAGCCGCTTGCCCTCCAGCTTGAAGCGCACGTACTCCAGCCGCTCCTCCTCGGTGGGCAGGGGCAGCTCGATGGGCGACACGTACGGGTTGCGGGAGATGCGCGGCGCGATGTCCGCCAGGTTCTCCGCCAGCAGCACCACGGACACGTCGCCGGCGAGGAACTGCGGGTCGTGCGCCCACTTGTCCAACGTGGCCAGCACGAAGCGGTCCTCCGAGGACAGGTGGGAGATCTCCCCGCCCGGCACCAGCGTCTCCGCGAAGTCGATGATGAGCGCCAGCGAGCGCCCCTCGCTCAGGCGCATGCGCAGGAAGTTCTCCAGCACCTGGAGCGCCCGGCCTGGATCCCTCGGCATGACCTTGGCGTAGTCCGTGCCGTACATGGCGTCATAGCCGGACATGACCCGCGCCAGGTCCTTCTGCGTCTCCTGCGTGGCCGACCGGATGCCCGACGAGCGGTCATAGAACAGGACGTGGTCCCGCCCGCCGAACAGCTCCTCCGACAGGAACGTCTTCAGCGTGCCGAAGCCCCGCCCGCCGTCCTCCATCTGGAGCGGCTGCAGGTCCCTCACCGCTCCGTAGAGCAGGAAGGTGTTCACCGTCTTCGTGTAGTACTTCCGGGCGAGCTGCTGCGCCCACCGGGGGAGGTCCGCCAATGGATCTGCCTTCTGGACCTTGCGCACCTTGCTCACGGACACACGCCTCCTCTCGCTCCTCCGCTGGGGGAGCTGGCGCACCCGCCTCCGCCCTCACGGGGGAAGCGGGCCTCGAAACCCTTCACCTTAACGGGCCACGCGCTCAGCGACAGCGCGCCTGTCGCTTGAGCGTCACCGTCGCGGTGGAGATGGATTCTCCGGCCTCGGAAGCCGGCACGTCCACCTCCGCGTCGCTGTGGCACTTGAGCTTGAGCGTGAGCTGCCGCACGGACGTGGACAACTGCACCGTGGCCGGCGTCTCGCCCAGCTCCTGGCCGCCCACGAAGATGACGGCGCCCGCCGGACGCGAGTCGACCTTCACCGACACCTTCGTCACCAAGGGCTCCAGCTTGAGCGACACCTCGACCGGTCCCTCGCCGGAGACGGGCACCCGCTTCGACGCGGGCTTGTGCTGCGGCGCGCTGACCTCCACCACCCACTCGTTGCCGCTGATGGGCACGCCCTTGATGAAGGCATCCGAGTGGCCCTGGTCGCGGACCACCTTCCCGTCCACCTTCACCTGGGCATCCGTCGGTTGGGTGACGAGCACCAGCGACGCGGTGCGCACGAGGCTCTCCAGCACGACCTCGACCGGGGTGACCTCCTTGCCGCTGTTGACGGCCACCGTCTTGGTGAAGGTCTTGAAGCCCTCCGCGCTGACCGTGACCATCACCGGCCCGGCCTGCACCTGGCGCAGCAACGTGCTGCCCCCGTCCGCGGGCACCGGCTGCGCGTCGAACGTCACGCTCATGCGCGAGCGCACGTCCTGCGGCACGCGCTGCAGGTCCAGCATGAGGTAGCCCGAACCGGGGCTCAGGCCCCACCAGGCGCCCACGGAGACGAGCACCAGGGCCACCACGCCGACGAGGCCGTAGAGCACCCGCTTGTCGAGCCCCTTGCCGCGGTTGAGCGCGGGCACGGAGGCCGTCGGGAACTCCTCGTCCTCGGACTCCGCGTCTTCCTGGACCGGCGGAGGCTCCGGACGACGCGGGGGCGGGCGCACCGGATTGCCCGCGTTCAACTGGGGCGGGGCCCGGTGGGACGACTGCTGTGCCTCCTGGAGCGCCGCGCGGGAGACCCCCTGCGACACGTCCGGCGGCAGCGCGTTGCGCGGGATGCCCTGGGACACGTCCGGCGGCACGTCACGGGCGATGCGCGGCAGCCCATCCCCGCCCCGGCTGGGACGCTGGCCCGGCGCCTGCGCCGCGACCTCATGGGGGACCAGCGTGGGCACCGTCGTCGACGGGCGCGCCGGCGCCCCGGAGGGCGTCAGCACCGGCATGTTCGCCTGAGACAGGCGCGGCGGAGACAGCGGCGAGGGCGGCGGAATCAGCGCCGTCTTCCCGGACGGATGCTCGTCCTCGTCGACCGCGGGGGGCCGCGTCCCCAGCGGCGTCACCGTGCGCCCCACCTGGGCACCCGGCTGAGTCGTGGGCTCCGGGCTGTCGTCGAAGACGTGGTCGCTGGAGACCAGCTGCGTCGCCTGGACCTCGTCCTCCTTGGGCGCGGGCGCGGCCGTGGCCGCCGTCAGCTTGGGCAGCGCCGCCAGCGTGGGCGAGCGCCGTACCCCCGAGGCCGCGGGGGGCGGACCGCCCGTGACGGCGCCCATCGCGGCGGTGGCGCGGGGCGGCGCCGGCGCCACCGGCTGCACCACGGGCACGGGCACGGGGGCCGGAGGAGGCGGCGCGGACATGCCCCCGCTGGCGTAGCCCTGCGCGGCCTCCAGCGCGGCGAGCATGCCGTCCGGCGGGCGGATGTCCGCGTAGTCCGACAGGCGCTGCTTCTCGCGCTCCACTTCCTCCGCGAAGGTGGACTTCATGTACTGCATGAGGTCCTTGCGGCCGAAGATGGTCTCGCTGGTGATGAGGAAGCGCTGCAGGTCGTCGCCCAGCTCGCTGGCGTACTGGTAGCGCTCGTCCACGTCCTTGGCGAGCGCGCGCATGACGATCTTCTCGAGCGTCTCCGGGATGCGCCGGTTGTACGTGGACGGCGCGGGGACCTCCGCCTTGCGCACCTTCTCCAGCACGCTGAAGTCGCTGTCGCCCACGAAGAGGCGCTCGCCGGTGAGCATCTCGTAGAGACACACGCCGATGGCGAACACGTCCGAGCGCCGGTCCAGCGGCAGGCCGCGGATCTGCTCCGGGCTCATGTAGCCGAACTTGCCCTTGAGGATGCCCGCCTGCGTCTTGGTCGCCTTGCCCGCCGCCTTGGCGATGCCGAAGTCGATGACCTTGACCTCGCCCTCGAAGGAGAGGAGGACGTTCTGGGGCGAGATGTCGCGGTGGACGATGTTCATGTCCCGCCCCATCCCGTCCTTCTTCCGGTGGGCGTAGTCCAGGCCCTCGCACATCTTGGAGATGCAGAACGCCACCAACGGCACGGGCGCGGGCTCCCCCTTCTTCCGGCACCGGTCGAAGATGGCCCGCATGTCCTTGCCGGGGATGTACTCCATCGAGATGAAGTAGCTGCTGGCGATCTGCCCCAGCTCGTAGATCTGCGCGATGTTGGCGTGGCTCAGCTGGACGCTGATCTTCGCCTCATCGATGAACATCGAGATGAACTCTTCGTCCTCCGCGATGTTCGGCAGGATGCGCTTGATGGCCACGAGCCGTTCGAAGCCACTCGCGCCGAATTGCTTGCCGCGCCACACCTCCGCCATGCCGCCGATGTTGATGCGGTCCAGAAGGAGGTACTTCCCGAAAGGGATGGGCTGACGCTTCGGTTGAGAGGTCGTCACGTGGGGGAGGGTCCGTTCGTGAGGAGCCTAGCGATCGCGCGAGCGCAGGGTCAACCACACGAGGCTGCCCTCCGTGCTCGACAGGCGGGCAAGCAACAGGTCTGTGGCACCCCTTCGCGTCAAGGCTGGAGGCTGGAGGTCCCCGCGTCCTGCCCCGCGGGCTCGGGCTTCGTCATGCCATCCCGGAAGGCCCCGGTCGGCTCGGACTCCTCGTCCGGCACCTTGGGGGTGACCAGCAGGAAGCGCGTCTGGCCCCCGGCGGCGAGCACCTCCGGGGCGCCGAAGCGCTTCTCCGCGGGCAGGCCCACCAGCGTCACCCAGGCGCCCTTGCGCTCGGGGGCGACGCAGTACAGCAACGTGCCCACCCGCACCCCGGGTGCATCACGCACCGGGCCTTCGCAGTCCTTGCGGACCTGGAGGGTATAGGCCTGCGCGGGCTCTCCGTGGACCAGGTACGGGGGCCGTCCCAGTTCCTCCAGGAGCGGCTGGAGCATGCGCGGGTCGTCCACCACCGCGTCGAGCGTGGACAGCTCCTGCGCGAGCTTGTGGAAGCGCTGCAGGGACATGGACGCCACGTCCGTGGAGTCGATGGGGATGCGGCTCTCCGCCAGCATGAGGTCCGCGAAGAGCGACCCCACCAGCACGATGGGCAGGAGCCGGTAGCCCTTGAAGCCCTCGGGGAGCTTCCGGACGAGCCCGAAGAGGACGGCGGCCGTGGCGAGCGCCGTCAGCCCCAGCACCACGGCGGGGCGCACCGGCGAGGGCAGCTCCACGAGCGCGGACACGTCCGCGGTACGGGCCCTGAGGGCGTCGGAGAAGTCGCCGCCGTAGATCCAGGCGATGGCGGCCAGGCTGAGCACGTTGCTCAGCAGGGTCTTGCGCGAAGGGAGCGTCATCCAGCGAGCGTCCGTGCGGGGTCTGTGGCGGCGGCGCGGCGACTGGGGAAGTAGGCCCCGGCGAGCGCCGCCAGGAGGCCCAGCACCACCCCACCCAGCACCACCGGCCAGGGGAAGGAGAAGAAGCTGTCGGGTTTGTACGGGAAGTTGGGCAGGTAGCCCGCGGCGAGGCGGTTCACGCCGAACGACGCCGCGAGCGCCACCGCGGTGCCCACGGCACCACCGGCCAGGCCCACCACGGCGGCCTCGGCCAGGACGATGGCGCGGATGTCCGCGCGCGAGGCCCCCACCGCCTGCATCACGCCAATCTCCCGCGCGCGGGCGCGCACGGAGGCGGACAGCGCGTGGGCGATGTTCACCGCGGCCAGGAAGCAGATGAGGATGGACAGGAGCGCCAGCGCGGAGGTGGTGAGCGCCACCGCCGCGCCCGTGTTCTCCGCCATGCGGCGCTCCTGGTCGTCGATCTCCAACCCCATGGCCTTCACCGCGTCCACCAGCGCCGGGACGTGGGACGGGTCCACGGCCACCAGCGTGACGCCGGAGTAGTTCTCCGCGTCCACGCCCGCCTGGCGGTTGATGCGCACCGCGGTCTCCAGCGGGAGGGTGATGCCCGCGAACATGGCCCGGTCGGACGCGCCCACCACCTGCGTCTGCGAGGAGACCGAGGGCCCCGTCGCCGAGGCGGAGACGTAGGAGCGGTTGAACTCCACCGGGAAGCCGAAGCCGACGATCATCCCCGACGACAACTGCGGCAGCTTGCGCGCCGGGGCGAACGTCTTGTTGTACAGCTCCAGCAGGCGCGTGGACACCAGCGCGGGGATGGGCTGGCCCTCGCCGGCGTCCTTGAACTCGCCCAGTTGCACGTCGCCCTTCACCAGGTCCGGGTCCACGCCGACGGCGAGCACCTCCATGCCCATGCGCAGCCGCGTGCCGAAGAAGACGCCGTCGTAGCGCGTCACCGCGGGCACGCGCACGCTCATCTTCCGGTGCGCGGCCTCCACGCCGGGCAGCGCGCGCAGCCGCTCCACCGCCTCCGCGTCCAGCTTGCCGCCGCCCAACAACCCGAGCGACACCGACGAGGGCACCACGTCCACCAGCCGCGCGTCGGTGGGGAAGATCTTCTCGCGGATGACGCGCCCCACCCCCAGCCCCAGGCCGATGAAGAACACCAGCGTGCCCACGCCCATGGCCACGCCGAAGGCGGAGAAGAACGCGCCCTTGCGCTCGCGCGCGAGGCTCAGCCGCACCAGCCGCGACAGCGCGTCCAGCCTCATGACGCGTCCCCCGAGGCCGCCTGGGCCGTGGCGCGCTCCTCCACGAGCTTGCCCTCCTTGAGCCGCAGCACGCGCCGCGCGGCGGCGCTCATCCGCTCCTCGTGGGTGACGGCCAGCACGGTGAGGCCCTCGCGGTGCAGCTCCTGGAACAACTGGATGACCCCCGCGCCCGTGGCCGCGTCCAGGTTGCCCGTGGGCTCGTCGCACAGGAGCAGCTTTGGACCTCCGTAGAGCGCCCGGGCGATGGCCACCCGCTGGCGCTCGCCGCCGGACAGCCGCACCGGGGCGCGGTCCTTCTTGGCCGCGAGGCCCACGCGCTCCAGCAGCGCCTCGCCGCGCTTCACGGCGTCCGGGGGCTTCGCGCCGAAGTGCGACGGCAGCAGCACGTTCTCCAGCGCGGAGAGGTTGGGGATGAGGTGGAAGGACTGGAAGACGAAGCCCACGTGGGTGTTGCGGAAGCGCGCCAGGGCCTTGTCGCCCAGGCCCGCCAGCTTCACGCCGCCCACGGACACCTCGCCCCGGTAGTCGACGTCGAGCCCTCCCAGCAGGTGCAGCAGCGTGGACTTGCCGCTGCCGGAGGGGCCCACCACGGCGACGAAGTCCCCCGCGTCCACGTCGAGGGACATGCCGTCGAGCACCCGGACCCGGGTGCCATCTCCATCGATGTATTCCTTGGTGACGTCTCGGGCGTGAATCACGGAGTGGCCGGCTGGGTCGTGGTGGAGGTCGCGGAGGTGGGGGTGAGCCGGAGGGACAGCTCCGCCTGGAGCGCGCGCTCCTTGCGGGTCACGGCGAGCGTCACGGCGCGCAGGTCGTCGGTGGCCTCCAGCCAGCGCACGGTGGTGGCCTTGATGGCGAACCCACCGATGCCCCAGGCCTCCGACGGGAGGTTCTTCACCGCGTCCGCCAGCCGGCGCAGGTCGAGCACCGCGACGAAGGCGGCGTCCTTGCCCGCGTCGCGCAGGTCCGCGGAGAGCGGCCCCTCGGAGGCCTTCTGCGCGAGCGCGGCCAGCGACGCCTCCAACTGCGCCTGCGGCGAGGCGATGAGCAGCCGCCCGTTGGGCGCGAGCGCGAAGTGCGCGCCCTCCCCCGCCCGGTACGACGTGAGGTAGACGCGCTGCCCCTTCAGGTCCGAGCCCTCCACCTTCGCGCCGAAGTTCTCGGAGAACTGGGGCACCCGCTCCAGCAACGCCTGGGTGCGCGCCGAGTCCTCCAGCTCCGACACGGCGACCAGGTGCACGAAACGGAACGGGTTGGTGCGGCGCAGGTCGAGCGCCGGCATGCCCATGCCCAGGTTCACCTTGGGCGACAGGGCCAGCCCCAGCACGAGGCCCGGCTTGAGGTTGTCGAGCAGCTCCGCCTTCATGTCGAGGCCGCTCTTCTGGATGGCGCGCGTGAGGTAGTCCCCCACCAGGTACGGCCACGCGCCGTCGAGCTGCGACGGGTCACCGCTGAAGCGCGCCACGAAGAAGCTGTCCTGGGGCAGGTAGCCGCGCAGGTCCGGGGTGTCCTTCACGCGGTCCAGCGCGGCCAGCGACGCCTGCGTGTCCGGCCACGGGGCGTCCGCCTGCACGGTGACGGCGGCGTCCTCCACGCGGCCCGTCAGCGTCAGGCCCTGCACCGTGCCCGCCGGCAGCAGGAGCCCCGCGCCGCCGGGGAGGTACACGTGGAAGTCGCGCTGCGCGGGCAGGCGCTGGAGCGACGCGGCCAGCACCGGCTCCTTCGCGAGCGAGCGGTCCTCCGGCTGCGTGGCGAACCCGCGCAGCGACGCGACGGAGGGGCCGGCGCCCAGGAGCGCGAAGGAGCCGCCGTCGATGAAGAGCAGGCCCAGCGCCGGCTCGGTGGCGCCGGGGCGGCTGAAGGTGACGAGCCGTCCGCCCGCGCCCTTCTCCTGCTTCGCCTCGGACGCGCCCAGCCGCGTGCTCGCGAAGCCGGCGAAGGTGGCCTCCAGCTTCTCCGCGTCCTTGACGCCGACCACGGAGACGGCGCGGCTGCCGCCGAGGAACGCGGCGCCCGCGCCCCGCTCGGGGGCGATGCCCGCGGCCTCCAGGGCCTGGCGGCTGCGCAGGTCGACGCCCACCTGCCGCATCACCGCGTTCACGTACCCCTCCGCGGAGGAGAAGTTGCGCAGCTGCGCGGCGAAGGACGCGGCCTTCAACTTCTGGAAGCGGGCCAGCTTCTCGCCCAGCGCGCCCAGGTCGTCGATGACGACGGAGGCCTGGGCGTCGCGCGGGAGGAACCGGGCCGGGCCCGAGGCCCCCGCGGCGGCGACGGGCCCCTTGTCCTTGTCACCACAACGCGAGCAGCCCGCGACAGCGAGTACGAGGAGGAGGGTCGGTAGCCAGGCTCGGCGGAACATGAGGGCAGGACAGGACGGCTGGGCCAGAGAGTCAATCTATTCGTGTGCGACGCCGGTATCCGCCGCCCGGCCAGGGGCCCGGATGACGGCCAGGCAACTGACCGCGTCCAGGACCTCCGGGGTCGCGCCCCGCCCCACCGTCCCCGGCTTCAGCGCACCCGCGAGCCATGCGGCAGCGGGCCGCGCGTCTCCTCGGTGAACTCGAGGAACTGCTCCATCTGCCGCACGGACTCCTCGGTGGCCTCGGCCTCCGCGCTGAGCACGGTGAGCTGCCGGTTGACGCTTTCCGGGTCGCGGATGGCGATGGACTGCTCGTGCGTCAGCCGCATCAGGTCCTCGATGCCCGCGAGCTGGTGGCTCACCACCTCGCGGCTCTCGCCCGCCTGCTCGAAGCGCGACAGGCGCTTGCGCAGGATGTCCAGGCGGTTCTGCTTCACCTCGCGAAGCCGGGGGTTGGCCTCCCCCGCCATGTCCGCCTCCAGCTCCCGGACGTCCTTCTCCAGGTTCTCCCGGTCGGAGCTGTTGAGGAACGAGCGGTGCTGGTTGAGCGTGGAGATGAGGCGCAGGAACGACGTGAGCAGCGCGTCCATCCGCGGCTCGCTCTCCGACTCCAGCACCTTGCCGCCCGGCAGCTTGCGGTAGTTGGCGAGAATCTTCTCCTTCAGCCCGACGAGCTGCTGGTAGTGCTCACGCTGGGAGGGCGACAAATCTCCCAGGAGCGAGTCCACCGCCTTGCGCGCCTCCTCCGGGTCCGCCGGCTCGCGCGAGCGCACCGCGCGCTGGAAGCGCGGCACGGACGAGAAGAGCCCCAGGTACAACCCCTCCAACCCCAGCGCGACCAGGGCCGGCAGCGGCTCGCCCGTCAGCGCCGCCGAGGCGGCCGCCGTGCCCAGCCCCACCAGGTTGGCGGGCATCAGGAATGCGGCCTTGATGTAGTTCGGCGACTTCTTCGCCACGTCCATCCTCCCGTCCCGGGGCCTCGCCCGGGCCGTACGCCTCAGGGCCCTCGCGCCTCCGACACGTACTTCAACGCCCCCAAGTCCCGCGTATCCTCCGCCAGCGGCACCGGGGGGCCCTGCTTGAGCTTCTGGAACAGCGCGGCGGCGCTCTGGTACAGCTCGTCATAGGTGACCGGCGCCTCGCCGGAAAGGCCGAAGAACGCCCGATTGTCCGCCAGCGTCGCGGGAGGCGCGCTGCGGATGGCCTCGATGGGGTCGCCCAGGTACGGCGCCACCTCGCCGAGCATCCTCGCCCCCGCCGTGGGGTCCTTGAGCACGTTCTGTCCGGCATCCAGCATGCCGCGCAGCACGCGGCGGACCGCGTCCGGGTACCGGGCCGCGAAGTCGCCCCGCGCCACCAGCACCGTGGCCACCAGGTGGGGCGCGTCCGCCGTCGTCGCCAGCACCGCGCCGCCCCGGTCCCGGGCCGCCAGCTCCACGTCGCCCCACAGCCCCACCACCGCGTCCGCCCGGCCCTCGCGCAGCGCACGCCCCGCGTCGAGCGTGGACGGCAGGTCCACCCAGCGCACGTCCGAGGTGCGCAGGCCCGCCCGCGCCAGCACCCACAGCGCGAAGTAGTGCGTGGAGCTGAAGGGATAGACGCCCACGCGCTTGCCGCGCAGGCTCGCCAGGTCCGTGACGCCCACCGCCGCGAGCGCCTCCTGCCCGCGGCTGCGCCCGGCCAGCAGCACCGTGCGCGGCGCCGCGTCCCGCAGGCCCGGCGCCCACGACGCCAGCCGGTCCACCGACAGCATGGCCATGTCCACGCCGCCGTTCTCCGCGCCGATGGCCAACGCCTGCCGCAGCTCCTCCTCCCGGCCGAACAGCACCGCGCGGGCATCCAGCGCGTAGGCCGTCTTGAGCACGCCCTGCGCGGCGCCCGCGGGCGCCGTGGGGTTGTCCAGCGTGGTGGCCCCGCCCGCGGCGACGAGCAGGCCCGCCGCCGAGCCGCGCGGCGTGAAGCCGACGAGCACGGGACGCAGCGGCACGGACGCCACGTCCGCCACGGGCGCGGACACGCCCGCGGGGAAGTCACCCGGGGACAGCCGCACGGCCTCGCGCGTGGCGGGGAAGAAGCGCGCCTGGAGCCTGTCCAGGTACCCCATGCGGGACGCGACCACCCAGCCCGCGCCCAGCACGCACAGGGAGAGGAAGAGGAAGAGGCCTGGTCCGCGGTGGAGCTTCATCCGTCAGTTCCCAGGCCTCGTCTCCTCGTTCCGGACCACGGGGGCCTACTCGACCCCCACCTTCTTGCCGATGGTCTTCCCCGTCGCGCCGCTCACGTCGGACACCGGGGCGGGGCTGTCCATCATCCCCATCTCCATCTTGAACTGCTTCACGAGCTCGTTGGCCTGGATCTTCTCGGCCTCCTCCTCGATCTGCGCGGCCTGGTGGTCCACCGACTCGAGCGCCATCTGCATGCGCGCCTCGTTCACGGCGGTGCGCTCCTCCACCTTGCGCAGCATCTCGTCGTGCGTCGAGTCGATGCCCGCGACGGTGAAGGACTCCATCGTGTCGGCCACCTTGGCCTGCCACTTGGCGCGCCGCGCGTCGCGGATGGCCGTCATGGCCTCCTGCGTCTTGCGGTCCTTCTCGCGCATGAACGCCTTCTTGACGTTCAGGGCCTTCTCGTAGGCCTGGCGCGCGGTGGCCAGTTGCGCCTCGTTGCGCTCGAGCGCCTCCTTCTCGACCTGGAGCTTGGTCGCGTACTGCGCGGCCAGGTCGTCGCGACCGGCCTGGATGGCGGCCTTCACCTTCGCCGTCATCCCGCGCACGTCCTCCTTGTACTTGGCGTTCTCCTTCTCGAGCAGCGTCACGTTCGCCCGGACCATGGCGATGGACTCGTTCATCTTCGGGACCTGGTCGTTCAGGTCACGGATGTTCTGCTCGAGGATGAGCTCCGGATCCTCGATGGAGGAGACGAAGAAGCCCGCGAAGCTGCGCAATGCCCTCTTGAGTCTGTCCCACATGTCGGCGGTCTACCTCCGTCCAGACCTACTTCAGGCCACCTTACACGAACTCCGGGGCGGGCAAGCAGCCACAACCGCCCCCGCTGATCAGTGCTACGTGCACTCACCTAAGGTGATTGCCGGCGCGCCACAAGCCCGTCCATCGCGGTCGGCACGCTCGCGCCCCGCACCTGCGTCGCAGCGCCCGCCCGGCGCCTCCCCCTCTAGAGAACTTGCCCTGGCCCGGGAACTGAGGAAAACCCATGACCCGTGGACGGGACGCTGGCGTGGCCCCAACGCTTCGAGGACTCGCTGGCGCGGGCGGTGGACGCCCAGCGCCGCAGCGTGCTGGGCACGGGGGCGGCCGTGCGTCTGGTCGGCGCCGCCATCTTCCTGGTCCTGACCACCACGCTGTGGCAGGCGGGGGGCGAGGACTGGGAGCCCTACCCGGCCATCCTGGGGCCCTACGTGGGCGTGGCCGCCGTGCTGTTCGTGGTGAGGAAGCGGCCGGAGGCGCGGTGGCTCGGGGCGGCGCAGTCGCTGATGGACGTGGCGCTCGTCTACGGCCTCCAGCACGTGGCGCTGCCCATCTCCCCCTTCCCCGCGGGCGTGGCCGGCTTCAGCCTGGGGCTGTTCGCGCTCGTCGTCGCGCTCAGCGGCCTGACGCTGCAACCAGGGGTCGTCTACGCCACGGCGTCCCTGGGCGCGCTCGCGCAGGGCGCGCTGATGCGCGAGGCCTCCGTCAGTTGGGGGCCGGTGGTCATCGCCGTGGTGACGCTGCTGATGATGGCCGGGGTCAGCCACTACAAGACGCGGCGGCTGCGCCTGGCCGCCGTCGCCCTCACCCGCGCGGAGGTGGAGCGGGCCCTGGAGGCACGGCGCTTCCAGGAGGTGGAGGAGGCGCGGCGCACCATCGAGCGGCTGCTCGCGGCGGAGCATGCGCGCAACGACCAGTTGTCCGCGCTGCAACGGGACAAGGAGACGCTGACGCAGTTCCTGGTGCACGACCTGCGCTCGCCCCTGTCCGCGCTCACCATGACGCTGTCGTGGATGGAGCACGAGCTGAAGGTGGAGAGCCTCCTGGAGTCCGTGCGCACGGGCCTGGCCGTCACCGCCCGCCTGGACCGGATGATCGCCGACCTGATGGATGTCCCCCGGCTGGAGGAAGGCCGGCTGGAGCCGCGCAAGACGCCGCTGCTGGTCGGCGCGCTCCTGGAGGACGTGCGCCGCTCCATGCAGAGCGTGGCGCGCGCCCGCCGCATCACCCTCGACGTCGAAATCCCCGAGCGGCTGGAGCTGGTCGGTGACCTGGACCTGCTGGTGCGCGTGGTGGAGAACCTGGCCACCAACGCCGTGCGCTATGCCCCCACCGGGGGCCGGGTGCGGCTGGAGGGTGGCGTGGACGCGAGGGGACGGTGGCTGGCGGTGCGCAACGACGGCGTCCCCATCCCCGCCGAGCTGCGCGCCCGCCTCTTCGACAAGTACGTGCAGGGCGACCTGGAGCGCGACAGCCGCCGGGGCTACGGCCTGGGCCTGTACTTCTCGCGGCTCGCGGCGGAGGCCCACGGCGGGCGGTTGGTGCTGGAGGACGCGCCCGGGTGGGCGACGTCCTTCGTGGTGTGGCTGCCGGCGTGAGGCCGTTCAGCTGCTCCGGGCGCGCTTGCGGCGCTGGAGGATGCGCTCGACGTTGGCGTTGGCGTTGGCCACCACGGAGGCGCGGTCCAGCGTGGTGAGCACGCCGTCCTTGAGCACGGGCCGCCCGTCGATGAAGACGTGCGTCACGTCCGTGGCCCGGCCGGAGTAGACCAGCGGCGCGAGCACGTCCTCCGGCGTGGGGGCGGCGTGCAGGTCGGACAGGTCCACCACCGTGATGTCGGCGCGCTTGCCCGGCTCCAGCGAGCCCACCTGGTCCTCGAGCCCCAGCGCCCGGGCGCCATGCAGCGTGGCCATCTCCAGCACGCGCATGGGCGTCATCGCCAGCGGGCCCACGCGCGGGTTGTGGAGCACCGCCGCGAGCCGCATCTCGTTGAACATGTCGAGCGTGTTGTTGCAGGGCGCGCCGTCCGCGCCGAGCGCCACGGTGATGCCGGCCTCCAGCATCTCCGGCACCTTGGCGATGCCCGAGCCCAGCTTCAGGTTGGAGCCCGGGCAGTGGCACACCACGGTGCGCGTGTCGCGCAAGAGCTCCTGCTCCTCGGCGGACAGCCACACGCAGTGGGCCAGCGTCACGTGCGGCCCGCTGACGCCCAGCGTGTGGAAGAAGTCGACGTTGTCCCGGCCGCCCGAGTACTGGCGCACCGCGTCCGTCTCCTTCGCGTTCTCGCTGGCGTGCGTGTGGATGCGCACGTCGTGCTCGCGCGACAGCCGCGCCACCTCGCGCATCAGCTCCGGCGTGCAGGACAGGACGAAGCGGGGCGCGAAGGCGTAGCGCAGCCGGCCCTCGTGCGTGTCGTGCCAGCGCTCCAGCAACTGGAGGCTGTGGGCCAGCGACTCCGCGGTGGACTCGCGCAGGCCGTCGGGCACGTTCGCGCCCGCGTCCATCATCGCCTTGCCCCCCACCAGCCGGAAGCCGGCGTCCCGCGCCGACTCGAAGACGGCGTCGTAGTGGTGCACGCTGCCCATGTCGAGCGCGGCGGTGGAGCCCGAGCGGATGAGCTCCGCGAACGTCAGGTCCGCCGACGCGCGCATGGACGCCGCGTCATGCGACGCCTCGAAGGGCCAGATGCGCTCGCGCAGCCAGTCGAGCAGCTCCAGGCCGTCCGCGCGGCCCCGGAACAGCGTCTGGCAGGCGTGCAGGTGGCCATGGATGAAGCCGGGGAGCACCACCTTCCCCGTCACATCCACCACCCGGCGCGTCCCGCGGGGCTTCAGCCCGCGTCCCACCTTGGCGATGCGCCCGTCCTGGACGAGCACGTCCGCCTCCACGAGCACCTCGCGCTCGCGGTTCATCGTCACCACGGTTCCGCCAGTCAGGAGCAGATCCACGCGTACGGGCTTTCCTAGAAGAAGTCCTTGGTGAAGGCGTGCGGCAGCAGCTCGCCCAGGGTGTAGCGCGCCTCGTCCCCCTTCGGGGTCCTGCTGCGCACCGACAATGCGTTTCCGGCGAACTCCGCCATCACCTGCCGGCACATGCCACACGGCGGGCACGGCACGTCCGTGTTCGCGACGATGGCCACCGCCACGGGGCGCGAGCGCCCCTGCGCCACGCCCGCGGCGAAGGCGTTGCGCTCGGCGCAGACGGTCAGCCCGTAGGTGGCGTTCTCCACGTTGCAGCCCGCGACCACCGAGCCGTCCGCGTAGAGGATGGCCGCCCCCACCGGGAAGCGGGAGTACGGCACGTGCGCGCGCTCGCGCACGCGCGTGGCGTCCTCGAACAGGCGCTCCCAGGGAATGTCATCCGCCATGGAGGCTTCCTCGCGCGCTACGGGGTGGGGCCTTCAGCTCTTGCCGCCGGAGAGCTGCACGTCGTCCAGGTAGCGGGCGATGGCCAGCTCCGCCTCGACCGGCAGGTCCATGAAGCGCACGTGCGCGGCGGGCCCCTGCGGGCCATCCGTGACGTGGAGCACCTCGCCCCGGGCCTCGACCTCGTCCGGGAGCAGGGGCAGGTTGAAGCGCACCTCGACCTGGGCGCCCGCCTCCAGCCCGGGACCATTCCAGGCGCAGCCCCCCAGGGACAGGTCGCCCTCCCCCGCCTCGAAGTCCGCCGAGCTTCCCGCCCGTCGCACCTTCAGGCGCATGGGAATCCGTGGGGAGTCGCGCCGGTCCTCGGCCTTGTCACTCATCGAATCGTTCCTCTCGGCCATCGCCGTCACAGTCCTGCCGCTCATGCCCCCGCCATCATCCGTATCTGGCCGGAGACGGCGGCCCCTCCTGGCACGGTGTGCATGAACACCGGCGTCGAGCCCGGGGCAAGAGGCATGCGCAGCTCCGCCGACGCGTCCGCGAGGTCATCCACCCCCGCCTCCCGCGCCCAGGCCCCCCGGCGAACCTCCGCCGAGCCCTTCTCGTGTGCTCGCAGCCCCATCAGGCGGGCATCATACCCGCCCCCACCCGGGAGAGAGGGCCGGAATTTCATCCACCCCACCCTCCGCCCAGAAGAATGTCTTGTACCGAGAGTGCGCCCGCGTTGCGCCCCGCGTCCAGGCGTGTGGACCCGCGCCCACCCCCGCGAGGCCGCCCTGGTTCAGGGAGGCACACCCTGGCCCCGCGAGTCCCACCACTCGTCGCCGTAGCTGATGAACACCTGCTCGCCGGGGTGGATGTCGCGCAGGGCGTAGAAGGTGAAGAGGTCGCGGTCCACCGCGCGGTAATACGCGGCGTTGGGCTCCTTGGCGTGGTTGTAGAGCATGCCGTAGCCCAGCACGAGCGCGACCCAGTCCCCCGCGGGCTGCTGCTCCCGTTCGCTCCAGCGGATCTGGAAGACGTAGTCGTCGAGCGGGGGGTGGCGCGTGTGCTTCTGGAGCACCTTGAGGTAGCGGCACTCCTCGATGAGGTCGCCCGCCTTGATGAACTCGTCGGTGAAGACACCGTAGCCCCATTCACAGGGCCGGACCTTCACACCCGGATGGAGGTGCAGTGCTTCGCCTGTGTTCATGCGTGTCCGCCAGTGCGCGGCACATTGCCGTGTTCCGGGGCCGGCGGGAAGCAGGGAGCGTGGGCGTCCCCTCGCCTCCCACAGCCAAGGCCTGTCACACCATACGTATGATGTTGGTTCGACCCGCCAGTTCGTCCCTCCATGCCGACAACCTCCACCGCTCCCGCCATCGATGCCACCTGTGCCTGGCATCCAGACCAGGCCGCGGTGGGAACATGTCCCCGCTGTGGGAGCTTCGTCTGCGAGCAGTGTGAAGGACGCGGCGCCCAGGCATGCACGACCTGCCTCGCGCGATGTCGGCGACAACCCCTGCCTCCGACCCGTCCATGGGCGCTCGTCACGACCTGGAGCATCAGCCTCCGCATGGTCGTCGAGCTCGCCTATCTCGTCGTGTACGTCTGGGTCTACAGCACCCTCCGAGCACTCGGGTACTCGAAGCCCGAGGCCTTCGAAGTCTACGGAACCTGCCTCCTCGTCGTGAGGCTGACCGGCACCGTGACGCTCACGTGCAGCATCGTCGGGTTCCTGACGTGGCAATTCCGGGTGACACGGGCCACGACGATGCTCGGGGGCAACCCGCGCTCCCCGCTCTGGGCCATCCTGTCCTGGTTCATCCCGGGCCCGAGCCTCTTCACGCCCTATCAGTGGTTCAGGGATGTCTGGCGCGACCTGGGGGGAGATGTCCACCGGCCCCGGCAGATACGCGCATGGTGGTGCGCCACGCTGCTCACCCTCGCGCTCGGAATCGGGAACGTCTGGGTCATCGGCCGCGACGACCTCTCGGAGTTCGGAATCAAGGCGCTCCGCATCACGTACACCGCGATGCTCCTCATGAGCACGGTGCTGTGCGTCCGCGTCGTGACACACCTCCAACGACGGCTCACCCAGAAGCAGCAAGAGGTGCACGGCGACGCCTGAGAACGGCCTCGCCGATAGACGAAGGCCACCTCGCGCGCACTACGTCGGCCACGCGGCCAGGGACATGCGGGCCACGCGCCGCAGGTCCTCGCGGCTCGTGCCGGTGGCGGCCTGGACGGCCATGCCCTGGGTGACGGTGTTGATGTAGCGGGCGAGGTCCGCGCAGTCGACGTGCGGGGGTACGTCGCCGTCGCGCTGGCCCTGCTCCAGTCGCTCGCGGATCGCCTTCTCTCCCGCCAGACGACGCGCGGCCAGCTCCTTCTGGATGGGCGCGGCCGCCTCTCCGCTCACCAGCGCGCCTTGGACGGTGATGCAGCCCCGAGGCCCTCGCGGCAGCGTCTGCGCATCCGCCAACCCGAGCACCAGATGCTCCATCGCCTCGCGCGCCGTCGGCTTCGCGAACGCCTCCCGGTAGAGGATGAGGTGGTGCTCCACGTAACGCTCCAGCGCCTTGCGGAACAGCTCCTCCTTGTTGCCGAAGGCCGCGTAGAGGCTCGGCCGGTTGATGCCCAGCTCCTCCGTCAGGTCCGACAACGACGTGCCCTCATAGCCCTGGCGCCAGAACAGGCGCAGCGCACGGTCCAACGCCTCGTCCACGTCGAAGGCTCGGGGGCGCCCCACCGGGGCGGCTTCCGTCCTGGGTTTCATACCGTTCGATACTAATTGCCTTGCTTCACGGCGGCCACGGCCGTAAATCCGTACTCATCGGTACACAATCCACGGCCGCTCCCCGCGACGAAGCGCGGCGGGAGGGGTGCGTCCGCGCCCAATTATGTACCGAACGACACACATCCACGAGGGAACGAACATGGCGAAGAAGCTGGCAGGCAAGGTGGCGCTGGTGACGGGTGGGTCGCGGGGGATTGGCGCGGCGACGGCGCGGGCGCTCGCGGAGGAAGGCGCGGACGTGGCCATCAGCTACGTGGCGTCGGAGGAGAAGGCGCGGGTGTTGGTGGAGGAGCTGAAGGCCCAGGGGGTCCGTGCGGCGGCATTCCAGGCCGACCAGGGTGTGGCGGCGGAGGTGACACAGTTGGTGCACGCGGTGGCGCGGCACTTCGGGCGGCTGGACATCCTCGTCAACAACGCGGGCATGGCGGTGGGCGGCGCGGTGGATGGGACCGGGAGCGACGTAACGACGTTCGACCGGCAGAGCGACGTCAACGTCACGGGCGTCATCACCGCCATTCGCGAGGCGGTGAAGGTGATGGGCCACGGAGGCCGCATCATCACGGTGGGCTCCAGCGTTGCTGACCGCGTGGGGATGCCCGGGATGGCGGACTACACGGCGACGAAGGCCGCCGTCGTCGGGTTCAGCAAGGGCGCGGCGAGAGACCTCGGGCCCAAAGGCATCACCGTCAACGTGGTGCAGCCCGGGTTCACGGACACGGACCTGTCCGCGGGGCTCGAGCCACTCAAGCCCGCCATCAACGCCACCATCCCCGTGGGACGCTTCGGCCGCCCGGAGGAGGTCGCCGCGAGCGTCGTGTTCCTCGCCAGCCCCGGTGCGTCCTACGTCACGGGCACCGTGCTCACCGTGGATGGCGGCCAGGGCGCCTGACCCCCGCGGGCCCCTCCACGCCACGGCCACCCGCTGACCACGAAGTCTCCGGGACGAGGGTTACCCTCCCGAGCACGCGGCGGAGGCGACCTCGACCTCCGCCGCCGGGGACCCGTGGGCGCCGCCCTACTCCACCCGCTCGCGAACCAGCGGGCGGGGCGCGGGAGCCGCGTCGCCGAAGCGGTACGCGGCCAGGAGGCGCGCCTTCACGTTCTCCACCGGGCCCTCGTCGTTGAAGTGGACGCGCACCACGGGCTCGCCCTCCTTCACGGCCTCGCCCGTCTTCTTCAAGAGGGTGAAGCCCACGGCCGGGTCGATCTTGCTGTCCACCCGCTGACGCCCGGCGCCGAGCGCCACGCCCGCGAGGCCCACGCCCTCGGTGTCGATGCCCGTCACGTATCCATCCCGGGGCGCCACCACGTCCACGGTGGAGCGCGCCTGGGGCAGGAGCGAGTAGTCGTCGATGGAGCGCGGATCGCCGCCCTGCACCTGGACGATCTCCTTGAGCTTGCGGATGGCGCTGCCGTCCTCGACCACGCGGCGCAGCTTGTCGCGCGCCTCGTCCACCGTGGCGGCCTTCTTGCCCAACACGAGCATCTCCGCCGTCAGCGCGTAGGTGATCTCGGTGTAGTCCTCCGGCGCCTCGCCCCGGAGCATGTCCACCGCCTCCATCACCTCCAGCGAGTTGCCCACCTTGCGGCCGAGCGGCTGGTCCATGTCCGTCAACAGGGCCACCACCTTGCGCCCCATCTCCGCGCCCAGGCCGATCATCGTCTTCGCCAACGTGCGGGCGTCCTCGTCGCGCTTCATGAAGGCGCCACTGCCCACCTTCACGTCCAGCACCAGCGCGTCGATGCCCTCCGCCAGCTTCTTGCTCATGATGGACGAGGCGATGAGCGGGATGCAGTCCACCGTCGCCGTGACATCGCGCAGCGCGTAGAGCTTCTTGTCCGCGGGGGCCACCTGCGCCGTCTGGCCAATCAGGCAGCAGCCCACCTCACGCACCAGTTGGCGATACTCGGTCGTCGACAGGTTGACGTTGAAGCCGGGGATCGACTCCAGCTTGTCGAGCGTCCCACCCGTGTGGCCCAGGCCGCGGCCGGAGATCATGGGCACCGGCACCCCGCACGCGGCGGCCAGCGGAGCCAGGCTGAGGGACACCTTGTCCCCCACCCCTCCGGTCGAGTGTTTGTCCACCTTCACCCCCGGGGTGTCGGACAGGTCCAGCACCTCGCCGGACTCCAACATGGCCCGCGCCCAGGCCCCCAGCTCCCGGGAGTCCAGCCCCTGGAAGAAGATGGCCATGCACATGGCCGACATCTGGTAGTCGGCCACCGTTCCCGCCGTATATGCCTGGATGAACGCGAGGATGTCCGCCGGGGCGAGCCGGCCGCCATCCCGCTTGGTCTTGATGAGCTCGTAGGGTTGCACGGACCTGCCATACCAGGAACCCGGCCCCCCATGCACTTCCGCGAAAGGCCGCCGCATCTGCTAGATAGGCCGGCCATGATGCTCCGCCTCCAGGTCCTCGCCCTCACCGCGCTCCTGTGCGCCTGTAGCAAGAAGCAGGAAGAGACGCCCACCCAGGGCTCCCAGGCTCCCTCCACGGCCCAGCAGCCGGCGAAGAAGGCCGTCCCGGTGGGGCTCGTCATCGACGTGGGCGGCCGGGGAGATCACTCGTTCAACGACGCCGCCCTGCGGGGCCTGGAGCTGTGGGCCGCCGGCAAGCGTTACGAGGGAGGCAAGTACGTGGACGCCGCCCCGGACGAGGTGCGCAAGTCCCTGCCCGCCCACCTGACGACCCTCGCCACCTCGCTCCAGGCCCTGCCCGTGCAGCCCGTCGTCCTCCAGAGCAAGGCCCAGGAGGACTACATCCCCAACCTCCAGCTCCTCGTGGACCGGGGCGCCCAGCTCACCATCGGCAACGGCTACATGCTGGCCAACGCGGTGCGGACGGCGGCCCAGGAGAACCCGCAGTCGCGCTTCCTGCTCATCGACAGCCAGGTGCTGGACGCCCAGGGCAAGGCGCTGAAGCTGCCCAACGTGCGCACCGTCCTCTTCAAGGAGCACGAGGGCAGCTTCCTCGTGGGCGCGCTGGCGGGCCTGGTGACGAAGACGGGCAAGGTGGGCTTCGTGGGCGGCATCGAGGTGCCCCTCATCCAGCGCTTCGAGGTGGGCTACCGCGCCGGCGTGAAGACGACGAAGCCGGAGGCCGCCCAGACGCTCATGTCCGTCTACACCGGCAGCTTCAACGACATGGCCGCGGGCAAGCAGGTGGCCCAGGACCTCATCGCCAAGGGCGCGGACGTCATCTTCCACGCGGCGGGCGCGGACGGCATCGGCGTCATCCAGGCGGTGAAGGAGGCGCGCGCGGCGGGCAAGAGCGTCTACGCCATCGGCGTGGACTCGGACCAGTCGCACGTGGCGCCGGACGCCATCCTCACCTCGATGCTGAAGCACAGCGACCTGGCCGTGTACCAGGCCGCGCGGGACCTGGTGGACGGCAAGTTCGCGGCGGAGGATCAGCTCCTCGGACTCAAGGAGCACGGCGTGGGCATGGCCGAGGTGCGCGTGGACTTCCCGGGCAAGGCGGAGGCGCTCCAGAAGGTGGAGGCGCTGCGCCAGCGCGTCGTCGCCGGCGAAATCAAGGTGCCCTCCGTCCCGGCGGACCTCGCCTCCTTCCAGGCCCCCGCGCCCTGATCTCCCTCAAGCACATCCAGAAGCGGTTCGGCGCCGTCACGGCGCTGGACGACGTGTCCCTCGACATCCACGCGGGCGAGCTGCTCGCGGTGGTCGGCGAGAACGGCGCGGGCAAGTCCAGCCTGATGAACGTGCTCTACGGGCTGTACCACCCGGACTCGGGCGAGGTGTCCGTCGAGGGCAGGCCCGAGCGCTTCAGGAGCCCCCGCGACGCCATCGACCGGGGCATCGGCATGGTGCACCAGCACTTCATGCTCGTGCCCACGCTCACGGTGGCGGAGAACGTGGTGCTCGGCCGCGAGCCCACGCGCTGGGGACGGCTGGACATGGAGCGCGCCGTGCGCGAGGTGGCCGACACCTGCGCCCGCTTCGGCTTCACGCTCGACCCCAGGGCCCGGGTGGACGCCCTCACCGTGGGCTCGCAGCAGAAGGTCGAGATCGTCAAGGCGCTGCACCGGGGCGCGCGCGTGCTCGTCCTCGACGAGCCCACCGCGGTGCTCACGCCCCAGGAGGCCGACGAGCTGGCGCGCGTGATGAAGGACCTGGTCCGCGCCGGGCGCACCGTCGTCCTCATCAGCCACAAGCTGAAGGAGGTGCTCGGCGTGGCGGACCGCATCGCCGTCATGCGCCGGGGCCGACTGGTGACGGAGGTGCGCGCGGCCGACACGACCGCGGACCAGCTCGCCGCCCTCATGGTGGGTGACGCGCCGCGCGCCGCCACCGACGAGCCCGCCCCCGTCGCGCAGGCGCCGGGCGAGGTGCTCGTCGAGGCGAAGGCGCTGCACGCCCTGGGGGACAACCACTGCCCCGCGCTGCGCGGCGTGGACCTCACGGTGCGCGCGGGAGAGGTCGTCGGCATCGCGGGGGTGGACGGCAACGGGCAGCGCGAGCTGGCCGAGGTGCTCACCGGGCTGCGGAGGCTGACGTCGGGCGGAGGCACGCTGCTGGGCGGACCGCTCGCGCGCCTCACCCCGGCCGTGGCGCGCGAGCGCGGCGTGGGGCACGTGCCCGAGGACCGGCTGCGCCGCGCGGTGGTGAAGGCGCTGAGCGTCGAGGAGAACGTGGCGCTGGGCCGGCACACGAAGCCGCCCTTCGCCAAGGGGCCGTGGATCGACTTCGCCGGACGCCGCGAGCGCACCCGCGAGCTGCTGGCCGCGTACGACGTGCGCCCGCCCGAGCCCACGCTGGTGCTGCAGGCCCTGTCCGGCGGCAACCAGCAGAAGGTGGTGGTGGCGCGCGAGCTGGACGCGAAGCCACGGCTGCTGGTGGTGGTGCAGCCCACGCGCGGCCTGGACATCGGCGCGGTGGCCCAGGTGCACGCGCGGCTGCGCGAGGCGCGCCGCCAGGGCACGGGCGTGGTGCTGGTGTCGCTCGACCTGGAGGAGGTGCTGGCCCTGGCGGACCGCGTCTACGTCCTGTTCGAGGGCCGCGTGACGGGCGAGTTCACCCGGCCGGACTACGACGAACGGGAGCTGGGACGGCGCATGTTGGGAGCGGAGCGGGCCCATGGGTGAGCGCGCGAGGCAGGCCCTGCCATCGGTGCTGTCGGTGTTGCTGTCGCTCGTCGTGTGCTGGCTGCTCATCGCCCTCACGCGCGATGCGGACGGGTTCACCACCGCGACGGCCGCGTACCTCCAGATGCTCTGGGGCGGCATCGGCGACTGGCCGACCTTCCTGGGAGGCAGCCCCGTGGCGGTGCTCACGCGCCCCATCGGCGAGGCGGCGATGAAGGCCGCGCTGCTCACGCTCACGGGCCTGTCCGTGGCGGTGGCCTTCAAGGTCGGCCTCTTCAACATCGGCGCGCAGGGGCAGATGCTGCTCGGCGCGCTCGCGGCCGCGGTGGTGGGCTCCCACGTCGAGCTGCCCGCGCTGCTGCACATCCCGGCGGCGCTCCTGGGCGCGGCGCTGGCCGGGGCCGCGTGGGCGGGCATCGCCGCCGCGCTCCGGCTGTACCGGGGCGTACACGAGGTCATCTCCACCATCATGCTCAACTGGGTGGCGCTGCGGCTGGTGGACAACTGGCTCGTGGTGGGCCCGCTGCGCGGCGTGGCCCAGGCGGGCGCGTCCATCACCGGCACGGCCGAAATCCACGCGAGCGCCGCGCTGCCCCGGCTCCTGGGCGACGTGTCGCGCCTCAACCTGGGCTTCCCGCTGGCCATGCTCGCGGCGGTGGCGGTGTGGCTGTGGCTGGAGCGCACGCGCACGGGCTTCGAGACGCGCGCGGTGGGCCTGGGCGACGAGGCGGCGCGCGCCGCGGGCATCCCCGTGGCGCGGCGCGCGGGGCTCGCCATGGCGCTGGCGGGCGCGCTCGCGGGCAGCGCGGGCGCGGTGCTCGTGCTGGGCACGGAGGGTCGCTATCCGGGCACGCTCGGCGCCCCCTACGGCTTCGACGGCATCGCCATCTCCCTCATCGGGAACAACCACCCGCTGGGCGTGGCGCTGGCCGCGCTCTTCTTCGGCGCCATCCGCGCGGGCGGCACGCGCATGCAACTGCTCGACGTGCACAAGAGCTTCCCCGAGCTCATCCAGGGGCTCGCCCTGCTCTTCGTCGCCGGGCGCCTCATCTGGCTTTCCGTGCTGCGCCGCCGCCGCGCGCCCGCGCCCGTCCTCTCCGCGCCCACCGCCCCCACCCCGGAGGCGCCCCATGCTTGAAATCGTCACCCGGCTGCTGTTCGCCACGCTGGACGCCGCCCCGGCGCTCGTCTTCGCCGCCCTGGGCGCGGTGCTCTCCGAGCGCGCGGGCGTGGTGGCCGTGGGCATCGAGGGGATGATGCGCGTGGGCGCCTTCTGCGCCGCCGTGGCCGCGCTCACCGTGCCCACGCCCCTGGCCGTGGTCGGCGGCATGCTCGCCGGCGCCGCGCTCGCGGCCGTGCACGCCTACCTGTGCATCCGCTGGCGCTCCGACCAGGTGGTGTCCGGCATCGCGCTCAACCTCGTGGCGCTCGCCGGCGGCACCTTCCTGCTGGAGACGCACTACGGCCCCAACGGCACCCCGCCCATCCAGCAGCTCACCGCGTGGGACTGGCCCGCGCTGTCCTCGGTGCCCCTGCTGGGCGCGCTCTCCGGCCACGCCGCGCCCACCTACCTCGCGCTGGCGCTGCCCTTCCTCCTCCAGGCGCTCCTGACACGCACGCCCCTGGGCCTGCGGCTGCGCGCCGTGGGCGACAAGCCACACGCCGTGGCCACGCTCGGCCTGTCCGTGCCGGCGCTGCGCTGGGGCGCCGTCGTCGGCGGAGGGCTGCTCGCGGGGCTCGGCGGCGCGGTGCTGTCCACCACCGTGCTGGACCGCTTCGAGCAACACACGCCCGCGGGCCTGGGCTTCATGGCCCTGGCCGCCATGGTGTTCGGCCGGTGGACGCCCCTGGGCGCCTTCCTCGCCGCCGCGTTCTTCGCCTTCGGCAACGCCCTGCGCATCGGCCTCGCCTCCAGCGCCCCGGGCCTCCTGGAGCTCGTACCGCAGGGCGTCTTGCTCGCCCTGCCCTACGTCCTCACC
The DNA here is from genome assembly GCF_024198235.1 of Myxococcus dinghuensis. Classification (GTDB taxonomy): domain Bacteria; phylum Myxococcota; class Myxococcia; order Myxococcales; family Myxococcaceae; genus Myxococcus; species Myxococcus dinghuensis. The sequence continues at coordinate 14,817 of NZ_JAKCFB010000031.1, read as the reverse complement.
CTGCTCGTCCTCACGCTCCAGGGACAGCGCAGCCGCGCCCCAGCCGCACTCGGCGTGCCCTACGAGCAGGAGTCGCGCTGATCGCCCTCACCGGATTGAGTCATTCGACACCCGGGTCTATTATGATTCCTGGTCGGAAGTGACACCTGGGTGTTGGCTGGCGAACGCCCTTCTCTTCGGTGACTGGAGGAACCCGGTGCGCCAACCCCCTGCCGTTACTTGGGCGTTCCTCGGGTTTCTCCGGGATTGAGACACAGGGCGTCGTGCTCACGCGCGGCACGAGGCTCGCATGTAGCACCCGCGACGAGCCGTGCCGAAGTGGAGCCGGCCTTAGGGGGAAGGCTTCATCCATTCCGACGCGTCCTTCGTAGGGACTCCTTGTGAAACCCGGGCCCGGTCCGCCCGGTCAACACGGTGGGGGTGGGTGATGCTGGAGACGACGGGAACGACCGAGACGTACCGTCCGCGGGTGTTGGCGGTCGACGTGGAGTCAGCGGGCATGGAGCGGCTGTGCTCCATCCTGGCGCCAGCCGGGTACGACGTGCTCCCCGCGGGAGACACGAACGCGGCCTCACGCCAGACGGCGGACCTGGTGTTGCTCGATGTCGAGCGACCGGGGACGGATGGCCTGGCGGCGTATCGCCGGCTCCAGGCGGAGCTGGGGGCGCCGTCGGTGCCGGTGCTCATGCTCACCCGGAGCTCGGACCGCCAGGCGCGGCAGCAGGTCCTGGAGGCCGGGGTGGACGACATCCTGACCACCGAGCCGCTGGACCCGCTGGAGCTGAAGGTCCGCGTGCACACCCTGCTGGAGCTCAAGGCGCACCGCGAGCGCGGCGGCCAGCGCGCCGAAGCGCTGCAGGATCCACGCACCCGCTGGGTGGAGATGGAGCGGCTGGCGCGCGTGGGCACGCTGGCGGCGGACGTCGCGCAGAACATGGGCCACATCGGCGAGGGGTTCCAGCGGGCGCTGGGCCACGTGCGCAGCCGCGCGATGCAGGGCCTGCTCCCGGACGTGGAGGAGCTCAAGAAGCTGGGCGTCGCCGGTGAGCAGATGCGGCTGTACGGCCAGCACCTGTTGTCGCTCGGCCCCACCAACCCCAAGGACATCCAGCGCTTCGACCTGCGGGAGCTGGTGCCGGTGGTGGTGGAGCGGCTGCGCGCCAACGGCCGGTTGAACAGCACCGTGGAGGTGACGGTGCTCCTGCCGGAGGACCCCTTCGCGGTCGTCTTCAACCGCCGGCAGCTCGAGCAGGTGCTGGTGGAGCTGCTGGTGAACGCGTCCGACGCGGTGGAGGACGTGAAGGACCGGCCGCGCCGCGTGCACGTGGGCCTGGAGCTGCCGGACCTGTTCGGCGACTTCGGCCCGCGCATGTTCGTCAAGGACACCGGCATCGGCATCTTCGAGGACGAGCTGCAGGCCGTCTTCGAGCCCTACTACACGACGAAGTCGCCGGAGAAGGCCGCGGGCCTGGGCCTCACCGTGGCGCGCGCGCTGGTCGAGTCCATGGGCGGCAAGCTCACGGTGCAGAGCCGCGTCAACCTGGGCAGCACCTTCACGGTGGAGCTGCCGGAGCAGACGTCGTCCTGGTAGCGAGCCGGGCCGCCCCCGCGCGACGGGGGCGCGCCACCGCCTCCCAAGGCCACGCGGCGAGCCCTCCATGACGCCTGGGCGCCGCTACGGATGCACGCCGTCCTCGTCTCGCGTCCCCACCGGCGACGACTCCGGCGCACCGCCGCGCACGGGCGCATCCGTGTTGTTGATGGCCGCGCGCTCCGAACCGTTGAAGGTGGCGAAGGCCCACCACGCCAGGCTGAACCAGTCCGGCGTGGGGATGCGCCGGGTGGCGATGATCTTGGTGGCGCCGGCCGCGACGAACGACAGCGACGTGAGCACCCCCAGGCCCACCTTGCCCTGGGTGGCGCGGAGCACCTCCAGGTCGATGCCCTTGGCGAAGCGACTCACGGCGCGGGCCATGTCGCTGCCCACCACCAGGGCCTCCAGCAGCGTCTCCTCTTCGGGCGGCTCCTCGCCCGGACGCACGACCAGGTCGATTCCGGTGAACCCCTTCACCGCCGCCACCACGACGTCCGTCTCGAGCACGTCCGGGTCATGCTGACACAGGACGCTCCCGGTGAAGGGCCGCACCTCCACCTCCTCCATGCCCTCGAGGGCCAGGAGCCCCTCCGCGAGCGCGTTGGCGACCGCGCCGTGCTCGCGCAGCCAAGGCAGGCGCAGGCGCAGGCGGCCCGGCAGGACGTGGACCACGTAGATGAAGCGCGCCATGACGCCCTCCTCAAGCCCTGGCGTGGCCATTCGCATGGCCGTTGGCGGTGGCGCGTCGGGCCCGGGCCTTGGCCTCGGCGAGCAGGTCCTCCAGGTCCTCCTGCTTGATGGCCGTCCGGGCCATCACCATGTCCCCGAACCGGTAGGCGGAGGTGGCCAGCTCCACGAGCAACGGGCGCACGTGCCGGCTCAACAGCACCGACCCCGCGCCAGCGGTGTAGCCCAACAGGAACGACGGCAGATGGAACTTCATGGGGACATCTCCAGATCAGCGGGAACGAGGACGGAAGCGCGCGGCGCGGCGCGGCGCAGGACGCGGCGCCCCTGGCGGTACAACCCGGAGACCGTCATGGGCAGGACGAGCCCCGTCGCCAGGCCCGCGAAGGCCCTCCAGGTCGGCGCGGGCAGGCCCAGCACGGCGCGCAACGGCGGCACGACGAGCGCCAGCCCCTGCATCGCCACCGCGCCCCCCACCAGCACGGTGAAGCGTCCGGAGCCCTGGTAGCCGCCGCCGTGGATGTGACGCGGCGCCCGACACACCGGCGCGTAGCCGAGCTGCGCGGCGGTGAGCATGCCGAACGCCAGGGGCGGCCCCCCCAGCACCATGCCCGCGGCGCCCAGGCCCGCCATCAGCAGCGCGTCGCGCACCACCTGCCGCGCCATGTCCCCCGGAAGGAGCGGCGCGTCCGGAGGCGCCGGGGGGCGGTCCAGGATGTCCGCGTCCCCCGGCTCCAACGCCAACGCGAGCCCGGGGAGCGTGTCCGTCAACAGGTTGAGCCACAGCAACTGGAGCGGCAGGAGCGGCTCGCGCGCGTTCAACAGGGAGGCGCCCACCACCAGCGCCATCTCCGACAGGTTGGTGGCGAAGAGGAAGCGGATGGAGCGGCGCAGGTTGTCCTGGACGATGCGCCCCTCTCCCACCGCGTGGATGATGCCCCGCAGGTCCTCCCCGGCCATGACGACGTCCGCCATCTGCCGGGCCATGTCGCTGGAGCGCGCGCCCACCGCCACGCCCACGTCCGCGGCCTTCAACGCGGGCGCGTCGTTGATGCCGTCTCCCGCCATGGCCACGATTTCGCCGCGCGCGCGCAGGGCCCGCACCAGCGCCATCTTGTCCTCGGGAGTCACCCGCGCGAGCACCGACACGCGCTCCAGCCAGTCCCCCTCCGCGCCTCCTGGAGAGGACAGCCGGGCCGTGACCTCCTTCGCGACCAGCGTCTCGCCCCGCAGGCCCACCTGCCGGGCGACGGCCTCGGCCGTGTGCTTCTGGTCGCCGGTGAGGATGATGGTGCGGATGCCGGCCACGCGCGCCTGCCGCAAGGTGTCCGCGGCGCCCTCGCGCAGCGGGTCCCGCAACCCCATGAAGCCGATGAAGGTGTAGTCCGCGTCCCGGGCCTCGTCGCGTGACAGGTCCACCCGGCGCCAGCCCAGCGCCAGCACCCGCAGGCCGTCCTCGGCCAGGGCCTGGTTGCGCTTCAGCAGCCGCTCACGCGACCGCGCGTCCAGGGGACCGTTCGCGTCGCGCGAGCACAGGCGGATGATCTGCTCCGGCGCGCCCTTGACGAAGGCCACCCCTCCTTCGGGGGCTTCGTGGAGGCTCACCACGTAGTGGATGCCCTCGGAGCGCTCCATCAACCGTCGCCGGGGATAGGCGCGGCGGAGCTGCGCGCCGTCGAGCCCCGCGTCATGGGCGGCCGTCACCAGGGCGCGCTCGGTGGCGCTGCCGGCGATGATGACCTCGTGCCCGTTGCGGTGCACGTCCACGTCGCTGTTGAGCAGCGCCGCCGCGAGCGCCAGCGACGGCGCATCCTCCAGCACGGCGTCCGGCCGCGCGCGCAGCGACGCGAGGTCCACCGCCCCCTGCCCGACGTCCAGGACCTCCAGCCGCATCTCGTTGCGCGTGAGGGTGCCCGTCTTGTCCGCGCAGATGACGGTGACGCCTCCCAGCGCCTCCGCCGAGGCCACCCGGCGCACCACCATGCCGCGCGCGTGGAGCCGTTGCATCGAGCGGACCAGGGCCGCGGTCGCGACGATGGGCAGGCCCTCCGGCAGGGCCGCCACGCCCAGCGCCACCGCGCCGCGCAGCACCTGCGCCAGCGGCCGGCCGTGCGCCAGCCCCACCGCGCCGGACAACACCGTGGCGCCCACGGAGAACAGCGCCACGCGCCGGTCCAGCCGGTCCAGCTTCCGCGACATGGGCGTGGGAGGCGCGACGGTCTCCTCCACCAGCTTGCGCACCCGCGCCAGGGCCATGGCCGAGCCCGTGGCCACGATGACCGCGCGGCCGTGGCCGGACGACACCGCGGTGCCGGCGTACAGCATGGCGTGGCGCTCGGCCAGCGGCGCGTCCTCCGCCACGGGGTCGGCCCCCTTGGGCTGGGGCTCGCTCTCCCCGGTGAGGGGGGCCTCGTCCACGCTGAGCCGGTGGGACTCCAGCACCCGCGCGTCCGCGGGCAGCACGTCCCCCGCGCGAACCAGCAGCACGTCGCCCACGACCAGGTCCGAGGCCGGCACGTCCTGGAGGACGCCGTCGCGCAGCACCTGGGCCTGTCCCGCCTCCAGCCGCTGCCAGGACGCCAGCAGCGCCTCGTTGCGCCGCTCGATGCGATAGCCGATGCCCGCGTTGAGCCCCACCACCGCGAGGATGGCGGTGGACTCCAGCACGTCCCCCGCCAGCGCGGAGGCCGCGGCCGAGCCCATCAACAACCCCATGGGCACGGTGGCCACCTGCGCGCGCAGCAGCGACCACCGCGAGCGCGGCGGGCAGCCGTTGACGACGTTGGCGCCGTGGCGCTTGAGCCGCGCCGCCGCCTCCGCGCGGGACAGGCCCTGCCGGTCCGTGCGGCACCGGCGCAGCACCTCGTCCACCGTGCGCGCGTGCCAGGGCTCCTCGTCCGGAGGGGGCTGGGCGGGGGCCTGGGGCCGCCGCGGCGGCGGCTCGTGCGCGGCAGGCGCCTCCGAGGAGACGTCTTCGCCCTCTTCCTCCAGACGCTCGAGCAGCGGGGCCTCGGGGCCATAGCGCAGCAGCAGGCGCCCGCTGCGCGGCTCCGCCTTCACCTCCTCCACGCCGGGCCAGGCGTGGAGCGTGCGCTCCAGGCGCCGTCCCATGTAGCGGTTGCCCAACAGCCCAGGCACCGCGAGCCGCAGGCGTCGCGACGCCACCGCGTGCCGCACCACCTTCGCGGGCGACGCCTGCCCATCAATGAGGATCACCACCATCCGCCGCCCCCGAGGAGCCCAACGTGGCGGCGTGCCTCCCGGCGAGCAAGGCGGCCCGCTGCACGGCCTTCCTGGAGAGCAGTGGACACGGCACGCGGAGCGCGGGGCCTCGCACGGTGCGCGTGGGAGCGCCGCCCCGCCTGGAGTCCGTGGAGCGCGAGGGCAGGCGACGGAGCGACCCACCGCCCACCGGGCCGCCCCCGGCGACCGGGAGGACGAGGCGCTGTCTTGCCCCTGTCACGTGGCCCGGAGGCGCCCTTCCGCTACGCTTCGAAGAGGAGCATGCCCCACGTATCGGGGCGAAGGTCCTCTCCCCCGGGAGGACGACGAGGCGTCATGGACCTCCATCTGGCAGAAGAGATTCGCAAGCAGGTCGAAGAGGCCTTCCGCAAGCGCGGTCGGGTCAACATCGTCATCGCGGGCCGCAGCGGCGTGGGCAAGAGCACGCTCGTCAACGCGGTCTTCCACGGGCGCATCGCCGACACAGGGCAGGGCCGCCCGGTGACGCGGGAGACGCGCGAGTACACCAAGGACGGCATCCCGGTGAGCATCCTCGACACGCGAGGCATGGAGCTGGGCGCCTTCCAGGAGACGTTGACGCACCTGGAGGACCTGGTGGCCGCGCGCGCGCGGGACCTGGACGCGACGCGGCACCTGCACTGCGCCTGGCTGTGCATCGGCGAGGATTCCCGGCGCGTCGAGGACGGCGACCTGGAGGTCGCTCGGATGCTGGCGCGCCACATGCCCGTCGTCGCCGTGGTCACCAAGGCCCGCAACGACCAGGGGTTCCGGGCGGAGGTGGAGCGACTGCTGCCCATGGCCCGCAACGTCATGCGCGTGCGCGCCCTCCAGGAGACGGACGACGAGGGCCACACCCTCCACGCTCGCGGGCTCGTCGAGCTGGTGGAGCTCACCATGGAGCTGGTGCCCGAGGCCCAGCGCAACGCCTTCGCCGCCGCCCAGCGGGTGAGCATCGACCAGAAGCGACGGCGGGCCCACGGCATCGTCGCGAGCGCCGCCGCGACGGCGGCCATCATCGGAGCCACGCCCATCCCTTTCGCCGACGCCGCCCTGCTCGTCCCCACGCAGGTCGGAATGCTGGCGGGGATTAGCAGCGTGTTCGGACTGCCCCTCACGGAGGCCTTCCTCTCCACCCTGGTGAGCTCCATCGTCACGGGCCTGGGGGCCACGTTCACCGGCCAGGCCATCGTGTCCGGGCTGCTCAAGGCCCTCCCCGGCGCGGGCTCGGTGGCGGGGGCGCTCATCGCCGCGTCCACCGCCACCGCGCTCACCACGCTGTTCGGGGAGACCTACGTCGCCGTGCTCGCGGGGCTGATGGAGCGCCGCTCCGGCGAGCTGCCCTCCGAGCAGGACGTCATCCTCGCCTTCCGGGAGGAGCTGACGCTGCGCAGGGCCACGGCGTAGCCCCGCGCGCGCCTCCCGCGCTCAGAACCGGTACGCGACGCCGAAGAGCGCCTCCAGGGTGAACTCGCTGTCGTCGAAGTCGGGGATGAGCGCGGGCCCCATGCGCAGGTTGAAGGTGGCCGCCAGCCGGCTGTCGATGAAGTACTCCAGGCCGCCGCCCACGAGGACGGGGATGACGGGGCCGATGCTCTCGCCGAAGTAGACGTGGAACGGGATGTCCAGGCCCACGTTCACCATCATCGCGCTGCTGGCGGGGATGCCCACGACGAACGCCACCGGCAGCGCCAGGCCCACGTCCGTCTCACCGTGGTGGAAGTAGAACAGCGGACCGGGCTGGAAGGTGACGGCGAAGGACACGTTGCCCGACTTCGCCAGCATGTAGCGCATCCACGCCTGCAGCTTGATGCCGGCGGTGGTGTCGCGCACCCAGCCCTCGCGCCCCCAGTTGAAGTTGAACTTGCCGCCGATGTCGAAGCGCTCCGACGTGCCATGCAGCACGCCGAGCGTCAGGCCCGGCCAGCCGATCTGCCCGGAGAAGGCGGTGTTGTTGCGTCCCAGGGTGTCCGCCGCGAGGACGGACCAGCCCTGCCCGCGCGCCAGGGCGGCGCCCGGAAGAGTCAGGAGACAGGCGAGGAGGAATCCAGGGATGAGGCGCTTCACACGCGGACCTTTCGAGAAGGGGCCGCGCACGCGCGAGGCGCGCGCGACCAGGGGGTGGACGAAACAGGGGCCGGGGGCTCGCCTACGGCTGGCCGCGCTCACGCGCGAGCGCGAGGAAGGCCTCGATGAAGGCCCCCAACCGCGCCTCCGCGCGCACGCGGGCCTGGGCCAGCGGCTCGCCGGCGGCGGGCGTCTCCTTGTGCTCGAAGTAGTATTTGATCTTCGGCTCGGTGCCGGAGGGCCGGAGCGTGACGCGCCCCCCACCCTCCATCTCCAGCGCGACCACGTTGGAGGGAGGCAGTCCGTTGACGCCGCGCTTGTAGTCGAGCACCGCGCGCACCGGCTCCCCGCCGACGTGCGAGGGCGGAGAGGCGCGGAAGGCCTCCATGATGCCGCGGATGAGCTGCGCGCCCGCGGCGCCGGGGAGCGTGACGTTGCGCTGGGCGCCGACATAGAGGCCGTGCTGGCGCTGGATCTCCTCCAGGTAGCCCAGCACCGTCGTGCCCCGCGACTCGCACCACGCGGCCAGGTCCGCCATGACGACCGCCGCGCCCACGCCGTCCTTGTCCCGCGTCACGGTGCCGGCGGTGTAGCCGAGCGCTTCCTCGTAGCCGAAGACGAACTGGGTGCCCTCCGCGCGCTCGCGCTCCAGGGCCCGGTTGGCGATCCACTTGAAGCCCGTGAGCACCTCGTCGTACGCGGCGCCGAGCGCCCGGGCGATGGCGCCCAGCTGCGTCGAGGAGACGATGGTGGTGACGACGTGCGGGCGCGCGTGCTTCGTCCCCTGCGTGAGCAGGAAGTGGCCCAGGAGCACCCCCACCTCGTTGCCGGTGAGCATGCGCAGCGTCCCGTCCGCGTCGCGCGCCATGACGGCGAGCCGGTCCGCGTCCGGGTCGTTGGCCAGCACCACGTCCGCCTTCACGCGCTCGGCGGTGGCGGTCGACAGGTCCATCGCGCCCGGCTCCTCCGGGTTGGGGAAGCGCACGGTGGGGAAGCGGCCGTCCGGCTCCTGCTGCTCCGCCACCGGGGTGAAGCGGGGGAAGCCCGCCTCGCGCAGGGCACGCTCCGCCCACACGCCGCCCACCCCGTGCATCGCCGTGTAGACGAGCGACAGCGTGTCCGAGCCCTTCTTGTACACGCGCAGCCCGAGGATGGCGCGCACGTAGGCGTCCCCCATCGCGTCCGGGACGTCGCGCCACAGCCCCTTCGCGCGCGCCGCCTCCACGGTGAGCAACGGCACGCGGTTGGCCGGCTCCACCTGCGCGATGGCGGCGGCGATGCCGGTGTCGTGCGGGGGGATGATTTGGGCGCCGTTGCCCCAGTACACCTTGTAACCGTTGTACTCGGGTGGATTGTGGCTGGCCGTCACCATGATGGCGGCGGCGGCGTTCAACTGGAGGCACGCGTACGCGGTGAGCGGCGTGGGCACGGGCGTGGGGAAGACGTGCGCGGGGATGCCCTCGGCGGCGAGGACGGCGGCGGTGTCCTCGGCCAGCTCCGCGCTCAGCCGGCGCGCGTCCCGGCCCACGACCACGCCCCGCGTGGCGGCGTCGGGCACGTGCTGCTTGAGGTAGCGCGCCAGCCCCGCGGTGGTGCGGCGCACCACGGCGCGGTTCATCCGGTTGGGGCCCGCGCCGAGCACGCCACGCAGCCCCGCGGTGCCGAACTCGAGGTCCCCCGCGAAGCGGTCCGCGAGGTCCGCGAGACTGGCGGGGTCGCCCTTGGCGAGCACGTCGGCCAGCTCCGCCCGGGTGGTGGGGTCCGGGTCCGCCTGGCGCCACGCCTCCGCCCGCTCTCTCAGTCCGGTGTCGTTCATGAGGGCCTCGCTGCCTCGTCCAAGGGTGAGGGCGCGCGGGCCGCGTGGCTCGAGCGCCGCGTTGTTCAGGTGTAGTCGGTGAGCTTGCGGCGCGTGTGGCGACCCTTGGGGTTGTCCTTGCCCCCCTGGCACGTCACGCACAGCTCCGCGTACGGCATGGCGCGCAGCCGGCCGAGCGGGACCTCGTCGCCGCACTCCTCGCACTCGCCGAAGCCGTCCGGGTCGTCGCGCAGCTTGCCCAGCGCCTTGATGACCCGCGCCAGCACGCCGTCCATGTTCCGGTTCCGGTTGGAGGCGATGGCCTGCATCATCTCGTTGAGGGGCTGCTCGTCCTCGTCGCCGCCGATGCGCGCGTCGTCCGTGCGGTTCGGTTCGATCCTCGCCGGCGTCTTCTCCGTCAGCTCCGCGTGGAGGGCCAAGAGCAGCTTCTTGAATTCCTCGCGCTGTTTCGCGTTCACGTCGGCACCGCCGTGTCAGTACTTCGCGCTGGAGACCTGCCCGTTGACGATGGCGACGGACGCGGACGCGCCCAGGCGGTTGGCGCCCGCGCGCAGCATCTTCATCGCGTCGTCGGCGGAGCGGATGCCGCCGGAGGCCTTCACGCCCACGTCCTCGCCCACCGTGAGGCGCATCAGCGCCACGTCCTCCACCGTCGCGCCGCCGGAGCCGAAGCCCGTGGACGTCTTCACGAACGCGGCGCCCGCCGCCTTGGACAGCACGCAGGCGATGACCTTCTCCTCGTCCGTCAGGAGCGACGTCTCCAGGATGACCTTCACCGGCCAGGGGCGGCTGGCCTCCACCACGGCGACGATGTCCTGGTGGACGCGCGCCAGCTCGCGGGCCTTGAGCGCGCCCACGTGGACGACCATGTCGATTTCACGCGCCCCGGCGCGGATGGCCTCGCGCGCCTCGAACGCCTTCGACGACGGCAGCCCCACGCCCAGCGGGAACCCCACCACGGCGATGGGCACCGTCCTGGAGCCCGCCAGCACCTTCGCGGCGGCGGCCACGTGCGAGCTGTTCACGCACACGGTGGCGAAGCCGTACTGGCGCGCCTCCTCGGAGAGCTTCACCACGTCCTCGGTGCGCGCCTCGGGCTTGAGCAGCGTGTGGTCGATGTACGGCGCCACGTCCGCGGCGGAGCGCAGCGACTCCGGCGCGACCCTTCCGGTGGACGGCCACGGCGCGCTCCCGGGAGCCACGTCCGCCTGCGCGGCGGACGCCTCGGAGGCCGCCTTCCACTCACTCATGTGGCGGCGGACCCGCGCTGTGATTTCCTCGACGAACTCGGAGAGGTCCCTGGAGTCGGACATAGCGGTCCCTTAACGCACTTCGCCCCCCTCGGGAAGCGCTCGGACGATCCGCCGCATGCCACTCACACACGAGGTACCGAGAGTGGGAGCCAGGCGGTAGAGTTCCGCCCCGTGATGTCCTTCGCCCGGTTGTCCTGCGTCCTCGCCCTGCTGCTGACCTCGCTTCCGAGCCTCGCCGCGGAAGCCCTGCCCACCGCCGGTCCCGGCAAGCCCCTCACGGTGTACTTCTTCGACGTGGGCCAGGGCGACGCCGCCCTCGTCGTCTCGCCCACGGGCAAGACGGTGCTCATCGACGGCGGCCCCCCGGAGTCCCGCGAGAAGCTGGCGGCGCGGCTGAAGGAGCTCGTCTCCGGCCCGCTGGACCTGGCCATCCTCACGCATCCGCACCTGGACCACCTGGGCGGCTTCATCCCGGCGCTGCGCGCGGTGGGCGCCAGGCGCTTCATGGACCCGGGCTTCAACCACCCCAGCGAGGCGTACCGGGACCTGCTCCAGTTCGTGGGCGAGTCCGTGGGCCAGGTGATGACGCCCACGCCCAACCCGGCCGCCCCGCACACGCTGCTCACCATCGGCCTGGGCGAGGGCGTGTCGCTCACCGTGCTCTGGCCGCGCGTGCCCCAGGAGCCGTTCCTCGCCGGGACGCGGTCGGACGCGAACTCCAACTCCATCGTGGCCAAGCTGACGTACGGGCGCACGGCCTTCCTCCTGGTGGGCGACGCCGAACCCGACACGGAGGCCACGCTGCTCCAGAAGCCGCTGGACCTCACGGCCACCGTGCTGAAGGTGGCCCACCACGGCGGGCGCCACTCGTCGACCGCGCCGTTCCTCCAGGCGGTCAAGCCCCAGGCGGCGGTCATCTCCTGCGGCGCGCGGAACGACTACGGACATCCCTCCCCGGAGACGCTGGAGCGGCTGGCGGGCGTGGGCGCCCGGGTGTTCCGCACGGACCAGGACGGCGAGGTGGTGGCCTCCAGCGACGGGCGCACCATCGCGCTGCGCGCCCACGGCGGCACGGGCCCCCTGCTGGTGGTCCCCGGGGAGTTGACGCCCGGTCCCATCGCGCTCGGCCCCGTGGAGGCCACGCCCCGAGGCCAGGAGCCCGGGCGCAAGGCCAGCGAACCGAAGCGTGAAGCGGTCGTCATCGAGCGCGGCGCGTCCGGCGCGACGAAAGAGGGGGCGTCCGCAACCCCCGCGACGAACGAGCGATATATCAGCCTGAAGAACAGCAAGGTCTTCCACAAGGAGAGCTGTTCGACGCTGAAGCGCTCGAAGTCGGAGCGCACCTTCTACACGAACCGGGACGCCGCCCTCCGCGAGCGCCGCCCCGCCGAGGATTGTCACCCATGAGTCCGCGTCATCTCGCTCTCCTCGGAACCCTGCTGTTCCTGTCCGCCTGCAAGGACCCGCCCCCGCCCGCCCGCGCCGAGGCGCGGCGCTACTTCGGCGCGCCGCCGGACGGGAAGCTGCACGTCTACTTCTTCGACGTGGGCCAGGGCGACGCCGCCCTCATCGTGTCTCCCGAGGGGCACACGGTGCTCGTGGACACCGGCCCGGCCACCGCCGCCAACCACCTGGTGAACCGCCTGCCGGAGCTGCTCTCCAAGCCGCTCGACCTGGTCATCCTCACGCACCCGCACAACGACCACCACGGCGCGCTGGAGCCCGTGCTGAAGCGGGTGGGCGCGCGCCAGCTCATGGAGCCGCAGCTCCCCAAGGCGCCGGACGCCTACGACGCCCTGCTCACCACCGTGAGCCAGCGCGGCGTGCAGGTCATCTCCCCCGCCCCGCCCACGGGCACCCCCAACGCGCCCCAGCGCATCGCCCTGGGCCAGGGCGTGTTCCTGACGGTGCTGTGGCCGCGCGCGCCCTCCGACGCCCTCCTGGAGTCCACGGACGCCTCGCTGGAGGTCAACTCCATCATCCTGCGGCTGTCCTATGGGGAGACGTCCGTGCTGTTCATGGGCGACGCGCTGGCGGAGACGGAGGAGTACCTGCTGGCGCGCGACGTCACCGTGCAGTCCACCCTGCTGAAGGTGGGCGCCCACGGCCTGGCCCGCGCCACCACCGCGCCGTTCCTCTCCCGCGTGGGCGCTCGCGCCGCGGTCATCTCCGTGGGCGCCGGCAACGAGTTCAAGGCCCCCGCCCCCGCCACGCTGGAGCGCCTGAAGGCGGCGGGCGTCCAGGCCTTCCGCACCGACGTGGACGGCGAGGTCCAGCTCGTCAGCGACGGCAAGGCGCTCACCGTCACGCCGCAGACGCTCCCCCTGGGCACCCCCTCCGACACGCGCTACACGCTGAAGGGACAGGGGCCCACGCCGGAGCCGAACGTGTGGGCCGGCAAGCCCCTGGCCGCGAAGCAGCCCGCGCCGCCCGTCGAGCAGGCGCCGCCGGAGCCCCCTCCGGCCGCGAAGAGCGCCGAGGCCCCGAAGTCGAACGGGAAGAAGTCCAAGGGCCCCTTCCACGCCAGCCGGATCCGCGAGCTGTACCACACCCCCGACTGCCGGGCCGCCCACGCCATCGCCGCCAGGAACCTCGTCGTCTACAAGACGCGCGAGGAAGCCGAGAAGGACAACCACATCCCCCACGACTGCATCCAATGAAGACCCGTACCCCTGGAGTCCGCGCCACCGTGGACCGCATCGAGGATGACCTCGCCGTGCTCGTCGTGGACGGCCGCGAGGTGACACGCCCCCTGGCGTCGCTGCCCGAGGGCGTGCGCGAGGGAGACGTGCTGGACTGGGAAGCGCAGGAGGTGGACCGCGAGGCCACCGAGGCCCTGCGCGCCGAGGTGGAGGAGGCGCGCCAGCGGGCCCTGCGCGGCAAGACGCCGCCGCCGGGAGACTTCGACCTCTGAGGGAGGGAAGTCGTCCCGGCCAGGCGGCGCCCGACTACCGCCCGGAGAGCACGAGCGGAATCTCCAGGTCCACGTCGTCTCCGGAGAACTTGGAGAAGACCATGGCCTTGGCGCGGTCCCGGATGCAGGTGCCCACGCTGGAGCCGCCGTTGTTGAGCTCCTTGCGGCTGAAGGTCGCGGCCTTCACCTTGCCGGAGGCCCCCACCGTCGCGGTGAGCGTCACCTTGCCGCCGCGGAAGCCGGGGTTGCGCTTGAGCTCCTGGTCGACGCAGTCGCGGAACGACTGCTGCGTCTGATCGACCACGCGCTCCACCTCATCGTCGGAGGGACCACCCACCTCCTCGGCGTCCGGAGCCGCCACCGGCTCGTCGGCGCGGACCTCCGGGGCGACGTCCTTCTTCTCGCCGTCGGCGTAGACCTTCTCCATCTGCGCGGCGGACGGAGGGGGCGCGGCGGCGCCCTCGTTGCCCGCGGCGGGCGCGGCGGGCTCGGCCTTGGGCTCCGGCGTCGCGGCCGGCTTGGGGGCCGGCGCGGGCGGAGGCTTCACGGGCGCGGGGGGCGCGTTGCCCAGCAGCTTGTCGCGCAGCGCGCCCACGCCCTCACCGGAGAAGACGGAGCGCTGCACCGGATTGCCGGCCGGGTCCACCGTGTCCACGCGCAGGGGCATGATCTCCAGCGCGTCCGACAGCACGTACAGCACCGCCACCGGCAGGGCGATCATCAGCAGCGCGAAGACGACGTACTTCGCCGGGGAGTTGCGGCGCGTGACGCCCGCCTTCTTGGCGAAGTGGCGCGTGTCCTCGCGGGGCTTGCTCTCCTTCTCGTCGCCGCCGCCCAGCGCGGCCATCGGGTCTTCGTCGGAGCCCTCGCCCTCCTCGCCCTTCTCCGGGAGGTCCAGGTCGGAGAACAGCTCGTTGAGCGGAGCCGCGTTGCTCGCGGGCGCGGCGGCGCCCCGGCGCGGCTGGGGCTGGGTCTCCTCCTGCTCCTGCTGCGCGTTCGGATCACCGAAGTACGTCGTGTCCGGGTCCTCCTCCGGCACCCACGCGCGCTGCTGCGGCTGCTCGGGCTCCGGCTCCGGCTGATACTGGGGCTCGGGCTCCGGGAGGAAGGCCTGCGGCTGCGGCTCCGGCTCCCGGCGCGCGGGACGGGCCGCGCGCGGCGCGGGCGCCGGCTCCGGCACGGGAGGAGGCGGGGGCGGAGGCTCCGGCGCGGGCGGCGGCGCGAACAGGGCGGCGAGCTCCGGGAC
>NZ_JAKCFB010000030.1 GCF_024198235.1 Myxococcus dinghuensis | reverse complement strand
CACGCTGGCGAGCGCCGGCAGCGCCTCCGGCGGGGGCGCCGCGCGCGGGGCGGGCGCGGGCGCGGGCTTCGCCGGCTGGGCCACGGCGACGCCGCGCGAGCGCAACTGGTACAGCGCCTTCTTGGCCGCCTTGGCCAGGGGCTTCACGGAGGAGGCGGACAGGGCCTCGGCCAGCGCGGGCTGCCCCTCCAGCACGGCGGCCTCCAGCACGGCGTGGGCGAGCGGCTCCGGCAGCGCCTCCACCTGGGCGGGCGTGGCCGCGGCGAGGTCGCGGGTCAGGGCTCGGGCGGCCTCCACGGCGTCGTCGGGCAGGGCGGGCAGGGGCGTGCCGGCGCGCAGCGCGTCCAGCAGGGTGCGAGGGTCCGAGGAGGATTTCATGCCGCGCCTTGTACCCCGCGCCGCGCGCCCCGGGGCAGGGGATGCGCGCGGGGCCCGCCCACTGCGGCACACTCGGGGCCCGGGCGTGTCAGCGGCGGCGCACCAGCCAGCTCCGGCCGGACTGCGCCACCACGGCGAACTCCGACTGGAGTCGGGGGCCGAACACCTGCGCCGGGTGGACGCCCCGCACCACGAAGGTGTCGTACCAGGCGCCCTGCGTCCGGAAGTCCATCTCCTGGGGCCGCCACTCGGAGGGGAAGGTGGGGGGCACCTCGTCGCGGTAGCGCAGGGGCGAGTGGGGCGTGGAGGCGAAGGTGAAGTTGGGCACGCCGCCGCGCTCGCGCGCCAGCACCGCCGCGGTGTGGATGAAGACGGGGAAGCGCACCACCCGCGAGCCCGGGTCGTAGACGAGCCCCATGACGCGGGCGCGCGGGGGCGTGGCGGCGACGAGTCCGCGCCACTCGCCGGCCTCCTTGGAGAACTCCCGGAAGCCCCGGCCCAGCGCGAAGGCGAGCACCAGCGCGCACGCCGCCGCGGCCCACGACAGCGGCCTGCGCAGCGCCGGCACCGTGGCGGGCGCGGTGGCCACCAGCAGCGCGGCGGCCAGGTGCGCGTAGCGGGTGTTGAGGTAGTAGACGTAGCCGCGGATGTCGAAGGGCAAGAGGAAGTAGAGCGCGAGCGCCAGCGCGCCCAGGCCCACGAGCCGCGCCGCGCCCACCACGCCCACGCCGGACGCCTTGCCCGGCCGCGCCAGGCCCGCCACCCACGCCGCGAGCGCCACCGCGCCCACGCCGTACAGGGCCCAGCGGTCCGAGCCGTCCCGCAGGGTGTTGGCCAGCACGTCGAACAGCTCCGCGCGGTTCTGCGCGAAGCTCTTCCACGCCAGGTTCTGGGGGGAGAACGTGGGGCCCCACGCCTTCCACGGCACGCCGGGCTGGATGTCGGGCGGCTCGCCGAAGCGCAGCACCACCCAGCCCAGGAAGAGGGCCACCCCGGGCACGACGCCCGCGAGCGCCCACGCCCGGGGGCGCAGCCGCGCCCCCAGTCCCCGGGCCGTGGCGTCCTCCGGCACGGCGGTGGTGAGCAGCAGCCACGGTAGGCCGAAGGCGAGGAACCCGAAGGCCTGGACGTGGAACAGCAGCACCGCGACGAGGCACGCGGCCAGCGCGCCGGCCCACGCGCGGCGGCGGGGCGCGTCCTCGAGCGCGCGCACGAAGAAGCCGCAGCACAGCAGCGTCAGCGGCAGCGCGGCGCAGTAGTTGATGAAGCCCCAGCCGAAGCTGTCCCCGTAGGCGAAGGGGATGGCCAGGAGCGACGGCCACGTCGGCCGCTTCTGCGACCGCAGGAGGAAGCCGAGCGACAGCGGCAGGCCCACCACGTACGCGCTGAGGAAGACGCGGTTGGCGACGTCCAGCGGCAGGAGCCAGTTGAGCGCGCTGACGAGGTAGTAGTAGCCCAGGTACGGCGTCAGCGCGTGGCGCGCCGCGAACAGCTGCGGGTACACCGTGGTGGGGTCGTCCAGCCGGTGCAGCACGGAGATGAGGTACAGGTGCTGCGGCAGGTCCACCATGGGGAGCTGGCTCGACACCCACAGGGGGAGCGCGCCCAGCACCAGGGCGGCGACGTACACGAGGCGGTCGTTGTCGTTCGTCACGGAGGGGCCGGACTGTATGCGCCGCCTCCCTGTCCGGCGAGCAGCCGCGCGTCATCCCCCGCCTCGCGTGTCGCGGGTAGGTAAAGGTGTGGCGGTCGACCTTGGCAGTGGGAAGGGCCTGCGCTATAGGCGCGTTTCGAGGTGGGCGCCGCGGTGGCGGCCCCTCGGAGGAGAGCGGACATGACACGCAACGCGACGAGGGTGGCCGTGGGGCTGCTCGTGGGCGGACTGTGGGTGTTCGCGCCTGGCACGGCGCGGGCTTGCGAGGCCCATGCGCACGCGGCGGCGGACGCGAAGGCCGCCGCTCCGGGTGAGGCGGACGCGAAGGCGGTGGCGCCGGGGAAGGACGAAGCGGAGCGCCCGCTGGAGTCGCTGGACTCGCTCATCGCCGGCAAGTGCCAGTGCGGCAGCAAGGCGGACTGCACGTGCAAGAAGGGCTCGTGCGAGTGCTCCAAGTGCAAGCCGAAGCGCCAGGTGATGGACGCGCTGCGCGGCCAGCCCGCGGAGCTGAAGCTGGAGGAGGCCCGCTACGACGCCTCCGCCGGCATCTTCATCTAGGTGTCCGGGCGGAGCCCTTCTCCGCCTTGACGACGAACACCGGCGACAGCGCCACCCGCTCGAAGCGCACCAGCCCCGCCGCGGCGACCTCCGCGCGCAGGGCGTCCTCCGCTCGCGGGTGCAGGCCCAGGCGCCGGTGGAGCAGGCCCCGCGCGAGCCCCGGGGGCGCGTACGTGCTCGCCACCCAGCGCCCCCCGGGCCGCAGCACCCGGGCCACCTCCAGGAGCAGCCGGCCCAGGTCCTCGACGAAGGGCAGCGTGTCCGCCATGAGCACCGCGCCCAGCGACGCGTCCTGGAAGGGCAGGTAGGGCGCGTCCGCGCGCAGGAAGTCCACCGTCGCGCCCGCCTCGCGCGCCTGGGCGACGCCTTCCTCCAGCATGGCGGGGGACACGTCCATGCCGGCCACGGGCGGGAAGTCCGGCTCCCGCGCCAGCCGCCGCGCGACCAGGCCCGTGCCGCAGCCCACGTCGAGCACCGGGCCGTCGGGCTGGCCCAGCAGGCTGCGGTAGAGGAGGTACTCGCTGTCGCCGTCCAGCGGGCGCCGCGCGAGGGCGCGCTGGAGGGCGGGGCGGACGTACCGCTCGTACGAGCGCGCCACCCAGCGGTTCTCCAGCCCGCGCTGCACCGCGCCGGACGACGTGGGCGTCACCACCAGGTCCGCCACGCCCTCCGCCACCGGGTGGCTGGCGCGACACTCCGGGCAGCGCAGCGGGCCGAAGAGGACGACGGGCGCGGGGGACTCGGGGTGGAGCGGGCCCCGGCGGCACCGGGGACAGCGAAGGAGCTGGAGGAGCGCGTGCCGCATGGAACAGCGGAGGCTACCGTCCCGGCCCCACGCCGAGAACCGCTTTGTGCGCCGCCGGGGCGGCGCGGACGGCCTTCAGGCCGTGGGCGTCTCGAGCGGGATGCGGCGGTCCTCGGCCACCAGCACCGGCCAGCCCCGGGCCATGGCCTCGCGGAAGAAGGCGGCCAGCGCCTTGCGGCTGTGGTTCACCGCGCCCTGGAACGGGTCGATGAGGGCCTCTTCGCCCAGGCTGCGGGTGGCGTTGAGCTCCACCGGCGTGCCACACCGCTCGCAGCGGATGGACACCTGGCGCACCAGCGCCACGGGCACCGCGTAGCGGGCACCGCAGTCCCCGCACTTCCACACCAGCGCGCGCTCGCCGGCCTCGCGCCGGGCCAGGCCTTCCAGCTCGTCCGCCAGCCGGAGCAGCGCGGGCAGGTCCTGGGGCGGCTGCGCGAAGACGGCCGAGGGCCCCTGGCCCGACTCGGCGGCGCCCAGGGTGGGGGGGCGGTCCCCCTGGAGCAGGGCGCGCATGCGATCCCGGGCGCGCACGTCGCGGAACTCCGCGCCCGCCAGGGCTCGCTCCACGGCCTCGGGGACCGGAGGCAGGTCCGGCTCGAGGCGCTCATCGGTCGGCAGCGACTGGGGGTGGTCCACCAGCCGGTGCGCGGGCACTGCGAGAAATCGGAAGGCCACGGATGCCTCCATTGCACCCTGGCCCCGCCAGCGCAAGGCGCGAGTTGGCAAATGTCCGCTGCGACGACAGATTCCGCCCTATCTGGACCACTCCAGCATCCGCTGCAACGGCGCCCGGGCGGCCTCCCGCAAGTCCTCCGGCATCGTCAGCTCCGGCGTCCGGTCCTTCATGCAGCGCCAGAGCTTCTCCAGCGTGTTGAGCCGCATGAACGGACATTCGTTGCACGCGCAGCCGTTGTCCGGCGGCGCGGGGATGAAGGTCTTGTCTGGCGCGCCCTTCTTCATCTGGTGGAGAATGCCCGCCTCCGTCACCACGATGAACTTCGCCTTCGGGCTCTTGAGGACGTAGTCCAGCAGTCCCTTCGTCGAACCGATGAAGTCCGCGTGTCTCAGCACGGACTCCTCGCACTCGGGATGCGCCACCACCTCGGCGTCCGGGTGTTCCACCTTCAGCTCCACCAGCTTCTTCTCGCTGAAGATCTCATGCACGATGCAGCTGCCCGGCCACAGCACCATGTCACGGCCGGTCTGTTTCATGACGTGACGCCCCAGGTGCTGGTCCGGCGCGAAGAGCAACTGGCGATCCTTCGGGGCCTGGTTGACGATCTTCACCGCGTTCGACGAGGTGCAGATGACGTCGCTCATCGCCTTCACCGCCGCGGAGCTGTTCACGTAGCTCACCACGAACGCGCCCGGATGCTTCTCCTTGAAGGCCTTGAACGCCCCCGGCGGACACCGGTCCGACAGCGAGCACCCCGCCTTCAGGTCCGGCAGCAGGACCTGCCGTGTGGGATTCAGGATTTTCGCTGTTTCCGCCATGAAGTGGACGCCACAGAAGACGATGACGTCCGCCTGGGTGCGCTCGGCCGCCTGCGCGAGCGCGAGGCTGTCGCCGACGAAGTCCGCCACGTCCTGGACCTCACTCTCCTGGTAGTAGTGAGCCAGTATCACGGCATTCATGGAGCGCTTGAGCTCCAGGATTTCCCGCGCGTAATCGACCTCGGTTGCCACGGCGCCTCCTTGGGTAGCCGACAATTAACCCGGTCCCGGGGGCGGGGCCACACCCGTGCTCACCAGCCAGGCGGATGGGTGCCCGACACTGGCGTTCCCCGGGTCTGCCCTGCCACCGTCACTCGTGCGCTTGCGGAGGCCTGCACGGATGGCGTCACCTGACGGCGGAGTGTGGGTAGAATGCACGCAATCCCCCGGGTCGGGCCGGGAGGAGGCAGTCGCCTTGCTGTCACGCTTGGACGAGCCGCACATTCGAAGTCGAAAAGACGTGAACGGCTGGCGGGAGGGACGATGCCAGTGCCGGAGCCGTGGGCGAACGCCCTGTCCGTCCCCCTTCCAAATGAACGCCTTTCCCGTCGAGGAGAGAGCATGAGTGTCCCCACTCAGGACGTCCTGATTGTTCATCCGAACGAGGGCCGTCGCGCGGCCCTGGCGGAGGTGCTGGGAGTCCACCGGGTCGTCGCGGTGGAGTCGCAGATGGAGGCCACCCGGCGCATGGAGGTCTCGGCGCCCACGCTCATCATTGCACCACCGGACAATGCGCGGCGCTTCTTGAGACATGTCGACAGAGCTGCCCCGGAGGCGGTGCGCGTGTTCGTCTGTGCCCAGTCGGACCGTCAGGGACTGGAGGAGCTGGTGGAGACGGCCGCGGAGGGCCACGTCTTCAGCACGCTCGACGACAGCCTCACCGTGTCGGAGCTGGGGCGGCGCATCAGCAACATCCTCCAGTTGCGCGCCTCCGCGCGGGTGATGCTCAGCGCGCGCATGGAGGCGGAGTTCCGGCTCCAGGGCCGCGCCTACGCCTCGCGCTGCCTGGACGTGGGCAACTTCGGCGCCGCGCTGCAGGTGCCGCTCGACGCCGCGGTGGCGGCGTTCCTGCCGGGCGCGGTGCTGGAGGACCTCCGCGTCGAGCGCGAGGGACGGCGCGTGCTGCAGGTGCGGCGCGCGCTCGTGCGCCACGTGCAGCCGGTCCGCCTGGGCGCGGAGCACTCGCTGCGCGTGGGCATCTCCTGGGGCAACGCGCAGGAGGACGGGTCCGGCGTGCCGCTGACGGTGGTGAGGGATCCGGTGGCGGTGCTGGCCATGCTGCGCAAGGCCGTGCGCCGCGGCTCGGGCGTCTGGCTCACGTACCCGGACTCGCCCTCCGAACAGTTCGTGCTGGACGCGCCCGTGCTGGACCAGCTGTCCGGACGCTCCGTGCTGCGCGGCGACCTCGCGGACTGCGGCGCGGTGTCCGCGGGCGACGTGCTCAACCTCTCCTTCGAGGTCGGCGGCCAGAGCTACTCCGGCGTGACGAGCGTGCTGCGCGTGGGCCCGGGCATGACGCTGAGCGTCCCGCGCACGCTGGGCATGAAGAACCGCCGCGGCCTGCAGCGCTTCCGTCCGGGGCAGGACCACCGCTTCCTCGTCTCCTTCACGGCGCCCTTCAGCGGCAAGAGCGTGACGCGCTCGGTGCTCGACCTGAGCACGCGCGGCCTGTCGTTCTCCTTCGACGCCTCGTACGAGGTCCTCCCGGCGGGCTCGCTCCTCGACGTCTCGCTGCTCCTGCCGGACGGCACGGAGGCCGCGTGCCGCGCGGAGGTGCGCTCGGTGGACGGCGTCTCGCCGGACGGCGGCCCGGAGAACCCGCTGCGCCCGTACCGCTGCGGCATCCGCTTCCTGGACGTGCCGCCCCAGGTCCGCAACGCGGTCCACGCCGCCTTCGTCGCCGCGCGCAGCCAGACGGTGGAGGACGGCGCCCGCTCGGACTTCCAGGCCATCTGGCGGATGATGGAGGCCGCCCACTACGGCTTCCACCCCGACTATCCCTTCGGACGCGAGCCCACGTACATGGGCGCGCTGGAGCGGATGCATCAGCGGCTGGCCGCGTCGGGGGAGCTGGGCAGCTCGCTCGTCTACAAGGACGCGGACGGCGTGCAGGGGCACGTGGCGGGGCTGCGCATCCACTCGCGCAGCTGGCTGGTGCAGCACCTGGCGGTGCGGCCGGGCTTCCACCGGCAGGACCAGATCGCCCACGAGCTGTCGGCGCTGGCCATCGAGCTGGGTGAGGCGCACGAGGACGTGGACTTCATCCGCTTCTCGTGGCGCGAGGACAACCGGTGGCCGAGCCGGCTGGGCACGTGGCTGCTGCGCGTCATGGACAGCCGGGGCCTGAGCTGGCTGCGCCACTTCGAGTACATGCGGCGGGAGCTGGACTCCGCGCCGCCTCCTCCCGAGGGGTTGCCTCCCGTCGACGAGGCGAGCGACGCGGACTGCGAGCGGCTGGAGTTCTTCCTGCGCGAGCGCGGCGAGGTGGTGCGGGTGCTCGCCGAGGACCTCCAGGTGGGGCGCATCCGCCTGGAGGGGCTGGCGGAGCGCTACGCCGCGCACGGGCTGCACCGGGCGCGTCAGGTCTTCTGCGTGCGCTCGGAGAACGGCCCGGTGGCCATGGCGCTCCAGGAGGAGGGCAGCCCCGGCATCAACCTCATCGAGAAGACGAGCGCCTTCTGGTTCGTGGTGTTGGACCCGGGCCACCCCGGGGCCGCCGCCGCGGTGCGGGCCCTCATCGAGCGCTGCGCGGAGCACGCGCGCTCCAAGGGGCGCGCCGCCGCGGTGGCGCTCGCCGCGGACGAGGACGTCGCCGCGCTGGAGGCGGCCGGGTTCCAGAAGCTGGGGCGCTTCTCCGAGTGGTTCTTCCACCGCACCATGGTCCGCCGCTGGGTGGAGTTGTTCCGCTCCATCTTCGAGCGGGTCCAGCGCGTGGGGAGCGCGGCGGGCTCCCGGGGTGCGGCGTCCCGGAGGTCTGCGTGACCTACATCATGGAGTCCTCGGAGGAGTCGCGCCGGCTGCAACTGCAGGCGCAAGCCGATGACATCCGACCGTTGTTGCGAGCCACCGGGCTCGTCCGCGGTGCCCGGGTGCTCGACGCAGGCTGTGGTCCGGGGGAGATTTCCCAGACGTTGGCCCACCTGGTCGGAGTCGAGGGGCGCGTCACCGGCATCGACATGAGCGAGGCCCGCCTGGCCGAGGCGACCCGCCGCTGCGCGGACCTGCCCCAGGCCCGCTTCCTCCGCCGCGACATCCGCGACACGGGGCTGCCGGATGCCTCCTTCGACTACACCTGGAGCCAGTATGTGCTCGAGTACCTCTCCGACTGGGACGCCGCCCTCGCGGAGTTCGTCCGCGTCACGCGCCCCGGGGGCCGGGTCGTGGTGTCCGAAATCGACGGTCAGGGCATGAACAACTGGCCGCTCCCCAAGGAGCTCGAGGACGGGGCCCAGCGCTTCGCCCAGGGCCTGTCCGCCCACGGGTTCGACCTGTTCGTGGGGCGCAAGCTCTTCCAGGGGTTCCGCAAGGTGGGCCTGCGCGACGTGCGGGTCCACGTCGTGCCGCAATACGTCGTGGCCGGCACGGCGGACGAGCGCTTCATGGCGGATTGGCGCACGCGCTTCGAGGCGCTCGCGCCCGCGGTATCCCCGGCTTTCGGCTCCGAAGTCGCCTATCGGGAGTTCTGTCAGGCCTACCTGCGAATGCTGAGCGATCCGGATACGCTCAAGTATTCGGTGCTGGTGGTCACTGAGGGAGTTCGCGCTTGAGCGAAGCGACAGCGGTAGGCCTGGAAGACGCGGGTCAGGACACGCCGGACAATGCCCCCGAGGTCAGCGTCCGCACGACGTCCACGCTCCTGTTGTACTTCGAGCGCACGTATGGCGCGCAGCGGCTGCGGAGTCTCTGGGAACGGCATGACCTGTCGCTGTCGCTCGACTACCTGCGCACGCACGCCAACTACATCTCCCTGCGCTTCCTGGAGCGGCTGTCCGCGCTGTTGATGCAGGAGTCGGGGGACCCGCGGTTCATGCGCAACGCGGGGCTGTTCCTCGCCGCGCCGGAGGCGATGGGCTTCGCGTACTACCTGCTGCGCGCCTTCGGTTCGCCGCGCATGTGCTACGTGAAGACCATCGAGCTGGCGCCCAGCTACAACCGGGTGGGCACCTTCAAGGTGGAGCTGCTGGACCGCAAGCAGTTGCGGCTGGCGTACACGAGCAAGGTCCCGGAGAGCAACCGCGACATCTGCGAGCTGCGCATGGGGCAGTTCGCCTCCATCCCCACCATCTGGGGACTGCCGTCCGCGGAGGTGCGTGAGTCGGAGTGCCAGGTGCTCGGCGCGCCGGTGTGCCGCTACCACCTGACGTGGACGGACCCGCCGTCGCTGTGGGGCCACCACATGGGCCTCGTGCTGGGCACCGTCTGCGGCCTGGGCGCCAGCGCCATGGGCCTGGGCAACCCCATGTTCTGCGTCGCGTCCCTGGCCGCCACGGGCTTCGCGGTGGGCGGCTGGCTGGACGGGCGCCGGGAGATGCGGGGCAAGGACGAGGCGCTGCGCGCCCAGGACCAGGCCATCACCGGGTCGCTCTCCGAACTGCAGCAGCGCTACGACGAGATCTTCCGCGCCAACGTGGCCCTCGAGGACCGCGTGGCCGAGCGCACCCTGGCGCTCAAGGACGCCAACGGCAAGCTGGAGACGGCGCTCGCCCGCCAGCAGGAGCTGGACCGGCTCAAGAGCGAGTTCTTCGACAACGTCAGCCACGAGCTGCGCACGCCCCTCACGCTCATCCTGCTGGCGCTCGAGTCGCTGGAGCACCAGGGCAAGGAGAGCGAGCCGCAGGTGGTGGAGCACCACGTGGCCACCATGCAGCGCAGCGCCCAGCGCCTCCTGCGGCTCATCAACAACCTGCTGGAGCTGGCGCAGTTGGAGTCCGGCAAGGCGCGCCTGCGCTACCAGCCGCTGGAGCTGCACGCGTTCCTGCGCACGGTGCTGCCGCCGTTCAACGCCATGGCGGACCGCCAGGCCGTGTGGCTGCGGCTGGAGGGCTCGGCGGTGACGCCCGTGGAGGTGGACCACGAGCGCATCGACATCGTGTTCCAGAACCTCCTGTCCAACGCGCTCAAGTTCACGGTGATGGGCGGCGTGACGGTGCGGGTGCGCGAGGAGGAGCACGACGTCGTCGTGGAGGTGGAGGACACCGGGCCGGGCATCGCCACGCAGGACCTGCAGGTCATCTTCGACCGCTTCGCGCAGGCGGACAACAGCGGCACGCGCCGCTTCGGCGGCACGGGCATCGGGCTGGCGCTGGTGAAGGAGACGCTGGAGCTGCACGAGGGCGGCATCGCCGTGACGAGCGAGCTGGGCAAGGGCTCCATCTTCCGCGTGCGGCTGCCCAAGGGGCGCGCGCACATCCGCGAGGAGCTGCGCGAGCGGCGCCGCGCGGACATGCCGGTGCGCCGGGAGCGGCGCGGGTCGGGCTCGTTCCCCTCGCTGGAGTCGGGGAGCCAGGAGTCGCCCGGCGTGGTGGTGCAGGCCCGCGACCACGCCGGCCCGGATCCGGACTCGCCGCGCATCCTGGTGGTGGAGGACGACGCGGAGATCCGCGCCTTCATCGCGGGGCTGCTCAAGCAGCACTACCAGGTGCTGGAGGCCGTCAACGGCGAGGAGGGGCGCCAGCGCGCCATCGTGGAGCGGCCCGACCTCATCGTGTCGGACGTGATGATGCCGGTGATGTCCGGCCTGCAGATGCTGGCGGCGCTGCGCATGCATCCGGTCGCCGTGGACATCCCGGTCATCCTGCTCACCGCGCGGCAGGAGGTGTCCGCGAAGGTGGAGGCCCTGGGCTCCGGCGCCAACGACTACCTGGGCAAGCCCTTCAGCCCGCGCGAGCTGCTGGCGCGCATCGAGACGCAGTTGCGCCTGCGCGAGGCGGCGGTGCGCGCCGCGGAGAACGAGCGCCTGGCCGCCGTGGGCCTCCTGTCGTCCGGCTTCGCCCACGAGGTGCGCAACCCGCTCAACGGGCTGATGAACGCGCTGTTGCCCCTCAAGGAGGTGCTCTCCGGCAGCTCACCGGACGCGGAGGTGAGCCGGGCCATGGTGGAGGTGGTGGAGGAGTGTGGCCAGCGCATCCGCCACCTCGCCGAGTCGCTGCTGTCGTTCACCCGCGGCTCGGACACGCCCGTGTCGCTGGCGCTCGACGAGATGCTGGACTCCACGCTGAGCGTGCTGACCTGGCGCGTGCCCGGGGGCGTCACGGTGGAGCGCTCCTACGAGTGCACGGCGCCCGTGCAGGGTGACCCGGGGCTGCTCAACCAGGTGTGGCTCAACCTGCTCGACAACGCGCTGCGCGCGGTGGGCGAGCGGGGCTGGGTCCGGGTGTCCACCGCGCGCGACGGCGACGAGGCCGTCATCACCATCAGCGACAACGGCGAGGGCATCCGGAAGGAAGACATGGAGCGGCTGTTCCAACCGTTCTTCTCCACGCGCGCCGCGGGGGAGGGGACGGGGTTGGGGCTGGCGCTCAGCCGGCGCATCGTCGTGCGACACGGGGGGCGCATCCAGCTCTCCAGCGAGCCGGGGCAGGGCACCCAGGTGGAGGTCCGCCTGCCGCTCGGGACGCCGGCTCACGCTTCGGGTGAAGCCGCGCGGCCGGACGGCGAACCCCGCGTGGGTCGCTGGGCCTGAGCGCGGCGCGTCAGCGCACGGGTGGCGGGAGGGCGGGCCGGGAGGCGGGGGAAATCCAACCCGCCTCGTCTTCCTTCGGGGCGCGCCACGCGGGGCGTCTGCTACAGTCAAGCGCTTTGTCCGTCACAATCCACCACTGCCACTGAAGGAAACCACGGCATGCAAGGAACCGTTGCCGCGGGCGCCGCCCGCAAGGGGCACCCGCCCGGGTTGTACCTGCTGTTCTTCACCGAGATGTGGGAGCGCATGTCGTACTACGGCATGCGCGGCCTGCTCGTCCTCTTCCTTACGAGTAAGGTCAACGGTGGATTCGGGTGGACGGATGACCAGGCCCTCAGTCTCTACGGGACCTATACGGGCCTCGTGTACCTGACGCCCATCGTCGGGGGCTTCATTGCGGACCGCTTCATCGGCCAGCGCAAGGCGGTGGTGCTCGGTGGCACGCTGATGATGATCGGCCACCTCGTCCTCGCGCTCCCCAGCGTGACGATGTTCTACACGGGCCTGGCCTTCCTCATCGTCGGCAACGGCTTCTTCAAGCCGAACATCTCCACCATGGTGGGCGGTCTGTACGAGGCGGGCGACGGGCGGCGGGACAGCGCCTTCACCATCTTCTACATGGGCATCAACCTGGGCGCGATGCTGGGTAACTTCATCTGCGGCACCCTGGGTGAGGTCTATGGCTGGCACTGGGGCTTCGGCTCCGCGGGCGTCGGCATGCTCCTGGGGCTCATC
The DNA here is from genome assembly GCF_024198235.1 of Myxococcus dinghuensis. Lineage (GTDB taxonomy): Bacteria > Myxococcota > Myxococcia > Myxococcales > Myxococcaceae > Myxococcus > Myxococcus dinghuensis. The sequence continues at coordinate 103,405 of NZ_JAKCFB010000030.1, read as the reverse complement.
GCCTTCATGGCGCTGCAGCAGCGGTTGTTGGGGAAGGTGGGGCTCGCGCCGGAGAAGCGTGGAGAGGTCAAGGAACTGTTGCGCAGGAACCAGGCCAAGAGTCTGGCGTTCACGCGGGATGAGATCGACCGCATCGTCGTCATCTTCATCATCGCGGCGTTCGTCGTGGCGTTCTGGACGGGCTTCGAGCAGGCGGGTGGCCTGATGAACCTCTACACGAACGCGAAGGTCGACAAGACCGTCTTCGGCAAGGAGATTCCCACCACCTGGTTCCAGAGCTTCAACTCCATCTTCATCGTGGGCCTGGCGCCGCTGTTCGCGGGGCTATGGGGTTGGCTGTCCATGCGCGGCAAGGACCCGAGCATCCCGGTGAAGATGGGCATGGGGCTCCTGTTCCTCGCCATCGGCTTCGTCTTCATGCTGGGCGCCTCGGCGCAGAGCGCTGCCGTGGGCAAGGCGTCCATGTGGTGGGTCATCATGGCCTATCTGTTCCACACCATGGGCGAGCTGTGTCTGTCGCCGGTGGGCCTGTCCATGGTGAGCAAGGTCGCCCCCACGCGCGTCGTCTCCGCGATGATGGGCGTGTGGTTCCTCGCCAACGCTGCGGCCAACAAGCTCTCGGGCGTCATCGGCGGCTACTCGTCGAAGCTCGGTGAGTTCGACGTGTTCCTCTACATCGTCATCGGCACGGGCATCTCCGGACTCATCCTGCTTGGCGTGGCGCCCATCCTGAAGCGGATGATGCACGGCACCGACGAGGTGAAGCCCGCGGCGCCGCCCTCGTCGTCCACGCAGGGCAGCTCCTCCGTGGCCGCGGCCTGAGCCGACGAGGCAGGCCCGGGCGCCGTCCCCACGGGGCGGCGCCGGGCCCCTGAAGCACGAACGCCGGAGCCCCTCGTCCAGGGACTCCGGCGTTCCTCGTTCCAGCACGAAGGCGGGGAGGCCGCGCTCGCGGCCTCGTCCGCCCGGGTCAGGCCGGCGTGACGCCCGCCGCGCTCCGCTCCTCGGTGGGGACGGGGGCCGCGACCTGGTAGTAGTCGCGCACGACGTAGCGGCGGGCGACGAGCGCCATGCCCACGGCGGCCACCAGCGCCATGCCCGCGTAGAAGAAGAACTGGCCGGAGCCGGAGAAGACGTTGAGCGCCGCGGCGATGGCCACCGCCACGTTCGCCAGCGTGTTCGTCACCAGCCACACGCTCTGGATGGTGCCCTTCATCTCCCGGGGCGCCTGCGTGTACGCGAACTCCAGGCCCGTGGTGGACATGAGGATCTCACCCAGCGTCAGCACCACGTACGGGAGGATCTGCCACGCGATGTTCAGCGGGGTGCCGCCCTCCATCGCCACCTGGAAGAAGCCGGCGATGATGAAGGACACCGCGCCGAACACCAGCCCCAGCGGCATGCGCCGCAGCGGCGTCAGCTCCCACCCGGAGCGCTGGAACAGCGGGTACACCACGCCCGTCAGGAACGGGATGAGCAGCATCACCAGCATCGGGTTGACGAACTGCATCTGGCTGGGCTGGAAGGTGAACGCGCCGATGTGCGGGTCCATGGAGCGCGCCTGCACCACCCACGTGGACGCCTTCTGGTCGAACAGCATCCAGAAGAAGGGCACGAACGGCAGCGTCAACGCGCTGACGCGGAACACCGCCTTCACGCCCTCCACCGCCTCCGCCGGGTGCCGGGCCTTGGCCCCGTCCAGCCACGAGCCCTGTCCAGGCTGGCGGTTCTTCAGGGCGCTGGTCACCACCTTCAGGAACGAGTGCGGGTTCTCGCCCGTGGGCGGCACCAGGACGTAGTGCTTGCGGCCCGACCAGAAGATGAGCGTGGCCAGGAACATCAGCACCCCGGGGATGCCGAACGCGACGGCCGGCCCGGAGCTCTTCAACAGCAACGGGATGAACAGCGACGCGAAGAACGAGCCGAAGTTGATGGTCCAGTAGAAGATGGCGAAGACCTTCTTCACCAGGTGGCTGTTCGACTCGTTGAACTGGTCCCCCACCATGGCCGCGACACACGGCTTGATGCCGCCGCTGCCCACCGCGATGAGCCCGAGCCCCGTGTAGAAGCCCGTGGGGTTGTTCTCGAACACCGCCAGGCACGCGTGGCCCGCGCAGTACACCAGGCTCAGCCAGAGGATGGTGCGGTACTTCCCGAAGAAGCGGTCCGCGAGGTACCCGCCGATGAGCGGGAAGAAGTACACCCCCGCCATGAACGTGTGCATCAGGCTCTTCGCCTGGGACTCGCGCAGCCCGTTGTCCGGCACCGCGTTGCGCAGCAGGTAGTCGATGAGGAACACCGTGAGGATGTTCCTCATCCCGTAGAAGCTGAAGCGTTCACACGCTTCGTTACCGATGATGAACGGGATCTGCGCCGGGAACCGGGCGTTCTGCGTGGCGGTGGGACTCTCAGCCATGAGTCGGGGTGCTCCCTGGTGGAGAAAGGTGGGGGCGCCTGGAAGGCAAGGAGCGCCACCCTACCCAACACGCCGCCGGGACTCCACCGGGGCCCCCAGGGGCACGGCGGGAGGCCCACGCCCGGCCACCACCCCGGCATGGAGCGGGGCACACGCGCCGACCCCTCGAGCCCGGCCCGCGCCCGAATCCCTGACGACGCAGGCTGTCATTTTTGATGACAGTGCGTCTCGGATGCTGAGCCTTTAAGCCGGGTGCGCGTGTTTGACAGGGATTGGGCGCGGCCTATCATGTGACACGCGGCTGTTGGTTGGATTCATGACTCACACCCCACCTGCGAAGTCTTCCTCCAAGGTGGACGGGGGGCTGGGGGTGAATGAAGGCACCCCCGCCCCCCGCTCCATGTTTCGGAGTGGTGCGAGTGGTCAGAGCGCGGCGCCGGTCGGCTCGGGAGCGGGCCCGTCCACGCGGACTCCGACGCGCGCGCGGCGCGCCTTGCCCAGCACGTGCGCCAGGTAGCGGCCGGTGTGGCTGCCCTTGGCCCTGGCGACCTGCTCGGGCGTGCCCACGGCGAGCACCTGGCCGCCGCCCGCGCCGCCCTCCGGCCCCATGTCGATGAGCCAGTCCGCGCTCTTGATGACGTCCAGGTTGTGCTCGATGACGAGCACGCTGTTGCCGGCGGCGACCAGGCGGTTGAGCACGGACAGGAGCTTGCGGATGTCCTCGAAGTGCAGGCCCGTGGTGGGCTCGTCGAGGATGTAGAGCGTGCGGCCGGTGGCCACGCGCGCCAGCTCGCGCGCCAGCTTGATGCGCTGGGCCTCGCCGCCGGACAGGGTGGGGGACGGCTGGCCCAGGCGGATGTAGCCCAGGCCCACGTCGCCCAGCGTCTGGAGCACGCGCATGATGTCCTTGTGCGTGGCGAAGTGCTCCATCGCCTCGCGCACGCTCATGTCGAGCGTCTCCGCGATGTTCTTGCCCTTGTAGCGCACGCGCAGCGTCGCCTCGTTGAAGCGCTTGCCCTGGCAGACCTCGCAGGGCACGTACACGTCCGCCAGGAAGTGCATCTCCACCAGCTTGACGCCGTCGCCCTCGCACGACTCGCAGCGGCCGCCCTTGATGTTGAAGCTGAACCGGCCCGGCCCGTAGCCGAACGCGCGCGCCTCCGGCGTCATCGCGAACACCTCGCGGATGGTGTCGAACACCTTGGTGTACGTCGCGGGGTTGCTGCGCGGCGTCCGCCCGATGGGGCGCTGGTCGATGTCGATGACCTTGTCCAGGTGCTCCACGCCCAGCACGGCCTTGTGCTTCCCGGGCGCCTCGCGGCTGTCGTACAGGTGCCGCGCGAGCGCCGGGTACAGGATTTCGTTGATGAGCGTGGACTTGCCCGCGCCGGACACGCCGGTGACGGCGGTGAAGATGCCCAGCGGCACCACCACGTCCACGTCGCGCAGGTTGTTCTCCTTCGCCCCCTGGATGACGATCTGGTGCTTGGGGTTGAGCGCGCGGCGCTCCTCCGGCACCTCGATCTCCAGCCGCCCGGACAGGTAGCCGCCGGTGACGCTGCCCTCGTCCGCCATCACCTGCCGGGGCGTGCCCTGGGACACGACCTGACCGCCCAGCTCGCCGGCGCCGGGACCGAAGTCCACCAGCCAGTCCGCCTCCTCCATCGTCTCCTCGTCGTGCTCCACGACGATGACGGAGTTGCCCAGGTCGCGCAGGCGCTTGAGCGTCGTCAGGAGCTTGCCGTTGTCGCGCTGGTGCAGGCCGATGGAGGGCTCGTCGAGGATGTAGATGACGCCCGTCAGCTCGCTGCCCATCTGCGACGCCAGCCGGATGCGCTGGCTCTCGCCGCCGGAGAGCGTGGACGCGGTGCGGTCCAGCATCAGGTAGCCCAGGCCCACGTCGACCAGGAAGGACAGGCGGCTGCGGATCTCCTTGAGCAGCTCCGTGGCGATCTTCCGCTCGTGCTCGGACAGGGCCATGGCGCCCAGGAAGGTCAGCGCGTCGGAGATGGTCAGCCGGTTCAGCTCGACGATGGACTGGCCGTGGACCTTCACCGCGCGGCTCTCCGGCCGCAGGCGCTCGCCCTTGCACGTGGGGCAGGGCTTGTCGCTGAAGTACTTCTGCAGCTCGGTGCGACGCGACTCGGAGGTGGTCGACTTGAAGTTGCGCATCAGGCGCTCGACCAGGCCCTCCCACTCCATCTTGTACTTGCCGCTGTCGCCCCACTCGACGGTGAAGCTCTTGCCCTTGGCGCCGTACATCAGCGTCTCGCGCTCGCGCTTGGACAGCTTCCCGTAGGGCACGTCGAGGTCGATCTTGAACGCCTTCGACAGGCTCTCCACGAAGTCGGCCGTCCAGCCCTCGCCGCGGTTCATGCCGCTGGCCCACGGCTCGATGGCGCCGTCGCGGATGCTGCGCGACGGGTCCGGCACGATGAGGTCCGGGTCCATCTCCGGGCGGGTGCCCAGGCCGTTGCAGTCCGTGCACATGCCCAGCGGGTTGTTGAAGGAGAACGACGCGGGCGTCAGGTCGCCGAAGGACAGGCCACACGCGGGGCACGCGTTCAGTTCGCTCATCACCCGGTCCGCGGCCTGCGCGCCCGTCTCGTCGGTGATGATGAGGGTGCCCTTGCCCTCGCGCAGCGCCGTCTCCACGGAGTCCGTCAGGCGCGTGCGCACGTCCGCCTTGAGCACCAGCCGGTCGATGACCAGCTCGATGTCGTGCTTGGACTTCTTGTCCAGCTCGACGCGGTCCTCCAGGCTCTTGAGCTTCCCGTCGATGCGCGCGCGGGAGAAGCCGCGCTTCTGCGCCTCCGCCAGCAGGTCCTTGTGCTCGCCCTTGCGGTTGCTCACGAGCGGCGCGAGCACCTGCACCTTGGAGCCGTTGGGCATCTTCAGGATTTCGTCGACGATCTGCTGCGCGCTCTGCTTGCCCACCTTGCGCCCGCACTGCGGGCAGTGCTGCACGCCGATGGAGGCGTAGAGCACGCGCAGGTAGTCGTGCACCTCCGTCACCGTGCCCACCGTCGAGCGAGGGTTGTTGCTCGCCGCCTTCTGCTCGATGGAGATGGTGGGCGAAAGGCCCCGGATGGTGTCGTACTTGGGCTTCTCCATCTGCCCGAGGAACTGCCGGGCGTACGCGGAGAGGCTCTCCACGTAGCGGCGTTGCCCCTCGGCGTAGAGCGTGTCGAAGGCCAGCGAGCTCTTCCCGGACCCCGAGACGCCCGTGAAGACCACGAGCTTCTTCTTGGGGATGTCCAGGGAGACGTTCTTGAGGTTGTGCTCCTTGGCGCCGCGGAGGGAGATGACGTCGGGCTCGGACATGATGGGCGGGCTGTCTACCACTGAATGGGTGTTCCGGTAGTGGAAAAACCTGGAACGGTGGATGGATGGTGGTCAACGTCCCGCGTCGCTCCGTCCATCCCACATGAGGTGGGGCTCCGGGCGGACGGGCGGGCGGCGCGCCGCCGGAGCGCCCCGCGCGATTTCGCGCTATACGGCCGCCCCATCCATGACACACCCGTGGGTGCTCCCCGAGCGGTACCGCGGTACGCCGTTGCTGGTCTTCTCCAGCATGGCGTTCGCGGTGATGGCGTTGTGCGCGCGGCTGCTGGCTGGCCGCCTCTCTCCAGGGCAGGTGGCGGCGGGGCGCTTCGCCCTGGGGCTCCTGTTCCTCGCCTGCTACTTCCCGCTGATGCGCCGCAGGCCGCGCTTCGGCCGCGTGCCGTTGTGGGCGCTGCGCGGCATCTTCGGAGGCTCGGCCGTCTATCTGTACTTCATCGCCATCGACCGGATGACGGTGGGGCCGGCGGTGCTGCTCAACGCCTGCTGGCCCATCTACGCCGCCATCATCGGCTGGCTCTTCCTGCGCGAGCGGGTGACCGGGACGCTGTTCGGCGGGTTGGTGCTCACCACGCTCGGGGCCGGGCTCGTGATGTGGAGCACGATGGGGGAGGGCACGTCCGTGTCCATGGGCCTGGGCGCGTGGGCGGGCATGGCGTCGGCGGTGCTCGGGGGCGCGGCGGTGGTGGTCATCCGCGCGCTGCGCCACGAGACGGACGCGGCCACCGTGTTCCTCTCCTTCTGTCTGTTCGGCCTCTTGTTCAGCCTCCCGTTCGCGCTCCAGGACTGGAGGCCGCTCGGCTGGGATGTCGCGCTTCCCCTGCTGGGTGTGGGCGTGTCCTCCGTGGTCGGACAGATGACCTTCACGTATGCGTTCGGTTACGTCACCGCGGTGGCCGGCGGCGTGGCCACGCAGTTGACGCCCGTCTTCTCGTGGGTGATGGGCGCGCTGCTGTTGGGTGAGGCCGTCTCCCCGGTGGCGGTGACGGGGGCCTTGGTGTGCATCGCGGGTGTGCTCTGGGGAACGGGCGTGGTGGCGCGGCTGCGCGCGCCGGTGGCGCCCCCCGCCGCTTGAGCAGCCCTTCTGTTCACACGGCCCACGCGTTTCGCCCGACTGTCGACCAGATGCCCTGAAGGAATTCCAGTCCGTGCCCCCGGGTGGGAAATGCCGTTCCCATCCAGGAGAACGGCGTTTCCCTGGCTCACCGGAGGCTTGCCACGTCGGGCGTTGGACTTCCGCCCCCTCCTCGGTTCAGGCACTCGGGTTGCAGAGCGGCCCCTCCGCCGGATTCGCGGGAGCGAAGGCTGCCTGGGGTCCGGGTCCGGGAGTGCGGGGAGGACCGTATGCGAAGTGCTCTGTGGGTGGCGGTGGCGCTGATGGTGGGGGTGGGAGTGGGCTGTGAGCGGCCATCGTCCCAGAAGGCGAAGAGCGCCTTCGTCGTGCGCCCGGAGACCATCGACTTCGGCCCCGCGGCGCTCGGCCGCACCAAGGCGTTCAAGTTGAAGGTGTCGAACGGAGGGCGCGCCTCGTACCGCGTGGAGGGCGCCACCTCGAGCATCCCCAACGTGACGGTGCCGCCCTTCGAGCCCTTCTCGCTGGGCGCGGGCGCCGAGCGTGAAATCGAGGTGCGCTTCACGCCGGACGTGGAGGGCGCGGTCCAGGGCGCCATCGAGCTGCTCACCGACTCGGAGTCGAAGGGCGCGGTGCCGGTGCGGGGCCTGGGGGTGAAGGCCTTCCTGGAGGTGCCGGAGACGGAGCTGGACTTCGGCAACGTGGCCATGGGCCTGGTGGAGATGCGGGAGGTGACGGTGCGCAACACCTCCGCGGTGGAGACGCCGCTGGGGCTGTCCGTGCAGGGCGCGGACGCGGATCAGTTCACCGCGAAGCACGGGGACAGCGACATGCTGGCGCCCGGGGAGCAGCGCGTGCTGTCGGTGGCGTTCGCGCCGCGCAGGCTGGGCGCGGCGGCGGCGGAGCTGCGCGTGGTGGTGTGCGACGGGTGCGAGCCGGCGGTGGTGCCGCTCAAGGGCATGGGCATCGCGTCGAAGCTGGAGGTGACGCCGCTGCGGCTGGACTTCGGGCGCGTGGCGCTGGGGGCCAGCGCGGAGCAGTCCATCACCGTGCGCAACCAGGGCTCCGAACCGTTGAAGTGGAGCGGCGTGGAGCTGCAGGACAACCCCGGCGGCGTCTACCGCGTGGTGAGCGCGCCGGTGCTCGTGGGGGGCGTGCTGGCGCCGGGCGCGGTGGTGGAGGTGCGCATGGCCTTCACCCCGGCGGTGCTGGGGCGCGCGGGCGAGGGCCGGGTGGAGCTGGGGGTGCGGGAGCAGGGCTCCAGCGCGCCGGGGCCCAAGGTGTCGCTCACGGGCGAGGGCGGCACGTCGTGCGTGGCGGTGCTGCCGCGCAAGCTGGACTTCGGCGTGGTGGCGGAGGGGATGACGGCCACGCGGGACGTGGAGGTGGTCAACCGCTGCCGCGACAGCGTGCTCGTCAACAACCTGCAGCTCAGCACCCTGACGGGCGGCTACTTCACCCTGGCCCAGGCGCCGGCGAGCATCACCGTGCCCTCCGGCCAGTCGTCGTTCGTGGGCGTCACCTTCAGCCCGCGCGCGGGCGTGGTGGGCGCCAGCGAGGGCCAGCTCGCGGTGACGGTGCGCGCGGGGGGCACCACCTCCACGGAGTCCGTGTCGTTGAAGGGCGAGGGCCAGGCCTTCCGGCCGTGTGAGTACGTGCTGCCGTCGACGCTGGACTTCGGGAAGGTGCCGGTGGGGGCGGAGGTGTCGCTGGGCGTCTCCCTGCGCAACACCGGCGCGGAGTCCTGCTACCTGGCCTCCATGCAACTGGCGGCGGGTTCGGACGAGGCCTTCTCCGCGAAGCCGCGGGAGAACGGCGTGCTGCGGCCGGGGCAGCGGGCCACGTTGGTGGTGCGCTTCAAGCCGGAGGCGGAGGGCAGCTTCGCGGGGCTCGCGGAGGCGTGGGTGAACCACCCCTCGCTGGGCCACCCGCTGGTGGCGCTGATGGGCGAGGGCGTCAACGGGTGCTTCGCGGTGCAGCCCACCACCGTGGACTTCGGCGTGACGAAGCTGGGGTGCGGGCCGCGCGCGCGGGAGCTGGTGGTCGTCAACGAGTGCCTCGGGCCGCAGAAGGTGTCCGGGCTGGTGGTGGAGCAGACGGGCACCGAGTTCTCGGTGGGGCCCGCGGGGGCGTTCCCCGCGGAGGTTCCGCCCCGGGGGCGGGTGCGGCTGACGGCGTCGTACACGCCCGAGGACGACGGGGACGACACGGCGGCGGTGCGCTTCCGCCTGGCCGACGGCGCGGAGTACACGGCGGGCCTGGTGGGGCGGGGCGCGTCCAAGGCGGAGCAGACCGACCGCTTCCTCCAGGAGTCCCAGGCGAAGGTGGACGTGCTGTTCGTGGTCGACAACTCCGGGTCGATGATGGAGGAGCAGCAGAGCCTGGGGCAGAACTTCGCCGCCTTCCTGAGCGCGGCCAACGCGGCGGCGGTGGACTACCGCATCGGCGTCACCACGACGGGGCTGGAGCCCTCGCCGGGCGGCTGGTCCGAGTGCCCGGGCGGGGCCCAGGGCGGGGAGAACGGGCGGCTGTTCCCCGTGGACGGCTCGCGCCCGCGCATCATCACCCCCAACACGCCGGACGCCGCCACGGTCTTCGCCAACAACACCCGCGTGGGCGTCTGTCATTGGAACGAGCAGGGGCTGGACGCGGCGCACCGCGCGCTGTCGGACCCGCTCATCTACAGCGAGGATGATCCGCGCACGCCGCAACTGGGCGACGGCAACGGCGGCTTCCTGCGCCCGGAGGCGAAGCTGGCCATCATCTTCCTGTCGGACGAGGAGGACTTCAGCTCGCAGCCGGTCTCCTTCTACGAGACGTACTTCCTGGCGCTCAAGGGCAACGACAAGGCGAAGCTGAGCATCAACGCCATCGTCGGCCCCATGGACCTGGCCACCTGCCCCACCTCCAGCAGCTCCGGCAGCCGCTACATGCAACTGGCGAGCTCCACCGGCGGCGTGGTGGACAGCATCTGCACGCCCAACTGGGCCGCGTCGCTGGAGAAGCTCTCCAACAGCGCCTTCGGTCCGAACCGCAACTTCCCGCTCTCCGAGCTGCCCGCGGACGCGTCGCGCATCGTCGTCGAGGTGGACGGCGTCGGGGTGACGAGCGGCTGGCGCTACGACGCGCGCACCAACACCGTCGTCTTCGACCGCGAGGCGGCGCCCGCGCCCGGCTCCCTGGTCGAAATCACCTATCCGCTCGGCTGCAACTGATACCGGGAGCGAGCCCGCACCCGGGATGCCGGGGCAGGGGAGTCTGTGTATTCCCGGGGCGCGGGGCAGGGGCTGTGATTGTGGCTGTGATTGGCCGCGGGTCGGCTCCTGGCCCGCAGCGCTTTGCCGTGAATCTGTGGCTTTTCCATCAGCCACCATCCCTCCGGGGGGAGGGATGACTCGACAGGATGCGCAGCGGGGAGCACCCTGGGGTCACGATGGCGGAACCCCTGCTGGTCGCAGCCCTGGGTGACATCCATGGTCGCTTCCACCGTGTGGAGGCCTGGCTGGATGTGTTGGAGCAGGCGCGCCGGCGCCGCGTCTCCCTCGTGCTCGCGGTGGGGGACGTGGAGGCCTTCCGGCGCGCGGACGACCACCGCCGCAAGGCCGCCAAGCGGACGATGCCCGCCGAGTTCGCCGAATACGCGGACGGCGTGCGGCGGGTGAAGCGGCCCCTGTATTTCATCGGGGGCAACAACGAGGACTTCGACGCCCTGCACGACCTCCAGGGCGGCGGCGAGCTGGCGCCGGGCGTGACGTACCTGGGGCGCTCCGGCCTGTGCGAGCTGGGCGGACTCCGGGTGGCCTTCCTGTCGGGCATCCACGCGCCGCGCTTCATCGACCAGCCGCTCAAGCGCCCCTCCACGCAGGAAACGCTCAAGCAGGCCGGCTACTTCCGCGCCGCGGAGGTCGAGCGGGTGATGTCCGCGCGCGACGTGGACGTGATGCTGGTCCACGAGTGGCCGCGCGGCATCGTCCAGCGCGCCCGGGAGGAGAACCCCGCGCCGCCGCGTCCCTTGCCGTCGTATTGGATTGGCAACCCGGTGACGCGCAAGCTGGTGGACACGGTGCAGCCGAAGTGGCTTTTGTGCGGCCACTCCCACAAGGCGTTCGCGGTGGCGCTGGAGGAGCCGGGCCGGAGCCCCACGCGCATCGCGTGCCTGGACCAGGCGGCGCGTCCGGAGGAGTCCGTCTTCTGGCTGGAGTTCGAGGAGCGCGCCGCGGTCCGCGTGGGCTGGGGCACGTCCGGCGAGGTGGCCTGGGTCCCCGGTCAGCGCTGGGACATGGGGGCGCTCCCCGTCCACGCGCTCGGTCGCGACGGGGAAGGGGACGGCTCGCCCGCGGGGGCGGGCCTGTCCCCGGTGCCCGGTTAGCTAGAACGTCCCGGAGATGCCCGCCATGCGCGCGCCGGCCACGGGCATGGCCCGCACCCCGGAACCCGCGCGGCGCGCTCTCGCGGCCTTGTCGCCCGGGTCCGTGCGGCCGTGCAGCAGCAGGGGCACGGCCACGCCGAACGCCGAGCCGAGCACGGCGCCGGTGGCCACGTCCGTCAGGTAGTGCTTGTCCGCGCCCATGCGCAACAGTCCCACGCTCGTGGCCACGGGGAGGCCCACGGCCCAGATCCACGCCTGGTGGTCGTAGCCACGCAGCGCGGCCACCGTGCCCGCGGACACCACCAGCGAGAACGCGAGGCTGGTGTGGCCACTGTAGAAGGAGAGGTTGTTGTCGTCCGGGTGCGCGGTCAGCCGCTTCTGGTCCTCGGGGAGGACGTGGACGAAGGGACGCTCGCGCCCCGCGATGAACTTCACCGTCTGGTTGGCGAGCGTCGCGATGAGGGCGCTCTCCAGGATGATGGCGGTGTCCTGGGGGAAGTAGTGGTGCGGGCTGTCGGAGGCGCGGCCCACCGCGAGCTGCATGCCGATGACACCCGCGGGCAGCACCCCGAAGCCGATGATGTTGCTCCACGTCCCCGCCCGGTTGCGGGACGCCTCCGTCGAACCCGCGAGCCCCCGGCCCCAGCGGTCCACGCTGTTGAGCCGGTCACTCCCGTCCGGGGCCCGGTCGCACCAGCGGCAATGCACCGGGGCGAGGTCGCCCTTGAACAGGGCCTCGCTGGAGATCCACAGGGCGGCGGCGGACCCGGCGATGATGCCGTCCCGGGTCCAGTCGAAGCGCAGCTCGTGGTTGCGAGGACGGTCCTCCGCCTGCTGGGCCATGACCGGCGTCAGGGGAGCCAGGAACAGCACCAGGGTCATCGCGAGGCAGTGGGATGAGGAGCGCACGGCGCGCAGCATAGAGGGGTCGCGTATTCCCGTTCTACTGGGGGAATCGCGGGGTGTCCGGCGTCCCACGCTGCGCTGGCATGTGGCGGAGGGCTCGACTACAAGCTCCCGACTTCCACTGCATCCGAGGCATCATCTTGAGTGAGCATCCCGTCGACCTGACGGCCGAGACCTTCGAGAAGACGACTGGCGGGCCGGGGTTGGTCCTGGTGGATTTCTGGGCGGAGTGGTGTGGCCCGTGTCGCGCCTTCGCGCCCACCTACGCGGCCACCGCCGCGAAGCACCCGGACGTCGTCTTCGGCAAGGTCGACACCGAAGCGCACGAGGCGCTGTCCGGGCAGTTCGACATCCAGTCGATTCCCACGCTCATGGCCTTCAAGGACGGCGTGGTGGTGCACCGCTCGAGCGGCGCGCTGTCCGCCGCGCGGCTGGACACGCTGGTGCGCTCGCTGAAGGGGCTGGACGTCGCCCAGGCGAAGCAGGCCGAGGAGAACAAGAAGCTCACCGAGCAGGGCATCGTCCCGCCGGGGGTCCACCCCGACGCCGTCTGGGATGATGGGGACAGTGAGTGGGTCCACGGTCCCAAGGACTCCAAGGGCCGCAACCACGGGCCCTACAAGTACTGGCGCGCGGACGGCACGCTCTGCAACGAGTGCATCTTCGTGCACGGCAAGCCCCACGGCCCCTTCAAGCGCTTCCACGAGAGCGGCGAGGTCTCCCAGGACGGCGAGTTCGCGGAGGGCGAGCTGCACGGGCCCCGCACGTGGTACGCGACGGACACCGTCACCACGGAGCGGATGCACGAGAACGGCGTCTCGGAGGTCGTCCGCAAGACGACCATGCTCTACGAGCACGGTCGGGTCGTGAGCGTGCGGCACTTCGACGCCCAGGGACGCCGACTGCTCCCCTCCACCGGCGAGCTGTATCCGGAGCGCCCCGCGAGCCTGCCCGAGCAGGCGGAGTTCCGCGAGGACCTGGGGCAGTGGTCGCTCGTCCAGTTGAACAAGGCCGGTGAGCGGCACGGCCCGGCGCGGTTCTGGCTGAAGGACGGTGATCTGCTCTGGGAGGGCGAGTTCGTCGAGGGCTCGCGCAAGGGCGCGTACCGCTCGCTGGCCAAGGACGAGTACCAGGACCCGCGCGTCGCGTACGACGAGGGTGAATACGACAACGACCTCGCCTGCGGCACGTGGAAGCTGCTCGACGCGGACCGGAAGGTGGTGCTCACGCGCGACCTGGGCGTGTCGCGTGACGAAGAGCACATGGCCGCGTCGGAGGTCTTCTCGAACCTGCCCCGGTCCGAGGAGTCGTGGCGGGAGGTGGTCGACCGGTGCCTCGCGGAGCGCGACCACATGGTCGGGGTGCTCGCGATGGCCCGCGCAGTGGCGCAGACCGCGGAGGTGACGCCGCTGAAGGAGCTCATCGACCGGGTGGCCCTGCCGCGCACGGCGGAGAACGCGCGGGGCACCGCGGGGGAGACGCTGCAGAACGCGGGACAGTCCTTCGCGGCCCTGGCCGAGACGCTCCTGCGCGGCGGTGACGCGGCGATGCTGCTGCGGGGATACGCGGTGCTGATGGACCAGCAGGACCGTCCGCGCGCGGCCCTGGACTTCGTCCACGCGGCGATGCTGCTGGCGCCCGAGCGCACGGCCTTCCTGTTCACGCGCGGCCTCATCCTGCTCAACATGGGCCTGGACGAGCACGCGCTGGTGGACGCGGAGGGCCTGGCGAAGGCGGAGCCGGACACGGCGGACTTCCTGCGCATCTACACGCGCAGCCTGTATCCGCGCTTCGAGTTCTGGCCGTCGGCGCAGACGCCCCATTCCACGTACAACGACCTGCCGGAGAAGCCCGCGCAGTCGCTCGAGGCCATCCAGGGGCTGGTGAAGAAGTACGCGACGCGGTTGCAGACCGTTCGCTCGGAGTTGCAGCGGCGCTTCAAGCCGGGCGCGGACCTGCCGTGGCTGCCGCCGGACCTGTCGGCCCTGCTGCCGGACGGACCGGTGGAGCTGGTCGAGGACGACGTGGAGATCGGGGAGGAGTCCATCGGCGTCGACGAGACCGTGTCGCCTCGGAGCCTGGGCCTGCCGGACATCGCGCGGATGGCGCGCGCGGATTGGGCGGCCCTGACGTGGCTGTTGTGGGCGTGTGGCGAGAACGAGGTGACGATGCCGAAGAAGGTGTCGCCGCCGTCGGACTTCGGCCACGCGGCCGGCATGTCCAGTCAGCGGCTGTGGCGGGCGAGGGATCGACGCGTGATGAACGGCAGGGGCGCGAAGGCCTCCGGTGCCGCCGGCTTCGACTTCGAGGGCGTGGACATCGACGCGCTCCCGTCGAACCTGGTGGGCATCGTCGAACAGCAGTATGGCGAGATGCAGGCGATGTTCTATTGGCTGGTGGATGCCAGCAATGTGTCGCCCTGGCAGGACAACCTGAGGGGGAGCTGAACCATGAACCGCACGCCTCGTAAGGTCGAAGTGGCGGACCCGCTCTGGCATGCGCTGGAGACGATGAGCCGTGAGATGGGCGTGGACCGGGACGTCCTGGTCAACCAGGCCATCTTCGCGCTCGCGCGTCAGTTCGGGTTCATCCAACCCACGCCGGTCAGCCTCTCGGAGATGACGGCCCCGGCCTCGAACACGGTCGCGGCGCCGGCCGTCACGGCTGCGCCCGCGGTCGTGGCTCACTCGGTTGTTCCGGTGCAACAGGTCGCACCGGCGCAGCCCACGGGGCCGGCGGCGACGCCTGTCGTCCCTGCCGAGGCGCCAGCGCGGCCTGTCGAGGTCGCGGCGGAGAAGCCCGCTTCCCTGGACGAGGTTGCCGGAGCGGTCCCCTCGGAGTCCGCTGAAGCCGAGCCTCCGGTCGAGTCCAAGGGCGAAGAGGCCGAGCCCACCACCCAGGAGTCCCAGGTGGATGACGCCGCCCTTCGGGAAGCGGTGTCCGCGCGCATCCTCACGCTCGTCGCGGACGTGGATCGCCTCGTCGAGCCGGTCTCCGAGGAGGAAGATGACTCGGAGGACGAAGAGGAGTCCGATGCGGAGGACTCCGACGATGAGGATGACTCGGCGGATGACGAGGACTCCGATGAGTCGGAGGACGAAGCGGACTCCGACGACGCCGATGACGAGGACTCCGATGAGTCGGAGGACGAAGCGGGCTCCGACGACGCCGATGACGAGGACTCCGACGACGCCGATGAGGAGGACTCGGACGGGGCGGACTCGGACGATGACGCCGACGAGTCGGAGGACGACGAGGCGGTGGCGGCGCGGGGCGCTGGCGGCGCGGCGGACGACGAGGACTCGGACGCCAACGAGCCGGACACCCTGGACAACGTGAAGGCCGAGCCCCTGGATGACGGGGCCGCATCGGCGCCTCCCGTCGACGCACACTCCGACGTCGAGGACGAGGATGCGTCCGACGTCGTGACGCAGGCGAAGGACGACAAGCGCTCGGGGCCGCGACCGGACAAGACGATCATCGTCCCGAAGCCTCCCGAGATGACGGCCTACGTGAAGCTCGACGACGGGGAGCCGATCCTCGTCAATCGCGAGCGGTTCATCATCGGGAGAGGCCCCAACTGCGACCTCATGGTGAAGTCCGCGCGAGTCTCACGAGAACACGCGGCGATTCTTCGCGAGGGCGAGGAGTTGTTCATCGAGGACCTGCGCTCCTCGAACGGCACGTGGTTCGACAACAACCGCATCACGCGCCAGAAGGTGTCGGACGGTGACGAGTTCCTCCTCGGAGGCATTCGCATCACCTTCTCCCTGAGCTGAGCGCCTCGGGTGACGGCTTCCCTTCCTGGTGCGCGCGAGTCGCGTCGGGGGGAGGCCGTCACCTTTTCAGGTCCAGGGCCGTCTTCCAGGAGGACTCGGAGGGGGCCCGGTACCGCGACGCGCGCAGGACCCGGGGCGCGAGTCCCGACCCTCTTCCGAGGACACCCTCGACTCCCGGGGTGCGCGCCAACGGGTCATTCGGTTACACCGCCGGGATGAACCTCGTTCCCGCGTCCGAGTCCTCGCTGCTCGCGCTCTCCACGCTGTTCGCCCGGTCGTTCGAGGGCTACTTCGTCAACGTCCCGGATGTGCCCCACCTCTTCGACGCGCGCGTCCGGAGCGAGCACATCTCGTTGGTCGAGAGTCGGGTGGCGCTCGTCGATGGCGCGCCGGCGGGGCTGGTGTTGATGGCTCGCCGGGGGCGGGTGAGTCGCGTCGCGGGCATGGGCATCGTCCCCGCGTGGCGTGGACGGGGACTGGGCGCGGAGATGTTGAAGCCATTGATGGAGGAGGCCCGGTCGCGCGGTGATTGCAGGATGGTGTTGGAGGTCATCGAACAGAACGCTCCGGCGGTGAAGCTCTACGAACGTCTGGGATTCCGCCGCGTGCGTCGACTGGTCGGCTTCACGGGCACGCCGACGCCCGAGCCGGGTGTCCTTCGGGAGGTCCCCCTCTCGACCTGTGCCGCACTGCTCCCCGAGGGCCTGCCGTGGCAGCTCGCCCCGGCCACGGTGCTGGGATCGGCGCTCCCCACCCGCGCGTTCCGGCTCGGTGACGCCGTCGCCGTGGTCGCCGACGTGTCCGCGCCCGCGCTGGTGTTGCGCTCCATCGCCGTGGCCCCGTCCCAGCGAGGACGCGGGGAAGGGCGCCGGCTCCTCCGCGCCCTGGCCGCGGCACATCCTGGAAAGGCCCTGGTCGTCAGCGCCGTCGTGCCCGAGGGCCTCTGCGACCGCTTCTTCCTGGGCGCCGGGTTCGCGTACCCCGCGCTGTCACAGCTCGAGATGGCGGTCGATTTCGCCCCGGACCCCATGGGCTGACGCCGAAGCGTCCCCCGTCGGCGCGGCGAATTCAAGACAGCCTTGTCAGTCGTTGGGGCGCCGCTCGTCCGGGCGCGGGCGTGTGGCGAACTTGCGACGAGGCCTCGTGGCGGTGTCGCCATTCCGGATAGGCTGTCATTGAATGTTCATTCGAGACCCGGCGGGCTTGCTGCATCGGATTCCCGAGCTGCGCGTGCTGTGTGAGGACGCGCGCGTGCGTCGAGCGGTGGAGCGGGGGGACCCGTTCAAGCTGTATCGGACGTTGAAGTGGGCGCGGTGGTTGGGGCGGCTGCGCTCGCATCGGCAGGTGCTGAAGGTCCTGTTGGGGCAGCGGCGGCTCTTCGCGCGTCCCTTGAAGGGCAATGGCCCGCAGTTGGGGACGCTGAATGGCTTTGGCGCCGCGTTGCTGGGCGGCGCGGAGCCTGACGCGGTCGACGGCACGGTCATCGTGACGCATTCGGTGGTCGGCCTGTTCTTCGTCCCGTTGTTTCCCCTGGGCGCGTATGTGGTCCGGAGGCACGACTCCGGGTGGACGGTCTTCGCGCGTGTCCCCCTGGGGACGCTGTCGTGGTTGTGGACCCGGTTGGTGTCCTTGGCCGTCATGGCGCTGGTGGTGGGCGGCGCGGGTCAGGCCCTCCATGCGTCGCGGTATCGGGAGGTCCACCTCGGCAACGCCTTCGCGCAGCCCCTGGAGGTGACGCTGGGGGGCGTGTCGAGGACGGTCGCGGCGGGCGCGGTGACGACGCTCACGGTGCCCGTGGGGCGCCAGCACGGGCGCGCCGTCTCCCAATCCGGCATGGAGGTGGACGTGGTGGACCTGGACGTCCAGCCCGGCGGTGGCCTGCTGATGTGGAACATCGCGGGCGGTATGCCGGTCCTGCTGGCCCAGGTGCTCTATGCGTCGCCGGAGGAGTTGAAGGAGGACGGCCCTGCGCCCACGGTGTTCTGTGGCCAGCAGGTCATCCAATTGGGGGACGTGGACTACCTGTTCACGGACCCGCCGGAGAGCCTCTCCATGCGGGAGGATCAGGGGCGGATGGTGAAGAGCCTCGTGAAGGTGGCCCGGAAGGAGGGCGATCTGCTCTCCACGTGCTTCGTCTACCTGGGGGCGTGGAACCGGTTGGGTGAAGCCCTCCCGTTCACGGAAGCCGCGGCCCGGCTCTCCGGGTGGGCAGAGTCGGAGTCCCAGCGCGCGGTGAGGGCCGCGTCCTCCAGGAGCAGTGGGGAGGCGGTGCGGATCTCGCGCGCCATGCGGGATGCGAAGCCGGAGGCGCTGGACTGGCATCGCACCTACCAATGGGCCGTCGAGATGGACGGTGGGCGGGAGGCGCTCCTCTCCGAATACGAGTCGCGTGCCTCGAAGGCGCCTGAATCGCCGGATGCCCAGTACCTGTATGTCCGCTTGAAGCGGGGCCCCGAGGGGAGCCTGGCGACCGAGATGATGGCGAAGCGCTTCCCGGAGCACGCGGAGCTGCTCCGCAGCGTGGTGCATCGCCGCTACCTGGCTGGGAGCTGGGAGGGGACCCGGGAGGGCTGGGAGCGGCTCGTCGCCCTCGACGAGACGGCCGCGCTCGAGGTGCTCGAGGAGGCGATGACCGCGTTCGTGGCGCTCGGGAGGGAGGCCGAGGCGTTGGCGCGGCTGACCCGGATGTTCGATGGCGCGCGGGAGGCGCGGGTCCGCTCGCAGATCGCGGAGGTATACGCCCTGGTCGCGGCGCGAACGGGGCGGCGGGACGCGGACGCGCTCGTCGCGAAGTTCGAGGCGGAGGAGAAGGGCGAGCGCCTCGACTGGCTTCGCGCACGGGCGCACCTGCAGGTGACCTCGGACTCGGCCACGAGCGGCGTCCGGTTGATGGCCGTGGTGGGCCGCTCCCCGACGGACGCGCTGCGCGCGGCCGAGTCGGTGTCCGACCTCGAGATGTCGATCCTCTCCGAGGGCGCGTGGGCGCTGGCGTATACGGAGTCCGTGCGCATCGGGGCCTCGGAGTGTCAACGCTCCCTCGAGCGTTTCCCGCTCATCGCCCCGTCACAGCGGGCGGACCTGCAGCGCTTCATCCAGGGGGAGCTGGCGTCGCTCGAATCGAGTGAGCTGTCGTGGGAGATCCGCGCCGCCGCGGCGTTCGTCCGTTCACGGGACGCGAAGCTTCCGGAGGCGGAGCGAAAGCGCTGGGTCGAACAGGCGCGCAAGGCGGATTGGTTCCACGGAGTGGTCAGCGAGGCAATCACGTCATGGACTCTGTGAATCGTCCGGGAGTCGGGGGCCGCGCGGTGCTCACGGTCGTCCTGTGGGGTGGGTTCTGGCTGCTCGGCCTGGCAGTCGCGGGCGCGCTGCTCTGGCTGCCGTTCATGGAGGCCCACTACTCCGGGTCCGTGGGGTTGTCCGGCCTCGTGTCGGGCGCGGGCGCGGTGACGGTGCTCTGGGCGCTGCGGCCGCGCGGATGGTTCTCCGGCCAGGAGAAGAGCGATGTCCGGCCGTTGTCGCGGGAGGAGTTCCCGGCGCTCTTCAGGCTGCTGGACGAGGTGGCCGACCGCGCGAAGGCGAGGGTGCCCAAGAAGGTCTATCTCTCCGTCGAGGCCACGGCCTTCATCGGCATGGAGCGCCGCTGGTTCGGGTTGCGGCGCGAGCCGGTGGTGGGCATCGGTCTGCCGCTGTTCGCGTTCCTGGAGCGGCAGGAGCTGGCGTCGGTCCTCGCGCACGAGTACGGCCATCATCAGGGTGGGGACCTGTCCCTGGGGCCGTGGGTGTATCGCACGCGGCGGTCCATCGCGCTGGCGGTGGATGCGCTGGAGGACTCTGCCTTCTTCCTCGACGTCCCGTTCCAGTTGTATGGCCGCTTCTTCCTTCGCACCTCCAGCGCGGTGTCGCGGAGCCAGGAGCTGGCGGCGGATGCCCTCGCCGCGTCGGTGTGTGGCGTGGGCCCGACAGCGGCGGCGCTGAGGAAGGTGCATGCCTTGGCGCCGTACTGGCAGGCGTACCTGTCGCAAGAGCTGCTGCCGCTGTTCGAGGAGCGGGTCGGCGTGCCGATGCTGGAGGGCTTCCGGAGGTTCCTCGCGGAGCCGAGTCGGCGCGTGGAGGTGGAACAGGGCATCCAGGAGGAGTTGGAGCGACCTCCGTCTCCCTGGGACTCGCACCCCGTGGTCGCGGAGCGGCTGCGCTCGGTGGGGTACTCGGGCGCGACGGAGGCCTCGGTCGCCGAGTTCCTGCCGTTGTCCGGGTGCGTGGAGCTGCTGGGCGGAGAGCAGGCGGCGGAGGCGGCGTGGGTCGACCGCTCCATCAGCGGGGCGCTCGTGGCGCTGCGCTGGGATGAGATCGCGGAGAAGGTCGTCTCGCCGGAGATGCAGAAGCACTGGGCGGGTTCGAACCTCGACCCCAAGCGCACGCCCCTGGACGCCCTGCCCGGGTTGTTGAAGGAGGGAGAGGGCCTGTGGAACCGCGTGCGTCCCCAGGGGCTGGACATGCTGTCGCCGGAGGGGAAGCGCCAGCAGGTCCGGAGGATGCTGGTCGGATGGCTGGGGACGGCGCTGATGCACCGGGGCTTCGCGCCGGAGGTCCGCCCGGGAGCGAATCTCCGGCTGGTGTGCGGCGACATCTCGGTGGAGCCCGCGTCCATCATCCGCAGGCTCCTCTCGGGGGAGTTGACCGAGGAGGCGTACGTCGAGGCCTGTGAGGTCCTCGAGTCCGCGGGGCGGGAGCGTTCCTCGTGAGGTGACGTCTCGCTGGGGCGGGGGCCCCTCAGCGAGAGGGGTAGTCCACGTACCCCTCGGCGCCCGGCGTGAAGAGCGTCTGGGGCTGGAGCGGGGCCAGCTCCGCGCCCTGCTTCAGGCGGGCGACGAGGTCCGGATTGGCGACGAACGGCCGACCGAAGGAGATGAGCTCGGCGCGCCCCGCGTCGAGGGCAGCCTGGGCGCTGTCGCGCGACATGCCCCCGTTGAGGATGAGGGGGCCGCCGAAGGCCCGCCGGATGGCCGTCTCCGTCGCCGGGAAGCCCTCGTGGGGATTCGCGATCAGATGCACGTACGCGAGCCCCCGCAGCTCGTGCGCGAGGGCTTCGTACTGCTCCAACACGCCCGACCTCTCCGGCAGGTCGTTGATCGTGCTGAAGGGGGACAGCCGGATGCCCACGTGCTCGGGGCCGATCGCTCCCGCGACCGCCTTCGCCACCTCCACCACGAAGCGCGAGCGGTTCTCCGTGTTCCCGCCGTACCGGTCCTCGCGCCGGTTGCTGTGCGGGTGGAGGAACTGCTCGAGCAGGTAGCCGTTCGCGCCGTGCAACTCGACGCCGTCGAAGCCCGCGGCGATGGCGTTGCGCGCGCTCAGGACGAACTCGTCCCGGGCCGCGCTCACGTCCGCCTCGCTCATCGCCTCCGGCTCGGGGAGCGGCAGGAGGCCCTCCTGGTCCGTGTAGATGGTTCCCTCGGCACGGATGGCGCTCGGGGCCACGATTCGCGCGCCCTCGGGGAGGTTGAGCCTGTGCGCGATGCGCCCCACATGCATGAGCTGCGCGAACATGTGCCCGCCCGCCTCGCGAACGCTCGCGGTGACCTCCTTCCAGCCCTCCACCTGCGCTTGCGTGTACAGCCCGGGGATCCGCGAGTAGCCCATCCCGTTGGCGGAGGGCGCGAAGCCCTCGCTGATGATGAGGCCCGCCGTGGCGCGCTGTGTGTAGTAGTCCCGGATCAGCGCGTTCGCGAGACCCCCGAGCGCGCGGCTGCGTGACATGGGCGCCATGACGACGCGGTTGGCCAGATCGACGTTTCCCAGACGAAAAGGAGTGAAGAGATTCATGTGTGTTCCCCGCGATGGGTGATGCGGGAAAGACTGCGCCCCGAGCGATTCACCGCCAATGACTCGATTCTGGAAGTACTGTCCAACCATGCGGACAATCTCCCAGGCCGATCCGAACACCGTCATCGCCTTCCTGGAGGTCGCCGAGCAGCGCAGCTTCCGAGGAGCCTCCCGACGGCTCGGCATCCCGCGTTCGACGGTGAGCCAGCGCGTCGCGACGCTCGAGGCGCACCTGGGGGTGCGTTTGCTCTCTCGCACCACTCGCAGCGTGACGCTCACCGACATCGGCGCCAGCTACCAGCGCGAGGTGGCGCCCGCCATCGCGGCCCTGCGGGACGCCGAGGCGCTCATCGGTCACCTCCAGTCGCGCCCCAGTGGACAGCTCCGGATGACCCTGCCGTTCGAGCTGGGTCAGCGCACCCTCGGGGAGGTGTTCGCGAGGTACTCGGCGCGCTATCCGGACGTGAAGCTCGAGGCGGAGTTGATGGACCGCCGAGCGAACCTCATCGAGGAGGGCTTCGACCTCGCGGTGCGGATGGGCCACCTCGACGACTCCCGTCTCATCGCTCGACGTCTGGGCGGCCCCCAGCGGATCGGTGTCTACGCCAGCCCGGCATATCTGCGCCGCGCGGGTGTCCCGAAGGTGCCCAGGGACCTCGTCCACCACCACTGCCTGGCGATGACGGGCTCCAGCACACCGACGACCTGGACGTTCCAGGGGGGCAAGCGGGGGCGCAACGTCGCCATCGTCCCGAGCGTGTCGGTGAACAGCCTCCAGGTGCTGGTGTCGCTGGCGGTCGCGGACATGGGCCTCGCGCGCCTCTCGCCCATCCATGCCGCCCCGGAGGTCGCCAAGGGGCGGTTGCGCGAGGTGCTCCAGGCGTACGCCCCGCCGCCGATCCACTTGTTCGCCCTCTATCCCAGCGCCCGCCACCTGTCGCCCGCGGTGCGCGCGATGGTGGAGCTGCTCACCGAGTACTTCTCCTCGGCGCCCTGGGCGTGAGTCCCGCGCCCCGTCGGGCCTGCGGCCTCAGCGTTCGCGCAGCCGGGTGGTGAGCGCGACGAGGTGCTCCCTCGCGGGAGTGATGACGCCGGGGTCCTGGGTCTCGAGCGCGAGCCGGAAGCGCGCGATGGCCGCCGACAGCGCCTCGCGAGGCAGTCCGGTGAGCTGGACGTGCAGCGCGTCCGCGCGCGCCAGGGCCGTCGTGTTCGGCAGCGCGTCCTGCGGATGCAGCTTCAGCGCCGCCATCTGCCTGCGCGCCTCGGCGATCTGCTCGGGGGACAGCTTCCCGGGGCGCTGCTCGATGACGAACGCCTCCTTGCGGCCACTGGACACGGCGGTCACCTCGACCTCGAGGATGCCGTTGAGGTCGTAGGTGAAGCGCACGTCGAGGGCCTGTTCCCCGGCCGGTGCGGGAGGCAGGCCCGCGAACGAGAACTGACCCAGCTTCACGTTGTCGCCGCACATGGCGTGTTCGCCCTGGTAGACCTCCACCTCGATTTCGCGCTGGAAGTCGCTCATCGTCCGGTAGCGCTCGACGCGGCTGGCGGGAATCACCGTGCCGCGCTCCAGGATGGGGCTGAAGATGCCGCTGATGTGCCGGTGGCCCGCCTGGGCCGCGGTGCTGACCCCGAGCGTGAAGGGCGCGACGTCGGTGACGACCATGTCGTCCACGGCCTGGTCGCCGGCCTTCATGGCGGCCTGGACGGCGGCGCCCATGGCGACGGCCTCGTCGGGCGGGAGCTTGCGCAGCGGCAGGCGGCCGAAGACCTGGGCCGCGAACGCCGCGATACACGGCATCCGGGTGGAGCCTCCGACGAGCAGCACCTCGTCGATGTCCTGGGGCCGGAGCGACGCGTCCTGCAACGCGCGATGGATGGGCCCGCGCATGCGCTCGAGCGCGGGGGACCAGGCCCGCTCGGCCTCCTCCCGCGTCAGCTCGACGTCGACGCCCACTCGACGGTCCTCAGCGACGGGGAGGCCGGGGAGGCTGACGCGGGTCGTCTCCGCCAGGGACAGGCGGCGCTTGGCCACCTCGCACGCCTCGCGCAGGCGCGCCCAGCCCGCGGGGTGCGCCTCCACGTCCACTCCCTTCGTCGCTTGCAGGCGGGCCGCGAGGTGCCGCGCCAGCAGGGTGTCGAAGTCCTCGCCGCCCAGCCGCGCATCGCCCGCGGACGCCTGGATCTCGACGACGCCCTCGATGATCTCCAGCACGGTGACGTCGAACGTCCCGCCGCCCAGGTCCAGCACGACGGCCTTCAGCTCGCGCTGTCGCTCGTGGAGTCCATAGGCGAGCGCCGCGGCGGTGGGCTCGTTGATGATGCGCTCGACCTTCAGGCCGGCGATGGCCCCCGCGTCCTTCGTGGCCTGCCGCTGGGGGTCTCCGAAGTACGCGGGGACGGTGATGACCGCCTCCTCGACCGGGGTGCCCAGGAAGGCCTCCGCGTCGCGCTTGAGCCCCGCGAGCACCAGCGAGGAGAGCTCCTGCGGCGAGAACGTCCGGTCGCCCAACCGGTAGGCGCGGTCGGTGCCCATGTCGCGCTTGAAGGCGACGGCGGCGAGCTCGGGGTGGAGGATGCCCCGCGCGCGCGCCGAGGCGCCTACGAGATAGGCCCCCTGCTCGTCGAGCGCGACGGCGCTGGGGGTCAGGTACTCACCCAACGCATTGGGGATGAGGACGGGGCGGCCGTCCTGGAACACGGACACCAGCGAGTACGTGGTGCCCAGGTCGATGCCGAGGATGGGGGGCTTGGAGGCGGTGGTCATGACTGATGACAGAGGGGCCGGAGCGCGGCCTCGAAGTCGGCCAGGTGCTGCGTCATCCGGGACCAGGACTCGGCCGAGTCCTTCCCGGGAGCTGTGTCGCGGGTGATGCGTTGATGGAGCTGGACGCGCAGCTTCGTGAATCCCCCGACGAACGGGAGGCAGTCTCGCGCCGCCGCCTGGGTGACCATCCGTTGGAACGCGGCGCAGGTGGCCTCGCGGTCGGACTCGGGCAGGACGGAGCAGAGCGCCGTCGCGGCCTCACCGGCGACCTCCAGGCGATGCTCGCGCAGGCTCCGCTGGGAGTACTCCACGACCACCCCCATCACCGCGACCCCGCCGAAGACGGTCACGAGGATGAGGGCGATGAGCCCCACCTGCCGGAGGCTCCCGGTCCGCGAGAAGGAGGACGCCCGGCCGGGCGTGGCGCCCGTCTGTCCGGTGGCATCGTGTCCCGGTCGTGTATCCGCCGCGAGGTCCTCCCCGAACACGGAGAGGTAGAGCGGGCATCGCTGCTGGAGGCTCGCGAGCGCCGACGCGGCGAGGGCGGGCTCCCTTCGCCTGTAGGCCCGGAGTGATTCGTGGAGCGTCGGCAGTTGGCTGCCTCGGAGCGGCAGCCGCGCGAGCACCATGCGCACCGCGGACGGGAACGTGTCGTCGAGCGCCGCCAGCTCCTGGAGCATCGCCCAGGTCGCGGTCATCTGTTCGCCCTCGAAGGCCTCCATCAGGTCCTCGGCCTTCAGCCATGACGCGTACAGCTCCGTCACGGCGCGGGCGGCGGGCGCGTGTCCGTGCTCGTGGAGTCGGAGCAGGACGAAGACGAAGAACTGGGGGCGGGGTGGGGCCTCGTCCGGTGTGCGTTGGAACGTCTCGAACGCGACCTTCATGACCCTGCCGAGCTGCGTCCACTCCTCCGCCTCCAGCAGGTGCTCCGCGAAACCCCAGAGGAAGGAGGGCCGCGCGACGGTGCTCAGCAGGCGGAGTTCCTCCTCGGTCAACCGTTCCGGGAAGTTCCGGGCGAACTCCAGGAGCAGCGCGGAGTGGCCCTGATAGAAGGCGTCCCGGTAGGCCTGGGCCGCTTCGTCCGCGCGCTCCGCCGCGAGCAGCGCCTGGACGAGCCACTTGCGGGCCTCGAGGGCGTCGGGCAGGGCCTCGACGGCCTCGCGGGCGATGTCCACGGGCGCGCCCACCGGGGCGTCGTGAGGGAGCCGACTGAACCGCTCCCGGAAGGCGTCGAGGCGTTGCTCGTGGGTCGTCGCGCTCCGCGCCGTCGGTTCGGAGGGGACGGTCTCCTCGGGCGGAGGCGCGGCGGCCGAGGTGGCGGGCTGCTCGTCGCGCGGCGGGGCCGGCGCCGGCTGGGTGCGAGGTGGCGCCACCCCGTTCTTCGCGGCCTCGAGGACTTCGTAGGCGGCGCGGAGCCGGGCGAAGCCCGCCGGGTCGACCTCCGGCTTGCGTGTCTTCAACAGCCGCAGGTAGCTCCGGCGGACGAGGTCGGGCGCCGCGTCCGGGCTCACCCCCAGCTCACTGCGCGCCTCTTCGAGGGTCATTCGTCCAGGACGCTACACCGCGCGTCCGGCCCCACCTAGTGGCAAGGGGAAGCGGTTTCGCGAGACAACCCGGGAAACAGGGCGGCAGGCAGGCGGGCGCGGAAGCTGCTGGGCGTCAGACCCGGAATGGAGCATGAAAGCGACCCGCTCGGTCGTTCTAGAGTCCACCCGTTCATGGCGCGTCCCTCTCGTACCCTCCACGTGTTCCCCGACGCCGGGCGGCGGCAGGCCGCCTTGCGCGCGCAAGGAGACGTGCGAGGGCTGGCGGTGGGGACGGACCTGCTCACCTGGGACGAACTGCTGCACGTCCTGGGCGGTGCCCGGGAGCTGAACCGTCGCCCGTGTCCCGCGGTGGCGGCGCGCGCGGTGATGGCGGCCCTGGGCGCGAAGGTCGAGGACGCGTCGTTCGGCGACTTCGTGCGTGAACCCGCCTTCGCCCGGGCGGCGCTGGACGTGGTGCTGGACCTCAAGGCCGGCCGCCTGTCGCCACGCGAACTCCAGGACGCGGTGGAGGTCCTCCCTCCGGAGCGGCAGAAGCGCGTGCGGGTGCTCGCCCGCCTGTTCCACCTCTACGAGCAGAAGCTGGCCGAGCTGGGGCTCGCGGACGCCGAGGACGTGCTGCGCGGCGCGCGTGAGGCGCTGGGGCGGGGGGCGTGGCCGGTCAGTTGGGACGGCGTGGGGGCGCTGGTCCTCCATGGCGTCTACGACGTGCGGCCCTCGGGGCTGGAGCTGCTGCTGGCGCTCGCGGCGGCGTGCGAGTCGCGGCGCGTGGCCCTGCGGGTGGAGACGCCGGTGGGTGGCTCGCCGGTGGCGGACGCGGCCCTGGCCTCGCTGTTCCGCGCCTTCGAGAACCGGGGTGAGTCCATGCCGCACGTGGACCTCTTCAAGGCCGACGTCACCTTCGAGGCGCGGCCCTTCATCGACCTGGGGCGCCACCTCTTCTCTCCCCGCGCCGAACGCGAGCTGCTCGCGGGCGCGGACGTCCAGCCCCGCGTCTGGAGCGCGGCCACGGCCCGGGACGAGGCGCGGCTGGTGGCGCGCGACGTGCGCAGGCTCATCTCGGAGGGCGTGCCGCCGGGCGACATCGCCATCGCGTACCGCGAGCTGGGCGCGGAGGCGGGCTGGTTGGCGGAGTCGCTGGGAGAGCTGGGCGTGCCCGTGCGACTGCCCTGGGGCGAGCCGCTCGCGTTGGCCGGCCCGGTGCGGCTGGCGCTCGACCTGCCCCTGCTGGTGGAGGATGGCTTCCCGTCCGAGCGCGTCGCGGAGCTGCTGGCCAGCCGCTACGCCCCCACGTTGTCCAGGGATGCACCCGAGGCGCCCGCGAGCCTCTTCGCCCTCGCCGCCGTGCGCGATGACCGACTGGGCGCGGTGCGCAGGCGCGGCGCGCAGCAGGCCCGGGGAGCGTACGACGTGCGCCTCGAGGGGCTCGCGCGGCGGCTCCAGGCGCTCCAGGGCTCGCGGCCCGACAACGCCGCGCGTGTCCACGCGGTGCGCAAGCTGCGTGAGCGCTGCCTCAAGCTGGTCGAGTCCTGCCGCCGCATCCCGGAGAAGGGGCCGCTCGCGGAGCTGCTCGGGACGTGGTGGCACGTGGTCGAGGCCTTGGGGCTGACGGACTCCGAAGGGCCTTTGGAGGCGCGCGAGGAGGGGGCGCTGGCGGAGCGCGTGCTCGACGCGCGGGCCCGCGACGAGGCGGCGCGGCAGGCGTTGCGGACGCGGGTCCAGGGCCTCTTGCGGACGCTGAAGGCCGTGGGGGGGGGGCCGGAGCTGCGGCGGCGCACGTTCGGCCGGTGGCTCAAGGACGCGATGGCGGACGCCTTCCTCCCGCCGCGTGGTCCCCGGAGCGCGGCCGTGGAGGTGCTCGACGCAGCCGAGGTGCCGGGTCGTTCGTTCCGCCATCTGTTCCTCGCGGGGCTCACGGAGGGCCGCTTCCCGGGGCGAGACGCGCCGTCGCCGCTGTTGAGCGACGCGGAGCGCTCGGCGCTCAACCAGCACCTGGGCCGGGACGTGTTCCGCCTGACGGGCGGCGAGTTCGAGGACCGCGCGCCCTGGCGCCTGACGGAGGACCGGCTGTTGTTCGCCAGCGCGCTCGCGGCCTCCGAGGAGACGTTGAGCCTGTCCTTCGCCATGGAGGGCGCGGGAGGGCAGGAGCAGGTGCCGTCGAGCTTCCTGGAGGAGGTGCGTCGGCTCACCGCGCTGAAGTGGCTGCCTCGCTCGTTGCCGCCCATCCCGCCGCTGGACGAGGTGCTCACCGAGTCCGAGCTGCGCCGCTGCGTGGCGTTGGAGGCGCTGGCCCAGCCGAAGCTGCGCGTCACCGAACCGGACGCGGCGGCGCCGCTGCTCAAGCGGCACTTCGACAAGGAGGCGTGGTACTCGGGGGCCCGCGAGCTGTCGCTGGTGGAGGTGGAGCGCCTGTTCTTCTTCGGCGACCCGAACCGCAAGCCCGGGCCCTACACGGGGTCGGTGGACGCGAACACGCTGCGCGCCTCCTTGCGCGAGGCGTTCCGGTTCGACCTCACCCGGCCGTTGTCCGCCTCGGCGTTGGCGCGCTTCGGCAACTGCGGCTTCCAGGGGTTCCTCACGTACGGGCTCAAGGTGACGGAGCCGGACCGGCCGGGCGAGGAGTTCGACGCGCGCGGGCGCGGCACCTTCTGGCACTACGTGGTGGAGAAGGTGTTCGACGCGCTGAAGAAGAACGACCTGTTGGGCAAGGCGCCAGAGGAGGTGCCCGAGGAGGTGCTCGACGTCGCGCTCAAGTCGGCGGCGGCGCACTTCGAGAAGCTGTACCACGTGGGCCACCCGGAGCTGTGGAAGCTGGCGATGGAGCGCGCCAGGGCGATGGCCCGTCGCATCCTCGTGGACGAGCGGCGCGGGCTGCCGTTCGACCGCATGGTGCCGGAGGGCTTCGAGCTCGAGTTCGGCCCGGCGGCGGAGGACGACAAGTGGCGCAACGTCTTCCTGCCCATCGACGGTGACGCCATCTTCTTCGAGGGGAAGATCGACCGGCTCGACGGCTCGGGCTCCGACGTGGGCGTCATCGACTACAAGTCCGGCAAGCTGGACAAGGGGGAGCTGAAGAAGCGCCTGCTCACGTCCGACTTCCAGCTCCCGCTGTACCTCTACGCGGCGCGCGCGAGCGGACACCGTGGCGCGCGCCAGGCGGCGTGGTTCTCCCTGCGCACGGGGGCCACCATCCACCTGACGGACATCATCCCCGCGCCGGAGCTGGAGGAGCTGCTGTCCACCGACCCGGAGGTGCGCGCGAAGGTGGCGGAGAAGGAGGGCGGCCGCAACCTGCCCAACGCGGTGGAGTCGCTGGTGAGCACGCTGCGCGCGGGCCAGTTCGCGGCGCGTCCCCAGGACTGTGGCGCGTGTGGCTTCCGCGCCGTGTGCCGCATCACCGAGCGCCGCTTGACGGAGGAGGGCGGATGAGCGGCGAGCCCTCCTCGCTCGCGCTGGAGCGAAACCTCGCCCTGATGGCGGGCGCCGGCGCGGGAAAGACGTACAGCCTGGTGACGATGACGCTGCACCTGTTCGCCGGCGCGCGCGAGGCGGGCGCCGCCGTGCGTCCGTCGCGGTTGTGCATGCTCACCTTCACGGACAAGGCCGCGGCGGAGATGCGCTCGCGCGTGCGCCAGCGGTTGGATGGGCTCGCGCAGGGCGAGGCGCGGTTGGACCAGGAGACGGAGCTGCGCCAGTCGCTGGAGCGGCTGGGGCGGCCGTTCCCGCTGCCGGACGCGTGGCGGCAGATTCGCGAGGAGCTGGGCTCGGCCACGGTGGGCACGTTCCACTCGCTCTGCGGCCAGCTCCTGCGTCGCGCGCCCCCCGCGGTGGGCATCGACCCGAACTTCGAGGTGCTCGACGAACTGGAGGCCTCCAGCCTGGTGCAGGACGTCTGCGAGCGCGTGGTGCTCGACGCGCTGGAGGCGGGCGACGCGCAGGTGCGGGAGCTGTGCCAGGAGCTGGGCTTCTCCGGCTCGGGTTTCTCCGACGGGCTGGTGGCGGCGCTGGTGTCCGTCTACGGGAAGCTCCGCGAGGAGGGGCTGCGCGCGGCCTCCGCCGCGGTGGGGGACGCCGCCGAGGCGCGCGCCGAACTGGAGGCGCTGCTGTCGGACGGCCGGCGCCTGTGCGGCGAGGCGCGAGGGCTGGACGCGAAGGGGGAGTGGGGGCGGCTCCTGGGCGCGCTGGAGCGTGGGCTCGACGGGATGACGCCGGAGAACTTCCGCCTGGGGGACCGCTACGCGTGGCTGCGCGCGAGCTTCTCCGCGGACGGGCGCAACTTCGCGCGGCTGAGCAAGGGGGCCGCGGGGCCCGTGCGCGAGCTGTACTGGCGCGTCTTCGGCAAGAGCGACAAGTCCATCCGCACGTTGGAGGACGCGTGGGCCGCGTGGCACACCGCGCCCTTCGAGGCGACGTTCCGCGAGCTGCTCGGGCGCGTGGAGGACCGGCACGAGCAGGAGTTCTCCCGGCGCAACGTGTTCGACTTCACCTCGCTGCTGGTGAAGGCGCGCGACCTGCTGCGGGACCACGCCGACTTCCGCCGCCAGGTGCAGGAGCGCGTGGGCGCCCTGCTGGTGGACGAGTTCCAGGACACCAACCGCCTCCAGTTGGAGCTGGTGCTGCTCCTGGCGGAGAAGCGCGAGGAGGGACCGCGCGAGCTTGCGCCCGACGTGGACCTCGTGACGGTGTTGCCGCTGGAGCCCGCGTTCCTCTGCGCGGTGGGTGACCGCAAGCAGTCCATCTACGAGTTCCGCGGCGCGGACGTCTCCGTCTTCGCGGTGCTGGCGAAGAAGGTGGAGGAGGAGGGAGGCACGCGCGGGTTCCTCCAGCACAACCGCCGCTCGGTGCCCGGCCTGCTCTCCTTCTTCAACCATGCGTTCGCAGGCGTGCTCTCGGCCGTGGACCCGGGCGCGCCTCGTCCGTTCGAGGTCGTCTACGTCCCGGAGGAGGACGACCTCGCGCCGGTGCGTGGCTCGCTGAGCGAGTCGGCGGTGGTGGAGCGGTTGGCCCTGGAGGAGCAGGAGACGGCGGGGGACCTGCGCTGGCTGGACGCGGACTGCGTGGCGCGGCGACTGCGCCTGCTGCTCGCTCCGGGCGCGCCGCCCACGGTGATGCGCGAGGACGGGGAGGGGGCGCGGCCGGCGCGGGGCGGCGACGTGGCCATGCTCTTCCGGACCTTCACGCACCTGGAGGTGTACCGGCAGGCCCTCATCCGGCACGGCGTCCCGCACCGGGTGCTGCGTGGCCGTGGCTTCTACGGCGCCCAGGAGGTGCTGGACCTCGCGTCGTTGCTGGCGCTGCTGGCGGACTCGGAGGACTCGCTCGCCTTCGCCGCCGTGCTGCGCTCGCCGCTCGTGGGGCTGACGGACGCCTCGCTGTTCCTCCTCGCGGGAGAGCAGCCCTTGTCGTTGCTGGCGCCCCGGCTGCGGGACGCGGCGGTGCTGGCGCAGCTCCCCGACCGGGAGCGGCTGTCGCTGGAGCGCTTCCTGGCCGCGCTTCCCTCCCTGCGGCGAGAGCGGGACCGGCTGGGCGTGCGGGAGCTCCTGCTGTCCGCGCTGGACATGACGGGCTATCGCGAGGCGCTGGCGGGCTCGCCCTACGCGGAGCAGGCCACGGCGAACGTGGAGAAGCTGCTCGCGCTGGCCTCGCGCCGGGACGAGCGCGGCACCGGCGGCTGCGTGGCGTTCGCCCGGGAGCTGCGCATGCTGGCCGAGTCCTCTCCGAACGAGGCCCAGGCGGACCTGCTGGACGCGGGAGACCCGCGCGCGGTGCAGTTGCTCACCATCCACCGGGCGAAGGGCCTGGAGTGGCCCATCGTCGTCGTGCCGGGCATGGGCGGACGGCGGCGGAGCACCTCCGGTCGAGCGCACTTCGAGCGCTCGCACGGCATCGCGCTGCGTCCGTGGGTCCCCGACTCGCTGGAGGGCTTCACCTCCACGCGCTTCGAGGCCGTGCGCCAGGAGCTCAAGGCCCGCGAGGACGCGGAGTACCGCCGCCTGCTCTACGTGGCGCTCACGCGCGCCCGGGACATGCTCATCCTGGCTGGTGGCGAGGAGCCTCGCGGAGGGAAGGACTCCTGGTGGCACCTGGTGGACGCGCGTCTGGAGGACGTGCGCACGCGCGAACTCGTCGAGGACCTCGACGTGGACGAGCTGCCGCCGCCCGCGGATCCGGAGCCGCCGGGACCGGAGGCGCTCGCGCGTGCCTCGGCTCGCGTGGAGCAGGCGCTCCTGCGCGTACGTGGCTCGCGTGTCGAGGCGCTCGCGTCCGATGCGCCCGTCACCGTGTCCGTGGGCGCGGTGGGGGACTTCATCGCCTGTCCGCGGCGCTTCCACTACCGCCACCGGCTCGGCCTGCGGGGCGCGCCGTGGCCCTGGGAGTCGCCGCCCGTGGGCGCCGCGCCGCTCGTGGAGCCGGACGGCTGGCTGCCCCAGGCGACCCCGGAGGCGCTCGTCCGCCACCTGCTGCGCCACGCCGACCTGAAGCTCACCTCCGCGGCGGACGCGGACGCCACCGAGCGCAGGGCGCACCTGGAGGTGCTGCTGCGGGACGCGGGCGCGCTCCCGGACGACGAAGGCATGGAGGCGGTGCTGTCCACCGCGGAGCGCTTCCTGGACACCCCCTTCGCCCGGGCGCTCGCGGCGTCACCGTCACGCAGTGTTCACCGCGGCCTGTCCTTCTCGCTGGTACTGGAAGGCGGGGTGACCCTGGAGGGCGGGGTCGATGTCCTGTGGGAGTCACCGCGCGCGGAGGCGGTGCTCGTGTCGTTCAAGGCCGGCGGGCGGCACCCGCTCGGCGCGGTGGCGCACGCGCACGAACTGGCCGCGCTCGCCCTGGCCGCCGAGCGGATGGTGCGGCCGGGAACACCCATCCGGACAGGCGTGGTGTTCCTGGGAGAACCCCACGCGGAGCCCGAGTGGCTGCCCTCGCCCGAGCGGGCCGGGGACGCGGCCGGGCGCCTGGCGGAGGCGGCGAGGTCACTCGCCCGGGGCGAGGTCAAGGGCTCTTGGACGGGACGTGAGAGAGCGACCTGCCAGGCCCTGCATTGTGGCTTCTCGGAACACTGTCACCCGGCCCCTTCCGCGTGCTAAGCGGCGGGCACCATGCCGAACGTCGTCGTCATCGGAGCGCAGTGGGGAGATGAGGGAAAGGGCAAGGTCGTCGACCTGCTCACCGAGCACGCCCAGGTGGTCGTCCGCTTCCAGGGCGGCAACAACGCGGGGCACACGCTCGTCGTGGGTGGGCAGAAGACGGTGCTCCACCTGATTCCGTCCGGAATCCTCCACCCGGGCAAGACGTGTGTCATTGGCAACGGAGTGGTGGTGGACCCGGCGGTCCTCGTGGGGGAGATCGACGCGCTTCGCGTGCGCGGCTTCCTCAAGGAGGACTCGCAGCTGCTCATCTCCGACAATGCCCACGTCATCTTCCCCTGGCACAAGCTGCTGGACAGCTTCCGCGAGAAGGCGCGCGGGGGCGGCGCCATCGGCACCACGGGGCGCGGCATCGGTCCGTCGTACGAGGACAAGGTCGCCCGTCGCGGCATCCGCATGCGCGACCTGCTCAACCCGGAGCGGCTGCGCAAGCGCATCGAGGAGCGGCTGCCCAAGGCGCTCGAGGAGCTCAAGGACCTGAGCTCCCAGGCCGGCGCGCCCGTGCCGCAGCTCGAGGTGCCGCAGATCCTCGCCGAGTTCTCCGCACTGGGTGAGCGCCTCAAGCCCTACGTGCACGACGCGTCCCTCTTCCTCTCCGAGCAGGTGCGCCGCGGCGCCCGCATCCTCTTCGAGGGCGCGCAGGGCACGCTGCTGGACGTGGACCACGGCACCTATCCCTTCGTCACCTCGTCCAACTGCGTCGCGGGCAACGCGGCGGTGGGCTCGGGCCTGGGGCCCACGGCCATCGACAAGGTGATGGGCATCAGCAAGGCGTACACCACGCGCGTCGGCGGTGGCCCGTTCCCCACGGAGCTGAACGACGCCATCGGCGACCAGCTGCGCAAGATCGGCGACGAGTTCGGGGCCACCACGGGGCGCCCGCGCCGCTGCGGTTGGCTGGACGGCGTGGTGCTGCGCTACGCGGTGCGCGTCAACGGCCTGTGGGGCCTGGCGCTCACCAAGCTGGACGTGCTCAGCGGCCTGAAGTCCCTCCAGTTGTGCAACGCGTACGAGCTGGACGGCCAGCGCGTCACCGAGCTGCCCGGCGACTACGAGGACCTGGCGCGCGTCAAGCCGCTGTACGAGACGCTGCCCGGTTGGGACGAGAAGCTCGCCGGCGTGCGCAGCTTCGACGAGCTGCCGGAGAACGCGAAGCGCTACGTCCGCCGCGTGGAGGAGATCAGCGGCGTGCCCGTGGTGTGTGTCTCCGTCGGCGCGGACCGCGGCGAGACGGTCCTGATGCAGAACCCCTTCCGGAGCTGAATCGCCGGAAGGCCCGAGGCGGGTCGGTTCCGGCCCGCCTCATGACGCACCTCGTCGTCCACGGACACGCGCACCGCCATCCTCGCGGTGTCACCGCGCCGGGGCCGTGGTGTTCCACTTCCCATCCAGGGAGGCCAGGAGGCGGGCTGACGCCGCCCCGGGTTTTCTGGTACGGCACGTTGGAGCCACCCCCAGGGGGACGTCATGGTTGTCATGCGCAGGTTCTTCATCGCCCTGGGCTCGGCCCTGTTGTTGGGAGCCGCCGAGCCCTCCGAGCCCGCCCGGCGCGCCTTCACGCGGGGCGAGGTGGCGCTTTCGGCGGGGCGCCTGGACGAGGCGTCGGCCGCGTACCTGGACGCGCTGGAGCTCGCGCCCGGCTATGCCCCGGCGCTCAACGGGCTGGGCAGCGCGCTGTTCCGCAAGGGGGACCTCAAGGACGCCATCGCGCGCTTCCGCCAGGCCACGGAGGCGGACCCCTCCTTCAAGATGGCCTTCTTCAACCTGGGCTACGCCGCGCGCCGCACGAGCGACTACTCCACCGCGGTCCGCGCATACGAGCGCTACGTCCAGCTCCAGCCGGAGGACGCGGACGGCTACTACGGGCTGGCGGAGAGCTACCGGCAGCTCGGGCAGAACGAGCGCGCCGTCGCCGCCTACCGTGACTACATCGCCCGGGAGAAGCGCCCCTCGGAGCAGGCCTGGGTGCAGCGGGCCCGGGAGCACGTGAAGTCGCTCGGCGGGGACACGCTGCGCGGCCTGCCTTCGGCGGAGTCCCGCGTGACGGAGGGCAATGTCCCGAGCGTGCCTGCCCCTGCGGTCGCGACCGTGGCGGGTGGAGCCTCCACGGGGGCGGTCGGCACCTCTCCCGCGGAGGTCGCGACGAGCGGCGGAGCCCCGGCCCCGGTGGAGGCGGCCCGCGCGAAGGGCGCGGTGTCGGAGTCCAGCGCCGCGCCCATGGTGGCGAACAAGGAGACGCAGGACGCGCGTCCCGCGCCCGGAGACGCGCAGGCGGCGGGGGAGGGCGTGCTGCCGTTCCCCTCGACCCGGGCCTCGTCCCAGACGGACTCGGACCGCTCTCCGAACCCCGCGCTGGCGGCGGCGCGCATCCGCGACGGCGACCTGCTGATGAAGGAGCGCCGCTACCGCGAGGCGGCCTTCGCGTTCCTCGACGCGTCGCACGCCGACCCGGGCCACGTGGAGGCGCTCTTCAAGCTGGGCAACGCGCTGGCGGTGCTCGGGTACTACGGGCAGTCCATCGCCAAGTGGGAGGAGGCGGCGCGCCTCACGCAGGACGCCGCCATCCGCCAGAGCGCGCAGGACAACATCGCCCGCGCCCGCGGGAAGCTGGCGCAGGCGGGGGGCTCGCCCCAGGCCGCGGGACAACCTCCCGGGTCGGGACCGGTGGCGGACACGACGCGAGTCCAGGCGCGGCGCGCGTACGAGCAGGGCGTACAGCGCATCGGCGCCAAGGACTTCACCGGCGCGCTCACCCACCTCACCCAGGCCATCCAACTGGAGCCCATGCTGGCCGTCGCCTACACGGCCCGCGGCAGCGCCAACATCGGACTGCGCCGCTACGCGGAGGCCGCTGCGGACTACCAGTACGCGCTCGAGCTCGAGCCAGGGTCCGCCTCTCCGCTCTATGGCCTCGCGGAGTCCTACCGGGCCCTGGGCCGCA
This sequence comes from Myxococcus dinghuensis, assembly GCF_024198235.1. GTDB lineage: Bacteria > Myxococcota > Myxococcia > Myxococcales > Myxococcaceae > Myxococcus > Myxococcus dinghuensis. Next base: position 67,298 of record NZ_JAKCFB010000030.1, on the reverse strand, counting down.
ACGCGGAGGCCCGGATCCTCTACGAGCGCTATGCCGCCTCGTCCGCCGCGGACGTCCGCTCGCAGCTCCAGGAGGAATCCCGACAGAAGGCCGCGAAGCTGCGTTGACCGCCTGCCAGGCGGCCACGAGGTCGGGTGGACCCTGTCAGCCCCAGGCATTAATTTGGAGGCATGACCGGGCGCGACGCGGATGTGGACGGACGGCAGGTCTTCCGCCCCCGCCAGGGGCTGGCGGCCGCGATGGCGGTGGCGGGCCTCTTGTGGGTAGCGGTGCTCCTTTACCTCTTCAAGTTCGAAGGGGTACCCCTCAAGACGTTCCTGTCGGCGGGCTTCTTCGTCCTCTTCTTCGCGGTGTCGCTCGCGTACTACGCGCGCACCCTCATCGTCGTGGACGCCCGGGGCATCACCTACCGGGGCATGGTGCGCACGCGGCGCTTCTCCTTCGCGGACATCCGCAACGTGGACGTGCTGCCTGGCCCCGTCACCGTGTACGCCATCCGGGGCAAGTGGGGCTTCGTCCACTTCACCAGCTTCTTCCGCCACCACCAGCGCCTCGCGCGGATCCTCATCGAACGGGCCGGACTGGGACCGCTGACGGGGGGCTAGCGGCGCGTTCGCGGCCCCCGCGACGACGGTCGAGCCGTCAGCGCTCGAGGCCCTCGAACAACACCGCCAGCGCTGTCTCGAGAGCCCCGGCCCCGACCGTCTCGGGCATGAAGAGGCCGTCGATCGTCAGCATCGTGATGCCGTGGACCTGGGCCCAGCACGCGGCGGACAGCGTGCGCGCCGCGCCCTTCCTCACGACGCCGTCCTGTTGTCCGCGCTCGAGGAGCTCCACCAGCACCCTGAAGGCGCTGACCGCGCGCTCGCTGAGGTGGACGTCGCTGCCCACGTCGGGACTGAACATCAGCCGATAGAGTGCTGGGTTCTCGACGCCGAAGGAGACGTAGGCGCGAGACATCTCGACGAACTCTTCGCGCAGCGTGGGGACCTTCTTCGGGCGCGATGCGACGAGCGCCTCGCGGAGCCGGTCGAAGCCGACCATTCCGAGCTCGGCCAGCAGGGCGCTCTTGTCCGGAAAGTGATTGTAGGGGGCCGCGTGGCTGACCTCCGCGCGCCTGGCGACCTCGCGCAGCGTGAACTGAAACCGCCCGTCCTCGCGCAGCATCGTCTCCGCGGTCTCGACGAGCACTCGCCTCAGGTCGCCGTGGTGGTACGGCTTCTTCTGGGGCCGGCGAGTCATCCCGGCAACTTCACACCGGTGCACGATATTGACAAGAGAAACATCGGGCCATATGTTGCTCGTGTCAACATTTGGAGTCGAAGGCATGTCCCAGTCGGACGACAACCTCGTGGGCGGCCCGGCGAGCGAGGCTGCGGGTGACGCGAGGCCTTGGGTCAGGTTCTATCCCCCGGGCGTGACGGGCGCGGTCGAGGCCGTCGCGGAGGCATCGCTCGCGGAGATGGTCACCTCCGCGGCTGCCCGCTTCGGTGCGCGAGCCGCGTTCTCCAACCTGGGGACGGCGCTCTCGTTCCGCGAGGTCGACACGCTCTCGACCCGGTTCGCGAGTTTCCTGCAGCACCTGGGGCTGGAGAAGGGCGACCGCATCGTCATCCAGATGCCGAACCTGTTGCAGTACCCGGTGGCGATGTTCGGCGCGCTCAAGGCGGGGCTCGTCGTCGTGAACATGAACCCGCTCTACACGGTCGACGAGATGAAGAAGGTCCTCGCCGACGCGGAGCCGCGCGCGCTCGTCGTCCTCGCCAACTTCGCCGACAAGGTCGAGCGGGCACTCGAGGGCTCGACCGTCTCGCATGTGGTCGTGACCCACGTCGGGGACCTCCTCCCGTTCGGAAAGCGGCAGCTCGTCGACTTCGTGACGGCGAAGGTGAAGAAGCTCGTCCCCCGCTACACCCTGCCGGCGGCGATCGACTTCCGCCGCGCCCTGGCTCGTGGCGGCGCCCAGGGGTTCAAGCCCCCCGCGTTGAGTCCTCGAGACGTCGCGTTCCTCCAGTACACCGGCGGCACGACGGGCGGCACCAAGGCGGCGACCCTCACGCACGGCAACCTGCTCGCGAACCAGGCGCAGTTCATGGGGCTCATCCGCTCGGTGCTGGGAGATGGCCACGCGACCGCGATCGCCGCGCTGCCGCTCTATCACGTGTTCTCGTTGACCGTGAATTGCCTCGGCTTCTTCCGCTTCGGAGTCCACAACGTCCTCGTCACGGACCCACGCGACGTCTCCGGTTTCATCAAGACGCTCGCGGCGACGCGCCCGGCGGCGTTGACCGTGGTCAGCACCCTGGCCGGGGCGCTGCTCGAGCATCCGGAGTTCAGGGCCCTCGACCTGCGCGACCTGAAGGTCACCGTCGCCGGCGGCATGGCGCTCCGCACGAGCGTCGCTCGACGTTGGCGCGAGGTGACGGGCAAGGACATCCTCGAGGGCTACGGCCTCACGGAGGCGTCACCGGTCGTCTCCGTCAATCCTCCGCATCTGCCTCCGCGTGTCGGCACCATCGGCGTCCCGCTCCCGGGCACCGAGGTGCGGATCCTCGACGACGCGCTGAAGCCGGTCCCCGCCGGCGAATCCGGTGAGCTGGCGGTCCGCGGCCCGCAGGTGATGCAGGGCTACTGGAAGCAGCCCGCGGAGACCGCGAAGGTCATCACCCCGGAGGGGTGGCTGCTGACCGGAGACATCGCGAGGGTCGACGCCGACGGGTACATCCAGATCGTCGATCGCAAGAAGGAGATCATCGTCGTCTCGGGCTTCAACGTGTACCCCAGCGAGCTGGAGGACGTGGCCATGCGCCACCCGAAGGTCGCCGAGGCCGGTGCGATCGGCGTGCGGGACGAGAAGTCAGGGGAGGCTCCCAGGCTCTTCGTCGTCAAGCGGGATGAATCGCTCACGGCTGAAGAGCTGCTCGCGTACCTGAGAGAGCACCTCACGGGCTACAAGCGACCCAAGGAGATCGTGTTCCGCGCTGCGCTGCCGAAGAGCAACGTCGGCAAGGTGCTGCGGCGCGCGTTGAGAGAGAGCCCGTGACGCCACGGCTTCGACGTCCGGCGAAATGACCCACCGACAGGAGCACGCCCATGTCCGAACTGAAGCTCCCTCCCCAGGCCGCACTCACCCTCCGCCGATGGCACGACATGGTGGAGCACAAGGACCTCGGCGCGGTGTCAGAGCTCCTCGCGCCAGAGGTCGTCTTCCGCTCCCCCATGGCCTACCACCCGTATCCCTCGCCGCCGGTGGTCTCGGTGATCCTGAACACGGTGCTGACGGTCTTCGAGGACTTCGCGTACCACCGACAACTGGTGACGGCGGACGGGACGAGCGTCGTGCTCGAGTTCAGCGCCCACGTCGGCAAGCGGCAGCTCAAGGGGATCGACTTCATCCGCTTCGACGAGCAGGGGAAGATCGTCGACTTCGAGGTGATGGTGCGCCCGATGAGCGGCCTCCAGGCGCTGGGCGAGCAGATGGCCCAGCGGCTCGCCCCATATCTCGAAGCACAGAAGGCGAAGTGACAGGGCTGCGCACCGGTCCAGGGGACGGGTGCGCCTCGTGACGGGGAGATCGTGATGACCCACCTCCAGTGGATTGCCGACGCCACGCTCCTGCCGCTGTACTGGATGCAGAGCCTGCGCGTACGAAGGACGACCCCCCGCCTCCCCGAACCGGAGGGCCCTCGCGAGGGGCTCTTCGGCGAGGGGGCGCCCTTGCGGTTGCTCGTCGTGGGCGACTCCTCGGCCGCGGGCGTCGGCGTGGGCACGCAGGCTGACGCGCTCACCGGGCAGCTCGTCTCGCGCCTCGGGCAACGGCGCACCGTGGGCTGGCGCCTCGTGGCCAGGAGCGGGCTCACGACGGCGGAGATCGTCGAGCTGGTCGAACAGAGCAACCCGAGCGCATTCGACGTGGCGGTGGTGGCCGCGGGAGCGAACGACCTCACGCAGCGCATCCCCATCGAGCGGTGGATCCGCGCGCTCCATCGGCTGGTGGATGTGCTGGGGACGCGCTTCGGCATCGCCCATACGGTGCTCTCGCCCCTGCCGCCATTCCAGGAGTTCCCGGCGCTGCCGGAGCCACTGCGTGGGTTCGTGGGGCGACGCGCCGCCGTCTACAACGCCGCCCTCGCGGCGTTCTCCGAGGGGCGCCGGGACTGCACGCTGCTCGATTCGCCTTTCGCGTCGGGCACGCCCGGCCTCGACGCTCGGAGTGCCATGGCGTCCGATGGTTTCCATCCAGGCGCGCCTGTCTACGCCGCCTGGGCCGAGTGCGCGGCCTCGGAGATCCAACTGCTGCACCCACCGTCGGCCCTGACCCTGGGAGCCTCCTGATGAACGCGCCGTATCCCCATCTCCTCGCGCCCCTCGACCTCGGCTTCACGACGCTCCGAACCCGCACGCTCATGGGGTCCATGCATACCGGGCTCGAGGAGGCGCCCGGTGGCTTCGCGCGACTGGCGGCCTTCTTCGCCGAGAGAGCGCGTGGCGGCGTGGGCCTCATCGTCACGGGCGGCGTCGGGCCGAACGAAGAAGGCGCCGTCGCGCTGGGCGCGGCGAAGCTCACGACCGAGGCCGAGGCCGAGGAGCACACGGTCGTCACACGGGCCGTGCACGAGGCGGGCGGGAAGATCTGCATGCAGATCCTCCACGCGGGTCGCTACGCGTACAACCCGGAGTCTGTCTCCGCGAGCGCGGTGAAGGCGCCCATCAACCCCTTCACGCCCCGCGCCCTCGACGAGGAAGGCATCGAGAAGCAGATCGCCGACTTCGCGCGGTGCGCGAAGCTGGCGCAGCGCGCGGGTTACGACGGCGTCGAGGTGATGGGCTCGGAGGGGTACTTCATCAACCAGTTCCTCGTCGCGCGCGTCAACCAACGCAGCGACCGCTGGGGCGGTCCCTACGAGAACCGCATGCGGCTCGCCGTCGAGGTGGTGCGTCGGATTCGCGAGGCGGTGGGGCGTGACTTCATCATCATCTATCGACTGTCGATGCTCGACCTCGTCGAGGGAGGGAGCACCTGGGACGAGATCGTGACGCTGGCGAAGGCCATCGAGGCGGCCGGCGCGAACATTCTCAACACCGGCATCGGCTGGCACGAAGCGCGAATCCCGACGATCGCCACGAGGGTTCCCCGTGGCGCGTTCAGCAAGGTCACGGCGAAGCTGCGCGGCGCGGTGACGATTCCGCTGGTGGCCACCAACCGCATCAACACCCCCGAACTCGCCGAGCGCATCCTCTCCGAGGGCGACGCGGACCTGGTGTCGATGGCGCGCCCCTTCCTGGCGGACGCGGACTTCGTCCAGAAGGCCCGCGATGGACGGGCCGATCAGATCAACACGTGCATCGGCTGCAACCAGGCCTGCCTCGACCACACGTTCCAGCTCCAGATCACGAGCTGCCTCGTCAACCCTCGCGCATGCCACGAGACGGAGCTGCGCATCGAGCCCGCGACGACCGTGAAGCGGGTGGCCGTCATCGGCGCGGGGCCCGCGGGGCTCGCGGCAGCGACGACGCTCGCCGAGCGAGGTCACCGCGTGACGCTCTACGAGGCGGCCTCGGAGATCGGCGGCCAGTTCAACCTCGCCAGGCGCATCCCTGGCAAGGAGGAGTTCGCCGAGACGCTGCGGTACTTCGAACGGAGGCTCGCCGCGACGGGGGTCGCGTTGCGGTTGGGCTCACGCGCGACGCTCGACGAGGTGAAACACGGTGGGTTCGACGAAGTCATCATCGCGACAGGTGTCGCGCCGCGCCGGCCGGACATTCCCGGCATCGACCACCCGATGGTCGTGGGCTACGTCGACGCCATTCTCGGGACGCGTCCGATTGGTGCCCACGTCGCCATCATCGGCGCGGGCGGCATCGGCTTCGACGTCGCCGAGCTCCTCTCCCACGCCGGGCCGAGCACGAGCCTGTCGAGCGAGGCGTTCTGGCGAGCCTGGGGGATCGATCCGAAGCTCGAGGCCCGCGGAGGTATCGAGGGCGTGACGGCGACCACGCAGCCCCCTGAACGGAGGGTGACGTTGCTGCAGCGCAAGGCCTCCAAGGTCGGTGAGGGGCTCGGCAAGACGACTGGTTGGATTCACCGGGCCACGCTCCAGCGGCGGGGCGTCGAGATGCTGAACGCGGTGGAGTACACCCGGATTGACGACGAGGGCCTTCACGTCCGTGTCGCAGGTGTGCCGCGAGTCCTCGCCGTCGACACCGTCGTCATCTGCGCGGGGCAGGAGCCTGCGCGCGAGTTGTTCGAACCGCTCGTCGCGGCGGGCGTGAAGGTGCATGCCATCGGCGGCGCGGACGTCGCCGCCGAACTCGATGCCAAGCGCGCCATCGATCAGGGAACGCGCCTCGCCGCGAGCCTTTGACCGATGGGCGCCTCGTGCTCGCCGAGGCGCGCCGCCCGGACTCCCTCCTAGGCCGTCGCCAACGCGTAGGTGACGAGCAGGCCCACCAGCGCCGCCGCGACCCCCAGGCCCAGCAGCCACCACTCCAACCTCGTCCGAGGCGCCTCCGCCGGCGTGGAGACGGCGTCCGCGCGGGGGGCCGTCGATGACGGTTCCTGTTCGGAAGCGGCGGGCTCGGCGGGGCTGACCTCCCCGTCGGGAGGCGGGAGGACACCTCCGTCGGGCGTGGGTGGCGGCGGTGGAGGCTCCTCGAGGGCCGCCTGGAAGCGAAGCAGGGTCCTCCCCAACTCGATGACGTCTCCGTCCGAGAGGGCCGTGGGCTCCTGGAGGCGCTGGCCGTTGAGGTACACGCCGTTGGGGCTACCCAGGTCCTCCAGGAGGAAGCGGGCGCTGTCCTGCACGATGCAGGCGTGATTGCGGGAGACGGCCCGGTCCCTGAGTCGGAGCGTCGCCTCGCTGCCGCGGCCCAGTTGCGTGCGCGCGTCGGCGAGGGCATGGACGCGCCCCACGTCCAGCCCGGTGAGGCAGGTGAGGGTGGCCGCGCGGGATGGCGCGGAATCCTCCAGCCCCGTGAGCAGGCCCTTGAGGATGGCCAGGGTGCCCTGGGTGCGCTCCTCCGTCGTCTCCGCCAGCACCCGCAGGCACATGTCGTCAGGGAGGCCGAGGACTTCACCGGGCAGGACGAGCCTCGCCACGCCCTGGGGCACCAGCACGCCGTCGACGGCGAAGGTCCGTGTCGCCTCCACCATCAGCCGCTGGGATTCGATGCGGAGGCTCAGCAGGCCCGGGGGCAGGGCCTCCAGTCGGACGTGGTCGTCGGGGCCGCCGCCCAGTTGATGGTGACCCTCGGAGAGCTCGAAGGGGGTGGTGGTCCCGAGGTGCTCGAATTCGAAGCGCATGCCCCCGCGTGCGAGCAACCCCCGGACCCGCGGTGGGACACCGCATTTCGCGCGGTTATGCCGGCGGAGTGTCCCAGGTCGCGAGCGGACCATCCGGGTCGTGGGACGGCCGTCCTACCCGGGACGGAACCTCAGGCCGCGGAAGACACGTCCGGTGTGGTGGGGGCGCGCCCGTCGAGGACGAGCCGCGTGCCGGGGTACACGGAGACGGTGGAGCCGTCCGCGACGAACGCGGAGGCGGGCGTCCCCCGGAGGAACGGCGCGAACCGCTCCCCGTAGAGGCCCGCGACGTCGCAGTCGAAGCCGATGTCGTCCACCTGCCAGACGGACCAGCGGGGATGCTCCACGCGGTACTCCGCGCAGCCGCCGTCCCGCTGCGGCGTGTAGCCCCAGTAGTGCTCGGTGATGAACTCTTCCTGGGAGCCCTCCGTGCTCGAGGCGGGGGCGCCGCGCGTGCGCGCCGACAGGGAATGCCACCGCCCTCCGAACTTCCACGCGTACTCCACCTGTCCGGGTGCGCCCTTCTCCGCGTCGTCCATCCGCACGCTGTGGCGCATGGGCAGCGCGAGGTACGGCTCGTTGTAGACGACCCGCGCCACGGTGGCGATGGCCCGGCGGGGGACCAGCTCGCGCACGAAGGCGACGCCGCGCCGCCAGCCCTCCGGCCCGCGGAAGCGCACGTAGTAGCGGAGGTTCACCTCGTCGAAGTTCTGGTGGAACGGGACGACGAGCCCCTTCACCTTCGTGTCGAGGAAGCGGAAGCCCACCATGCTGGCGAACGTCTTGCCCTGCCAGGTGTCGAGCTCGGTGCCTCGGGGCACCAGGGGCTTGAGCACCTCTGGATCCACCTCGTAGTTCAGCATCGCGAGGTACCGCCACGTCGCCGTCAGGAAGGGGCGCATGGTGGGTTCGTAACGTGGCTTTGCGCGGCACGTCGGGCTTACGAGCGGGCGCTGGAAACTCGGCTTAAGGGACTTGGTAGCGGGGGTTGTGCCGGTGGCTGCTGCTTCTCTCGGGATTGGCGCGCTCCGGCGTCGTCGGCACCCCCGGCGAGGGCGCGGGCGGACGGAGGGATGGCCGGGGGCGGGATGCCGCGCATGGCCCAATCCCGAGGAAGCCCGCTAGGATGCCCGGCCTCGATGCGCACCTCCGCCACCGTCCTCGTTCCGCTGCTGACGCTCTCCTGCCTCGCCGTCTCGTGTCGAGACGAACAGGCGGGGCCCAAGCCCCGGGTCTCCAGCGTTCCCGCGCCCGCGCAGGCCCGGATGCTGGACGCCGCGCCGACGGACCTCACCTTCCGCAGCGGCGCGACGTTCGCGGGCGGCTCCGTGGTGTATCTGGGGTCGAAGGTGACGCCGGCCCAGGCCGCGCCCGGCACCCAGGTCCGGCTGGCGCACTACTTCCAGGCGAGGAGCACGCCGCCGCAGGGCTTCGGGTTCTTCGTCCACGTGGTGGATGCCGCCTCCGGGGGCATGCTCGTCAACGCCGACCACGAGGTGCAGGACGGCGCGGCGCCGCTGGCGACCTGGCCGGTGGGCAAGGTCATCGAGGATGTGCACTCCGTGCCCATGCCGAGCGTGCCCGCCCGCGTGGTGCTCGGCTTCTGGCGGGGGGACGACCGGCTCCCGGTGGATGACCCGAACGCGCACGACGGCAGCCATCGCATGCAGGGGCCCCGTCTGGGAGGCGCCGCGCCGGAGCTGCCCGAGTACGTCGTCCACCGGGTCGACAAGGCGCCCACCATCGATGGGGCCCTCGACGACGCGGCGTGGAAGTCCGCGACGCCGGTGGTGCTGCGCGGCAGCTTCGACGGTCGCGAGCCCCGGCTGCGCACCGAGGCGCGCATCGTCCGCGACGACGAGTTCCTCTACGTCGCCTTCGACAGCGAGGACCCGGACATCTGGGGCACGCTGCGCAAGCGCGACGACCCCATCTACGAGCAGGAGGTGGTGGAGGTCTTCCTCGACGCGAACGCGGACGGGCGCACCTACAACGAGCTCCAGGTGTCTCCGCACAACGTCATCTTCGACGCCTACTTCCCCGCGCGTCGGCAGGGCATGGACCTGTCGTGGGACTCGGGGATGACGACGGCGGTGAAGGTCCGCGGCACGCTGGACGACCCGTCCGACAAGGACGAGGGCTGGTCCGCGGAGATGCGCATCCCCTTCGCGAAGCTCGCCGAGGTGCCGCACATCCCGCCGCGCCCGGGAGACCGGTGGCGCTTCAACCTGTACCGCCTGGAGCACCTCGACCGGCGCAACGTCGAGGGGCAGTCGTTCTCGCCGCTCTTCGTCGGCGACTTCCACGCGCTGCCGCGCTTCGGCTGGCTGACGTTCGAGTGAGCCGCGCCGCGTCCGCCGCGCTCAGGCGTGCGGCGTGATGTCCCACTGCGCGTCCGCCACGGAGCGCTCGGTGGGGTCACCCAGGAAGCGCAAGAAGCCCTGGAGCTCCATCGTGTCGATGAGCTCCTCCGCCTCCTGCTGGGAGAAGCCCTTCATGTCCACGAGCAGGTCGCGCATCACGGACTTGCCACGCAAGTAGCCCACCGGCTCACCAGGGCCGAGGGCGTCCTTCAGGTCCGCCGTGAGCTGACGCAGGTCGATGTCCTCGGGAATCATCGGCACGAACCTGGGACCGCTCCGCGTCCGCCGCAACCCGGGGGACCTCGGGTGGAGGCTCGCGCGCCAGGTGGGGAACCAGCCGGACATCCCGCCCGTCACTCTCGACGGTGACGGCCCCGTCCACGTCCGTTCTCCAACACTCGCTGCCCTGGGCCCGGTAGCGGGCCTCCACCTCCGGGTGGGGGAAGCCGAAGCGGTTGCGCCGTCCCACGCAGAAGATGACGTGCCGGGGGCGCGTCTCCTCCAGCAGGGCCGGCGTGGACGACGTGCGCGAGCCGTGGTGTGGGGCCTTCATCACCGTCACCGCCCCGAGCCTGGGAGCCAGCTCCGCCTCCGCGTCCGCCTCCACGTCCCCGGGGAGCAGCAGCGTGACGTCTCCGTGGCGCACGCGCAGCACGATGCTCCGGTCGTTCACGCCCTCGAGCAGCTCGCGCTCGGGCAGCCCCGGTGGACCGAGCACCTCCAACGTCGCCTCGCCCAGCGCGAGGGGAGGGTGGCCGTCCTCGACCTCCTCCACGTGTGCGTCGCGCGCGGCGGCGACGACCTGCCGGGACAGCGGACCTCCCTCGTCGCCCGCGGGCAGCCACAGCCGCTCGGTGGGCACCTGGGCCAGCGTCGAGACGAGGCCCAGCGCATGGTCCGGATGCGGATGTGACAACACCGCGAGGTCCAGCCGGGAGGCGCCCTGGTGCCGCAGGAAGGGGACGACGTAGCGGGCCCCGGTGTCCGTGCCTCCGGGCGCGCCGCCCCCATCCACCAGCGCGTGATGGCCACGCGAGCTCAACACCACCGCGTCGCCCTGGCCCACGGACAGGAACGTCACGCGCAGCCCGGGCTCCGGCCGCAGCCAGGGCGTGAGCGTGGCGCCGACGAGCGCGAGGGGGACGAGCGCGCCCGCCCAGCGCCACCGCCCCGTTCCGAGCGCCCACGTCAGCAGTCCCACCGCGTACGGCGCCGCCCAGCCACCCAGCGGCGTGACCTCCACGGACGCCAGCGGCGCGGCGGCGAAGAACTCGGTCAGCCACAGCAACACCCGCGAAGCCCAGGCCCCCGCCCACAGCACCGGGGTGGCCAACCAGGGCGACACCACGAACAGCGCGGCGCCTCCCGCGGCCAGTCCGGTGAGCAGGCCGCACAGTGGCAGGGCGACGACGTTGGAGAGGAGGCCCGCGAGGCTCACCCGCCCGAAGGCCGCCGCCGCGATGGGCAGCCCGGACAGCGTGGCCGCCGCGCTCGCGCAGAGCGTCTGGGCCACCGTCTCTCGCGCCTGCGCGAGCACGCGCACCCAGCGCCGGGGCTCGCTCGGGTCGGGAGGAGGGAGCGGAAGGGCGGCGCGCATCGGCGGCACCAGCAGCACGAGCCCCAACACCGCGAGGAACGACAGCCGCAACGACAGGTCCTCCACGCTGGAGGGCGCCCACGCCACCATCGCCACCGCCGCGGTGGCGAGGCTGTTCAACCCGTCCGCGCGTCGCCACAGGCACAGCCCCAGCAGCACCACCGTCGCCATCACCGCCGAGCGCACCGCCGGTGGCTGGTTGCCGGTGAACAGGACGTAGGCCCAGACGAAGGGCACCGCCGCCGGAGCCGCCACCCGCCGGGCATCCCACTGCCGCCACCGCGCGCCCGCGCGGACCAGGAGGCGCCGCAGCAGGGCGAGGGTCATCAGCGCCAGCGCCGCGACGTGCAGGCCGCTGACGCTCAGCACGTGCGCGAGCCCCGAGCGAGAGAAGGCCTCCTCCCAGCTCGCGTCCAGCGCCGCGCGCTGCCCCGCGGCCAGCGTGAGGAACAGCGCCGCGGCGTCGGGTGTCGGCGCCACGGCGCGCACCGCCACCGCCAGCCGCTCGCGCATCGCCTCGAGCACGCGCCGCCACGTCGGTGCGGGCAAAAGGACCAGGGCCTTGCCCGCACTCACGCTGCCGTTGAAGACGATGCCCTGGCGTCGTCGCGCGGGCGTGAAGTCCTTCTCGCCGGGATTGGCCGCGGGCACGTCCGGCGCCAGCCGCGTCGTGGCCCGCACGCGCTGCCCGGGCAGGGGCGGGGCTCCTCCACCCCGCAGCGAGAGGGTCGCCCGGAAGCGCACCGGCCGCTGCGTCCGTGCATCCGGGCCCGCGCTCGCCACCGCCAGGCGGATCCGCACCACGTCGTCGAACGGATCCACCCGCTCGACGTCACCCTCGATCACCACGTCACCACCAGCGGCCAGCTCCGGGGGCACCTCCACCCGCGCCTCCCAGGCCGCCAACCCCGCACCAGCCAGACCCAGCGCCGCGAGCACCGCCAGATGCGCACCAGGCAGGCGGGCGAGCGCCAAGCCGGCCACTCCCAGGAAAACCCCGCAGACCAGAAATAGCGAAGTGGAGCTGCTCGTTCCTGGAAGCCAGAGAGCGCCCAGCAGCAAGCTCAACGAGGGAAAGAAAAGGGGACGCGTCCCCAGGTCGCGCCACGCGTAACGATCCACGCCCACCCCACCCAACACCGTCCGTCACGCCGGCTCGCACACTCCGCGATACCGCGTACGAAAACCGACAACGTAGTCGGGCGCGTCCTGGGTGGTCAAGGCGTTATCGTTGCCCGCGCATGTGGTTTGTGGTAGTTGTGCCCGGCGTTTGTTTGGAAGGCCGGGAGCGTCTTTCAAGGAGGCAGTTAGTGCAGACCAGCTTCAAGACTGGTGACAAGGCGGTTTATCCAGGCCAGGGCGTCGGTGAGGTGATGGGTATCGAGCACACCGAGGTGGCCGGGCAGCGCCAGTCGTTCTACGTGCTGCGCATCCTGGAGAACGGGATGCGGATCATGATCCCGATCAACAAGGTCGGGTCGGTCGGCCTCCGGGAGATCATCAGCGAGGAGGACGTCAAGCAGGTCTATTCCATCCTCAAGGAGAAGGACATCTCGGTCGACTCCACGACCTGGAACCGGCGCTACCGGGAGTACATGGAGAAGATCAAGACGGGCTCCGTCTTCGAGATCGCCGAGGTGCTTCGCGACCTGTACCTCCTCAAGGGCGACAAGGACCTGTCCTTCGGCGAGCGGAAGATGCTCGACACCGCGCGCTCCCTGCTGATCAAGGAGTTGTCGCTGGCGAAGGACTGCTCCGAGGAAGAGATCGAGTCGGACCTGAAGAAGATCTTCAACCTCGCCTGAGCATCGCGGGCCTCGCCCGAGACTCCCGTGCCCCGGGTTCCCTTCGAGGGGACTCGGGGCATCGTCTTTCCAAGCCCCTTCATGAACGAGCCTGTCTCCCTCGAGTCCGCGCGTGAGGAGCGCGAGCGGCGCATCGCAGAGCTGGAGTCCCGGTTGGCGCGCCGCCGTGTGGGGGTGCGGCCCCTGGCGGCGACCCTGGCCATCGCCGTGGCCCTCGTCCTGCTGGGCATGGTGCGGCGGGACGTCGCGTACTTCTTCTCGTCCGGTGATCCGCTGACGCTGGGCGCGGAAGGGGACTACCGCCTCGAGGCGCTCGCCTCCAATCGCTACGCGCAGGTGCACGGCCTGCCCACGTCGCGAGGTGCCTATGAGCGGGATTCCTCGGGCCTGTTCGTGCTCGTGGGGCTGCGTGAGTCGCCGTTCGTCGTGCGGCGCCGCGCGCTGCCCGGCGAGGACTGGGTTCCGGGACGGCCGCCGCCCCCTCCGGACGCCACCCCCTTCGCCATACGGGGGCGACTCCTGTCGGAGGAGGAGGCGCCGCGTTACCGGGAGGCGCTGGCGATGCTCCGCGGCATGGGGGAGGTGCAGCCCAGGGCCGGACGTCTGTGGCTGCTCGTGGAGGGAGAGCGCCCCGCGGAGGACTGGGGCCTGGTGCTGGTGGCGCTCGGCCTGCTCGCCTTCATCGCCCTGAACGGGGTGCTGCTCTTCAAGGGGCTGATCCGGCGGAGAGCCGCCTGAGGCCTTCACGGGCCTTCAGGTTGCCCGAGTCGTGTTGGAGCGCCTGGTTGAACGCGGTGCGAGCCGCGTCGCGATCCCCCGTCTTCATCGCCTCGACGCCCACCTGCACGTGCAGGTCTCCGAGCTGCTTTCGGAGCCGGGGACCCTGGGTGCCCCAGCCATGGGACAGCTCCTGGTCCACGGCGACGGCGGTGGTGAGCTGGGCGATGGCGCGCGGCAGGTCCCCCTTGGCGACCGCCTTGCGCGCCTCCGACTGGGAGGCTTCGACGCGCTGCAACTGCGCCTGCAGGGCGGGGAGCTTCGAGACGCGCGCCATCTCCACCGCTCCCGTCACGTCGCCCGTCTCGTAGCGGCGCAAGACGTCCGCCTCGGTTCCGGGCTCGACCGCGGGGCGGACCTCCGCCGTCTGCATGGGGGCGGCGACGGGCTTCGACGCGAGATTGGGTTCGGCGCGCGTGCCGCCCATGGCGACGTCGCGGGCCCCCGTGGAGGACTCGACGGGCCGGCTGACGGGGGGGGACTGGGTCTTCGACCCGGTGGCGCCCGAGGCGATGTCCGCCGCGTTCAGGGAAGGCGTGCTGGTGCGACCGCCGCTGGCGACGCCGCGACCCGCCGCGATGTCCGCCGCGCTCATCGTGGGGGCGCCGCGCGAAACGCCCGTCCCCGTGCCGCCTCGCCCCGCCGCGATGTCCGCCGCGTTCAGGGAGGGCGTGGTGGGGTTGGAGGACGGGGGCATGTCGGGCGCGCCCGAGGGCGGGGGCCCGACCCGGCCGGACGCGATGTCCCGCGCGCTCATGCCGACGGGGGCCACCCGGCTCCTGCTTCCGGGGGCGGGCTCCCTCGTGGCGGGCGAACCGCTCGCGACCTCGTTCGTGTCGGAGCCCTTCGGGGTGGCGGTGCGCGGGGGGCGGTTCTCCGTCGCCGTGTCCCGCACGCCCGGGGACGTCACGACACCAGCGGGCTCCTCCGTCGTCGCGGGGGCGCTCCTGGCGCCCCCGGGGCCTCGGCTGGGGGGCGCGTCGACGAGCAGGGGCGCGCCGTTCTGCTCCACGGGGGCGAAGGCCTCCTCGCGCGCCTGCGCGCCGGAGCCGTTGTCGTTCGAGGCGAGCCCCACCACGAGCACGGTGAACAGGGCGGCGGCGGTCGACCCCAGCCCCGCGGCGACGAGCGCGACCGTCAGCCGGTTCATCCGCGGGCGGCGGGGCGCGGGCTCGAGGACGGCGGCGGGGGCGGGCGCGGGGATGTTGGTGGCGGACGGGGTGCCGGGCCCGCGCAGGCGCAGCACCGCGTTGCCGAGCGAAATCTCGTCACCGGGCATCACCTGCACCTCGGCGGTGACGCGGACGCGGTTGATGAACGTGCCGTTCTGGCTGCCCAGGTCCTTCAGGAAGAAGTCATCGCCCTGGCGGGTGAGCTGCGCATGCCGCCGGCTGATGGACGGGTGTTGCAGCCGCAGGTCCGACGACGAGGAGCGCCCCAGCACCAGCGGGCCCTGCTGCACCGGCACGAGCTGGCCGGCGCCCGGTCCCCGCTCCACGTACACGAAGGCCGGGGGATGTCCTGGATTCGAATACTCCCGGCCCCACTCGAACTTCGGGGACAGCTCCCGGTCCCGGTCCCGCCCCCGCCCGCTGCCCTGGCGGGACTTCTTGCGCGAGCCCGCCGGGAACTGCGGCACGCGCTGGGGGCGCGGGTCGTCCGCCTGGAGCGGCGCCACCTCGTCGTCGTCGAACGGGAGCTCCACGTCCGAATCCTTCGGCGCCGGCGTGCCCGGGGGACGGGGAGGGCGGGGCGGGCGCTTCGGGTTCGGTGGAGCCATGAGGCCATTCTCGCTGATTGGGGACCGGCTGGAAGGTTCTCAGGCCCCAGGCGTCCGAAGTTGTCCAGGGCGGGGATTCTAACGGCCCCAGGCCATCCAGCCCACGGGGCCCGTGAAAGCTGGCCTGATCCAGGACCGCGACCCTAGAGTGATGGCCACACTCACCCGAAGGAACCCAGGAGGAATGGCGCAAGTGACCCCCCCACCCATCCGGCTCTTCAACACCATGTCCATGCAGAAGGAACTGCTGGAGCCTGCCGTCCCGGGGTGTGTGGGAGTCTATGTCTGTGGGCCCACGGTCTACAGTTACATTCATATCGGGAATGCTCGCACCTTCACGTCGTTCGACGTGGTGGTCCGCTACCTGCGCTACCGGGGCTACACGGTGCGCTACGTCCGCAACTTCACGGACGTGGATGACAAGATCATCAAGGCGGCCAACGAGACGGGCGAGGCCCCGGTGGCGCTGGCGCAGCGCTTCGTGGACCGCTTCCGCGAGGACGTCACGGCGCTGCACCTCGTGGAGCCGGACGTGGCCCCGAAGGTGAGCGACCACATCCCGGAAATCATCGCCATCATCCAGAAGCTGGTGGACAAGGGCTTCGCGTACCCGTCCCAGGGCGACGTGTACTTCTCCGTCAGCGCGGACAAGGACTACGCGAAGCTGTCCAAGCGCAACCTCGACGACCTGTGCGTGGGCGAGCGCGTGCAGCCCGGCGAGCAGAAGCACGAGCCGCTGGACTTCGCGCTGTGGAAGGCCGCCAAGCCGGGGGAGCCCTCGTGGGAGAGCCCCTGGGGGCCGGGCCGTCCGGGCTGGCACATCGAGTGCTCCGCGATGAGCGAGAAGTACCTGGGCGAGACGTTCGACATCCACGGCGGCGCGCTCGACCTCATCTTCCCCCACCACGAGAACGAGATCGCCCAGAGCGAGTCCGCGCACGACCAGCAGTTCGCCAAGTACTGGATGCACTGCGGCTTCCTGGACCTGGAAGGCGCGAAGATGTCCAAGTCGCTGGGCAACGTGGTGCGCCTGCGCGACGCGCTGGAGAAGGTGGACCCGGAGGCCCTGCGCTTCTTCTTCCTGTCCACGCACTACCGCCACCCGCTCAGCTTCTCCGACAAGGCGCTCGCGGACGCCGAGACGCGCATGGAGTACTTCTACGAGACGCTGCGCAAGGTGGACGAGCGCGTGGCCGGCAAGGACTTCGGCCAGGGGCCGCTGCACGGCGACCCGCACCGCTTCCTCGCGGAGTTCGAGGCGGCGATGGACGACGACTTCAACTCGGCGGGAGGCCTGGGCGCGCTCTCCGGCCTGTTCGGCCTGATGAACGAACTGGCCGACAAGCCGCCGGTGAAGGACAAGGCGCTCGTGGGGCGCACGCTCCAGGCGCTGCGCGACGACGTGCGCAAGGTGTCCGGCGTGCTCGGCCTCTTCGAGGACGCGTCCGGCGCGTGGCTCCTGCGCCGCCGTGAGCGCGCCGTGCGTGAGCGGGGCATCGACGTGGCGGAGGTGGACCGGCTGCTGGGCGAGCGGACCGCCGCGCGCGCCGCGAAGGACTTCGCCGCCGCGGACCGCGTCCGCGCGACGCTGAAGGAGAAGGGCGTGGAAATCATGGATACGCCCACCGGGACGTCGTGGAAGGTGGCGTCCGCGCCCTCGGCGTAGGGCTGCATGGACCCGGGCCCTCGTGTTAGGGCTCGGGTCACCATGAAGCGCCTGCTGCCACTGCTCCTCGCCCTGTCCCCGGTGCCCGCGCTCGCGCAGCGGGTGCCGCTCGTCACGTCGGCGGAGAAGGCCGCCTCCGCCCACATCGAACCGGACGTGCTCCGCGCGCACGTGCGCTTCCTCGCGCACGACCTGCTGGAGGGCCGTGGCCCCGGCACGCGTGGGGACGCGCTGGGACAGGCCTATATCGCCTCGCAGTTCGAGTCGCTGGGCCTGAAGCCCGCGGGCGTGGATGGGACGTACTTCCAGCCGTTCGACCTGGTGGGCGTCACCGGGCACCCGCGGACGTTGTCCGTCCGGGCTCCGGGCGGCGTGGAGGACCTGAAGTTCCACGAGGACTTCATCGCGGTGTCCGGCGTGCAGGAGGCGGAGGCGAAGCTGGACGCGTCCGAAATCGTCTTCGTGGGCTACGGCATCCAGGCGCCCGAGTACGCGTGGGACGACTTCAAGGGGATGGACGTGCGCGGCAAGACGCTGCTCATCCTCAACAGCGACCCGGAGGATGACCCGGCCCTCTTCGCGGGGCGCACGCGGCTCTGGTACGGCCGGTGGGATTACAAGTACGAGCAGGCCGCGAAGATGGGCGCGGCCGGCGCCATCATCCTCCACACCCCGGCCAGCGCGGGCTACCCGTGGCAGGTGGTGCAGTCGTCGTGGACGGGGGAGCAGTTCGAACTGCCCGCCGCGTCCGGCCCCCGGCTCCAGGTGAAGGCGTGGATGACGGAGTCCGCCACGCGCCGCGTGCTGCAGATGGCGGGGCGGGACCTGGAGTCCCTGCGCGCCGCCGCGCAGTCGCGGGACTTCCAGCCGGTGCCGCTCGGCGTGACGGTGTCCACGCGCTTCGCCAACGAGGTGCGCCGCCGGCCCACCGCCAACGTGCTGGCCATGCTGCCCGGCTCCGACCCGAAGCTGGGCAGCGAGGTGGTGCTCTACAGCGCGCACCACGACCACCTGGGCCGCAAGGAGGAGGGCGCGCCGGGCGAGGACCTCGTCTACAACGGCGCGCTCGACAACGCGGCCGGCGTCTCCGCGATGCTCGCGGTGGCGAAGTCCTTCCGCGCGCTGCCCCAGCCGCCCCGGCGCTCCATCCTCTTCGCCGCGGTGGCCGCGGAGGAGCAGGGGCTGTTGGGCTCGCAGTACCTCGCGGAGCACCCGCCCGTCCCCGCGGGGCGCATCGCCGCGAACGTCAACATCGACGGCGCCAACATCCACGGGCGCACGCGCGACATCACCGTCATCGGCCTGGGCAAGTCCGACCTCGACGGCGTCATCACCGCGCTGGCCAAGACGCAGGGCCGGGTGGTGAAGGCGGATCAACTGTCGGACCGCGGCTTCTTCTACCGCTCCGACCAGTTCAACTTCGCCCGGCGGGGCATCCCCGCCGCCTACTTCGGCAGCGGGATGGACTTCGTGGGGCGGCCGGAGGGGTGGGGCCGCCAGCAGCGCGAGACGTGGGAGGCGAAGCACTACCACCAGCCCTCCGACGAGCTGCGCCCGGACTGGGACTGGTCCGGTGCCGTGGAGGACGTGCGCCTGTTCTTCCTCTTGGGGGCCCACGTGGCGCGCAACCCGGAGCTGCCCCGGTGGAACAAGGGGGACGAGTTCGAGGCCGCCCGCCTGGCGGCCCTGGAGGCGCTGAAGGCCCCCCGGACGCCCCCTCCCTCGGAGGGCGCCTCGAAGTAGTCCCGGGGGCTCCGTCCGTCGCCGGACGGACGGATACAAACGTGCAGTGTTCTGGCGCGGCGGGTGTTAGATCTTCCGGCCATGCCGGGGTTCCAGATCGTCAGTGACCATCAGCCCGAGGGCGACCAGCCCCGGGCCATCGCCGAACTCACCGAGGGCGTGCAGCGCGGCGACCGCTACCAGACCCTCCTGGGCGTCACGGGGTCGGGCAAGACGTTCACCATGGCGAACATCATCGCCCAGGTGCAGCGGCCCACCCTGGTCATCGCGCACAACAAGACGCTGGCCGCCCAGCTCTACGGCGAGTTCAAGTCGCTCTTCCCGAACAACGCCGTCGAGTACTTCGTCTCCTACTACGACTACTACCAGCCGGAGGCCTACGTCCCGTCGACGGACACCTTCATCGAGAAGGACTCGTCCATCAACGACAACATCGAGCGGATGCGCCACTCGGCCACCCACTCGCTGCGCATCCGCGACGACGTGGTCATCGTCGCCAGCGTCTCCTGCATCTACGGCCTGGGCGCGGCCCGCAGCTACGTGGACCTGGCGGTGCGCGTGGACACGGGCGCGGACATGGGCCGCGACGCGTTCATGCGCCGGCTGGTGGAGGGCCAGTACGAGCGCAACGACATGGACTTCCACCGCGGGACGTTCCGCGCGCGCGGCGACACCGTCGAGGTGTTCCCCGCCTACGAGGAGGAGCGCGCGGTGCGCGTCAGCTTCTTCGGCGACGAGGTGGAGCGCATCACCGAATTCGACCCGCTGCGCGGCGTGACGCTGGGCACGTTGGAGAAGATCGTCATCTTCCCCGCGAGCCACTACGTGGCGGGCGAGGACGTGCGCAAGCGTGCGCTCCAGACCATCCGCGACGAGCTGACCGACCAGCTCCAGACCTTCAAGCGCGAGGGCAAGCTGCTGGAGGCGCAACGGCTGGAGCAGCGCACCCTGTTCGACCTGGAGATGATCGAACAGGTGGGCTACTGCAACGGCATCGAGAACTACTCGCGGCACTTCTCCGGGCGCTCGCCGGGTGAGCCGCCGCCGTGCCTCATCGACTACTTCCCGCGCAACCTGCTGGTCCTCATCGACGAGAGCCACCAGACGGTGCCGCAGATCGGCGCCATGTACCGCGGTGACCGCGCCCGCAAGGAGACGCTGGTCAACTTCGGCTTCCGCATGCCCAGCGCGCTGGACAACCGGCCGCTCAAGTTCGGTGAGTTCGAGGAGCTGGTGCCCCAGGCCGTGTTCGTCTCCGCGACGCCGTCCGAGTACGAGCTGCAGAAGTCCCAGGGCGTGGTGGTGGAGCAGATCATCCGCCCCACGGGCCTGACGGACCCGGAGGTGGAGACGCGTCCGGTGGGCAACCAGGTGGACGACCTGCTCGAGGAGGTGCGCCTGCGCGTCAGCCGCAGGGAGCGCGTCCTGGTGACGACGCTCACCAAGCGCATGGCGGAGGACCTCACCGAGTACTTCGCGGACGTGGGCGTGCGCGTGCGCTACCTGCACTCGGACATCGACGCCATCGAGCGCACCGCCATCATCCGCGACCTGCGCAAGGGCGAGTTCGACGTGCTGGTGGGCATCAACCTCCTGCGCGAGGGCCTGGACATCCCCGAGGTGTCGCTGGTGGCCATCCTCGACGCGGACAAGGAGGGCTTCCTGCGCAGCCACGTGTCGCTCATCCAGACCATCGGCCGCGCCGCTCGAAACCTGAACGGCCGCGTCATCATGTACGCGGACCACGTCACCGATTCGATGAAGAAGGCCCTGGAGGAGACGACGCGCCGCCGGGAGATCCAGCGCGAGCACAACAAGACGCACGGAATCACCCCGCGCTCCGTCAAGAGCAACATCACCGACCTCTCCGAGCACATCGCCTACGACGCGTCCGACGCGGCCGCGCTGCCCATGGCGGCCGAGGGCGAGGACGACGCGCTCGAGACGAAGGAGATCAAACGCCTCATCGAGGAGTACACGAAGCAGATGCTCGAGGCGGCGGAGGAGATGCAGTTCGAGAAGGCCGCCGAGTACCGCGACCGCGTCCAACTGCTCAAGGACATGGACCTGGGGCTCAAGCCCGCGTCGCGCTCGCTGCTCAAGGCGCCCCCCAAGGCGGAGGACGCGGAGCCTCCCAGGCGCGGCCGGGGTGGCAAGGGCGGGCGCTCGTCGCGCGCCCGGAGTCGTCGGTAGGAGGCGCGGCCCATGGACGCCAGGCTCCAGGAGAAGCTCGACGCCCTGCCCACCGAACCCGGCGTGTACCTGATGAAGGACCGCCGGGGGCAGATCATCTACGTCGGCAAGGCGGTGAACCTGCGCAGCCGGGTGCGCTCGTACTTCACGCGCACGGGCGACACGCGCGTGTTCGTGTCGCTGCTGGACGAGATGCTCGGCGACCTGGAGACGGTGCTCGTCCACAACGAGAAGGAGGCGCTGCTCCTCGAGAACGAGCTCATCAAGAAGCACAAGCCGCGCTTCAACGTCCTGCTCAAGGACGACAAGCAGTTCATCTCCCTGCGCCTGGACCGCACCCAGGCGTTCCCGCGCCTGGAGGTGGTGCGCAAGTACGAGCGCGACGGTGCCCGCTACTTCGGCCCGTACTCCAGCGCCGGCGCCATCCGGGAGACCCTGCGCATCATCAACCGCTACTTCCGCCTGCGCACCTGCACGGACCACGTGCTGGCCAACCGCAAGCGGCCCTGCCTGCTGTACCAGATCGGCCGCTGTCCGGCGCCGTGTGTCTACCCCGTGCCGGAGGAGGACTACCACCGCAGCGTGGACGAGGTGGTGATGTTCCTGGAGGGCAAGGCGTCGGAGCTGGTGGAGGGCCTGCGGTTGCGCATGAAGCGCGCCTCCCTGGACCTGAAGTTCGAGGAGGCCGCGCGCGTGCGCGACCAGCTCCAGGCCATCGAGCGCAGCCTGGAGCGGCAGAAGGTCGCGACGACGGACTTCAAGGACCAGGACGTCTTCGCCTTCCACCGCGAGGCGGACCGCATCCTGTTCTACGTGTTGTGGGTCCGTCAGGGCCGCATCAACGGAGGCCAGGCCTTCCCCTTCGGCAGCCAGGAGTTCCCGGACGGGGAGCTGCTCGCGTCCTTCGTGAACCTCTACTACGACCAGGGCAGCTTCGTGCCCGAGGAGGTCCTCCTCCCGCTGGAGCCCGAGGACGGCATCCAGGGCCTGGAGTCCCTCCTGTCCGAACGCAAGGGCGAGCGCGTGCGCGTGCTCATCCCCAAGCGCGGCGAGAAGCACGACCTGGTGCTCATGGGCGCCAAGAACGCCGAGCAGGCCTTCATCGAACGCCGCCGCACCAAGGACGAGACGGACCAGGTCCTCTCCCGCCTCCAACAGCGACTGGGATTGCGCAACTTTCCACGCAGGATGGAGTGCTTCGACATCTCCCACTTCCAGGGGTCCGCCATCGTCGCGTCACAGGTGGCCGTCACGGACGGCGACGCGGACAAGTCCCGTTACCGGAAGTACAAGATCAAGACGCTGGAGAAGCAGGACGACTTCGCCAGCATGTACGAGGTCGTGACGCGGCGCCTCAAGCGCGGGCTGGAGGAGCACGACCTGCCGGACCTGCTCGTCATCGACGGTGGCAAGGGCCAGCTCGCCAGCGCGCAGGCGGCCATGAAGGACCTGGGGGTTTCCACGGTGGACGTCGTGGGCCTGGCCAAGAGCCGCGACCTGGAGGTCTTCGACCGGGACGCGGAGAGCGCGCGCAGCCCCGAGCGTGTGTTCGTCGTGGGGCGAAAAGACCCCATCGTCCTGGCGCAGAACTCCGCGGAGCTGTTCATGCTCACGCGCATGCGCGACGAGGCGCATCGCTTCGCCATCACCTTCCAGAAGACGGTGCTGCGCAAGAGCCGGGTGCGCTCGGCGCTGGAGGACATCCCGGGCGTGGGCGAGGTGCGGCGCAAGGCGTTGCTGCGGCACTTCGGTTCGCTCAAGCGCGTGGGCGAGGCGAGCATCGAGGAGCTGGCGGAGGTGGTGGGCCCGGCCGTCGCGGAGCGGGTGCATGCGGGGCTCCACGGACACCCGGACGAGGAGGCGGAGGACCCCGTCCGGGAGGCCTCGTTGGACGACGCCGCCGAACCGGTGAACGAAAAATCGCAGGGAGGGTCGCCACCCGGAGCGGCGTGATTAATTTCCGCTCCAGACTGCGGGGGAAGTGCGCTGGAACCGCGACGTTCCTGGGGTTTTTAATTGCGACTGGGCTCGGCGCTGATTTATAGCGGTTGACGATTCGAGCACGTCCAAAGAGGGCGAGGGACCGACATGAGGCTGTATCCGAAGGTGATCCCGATCATCTCGCGAGAGGCGATTCAGCAGCTCATGCAGGATGGGGACATCGAGGTGGAGCCGATGCGCGTGGCGGACGCCGAGATGGACCTGTCGGCCATCATGCGCGAATACCTTGCGAATGAAGAGCGTGTGAACCAGGCGACGCGCGAGGCACTGGAGCGTCGCGGATATGACTACTCGAAGTTCAACCAGGTGAAGCGCGAGATGGCGGATGTCCGCGGCTTCAAGATGGGGGACGAGGGCATCGAGTACGTCATCAACCAGATGATCGAGTTCCTGCTCATCAGCCGCAACGTCGAGGAGGTCTTCTCGCCGGACAACTCGCTGCGTCAGAAGATCTTCCAGGTCATGAAGAAGCACCTGGACGTGGACGACGAGATCGACAAGGAGGCCCGCTCCCGCCTGAAGCACCTGCAGGAGGGCACGAGCGCCTTCGACATCGAGTACAACAAGACGGTGGAGCAGATCCGCCGCGCTCGGGGTCTCATCTAGTTCTTCTGGGGAGAGGGGACTGCCGTTCCCCGCTCCGCTGCCTACCTTGTTCCACAAGGAGGCAGCGTCGATGGCGGGACCTCTCACCACGCTTCTGTTGTCCGGCTTGCTGGCCGCAGCGCCAGGCGGGTTCACGTTCGAGGGCCGTCAGGCCAGCGCGAGGACCGAGCAGCCAGACGGCTTCTTCATCCAGGGACCTCTGCCGTTCACCGACCTGGCCGAATCGGGCACGGGGAGCGCCACGCTCAGCGTCGACGACCGGGTGTCCGCGCCCGAAGCCACGTACGGCGACCAGGCGACCTTCTCCGCGACGTTCCGGTTGGGGGTGACGGAGTACAGGGTCGAGCTGTCCCAGGCCGGTTTCCCGCCCCTCCAGCGCTACGAGCCAGCGCCTTCCCTGCCGCTCCCCGCGCCACCACCGCACACGGTGGGTGGGGGCGTGCTCCTGAGCGTGCCGCTCTATGGTGACAGCGGCCTGGGCTGGGCGGCGATGACGCGGAGCCATGCGGCCATCGCGGTGTGGGGCGTGGGCCGTGTGTGGCGCAACGGGACGCTGCTGACGGACGCGGCCTTCATCCACGTGGCGGCGCTCGACGCGGGGGCGTTCGCGGATGACGACACGCACCGGCTCCTGCGGCAGGCGCGCTTCGAGGACACGGAGTTGGTGGTGCTCGCGTACAACCTCCCGGCGCGGCTGGAGCCGAGGGGCTTCATCCAGTTCGTCTTCGAGGACGTGGGCATCGACCTGGATGGCCGCTCGCTGCCGTGGGTGGCGGTGGTGGAGAACACCGGCAACATCACGGTGGATCCACGCTGGCTGACGCCGGTGCCGCCCACCGTCTACTACGGCGTGGCGCCCGTGCTCACGCCCCCGTTGCCCGTGGAGGCCGCGACGGGAGGCAGCGGTCCGGGAGTCCTGGCGACACCTCCGACGGTCCTGGGGATGCCGACGACGAGCGATACCGTCGCGGTCGCTGGCGGTGAGCGCGTCTTCGTGGGCGGGCCCGCGGGTTCGGTGGTGACGGAGGGGGGCGCGACGATTGCCACGGGCGCGAGCGTCCTCTCCACGCCGGTGGAGCCCGTGGTGACGAGCGGGGCGTTCCCCACCACGCCGGATGCGCCGAATCCGCCCGTGAACATCTCGGGGTTCGTTCCCGGGACGCCCGCGCCCGGCTCCCTGGCGGCGGCCGAGGGGTTCTTGACCCCCGGGACGGCGCCTCCCGGAACCTCGCCCACGCTGGGCGCGGTGCGCACGGTGACGGACGTGCAGAGCAACGTGGTGACGGCGGGCTCGTTCGCGGTGGTGCCGCTGCCCGCGGGCAACTTCGATGCGTTCCTGGGGACCGCGCAGGTGAGCCCGGGCATCATCGCCACGGCGCAGCCGCTGAACACGGACCCGGGCGTTCCCCCGGCGGCGCTGCTGGGCTCGCCCGCGCCGCTCAACGCGGCTCCCGCCAGCCCGCTGTTCGGCACACCCACGCCACTCAACGCGACGCCCGCCGTGACGCTCCCCGCGACGCCAGTGCCCGGCAACGTGTCGCCAGGCGCGAGCCCCGCGGCGACGCCTGCGGCGCCCTCGGTGGGCGTGACGGCACCAGGAGCCATCCCACCGACGAACTGAGCCTCGAGAAGCCAGGGGCTCGGCCGAGGATGGGCGTGCAGGCCCTGTCGCCGAGGCACGGACTCGTGACTGACGTCACGGGCCCGGCTGCCCACGGGGGGGGAGAGTGCAACGGGTCGTTCCCCCCCCCGATGCATGGAGGTCCGCGAAGCCAAGGTCCCTTTGGGGGATGGGCGTGGTGGCTCCACGCGGCGTGCCGCCAGGGCAGGGGGGTGCCGCGGCGGTCAGCGTACCGGGCGCGCGGTGTGGCTCTGCCTCGCGAGCGCGGCGGCCTGCGACAGCCGCTTGCGGACCTGGAGGACCAGGTCGTGGAGGTCGTCGAGCCGCTCGAGGACGCGCACATCGTCGCCCGAGTTCACCAGACTCGCGGGGGACAGCGAGCCCGCTCGCAGCGTTTCGATCAGGTCCGTGAAGTGCGCCTCCACGTCCCCGAGCGCGTCCATGCCCTCTCGCAGATCGTCCTCGAGCAGGTCGACGAGGACGGTGGCGTCCGTACGCGAGGGGAGCGCCCGGGCCAGCCTCTCGGTGGCCACACGAACCGGATCAGCCTGACGCGACGGCGCGGAGACGGCGAGGGCGAGAGGGGGCATGCCTCGACGCTACAGTCCTGTAGCGCTCCGTCAATTTTCCCTCCCGAGCGGACTCGCCGCGAGGGGGGGCGACACAGGGTGTGTCCGCCTCGTCCGATCGCCGCCGTCGCGACGGCACGCGCCGTGTGGGAGTGATTGCGAGCCGCGCTCGAGCGTGGACCTCGAAGCGCCTCGCGACCCGTGCGGCACGGGGTAGGAGCGCCGCGTGTGATGCGGTTCAGCGCGGGCCCGCCATCGGCGTGACGGGCCTCTCGCGCCGGACCGTGAACACCCGGGCCCGAGCGTCCTCAGAGCGAACCGAGGAACCTCAGCAGCGCCGCGCGCTCCGCGGCCTTCAGCGCGCGGAACCCCTCACGGGCCTTCTCCGCTTCGCCGCCGTGCCAGAGGATGGCTTCTTCGATGGAGCGCGCGCGGCCGTCGTGCAGGAACCCCGTGAAGGGCAGCACGGTGTGCGTCAGGCCCAGGCCCCACAGCGGCGGCGTCCGCCACTCGGTGCCCGTGGCCGCGCCATCCGGCCTCCCGTCCGCGAGCCCGGGCCCCATGTCGTGCAGCAGGAGGTCCGTATAGGGATGGATGCGCTGGTGGGCGACCTCCTTCACCTCGTGCTCGCCCGTGGTCAGCTCCTCGCGGTGACACTGGACGCAGCCCAACGACCGGAAGAGGCGCTCGCCCTGCTGGACCTCGGCGTCGTCGAGCGCGGTGCGTGCGGGGACACCGAGCGACTGCGCGTAGAACACCGCCGCGTCGAGCGTCTTCGCCTCCAACTCGTGGGTGCCATCCGGCTCCGGGAAGAGCGGGCTGGAGATGCCCATGTCGTTGAAGTAGGCCTCGGCGGACTGCTGCTTGAGGTTGGGGCTGTTCGCCTTCCACCCGAACCGACCGGGCGTCAGCGTGCGCGTCACCACGTTCCAGACCTCGTTGACGCGGCCGGAGATGCCATCCCTGTCGCGGTCGTCCGGGTCGGCCATGGCCTGCAGCGTGGCGATGTCGACCGCCTCGAGCAGCCCCAGCCCGAACACCGGCGGCGGCAGGCGCAGGGACACGAGCATGCCCGCCGGCAGCGCCGAGCCGTCCGTGGGGACGATGGCCACGCGCGGGGCGCGCAGCGAGTAGGGCGACCCGTCCGGGTAGCTGCCCGTCGTCTCGTCCCAGCTCAACGTGACGCTGGCCTCCGGCTTCACGCCGTAGTTGGCCTGGTCCTGCACCTGGAGGCCCAGTCCCGGCACCGGCACCGCGCCGCCCGGGTGCTCCGGCGTCCCGTCCGGCAGGCTCACGCGCACGAGCAACTGCGTGCGCTGGGGGCCGGGGCCCATCACCGGCATGCCGCGCCCGTTGCGCAGGTGGCAACTGTTGCAGGAGGTGTTGTTGTAGACGGGCCCCAACCCCGGGTTCACCGGGGAGGGGCTGGGGACGAAGATGGCCTCGAAGGCGGAATCTCCGTCGCGGTGCTTGCGGTCGTTCTCCGCCAGCAGGTTGGCCGCGGGCTGCATGAACGCCAGCGACGTGCGGTCATCGACGGTCATCTCACCCCCCGCGCGAGGCGGAGGCGGTGGCGCCCCGGGTGCGTCTTCTCCACATCCGGTGGTCCACAACAGCAAGGTGCCCAGGAGGAATGCGCGTCGCATGGCGTTCAGGACCTCATCCTGCCACGTCGTCAGTTGCTGACGATCGGCAACACCTCGGCCTGGAAGGTGTTGTGGAGGGTGATGATGGCGGCCTGCGCGGCTTCGATCTCATCGGCGGAGTTCGGGTCGCGGATGGACTGGCGGAACGGCTCCGGGATGGCGGCGAGCGCGGTGACGGCCGCGGCGATCTGCTCGCGGATCTTCTTGTCCAGCGCGCTGTCCACGCCCACCACGGCCTGCAGCGAGTGGCCCTTCGCCGTCTCACCCTGCTGGTGGCCCAGGTACACGTTCTCCACGCTGCGGATGTTGTTGGTGAAGTCGCTCAGCGAGTTGTAGGCGAACTGGCTCTCCACCAGGTCCGGGTCCTTCGCGTCGTACGGGTCGGCGATCTTCCCGTTGGCGACCTCGTCCAGGATGTTGATGGCGCCGTTCACCATCTCCTGCGCGGCGGAGTGCACGGACGGGTAGGCCGTGTTGCCCGACTTGCCCGCGTTGGCCAGCGTGTCACGGTACGGCGCGCGGCCGTCCACCGTCTTCGTCCACGCATCGTGCAGCGAGCCACCCACCGACTTCAGCTCCGCGGAGATGGCGGTGAGGTACTCGTACTGGCGCGGCGTGAAGTCCGCGACCGTCTTCGTGCCGCCGTCGCCGAAGATGAGGTACTCCAGCGTGTGGAAGCCCTTCTGGGTCTCCTGGAGGTTGCGCACGTACTCCTGGGTCAGCGTGTCGTTGCTGGCGAGCACCGCGTCCAGGTCCGTGCGGTTCACCGGCCAGCTGTCCA
Source organism: Myxococcus dinghuensis (assembly GCF_024198235.1). Classification (GTDB taxonomy): domain Bacteria; phylum Myxococcota; class Myxococcia; order Myxococcales; family Myxococcaceae; genus Myxococcus; species Myxococcus dinghuensis. The sequence goes on along the minus strand of NZ_JAKCFB010000030.1, from coordinate 38,847 downwards.
GCGCCGGGTCGAAGCCGAAGCTGTCCACGGGGCCGAAGAGGAAGCCCTCGCTCTGCTCCCAGGGGATGCGCGCCGCCTGCCACGCGGCCTTCGCCGCGGCCAGGTTCGCCGCGGACGGGGCGTTGCGCAGCGCCACGGACGCCGCGTCCAGCTCCGTCAGCCGGGTGGCGAGCTTGGCGTAGGTGGGCACCACGACGTTGTCCGCGAAGTCGGCGACCAGCTCCGACGTCACCTTGTCGTCGCTCGTGTCGCAGCAGTTGTCGTCGTCGGAGCCGCAGGCGCCGAGCAGCAGCGCGCTGGAGACGAGCGCGGGGGCGAGCGCGAGGCGGAGGGACAGAGGCAGTCGCTTCATGATGAGACCTTTCGTTCTGGGAAGGGGAGGTTGGGGGAAGGGGGCTTCAGTAGACGAAGCCCGTGGAGGCCCGGAGGGCGTTCTCCGGGCGGAACTCGTCGGAGCCCAGGCGGCGGTGCGCGAAGTCCACCTTCGCGAAGGCCATGCCCAGGAACTGGTACGACGCGCCCACCGTGTAGATGGTGCGGCGGAAGCGCGGGTTGTCGAACAGCTCCTTGCGGGGCTTGAACTGCGAGTCGACGTAGTCGTACCGGACGAAGGGGTACAGGTGGTGGGACTCGTGCAGGCCCAGCCACGGCGCGACGTCGTAGCCGAGCTCCGCCCACGCGGCGAGCGCGTTGTCGGACACCGGCGTGCGAATCACGCCCAGCAGGTTGGACAGGCGCGAGTTGCGCTGGGACACCTGCTCGGCGTTCTCCAGGTGGCCGTACATCATCAGGCCCTTGGCGCTCCAGCGGCCCTTGTTCACGGACAGGTGCGCGTCGAGCAGCGTCAGCGGCGCGTTCACGTAGCCACACGGCGCCACCACGCTGTCGTTCGCCGCCTCGCACTGCTTCACCAGGTCGGGCTTGGGGCGGTTGCGGGAGGTGTTGCCGTAGTACGCGGAGGCGCCGAAGCTGATGCCCTCGAAGTGGGTGATGTCCGCGCGCAGCACGTAGGCCAGGTCGGTGGCGCGCTGCACCTCGAAGCGGCGCTGGTGGCCGCCCACGGCCCACATCTGGGAGCTGAAGCCGGTGGAGTCCAGGCCGTTGACGATCTGCCCCGTCAGGCGCAGGCCCCACGGAATCCGCCAGCGCACGCGCAGGCCCATCTCGTCCCACGTGTTGGGGATGATGGCCGTCTCCGCCTCGTCGCGGAGCGTGCCCAGGTAGTCGGTGGGGCGCGACCAGTCCGACAACGTGCCCACCGCGACGTAGAAGCGGCCCACCGCGACCGCCAGGTCCGGGCCGAACTTCTTCTGGAGGAACAGCTCCTCCACCAGGATTTCACCGCCCTTGTCGAGCTCCTGGTCGAACTCGCCGAACTCCTCGTACTCGAGCTCCATCGCGGTGCCGGTGCCGCCGTGCTCGAACTCGACCTCCATCTCCGCTTCCAACCCGTACTCGGGCAGGATGCCCTTCAGCTCCATCACCAGTCGCGAGGTGTCGAACTCCACGCGCGAGTCGCGCTGCGAGCCCCCCGCGCGGTTCTGGTTCAGGCCGTAGTTGAAGTAGGCGAACTGGAGGTCGCCATACGCCGCGAGCTTCGTCTCGAGGAGCGGGCGGCTGGGCAGCAGCACCGCCTTCTCCGGGACCGGGGGCGGCGCCGCCACGGGCGCGGGCGGCTCGGGCGTCTTCTCGGGGGCCGCCGGAGGCGCCTGCTCGGGAGCCACTGTGGGCTCGGGCGTCACGGGCGCTTCGGCCCGGGCCGTCACGGCGGAGAACAACAACGGGGCACTCAGCAACAGTGTCCAGGAGCGGAATCGAGTGAGTGGATGCATCGGAACGCCGCGCACCCTACGCTCGCGATTCTGATTTTGCAAACCACTTTCAATTTCCGCTCATTACGAAAAACCCGGGAGCAGCGCTCACCGGGTTTCACCCACGCGCGGAGGGTGGGGCCCTCACCACTTCATGTCTTCCTTGCCGCCAGCGGCCTGCTGCCGCTTCTCGCCGGGCCGGGTGACGCCGGTGAGGGTGGCGCGCACGGCGCCCAGGTCCAGGGTGCCCACGGCGGCGAGCGGGAGGCGGCGCGCGTCGTCGGACAGCCAGACGTGGATCTCCCGCTTCTGCTTGGGGCGGTCCAGGCGCACGGCGGTGCCGCTCAGGTGCCAGGCCTTGAACTGGCCCAGGGGGGTGGTGACCTCCTCGCGCTTGAGGACCTGGCCCTGCATCCGCCACATGCGGCGCACGCCGTACACGTCGAAGCAGACGGACATGTCCTCCTCGAGCGGGAGCTGGCGCAGCAGGTAGATGGAGCCGGCGACGTCCAGGCCGTCCTTGTCGTAGGTGTAGTTGTACTGGCCCTTGGCGCGCTTGCCGACCTGGTAGTCCACCTTCACCGCGCGCTCCTTGTGCGTGAAGGCGACCTCCACCTTGCGGCGCATCTCGTTCTCCGTGGCGTCCTCGACGTAGCGCTTGGGCCTGAGCGTGCGCGGGTGCAGGTAGGTCGTGGCGGTGCCGTGCACGCGCCGCACCTTGGAGAAGAAGGAGTTGGTCTGCGCCTCCACCTGGACGGGGATCTGGCCATCCTGTTGCTTCTGCACCCGCATGGTCATCTTCCCGGCCTGGGCGCCCATGGCGTCGAGGTCGAACTCGAGCACCTCGCCGGGCATGAAGGCCAGCGGGGTGCGCAGGTTCGGCAGGGCCTGGGCGCAGGGGGCCACGGTGATGGGCGGCTCGTCCGGCGTCTTGTCCGGCGCGGGGCCGGGCTCGGAGGCGGGCTTGTCCGTCTCCAGCTTGTCGGCCTCGACGTCGGGAAGCTGGGCCCACGCGGCGGTGCTGGTGGCCAGCATCAGGCAGGCCGCGAGGAGGGGGCGCATCGAGCTCATCCTTCATCCTTCCAGAGGGACTACGGGGTGCTCCCGGGCGTGTGACGGCTCGGGCGCTTCGCAAATTCGGACGCGGTCCACCGCTGCCTGAGGCGGGCCGTCACGACCTGTCGGACCTGCTCCCATTCTCGCGCATCCTGACGGATGTCCCAACCGGTGCGGGCCAGCCGGTATGCCGCGTCCCGAGCGAAGGTGGCGTCTCCCAGTTGCGCCAGCAACCGGAGGTACTCGTAATCCTCCAACCCGTCGCGGATGTTCTTGAGCCGCAGGGACGGGACCGGGTGGTGTCCGGATTGTCCCAGGCGGGCGGGCGTGCCCGGATAGAAGAGGGTGCCGTCGCCGTTCCCGCCGAACTCGAACAGGTCCGTCCAGGGGTCCCGCTTGGTGTTGTAGGCGAAGACGGTGTCGAAATAGAGCTCGCCCTCCACCCCGTTGCCGAAGGCGAGCACGCCCATGGCGCGGTTGGTCGGGGTGGAGTGGTCCACCATGTACGAGGCCCAGCCCGTGTACGCCTCGTCCGACCCGGTGCGTTTGGAGCCGCCGCCCCCGCAGCCGTGGGAGATACAGCTCTGGTACCACCACACCTTGGTGCCGGACGGCAGTCGCTGGCGCAGCGGGCCCATCTCCACCACGGTGCGACACGTCTGGGGGCCGGAGCGGGGGTAGAAGCAGTTGATGGGGGGCGCGAGGATGTCCGCGGCGTTCCGGAGCGCCTCCTCCAGCGGACTGGTGACGAGCACCAGGATGCCGCCGGCCGCGCGCGCGCGCCGGGACTGCGCGAGCACGATGGGGATGTCCTCCGGCTTGGGCTCGTCCTTCGTGTAGAAGAAGAGCTGCGCGGGCCAGCCCTTCTGCCGGACGTGGCGGGAGAAGGCGCGGTAGTACGCGACCTTCTGCGCCTCCGTCTGCGCCCGGGGGCTGTCGCGCACCTCCAGGGTGGTGAAGCGGGCGCCGGACGGGAGCACGGTGCCCTCGAGGAAGGGCGCCATCTCCGCGTCGTAGTCCGTCCAGTCCACCTCGGCCTCGTCTCCAGGTCCGAACGTGACGGGAGGCGGGTCCATGCCCATGCCGTGCGCGCTGAGCCGGTGCTCCAGCAGGACGCGCGCGTAGTCGCGCAGCAGCGCCTGGGCCTCCGGGCTCGCGGCGGGCAGGTGATGTCCCCGGGCGATGCTGTAGCGGGAGATGCCGAAGCTGGTGGGCAGCGAGGGCGTGATGGGCAGCACGAAGGGCTGCACCTCGACGGAGAAGGACAGGCTGGTCTGCTCCACGCCGTCCATCCTCGCCATGAACTGGCCCCGGTAGGTGCCGGCCCCCTGCGAGGTCGGGGCGCAGAACTCGACGTAGACGACGACGGGCAGGTGCGGGCCCGGGGCGGGGGCGTCCAGCGGCAGCAGCGCGTCCGGCCAGGGACCGGTGGCGCCCTGGCTGTTGGAGGGGATGGCCACGTTCAGGTAGCCCACCCGCCACAGGTCGGCGCGCAGCGGGGCGCCGGGTCCCCGCAGGGACAGCGGCGAGACCTCCAGGTGCTCCACCGGTCCGGGGACCACGACCTGGAGGCCCTCGCATTCGCCTCGGGCGAGGCTGAGGCGGGCGACGTGCTGCTCCGGCAGCACCGCCCCCGGCCTCACCTTGACGAGCGGGGACACGGCCGCCGGGACACGGGCCGCGGACACCGCCGCCGACAACAGCACCGCCCAGGCCGCTCCGCTCATGTCGGTCCTTCTCTTCCCGGCGGGCCCTACCCGCCGTTGTCCGCGGTCGCCACCGCCGGAACGCGTCCGGGGGAGTAGTCCGTGAGCTCCGCCACCACCGTGCCGAGCGCGAAGTCGGCCTCGATGCGGACGGGGACGCGCTGGGCGTCGGTGGTGAAGTACGCGACCATGTCGCGCTTCGACGTCAGGTTGCCCCCGAACTCCGCCTGGACGCGCATCCGGAACACTTCCTTCGGACCCAGCTCCGTGTTCAGCACCTCACGCGCCTCCACCTTCGCGCGCATGGTGAAGCTCTTGCTTCCCGTGAACACGGGATAGGCATACTCGCCGCCCACGACCAGTTCCCGGTTGCGCAAAGCGAACGTGGCGCCCGTGACATCCAACGTTCCCTCCGTCACCTCGGCGACGGATTCACGGGGCGTCTCGCCCTCCTTCTGCTTCACGACGAGCACGCTCTTGCCGTCCGGCTGGACCTTGATGCGCTGGCGGCGCCGCTTGCCGTTCTCGTCCGCGTGCAGGTCGCTGCCCACCACGCGCTGGGTGCTGGCCTGCCAGTAGGAGACGAACTTGTCCTTGATGGGCCACACGCCGATGAGCGCCTCCGAGCGCGCCACCGCGACGATGGGCCACACGTCCTCGCCCCACTGCTTCATGGGCGCGCCGACCGTCACCTGCGCGGAGCCCGCCGTCATGCCCAGGTACTTGATGCGGTATTGGGCCTGCTCGCCGGGGCCGAACGCGGGATTCGCGATGGCTTCCTGGGCCATGGCCGTCGACGACCACATCAGGCCCGCGAGCACCGCCGCGAACCCCCATCTGGACTGCGCACGCATCGAGCGGACTCCCTCGCTTGGACGTTAGGAAGCCTGGCTGCTGCCCGCCAGGCTTCGCCCCCGAACCCTTCCCGCCACTCCACACTTCCCATGGACGAGCACGCCCGAGGGGCATTCAACGGGCGTCCACCTGCCCGCCGGGGTGGCGCGCGAGGCTCGGGGTGTCCAGTCTCGCACGATGGGCTCCACACTGCCCATTCCCGCCCCCGGACCCGCACGCCGCCCGGGCGGGTTGGCGGGTGTGCACCGGTCGACGGCGCTGCTAGCCTCGGGTGGGGAGCCCTGCCTGCCTGGACGCTCCCGGAGGAGCCCGACACACATGGCCAGCGAGTACGATTTCGACGACGACGACGCCAAGGAGTCCTCGGCGGGGCGCTCCCACAAGGAGTTCGACTGTCCGTCCTGCAACGCGAACAACCCGGTGGATGACGGCTTCGCGGATCAGGACGAGGTCCGCTGCAACTACTGCGGTTGTGACTTCAAGGTCGTCATCAACTCCGAGGGTCGGGTGCGCTTCAAGGAGCTGTGACGTCCGCCGCGGGGGCCGCGCGGCTCAGGCGCGGTCTCCGAAGAGGGCCGTCCCCACGCGCACCACGGTGGCCCCCTCCGCGATGGCCAGCTCGAAGTCGTGGGTGGTGCCCATGGACAGCTCGGGCAGGCCGTGTCGCGCCGCCAGCTCGCGCAGCGTCCGGAAGGCGCCGCGCGCGAGCGCCTCGTCGTCGGTGGGCGGGGGCAGCGACATGAGCCCCACCAGCCGCAGCCCGGGCAGCTCCCGGACCCGGGCGAGGAAGTCCCCGACCGCCGCCGGCTCGAGCCCGCTCTTGGTGGCCTCTCCGCCCACGTTGACCTCGGCGTAGCAGGGCAGGGGCGGTGCGCCCTCGCGGCGCTTCGACAGCTCCCGCGCCACCTCCACCCGGTCCAACGCGTGGAACGCGCTGGCCACCCGCGCCACGTACTTCACCTTGTTCGTCTGCAGCGGCCCGATGGCATGCCACCGCAGCCCCTCCAGCTCCGCCAGCTCCGCGGCCTTGTCCCGCAGCTCCTGCGCGTAGTTCTCGCCGAAGTCGCGCTGGCCGGCGGCGTACGCCTCGCGGATGAGCGCCGCGGGCTTGAGCTTCGACACCGCCACCAGCGTCACCGACTCCACGGGGCGTCCGGCGCGCGCGCAGGCCTCCTCCACCCGCCGCCGCACCGCCGCCAACCGCTCCGCCACGGACGTGCTCACCGCTGGGCCCCCCAGGCCAGGGGCACGCCCGCGCGCTCCAGGAGCGCGAGCGTCTCGCCCAGCGGCAGGCCGATGACGTTGGTGGGGCTGCCGTTCACCGCCGCCACGAGGAAGGCGCCCTTGCCCTGGACGGCGTAGGCCCCGGCCCGGTCCAACGGCTCGCCCGTGCCCGCGTACCAGGCGATCTCCGCGTCCGTCAGCGCGCGGAAGGTGACGCGCGTGTGGACCACCAGCGACTCGTCGTGCCGCCCGGCGAGCGCGACGCCGGTGAACACGTCATGCGTCTTGCCGGACAGGCGGCCGAGCATCGCCCGGGCCTCCGCCGCGTCCTGGGGCTTGCCGAGCAGCTCGTTGCCCAGGGCCACGGTGGTGTCCGCGGCCAGCACCCACGCGTCGGGGTGGCGCGCGGCCACGACGCGGGCCTTCTCACGGGCCAGGCGCAGCACGTAGGGGGCTGCCTCCTCGCCCGCGTGGGGTGTCTCGTCGATGTCCGCCGCGGAGACGGTAAAAGTGAGGCCCAGTTGAGTGAGGAAGTCCCGTCGGCGCGGAGAAGACGAGGCGAGGACGAGCAACGTTTGATCAGCGTGCGTGTGCATGTTACGGCTCCCGGTGCCCTAGCAGACTAGCGCCTCGGAGCGGACTCTACGGATGAATCCCGCGGACCTCCTGTCGGCCATGAAGCGGACGGTGGAGCAGTTGGCCGCCTACAACGAGATGGCGAAGGCGCTGACCTCCACCCTGGAGCTGCGCGAGGTGCTCGCGCTCGTCATGCAGAAGGTCAGCAGCCTGCTGCTGCCCCGCAACTGGTCGCTCATCCTGCAGGACGAGCGCACCGGCAAGCTCTACTTCGAGATCGCCGTGGGGGAGGGGGCCGGGGTCCTCAAGGGCCTCCAGCTCAACCCGGGTGAGGGCATCGCCGGCGCCGTCTTCTCCTCGGGCGTGGCCCGGCTGGTCCACGACGTGGGGGGCGACCCCAGCTTCTCTCCGCGCTTCGACGAGGCCTCCGCCTTCCACACCCGCTCCATCCTCGCCGTGCCGCTGCTCTCCCGGGGCCACGTGCTGGGCGTCATCGAGCTGGTCAACGGCCCGACGGATCCCCCCTTCTCCAGCGACGACCTCACCACGCTCACCGCCATCGCGGACTACGCGGCCATCGCCATCGAGAACGCGCGCAACTTCCGCCGGGTGCAGGAGCTCACGATCACCGACGAGCACACCGGCTGCTACAACGCCCGGCACCTGCGCGCGCAGTTGGACCACGAGGTGAAGCGCTCGGCGCGCTTCCGCCACCCGCTGTCGCTCGTCTTCCTGGACCTGGACCACTTCAAGAGCGTGAACGACCACCACGGCCACCTGATGGGCAGCGCCACCTTGAAGGAGGTGGGGGACCTGCTCATGTCCCTGGGCCGCAACGGCCTGGACGCCGTCTTCCGGTACGGTGGGGACGAGTTCGCCATCCTCCTGGTGGAGACGGACCAGGACGGCGCGGCCCTCATCGGCCAGCGCGTGTGCGAGGCCTTCCGGGGCCGCTCCTTCCTCCGGGAGCACGGGCTGGACGTGCGCGTCACCGCCAGCGTGGGCGTGGCCACCTTCCCGGACCACGCCTCCGCCGCGCTCGACCTCATCCGCGCCGCGGACTTCGCCATGTACGCGGCCAAGGCCCGGGGGCGCGACGCCGTCTGCGTCGCCGAGGCCCCCGTGCCGGACGACGGCAACGGCTCCGACTTCCCGGTGCGCTGAGCCCGCGCCCCGGCCCCGCGAAAAAGGCCGAGGGCCGGGGAGGGGATGACCCTCGGCCCGGCCCTCGTGGGGACGTCGCGTCGTGGCGCGGAAAAGGACCTACCCGGCGCCCACCACCGAGTCGATGGCCTCGGTGTTCGTCACCACGTTGCCGTTCTTCTTCAGCGCCTTGAGGAAGGACTCCGTCTGCTCGATCTGCTTGGCCTGCTGGGCCTGGGCGCGCAGCGTGTCCTTCTTCGCCTCGAAGCCCGCGGCGTCCGGCTTCTGGCGGTCCACCACCTGCGCCACCACGAAGCCCTCGCCCACGGGGAAGGCCTCGCCCAGCGCCTGCGGGCCGTTGGCCGCGAAGATGGCCTTCACCAGCTCCGGCGCGGGGCCCAGGTGGGGCACGGCCTCACCCTCGGCGGTGAAGCTGTCCGTCTCCACGGCCTCCGGGCGCGTCTCCGTCTCGAAGCGCAGCAGCGCGGGCTGCTCCTTCTCCGGCGGGAACTGCTCCTTCAGCGTCTTGCCGCCCTGGGTGGTGGCCAGCGCCTTCTGGGCCTCGGCCTTCGCCAGCTCCTTGGCGCGCTCCTGCTTGTAGAGCGTGGTGGCGATCTCGTCCTGGACCTGCTCCAGCTTCTTGTCCTGGGCCGCCTGCTTCTCCTCCACCTTCACCAGGTGGACGCCGAACTTCGTCTCCACCGGCTGCGTCACCTCGCCCGCCTTCAGGGCGAAGGCCGCGTCCGCCAGCGCCGGCTCCCAGCTTCCGCGCTCCACCCAGCCCAGGTCGCCACCGCGCGCCTTGCTGCCGGGGTCCTCGCTGCTCTCGCGAGCGACGAGCGCGAAGTCCTTGCCGCCGTCGAGCTCCTTCTTCAGCGCCTCCGCCTTCTTCAGCGCCTCCGCCTTCTGCTCGGGCGTGGCCTCGGGGGGCAGCTTCACGAGCACCTGGCGGGCGCGGATGCGCTCCGGCTGCTGGTACACGAACTTGTTGGCCTCGAAGTAGTCCTTGATCTCCTTCTCGTGCGCCTTCTTCCACTCGCCGAGCTGGGCGGCGGTGGGCGCCGGGACCTTGTCCGCGTACATGGTGGGCAGGAAGCGGGCGAAGACGACCTTGGCCGTGTTGCCGTCCTTCTCGTAGCGGGCGAACACCTCGTCGTCGGAGACGGCGGCGTTGGAGCGCACGACCTCCATCATCTTCTGGGCGGCGAGCTGGCGGCGCAGCTCCGCCTCGAAGTCCTGGGGCGTCTTCCGGTAGAAGTCGCGCAGCACCTGCTGGTAGCGCGCGAAGTCGAACTGGCCCTCCTTGTTGTGGAAGTCCGAGTTCTGGTGGATGAGCTTGCGCAGCTCGTCATCCGACGGGTTGATGCCGCGCTGCTCGGCCGCCTGGGCCAGCAGCTCCGTGTTCACCAGCCGGTCCAGCACCTGGGTGTGCATGCCGAACTGGCGCGCGACGGACTCGGGGATGGGGCTGCCCTGCGAGCGCAGGAAGCTCATCTGCCGGGCCCACGCCGTGGCGAAATCACGCAGCGGGATCTCCTTGCCGTTCACCGTGGCCACGGAGCCGGGCGCCGTGCTCGGGCCCGACGCGCGGAACCCGGAGCTGCCAGGGCCGAACTGCAGCGTGAACACCACCGCGATGCCGATGATGAACAGCAGGGAGAGAGCCTTCCGGGGGTTCAGTCCGTCCATTGTCGTCACTTCGGGAGCAAACGCGCCGAGAAAAGTCGTGCGGAAGGTCTCGCGACGCGGTGTTGTTGGTAGCCCGGCCGGAGGGTGGCTGACCCGCGACCACCCCCCTCGCAGGGCCTTGACTGCCTAGGATAACGCACCAGAAAATGCAAGCGATTTAGAGAGCTTAGCCGCACCCCCTTCATCCGCACGCCCCTCCCACCCCGGAATTCCCCTCTGTGCTGTCGCTCCTCAAGCGATATCGTCGCCCGCTCATCGTGGGCGCGCTGCTGCTCTACCCGCTGCTCGCCTTCCTGTTGAGCGGGCGCAAGGGCAGGGACCCCAACCCCATCGACCGGGCGGTCATCGCCGTCAGCTCGCCCGTCCAGCAGGCGCTCACCGCGGGCATCGAGGGCTCGGTGTCCGCGGTGCGGCACTACCTGGACCTGCGGGGGGTGCGGCAGGAGAATGATGCCCTGCGCCTGGAGAACCTCCAGCTCCGGGCCACGGTGCAGGCGCTGGGCGAGTCGCGCACGGAGAACGAGCGGCTGCGCAAGCTCCTGGGGTACGCGGAGGCGGCGCCGGGGCCGGAGATTCCCGCGCGGGTGGTGGGAGTCAACCCGGTGGCCAAGCTCCTGTCGGTGCGCATCAGCGGTGGCGAGAAGGACGGCGTGTTCCGGGGCATGTCCGTGGTGACGCCGGACGGCATCGTCGGGCAGGTCATCCGGGCCACGGGCGGCTATTCGGACGTGGCGCTGGTGACGGACCCGCAGAGCCGGGTGGCGGTGCGGGTGCAGCGCTCGCGGGCGCGCGGCACGGCGGCGGGGGCGGGCAGTGGCCCCTTGAAGCTGGAGAACATGCTGCGCACGGAGGACGTGGAGGACGGCGACCTCATCATCACCTCCGGGACGGACGGCATCTATCCGCCGGGCCTGGTGGTGGGGCGGGTGACGAACCTGGAGAAGAAGCAGCACGGCATGTTCCAGGGCGCGGACATCGTTCCGGCGGTGGACACCTCCAAGTTGGAGGAGGTCCTGGTGGTGGGCAGCCCCTACAGCGCCATGGCGCAGGGCAACGCGGCGGAGGGCGCGGCGAAATGAAGTTCCTGGTGACGGTGGGCATCGCGCTGGCGCTGCTCACGCTGGAGTCCGTGGTCGTCAAGCAGGCGGGGCTGGTGCTCGGCCGCATCGACGTCACCGTGGTGCTGGTGGCCTTCCTCGCGCTGCGCGCGACGCTGCTCGAGGGCGCGTTCTCCGCGTTCGCGGTGGGCTACCTCCTGGACCTGATGAGCGGTCAGCCCACGGGGTTGTTCACCTTCCTGGCCGTCTTCACGTTCCTCGTCGGGCGGCTGGTCTCCAGCTTCGTCGACGTGCGCGGCGCGCTGTCCTTCGCGCTGTTCGCCATGGGCGCGGACGTGGGCCACGGCCTGTTGTCCGCGTTCTTCACCTGGTTGACGGTGAAGGACGGCGGCACGGGCCAGGCGCTGGCGGGGCTGCCGCTGCAGGTGGCGCTCACGGGCGCCGCGGCGGTGGTGCTGTTCCCGCTGTTCCGCAGGTTCGAGGCGGCGCAGGACCGGCCGGCGGGGTTGCTGCGGTGACGCCCCCCACGCTGGGCAACACGACGCCCGGACGCGAGCTCAAGCGCCGCTTCCTCTGGCTGGGCCTGGCCATGACGCTGGGCATGGGGCTGTTGTCCATCCAGCTCTACCGCCTGCAGATCACCCGCGGCGAGGAGTACTCCGCCAAGAGCGTGGCCAACTTCGTCAAGGAGGTGCGCCTGCGCGCCGACCGCGGCGTCATCAAGGACGCGCGCGGCACCATCCTCGTCGACAGCCGCCCGTCCTTCGACGCCTTCATCACCCCGGCGTTCTGCACCGACTGCGCCGAGCAGGTCATCCCGCGCCTGGCGGAGCTGCTGCAGTGGGACGCGGACCAGCGCAAGAAGGTGGAGGACCTGGTGCGCCAGGGCCGGCGCAACGCCCCGTTCCAGCCCGTGCCCGTGCGCGTGGACCTGACGCGCGACGAGTACGACCGGCTGGCGGCGCGGCGCGACATCCTCGACGGCGTGGAGGTCGCGCCCGTCCCGCACCGCTTCTACCGGACCAGCGCGGTGCTGTCGCACGTGCTGGGCTACATGAACGAAATCACCCAGGAGGAGCTGGAGCGGCTCAACGGGGACGGCCTGCGCTACGCGCTGGGGGACTACATCGGCCGGCGCGGGCTGGAGCGCTACTTCGAGCAGCGCCTGCGCGGCGAGGACGGCGTGCGCAAGGAAGTGGTGAACGCGCGCGGGCAGAAGATCGAGGAGCTCAACGTCAAGCTGGGCGACAACGCCGTGGTGCAGCCCAAGGCGGGCAGCAACCTGGTGCTCTCCATCGACATGCGGCTGCAGGAGGAGGCGGAGCGGGCCTTCCCCGGCGTGACGGGCGCGGTGGTGGCCATCGACGTGCACACGGGCTTCATCCGCGCGCTGGTGTCGCGGCCGGGCTTCGACCCGAACCTCCTGACGGGCCGCGTGACGCCCACGCAGATGGCGCAGTTGTCGCGCGACCCGCTGGAGCCCATGGTCAACCGCGTGGCCGCCGAGCACTACAGCCCGGGCTCCACCTTCAAGGTCGTCACCGCGCTGGCGGCGTTCAAGTCCGGCGCCTTCCGTCCGGAGACGGTGGTCAACTGCCCCGGCGGCTACCGGCTCGGCGCGCGCACCTGGCGCTGCCACCTGGACCGGGGCCACGGGTTGGTGAACGGCCTGGACGCGATGAAGAGCTCCTGCGACACGTGGTTCTACAAGGTCGCGGACACCATCGGCCTGGACCCCATCGGAGAGATGGGCAAGTCGCTGGGCCTGGGCAGCCCCACGGGCATCAGCGTGGTGGCTGAGGTGCCCGGCATCATGCCCACCAGCGCGTACCACGACAAAGCCTCGCCGGGCGGCTACACCAAGGGCATGGCGCTCAACAGCGCCATCGGTCAGGGTGACAACAACGTCACGCCGCTCCAGCTCGCGCTGATGTACGCGGCCATCGCCAATGGCGGCACGCTGTTCAAGCCGCAGCTCGTCCAGCGGCTGGAGAACCTGGACGGCCAGGTGGTGCAGGAGTTCCAGCCGGAGGTGGTGCGCAAGGTGGACCTGCCCCCCGCGCACCTGAAGGCCGTCATCGAGGGCCTGGTGAAGGTGGCCCACGAGCCCGGCGGCACGGCCATGCGCTCGCGCCTGAAGTACATGCGCGACCTGGACGTGAAGATCGCCGCCAAGACGGGCACCGCGCAGGTGGCGCGGCTGGGCGCGGTGCGCCTGAAGACGCACCAGATGAGCTTCTTCGAGCGTGACCACGCGTGGTTCGCGGGCTTCGCGCCGGCGGACAAGCCGGAGATCGCCGTGGTGGTGCTCAACGAGCACGGTGGCCACGGCGGCGCGGACGCGGCGCCCACGGCGATGGCCGTCATCCAGAAGTACCTGGACCTCAAGCAGCAGGACGCCACGGCGCCGCCGCCGCGCCCCAACCAGCCCTATACGCCGTCGCTGTCTCGCGCCCCCACGCCCGACGAGGGGACGATGACGCGGGCCGTGCCGCCGCCGTCCCACCTGCCGGGGGACGAGGAAGGCGAGGACCTGAACAATGCAACTGCGGATTGAGCGACGGATGGTGCCCCACGTCCCGTGGGGCCTCATCTTCTGCGTGCTGGGCGTGGCCCTGCTGGGCATCTGGAACCTCGCCTCCGCGTCGCGTCCACCGCTCGCGCCGGTGTGGTCCAGCCAGGCCGCGTACCTGGGGCTGGGCGTGGGCGCGGTGCTGGTGGTGTGCCTGGTCGACTACCGGTGGATCCAGCGCATGGCGCTGCCCATCTACGTCCTGAACATCCTGGCGCTCATCGCCCTGCGCTTCGTGGGCCACACCGCCAAGGGCGCGGAGAGTTGGTTCGTCATCGGGCCGCTGCGGCTGCAGCCCGCGGAGTTCATGAAGATCGGCGTGGTGCTGATGCTGGCCAAGGTCTACCACGACGACTTCCGCCCCAACGAGCCGTCATACGGCCTGGTGCGGCTGTGGAAGCCGCTGCTCGTGGTGGGCGTGCCCTTCATCCTCGTGCTGGTGCAGCCGGACCTGGGCACCGCGCTGATGATCGGCCTGTCCTCGCTCACCGTCATCCTCTTCGGCAAGGTGCGCTGGTACCTGGTGGCGACGCTGCTGGCGTGTGTCCTCGCGGGCGCCATCGTCATCTGGAACGACTACATCCGCGACGTGCCGGAGCCCCGGCCCACCATCGTCCGGCACTACCTGAAGAAGCACCAGAGCCAGCGCATCTCCGGGTGGCTGGACCCGGAGGCGGACCTGCGCGGCAGCGGCTACCACGCGGCGCAGTCGAAGATCGCCGTGGGCAGCGGCGGCGTGTCCGGCAAGGGCTGGCGCGAGGGCACCCAGACGGGCCTGCGCTTCCTTCCCGAGCAGCACACCGACTTCATCTTCTCCGTGTGGGCGGAGGAGCACGGCTTCATCATGTGCTCGCTCCTGCTGGTGCTCTACGGCGCCATCTTCATCTTCGGACTGGGCGTGGGCTTCAACGCGAGAGACAGGTTCGGCGCCTTCATCGCGGTGGGCGTGGTGGCCATGCTCTTCTGGCAGGTGTTCGAGAACATCGGCATGGTGATTGGCCTGCTCCCCGTGACGGGCATCACCCTCCCATTGATGAGCTATGGCGGCTCTTCCATGATGTCCGTGATGCTCAGCATTGGCTTGCTGGTGAACATCAGCATGCGTCGTCACATGTTCTGAGACGTCGCGAGACGGGCGCCGAGCCTGTCTCGAGGTCGGGACCGCCGTGAGGTGCTCGGCGACCGCCCTGCGCTGGTGTATGAACGACCCCACCAATTCCGGGGGGAGGGCGAGTCCCTCTCGGGCCGGTGGAGGTCAGTCATGCAGAGGAAGGGTGGGCAGAAGGGCAGCGGGAGTGTCCGTGTGGCGGACGTGGCCGCGGCCAGGGAGCTGAAGCCGGCGGCGCCGGTGGTGGTGCGGCGGCCCGAGCCGGAGCGCGAGGAGGCCCGCGCGAGCGTCGCGGCGCTGGCGCCCCTCATCGAGATGAACCAGGGGGAGCCGGAGCACCGGGAGTTCCCTCGCGCGCAGTTGTCCACGCGCTTCGACGTCTGGGTGGACGACGAGGACGGGGCGCGGCGCTTCGCGGCGAGCCTCTCGTCCGTCAACGTCAGCGTCAGCGGCGCCTTCCTGGGCAGCACCTTCTACCTGCCGCTGGGCACGGTGCTGGGGGTGCGCTTCTCCTTGGAGTCCGGCGCGGCGCCGGTGCTGGCCCGCGCGCAGATCGTGCGCGAGGAGCGCGGAGATGGCCCCGGTGGACGCAGCGGTTTCGGCATCCGCTTCCTCGACTTCAGCGGTCAGACGGAGGTCGCGCTGGCGAGGCTGTTCGTGGGGGCGCGGCTGAGGGCCTTCGCGGAGGAATACCTGAAGTCCCAGCGGGCGCGTTCACTACCCAACGAATTGGAGCGCGTGGTGGATGTGCTGTCTGCCTGGGAGCTGCTCAAGGCGACGGGCACCGAAGCGAACCCCTGGCAGGGGAAGTAAGACGGGAAGACCGGCTCGCCCAGGGCCGTGGGCGTCACCGTGACATCTTGTCTCAGGCGGGCTTGCCTCCGGCCAGCAGCCGGCGGCGCTCCGCCTGGTAGTGCGCGGAACACAGACCCTTGGAGCGCAGCTCGCGCATGCAGTCCGGCACCGTGCAGCGCCGGTCCGCGGCGACGATATTGCCCACCAGCGCCTTGGGCGGACGGCCTCGACGGCGGTTCGCCGAGATGGCGTTGGTGCCGCCCACCGAGGGAATGCCTTGATTCATCGCCCGGAGGACGCCCCGCCCGATGGCGTCTCCCAGCGCCTCCGCCCAATTCACCAACGCGGGGGTCAACGGGACTTTCGACAACTCCTTACGCGGCCGTGCCATGAATACTCCATGTGAAAACAGTCAAACCAAACAAGACTTCCAATGTGCCTATTTGGCGGTGGATGTCAATGCTGTCAATACAAGCTAGGCGGGTCTCTCATGACTCGCAAACCTTCGCGGCAAATTGATGACAAGGCTGCAAAGGGATACGTGGTTCCCGTAGCCGCGCTGGACAGTGCAACGCCGGTGCGGTGGATTTGTCCGCGACGGTCGGAATCGTTGGGGGAGCGGGGGATGTCGAACGCACGCACGCCCGAGCCGGACGCAACACCGCGACGTGGCATGACACCGCGACGTGGCATCGGGAAACGGGTGCAACCCAGTCGCATTGGTGTCCGGGAGACAACGAGCCCGCGCGAGGCGGCGGGGTGTTCCACGTGTGTCCGGAAAGGGGACGGGCGCGGGTCGCGCAATCCTTGCGCGTGAATCACCGGGCCGCCGCGTCCCGCGCCGGGCCGCGGCGCACGCAAGGCCTGGGGGCCTGTCGTGCGCGCGAGCCGGACGCGCGAAGCGGGTGCTGCCTACAGCGCCTTCTTGATGGCGTCCTCGATGCGCGACTTCGGGACCGCGCCGACGATCTGCTCCACGACCTTGCCGCCCTTGAAGACGAGCAGGGTGGGGATGGAGCGGATGCCATACTGCTGGGGCGTGTCCTGGTTGTCGTCGATGTTGAGCTTGGTGAACTTCACCTGGTCGCCGTACTGGCTGGCCAGCGCGTCGATGGACGGGGCGATGGCGCGGCACGGCGCGCACCAGGTCGCCCAGAAATCCACCAGCACCGGCTTGGAGGATTCCAGCACCTCCTGGTTGAAGTCGCCATCTCCGACATTCGTCACGTGGTCGCCTGCCATGGTGTCTCCTTGGGGCCCTCTCCGGCCTGCACGGCGGGTCGTGTAGTACGCGCCCCGTGGGCCTGCAAGAACCGGTGGTTCATCAGCCGTTCTGCCCGGAAAGATGCGGACAGGTGTCGGGGGTTTCGCGCGGATTCCCGAACAGGTCCCCCGGCCCCTGGCGGCTGGTGTAGGCTGGAGGGGTGACGAAGCTCTTCCTGCCCCAGGCCCAGCTCGAGGAGTGGGCCCTGGCCGACAAAGCGGACGTGCGCGACGGCAAGCTGGTGGTGATGGCGGAGGGGGGCACGACCTTCTCCGTCTCTCCGGCCGTGCATTTCGTGCAACTCGTGACGGGTGAGGACACCCATGGGCTGGTGGCCCGGGTGAAGACCGAGGAGCAGCTCTCCCGGCTGGGGGCCGAGCAGATGGCCGACTCGGTCCTGGTGGGGGAGACGGCCTACGAGGTCGTTCCGGGGTATGTGACGGACGTCCCTGCGGGCGTGCCCCGCCCCGAAGGCGTGGCGGGCAAGAAGCCGGATTCGGAGACCGACCTGTTGGCTGCCTTCCTCCTCAACAAGATGGGCTGATTCGCCCGTCATCCGCGGTTATGTGCCCGACCCCATGAGCCACTCGCTCGTTTCGCTCGCCTGTCACGCGTACGGCATCGCCGCCGTGGTGTACCTCGCCTACCTCGTCCGCCAGTCGGAGGCGTTGGCCATGGCGGGGCGCGTGCTGGTGGGCGGCGGGCTGGTGCTGCACGGCGTCGCGCTCTTCGAGCTCCTGGACGTGCAGGCGGGGCGCCCGGTGGGCATGGCGCAGGGGTTCTCCACGCTGGCCTTCCTGCTGCTCGCCATCTTCCTGGCGCTGGACGTGCGCTACCGCCGGCCGGTCATCGGCGCGTTCCTCACGCCGCTGGCGGTGGCGGTGCTGCTGCCGGGGCTGTTGATGCACGGGGGCCAGTCCCCGCTGCCCCCCGGGGTGCGACAGCCGCTGCTGCCGCTGCACATCACCCTGGCCCTGCTGGGGCTGGCGGCGTTCGCGGTGGCCGCGGGGGTGGGCGTCATGTACCTGCTGATGGAGCGGCAGGTGCGCGCCAAGCGCTTCGGGCTGTTGTTCTCGCGGCTGCCGTCGCTCGAGTTCCTGGACACCCTCAACCGCCGGTTGGTGGTGTGGGGGTTCATCGCGCTGTCCATCACCCTGGCCACCGGCGCGTTCTTCGTCACCACCACGCGCGGGTGGGCGTGGGATGGCAAGTCCATCGCCACGGTGGTGGCGTGGGCGGTGTTCGCCGCGCTGGTGAACGCGCGCATCTTCGCCGGGTGGCGCGGTCGCCGCGTGGCGCTGTTGACCATGGCGGGGTTCTGCCTGGTGTTGGTCTCCTTCCTGACCTCGTATGAACCCGCGTCGAGCGCCGCGGCCGTCATGAGGATGCCCTGACCATGGAGCTCGTCTGCATCGGATTGTCACACCGGACGGCGCCCCTGGGGGTGCGTGAGCGGCTCGCGCTCTCCGACACCCGACAGGTGGAGGTGCTCCAGCGCCTGGCGCAGTCACCGGTGGAGGTGCTCTGGGTGTCCACCTGCAACCGCGTGGAGGTGTACCTGTCCGCGCCGGACGCGATGGCCGCGCGCGACCGCGTGGTGGAGGAGCTGCAGTCGCTGGGCGGCGCCGAGGCGCGCGACCACCTGTACGAGCACCGGGGCGAGGCGGCCCTCGTGCACCTGTTCCGCGTGGCCTCCAGCCTGGACTCCATGGTGCTGGGCGAGGCGCAGATCTTGGGCCAGGTGAAGGACGCCTTCGAGCGGGGGCAGGGCGCGGGCGCGGTGCGTGGCGAGCTGACGCGCGCGTGCGCGGCGGCGTTCGGCTGCGCCAAGCGCGTGCGCACGGAGACGGCCATCGGTCGCGCGGCCACGTCCATGGCCTCCGCGGCCGTGCAGCTGGCCAGCAAGGTGTTCGACGGGCTGAAGGGCAAGACGGTGCTGGTGGTGGGCGCGGGGGAGATGGGCGAGCTGGCGGCGCGGCACCTGCAACAGGCGGGCGCGACGAAGCTGTTCATCACCAACCGCACGCTGGCCCGCGCGGAGGCGTTGGCGGCGGAGGTGGGCGGGACGCCCCGGCCCTTCGAGGAATTGTTCTCGCTGTTGACGGCGGCGGACGTGGTGGTGTGCAGCACCGCCTCGCCCGTGCCGCTCTTCACGCGGGAGAACGTGGGCGCCGTGGGGAAGGCGCGCAAGGGAAGGCCCCTGTTCATGGTGGACCTGGCGGTACCGCGCGACATCGACCCGGGCGTGGGCACGCTCGAGTGGGTGCACGCGTACGACGTGGACGACATCCAGAAGTTCGTGGCGGACAACGCCGCGGCCCGCGCCGAGGAGGCGCACAAGGCAGGGGTGCTGGTGGCGCAGGAGGTGGCGCGCTTCGTCAAGGAGCGCGCCCTGCGCGAGGGAATGCCGGTGCTGGCGCGGCTGCGTCAGCGCGCGGAGGCCATCGCGAAGGCGGAGGTGGACCGCACCCTCGCCTCGCTCGGCGACGGGCTCTCCGACAAGCAGCGCAAGAGCATCGAGGCCATGGGGCGCGCCATCGTGAACAAGCTGTTGCACGAGCCCACCGCGCGGCTGCGCGCCGTGGGACCGGAGGGCGAGGGCAACCGGCTGGCCGGCGCCGCCGCCGAACTGTTCGGCCTCATCGAGCAGGAGGCGCAGGTCGCCGCGGGCCTGTCGGAGGACCTGGCGCCGCAGGCCGCCACGGGGGCCAAGCGATGAGCGTCGTGCGTATCGCCACCCGACAGAGCCCGCTGGCGCTGTGGCAGGCGCGCCACGTGGGCGCGCTCCTGATGTCACACCATCCGGGGTTGGAGGTGTCCCTGGTGGAGATGACCACCGAGGGAGACCGCTTCCTGTCCGCGCCGCTGTCCGCGGTGGGGGGCAAGGGCCTGTTCGTGAAGGAGATCGAACAGGCGCTCATCGACGGCCGCGCGGACCTGGCCGTGCACAGCCTCAAGGACATGACGTCCGAGCTGCCGGAGGGCCTGGTGCTCGCGGCGGTGCCTCCCCGCGAGGACCCGCGTGACGCCTTCTGTGGCACCGCGGGTCAGACGCTGGACACGCTGGCGCCGGGCGCGCGCGTGGGCACGTCCTCGCTGCGCCGCAGCTGCATCCTGCGCTCGCGCCGGCCGGACCTGGAGATCGTCAGCCTGCGCGGCAACGTGCAGACGCGACTGCAGCGGACGAAGGAGCTGGGACTCGCGGGCGCGGTGCTGGCGTACGCGGGGCTCAAGCGCCTGGGGCTGGAGGGCGTCATCACGGAGGTCCTCCCGACGGAGGTGAGCCTCCCCGCGGTGGGGCAGGGCGTGCTGGCCATCCAGTGCCGGGGCGACGACGCGCGCGTGCGCGGGCTGCTCGCGCCGCTGGAGGACGCCACCACCCGCATCGCCGTCACGGCCGAGCGCGCGCTGCTGGCGAAGCTCGAGGGCGGCTGCACGGTGCCGCTCGCCGGGCACGCCACGGTGTCGGGGGGCGAGGTGTACCTGCGCGGACTCGTGGGCCGTCCGGATGGGATACGCGTGGTGCGGGGCGAGGTGCGCGGCCCCGTGGCGCGGGCGCACGCGTTGGGCGAGTCGCTCGCGGACGACCTCCTGTCGCGGGGCGCGGCGGAAATCCTCCGCGATTTCGCTCGCCGCCCCGGCGCACAAGCGCCCTAGAGTGCCGCGCGCGTGGAACGGCGACTGGAAGGCATCCGAGTCTTGGTGACTCGCCCGCGTGAGCGGGCCGAGGAGCTGTGTTTCCTCCTGGAGGACGAGGGGGCCGAGGTCCTCGGTCTCCCGCTGATGGAGCTGCGTCCGCCGGAGGACCCGCGTCCCCTGGCCTCCGCCGCGGAGCACATCCAGCGCTACCGCTGGGTGGTGTTCGCCAGCCCCTCCGCCGTCGACGCGCTCATGGAGGCGCTGCGCGAGGCGGGGACGGTGAACCGCCTGTCCCGGTTGAAGCTGGCGGCGGTGGGGCCCCGCACGGCGCGCGCCGTGAAGGGGCATGGCTTCGACGTGGCCGCCGAGCCCGAGGAGGGCACGGGGGCCGCGCTCTTCGAGCTGATGAAGGACGGGCTCCAGTCTGGCGACGAGGTGTTGCTGCCCGCCGCCGAGGAGGGCAGGCGCGAGCTGGAGGACTCGCTGCGCGAGGCGGGCGTGCTCGTCACGCGCGTGACGGCGTACCGCTCCACGCCCACGCCGCTGCCGCCGGAGGCCCTGGAGGCGCTGGAGTCCTCGCCGCCGGACGTGGCGGTGTTCGCCTCGCCGCGCACCGCGGAGGCCTTCCTGGAGGCCGCGGGCCGTGAGCGGTTGGGCGCCGCGCGGGTGGTGGCCATCGGCCCGACGACGGCGACCGCGCTCGAGCAGCTCGGCATCCCCGCCACCGCGGTGGCGGAGCGGCCCACGCCGGAGTCGCTGGTGGATGCGACGGTCCGAGCGGTTCGCGGCTAGACTGTCCCTTCCCTCGGCGCCCGGGCCACGTCCGCGTGGTCGCGCCCGAGCCGACGTGAAGGGACCTTCGATGACGCGGGGATTTCAGCGGTGCGCGGTGACTCTCGGTCTGTTCCTGGTGGCCACCGCCACCACGGCCGCGGCGCAGAGCGGCGATTACTACAAGGACCTGGGGCACCGGGTCCTCGCCACGCCGGATGATCCGTTCATCTACTACGTGGATGGCCGCAGCGCGCAGCCCGCTGGCAATGACCTGGCGCTGGTCCGCTCGGCGACGGCCGCCGCGTTCAAGGCCTGGCAGGACGTGGACTGCGCGTGGCCCACGTTCCAGGTCGCCGACGCGGGCGTCGCCACCAATGGCTCGCCCATGGTGGACGTGGCGGACCCCTTCGACGCCTTCAACGTCGTCCCCATCTGGGTGACGGACCGCAGCGACCCTCGCTACCTGGACACGCTCAACGGCGGCGAGCGCGCCGGGGCCGCCCGGCCGTTGACGTTCAACGGCTATGTGTACCAGTGCGACATCTACCTCAACGGCGTGTCGAGCGACTTCCGCTGGTCGACGCTGACGCCCACGCCCGCGGGGACCATGGACCTGCAGAGCGTGTTGACCCACGAGGTGGGGCATTGCCTGGGCCTGGGCGACACCATCGAGGCGCTGGACGCGGTGATGGCGCTCAACCTCAAGCCCGGGGAGTCCCGGCGCGCCATCGCCTCCTACGACCGCACGGCGCTGTGCCGCTTCTATCCGCAGACGGGCGCCGTCGGCTCGCCCTGCACCACGACGTGCGGCAGTGGCCTGACGTGCGTGACGACCGAGTCCACCGTGACGGGCCGCCCGGTGCGCGTCTGTGCCAAGGGGTGCACCGGGACCACCGACGGCGAATGTCCGGCGCCCTACGTGTGCCGCGCCTCCACGCTGGTGAGCGGCTCCTCCCGGGCGTGCTTGCCTGCCGCGCCCAACAGCGTCACGCCCGTGGGCAAGGCGTGCGACGCGTCGGCCCGCTCGTGTGGCTCGGCGCTGGGGCGCTGCATCCTGCCCACGCAGTTGCCGTCGGGGAGCACGGAGTTCAACGACTGGGACAAGGGCTATTGCACGGAGAACTGCGCTGGTCCCGGCACCTGTCCCACGGGCGCGGAGTGCACGGACGTCCCGGGCCAGGGCCGCATCTGCCTGAAGACGTGCGCGTCGGGCACCGGCGACTGCCGGCCCGGCTACTCCTGCTCTCCGATGCCGGAGGGCGACATGTGTGTCCCCAGCTGCGCGGGCAACGCGGACTGTGACGGCGACACGGTGTGCCGCAACTGCGACCGGGTCTGCGTGGCGCGTGGCACGGTGGGCCGCCAGATTGGCGATGCGTGCACCGCGGACGCGCAGTGCGGCACCAACCAGTCCTGCCTCTTCGCCGAGGGTGGCACGCAGGGCGTGTGCGCGCAGACGTGCTCGGTGGCCGCGTGCTTCTGCCCCTCCGGGACGACGTGCCAGACGGTCAACAAGGAGGGCGAGCGGGCGTGCGTGAGGGACTGCACCGCCGGCACCTGCGACTCGACGCTGCGCTGCGCGGCGGTGGCGACGGGCACCGCGGCCTGCCTGCCGGCCTGTCTGTCCAACCAGGACTGCGCGCCCGGCATGCTCTGTGGGAGCGGAGGGAGCTGCTACGATCCGGAGGCGAAGCCGGACGCCGGGTCGTGCGCGTTGTGCAACGACGGCGGCACGACGCCGCCGCCCGTCCCGGACGCGGGCACGAAGGCGCCCACCACGGGGGGCCCCGGGGGCTGCGGTTGCCAGGGCGCTCCCGCGTCGGCGGCGTTCTTCGGTGGAGTGACGATGTTGCTGTGGTGGGCTGGAAGGAGACGGACGTGGCACAAGGACTGAGCCCCATGAGCGGTGGGCCGGCGAGGAGCCGGGACGACTTCACCACCCTCTTCGTGTTGGAGGCGCTCGTCGGCCAGGGCCTGCTCTCACCCCAGCAGGCCCAGGACGTGCTCTCGCGGGAGTCCGCCGCGCGGGCGCGGGTCCTCAAGTCCCAGACGGCGACCGCGGGCAAGGACGCGGCCCGCTATGACGTGTCCCCGGTGGAGGTGGTGGCGGTCTTCCAGGTCCCCCTGGCCAACGGCCGGGGCGTGTTGGACGAGGACCGCGTGACGGAGGTCGCCGCGCGCGCGGCGGGCGTCACCTACCGGAAGATCGACCCGCTCAAGCTGGACATGACGCTGGCCACGCGCATCGTGTCGCGGCCCTACGCGCAGAAGCACGTGTTGCTGCCGCTGGAGCGCACCGCGCAGGGGCGGCTGCTGGTGGCGGTGGCCAACCCGTTCGACCGTGAGCTCTTCGAGAGCTTCCACCGGCTGACGGGCCTGCCGGTGGAGCCGGTGCTGTGCGCGAAGACGGACATCCTCAAGTCCATCGCGGACATCTACGGCTTCAAGAAGACGCTGGCGGCCGCGGCGGACGACTTCGGTGGGGCCAACGCGCCCATCTCCAACTTCGAGCAGTTGGTCTCGCTCAGCAACACGCAGGAGCTGGAGGCGTCCGACCGGCCCGTGGTGCAGGCGGTGGACTACCTGCTGCGCTACGCCTTCGACAACCGCGCGTCGGATATCCACATCGAGCCCAAGCGCTCGACGAGCGTGGTGCGCCTGCGCATCGACGGTGTGCTGCACCCGGTGTACACGCTGCCGGCGCCGGTGCATCCGCCCATCGTCTCGCGCGTGAAGATGCTGGCCCGCATCGACATCTCGGAGAAGCGCAAGCCGCAGGACGGACGCATCAAGACGGAGCGCGACGGGCGCGAGGTGGAGCTGCGTGTCAGCACGCTGCCCACCGCCTTCGGCGAGAAGGTGGTCATCCGCATCTTCGACCCGGAGACGCTGGTGCAGGACATCGCCCAGCTCGGCTTCGAGCCGGACGAGAAGGGCGCCTTCGAGTCGTGGATCGACCAGCCACACGGCCTCATCCTCGTCACCGGCCCCACGGGCAGCGGCAAGACGACGACGCTCTACTCCGCGCTCAAGGCGCTCGCCGGGCCGGACGTCAACGTGACGACCATCGAAGACCCCATCGAAATGGTGTGGGACGCCTTCAACCAGGTGCAGGTGCAGCCCAAGGTGGGGCTCGACTTCGCGGGGGCGCTGCGGCACATCCTCCGCCAGGACCCCGACGTCATCATGGTGGGCGAGATTCGCGACCCGGAGACGGCGGAGAACGCCATTCAGTCCGCGCTCACGGGCCACCTCGTGCTCTCCACGCTGCACACCAACGACGCGCTGGGGGCGGTGGCGCGCATGCGGGACCTGGGGGTGCCGTCCTTCCTGCTCGCCCAAAGCCTGCTCGGCGTCATGGCCCAACGCCTGCTCCGCCGGGTGTGCAGTCATTGCGCGCAGGAGACGACGCTGACGCCGGACGAGCTGCTCGCGCTCCAGGCACCGTTGCCGCTGCTGCCGAGCGGGGTCCGGCTGCTCCAGGGCGCCGGCTGCGTGCGCTGCCGGGGCACCGGCTACGTGGGCCGCACGGGCGTCTTCGAAATCGTGACGACGAACGGGGAGCTGCGCGACCTGATTGCCCGCGAGGCGCCCTATTCGGCGCTCGTGGACACGGCCCGGCGAGGGGGCATGCGCACCCTGCGCGAGGCGGCCGTTCGCAAGCTGGCCCAGGGGCTCACCGCGTTCGACGAGGTGGTGCGGATGACGTCCGCCTGATGCCCGCGGTCCAGCCCCACGAAGGGGGCGCGGCCCGTGGCCAGCGCGGCGACCGGGGCGGCGAGAGGGCCGGCTCCAGGACGGGGGCCTCTCGGCGCCTCGAGGAGGGGAGAGCCACCGCTCCCCGGCGGTGGCAGGTCGGTCCGGTGCTCCCACGGGGCCGTCACACCCGGAATGCCGTCCCTGGCGGGCCCGCAACGCAAACGGCCCGGCCCCTGGGGAGGGACCGGGCCGCGGGCCACGTCACGAGTGACGTGGAGCGTCGACTAGAAGCGGGCCTGGAGCAGCGTGTTGAAGCCCAGCGCGTGCGGCTTCTCGAACGTGGGCTGGGCGATGCCCGTCACGTCGTCGCGGAACGTGGTCCGGTTGGTGTCGTACGTGTAGTAGACCTCGCCCACCGCGGCGACGGAGTCGGACAGGTCCCAGCGGAACGTCGCCTTGGCGGAGTAGATGGGCTCCGCCTCGCACGCGCCCGAGCCACCGCACGTCTCCGGCAGGATGCTCAACTGGTTGACGTCACGCACCACCACGGTGCGGGTGCCGACCAGGTTGTCCGGCGGGTTGTTGCCGCCCAGGATGGTGGTGGGGCTGCGGAACGACGCCGGACGCTGCACGCCGACGATGAAGCCCGGCGTGAAGTGCATGGCGGGGAAGTGGTAGTCCGCGCCCAGCGCCAGGAACATCTCCGGGTTCAGCTTCGTGCCCTCCGGGAAGTCCTGGAACGGCGGGAAGCCCGGCACCTCGAACTGGATGAAAGACAGGCTGCGGTACAGGCCGAGCAGGCTGAGGCGCAGGAAGTCGAACTTCGCGCGGGCCTGGAGCGCCACGGCCGTGGCGCCCTGGGGCTTGGTCGCGCCGAACTCGTCCGGCTTCTCCAGCGTCTGGGACAGGTAGCTGCCCTCGAGCGAGACGGAGTAGGAGAGGCCACCCGGGTACTGCTCCGGCGCGAAGAAGCGCTGGTAGATTTCCGGGTCGTTCTTGTACAGGCGGAAGTCCACGCTCGTGCCGACGGGCACGCCCACGTGGTAGACGACCTGCGCGGACAGACCCGCCGCGTTCACCGGCGCCTCGACGCCGAGCGTGGCGAGGCCCGGCACCAGGCCCTTCTGGAAGTAGCCGCCGCCGGCCTCGACGCGCAGCGTGTCCAGGATGTCCCAGCCCGCGCCCGCCATCACACCGTAGAGCGTCTCCTCCTCGAGGATGAGCTCGTTCTGCACCAGCGCCGTCTTGCCGCCGATGTACGCGTACCACTTGTCGCGCGTGATCTGCAGCTTCGCGCCCGGCACGCCGTTCGCGGTGGAGCGCGTGGTGAACACGCCGCTGCCGCCCCAGGAGATGCGGTACGCGTAGCCCAGACGGAAGCGGTCCGCGGACACCGGGAAGCCGACCAGCGAGATGCCTTCCTTCTCACCCCAGCCCGGCGGCTGGTAGTTGAGGCGGATGTAGCTGGAGTTGTCCTGGATGGCCACGCCACCGTTGGGACGCTCCAGCATCAGCAGCGTCAGGGCGGCCTCGGTCGTGAGCCCCTCGAAGAAGGCGGGGGCCTTCTTGTAGAGCACCACGTTCGACAGCGACTCGAAGCCGGAGAAGCGGGTGTTGAAGTTGTCGTAGAACTGGGTGTTCTGGTTGCCCGCTCCGAAGCGTGCGTTCGGGCTGTTGGGCGTCGTCTCACCCGAACCCGCGAGCACGTTGTCGTCCGCGAAGACGAACGACAGGCGCGTGTCAACGAAGTCACCGGCCCAAGCGGGCGCACTCAAGGAGATAAGCCCGGTCAGGGCCAGCGTCTGCAGCGTTTTCAAGTTCCCTCTCCACGGAGCGGCCCGCTCGGGATCGCTCCTCCCTGCGTCCCGGGGTCACCGGGAAGCGAGTTCTTTCAAAAAGTTGGTTACGGATTCACGCAAGGCTTGATGGGACGCGGGCACGCACCGCTCGGACCCGGGTAGCAGCACACGTCGTCCTGGTCTCGGGGCTGCACCACCCAGCGGGGCCGCGCCGCGCTGACGTGACGCATGTGGCCGGTGACGTCGAACGTGGCCTCGTGCATGTGCTTGCACTGGAGGGCCCGGTCCGCGTCCGCGTCCTGCTCGTTGCAGTTGACGACGAGGTCCGGCACCGCGTCCTTCATCACCACGTTGATGCGGCTGCGCGGGTGCTGCGAAACGCTGCAGTTGGCCTGGGTGGTGGTGTCCTTGCCGGAGACCCAGACGTAGGACTCGCCCGCGAGCATCGCGTGGTCCAGCCGCGTGAGCGCCGCCAGCTCCGTGGTCCCCTCGGCGGGGAGGGTGGTGCCGCCGAAGCGCACGTTCACCGCCTTGTCGCACGACAGCGCCACCGTCACGCCCGTGGAGAAGCCGTTGGCGGAGCGCGTCCACGCCTCGGTGGCGGGGGAGACCGGGGGCACCGCGGCGATGGCCTGGAGCCGCGCGGGCACCGACGCATCCAACCCCGCGGCGGCCAGGCCCGGCGGGTTCATCTCCACCACGAACTGGCCGAAGCTGTCGTAGGTGTTCTTCTCCGCGCAGACCTGGTTGGCGAACTGGCCCACGCCCAGCGTGCAGTCGATGTTGCACTGCCGCTCCGGCACGTCCGGGTCGGAGGGGTTGTCCGTGCCGCAGGCGCCGAACGTCCCGCTGCGCGTGTCCGGGCAGAAGAAGGGGACGGAGTTGTTGCCGTTGGCGTCGCAGTTCTTGAAGACGCGGGGGAACTTCACCCGGCGCACCTTCACCAGCGACGACTCCAGGCTCTCCATCTTGTAGTTGCCGTAGCTGTAGCCGCACAGCGGGTCGGTGACGTACGGCGACGCGCTGTAGCCACACAGCCGGCCGTTGATCTCCACCGGCGGCGCCAGCGCCAGGTACTTGTTCCACTCGGCCTGGGGCAGCAGGCGGACCTTCTCGCGGATGCTCCACGAGGGGAAGGTCAGCTGCGTGGTGGCGGTGAACTCCTGCACGGAGCCCGCGATGGTCCACAGCAGGTCGCCCGGATCCAACCCCTCCGGGAAGGAGTAGTTGTAGATGTAGATGGAGTTGAAGCGGCCCGGGTAGTAGCCGCTGGGCTCCGCCGTCTGGGTGTTGCCGCCGCTGATCGACCCTTCCTTGATGCGGCAGGCGGTCAGGTCCGTGACGTAGAAGCCGCCCGGGTCCGTGCCCGTCACCAGCAGCGTCACCGGCTGGTCGTGGTTCGGGTCGTCCACGTCGCAGTTCTGCTTGAGCACCGCGCCCGCCTCGGGGTTGACGCCGATGCGCATGAACGTGCCGTTGTACGCGGTGAGCTGGTCACCGTTCTGCGGCACCTGCACCGTGGCGATGGTGGGCTCCTCGAAGAAGATGGAGCGCGACAGGCCGGTGGCGTAGCTGCGGTGGGCGGGCTCCTGCGGCAGCTCCCCCGCGATGACCTCGCCGTTCGAGTAGTCGACCTCGACGGGCTCGTCCTCCACCCAGACGTGGACCTCGCCGTACAACTGGCCGCTGCGCACGGTGCCGGTGCCCTGGCCCTGGTTGAGCTGGGACCAGCGGTAGCGGTACGCGCCGGTGAGGTTGCCCGGCACGGTGCGGAAGGAGACGGGGTTGTTGAAGTCCCCCATCACCTGGCCGTTCACGTCGAGCGCGACGACCTCCATGTCGATGTCCACGGGCGCGCGGGGCAGGGCCAGACGGCACTCCTGCGTACCACGCACCTCCAGGGGCACCTGTCCCTGCGACCCGTAGCGCGCGGCGCAGGCCGCCACCACCGGGAGCTGGGCGCGCGGGTTGGAGTCCGCGGCGTAGAATCCCTTCACCGTCACCTGGAAGGAGCCCACGCCGGACGGCGGCTCGGTCTCCTTGGTGTAACAGCCGGCCATCGCGAGGGCCGAGAGCAGCAACAGTCGCTTCATCACTTCACCCTCCGGCCGATGCGGCCGTCTTCCACGGCATCGGCGATGGGCGTCGCCGACGGATTCGAGCAGAAGTTGCGCAGCTGCTGCGTCACCGTGCCGCACGTCGGGTTGGTCCCGGCGAGCACTTCACGGCAGCCGCAACGGCCGGTGTACGGGCCCGGGGACTCGGCGCAGGCCGCCTGGGCCTCCGCCACGGTGGAGACGCCGGGGATGTCGCAGCCCGCCGGGTTGTAGCCCCGCGAGGCGAGGTCCGCGCAGGTGCACTGACCCACCGGCTTGGCCGCGATGCAGGCCGCCCGGGCCTGCTCCGGCGTGGTGAGCGCGACGCCGCACTTGCTGGCGTCGAAGCCGTTGCGCAGCAGGTCGCCGCAGCTGCAGCTACCCACCTGCGCGCTCAGCTCGTTCTCGTAGTCCTGCATCTCGCGGCAGGCCGCCTGCAGGCGCTCGTTGACCACCCACTGGCCGTTGACGAGGCTGCCGCAGCGCTGGCCGTCCGCCTTGTTGCCGCGCGTGGCGTAGCCGGCGTTGATGTCGTCGCAGGTGCAGAAGTCCTGCATGTAGCCGATGAGCGAGTCGCGCAGGGAGATACCCGTCTCCTGGCGCGTGGTGTTGCGCTTGAGCACGTTGAAGCCCGAGCCGCCCTTGGCGATGTAGTCGTTCACCGCGACGCGGTAGGTGCCGAACGGGTTGAGCGGCTTGCCGCCGATCTCGATGTCCGTGCCCGGGTTGGCGTAGCAGCGGCCCTCGCCGGGGGCGGTGGACTCGTCCTCGATGCACTGCCAGGCCGCGTGGCCCTCGCGGTTCTCCGCGGGGCAGTCCGCGCCGGCGAGCGGACGCTTGCAGGGGATGCGCAGGTCGTTGAGCTGCACCTGGGCGCAGTCCATGGTGAACTTCGCGCCGGAGACCTGCGCCTGGCTCACGCAGCCGCGCTCGCTGGAGCGCTCGGCCACGAAGTCGAACATCTCCTGCATCTCCTTGCCGGAGAGGTACATGATGTTGATGGTGTTCTCGAACGGGAACACGTTGAACATCGACTCCTGGGACACGACGCCCGCGTAGAGGTTGTCGCGGATGCCCAGCGAGTTGGTGAGCGCCATCTGCGCCTCGACGCGGCGGCGCTTGCGCATGGAGTCCGCGGCGATGTTGCCCAGCGGCGAGTCACCACCCGTGGAGTTGTTGCGGCGCGCCACGTCCGTGGGGGCGTAGGCGAAGATGTTGGTGAGCTGCAGCCGCATGTCCATGCCGATGATGTACGGCTGGAGCAGCTGCGTGGTCATCCGGTCCTCCTGCGTCTTGCACGCGTCGATGGCCGCGCGCACCGAGGGGGTGGAGATGAACTGGCCGTCCTCCCAGAAGATGGACGAGTCGTAGCGGTACTTCCGCATGGCGTCGTTGCACCACAGGCCGTCCACCGGGAACACGCGGTAGTCCTGGCTGATGACCTCGCCGCCCTCACCCTCGCCCTTGTGGTCGGGCATCTTCACGACCAGCTCGAGCCGGCCCACGTACTTGGCGAAGGCGCCGGAGTGGGCGAGCACGACCTTGCGGCCGCTGGGGTCGTTGAGCAGCTGGGGCGGGTTGAGCACCACGTGCAGGTGGCCGCCGAGGATGACGTCCACGCCGGACACGCCGGGGATGAACACGCGGACGACGGAGTTCTCCTCGCCCTCCGGGCCGAACCACTCGAGCACCTGCCACGGGCTGTTCGCCCGGCGGATGAAGGAGCGCGCGCGGCCGTACTCGTAATAGGCCTCGTAGCCCTGGATGACGTCCTGGTCCTCGGTGAGGCCCAGGTGGCTGACGATGACGATGAGGTCCGTCACCGGGCGCAGCAGGGCGACGTAGGCGCGCACGACCTCGTTCTGCTCCAGCGGCGTGGCTTGCAGGCTGTTGCCGCCCTCGACGATGGAGTTGAGCGAGGAGATGTTGGCCATGCCGATGACGCCCACCCGCACACCCTTGATGTTGCGGATGGTGTACGGCGAGGTCTCCAGCGCCGTCTCGTTGCTGCCGTTCTGCCGCCAGTCGTTCCACTGGTAGTTGGCGGCCAGCAGGGGGAAGGAGGCGTAGCGCTTGGCCTGCTCGGTGAAGTTGAGCGCGCCCGCGTCGAACTCGTGGTTGCCCACCACCGCCGCGTCCAGGCGCGCCTGGGACAGGAAGCGGAACTCCGCCTCACCCGTGTTGAGGTTGAAGATGGGCGCGCCCTGGAAGCAGTCACCCGAGTCCAGGTGCAGCACGCGCTCACCCTTCTCGCGCTCGCGCTTGAGGATCGCGGCGATCCGGGTGGCGCCGCCGAACGGGCCGGCCTCGGGGACCAGCCCCAGGTCCTGGTCCGTCTTCAGCGGAGCGAAGTCGTAGGGGATGAGGCGGGAGTGGATGTCGGAGGTATGGAGGAGCGTCAGCCGCACCTCCTGCCCCTCGAGGTTGTAATCCTGGCCTTCCACCACTGGCATGCACGAGGCAGAGGCCAGGGCGCAGATGAGGCCGAGCAGAAGGCGACGCATCAGGAAATTCCGTGTTCCGGTAGGACGGCAGAAGTTAAGCGCGCGCAAGGTAGAGGATCGGACACTGGTGGGCAAGCAACGCCGCCATGGCATTCCCTACTCGCTCAGCGTGGGCAGCCTACTCCATGAGAGACTGAAGACATGCGTCAAAGCCATTCCAGTGTGACTGACATCGAGATCATCGAGGATTTCTCGTCTACGGCGCGTTGCGACGAGGGCTTCTTGCGGGTGAAGCGCCTCAGGTGCCGCAACCGGCGCGCGGACGGATCCTCCTCTCCCGTCTATCGAGTGGACGTGGTGGATCGGCCCCGGTTGGACGCGGTGGCGGTGCTCGTTTATCGACGCGGTGCGGCGGGATTGGAGGTGCTGACGCGGATGAACCTGCGGCCCGCGGCGTACTTCCGGAAAGACCAGCGCGACGCGATGACGGTGCCGGACCCGGCGGCGGGCTACCTGCGGGTGGAGGAGATCGTCGCGGGGCTGCTGGAGCCGGAGGACAAGGGGGAGGAGGGCCTCAAGCGGCGCGCGGCGGAGGAGGTGCGCGAGGAGGCCGGGTATCCGGTGCGGCCGGAGGACATCCAGTTGTTGGGCGGGGCGTTCTTCCTCGCGCCGGGCATCCTCTCCGAGAAGGTGTTCCCGGCCGCGGTGGACGTGACGGCGGTGACGCAGGAGGAGCCGGAGGGAGACGGCTCGCCATTGGAGGAGGGGACGTTGTTGCATTGGCGCCCGCTCGGGGAGGTGTTGGACGCGTGCCGTCGCGGCGACATCCCGGACGCGAAGACGGAGGTCGCGCTCACGCGGCTGCTCGCCCGTCAGGGGTGAAGGTGAAGCCGAGGTGACGTGGGTGGACGCGGGGTTCCGCCGGGCCGCGCGCCAGGGTAGGGTGCGCGGCGGTTTCGTTCTCCACTGACGAGGTTCGCTGCATGTCGTCGCTGCCGCCGTGGCTGGCCAACCTGTTGCCCATCCTCATCCTCCTGGGCGCCATCTCGCTCGTGCTGGCGCGCCTGCCGAAGGTCGAGCTGGGTCACACCGACGCGTTCCGGCGCCGGCGCTTCTTCAACTGGTTCCCGCTGGGGATGACGTACGCGTTCCTCTACATGGGGCGCTACAACCTCAACGAAGCCACCAGCGCGATGAAGGCCCTCAGCTCCAACGCGGACTTCGGCACCATCTTCTCCTGGGGCACGATCGTCTACGGGGCCTCCTTCTTCCTGAATGGTCCGCTGACGGACCGGCTGGGAGGTCGCAAGACGATCCTCCTTTCGGCTGCGGGCTCGTCGGTGGCCAACGTGTTGATGGGCGTCGTCGTCTACAAGGTGCTGACCGATGGCTGGGTTCCGCCCGGCGGCCTCGTGGTGACGCTGTCCGTGCTCTACGCCATCAACATGTACTTCCAGAGCTTCGGCGCGGTCTCCATCGTCAAGGTGAACGCGTCCTGGTTCCACGTGCGGGAGCGCGGCCAGTTGGGCGGCGTGTTCGGCATCCTCATCTCGCTGGGCGTCTACTTCGCCTACGACTGGAGCCGCTTCATCAGCAACGCTGCGCCCACGTACTGGGTGTTCTTCGTACCCGCGGCCATCCTCGCGGCCTTCGTGGTGCTGGACTACTTCGTCATCCGCGACACGCCCAGCCAGACGGGCCACCCGGACTTCGACACGGCGGACGCGTCCAGCGGCGACACGGGTACCGCGAGCATCTGGTCCGTGTTCGTGAAGATGATTACGAACCGCGCGATCATCATCATCATGCTGGTGGAGTTCTGCAGCGGCTTCATGCGCAACGCCATCATGCAGTGGTACCCCAAGTTCATGAAGGCGACGGGGCAGGGGGACACGTTCGTCGCGGCCAACTGGGGCATGCTGTTGTGCGTGGCGGGCATCACCGGAGGCATGTTCGCCGGCGTCATCAGCGACCGGCTCTTCGACTCGCGTCGAGGTCCCGTGTCCGCGGTGCTCTACGCGGGCATGTCCGTGGGCGCGGTCGCCACGCTGTTCCTGCTCAACAGCCCGGCGCTGGGCTGGACGGTCATCTTCATGTCCCTGTGTGTCATCGGCGTGCACGGCATGTTGTCCGGCACCGCGAGCATGGACTTCGGCGGGAAGAAGAACGCGGGCCTCGCCGTGGGCATCATCGATTGTGCCGTCTACGGCGGGACCTCGGTCCAGGCCATCCTGCTGGGTTCCATCCTCCCGGCGAAGGAGGCCGCCAAGGACCCCAACAACTGGGGCAACTGGCCCCTCGCGATGCTCCCTCTGTCGTTCGCGGGATTGTTGCTGGCCACACGAGTCTGGAACGCCAAGCCGCAGCCCAAGGGGCAGCCGGTGGCGCCCCCGCAGGTCGCCGTGGCGGAGCAGGCGCCCAGGACCGGCACCGGGGGCTGATACCCCTGTGGACCGTCCGACGTCACGGGGGCGTCACTCCCCCGTGACGGCGTTGTGACGTAGAGTGGAGCCGTGTCCCAGGGATCCGCACCACTGCAAAGCCGCTTCGAGGTCCACGACCGGAAGCAGTTCGAGATCAAGCTCGAGTACCAGCCCTCGGGGGCGGACGAGACGCGCTACCTCGTGGAGGCGCACTTGTTCCTCCCGGGGAGCCTGAACATCGACGCGGAGACGTACCCGCGCGCGGACTTCTACGCGGACATCCACAACTACGTGCGCTTCAAGACGCCGGTGATGGGCGTGGAGGAGCTGCTCACGTCGGACACGTCGCCGCTGGTGTGGCTGGAGGCGTGGCTGCGCACGGGGCTGGGCGCGGAGCGCGACGTCGTCTACCAGGCGAAGCTGTTGTCGTGCGTGCTGCGCGGGGCGCTGCGCCGCTTCGCGACGGGCGTGGAGACACGGTGCGAGGGGCCGGTGACGCCGCCGATGGAGGCCTGCTCGACGCTGGAGGCGGACGTCCTCGCGATGCAGAAGGGCGTCACGCAGGTGATGGAGCGCTTCCGCACCTGGCTGCGCGCGGTGGGCGACCTGCGGCTGCAGGAGAAGTCGCGCGCGTCGCTGCGGCTGGTGGACGAGTACGTCAGCCTGCTGGTGGAGAACGGCTTCCGGCGGGCGGTGGCGGACATGAAGGCGCTGCCGCGCGGCGAGCCCTGGCTGGGGCTGCGCAAGGGGTTGATGGAGGCGGTGCTGCGCGAGGAGGCCTACCGCAAGGAGCACCGGCTGCGCAGCGTGCTCAGCCCCACGGGCGACAACGAGGAGTACATCCAGCGGCTGGGCGCGCTGAAGAAGTTCTGCATGAACGTGCTGTTCCTGTCGTCGCGGCGGCGGCAGAAGCGGCAGGGCTGGGAGGAGATCCTCTTCGCGCTGGCGGCGGGCATCGCCATGGCGTTCGCGACCGCGGTGGCGCTGTGGGCGCAGATCCGCTTCACGCAGGTGAGCCTCAACTTCTTCCTCATCGCGGTCGTCGGCTACATGATGAAGGACCGCATCAAGGAGGGCCTGCGGCGGCTGCTCAGCCGGGTCGCGGCCACGCACCTCTCCGACCGCACGGCGGACCTGGTGGACCCGGTGACGGGGCGCACCATCGGCACGTGCGAGGAGCGCGTGGACTACAACCCCAAGGTGCCCGACTCGGTGGCCGCGCTGCGGCACCAGGACGACCTCCTCACGGTGTCGCAGGGGGAGGTGTCGGAGACGGTCATCCGCTACCGCAAGAACATCGACCTGGACGCGCGCCTGCTGCCGCGCTCGGAGCGGGGCCTGTCCGGCGTGACGGACATCCTGCGGCTCAACGTGGGGCGGTTCCTGCGGGACATGGACGAGCCGGAGCTGGCGCTGGAGTACGTGGACCTGGCGGACCTGTCCGTGGGGCACATCCGGGGCGCCAAGCGCTATCCGGTGGACGTGGTGTTCCGCTTCACGGTGCTGGAGGAGGAGACGGACCGGCGCCAGGAGTCCGTCCAGTTGGTGCGCCTGGTCCTGGACCGCAACGGCATCCAGCGCATGCTGCGCTTCTCGGAATCCGCGCAGGGCATGCCTCCCGGGCCCATGCCCTGGCAGTCGGCCGCCTGAGGCGGACGGTTTCGGCGGCATCGACCGGCGGGCGCGGGTAGTCTTCGCCGCGCCCATGTCCCACGAAGACTTCAAGAAGCGCATCCGCGACGACTGGCGCGACAGCCTGAACGCCATCCTGGCGCGGGCCCGCTCGCTCGGCTCGCAGGCCGTCCTGGCGTTCGACCTGGACTCCACCCTCTTCGACAACCGCCACCGCCAGGCCCGCATCCTCCGGGAATACGGCGAGGCCCACGCCGTGCCGCTGCTGGCGGCCTGCGGGCCGGACCACTGGTCCTCCGGCTGGGACATGCGCGACGCGATGCGTGCGTGCGGGCTGGACGCGGGACAGGTGGAGGCGCACTTCCCGGAGGCCCGCCGCTTCTGGGCCGAGCGCTTCTTCACCAACGAGTACTGCGTGGACGACGGGGCCATCGAGGGGGCCGCCGCCTTCACGCACGCGGTGGTGACCACGGGGGCGAGGGTCGTCTACGTCACCGGCCGCCACGAGGGCATGCGCGAGGGCTCCGTCGGGTGCATGCAACGCCACGGACTGGTGACGCCGGACGACTCGCAGGTGCTCCTCATCATGAAGCCCACGCTGAAGGAGGACGACGACGCCTTCAAGCGAGAGGCCCACGCGCGGCTGGGCCGGCTGGGCACCGTGGTGGCCGCCTTCGACAACGAGCCCACCCACGCCAACGACTACCGTCGGCGCTTCCCGGATGCCACCGTCATTCATCTCGCGACGGATCATTCCGGTCGGCCCGTCACGCTGCTGGACGGCATCATCACCGTGCCGCATTTCACGCTCGTTGCCTGACGCACCGCGCCTGAGGAGTCCGGCGCGTCCTAGAGGGTTTGAAAGGCTTTGAAGTCCCCCTGCCGCGCGCTAAGAGGCGCTCGGCGTCCGCCGCCCCTGGAGAGGAGGGGCGGCCTGCATGGAGGCACCCGCGGTGGCCAGCCCGTACTCGAAAGACCTGCTGTTGACGATGTACCGGAAGATGTACCTCATCCGCCGTTTCGAGGAGCGCGCGGGCCAGCAGTACACGCTGGGGAAGATCGCCGGCTTCTGTCACCTGTACATTGGCCAGGAGGCAGTGGCGGTGGGTCCCAACGAGGCCATCCGTCCGGACGACTACATGCTCAGCGCCTACCGCGACCACGGCCAGCCCCTGGCGCGCGGCAGCGACGCGGGCATGGTGATGGCGGAGCTGTTCGGCCGGGGGACCGGCTACAGCAAGGGCAAGGGAGGCTCGATGCACGTCTTCGACATCGAGCACCACTTCTACGGGGGCTACGGCATCGTCGGCGGGCAGATTCCGCT
The DNA here is from genome assembly GCF_024198235.1 of Myxococcus dinghuensis. Classification (GTDB taxonomy): domain Bacteria; phylum Myxococcota; class Myxococcia; order Myxococcales; family Myxococcaceae; genus Myxococcus; species Myxococcus dinghuensis. Next base: position 2,160 of record NZ_JAKCFB010000030.1, on the reverse strand, counting down.
GGCCGCCGGCATGGCCTTCGCCAGCCGCTACCGCAACGAGGACCGCGTGACGGTCTGCTACTTCGGCGACGCGGCGGCCAACCAGGGCGCCCTCCACGAGACGTTCAACATGGCGTCGAAGTGGAAGCTGCCGGTCATCTACATCTGCGAGAACAACCGCTACGGCATGGGCACGGCCATCGCCCGCACGTCCGCGGTGCCGGAGATCTACAAGCGCGCCAGCGCGTACGACATGCGCGGCGAGCCGGTGGACGGCATGGACGTGCTGACGATGTACGAGGCGGTGAAGGACGCCGCCGCGTGGTGCCGCGCGGGCAAGGGCCCGGTGCTGCTGGAGGCGAACACGTACCGCTTCCGTGGCCACTCCATGGCGGACCCCGCCACCTACCGCAGCAAGAGCGAGGTGGAGGAGGAGCGCAAGAACGACCCCATTCCCAAGCTGCGCGACTACACGCTGAAGCAGGGCCTGGCGGTGGACGCGGACTTCGAGCGCATCGACGAGGAAGTGAAGGCGCTGGTGGACGCCGCGGTGAAGTTCGCGGACGAGTCCCCGGAGCCCAGCCTCGAGGAGCTGTGGCGCGACACCATCGTCGAGCCGGGCGAGGAGGACGTGCGCCCGCGCGAGCGCGTGCTCGGCGTCAAGGTGACGAACTGGCCGAAGTACCCGACCGGCCAGGAGCTGAAGGTGACGTGGGACCTGGAGCCCCGTGCGCAGGCCGAGCTGGCCGACAAGAAGGCGGGCCTGAGCCACTAGCGCTCCCGCCCCCCGTCCAACCCCTTTCTTGATTCCGAGTCGGAGCCGACGATGCCCGAGTTGATGTACCGCGAGGCCCTGAACCAGGCGCTCGCCGAGGAGATGGAGCGCGACGCCAACGTCTACCTGATTGGCGAGGAGGTCGGCCGCTACAACGGCGCCTTCAAGGTGTCGCAAGGTCTGCTGGACCGGTTCGGGAGCGCGCGCATCATCGACGCGCCCATCTCCGAGCTGGGCTTCGGCGGCCTGAGCGTGGGCGCGGCCATGGTGGGCCTGCGTCCGGTGGTGGAGATGATGACGTGGAACTTCGCCATCCTGGCGATGGACCAGATCGTCAACAACGCGGCGAAGCTGCGCCACATGTCCGGCGGCCAGCTGCGCTGCCCCATCGTCTTCCGCGGCCCCGGTGGCGCGGGCGGCCGTCTGTCCAGCCAGCACAGCCAGGCGCTGGAGGCCAACTACGCGCACTTCCCGGGCCTGAAGGTCATCGCGCCGGCGACGCCCGCGGACGCCAAGGGCATGCTCAAGGCGGCCATCCGCGACGACAACCCCGTCATCATGTTCGAGGGGGAGCGGCTCTACGCGCTCAAGGGCGAGGTCCCCGAGGGCGAGTACGTGGTCCCGCTGGGCAAGGCGGACGTCAAGCGCGAGGGCACGGACGTCACCATCATCACCTGGAGCCGCATGTACTACTTCTGCATGCAGGCGGCCGAGGAGTTGGCGAAGGAGGGCATCAGCGCGGAGGTGCTCGACCTGCGCACGCTGCGTCCCCTGGACGAGGAGGCCATCCTCGCCAGCGTGCGCAAGACGAACCGCGTGGTCATCGTCGAGGAGGGCTGGGCGCTGGCGGGTATCGGCGCGTCCGTGGTGGACATCATCCAGTCGAAGGCCTTCGACGACCTGGACGCGCCGGTGGAGCGCGTGACGGGACTCGATGTGAACATGTCGTACGCGGCGAACCTGGAGAACGCGACCCAACCGGACGCGCCCAAGATCATCGCGGCCGTCAAGAAGGCGCTGTACCGACAGGGAGCCTGAACCCGTATGGCCACGCCCATCCAGATGCCGAGCCTGTCCCCGACGATGACGGAGGGGAAGATCGTCAAGTGGCTGAAGAAGGTAGGGGACAAGGTCTCCTCCGGGGAGGCCATCGCCGAACTGGAGACGGACAAGTCCAACCTCGAGATCGAGGCCTACGACGACGGCTACCTGATCCAGATCGTGATCGGCGAGAACCAGACGGCCCCCGTCGGCGCGCCCATCGCGTACATCGGCGCGCAGGGGGAGAAGGTCGCGGGCGGCGGTTCCGCGCCCGCTCCGGCGCCCGTCGCCCCGGCCCCCGCGCCCGTCGCTCCGGCGGCCGCTCCGGCTCCGGCCGCCGCTCCGGCGGCGGGGGGCTCCGAGGG
>NZ_JAKCFB010000003.1 GCF_024198235.1 Myxococcus dinghuensis | reverse complement strand
TTAAGCCCTCCAGAGCCGATGGTACTCCGCGGGAAACCGCGTGGGAGAGTAGGTCGCTGCCGGATTCTTTTTGAGAAGCCCTCGTCGCCTCGTGCGACGGGGGCTTTTCGTCTTTCTGGGCCCTGGGCGCGGCCGGCGACTTCCCGCCCGGGGGCCTCGAGGCCCCCCGGGGCCCGCCGCGTGGCTTTCAGGGCACGCGCAGCACCACCTTGCCCACCGTCGCGCGTGCGCCTGGGCGGCTTCGGCCAGCTCCACCACCAGCCCCAGCTTCACGGACAGCCTCCGCGCCGCCAGTGCCCGGCCCAGGGCCTCGCGCGCCTGGGCTTGCACTCCCGGCGGGTGCGGCGTGCGCAGCCAATAGGCCGTCACCGTCAGCGATTTCTCATACAGCGACTCCACCTCCAGCGCCGGTGGTGGGCCGCTCGCATTCCCATACGCCACCACCTGGCCGAAGGGCGCCAACGACGCCAGGCTCGCGCCCCACGTCTTCGCGCCAATCGAATCCAACACCACGTCCACCCCGCGGCCCTCCGTCTCCCGGCGCACCCAGTCCGCCAGGTCCCGCCGCGCTCCGTGGATGAACACCGCGTCCGCCCCCACCTCGCGCGCCAGCTCCGCTTTCGCGCCTGTCGACACCGTCGCTCGAGGCGACATCCTGGATGGCGCGAGGATCGTTTCAGTCCTCTGCGCCGCGAATCTCCCTACCTCTCCCGATAGGGCGGGGTGGGCATACCCGGGGTGCTCCCTCGCGGATCAGGGCCTGCGCTCCTGGGGGGCCTCCGAGGATCACCTGGTGACGTGAGGGCGACGCCGCGAGGCCGTTCCTCCACCTGGGAAAGCGGATTTCGCAGGCCTTCCAGCCGCCAACGGACGAAGTCATCCGACATGGGCGGGCGGGGAGGCGTGGTGGGCAGTCCCAAAATGAAGTCAGGAGGTCTCAAGCTGTTGGATTCCTTGAGGATTCGGCCTCTTTCTGCTGTTTGACTCGCTATCAGACCTGGGTCTAGAGTCCCTTACTCCGCCCGGTCTGCGCTCCGCCTGCCGCGGTGCTCACGCCGGCTCCGGGCCGCTCCACGAGATGAAGAAGCCGACCCTTTTTGGGAAGTACCTGCTCCTCGAGCGCATCAACGTCGGCGGCATGGCCGAGGTGTTCATCGCGAAGGCCTTCGGCGTCGAGGGCTTCGAGCGCATCCTCGCCATCAAGAAGATCCTCCCCACGATGGCGGAGGATGAAGAGTTCATCACGATGTTCATCGACGAGGCGCGGATCAGCGTTCAGCTGAACCACGCCAACATCGTGCACATCCACGAGCTCGGGAAGCACGACGACACCTACTTCATCGCCATGGAGTACGTCGCCGGGCGCGACGTGCGGACCATCTTGGAGCGCTACCGGCGGCGCAAGGAGATCATGCCCACGGCGCAGGCGGTCTTCGTCGCCTCCAAGCTGTGTGACGGTCTCGACTACGCGCACCGCAAGAAGGACGCCCGCGGGCAGGATCTGCACATCATCCACCGCGACGTGTCGCCGCAGAACGTCCTCATCTCGTACGAGGGTGAGGTCAAGGTCATCGACTTCGGTATCGCCAAGGCCGCCAACCGCTCGCAGAAGACGCAGGCCGGCATCCTGAAGGGCAAGTTCGGCTACATGAGCCCGGAGCAGGTCCGGGGCATGCCCATCGACCGGCGCAGCGACATCTTCGCCGTGGGCGTGTTGCTGTACGAGATGCTCACCGGCGAGAAGCTCTTCGTCGGAGAGTCGGACTTCTCCACGCTGGAGAAGGTGCGCAACGCGGACGTCCCGCTGCCTCGCGAGTTCAATCCGAACATCCCGCCGGGGCTCGAGAAGGTCGTCCTCAAGGCGCTCGCTCGCGAGCCGGAAGAGCGCTACCAGTGGGGCTCGGACCTCGCAGAGGACCTGATGCGCTTCCTGCTGGCTGGGGATGCCATCTATTCGTCCAAGCATCTGTCCTCGTACATGAAGGAGGCCTTCGCCGAGGACATGCTCCGTGAGGCGGAGAAGATGGAGCGTTACGCCTCCATCGAGCGTCCGGATCAGATCGAGGCCTCGGGCATCACCGCGATTCCTCGCCCCGCGCCCGCGAGGCGCGCGCCGCCTCCCGCCGTGGTCGTCACCGGCCCCGCCGCGGGCCGCTCGCCCACCGCGCCCGCGCACCCGGCGCCGGGCTACATCCCTCCGCCCACGGCCGAGGAGATGGAGGAGATGGACGGCGTCTCCTCGGCCGACAAGACGCAGATCGTCGACTCGACGCAGACCTTCAGCTCCCCCGAGACGCGCGTCGCCGAGAGCAGTGTCCTGGTGGACGACAGCATCACCGGGCGCACGGAGAACCCCATCCAGAGCGGGGGCACTGCGGCCGCGTTCCCCTCGCAGGGCGAGGGTGGAAATCGTCGCGGCAAGAGTGGCCCGAAGGCCCAGGTCGTCATCTCCACGGATGACGAGGCCGAGCCCTATGCCGGCGCGACGATGATCGGCCCCGCGCCCACCGCGCCTCCGGGCCGCTCTCGCGTGGAGGATGAGGCGCCCGAGGAGACGACGGGCAACATGACCATCCCGGCTCCGGGTCGCGTCAACCGCGCCCAGGGGCGCAACACCGCGCCTCGCGTCGAGGAGGAGCCCGCCACGTTCGATGCCCCGATGGATGAGGGGTATCCCGCGCAGGACGACTACCCGCCCGAGGACGAGGGTGGGGCGTACGCGGACGAGTCCCAGGAGGTCACCGGGTCCCAGACCCCGGCCCCCGCACCGAAGAAGGCTCCCAAGAAGGCCGCGCCGGTTCCCAAGAAGCCGACGAAGGTGCCCTCGAAGGGTGGCGCGCAGGGTGGCGACGTCCTCGCGAAGCTCAAGAATCTGCCCAAGCCGGCCCTGTTCGGCATCGCCGCCGGTGTGGCCGTGTTGTTCGTGGTCCTGCTCGTGGTGGCCTTGAGCCCGTCCGGGGGCAAGGTCATGTTCCGGGTCTCCCCGGTGGAGGGCGCCGAGGTCCTGGTGAACGGGCAGAGCGTCCAGCCCAACATGTTGCTGTCGCTGTCCCCCGGTCAGTACGAGGTCGTCGCGAGCGCCCCCGGACACAAGTCCGAGAAGCAGTTCATCACCGTGACCGAAGGGGCGGAGCCGCTCGGCGTGTCGTTCAGCCTCGCCGCCGCCGGGGCGCCGCCCCCGGAAGCCAAGCCCGCCGAGCCTCCGACGCCGCCGCCTTCCACCGTCGTGGACCCAGGCACGGCCACCGCCCCACCGCCGACGCCCACGGAGAACACGCCGCCTCCCACCGAGGTGGCGCAGAACACGCCGCCGCCGACCCAGCAGGGGACGGAGGAGCCCGCGCAGCCCGCCGCGAATCCTGCGACCCCCGAGACCCGGCCTCCGCCGCAGCCCGAGGCGCCACCGCCGGCTCCGAAGACCGTCGTCGCCGTGTTCGAGGGCGAGGATGGCGCGGAGATCGCCGTGAATGGCAAGAGCGTGGGCAAGACTCCGGACGCTCGCTCGGCGACCCTGGAGGTCGGCAAGACCTATCAGTTCACCGCGAAGCTGGCGGGCTACAAGCCGTACGCCGGCAAGTTCCTGGCGAAGGGAGACGGCGAGGAGCAGACGGTCTCCTTCGAGATGGTGAAGGAGGCGCCTGCCCCGACCCCGGTCGCGGAGGCCCCCAAGCCGAAGCAGCCCGCGACCCAGCCGAAGCCGCCTCCGGCGCCCGCCGCGCCGCCCAAGGCCAAGGCCACTGGCATGCTGGCGTGCAGCACGAAGCCCGCTGGCGCGGAGATCATCGTCGACGGCAAGAAGACGGGGCGTCAGACCCCGGTCACCCTCGGCAGCCCCCTGGTGCTCCCGGTGGGCAAACGGAAGATCTCCTTCAAGCTCGGCAACAAGACGACCAAGCCGGTCGTGGTCTCCATCTCCGAGAACAAGATGGAGAAGCTGGTCAACGTTGCCATCGAGTGATCAACCGGGCATGCGCCGCGGCGTCGATTTGTTGAATGAAGTGGCGTCTGGCGCGGTATGACGCCCGGCCCGCGAAGCAACATGCTGAGGTGATGCGCCATGCAGACGACGCCCATCCGGGGCAAGGCAGAGGCCGGCCCCGCGCAACAGCCGTTTTCCTATCCGCTCCGTCGTGAGTTCGTCGAACCCGATTGGCGACGCATCCCGGGGTACAAGGACGTCACCCAGGCGGAGTGGGAGAGTTCGGTCTGGCAGCGGAAGAACACCGTCAAGAACATGAAGGAGCTCCGGGCGACGCTCGGAAACCTTCTGCCTGACGACCTGGCCGAGAGCATGGAGCGCGACCAGCGCGAGCGCGCGACGATGTCCATCCTCGTCCCGCCGCAGATGCTCAATACGATGGATTTCTCGGACCTGTGGAAGGACCCGGTGCGGCGTTACATGCTGCCGGCCTTCGCGGACCGACTGCTGGATTGGCCCAACCACCCCAAGGCCAGCCGCGACAGCCTCCACGAGCAGGACATGTGGGTCGTCGAGGGGCTCACGCACCGCTATCCCACGAAGGTCCTCGCGGAGATGCTCCCCACGTGTCCCCAGTACTGTGGGCACTGTACCCGCATGGACCTGGTGGGGAACGACGTCCCCCAGGTCAGCAAACATAAATTCTCCATCGGACCGAAGGAGCGGTACGAGCAGATGCTCGATTACCTGCGTCGCACGCCGACCGTGCGTGACGTCGTGGTGTCCGGTGGAGATATCGCCAACCTTCCCATCCAGCAGCTCGAGCCGTTCGTCAGCTCCCTGATGGACATCCCGAACATCCGGGACATCCGTCTGGCCAGCAAGGGACTGATGGCCATTCCCCAGCACTTCCTCCAGGACTCCGTGCTCGCGGGCCTGGACCGGCTGGCGAAGAAGGCGGTGGAGCGGGGCGTGGACCTGGCGCTCCACACGCACGTGAACAACGCGGCGCAGCTCACCCCGCTGGTGGGCAAGGCCGTGCGCAAGCTGCTCGACATGGGCTTCCGCGACGTGCGCAACCAGGGCGTGTTGCTGCGCGGCGTGAACGACACTCCGCAGCAGTTGCTCGAGCTGTGCTTCACGCTGCTCGACCACGCGAAGATCCTGCCGTACTACTTCTACATGTGCGACATGATCCCCAACAGTGAGCACTGGCGGGTGTCGGTCGCGCAGGCGCAACACCTGCAGCACGACATCATGGGCTACATGCCCGGCTTCGCGACGCCGCGTATCGTCTGCGACGTGCCCTTCGTCGGGAAGCGGTGGGTGCACCAGGTGGCGGAGTACGACCGCGAGCGGGGCATCTCCTACTGGACCAAGAACTACCGCACGGGCATCGAGGCGAATGACGCCGAGGCGCTCAACCGGCGGTACGAATACTTCGACCCCATCGACTCCTTGCCCGAGGCTGGCAAGGCGTGGTGGCGGGAGCAGACCAAGGCGGCGTGATGGATTCCCCCGCGCTTGCGGCGGCCCTGCCGCTCGAGCCCCGTTCCGCGCGCCCCTCGCTCAGTGCCGAGGGGCGTCGTCGTTTGTTTCCCCAGGCCACCGACGCGGAGTGGGCCGACTGGCGTTGGCATCAGCGCAACGCGGTGCGTGGGATGGCGCAGTTGGAGCGCTATGTCCCGCTGACGGATGACGAGCGCGCGGGCGTGCAGGAGACGTCCGCGCTGTTCCGCATCGGCATCAGTCCGTACTACCTGTCGCTCATCGACCCCGAGCACCCGTTCTGCCCGGTGCGGATGCAGTCCATCCCCGTTCGCGCCGAGGCTCGCGTGCGTCCCGGCGAGTTGGAGGACCCGCTCGGCGAGGACAAGACGCGGCCGGAGGAGTGCATCGTCCACAAGTATCCGGACCGCGTGTTGTTCCTCGCGCTGGATACGTGCTCGGTCTACTGCCGCCATTGCACGCGGCGGCGCATCACCCAGGGCGGCGTGGCGGAGCTCTCCAAGGAGCAGATGCGCCGTGGCATCGAGTACGTGCGCAACCACCCCGAGGTGCGCGACGTGCTCATCTCGGGGGGAGATCCGTTCCTGCTCACCGAGCAACGGCTGGAGGAGCTGTTGGCGCCGCTGAGTGAGATTCCCCATGTGGAGATGATCCGCATCGGGACGCGCGTGCCGGTCTGCCTGCCGATGCGCGTGACGGACGCCCTGGCGAGCACGCTGCGCCGTTACGCGCCCGTCTTCGTCGTCACGCACTTCAATCATCCGAAGGAGCTGACGCCGGAGGCCCGTGAGGCCTGTGAGCGATTGATCGACCACGGCGTGCCGGTGGAGAACCAGGCCGTGCTGATGCGGCGGATCAACTCCGATGCCCGCATCATCAAGGAGCTGTCGCATCAGTTGCTGCGCAGCCGCGTGCGGCCGTACTACCTGCACCAGATGGACGTGGCCGAGGGCTGCGAGCACCTGCGCACGCCCATCGAGAAGGGCCTGGAGATCATCCAGCAGCTCCGGGGCTTCACCACGGGCCTCGCGGTGCCACACCTCGCGGTGGACCTGCCGGGTGGTGGCGGCAAGGTGACGCTCCAGCCCGACTATGTCGTGGAGCGGGGTGAGAAGGAGACGGTGTTCCGCAATTTCAAGGGTGAGCGCTACGCCTATCCGGAGCCCGAGGAGACCGACTGCTCGTGCCCCTACGACGACACGTGGCGGCTCCGGGCGGAGCAGTTCGGCTACCACTCGAAGCGCTGACGGGCGGCCCGCTCTCCGTGGGCCGAGAACGATGCCCGGGGCGGTGCTCTCCGGGCTCGCGGGTTCACGTCGCCGCGCTCCGCACCTGAAGTCCCGTGAGCAAGTGCCCTCGCAACCGTCCGCGCTGACGGCACGACAGTGTCACTGAGCCAGGGGCTTGTGTCGACGCTGCCGCGGAGCTCTCTCGACATCCCGTGAGGCCCGCGCCCGCGTCCGCGCTGACGGCGCGGTGGGACCACTCGTGCGGCCAGGTCTGGCCGATACCGCTCGTCAGTCCGCGTTCGAGCTCTTCTTGCGCGAGTACTTCTTCTTCGCCTTCTTCGTCTCGGTGTTGGAGCGGTGCGGAGCCTTCTTGGCCGGCTTCACGCTTTCGTCCGTTCCAATCTGCACGGGGATGTTGTTCGTGTCGGCGGCTGCCTCGGCTCCCACGGCGCCACCACCTCCAGCGCCGCCGGCCTCCATGGCCTCGTCGTCACCGTCCTCGCCGTCTTCGTCCTCGACGGGGATGCCGATCTCCACCACGGGCGCGTCGCCCTCCAGGGACTCCAGCTCCACGGGGTTCGCGTTGCTGAAGCCCGCCTGGATGGTGACTTCCTTCTCCTCCGCGGGCTTGGCGGCCGCCTGCTTCGCGGACTTCTCCTGCGTCTCCAGCCGCTGATTCTCCGCCGCCGCGCGCTCGTTCCCCTCACGGCCCATCTTCGCGGCGAAGCGCTCGTACTCCTTGGCGCTCACGCCGTGCTTCTCCAACACCGACGCCGTGGCTCCCGCCTGCTTCGCCGCCTGCTGGCCGCGCTCCTCGTTCGACATCTCCGAGGATTTGCGGTCTCCGAACTCCGCGCTCACCTTCTTCATCGCCGCGGCTTCGTCTCGGCGAATCTGCGCGACCTTCTCGGGCGTGAGCTCTCCCCCCTCCGCCGCCGAGGCAAAGCCCGGAAGGACGAGGCACGCAGCCATGAGCAGGGACACGGGACGACGGGACATGAAAGACACTCCTCGGCGGTGACGACGACCCCGCATCTAATCACGCCACCCGGCGCCGGGTATCGGTCAGCCTGTCGCGCGACGTGACTTCCTTGGCTGTTGCCCACGTGGATTCCACGACTCCCCAGCCCTCGTCAGTGGGCAGGGCGGGTCAGCCGTTCTGACAACTGACGCACCCGGAGCGCGCGTCGGAGCACTGCTCCCGTCCCCTCGCGCAACGCGGTGGCAGGTCGTCCCGGTCCGGGTTGCGGTCCACCAGGGCGCAGAGTTCCTCGGCCACGCCGCAGGTCCGTGTCGCCACGTCGCAGCGGTCCTGGCAGGACGCGTCATCCTCGGCGCCATGGGCCCCGAGCTCCTCGAGCCTCGCGGAGGCGCTGTCGATGGCCTCGTCGTCCGTTCCCGCGACGCGGGTGTCCATGTTCTTCGCGCAGCCGGCCACCGCGAGGCTGGCCACGAGCACCCACAGGACCCGGGAACACACGCGCATGGGCGTCCCATAGCCCTCCTTCCTCACCTCCGTCCAGGGCGCCGCGTCCCCGACGCTCGGGGGACGACGCTTCCTTGGCTCACGGGCTCAGTGCCGGTCCGGCGTCGCGGCGGGGGGCTCGGGGGCGGGCGGGGGACGACGGGACGGCTCCCCTGGCCGCGACAGGTACAGGTACGCCGTCAACGCCAACAGCGCGGTGATGGCGAGCCGCCGCAGCCACTCCTCCCGGCGACGCTGGGGAGAGGCCAGATCCTCCTGCGCCGCCGCCTCCAGCCCCCGAGCGACCTCCTCCGACTGCGCCTGGAGGCGCCGACACAGCTCCACCCCGGGGACGAGCCCCGTGGGGACCGGCGAACCCTCACGTTCCAGCGCCGTGGTCAGCATCCGGGCCCAGGCCTCCTCCTCGTCGCGGCCCTCGGGCTCCCTCTGAGGGCTCTCGACCTGCCGCGCCAGCAGCACCACGGCACGCAGCAACTGGACGGAGAAGGCCTCGGAGGACACGCCGTAGAAGGCCGCGCAGTCCCCAGGGAGGTGGCCCGCCACCAGCCGGCGGTTGAGCAACGCGGCGGAACGGGGCTCCAGCGAGCGCAGGGCCTGGACGAAGCGAGGGGCGGTCAGGTGGGGTGGGGTAGGGACGCGGGGTGTCACGGGCGCGCCCATCCTCCCTCATCCGGCGGCCGTTTTCTTGAGGCGCGATCCCACCCTCCTACACTCCCAGGCCATGTTGCGACCTGTTGCACTGCTCCTGTTCCTGTTCGCCCCGCTGAGTGCCCGCGCCGTGGAGACGCTGCGCATCGCCATCGACGACACCGGCAGTGAGGTGAGCATCAAGGGGAAGGGGCTGGGCTTCGGGCCCGACAGCGAGGACGCGACCTACGTCCCCATCCCCACCGACGTGGCCACCGTGCGTCGCCGGGCCGGGAAGCTGGAGGTCAACGGCGCGCCCGTGGTGGGGGACTCGGTGCGCTTCCGCGCGGGCGTGAGCGCCGCGGGCGACGCGGGGGTTCCCGGCAGCGAGCCGCTCAAGGCGGGCAGCACCCAGGTGCGCGGCGACGTCGTCGTCCGCCCGCTGCGTGACGGGCTCCAGCTCATCAACGTCATCCCCTTGGAGGAATACCTCGCCGCGGTGCTCGGCAGCGAGATGCCCGTGTCCTTCCCGCCCGAGGCCCTCAAGGCCCAGGCCGTGGCGGCCCGCACGTACGCGCTCCAGAAGAAGCTGGACACCTACAGCAATGCCTTCCACCTGGGCAGCAGCGTGCTCCACCAGGTGTACGGCGGCGTCAACCGCGAGGACCCGCGCACGCGCGCCGCCGTGGACGCCACGCGCGGCCAGGTGCTCACCTACGAGCTGGCGCCCATCGAGGCCTACTTCCACGCCTCCTGCGGCGGACGCACCGAGTCCGGACAGGACGCCCTTCAGCGGGACCTGCCCTACCTCCAGCCCGTCGATTGCCCCTGTGGCCGGCTGGCCGCGAGCCGCTGGTCCGCCTCCATGTCCGACGCGGAGATCAAATCCGCGCTCAGGCACCCGGCCCAGGGCATGCGCGTGACGAGCCGCACGTCCACCCGCCGCGTGACGCGCGTGACGCTGGGGGACGGCACGACGGTGGACGGGGTGGAGCTGCGCCGCAAGCTCGGCTACACGCGCCTCAAGAGTCTCGACTTCGAGGTGGAGAGGACCGACGGGGGTTATCAGTTCTCCGGTCGCGGTTACGGCCACGGGGCCGGCCTTTGCCAGTGGGGCGCGAAGGCGCTCGCCGACAAGGGCCGGGGTTACGTGGAAATCCTCACCCACTACTACCCCGGGGCCGAGCTGCAGCACCTCTATTGACGTCCCCCACGTCCGGCGCGCTTTCCGTGGCGGCGTGGGGGCTGCTACAAGCGCCACCCCCGTGTCGTCCCGCCTCTCCGACTACGACTTCGACCTGCCCGAGTCCCAGATTGCCCAGGCGCCCCTGGCGACGCGGGACGCCTCGCGCCTGCTGACGGTGAGCCGCTCCTCCGGGGAGCTGGCGCACCGGCGCTTCTCCGACGTGCTGGAGCTGCTGCGCCCGGGCGATGTGCTCGTCCTCAACGACGCCCGCGTCATCCCCGCGCGCCTGCTGGGCCAGAAGGCGGGCACCGGGGGCCGCGTGGAGTTGCTGGTGGTGCGCCCCGCCGCCTCCACGCTGACCTCGGCGGCGCTCGGCGGCGCGCCGGAGTCGCTCGACTGGATCTGCCTGGGCCAGGCCTCCAAGGGGCTCAAGCCCGGCCAGCGCCTCGCGTTCGCCAGCGGCCTGGAGGCCGAGGTGCTGGAGGCCATGGGCGGCGGCGAGTACCGCGTGCGTTTCCACGCGCCGGCAGGGGCCTCGCTCGCGTCGCTGCTCGACGCGGCGGGGAGGCTGCCCCTGCCGCCCTACATCACCCGCGAACCCGACGCGGCCGACGCCGAGCGCTACCAGACGGTGTACGCGCGCGCGTCCGGCGCCGTGGCCGCTCCCACCGCGGGCCTGCACTTCACCGAGGCCACCCTGGCGGCGCTGGAGGCCCAGGGCGTGCGCCGCGTCCACGTGACGCTGGACGTGGGGCCGGGCACCTTCCTCCCCGTGCGCGAGGACGACCTGGACCGGCACCACATGCACCCGGAGCGCTTCACCGTGCCGGAGGCCACCGCGCGCGAGGTCAACGCCGCCCGCGCGGAGGGCCGCCGGGTGGTCGCGGTGGGCACCACGGTGGTGCGCACGCTGGAGTCCGCCACGGACCCGACCACGGGCCGGCTGCGCGAGGGCCCCGGCGAGACGACGCTCTTCATCCGGCCCGGCTTCACGTTCCGCCAGGTGGACGTGCTGCTGACCAACTTCCACCTGCCGCGCTCCACGCTGGTGGTGCTGGTGAGCGCGCTGCTGGGGCGAGAGCGGACGCTGGCCACGTACGCGGAAGCGGTGCGGGCCGGCTATCGGTTCTTCAGCTACGGCGACGCCATGCTGGTGTCGGAGTGAGTCCTCATGGGTGAGCAACAGCAAGGACAGCAGGCGGTGACGGGCGCGGCGGCGCGCGAGCGGGGCGACACGCGGGTGGCGCCGGGGCTGGTGCGCTACGAGCTGCTCCACGAGGACGCCTCCGGCACGCGCGCGCGCCGGGGACGGCTGCACACGCCGCACGGCCCCGTGGAGACGCCCATCTTCATGCCCGTGGGCACCGTGGGCAGCGTCAAGGGCGTGGGGCCGGACGACCTGCTGACGCTCGACGCGCAGATCATCCTCGGCAACACGTACCACCTGATGCTCCGCCCCGGCGAGGCGCTGGTGGGGGAGATGGGCGGCCTGCACCAGTTCGTCTCCTGGAACCGCCCCATGCTCACCGACAGCGGCGGCTTCCAGGTCTTCAGCCTCTCCGAGAAGCGGAAGATCACCGAGGAGGGCGCCACCTTCCAGTCCCACCTGGACGGCGCGCGGCACTTCCTCACCCCGGAGCGCTCCATCGACATCCAGGAGACGCTCGGCGCCGACATCATCATGGCCTTCGACGAGTGCCCGCCCTCCACCGAGGACCGCGGCTACCTGGAGAAGTCCCTGGCGCGCACCACGCGCTGGCTGCACCGGTGCGAGCGCGCGTGGACGCGGGGGCGCTCGTCGCTGTTCGGCATCGTCCAGGGCGGCCTGCACGACGACCTGCGCAAGCGCCACGCGGAGGAGGTGTGCGCCGTGGACCTGCCGGGGTACGCGCTGGGGGGCTACTCGGTGGGGGAGACGCCGGAGGCGATGCACGCGGGCGTGGCGTACTCCGCGCCGCTGCTGCCCCGCGACAAGCCCCGCTACCTGATGGGGGTGGGGACCCCCCTCGACCTGGTCACCTGCGTGGAGCACGGGGTGGACATGTTCGATTGCGTGCTGCCGACCCGTTGCGCGCGCAACGGCCTGCTCTTCACCTCGGAGGGCAAGCTCACCATCCGCAACGCGGCATTCGCCAAGGACCCGCGGCCAGTGGACCCGGCGTGCGCCTGCTACACCTGCCGCAACTTCAGCAGGGCCTACCTGCGCCACCTGTTCGCGGCGGGGGAGATCCTCGCCATGCGCCTGAACACCCTGCACAACCTGCATTACTTCCTCGGCCTCATGGCGGACGTGCGCCGAGCCATCGCCGAGGACCGTTACGCGGCCTTCGCCCGCGAGTTCCGGGCGAGGACACAGGCACAGGAGGCCGAGCGGACCCGTGGTCGCTGAGCGACCGGATGGAAAGCCGGGCTTCCCTCGTTCACTTGCTCACATGGGCCCCCCTTGCTAAGAGGGCCCCCTTTCAGGATGGGTTCCTCGGCTACCGTGGGGGGTCTCCCATCCCAAGCCTTCCTCAACCGACACGAGGCAGTCAGTGTTTGAGAGCTTTTTGATGCTGGCGCAGGCCGGGGGCGGGTCCAGCCCGATTCAGCCCCTGTTGCTGGGCGTAGGTGTGGTGGCGGTCATGTACTTCGTCATGATCCGCCCCCAGCAGAAGCAGATGAAGGAACACCGCAACCTGCTCGCTTCGCTCAAGAAGGGGGATGAGGTCGTCACCGCGGGAGGAATCCTCGGGAAGATCCACCTCGTCGAGGAGCGGGCGGTGCTGCTGGAGATCGCCAGCGGCGTGCGCATCCGCGTGCTGAAGACGTCCATCAGTGCCAAGGGCACGGTGGCCGAAGGCGCCCAGGCGGCGCCCGCCGAAGAGAAGAAGGACGAGAAGAAGAAGGAGGAGAAGTAATGGACCGCGGCTGGTGGTGGAAGTTCGGAATGATTGTCGCGGTGACGCTGGGGACCTTCTGGTTCCTCATCCCGACGTATTACTCGCTGGTGGTCATGGATCGTGACCAGCGCAACAACCTGGCGCTGCTGCAGGAGCGGCTGCCGGCGTGGGCGCCCCCCGCGAAGTACAGGCTCAACCTGGGCCTGGACCTCCAGGGCGGCATCCACATGGTGATGCGCGTGGACACGAAGACGGCGCTCCAGAAGCGGACCGAGCGCCGGGGCCAGCAGATCGCCACGTACATCGCCGACAAGAAGCTCGGCGAGGTCACGGCGGATACGGATCCGGAGAAGCTCCAGCTCACCCTGACCGCGAAGGACCCGGCGACCATGGACGCCATCGAGAAGGACGTCCTGGCCACCTACGGGGACTTCAAGCAGGTCCGCCGCGACGGCGCGACGCTGGTGCTTGCACCGGACGAGTCGCAGACCAACCGCTTCCGCGAGGAGGCCGTGGACCAGGCGATGCTCGTCATCCGCCGCCGCATCGACAAGTGGGGCGTGGCGGAAGTCGACGTGCGCAAGCTGGGCACGGACTCCATCCAGATCTCCCTGCCGGGCCGCAGCAACCCGGAGCAGGCGAAGGAGCTGGTGGGCACCACCGCGCAGCTCGAGTTCCGGATGGTGGATGACTCCAACCCCCAGTTCTTCGCGCAGATGTTCCAGAGCAACCCGCCGCCGGCCGGCAGCAACATCACCCTGGCCGACGAGGGTGGCTTCCCGCAGTTGCAGGCGCCCACGCGCGAGGCGCTGCTGGACTACACCAAGGGCAAGGTGCCGGAGAACCGCGTCGTCCTCACCGAGTGCATCGCCAACCCGATGAAGAAGAACGAGTGCACCTCCTACCGCACGTTCCTCCTGGACAAGAACGTCCCGTTGACCGGCGAGAGCCTGGCGGGCGCGGACGCGTCCGTGAGCCAGATGAACGAGCCCGAGGTGAACATCGCGTTCGACGCCGCGGGCGCGCGTGAGTTCGAGAAGCTGACCGAGGCGGGCGTGGGCAAGCGCATGGCCATCGTGCTGGACGACAACGTCCACACCGCGCCGAACATCAACGAGAAGATCGCTGGCGGCCGGGCCCGCATCACCATGGGCCGCATGGGCGCTCGCAGCTTCAACGAGTGGCTGGGCGAGGCGCAGACGCTGGCGCTGGTGCTCAAGGCGGGCGCGCTGCCCGCGCCGGTGACGGTGGGCGAGATTCGTCAGGTGGGCGCGAGCCTGGGTGACGAGCTCATCAAGAAGGGCAGCCTGGCGGCGCTGATGGGCCTGGGCCTGGTGGTGGCCTTCATGGCCCTCTACTACCGCAAGGCGGGCCTCATCGCGGACATCGCCCTCATCCTCAACGGCCTGCTCATCCTCGCGGGTCTGGCGTTCTTCAACGCGACGCTGACCCTGCCGGGCATCGCCGGCTTCGTGCTGACGCTGGGCATCGCGGTGGATGCCAACGTGCTCATCAACGAGCGCATCCGCGAGGAGCTCAGCCACGGCAAGAGCGCCAAGGCGGCGGTGGACCAGGGGTATGATCGCGCCTTCTGGACCATCTTCGACGCGCACGTGACGGCGCTCATCGCCGGCTTCATCCTGTTCTTCACGGGAACCGGGCCGGTGCGAGGCTTCGCCACGACGCTCATCGTCGGACTGTTGGCGTCGCTGTTCACGTCCATCGTCGTGACGCGCGTCATCATGACCTACTTCGTCCACGGTAAGAACGCGCAGTCGGTGTCGGTCTGACCGGCGGGAGCACGGGAAACTGCCATGCAGATCCTCAAGAACAAGACGAACATCGACTTCATCGGCAAGCGCAAGCCCGCCGTGTTCATCTCCACGCTGGTCAACCTGGCCATCATCGTGGGCATCGCCACGGTGGGGTTCAACTTCGGCGTCGACTTCGCCGGCGGCACGGTGGTGGAGCTGAAGTTCGACCACCCGGTGAGCGCGGCGGAGGTGCGTGAGCGCGCGGAGAAGGGTGGCCTGCACGACGTGAGCGTGCAGAACATCGGCAGCGAGGCGGACAACTCGTTCCTGCTGCGCCTGGGCGGCGTCACGCAGCTGAACGAGGCGAACGCGGAGAAGGCGAAGGCGGCCATCCAGGGCCTGGGCAACGTGCGCAACGTGTACGCGGACCTGGCCAACGGCATCGTGAACTTCCGCTCGGCCACCCCGCTGGACGTGCAGACCATCAAGAAGGCCGTGGAGGACTCCGGCACGGGTGTGCAGGAGGTCCGCGTCCTGGGCGAGAACCAGGGTGGCGCCGGCGTCGACTACCAGGTCGTCGCCAGCGGCATGGCGGACAAGGTCTACTCCGCGCTGAGCGCAGGCCTGGAGAAGCCGGACTTCGAGCAGCGCCGCGTGGACTACGTGGGTCCGCAGGTGGGCAAGCAGCTGCGCAACCGCGGCGTCATGGCGCTGCTCTACGCGATGGTGGCCATCCTCATCTACGTGGCGTTCCGGTTCGACTTCAAGTTCGGCCCGGGCGCGCTGCTGGCCATGCTCCACGACGTCATCATGGTCGCCGGCTACTACCTGGTGAGCCGGCGCGAGTTCGGCCTGACGGCCATCGCCGCGCTGCTGACCATCGTCGGCTACTCGGTGAACGACACCATCGTCATCTACGACCGCATCCGCGAGGACATGGCCAAGTACAAGGGCAAGCCGCTGGCGGAGGTCATCAACATCGCCATCAACGACACCCTGGGCCGCACCATCCTCACCTCCGGCACCACGGCGCTGTCGCTCATCGGTCTGCTGGTGTTCGGCGTGGGCGAGATCTTCGACTTCGCCATGGCGATGCTCGTGGGCATCGTCGTGGGCACGTACTCGTCGGTGTACATCGCCAGCCCGCTCACCATCTGGCTGGATGAGCGCGCCGCGGCCAAGGATGCCCGTCACCGCGGCGGTGACATCAAGCACGAGCCGAAGACGGCGTGAGCCGCCTGTCCACCGCGTCCGCCCGGCACGTCACCGTGCCGGACGCTCGCGGCGGACCCACTCGAGGGCCCTGGACTCCCGGATGCACGGGGGGCAGGGCCCTCGGTGTTTTTCGGGGCGCCGCTAGAAGCGCGCGCCCAGCGTCAGCGAGGCGTCGAGCAGGCCGCCGTCGGTGTCCTCGTCGAGGGCGCCGTCGGCGAAGCCGTCGTTGAGCAGCAGGCGCCAGGTGGCGCGCACGCCCGCGGTGAGCGCCCCGCTGTTGAACTCCAGGCCGGCCGCCAGGGGCAGCTCCTGCATGGTGTCGGAGGCCCACAGGCCCTCGCCCGCGCCCCGGACGTCCACGTAGGAGATGCCCAGGCCCGCCCCGACGAAGGGCCGCACGGCCGTCAGCAGGGGCGGGGAGAGCTTCACCAGGGCGCTGCCGCCCTGGCGCACGAGCGCCGGGCCGTCCCCCAGCAGGCGGTCGTCGGCGATGCCGTTGCGCGAGCCCTCGTAGCCGAGCTCGATGCCCAGGAATGTCGTGGGCTGCACGTTGAGTGTGAGTCCCCACGAGGGGCCGGTGTCGGTGAAATCCCCCAGGTTGCCCGTGTAGTCACCGAGTCCGCCGCGCAGGAAGACGTTCACGTCCCCCCGCTTGGCGTCCTTGCGTTCCTGCGCCGAGGCCGAATCCGTGGCCACCAGCGCGAGGGCCGCCACGGCGACCCAGCGTCCGTTCGCAGTCATGTTTCCTCCCTGTCAGGTTCTGTGCAGACAAGCTGGGCATCGCGCGCATGGCGCGCTCCCCAGAGGCAGACGGGGAGTCGAGCGCACGGCTGAACGCGTGTGCAGGAAGGGAAATGTCGTGCCCCAGGTTGGACTTTCCTCGTCAGACGTCTGGGGTACTGTCCGCGTGTCAAGATTTCGTCCCGGCCGCCGGGTGTCGTCGGTAGGCCGAGGAGGGGAGCTGCAAGTGCGGTGGTTGCTTCCAGACGTGGTCGAGGAGGAGGTGGGGTCGCTGGCCGGGGAGCTGTCGCTCCATCCGCTCGCAGCGAGGGTGCTGTTGCACCGAGGTTACCGCACGCCGGAGTCCGCGTCGGCGTTCCTGTCGGACCGGCTGGCGGACCTGCCGGACCCGTTCCGGATGAAGGGGATGGCGGCGGGCGTGGAGCGGCTGGTCCGCGCGCTGCACGCGCGGGAGAAGGTGACGCTCTACGGCGACTACGACGTGGACGGGGTGTGCTCCACGTCGCTGCTGTACCTGTTCCTGCGTGAGCTGGGCGTTCCGCCGGCCACGTACATCCCCCACCGCCTGGACGAGGGCTACGGCCTCAACATGGGCGCGGTGGAGCGCATCGCCGCGGACGGCACGCGCGTGCTGGTGACGTTGGACTGCGGCATCACCTCCGTGGCGGAGATCACCCGTGCGAAGGAGCTGGGGCTGGACGTGGTGGTGGTGGACCACCACACGGTGCCGCCCACGCTGCCGCCGGCGGTCGCGGTGCTCAACCCGCACCAGCCCGGCTGCGAGTACCCCACCAAGGCGCTCTGCGCCGCGGGCGTGGCGTTCAACCTCTGCATGGGCCTGCGCAAGCGGCTGCGGGACGACGGCTTCTTCGCCACGCGCAAGGAGCCCAACCTGCGCACGATGATGGACCTGGTGGCGCTGGCCACGGTGGCGGACGTGGTGCCGCTGACGGGCGCCAACCGCATCCTCGTGTCGCATGGCCTCCAGGAGCTGACGGCGGCCCGCAGGCCCGGCGTCCGCGCGCTGAAGGAGGCGGCGGGCATGGACCCGGACACGCCCATCACCGCGGGCCAGGTGGGCTTCCGGCTGGGGCCCCGCATCAACGCGGCCGGGCGTCTGCACGACGCGTCCCTGGGGTTGCAGTTGCTGTGCTCGGAGACGCTGGAGTCGGCGCGCGCGCTGGCGTCCGTGTTGGACCGGGCCAACGCGGAGCGCCAGGGCATCGAGAGCCACATCCTCACGCAGGCGCTGGCCCAGGCCGAGTCGCGCAAGGACGCGCGTGGCTTCGTGCTCTTCGACGAGGGTTGGCACCCGGGCGTCATCGGCATCGTCGCCTCGCGCGTGGTGGAGCGCTTCCACCGGCCCACCGTCATGGTGGGCGTGAAGGACGGGGTGGGGAAGGGCTCGGCGCGCAGCATCGAGGCGTTCCACCTGTACGACGCGCTCAGCGGCTGCTCGCACCTGCTCACCAAGTTCGGTGGCCACAAGCACGCCGCGGGCCTGACGGTGGACGCGGACAAGCTGCCCGAGCTGCGCGACGCGTTCGAGCGGATCGCCCTGCAGCGGCTCACGCCCGAGGACCTCATCCCGCGCTGCCGCGTGGACGCGGTGGTGAGTCCGCGCGAGCTGGACGCGACGGCGGTGGAGGCGCTCCAGCGGCTGGGGCCCTTCGGTCAGGGCAACCCGGAGCCGGTGCTGGTGCTGCGTCACCAGATGGCCCGCCCGCGCGTGCTCCCGGCGAAGGCCGGCGGCGTCAGCGGGCACCTCAAGCTGGCCCTGGCGGACGCGCCGGAGCTGGACGCCATCGGCTTCGGCATGGCGGACCGCGCCCAGTTGGTGGCGGGGCCCGTGGACCTGGCCTTCCAGGCCGGCTTCGACACCTTCCGCGGTCAGCGCAAGCTGTCGCTGCGCCTCAAGGACGTCCGCATCGCCGCGTGACGTGCGCGGCGCGTGGGCCCGCGGGTCGCGGGCCCACGCCGCGCCTCAGGCGATGCCCCAGCGCACCCGGCCCGGCGTCATCAATGCGCCCACCCGGGCCAGCTCGTTGAGACGGAAGCGCTCCGCCTGTCGCTCGAACGCGTGGCGGCAGCGCTCCGAGCAGAAGAAGTACCGCCGCTTCTTGTACTCGGAGGATGGTTGGTACTCGGGGGTGTCCAGCTGCTTGCCGCAGACCGGATCCCAATGCTTGCCCTGTCCCTGCCCCTGCACGCCCTTCATGCGCCCTCTCCCCGCCCGTGGGGGCCCCACCGCCCACTCCCGACGGTGGGGATAAGCAGGGCATGTGCCAACCCCCAACCCCTTGGAAACCGAGGGGCGGTGGAGGGCACGGATGGCTGGAGGGTGAAAAACTTCCACGGGCGGCCAGAGGCCGGGCCCGTGGAAGTGTCCGGCGGACTTCAGAAGGCGGCGCCGAGGCTGCCACCCAGGAACATGTCGTTCAGGTAGCCGCGGCGGAAACCCATGAACTCCACGCGGAAGGACAGGCTCATCTTGTTGGTCAGGCGGGGCCTGCCACGGAAGCCCACGCCGTA
Source organism: Myxococcus dinghuensis (assembly GCF_024198235.1). Classification (GTDB taxonomy): domain Bacteria; phylum Myxococcota; class Myxococcia; order Myxococcales; family Myxococcaceae; genus Myxococcus; species Myxococcus dinghuensis. Next base: position 489,153 of record NZ_JAKCFB010000003.1, on the reverse strand, counting down.
CTGGAAGACGGGCTTCATGCCGTTCACCTTCGTCTCGTCGGCGTCGATCATGAGCGACGACGTCTGGTAGCCGAGACCGCCGCCCAGCTGGCCGTAGAAGCCGAAGGGCGACTTGCCCAGCTTCAGCTCGTACGCGGGCGCGATGGTGAAGTAGTGCACGCCGGTGCTGGTGTTGATGAAGTCCGTGCCGTCGCTGTAGCTGCCGTACGTCCAGCGCAGGTCGGCCCAGAGGTTCTCGCGCAGCGGCTCGAGGTTGAAGGTGCGGCCGTACTCCCACGTCGCGCGCACGCCCATTCCGGCCACCGTCTTGGCGAAGTTGCCCTCGGAGCTGTCGAGCATGAGCGCGCCGCCGATGAGCTCCACGGCGAAGCCGTAGTTCGGGTCGTCCATGTTGGCGAGGGACTTGAAGTCGCCTTCCTCGCCTTCCTCCTCGGACACGCGGCGGAAGTCGTCGGTCTCGTCGACCTGACGGCGGCGGCGCTCGTAGGCGTCGTCGTCCGCCTCCCGCTGCTCGTCGCGGGCGGGTTCGTCGTCCGGGTACTCGTAGGGGGCGTCGTCTTGTGCCAGGGCGGGGGAGGCCGCGAGGAGGCCGCCAACGAGGCAGCGGGTGAGCCAGGTCTTCACGGGGGCGGTCCTCATCCTTCGTTGCCCAGGGGCGGGCAGGTGGTGCCGCCCGCGGCGCTGGCCGGGCAGAGGTTGGGGTTGTTGGTGCCGACGAGCAGGTCCCTGGGAATCTGGAGGTGGTCCATCAGCTCGTTGCACACGGCTTCCTTCAGCCGCAGGTCGGTGACGTGGGTGATGATGGCGCCGGCGGCGACGGCGAGCGTGAACTTGCCCTGGTCCGTCAGGTACTGGCGGGTGAGCTGCTGGAGGCCGGGCGTGGCCACCGTCTCGTCGTCGTACGCGGCGACGATGGAGCGCAGCAGCACGTCGCGCTGACCGGTGGCCTCGCCGGCCTGGTACAGCGCGCTCGCCAGCAGGGTGCCGACCACGTACTCGTAGCCGCTGAACTGGTCCAGGCTCATGTTCCGGAGGTTGTCGCGCAGGGACTGCGTCATGCAGCGGTCGGTGCGCGCCAGGTCGCGGTCGTCGGTGACCGAGCCGAACTTGCCGCCGTGGAAGGACGTGGAGAGGAACCGCGTGTCGCAGCCGTGCGCCGAGCGGCAGGTGCTGCCGTAGGCGTGCAGGTCCGCCAGGCCCTCGTCGAAGGACTTGAGGATGTTGGCGCCCGGGCTGGAGCCCCCCGCGGCCCAGGTGCTGAGCGCCACCGGGAACGGCTGGGCGTCATAGGTCTTCAGGTTGAAGACGCGGTGCGAGTACTCGTGGGCGAGGATGCCGGCGTTGATGGAGAGCGGCGCGCGCTGGAGCTGGTCGAACGGGAGGATGAGGAAGGACTCGTTCGCGGAGAAGTACAGCGCGTTGTCCTTGAGCGGATCCTTGTCCACGTCCGGGAGGACGAACTCCGGGAAGTAGTACGTCCGCACGGGCTCCTTGAAGTCCGCCGTGGGGATGTTGGTGACGTCGTGGAAGTAGTCGAACGCGCGCTCGAGGTTGTAGTACGTCGTCACCATGTTCCAGGTGTGGAAGTCCGCCGGCCACAGCACCCCATCCTGGGTGATGTAGTTGGCCGTCACGTCCCGCCCGGACTCCTTGAGCAGGGCGTTGGCGAAGGACTCCGGCGTGGTGGCGTTCTGGAGGTCCGGGTCGTTGAAGTCGAGGACGATGCGCGCCCCGCCATGCAGGTCGGCCACGTTTCCGCTGAGGCCGACGATGTCGGAGATGGTCTTGAGCTCGACCTCCTGGGGTGTGTACTCCCCGTTGCTGGAGAGCACCAGGGCGCGAACCTTGACCGGGGCGCTCGTGTCGGGCGCACAGCCGGTGGCCAGGCCGAGCACGGCGGTGGTGGCGATGACTGTTCGGAGCATGGGGCCCGTTTTACTCCGGACCGCTCAGAACGTGTATTCCCCTCCGAGTGTCACCATCCCGGAGCGGTTCCGGGGCGGGGTGTCCCCGGCGTCCTCCCCGGAGGACTCCTCCCGGACGTCCTGCTGGAGTGCCACCGCGGCCCACACGCGCAGAGGCGCTCCCAGGCGCACCGTCCAGCGCGTGGAGACGAGGTGTGAGTGGCCCTCGCCGGCCACGTACCGCGTGAAGGCGTAGGCGAGCTGGCCCCGCACGCCGGGTCCAGGCTTCCAGGTGAGGCTGGGGCGGAGGTCGAAGCGGGCGGGGGCGGTGGGGATGCCGGCCGTGGCGTTGACGTCCGCCAGCCGGCGGGAGAGCGCGGCGCCCAGGTCGCGGTTGATGCGCGACTGGAAGCGGCGCAGGAGGCGGCGGGCCTCCACGGCGTTCTCGAGGCGGCGGGAGAGCGTGGCCTCCTCCTCCGAGGTGAACTGGCCGGCGGAGAGCGGATCCTCGCTGTACAGCGTGAGGCCGCCTCGGGCGCCAAGCTCCCAGTGCGTGCCGAGCAGGAGGCGACCTCCCACGGCGGGGCGCGCGGCCCAGAGCACGTCCTCGCGCGTGTACCGGACGGGGGCGCCCGTGGCGGTGGTGGTGGTCAGCTCGCGACTCAGCGGGTAGCGGGTGACGGCCACGCTGGCGTCGCCGCCGAACTCCACGTCCGACAGGCCCGCGGAGTCCCAGGCGGCCGTCACCTGCGCGCCCTGGCTGGCGTAGCCGGTGGTCGCGTCCACGGGGGCCGGCCGGCGCGGCGGCTGTTCGCGGAACAGCTCGACGCGCGTGGACTTGGGCAGGCCCACCTGGAGGGCGGCCGACAGCAGGGCGTGCAGCCCGAGCGACTGGTCGACGCCCACGGTGAGGACGTGGGAGGGGGGCGTGCCGGGCTCCGGGCGGGTGCCCAGGTAGCCGAGCGTGAGGAAGGTGCTGTCGGCGCGCAATTCGACGTCCCCCAGCAGGCTCCAGGCGCGGTAGTCGCGGCCGCCGGTGGCCTCCATGGCGACGGTGGCGTCCCCGGGCTCGGCCCGGACGCACAGCGGGGTCACGAGCAGGACGCAAAGCACGAGCGGGGGCCAGCCCCGTCCCCGGGCTTTCGGGCGGTGCGCGCTGGCGGGCTCCCCCTGCATGCCGGTGAGAACCCGCGAGCGGGGCGGAGGTTGCGCGGCCCCGTGGCGACCGTCAGGAAACACCCCCGATACCGACCGTCTGAGAGCGGTCATGACTGTGCGGACTCCTTGACGCATCGTTTCCACGATCCGTATGGTGCCGCGCCTTTCCCCTCTACGAACAAACGCAGGCGGTCTCCATGGCGGTCCCGTTCATCTCCGAGGTCAAGCGTACCCATTCTTGCGGCCAGCTCACCGCGGCCAACGTCGGCGACGAGGTCGTGCTCTTCGGCTGGGTGCACAATCGCCGGGATCACGGCGGCGCGGTGTTCATCGACCTGCGGGATCGCGAGGGGCTGACCCAGGTGGTGTTCGAGCCGGACCACGCGGAGGCCCACGCCCTGGCCGGCAGCCTTCGCCTGGAGTACTGCATCGGCGTGCGCGGCAAGGTCGTGTCGCGCGGCAAGAACGTGAACCCGAAGATGAAGACGGGGGAGATCGAGGTCAAGGCGAGCGACCTGACCATCTTCAACCGTTCGGAGCCCACGCCGTTCCCCATCGAGGACAACATCGACACCTCGGAGGAGAAGCGGCTGGCCCACCGCTACCTCGACCTGCGGCGCTCGCCGCTGCAGCAGTCGCTGATGACGCGCTCGAAGATGAACGCGCTGACGCGCGCGTACATGGTGGGGCACGGCTTCCTCGAGCTGGAGACGCCGTTCATGGGCAAGTACACGCCCGGCGGCGCGCGCAACTTCCTGGTCCCCAGCCGCATGAACGCGGGCAAGTTCTACGCGCTCGCGGAGAGCCCCCAGTTGTACAAGCAGCTCTTCATGGTCGCGGGCTTCGACCGCTACTTCCAGATCGTCAAGTGCTTCCGTGACGAGGACCTGCGCGTCGACCGCCAGCCGGAGTTCACGCAGATCGACGTGGAGATGAGCTTCGTCAACCAGGACGACATCTTCACCATCATCGAGGGCCTGCTGAAGAAGCTGTGGGGCGAGGTGCTGGGCATCGACGTGCCCACGCCGTTCATGCGCATGGACTTCTACGAGTCCATGGCGAAGTACGGCAACGACAAGCCGGACCTGCGCTTCGGGCTGGAGCACGTGGTGCTCACCGACCTCATCCGCGAGCACGGCGAGGGTGGTGGCGTGCCGATGATGCACGAGGCCGTCCAGGCCAAGGGCATCGTCAAGGCGATGGTCATCCCCGCGGAGAAGGCGATGAGCCGCGCGGAGAGCGACAAGCTGGAGGAGTTCGCCAAGCAGGCGGGCGCCAAGGGCCTGGCGCGCGCGAAGGTGGGCGAGGGGGGCGAGTGGACGCAGTCGCCGCTGTCGAAGACCATCTCCCCGGCGCTGCGCGCGGCCATCAACCAGGCCGTGGGCGCGAAGACGGGCGACCTCATCCTGTTCCAGTTCGGCAAGGAGGCGCTGGTCCACACGGTGATGGCGAACCTGCGCGTGCACGTCGCCAAGAAGCTGGGCCTCATCCCGGAGTACGGCAGCGGCGGCCAGTGGAAGTTCCTCTGGGTGGTGAACCCGCCCCTGTTCGAGCACGACGAGGAGTCGAACACGTGGGTGGCGGCGCACCACGCCTTCACCCGTCCGCACGACGAGGACGTGCCGTACCTCTTGTCCGACCCGGGCCGCGTGAAGTGCCACCGCTACGACGTGGTGCTCAACGGCTTCGAGATCGGCGGCGGCTCCATCCGCCTGCATGACCCGAAGATCCAGGCGGAGGTCTTCAAGGCGCTGGGCATCACCGACGAGGAGGCCCAGGCGAAGTTCGGCTTCCTGCTGGACGCGCTCAAGTACGGCGCGCCTCCGCACGGCGGCATCGCGCTGGGCATGGACCGCCTCTCCTTCCTGCTCACCGGCTCCGAGTCGCTGCGCGACGTGATTCCGTTCCCGAAGACGAAGACGGGCACGGACCTGATGACGGGCGCCCCCGGCGACGTGGACGACAAGCAGCTTCGCGAGCTGCACGTGCGTCCGGTGCCGCTGCCGCAGAAGTAGTCCGGCGTCAGACGATGGAGGCGAGGGGCTCCGGTCCCGCCTCCAGCGTCTCCACGAGCCGCCCGAGGCCCTTCGTCAGCGAGGCGCGGGTGCGCGGTGTCCCCAGGCACACGCGCACCGCGGCCGGCGCGGCGGAGGGCCCCACGGCGAAGACCTCCGAGGGGATGAGGGAGACGCCTCGCCGTCGCGCGTTCGCGGCGAAGCCCTCGGCGCGCCAGCCCTCGGGCAGCTTCAGCCAGAGGTGGTACCCGGCCCGCTCGTCCGGGCGGGGCAGGTGGGCGCCGAGCAGCTCGCGCGCCAACACCATCCGCTCCCGCGCCTCGCGACTCCGGCTGGCGACCAACGCGTCGGCGGTGCCGTCGTGGATCCACCGCGAGGCCACCTCCGCCGTCAGCGAGGGCGTCATGCGCGTGGCGAGCGCGGACTCCTCCGCCAGCCGCTCCACGCTCCCGCCGACGGGGGGCGCCAGGTAGCCGATGCGCAGGCCCGGCGCGAGCAGCTTGGACACCCCCGCGATGAACCAGCACGACTCCGGGAGGAGCGCGTGGAGCGGGGGTGGACGTCGCTCGAGCAGCAGCCCGTAGGCGTCATCCTCGATGACGGTGAGGCCGTGCTTGCGGGCCACCGCGGCGATGCGGCGGCGGCGCTCCTCGGGCATGACGCCGCCCGTGGGGTTCTGGAGATTGGGCAGACAGAAGAGGACCTTCGCGCCCGTGCGGCACGCGGCGTCCAGCGCGTCCGGCACGAGGCCGTGTTCATCCAGCGCCACGCCATGCAGGCGCAGGTGGAGCCTGCTGGCGAGCACCTTGAGGCCGGGATACGTGAGCGCCTCGCAGAGCACGGTGTCGCCCGGGCGGGTGAGGGCGCTCAGCGCGACGTCCATGGCGTGCTGACCTCCGGAGCACACCACCACCTGGGCGGGTGACACCTCCACGCCGAAGCGGGACAACCACGCGGCGCCGGCTTCCCGGTGTGCCTCGTGGCCCGCCTGCGGCGCGTAGTCGAGCTGCTCGGAGAGCCGCGGCGAGCGCGCGAGCGCCTCCAGGGCCGCCCGCAGCGCGGTGGTGGCCGGGTCTCCGGGAGGCGTGGCGGGCCAGTTGAGGCCCAGCTCGACGAGCTTGTCGTCATCGACGGGCACGGAGGGCGCGGGCAGGTGTCGCGGTGTCTCGCGGTGGCGCACGAAGGTGCCCCGGCCCACCTCTCCGCCGATGAGGCCCCGGCGCTCGGCCTCGGCGTAGGCGCGCGTCACCGTGCCCACCGTGACGCCGACCTTCTCCGCCAGCTCCCGGTGGGTGGGCAGGCGGGTTCCCGCCGAGAGGCGCCCGGTCTCGATGTCCGCCCCGAGCGCGTCCGCGATGACCCGATAGAGCGGGCCGTCACGGCCTCGGAGGTCCGGCTTCCAGCTTGTCATGGTGACAATCCCCACGGTTGACGCGCGTCGCGGCGCAATGCATCCATTGTATCCAGTTCGCCGTCGAATTGTATCGACACAATCCGGTCGCGCGGTGGGAGCCGCGGCGCGACGGAAGGGAGCAACGCCATGCAGGTGAGCATCGTCGACGCCTTCACGCAGACACCCGGGGCGGGGAACCGCGCGGGGGTGGTGCTGGATGCCGCGGGGTTGGACGAAGAGGTGATGCAGCGAATCGCGGCGGCGGTGGGCGCCTCGGAGACGGCGTTCGTGCTGTCCGGTCCGAGCGAGGAGGGGGTGCGGCTGCGCTACTTCACGCCCGTGGACGAGATCGACTTCTGCGGCCACGCCACGGTGGCGACGTTCCACCTGCTCGCGGAGCGGGGCCTCCTTCCTCGCTCGGGTGCCACCCGGTTGGAGTGCGCGGCGGGGACGCTGGAGGTGGAGCTGGAGACGGCGGGAGCGCGTGGCAGTCGGGTGTGGATCGTCACGCCGAGACACCCCTGGCTGGAGACGCCCGTCCCGCTGTCCCAGGTGCTCCCGCTGGTGGGCGGGACGGTGGACATGGTGGACACGTCGCTCCCGGTCCATCGCAACGCGCACCGGCTGGTGGTGCCGTTCCGTCGCAGGGAGGATGTCTGGAGCCTGGCGCCGCGTTCGGGCGCGCTCGCGGAGCTGCTGCGTCCCCATGGCGTGAGCGGCGTCTACGTCTTCACCCGTGACACGCGCGAGGCCGGGAGCGTGGCGCACTCGCGCTACTTCGTTCCTGGATTGGGCATCGCCGAGGACCCCGTCACGGGCTCGGCGGCGGGACCGCTCGGCATGTACCTCGCGAAGCAGGGCGTCATCGTGCTGCCCTCCGAGGGCGGTGTCGTGCGCGCGCGCATCGAGCAAGGCGATGCCATGGGCAAGCCGGGACGCATCGAGGTCGAGGTCTCCGGTCGTGCCGGGGCTCCCGAGCGGGCGCGCATCGGTGGCGTCGCCGTCACCGTCTTCGAAGGGACGCTGCGGCCGTAACCGTCGTCTGCCCCCCGTCCGTCGGCGGGGGGCCTGGCCCGTCTCCACGCAGCGGAGGGGTTCACCGCCGCCAGGTGCTTCCGCCGCTGCGTCACATGTTCCCAGGCCAACCTCGTGAAGGAGGGCTGGCTCGTCTGCGTGTTTCCGCGCCGCGGAGCCGCCCACGACCTGGAGCGTGGCCCCGCGCAGGGCGGTCGAGGTGGGGCTCGCTCGGGGGCCGAGGCCACCGCCTGGACAGGGCCGTGACGTCCTGGCTCGCTATGCGGTGCGTCAGCCCCGACGTCGCAGGTGGGGTGAATGGGGACCTTCCGACCTCCGGACGCGTGTCGGGGAGTGGAGTACCGAGCCACAACCGCGTAAACAGGGGCGCTACACGGAGGGGCATCGGTGCCGAAGAAGACGTTCCTGGTGGTCAATCCGCGCAGCGCCAGTGGGCAGACGGGGAAGCGCTGGGTCGAGATTGCCGCGCAGGTGGGGAAGGTGCTCGGGGAGTTCGGGCATGGCTTCACCCAGGGCGGGATGGATGCGGCGCGCCTCGCGCGCGAGGCCATCGAACAGGGCTACGAGTGCATCGTCGCCGTGGGCGGTGACGGCACCCTCAACGAGGTCACCAACGGCTTCTTCCGCGACGGCAAGGTCATCAACCCGGACGCGGCCCTGGGCCTCATCCCTCGCGGCACGGGGGGAGACTTCCGCCGCACCTTCGGCTGGGCGCTGGACCTGGAGTCCTCCCTGGAGCGGCTGCGCACGGACACCACCGAGCCCTTCGACGTGGGGCGGCTGGACTTCATCGACAACGAGGGGCGGCCGGCGACGCGCTACTTCGCGAACATCGCCTCGTTCGGCGTGAGCGCGGTGGTGGCCCGCGAGGTGAACAGCGGCAGCAAGGCGCTCGGCGGCAACTTCAGCTTCGTGTGGGGCACGCTCAAGGGGCTGGTGAAGTACTCCGAGCGCAAGGTCCTCATGTCCACCGACGACAACCCGGCGCAGCCCCTCGACGTCACCGCCGTGGCCGTGGCCAACGGGCGCTACTTCGGCAGCGGCATGTTCGTGGCGCCGGACGCGCTCACCCATGACGGCTTGTTCGACGTCACCATCTGGTCCGGCTACGGCCTGAGTGACTTCCTGCTCAAGTCGAAGGGCGTCTACAGCGGCGCCCACGTCACGTGGAAGGGCACGCGCCGGCTGCGCTGCCGCACGGTCCACGCCGAGTCCGTGGATGGGCAGGACGTCTACCTGGACGTGGATGGCGAGACACCGGGCAAGCTGCCCGCGACCTTCAGGTTGCTGCCCGGCGCCATCCGCCTCAAGGTCTGACACGTCCGCGGCTGCACGGAGCCCGCTGGAGTGCAGGCTCGGGCCGTCCTTCCAGCCGCGGTCGTCACTCAGTGCTGCAGGTCCTTCTCGAGGTGCACGGGCTGACCGGGGGGCGTGGGCTCTCCGTCTTCGCCGGTCAAGGGCAGGGCTCCGGTGGAGATGACCCACACGTCGAACGAGTCGCCCTTGACGAGGTCGCCCACGCAGGCCGCCGTGATTTCACAATCGGGGCAGGTCCCCGACAGGCCGACGACCGCCGCGGCGGCCGGTGGGAGCGCGTCCGGTGTCAGCGGCGGGAAGCGCTTCGGGTCCGCGTCGATGAAGGTGCCGGTGTCCTCTCCGGGGACGGGCTTCGCCGCGAAGTACGCGTAGCGGTTGCCGGGCTCCGGGGCGAAGCCGACCTCGGCGAAGCGGGGCTCGTATCGGTCGTGCTGGGCGCGATACGCCTGCTGCGCCAGGTACCAGCTCTTCAGGTAGGTCTTGCACTCGGCCTGCTTGGCGCGAAGCTGGAAGCGGATGAAGTTGGGGATGGCGATGGCCGCCATGATGCCGGTGAGCGGACAGCACAAGACCAGGGCCACCGCGCCGATGATGGCGGCGATCCACTTGCGGCTGAGTGGCTTGGTCGCGGTCGCGATGTTCCCGCAGGTCTGACATGCGACGGTGGCTCCGGCTGCGACGCCTTGGAGGTCGATGGGGTTCTTGCACCGGGGACACGTCATCTTCGGCATCGAATCTCCTCCTCGAGCGGGCCCGACATCCATCTCGATAGCCGACACCCAGGGGACGGTGCCAGCGGGGAGTCGTGTCGGGGGAGGGTTGGACTATACCCTCTCACGTGGGGCGGGTGACGTGTCTGGCCTGCCAGGAATCCGCCTCGAGGTGTGCGACACTCGGTAGCGCCGCTCCGTTCAACGGGAAGTCGTGCCTGGCGGATGAGGAAGTCGCAATGCGTATCCAGACGCGGGTGTGGGGAGTCCTGGCGCTCTTGTTGTCGACCCCGGCCTGGGCCAGCGACATGTGCCCGATGGTCGTGTTCGTCTTCATCCCCCCGAGTTATCTGCTGGCCCTGGTCGCGGTCCTCGTCGGGATCATCGTCCGGGGCCACAGGGCCGCGAACATCTGGTTGGTCGTGCTGCTGCTCTGTGTCGTGCCCGCCGTGGGGATGTTGATGCTCTGCGTGGAGGGCGCGTATCACGGCTCGGAGCTGCGCCACGAGGAGATGATCCTCCCGACGGTGATCGCGTTCGGTGTCCTGGCGGTCGCTTATGCCTTCAGCCTGTGGCGGCTGTGTCGGGTGCAGCCACCAGCTCCGACGACGGCAGGCTCGGAGCTGGCGCGTACCACGGCCGAGTAGCGGGCTCACCGGCTACGACAGCTCACCAGAACTGCCACGTCAGCGCGGTGGTGACGCCGTTGGTCGAGCAGACGAGCTCGTCCGTGTTCGTCCCGTTGCAGCAGGCCAGGCGGCTGTAGAGCGGCGAGCAGCTCTTCCCGGAGTACAGGGAGCACGCGGGCAGGCCGCTGGTGGAGCACGTCGCGAATTCGGACACCGTCCGGGTGTCCTCGGTGACGGGCTCGGAGGACTCGTCGGCCTCGGGGGCGCCACAACCCAGGAAGGAGAGCGCCGCGCACATCATCACCGCCATTGGTAGTCTCATGGTGCATGCCTCGGAGGGGACTGCGGGGGCTTGTTGCAATATCATGTCTCAAGCATCTGGGTGGCAGATGCTTGCGCCCTGATGGGTAATGTGCGCCCTGTGCCAGGCCTTGTCCGGGCTGGGGCCCGCCGATGCAGCTCCCATGGGTCGAAGCTCCAGGCGTGGTCGCGGATGGACTGACCGGGCCCTGCGGGGCAGACGTTCGGCCTTCCTGCGCAGACTAGAAGACAACTCACCGCGCTCCCCGCTCGCGCGGGGACTTTCCGCTCGTAGCGCCACGCTATCTTCGGGCGCATGGCACCCGATGACGCGCTCGTCGAAAGTGGTGTCGTCCCGGCCTCATCCTCCGCGGACCTCCGGGTCCGCTCCGTCAATGTGCTCGTCGCCGACCCGTGGACGCTGCTGCATACGCAGTACACTCGCAACGCGGAGGAGGTCGTCAGGCAACTGCAATGGCGGTATGACTCGGGACCGCGCCGGGCGGGGCCGTCCTTCCTGAAGCGGCTACCCCTCGGGTCCTATCAAGTCTGTCTTTGGGTCGACTCCGCGCGGCTCCACACCTCCATCGCCAGTCCACCGGGCTACGAGGCGCTCTCCGAGGAGGAGGTCCGGCTCGCCGTCCCACTCGAGACCTCGTGGCTCGTGCGCCTGAAGACCATCCTCCGAGGGCGGCTCTGGGTGTGGTGGACGAAGAAGGGCGCGGGGCTGGATGCCCACGCCACGCTGGACCTGGAGCTGAGGGGCTTCCGTCTGGTGGGCGCGGCGCACCTCGAGCCTTCCCCCGAGGCGGGAGGGCTTCCCCGGCTCTCGCGCCTCCGAATCAGGCCCCAGGGGCGCTTGGAGCTGTCCGCCCTGAGCTTCCTCTCGCTGCCGTTGGATGTCTTCCGGCCCGTCATCGACCCGGAGGGGGGGCTGCGCTTCGAATACCCGCTCGGCGCGTTCCCCCTGCTCGAAATCCCTCCCCTCGGAGAGGCCCTCTTCTCCGGGGTGGTGGTGGTGAGGCCCCTGCCGACGCTGACCTTCCAACTGGTCGGCGAGCTGCTCTTCGACCTCCCCGTGCTGGGCCGGACGCGGGTGCCGTTCTCGTGGTCGATGGACACCGGGCTCCCGGTCCCCCTGGTCGACGAGCTGGCGGCGATGCTCCGAGGCCCCCTGCCTCGGGACTGGGGCGGGCCCCCGCTCGACGACCTCGCGCCGGTGCCTCCGGGGACGGACTTCCTCGCGCCCGCGTGGGTGCTGGAGGAGGGCATCGCGGCGCACCTTCCGCATGGCGCCCTCTTCGAAATCAAGCGAAGCCCTCCTCCGAAGCAGCCCGTGTACGAGGGCTACGTCGACTCGGCCATCTGGACCGGTCACTACCTGGCGGCGGAGTCCCTGCGCCATGCCGTGGCGACGACCGCCGAGGGACGTGCCGCGGCCCTGGCCCGCGTCCGGCAGACCATGGAGGGACTGCGCAAGCTGTTCGAGGTGACAGGTGTTCCCGGGCTCGTGGCCCGCGCCGCGCTCCCCGACGACGCTCCCATCCAGACAGAGCCTCCCTTCGCCCATCCCCAGGACCATCTGGACCGGTACTACGGGCCGGTGACGTTGGACGGCCGGGACTGGCACGGCTTCGGGCGCGGAGACAAACCGCCGAGTCGAGACACGTACCTCGGGGTGCTGTTGGGGTTGGCGTACGCCTTCCGCTTCGTGGAGGACGCGGAGGTGAGGGCCGCGTCGGCCTCCCTGGTGACCGCGATGCTCCAGCATCTGCTGAGCCACCACTGGAACGTGGTGACGCCCAGGCGCGAGCTGTCCGAATGGAGCGCCGCGACCGCGGGCGGCCCCTTGGAGCCGGAGGAGTCCCAGCCCATCGTCACCACCTTCTTCAACCAGTTCACCCACCAGCTCGCCTTCCTCCGCGTGGGGAAGACGGTGAACCCGACGGCGTTCGGCGCGCTCTACGACAGTGTCGCGGCGGCCGCGGGGGCCTCGTGGCTCACGACGTGGGGCGCGGCGGCGGAGCCGCTGGAAGAGCCGTGGAAGTTCAACCTCGGGCATGCCTCGGCGTCGTTGCTGCTCCTCCTCGAGGACGCGCCCGCGCCGCGGGACGGATATGTCCGCATGTTCGAGCTGCTGCGCCACGGCGTCGCGCACCACCGCAACGCGTACTTCGACCTCGTGAGCGTCCTCGTGGCGCTCCCCGAGCAGCGACAGGCGCTGCTCGACGGTCCCGGGGGCTACGACCCGACGGTGACGCTCGCGGAAGAGATTCGCGCGCTCCTCCACGAGTGGCTCCTGCGACTCCAGCAGGTTGCCTCGCCCACGGGGATGCCGACCCTGAAGACGCCCGACCCGGCCTATCTCCAGTCCCTCTATCCCGACCGCGTCGCACCCTATGCGCCGCAGGGACGGAAGACGCCGGTCTCGTGGTGCAGCGTCTGGGCGCTGCCGGTCCACAAGCGGCCCGGGAGCCACATGGAGTTCGTGTGGCAGCGGCATCCCTTCGAGACCGGGTTCCTCGCGCCCTTGCCTCCCTGGCCCCCCATGCTGCCGCATGACCCGGCGCGGATCGCCATCGACCCGGGCCAGCCTGATACCGAGGCTGCCGGGGTCGACTACCTGCTCCCGCTCTGGCTCGCCGTGTACCTCGGCGTCCTCCCCAGGCCCGAGTAGGGGGGCCTGGGGGCTCACTCCCCGGAGAGTGCGGGTGGCACGGCGTCGGACGGCGTGCTCGTCGCGGTCGGGCGGGGCGAGAACTTCTGGCGGTAGTAGCGCTTCCAGATGCGCAGCCCCGTGACGCCCACCACCGTGGGCGCGAGGAACACCGCGAGCTGCATGCCGCTGATGCCCAGGTGCCGCGCGTTCACCACGAGGACCGCCGTCAGCGTGCCGATGCCCGAGGTCACCATGGCGCCCATGTGCTGGAACCACCAGTGCATGCGCTCCTTGGGCGGGTTGAGCCAGTAGTGCAGCGTCGTCGCGCCCGTGTAGATGCCCACGGGCGCGAAGCCCCACAGCAGCGGCACGTGCATCACCACGCCCCAGCCCGCCGTGAAGAGCCCCAGGCCCAGGAGGAGCCCCGCCATGGCCAGGTCGAGCAGGCTCCGGTGCGCGCCGGTGCGGTGCCTGGCGCGCAGCACCCGCACGCCCAGCGAGGAGGCCGCCGCGCTCTGCGCGCTCAGGTAGATGAAGAAGAGGGCGGTGGAGCGCGCGGCCGGCTCCAGGACGAACCGCGACCCGGAGAGCACCAGCGCCGACGCGGCGACGACGCCCATGGCGCCCACGTACACCCAGCCCACGCGGCGGTGCAGCGTGCCTCCCTTCCTGGCCACCAGCGGCAACCAGAGCGAGATGAAGCCGACGACGCCCGCGGCGATGTGGATGGAGCGGGCGAGCGAGAAGAGCGTCATGGGTGTCTCCGACGAACGGCGAGTCGGGAGTCAAGGTACGCAAGCGCTCCAGGGCCCACATCTGCGGGAAGTCACACCGCGCGCATGTGACTTCCGGCACATGCCCCGGGGCGCGGTGGACGCCCTATGCTGCGACGCATGGCCCAGCGGCACGGCGCGACGAAATCCCCCGCCACCCGGCGACTGTTCCTGGCGGCCGGGTTGCTCACCTGGGGCGTCGTCGGCTCGACGCACGCGGGAGACCTCCTGCGTGCAGGGCCGACGTCCGAGGCACTGCCGTGGCTCGCGGCGTTCCTCGTCTTCGGCGTGGCCTACTTCCGCAACGCGGCCGCCGACGATGTCGGCAGTGTTCCCCTGCTGGCGCTCGAGACGCTGTCGGCGCTGGTCGTCGTGGCGACGGGCCGCACCGGGGTGGATGGCGCGCTGCTGGCCATCGTCGCGGCCCAGGCCCCCGAGCTGCTCTCGCAGCGCCGTGCGGTGCTCTGGGTGGCCGCGCAGTCCGCGGCCCTGGTGGGCGTCTACCTCTGCTTCCATCCGCTCGCGGGTGCGCTCATCCAGGGGCTCATCTTTTTCGGCTTCCAGGGGTTCACGCTCGCGTCGGCCATCGTCATGGTGCGCGAGGCCCAGGCGCGCAGGGAGCTGGCGCGGCTCCACGCGCAGCTTCAGTCCACGCAGATGCTGCTGGCGGCCCGGGAGCGGGAAGGGGAGCGGCTGCGCATCGCGCGCGAACTGCACGACTCGTTGGGCCACCACCTCACCGCCCTGTCCCTCAACCTGGAGGCCGCCGTGTACACCGCGAAGGACACGCCCTCCGCCGAACACCTGCGGCGCGCCCGCGAGGCCGCGCGGACGTTGCTGTCCGAGGTCCGCGAGACGGTGTCGGCCCTGCGCGACACGCCGCCGCCCCTGCGCGATTCGCTGCGCGCGCTCGTGGCCAACACGCCCGGCCTGACGGTCCACCTCGACGTGCCGGAGGACCTCGAGGTCGCGTCGTCGGAGGCGGCGCATTCGCTCATCCGCTGCGTGCAGGAGGTCCTCACGAACACGCTGCGCCACGCGCGCGCCACGCAGCTGTGGGTCCGCATCGAGTCCTCGGAGGCCGGTGGGGTGCGCGTCGTCACGCGGGATGACGGGCTGGGCGCCGAAGCCCCCGTTCCGGGCGCCGGGCTCACGGGCATGCGCGAGCGCTTCACCCGGTTGGGTGGCGACGTGGCCTGGCGCGCGGAGGCCGGGCGGGGCTGGGAGCTGGAGGCGTGGTTGCCGGCGACGGCGAGGGGTGAATCATGATTCGACTCGTGCTGGCGGATGACCACGCCCTCGTCCGACAGGGACTGAGGAGCCTCCTGGACCTCACCCCGGACCTGCGGGTGGTGGGCGAGGCCGTGGATGGAGAGGACGCGCTGCGCAAGGTCGCGGAGCTGGACCCGGACGTGGTGCTGATGGATGTGCGCATGCCTCGGATGACGGGCCTGGAGGCGCTGCGCGCGCTGCGCGGCGACTCGCCCCACCGCCGCGTGGTGCTGCTCACCACCTTCGACGAGGACGCCGCCATCATCGAGGCGCTGCGCGCGGGCGTGCAGGGCTTCCTCCTCAAGGACGTGTCCCTGGACGAACTCGCGGACGCCATCCGCCGCGTGCACGCGGGCCAGACGCTGCTGCCGCCCGGCGTGGCGGAGCGGGTGGCGCGCGGCATGGCGGAGGTGCCCCGGGACTTCCCCCACGCGCAGTTGCCGGAGGGCCTCACCCGCCGCGAGGTGGAGGTGCTGCGGCTCATCGCCCGGGGCTTGAGCAACCGTGAAATCGCCGAGGCGCTCGGCACGGCCGAGGGCACGGTGAAGAACCAGACCTCCAGCATCCTGTCCAAGCTGGGCGTCCGCGACCGCACGCGCGCCGTCCTCCGGGGCATGGAGCTCGGCTGCCTGTAGGGGAGACATCCCGCTTGGGTCACCCCGTGTTCTGGGGCAACCTCCTGAATCCTGTCCGGCCAGGCGTTATGCCCGCCGGGGGGGCGGCACCCACGGGAGGTGTCGTCAGGACTCGGGAGATGTCCGATGGGCCAGCGCGGACCTTCACAGCTCGACCTCTTCACGGGCGCGCCCGTGGAGGCACCGACCCGGGGGCGCTCGCGTGCCCAACCTGTGGAGTCCGCTTCCCACCCGGAGGCGCTCGTCACGCTCGGGCGTGAGCTGCCCTCCGGCATCTACCTGGGGACGTCGTCCTGGACCTTCCCGGGTTGGACGGGGCTCGTGTACGACCACGAGGCCAGCGCGTCCCAGCTCGCGCGCGAGGGCCTGGCCGCGTACGCGCGCCACCCCGTGCTGCGCACGGTGGGCATCGACCGGACGTTCTACGGCCCCATCTCCGCGAGCGCCTTCGCGGAGTACGCGGAGCAGGTGCCGGAGGACTTCCGCTTCCTCGTGAAGGCCCACGAGGCCTGCACCCTGGCGCGCTTCCCCATGCACGAGCGCTACGGCGCCCAGCGGGGGCAGTCCAACGACCGCTTCCTCCACGCGGCCTACGCGGAGGAGGCCGTGGTGCGCCCCTTCGTCGAGGGACTGGGCGACAAGGGCGGGCCGCTCGTCTTCCAGTTCCCACCGCAGGACCCGCAGGTGCTGGGCGGCGTCGCGCGCTTCGTGGAGCGCCTCCATGCCTTCCTCGCCGCGCTCCCCAAGGGGCCGCTGTACGCCGTCGAGGTGCGCAACGAGGAGCTGCTGACGGAGGGCTTCGCGCAGGCGCTCGCGGACGTGGGCGCCTGCCCCGTGCTGGCGGTGTGGGCGCACATGCCCTCCATGGGCATCCAGGCGAAGCGGACCCGGGCGCTGGAGGCGCGGGCGCTGGTGGTGCGGTGGATGCTCCCCCCGAACCTCGGCTACGAGGAGGCGCGCGCCCGCTACGCGCCTTTCGACAAGCTGGTGGACGAGGACCTCCCCACGCGGGACCTGCTGTCACGCGCGTGTCTCGCCGCCGTGCGGCGCGAGCGCCCCATCTTCGTCACCATCAACAACAAAGCGGAGGGGAGCGCGCCGCTGTCCGCCGTCAGACTGGCGGAGCGCATTGTCACGAGCAGAACGACGGAGGGGCACCAGGGGAGCGTCTCATCGTGAACGGGGCTTGCCTCCGTGCATGAGTCTTGCTTACCTGTTTGGGCATGATGTCCGTCACCGTGGCAGCGCTGATGGTCCAGATGATGACAGCCGGCGGGGCTGGTGCGCGCGGTGAGCGTGCGGACGAGCGTCGTGACTCGGCGTCGGCGGACGACACGGGCAAGCACCTGTCGGCGCTGAAGAACGAGGTCGCCGCCCTGCGCTCGCAGTATCAGCAGGCCCGGGAGCGGCGCCGGCTGGAGGCGGAGCGGCTCAAGCGCGAATCGGGGGAGTGGACGAATGAGCCCCAGGCGCCTGCCGCCGCAACGGACGGACGAGCCGCCACTCCCTCCGGAGGGGGACGCCCCTCCGCCCGGTGAGGACGAGGTCGTCGAGCTGCCGATCGACGGCACGCTGGACCTGCACCCGTTCCGCCCCCAGGACGTGAAGGACCTGGTCGTCGAGTACCTCTGGGCGTGTCGCCAGAAGGGCCTGCTCGACGTGCGCATCATCCACGGCAAGGGCACCGGCGCGCTGCGGCGCACGGTGCAGGCGCTGCTGCCGAGGCTGCCGGAGGTGGAGTCGTTCCACTCCGCCTCCGAGCGGGACGGCGGGTGGGGCGCGACGTGGGTGCGCCTGCGCCCGCCGGAGCCTCAGGAGAGCCAGAAGTAGGCGGACGCGATGAGCGCGCGCTTCTCGGCGACCTTCGCCTTCTGGGCGAGCTCGGCCAGCTGGCGGTCCTTGGAGGCGTAGCGCTTCTCCTCCTCGTTGCGCAGCGAGGACAGCTTGCGGCGGTACTCGCGCTCCATCCGGTCCGCGTTGGCGCGGGCCTTGGCGCGCTCGGCCACGTCCTCCTCCGCGGACACCAGCTTGCGCGCGTCGGCCCAGGCCTGCCGGGCCGCGTCCACGCCCTCGCGGGACTCCATCAGGCAGTCCTCCACGTAGCGGTCCGCGCGCTCCTTGGCCTTGTCCAGCTCCAGGGCGTTGCGGCGCTCGGCGGCGCGGAGGATCTCGTCCTTCGCCGCGACGAGCGACTGCTCCTGCATGAGCTGCACGGACACCGGCGCGGGCTGGCGGCGCTTCTCCTCCTTCGCGGCCAGCTTCACGAAGTGCGAGCCGTCCTGGAGGGGCAGGGCGCGGAAGTTGCCCTCGCGGTCCTTCACCAGCACCAGGTGGACGAGCTTCTCCTCCGGCTTCAGGCCCGTCGTCTCGAACTTGTAGCAGAACCACCAGCCCTCGCTGCCGGCCAGCCGGGCCAGTCGTGAGGGCAGGCCCGCGGCGTCGAGCTGGAGGTAGCTGACCGCGTCCTGCTTGCGCTCCTTGACGGCGTAGGCGGCCTTGGCCACCTCCAGCCGCCCCGACGTGCGGCTGCCCAGCACGGAGTTGGTGAGCGCGCGCGCCTCCTGCTGCCGCTTGGCGAGCGCCTCCTTCGTGGAGTCGTTCTGGCCGCGCAGCCGGCGGCGCACGTCCCCGTCGAAGCGCTCCAGCACCACCGAGCGCATCTCCGTCATGCGCTTGCTGATGCGCTGCTCCATCTCCGAGCGCAGCCGGTCGAAGGCGGCGTTGATGTCCTCGACCTTGCGGCAGGACTGGTAGATGTCGAGCACCCGGCGCTCGAAGTCCACGCCGCTCTCCAGCGCGCCCAGGATTTCGTCCGACGCCCCGAAGACGCCGTCGAACAGGTTCAGCTTCTTCTCGAGCAGCTCGAACAGCCGCGCGTCCGCCGCGTTGGAGCGGTTGAGGAAGTTGATGACCAGCACGTCCCGCTGCTGTCCGTACCGGTGGCAGCGGCCGATGCGCTGCTCCACCCGCTGCGGGTTCCACGGCAGGTCGTAGTTCACCACCAGGTTGCAGAACTGGAGGTTGAGGCCCTCCGCGCCGGCCTCGGTGCAGATGAGGATCTGCGTCTTGTTGCGGAACTCGTCCACCAGCGCCCGGCGCTCCTCGGGCGTGCCGGCCATGTCACCGGACAGGAGGGAGATCTTCCCCCGGTAGCCGTTGTCCGACAGCAGGTTGAACAGGTACTGCTGCGTGCGCTTGGACTCGGTGAAGATGAGGGCCTTCTCCGGCCAACCGTGCGCCTTCATCACCGTGAAGGTGCGGTCCAGGCCGCGCTTGAGCGCCTCGCCCTTGGCGTTGACCTTGATGGAGTCCGCCAGGTCCGCGTACTGCCGCAGCTCCCAGACCTCCTGCTCCAGCACGCGGATGTTGGGCGCCTTGGCCGGGTCGTCCGACCACTCCTCGCCCTCCTCGACGAACTGCTTGGCCTCCTCCGGCTCGAACATGGCCAGGGCCTGCTGGCCCAGCTTCGCCGCGGCCAGCCGCTTATCCAGGTTGTCGGAGAGCCGGCGCAGGGTGGGGGCGATGGCGTACGTCGAGGACGCCAGCAGCTTGCGGTAGCACAGCGTGAGCAGCGTCTTCTTGCCCGGCTCGATGGCCGCGGCCTCCGAGCGCTGCAGGTACTCGCTGACCTTCTCGTAGAGGTCGTGCTCCTCAGGCGAGGGCGTGAAGTCCTCCACGATGGAGCGGCGGTTGGTGTACCGCACGTACTCGCGCACCTGCCGGCGCAGCGTGCGCTGCACCACGGGGGCCAGTCGCTCCTTCAACTCGCACGCGGCCGCCTCCGACATGCCGCCGCCCTCGTCCACCCGGTAGCGGGTGCGGAAGGCGTGCTCGGGGCCGAGGATCTGCTCGTCCAGGAGCGACATCAGCCCGAACAGCTCCATCAGGTCGTTCTGGAGCGGGGTGGCGGTGAGCAGCAGCTTGGGCTTGCCGGCCAGGGACGCGCGCAGCGCCTGGCCCATCTTGTTGTTGGCCCGGTGCGCGTTGCGCAGGCGGTGGGCCTCGTCGATGACGATGAGGTCCCAGGGAATCTCCGACGTCAGGTGCGCCTTGTTGGCCGCGAACGGGTGCGAGCAGATGACGGGGAAGGGCTGGTCGAAGCAGTTGCCCGTGGCCCGGACGGTGCGGCCGTCCACCAGCACGCTGTCCAGGTCGAACTTCTCGCGCAGCTCGCTGTTCCACTGCGCGCGCAGCGTGGCGGGCGCGAGGATGAGGATGCGCGTCTTCCCCTCCGCCATGAGCTGGGCGATGACGAGCCCCGCTTCGATCGTCTTCCCGAGCCCCACCTCGTCGCCCAGCATGCAGCCGCCGCGCGACAGCGAGTCGAGCGCGAACATGGCGCCCTCGACCTGGTGCGGGTTGAGGTCCACCTTCGCTTCCGACAACGCGCCGGCCAGACGCTGCTGCGTGTCACCACTGCGTGCGAGCAGCTCCTCGGCCAGCAGTCGCTCGTGGAACGGCGTCAGCGTGCGCGCCGGCTCCTGGGCCTCCATCGCCCGGGCCGCGACCGCCGCCGCGTCCGCCTCCACCTCCACCCTGAGTCCCCTCGCGACCTCCGCCAAGTCCATCTCCATCCGTGCTGTTTCGGGGTGCCCACCGATGCGGCAGGCGAGAGAGACCGGCCATTTTGTTGACGGAGCCGGCGCTGTAAAGGGGGTCGTCTCCGAGGCCGAAAAATCGGCCTCCGCGCGATTGGCACGCGATCTCGCGAGCGATGCGCGCTCGCGGCGTGCGTGCGCGATGCACGAACTTTCCACTGGACATGGCTCGAGAGGGCTACAGCAGTCCGCGGGCCTTGACGTCCAGGTACGTGTTGAGCGCGGCCGCGCCGAAGCCGGTGGCCGGCGCGCGCACGACGAGCGCTCCGGCGTCGCGCAGCGTGGACGCCGTCCGGCGGTACTCGGATTCCAGCCGCGTGGCGGCCTGGCGCGCGTACGCGTCCTGGGCCTCGAGGGGGACGTCCATGGCCGCGTCGCGCACGTCCTCGTCGAGCAGCGACGCGACGACGGGCAGGTGCCGGGGCCTCAGGGCCAGCGTGCGGGTGAGCAGGCCCGCGGAGGCGTCCGGGTCCACCAGGTCCGTGAACAGCACCACCAGCGTCCTGCGCGACTGGCGGGCGAAGGCGAAGTCGTAGGCGCGGCCGTAGTCGCTCTCCTCCAGCGCCGCCTCGACGCGGTAGAGCGATTCGGTGATGAGCCGCAGGTGCTCGTGGCCCTTGCGCGGCGGGAGGAAGGCCGTCACGTCGCTGGCGAAGGCCATGACGCCCACGACGTCCCCGGCGTCGAGGCCCACCTTGGCCAGTCGCAGCGCCGCGTCCACCGCGTGGTCCAGCTTGCGCCGGCCGTGGACCTGGCCCGCCATGTGGCGTCCACAATCCAACAGCAGCAGCACCGGCTGGTGTCGCTCCGGCTGCCACGTGCGCACGAGCGTGTTGGCGTGGCGCGCGGAGGCCTTCCAGTCGATGTGGCGGTAGTCGTCTCCGGGGCGGTACTCGCGCAGCGACTCGAACTCACGCCCCTCGGACACGCGCCGCCGCACCGTCCGGGCGGAGGGGGCGTCCGCGGCGCGCGCCAGCGCCAGGGCCTCGCTGGAGAGCGCGGTGAGGTCCGGGTACACCTTCACCTGGCAGGCGGAGGGGACGCGCACCTGGCGCATGCTCAGCCCCAGCGGGCCCGTCAGCCGCAGGTGGAGGTCCCCGAAGTGCGCGTCGCCGCGAGCGGGCGGGGTGATGAAGTAGGTGAGCCGCGCGGGCGGGGCCGCGGGGCCGGGGCTCCGCGCGGGCAGCGTCACGGCCTGCCGGTGTCCGGCGCTCGTGACGTCCAGCGGGGGCTCGTCGCGCACCTCCAGGCGCAGCGGCGAGGCGCCCGCGTCGAGCCGCTCCAGCGTGAGGTGGACGGGGTTTCTCACGCCGGAGGACAGGATGGCCTCGACGTCGCGCCGCACGGCCACGTCCGAGGCGCGCGGGGCTCGCAGGAAGTCCACTCCACACAGGACGAGGACGGCCACGTCCAGGGCGAGGGCGAGCCAACCGAACGCGGGGCTCGCCACGGTCAGCGCGGCCGGGACGAGTCCCACGGCCAGCAGCGCCACCGCGAGCCCCGTGGGGACGGGACGGCCCTGGCTCACCGGGGGACCTTCACCCGCTCGAGCGTCTGCTTGAGGACGTCGTCGGCGGTGACGCCCTCCACCTCGGCCTCCGCCTTGAGCAGCAGCCGGTGGTTGAGGACGCTGGAGGCCACGCCCTTCACGTCGTCGGGCGTGACGAAGTCGTTGCCCATGAGCGCGGCGCGGGCCTTGGACGCGGCGAGCAGGGCCTGGGCCGCGCGGGGGCTCGCGCCCAGCTTCACGCGCGGGTTGGCGCGGGTGTCGCGCACCACGGCCACCACGTACTGGAGGATGGAGTCGTCGCACGTGACGCGCGCGGCGCGGGCCTGCAGCTCCATGAGCGTGGGCGCGTCCAGCACCCGGTCCACGGAGGGCGGGCGCCCCTCGCGCTGGTGGAAGGTGCGCAGCATGGTCGTCTCCGCGTCGACGTCCGGGTAGCCCACGCGCACGCGCATCAGGAAGCGGTCCAGTTGGGCCTCCGGGAGCGGGTAGGTGCCCTCCAGCTCCAGCGGGTTCTGTGTGGCCACCACGAAGAAGTGCGGCGGCAGCGCGTGGGTGACGCCGTCGATGGTGACCTGCCGCTCCTCCATGGCCTCCAGCAGCGCGGCCTGGGCCTTGGGGGGCGTGCGGTTGATTTCGTCCGCCACCAGCACTTCCGTGAAGATGGGGCCCTTCACCAGGCGGAACGCGTTGTCCTGCGGCTGGAAGACGTTGGTGCCGAGGATGTCCGCCGGCATCAGGTCCGGCGTGAACTGGATGCGGGTGAACAGCAGGCCCAGGGCGCCCGCCATGCTGCGCGCGGTGAGCGTCTTGGCCACGCCCGGCACGCCTTCCAGGAGCACATGGCCGCGCGCGAGGAAGGCGGTGACCAGGTCCGCGAGCACGCGGGGCTGACCGAAGACGGTGCCGCCGAGCGCCGCGGTGAGTCGGGAGAGGGGAGAGGCGTCGGACATGGCGCGTGGGGAGCGGAAGGTGGGGTCAGTCGTTGCGGCGCAAGCCGAGGAAGGCGCCCACGAGCGAGGCCACCGCGCCGAGCAGCGCGATGAACACCCCGAAGCTGGGTGACGAGTTCATGATCTCCTCGTTGCCGATGTCGTTGGGCACCAGCGTCGTGTCCGAGGAGACCTTGATGAAGACGATGCACCAGATGAGGCACAGGAAGGTGCCGAGCAACTGCGCCATCCACGGCACCACCTGATTGATGTTCGGGAACGTCTGGCGCACCCGCACGCCGATGGCGGACATCACGAACAGCGCGAGGACGACCGCGACCACGCCGGTGCTCATCAATCCGAGCACGTCTCCGTCCGCCGCCGTCTCCTTCCACGGCACGAAGGCCGACACGATGATGGCGGCGGCGCCGTAGAAGGCCACCTTGTCGCCGGTGTTCATCGCCCCCAGGAGCTCCTTGGCGTCCTGGATGAGCTCGTCCGGGTCGGCGATGGGCTGGTTCCTCGCCGCTTCCTCCTCGCGCAGGCTGCGATCCCACGGGTCGGACCCCGGGTCCTCGACCTGCTGGGGCGCGGCGCGCCGGGGCGCCGGGCCCGAGCCACCCCGGGAGGGCGCGGCGGGCCGCGACGCCCGGGGAGGCGCGTTGCGGACGACGTCGTTCATGTCGCGGATGTTGGTGGCGTCCGGGTTGGACGGAGCGGGCCGCGCGCCGGACTTCGCCGGGCGCGGGCGGGCCGGAGGCTTGGGGGCCGGGACGGGCGCGGCGCGCGCGTCGGTGGACTCCTCGTCGTTGTCCGCGGGCGGCGCGTCCGAGAGGAACGAGCCGTCGATGATGTAGTCGCAGACGGGACAGATGGACGTGTTGGCGGCTACCTTCGAGCCGCAGCCAGGGCAGTTCAGGACCGGCGCTCCTGCTGAGAGATGCGAACGCGCATCCTCGGAGCGCGGGGGCGCACGTGTCAAACGCCATGCGCCCTAACCCCTGGATTCTCACGGAGATTTGGCCTAGGCCCACCGCATGCGCCGCGCACGTCTCCGTCGTCTCCCGAGTCTGTCCCTGGCCCTCCTCGTCGCCGCCTCCGGTTGTGTCCGCGCGGTGCCGGGGCGAGACGCGAATCCCCCGGATCCTCAGGCCCTGGCCCGCATCCAGGACTGGGAGGACCGCCGCTCGCTCGGGGACGGCCAGTTGTCGGCGTGGGTGGGCGGGGCCGAGGACCCGCGTGTCCGCGCCCGGGCGCTGCGCGCGCTGGCTCGCATCCAGGACGTGACCACCTCCCCGGCGGTCATCGCGGCGCTGCGGGACGCCGATGCGCGGGTGCGTGGCGAGGCGGCGTTCGCGGCGGGCGAGCTGGCGCTCGCCTGGGAGCCCCTGACGGAGGACGAGCGGGCGGCCCTGGCGGGCCCGCTGCTCGACGTGGAGGCCAAGGAGGAGGACGCGTCGGCGCGGGCGGCGCAGTGGGAGGCGCTCGGTCGGCTCGCGACGCCGCCAGCGTTGGAGCGCCTGGTCGAGCGGCTCGGGGACAGGGACGTGGACGTCGCGGGCCACGCGGCGCTCGCGCTGGGGGTCGCCGCGAGGCGGGGTGGGGCGGCGGTCGTGAAGACCGTGCCCCTGGCGCCCGTGCGCGGGCTGCTCGCGGCGAACAACCCCGTGGAGGTCCGATATGCCGGTGCCTATCTGCTCGCGACCGCGAAGCGGACCGAGTCGCTTCCCACGCTGCGCGCGTGCCTGGCGGATGACGAGGCCGACGTGCGCGGCCTGTGCGCGAAGGCGTTCGGGGACGTGGGTGGGCCCGAGGACGCGATGGTGCTCGGACGGCTGCTGGACGACACCGTCCCACGCGTGGCGGCGGAGGCGGCGCGCTCGCTGGCGAAGCTGGCGGCGACGTGCAGCGGCCCGTGCACGGCGGTGGAGGCCCTGGAGCCCCTGGCGGCGCGGGCGAAGCGCGTGGCGCGCGGGCTGCCCCCGCCCGAGTCGACGGCGACGGGGGCGTCCTCTCCGGTGGAGACGCTGGCGCGCTCGGCGGAGGGCCATCCGCTGCTCGCCCTGGCGCAGCAGGGGCTGCCCGACTTCGGCGCGCCGTTGCTCAACGCCCTGCGGCTGGCGCTGGCGGACGCGGAGCGTGGGGCCGCCTCCGAGCTGGCGCGCGCGGACCTGGGTTGGCTGGACTGCCGGCTGGCGGCGGCGCTGGACCGACAGCGCGGGGTGGTCGCGGACACGGGCCACTGCGGCTTCGGTCGGGTGTCCGAGGCGCGGCGGCTGGCGCTGGGGCTCCGCGAGGTGGCCCAGTCCCCGGTGAAGACGCCCGCGGCGTTCGCGGTGGGCTACCTCAATCACCCGTCTCCCAGCGTGCGGCTCACCGCGATGGAGGTGCTCGCCGAACGCCCCGCGCCCCGGACCGCGACCGCCGTGCGGCCCCTGCTGGGCGGTGAGGACCTGGTGGTGGCGGGCGCCGCCGCCGCGACGCTCGGGCGGTTGAAGGACGAGGGGGCCTTGCCCGGCGTGGAGGCGCTCGCGGACCGCGTGCCGTCCGAGCCGGACCTGGCGGACCCGGTGGCGGGCGCGCTCGTCGCGCTCCAGGGGCCGGCCGCGGAACCGCGCCTGCGGCAGTGGCTGTCGTTGCCCCATGCCAACGTGCGCCGCGTCGCGGCCCAGGCGCTCACGCAACTCACCGGACAGCCGGTGCGCTCGTCGCGCGTGGAGCTCCCGCCCTACGCCTTCCGCCCGGAGCCCGCGCCGGCGGGAGCCGCGCTCGTGCTGCGCACCGACAAGGGCGACATCACCGTGCGGCTCGACGACGCGCAGGCGCCCCTCACCTCGGGCAACCTGTTCGCGCTGGCGCGCAAGGGGTACTTCAACGGCGTCACCTTCCACCGCGTGGTGCCGGACTTCGTCGCGCAGGGCGGAGACCCCCGAGGGGACGGGGAGGGCGGGCCCGGGCACGCCCTCCGCTGCGAGATGACGCGGCGGCCGTACACCCGGGGCACGCTCGGCATGGCGTTGTCGGGCAAGGACACCGGCGGCAGCCAGTTCTTCTTCACGCACGCGCCCCAGCCACACCTCGATGGCCGCTACACGGCCTTCGGCGAGGTGGTGTCCGGCCTGGACGTGGTGGACGCGCTCCTCGAGGGCGACGTCATCCGCGAGGCGCGGGCCGTGACGCTCACGCGCTGACGCGGGGCGGGGCGCGTCACCCGCCGCTGGCGCGGGCCAGCGGCGCGGGCGGGCCGAGCGGATGGCGGTGCCACCGCTCCAACTCGTCCGCTTCCATGGACTCCACCTGGTGGCGGATGCGCTGCCACTCCGTCTCCGGGACGTTGAGGAAGGCCTCGGCCAGGGTCGGGTCGAACTGCGTCCCGGCGCACCGGCGGATCTCCTCCCGGGCCACGCTCATGGGCCGTCCCTTGCGGTAGGGGCGGTCGGAGGTGATGGCGTCCACGGTGTCCGCGATGGAGAAGATGCGCGCGCCGATGCCGATGTCCTCGCCGGCCAGCCCCTGGGGGTAGCCCTTGCCGTCCCAGCGCTCCTGGTGCTGCAGGACGATGGTCGCCGCCTCGTGCAGGTACGGCATCTTCGCCATCATCCGGTAGCCGAACTCCGGGTGCTTGCGCATCTCCACCCATTCGTCCGGCGTGAGCGGCCCGGGCTTGAGCAGGATGGAGTCCCGCACGCCAATCTTGCCGATGTCGTGCAGGAGCGCGCCCTGCTCCACCACGTCCAGCGCCGCGCCCGTCAGCCCCACCTCCTCCGCCAGCCGCCGCGAATAGAGCGACACGCGACGCGAGTGCCACTGCGTCTCCGTGTCGCGGTAGTCCAGCGCGCTGATGAGCCCGTCCAGCAGGCCCGTGGTGCGCTCCACGACCCGCCGCTCCAGGTCCTGGTTGATGGCCACCAGCTCCGCGTTCTTCTGGGCCACCTCGGCCGTGAGCCGCTCGTTGGCCTCCACCAGCCGGAAGTGCTCGAAGGCCTGGCGCACGCTGCTGGTCAGGTCGCTGAGCGACCACGGCTTGCCCAGCAGCCGGAAGACCTCGCCCCGGTTGACGGCCTCGGACGCGGTGCGGAAGTCCGCCGCCGCCGTCAGCATCAGCCGCACCGCCCTGGGGTTCTTCTCGCGCAGCACGCCCAACAGCTCGATGCCGTTGAGGTACGGCATCATGAAGTCCGTGAGCACGACGTGGAAGCCTGTCTCCCGAGCGGCCAGGGCAGGGTCGCTGTGGCTGACCACTTCGTAGCCCTCCGTCTGGAGGATCCGGGAGAGCGCGGCGAGGATGAGAACGTCGTCATCCACCACGAGGATGCGGTCCATGCTGAGGAGGTCTCCGGCAGAGGCGGGCTTCGGGTCGTTATACACGCCTTCTGTCGGCCCCAAACAGAGGCCCAAACGACCCATCCGCGCTTGCAAGCCCCGGAAATCCTTGGAGGTTCTCCCTGTCCGCAAGATGCGGGGAACCAAGTGTGCTTGCCTGCCCGCCAAGGTGTGATTTATGGTGGGCGGCATCGCCGAACTTCAACGCTAACCCCTTGTAATCCTGGAGCAATCTCCGATGGCTAGAGCCCCAGCAGGGCCGGTGCCGGTGGTGGTGATGGGGCTGGGATTCATCGGGCAGGAGATCGCCAGGGCGGCGCTTTCCAGTCCCGAGGTGGAGCTCATCGGGGCCGTGGATACACACGCTTCCCTGGTTGGTCGCCCGCTGGGCGACGTGCTGGGAGGTCCCGCGCCACGTGTGAAGGTGGTGGACTCGCTGGAGAAGGCCGTGGGCCGCCGCAAGGGCGCGGTGCTGCTGCACGCCACCGGTTCGCGGCTCCCGCAGGTGATGGAGCAGCTGTTGTCCGCGGTGAAGCTGGGCCTGTCCGTCGCGAGCACCTGTGAGGAATTGGCCTTCCCCTACCTGAAGTACCCGGAGCTGGCGGACAAGCTGGACCGCGCGGCCGAGCGCGCCGAGGTGTCCGTGGTGGGCGCGGGCGTCAACCCGGGGTTCGTGCTGGACCGGCTGGTGGCCACCGCCGGACAGGTCTGCGGCCCGGTGCGGCGGGTGACGGTGACGCGGGTGGTGGACGCGCGCACGCGCCGAGAGGCCCTGCAGCGCAAGGTGGGCGCGGGCCTGACGGAAGAGGAATTCTTCGAGTTGGTGGATGGTGAGCAGCTCGGGCACGTGGGCCTGGTGGAGTCCGCGGCACTCGCGGCCCTGGGCCTCGGGTTGGATTGCGACGACTACGAGGAAGAGGTAGCCCCTGTCTTCGCGGAGGAGGACATCTCCGGCGGCGCGTTTGCCGTGAAGAAGGGACGTGTGGCGGGCATGTTCCAGTCGGTCGTGGGGTTGGAGGACGGGCAGGAGCGGGTGCGACTGGAGCTGACCATCGCCGTGGGGGCGGATGAACCGAAGGACCGCATCGAAATCGACGCGGATCCTCGACTGGTGTTGGAAATCCCGGGGGGAGTGGCGGGCGACCGGGCCACCGCGAATGCGCTGGTGAATGCCGCGCCACGCTTGACGGCCGCCGAAGCAGGGCTCCTCACAGTGCTCGAGCTTCCGGCCGGACGTTAGAGTCAGGAGAGGGATAATGCTGGACAAGAACGCGATCGGCCGCGCCTCGCCGCCGACGCTCAACGAAGTGGAGAAGGGTGCCATCCGCCGCTTCGCGGAGGCCATCGGCGACTACAACCCGATCTACTACGATGAGGAGTACGCGCGCGCCTCGGGCTATCCCACCATCATCGCGCCTCCCACGTTCCCTGCCTCGTTCCATTCGGCGGCGGACCTGCGGGAGCTCCTGGGCGTAGGCATCAAGAGCCTGCTGCACGCCGAGCAGGGGTTCGACTACGAGCGGCCCATCTTCGCCGGGGACCGCATCTACGTCTCCACCCGCGTCGCGGACGTGTCCGAGCGGCAGGGGATGTCCGGGAAGATGGACATCGCGGTCATCGAGGACGAGGGCCGCGACGAGGAAGGCAATCTCGTGTTCCGCGCGCGCCGGACGCTGGTGGTCCGCGCCGCCAAGGAGACGCCGTGATGCCCGCGCGCAAGCTCTACTTCGAGTCCATCCGTGTCGGCGACGAGCTGCCGGCACTGGCCAAGGCCCCCGTGGACCGCGTCCAGCTCTCGCGCTACGCGGGCGCCTCCGGCGACTTCAACCCCGTCCACGTCGACGAGATCTACGCCAAGAGCGTGGGCATGCCGAGCGTGTATGCCCCGGGCATGCTGGTCATGGGCATGCTCGGCCAGCTCATCAGCGACTGGGCCCGCGGCGGCCAGATGCGGCGCTACAACGTGCGCTTCATCAAGATGGTCTGGCCCGGCGACACCGTGGTCTGCAAGGGGCGGGTGAGCAACCGCCACGGCACCGGCGGCCGCTACTACGTGGAGATCGACCTGTGGGCGGAGAACCAGCGCGGCGAGCTGGTGATGAAGGGCTCCGCGCAGATCCAGTTGTTCTATTCGCTGGAGGACGAGAACCGGCAGCGCTCGGGACAGGCCCCGCTCGTCATCGAGGTCCCCCGCGAGAGCCTCGCCCCGCCTGCTCCCACGACCGCCTCCTCGCCCGCCTCCTCTCCGGGCGACGTGCCCTCCGCCTCCGACGAGGATGACGAGGACGACGAGGCGTCGGACGAGCGCCGCGGCGGCGCCACGTCCAAGAAGACCGCGCCTCGGGAGAAGCCCGCCGCGAAGACGGCGACGCTGCCCTCGGCCCGGAAGGCCAAGAAATAGCGGTTGGCCATGGCGGTCCCTTGCCCCGTGGGGAGGGCGGCTCATCCGGCCCCCTCAACGCGGGGTGTCATTCAGGGTTGACTCAAAAATCAGCCGCCGCCACACTTCCTGTGTCTCATTCGCGCCGCTGACCCGGGACCCTCCTGCGTGGGGGTGGGCAGCGAGCCGTCACGCAGGAGTGGCCATGTCCGCCGGCATCAACACCTACAAGACCGACCTTCGAGAGATCTTCTTCACGTTGTTCGAGCAGTTCGGCTTCGGCCAGGTGGCCGGTCAGGCGCCCTATGACGCCTGGGGCTCCGACGAGGCGAAGGCCGTCTTGACGGAGACCTACCGCTTCGCGCGCGAGGTCCTCGGGCCCCTCAACTCGGTGGGCGATCGCGAGGGCTGCCGGGTGGAGAACGGCTCCGTCCTCACGCCGACGGGCTTCAAGGACGCGTGGAAGAAGCTCTACGAGCAGGGCTTCAAGACGGTGTCGGTGAGCCCGGAGCACGGCGGCCAGGGCGCGCCGATGATGCTGCAGGTGACGGTGGAGGAGCTGCTGTCGGGCGCCAACACGGCCTTCAACATGTACCCGGGCCTGTCGTTCGGCGCGGCCGAGGTCATCGCCGAGTGCGGCACGAAGGACCAGCAGCACCTGTTCGTGGAGCGCATGCTCAACGGCACGTGGGGCGGAACCATGT
Source organism: Myxococcus dinghuensis (assembly GCF_024198235.1). Classification (GTDB taxonomy): domain Bacteria; phylum Myxococcota; class Myxococcia; order Myxococcales; family Myxococcaceae; genus Myxococcus; species Myxococcus dinghuensis. The sequence goes on along the minus strand of NZ_JAKCFB010000003.1, from coordinate 458,909 downwards.
GCCTCACGGAGCCGCACGCCGGCTCGGACGTGGGCGCGGCCAAGTCCACCGCGCGCCGCAACGGCGACGGGACGTACAACATCAAGGGGACGAAGATCTTCATCTCCGGCGGCGACCACGACATGGCGGAGAACGTCATCCACCTGGTCCTCGCGCGCATCGACGGCGCGTCCCCCGGCACCAAGGGCCTGTCGCTCTTCATCGTCCCCAAGCTGCGCATCAACAAGGACGGCTCGTCCGGCCAGGCCAACGACGTCACCGTGGGCTCCATCGAGCACAAGATGGGCATCAACGGTTCGGCGACGTGTGTGCTGAACTTCGGTGAGAACGACGGCTGTCTGGGCGAGCTCGTCGGCACCGTCGAGCACGTCGGCATGAGCCAGATGTTCAAGATGATGAACGGCGCGCGCATCGCCGTGGGCATCCAGGGTGTCGCGCTGGCGGCGGCCGCCTACTTCAACGCGCTGGACTACGCGAAGGACCGCAAGCAGGGCTCCCACTTCACCAAGTGGAAGGACCCCACCGCGCCGCGCGCCGCCATCATCGAGCACCCGGACGTCCGGCGCATGCTGCTGGACATCAAGTCCCACGTGGAGGGCATCCGCGCGCTGGTCATCAAGCTGGCCATGCACACGGACAAGGCGCGGCAACTGGCCGGCAAGGACGACGAGGCGGCCACCTACCACAAGGGCCAGGTGGAGCTGCTCACCCCGCTGGTGAAGTCGTACGGCTCCGACCAGGCCTTCCGCCTCTGCGCGCAGGCCATCCAGGTCTACGGCGGCGCGGGCTACATCCAGGACTACCCGGTGGAGCAGTACACGCGTGACTCGAAGATCTTCTCCATCTACGAGGGCACCAACCACATCCAGGCCATGGACCTGGTGGGCCGCAAGCTGGGGCAGGCCGGCGGCTCGCACTTCCAGCAGTTCATGGGCGACGTGGGCGCGTTCATCGAATCGTACCGCGAGCACCCCGTGTACGGCGACGCGGTGAAGACGCTCGCCAGCGCCCAGGAGGCGCTGATGTCCAGCGCGATGACGGTGTTCGGCTGGTCGCAGGACGGCGCCAAGTTCCCGCTGATCCCGCTGTCCGCCAACCGCTTCCTCACGATGATGTCCGAGGTCGCCGTGGGCTGGCTGCTGCTCGACGCGGCGCTCATCGCGGAGAAGGCCAAGGCGGACCTGTCCGCGGACCACCCGGACCGCGCCTTCTACGAGGGCAAGAAGTTCAGCGCCCTCTTCTACGCCCGCAACGTGCTGCCCGGCGTGGAGCAGGCCGCGCGCCTCATCGCCATCGAGGACACGTCGCCCATGGACATCACCGACGGGATGTTCGCGTCCGTCTGAGGTCGGCGTCGGCCGGAGGGGAGCGCCCGCGCGGGTTCCCCTCCCGGGCCAGACGCGGAGAAGGCCACCGGGGCGAGTGCCCGCGGTGGCCTTCGTGTTTCCAGGAGGTCGGTGTGGCTTCGGCGTGGCGGGCTATTCGCCCTCGCGCACGCCGATGGCGAGCTGGGCGAGGCCGGCCTTCTTGGCCAGCTCCATCACTTGCACCACGGTGCCGTGGGGGACCCCCTCGTCCGCCTGGACGATGACCACGGTGTCCGGGTCCTTCTGCTTGGCGTCCTCGAAGGACTTCTTCAGCTCCTCCTCGCTGACGACGTTGCCGGCGACCATGAAGCGTCCGTCCGCGAGCACCGCCACGGACATGTCCGTGGTGCGGGCGGTGACGTCCGCGGCGCCGCCCTTGGGCAGGTTCACCTTGAGGCCGGACTTGGCGCCGCCCCCCGGGCCCTGCTGCACGATGACGGAGCTGGTCACCATGAAGATGATGAGCAGCACGAGGAAGATGTCGGTGAGCGGGGTGATGTTGATCTCCGCGAAGACGCCCTCGTCGCCGTCCTCGTTGGACCCCGGTGTCTTGCCCATGCCCATGGTGCGTGCTCCCTGGCCCTAGGCGGGCTGCGTGTCCACGCGGGTCGCGGTGGCCGGCGGCTGCGAGTCCCGGGAGATGACGGGCTCCGGCGGAGGCGGGGGGCTGCTGGCGCGCTCCTTGAGCAGCTCCGCGAACTCGTCGCCCAACAGCCGCAGCTCCACCTGCACGCGCGACAGCCGGGCCTGGAAGTAGTTGTAGAAGACCATCGCCTGCACGGCGACGAGGATGCCCACCGCGGTGGCGACGAGCGCCTCGGAGATGCCGGTCATCACCGCGCCGGTGCCGCCGGTGCCGCCGGACGACACGTCGAGGCCCAGGTCCTTGAACGAGCGCATGATGCCCGCCACGGTGCCGAACAGGCCCACGAACGGGGTGATGGACCCGATGGTGGCGAGGATCCACAGGTTGCGTCGCAGCCGCAGGCCCACCTGGGCCCGCTCGCGCTCGACGGCGGCCTCCACGCCCGCGCCACCGGACGTGCGCGTGCGCTCCCAGCGGTCGAAGCCCGCCAGGAAGATGTCGGCGGCGACGGCGTCGGAGCGCTCGGCCGCGGTGCGGGCTGCCGCGACGTCGCCGCGCAGCAGGTGCTTGTTGACTGCCTCGCCCAGGAGGCGGGAGCGCTCGCTCACGCCCCACAGGGCGATGAAGCGCTCGACGGCGACGATGAGGGCGCCCACGGAGGCGAGCAGCAGCAGGGCCAGGGTGACGCCGCCGAGGCGGAGGTAATGGAGGATGTCGTTCAGGCTCATTGGTGGGTGACCTGGCAGGGCGCCATGGCCCAGACTAGATGATATGAACCGCGCAGCCGCCGCAATCTTCCTGGCAGTGCTCTGTTCGGCCTGCCCCAAGCGCATCGAGTTCGGTCCGGAAGGCCAGCTCACCGACGCCGAGCAGGTCTTCCAACGCGTCCGACAGAACCAGGACAACGTCGCGTCCCTGGAGGGCGACGCCAAGCTCCACGTCGACTCGCCCCAGCAGAGCGGCACCCTCGGAATGTTTCTGTCCGTGACGCGGCCGGGGCTGCTCCACCTGGAGACCTTCGACTTCTTCAACCGGCCGCTCGCCTCCCTGGTGGCGGACGGCACGCGCTTCGGCCTGTATCAGGCCCAGACGAATACCTACTACCAGGGACCCGCGAGCCCGCAGAACGTGTCGCGGTTCCTGCCGGTGGTGCTGCCGGGCGAGGAACTGGTGGCCATCATGCTCGGCCAGGTGCCGCTGCTCCCGCCGGAGCGGATGACGCTCGAGATGGACATGAAGGAAGGGGTCTACGTGCTGACGCTCTTCCGCGGCCCCGCCACCCAGGTGCTACAGGTTCACCCCAAGTACCTGCGCGTGGTGAAGAGCCAGGTGCGCGGCGTGCCGGGCTACGACCTGGCCTTCGACGACTTCCTCGAGCGCGGCAACCTCATCTTCCCCGGGCGCGTGGAGCTCATCGCCTCGCAGGCGAAGACGAAGATCCAGCTGCGCTACCAGCAGGTGAAGCTGAACGGGCGCCCGGACCTGACGCTCTACGACCTCGCTCCCCCGGAGGGGGCGAAGGTGGTGGAGGTGGATGACGCGGGGCGCGAACTGGCCGCGCCGCCCCCCGAGTCGACTCCGCCCCCGGCGCCGGGTTCCTGACCTGGCAGGCACGGAAGAAGGAGCGCGGACGCCGGAGTCGGGTAGAGTGGCCCCCACGACATGGCACAGATCAAGCTCGGAGAACTGCTGATCAAGGCGAACGTGCTCCAGGAGAGCCAGCTGAAGGCCGCGCTCGCCGAACAGGCGAAGTGGGGCGGGAAGCTGGGGGAGATCCTGGTCCGGATGAGCCTCGTGTCCGAGGACATCCTGGTGCGAGCGCTCTCCAAGCAGCTCGGCATGCCGGCGGTGAACCTGGACGCGGTGCAGATGGTGCCGGCCCACGTGAAGGCCAAGATTCCGTCACAGACGGCGCGGGACTTCTCCGTGCTGCCGTTGCAGCTTCGCGACGAGGGCAAGACGCTCGTGGTGGCGATGTCGGACCCACTCAATGTCCGCATGCTGGACGAACTGCGCGCCGTCACCAAGTGCCGCATCGTCCCCAACGTGGCGGGCCGCACCTCCATCGCCCGGGCCTTCGCGCGCATCTACGAAGAGAACATGGAGCTGGAGGACGCGGACACCAACTTCAAGGTGGTGGACGCCCAGGGCCGCACGGTGGTGAAGAACCTGAAGGACCTGGACCCGGCGGCCGCGGCGGTGGCCTCCGCGCCCAAGCCCGCGCCACCCCCCGTCGCGGCCCGTCCCGCGCCGCCGGTCATGGAGGTCCCGTCCCGCAGCGCCCCAGGAGGCAGCCCGGCGGACCTCCTGCGCAGCGTGGAGGAGGTCCAGCGCAAGGAGGTCGCGGCGCTCAAGGCCATGGTGGAGCTGCTCATCGAGAAGGGTGTCTTCTCTCGCGACGAGTACCTCGCGAAGGTCAAGCGGTAGTCCGGCCCCATGCGCAAGAAGATTGGCGAGCTGCTCGTCGAGGCGGGAGTCGTGACGGCGGAGCAGGTGCGGGTGGCGCTCGGGCGCCGGGGTGCTCCGGGGACGCAGCGGCTGGGTGAGGTGCTGGTGGCGCAGGGCGTGTGCGCGCCCATCCACGTGGCACGAGCGCTGGCGGTCCAGCACGCGCTGCCCTTCGTGGAGCTGCCGGAGGAGATTCCGTCCGAGGTGTCGTCGCTCGTGTCGCTGGACTTCCAGTCCGAGCACCGCGTCCTGCTGTTCCGCAGCGAGGTGGAGGGCCGCAGCGAGCGCATCCACCTCGCGGTGGAGGACCCGGGGGACCTCACCCTCGTGGACGAGCTGCGCTTCCAGTTGCGCAAGCAGGTTCGCGTGTTCGTCGTCGCGTCGGATGACCTGGACGCCGCGCTGGCACGTGCCCGGGGGGAGCCGTTGGACATCGTGGAGGCCATGGCGCTGGAGGAGGACGACGCCGCAGGCGCGCCCCCGCCGGTCGCCGCTGGTACGCCGTTGGAGTGGGACATGCCCGAGACACCGAAGCCCCCAGCGAAGCCCGCAGCCCCCGCCGCTCCCGCTCGCCGTCCCGGGACGCCCCCGCCGCCGCCCGCCGAGGCGTTGTCGGGGCAGGGGGGAGATGCCCTCGACGACCTGCTCGGCGTCCGCGCCGCGGCGGCCCGTCCTCCGCCCCCGCCGCCCATCCTGGAGGCGGACGAGGAGGAGGAAGAGGCGTCCGCCGACAAGCCCCGCGTCCCGGTGGTGATGTTCGGCGGCGCGGCGAAGGGCTCGCGGCCGGCGTTGGCGCTGACGCCCACGCCGGATTTCTCCGATGACGACCTGGCCATCCTCGACGACCTGGAGCGCATGTCGCGCGGGGACGAGGCGGTGCTGGACACGGAGAAGGTGAAGCCCGCGCGCATGGTGGCCAGCCTCATCCGGTTGCTCATCCGCAAGGGGCTCATCCAGGAGGTGGAGTTCCTGGAGGAGCTGGCCAAGAAGTGACGGGCGCGGCGCGGCCTTCCGGGGACGGCCCCCTCCTGGACGTCCGGGGGCTCGTCGTGGAGTTGGCTCGGGATTCAGGGCCCGTGCGCGCGGTGGACGGCGTGTCCTTCAGCGTGGCGCCGGGAGGGACACTCGGCGTGGTGGGCGAGAGCGGCTGTGGCAAGAGCCTCACCGCGTTGTCCGTGCTGCGCCTGGCGCCGGAACCTCCGGTGCGCGTCGCGGCGGGGCAGGTGCTCTTCCAGGGGCAGGACCTGCTCGCGCTGCCCCAGGACGCGCTGCGCCGGGTGCGCGGTCGCCACGCGGCCATGGTGTTCCAGGAGCCGATGACGTCGCTCAATCCCGTCTTCACGGTGGGAGAGCAGATCGCCGAGGGCGTCCGGCTTCACCTGGGCGCGTCGCGCTCGCAGGCGCGCGAGCGCGCGGTGGAGATGCTCCGGCAGGTGGGCATCCCCGCTCCGGGCGAGCGCGTGGACGCGTGGCCCCACCAACTGTCGGGAGGCATGCGGCAGCGGGTGATGATCGCCATGGCGCTCGCGTGCGACCCGGCGCTGCTCATCGCCGACGAGCCGACCACCGCGCTGGACGTCACCATCCAGGCGCAGATCCTCGAGCTGCTCAAGCGGCTGCAGGCCGAGCGGGGCATGGCGGTGATGCTCATCACCCATGACCTGGGCGTGGTGGCGGAGAGCTGTGACACGGTGGTGGTGATGTACGCGGGCCGGGTGGTCGAGCACGCCCCGGTGCGGGAGCTGTTCGCGCGGCCCGCGCACCCGTACACCGCGGGGCTCTTGCGCTCGTTGCCGGCGTTGGCCCGGGGGCAGGAGGAGGGCGCTCCGGGGGCGCGGCGCAGGCTCCGGGCGATCCCCGGCATGGTGCCCTCGTTGGGGCGGCTGCCCACCGGATGCGCCTTCCGGGAGCGGTGCGACCGCGCGCAGGAGCTCTGCGCGCGGGTGGCGCCGGTCCTCGAACCCAAGCGGGGCGCCCAACTGGCGGCCTGCCACCACCCGGTGCCCGCGTCATGACGGAAGGACCGCTGCTCCAGGTGGAGGGATTGAAGGTCCACTTCCCGGTCCGCGGAGGGCTGCTGGGGCGGGTGCGCGGCGCGGTGCGCGCCGTGGACGGCGTGTCGTTCGACGTGGCGCGAGGCGAGACGCTGGGGCTGGTGGGGGAGAGCGGCTGTGGCAAGAGCACGTTGGGGCGTGCCCTGCTGCGGCTCGTCCCGTCCACGGAAGGCCATGTCCGCTTCGACGGGCAGGACCTCACCCGGATGTCCCAGCGCGCGCTGCGTCCGCTGCGCCGGCGGATGCAGCTCGTCTTCCAGGACCCCTACGCGTCGCTCAACCCGCGCATGACGGTTCGAGACATCCTGGGGGAGCCGTTCGACATCCATGGCCTGGCCCGAGGCCCCGGTGAGCGCGAGCGCGAGGTGGCGGCGCTGCTGGACGCGATGGGGCTGCCGCGCGAGGCGATGGGGCGCCAGCCGCACGAGTTCTCCGGCGGGCAGCGACAGCGGCTCTGCATCGCGAGGGCCATCGCCCTGCGTCCGGACCTCGTGGTGGCGGACGAGCCCATCAGCGCGCTGGACGTGTCCATCCAGGCGCAGATCGTCAACCTGCTGGTGGACCTGCAGCGCGAGCGCGGGCTCACCTATGTCTTCATCGCGCACGACCTGAACATCGTGGAGCACGTGTCCACGCGCGTGGCGGTGATGTACCTGGGCCGCATCGTGGAGCTGGCGCCGTCCGCGGCGCTCTACCGCCGTCCTCACCACCCGTACACGCAGGCGCTCCTGTCCGCGGTGCCGGTGCCGGACCCCGGCCATTCCCGTCCCCGGTTGTTGGTGCCGGGAGAGCCTCCGTCGCCCCTGGCCCCGCCGCCTGGGTGTGCCTTCCATCCGCGCTGTCCCCAGGCGATGGAGCGCTGTCGTCACGAGTCGCCGCCGTTGTATCCCCTGGGGGGAGGCCACGCCGCGGCCTGCTTCCTGGCGGAGGCGGAGTCTCGACAGGCCGCGCCCGCCCCGTTGTCCGCAGGAGGTGTCGACGGTGTTCTGGCTCAGTCACCATCACCCGGATGAGTACAACCGCACGTACCTGCTCGGAGGGCTGCGGGTGTGCGCGCGGTGTCTGGGCACCTACCCGGTGATGCTGGCCGCGATGGTGGGCCTCTTCGCCGCGCGGGCGCCGCTCCACTGGGCGTTCGACGTGCCCGCGGTGCTCCTGCTCACGTTGCCGGCGCTCGTCGACTGGGCGGTGGGACGCTTCCGTCCGGTCTCGGGTTCCAACGCGGTGCGCACGGCGACGGGTGTCCTGCTGGGTCTGGCGCTCGGCCGTTCGCTCCACGTCCACCTCCAGCGGCCGCTGCCCGTCGTGCTCCTGGCGCAGGCGGGGCTGGTGACAGCGGTCGCGCTCCCTGTCATTCTCGCCACTTACCAGAGGCCACGTCCTGGATAGACCGCCGCGAGCCGTCGCCCGTTAAGAGGGCACGGGTTGAGGGTGGGCCGAAGTGAGCGTGGCTCCACGAGCGATGGGGGAGTGTTGGGACCGGAAACCTCAGACGAGCGGCTGATGCTCGCCTTCCAGGCGGGGGATGCTCGTGCCTTCGAGGTGCTGGTGCGAAGGCATCGGACACCGGTGTTCAACTTCATCCTTCGCTTCGTCGGGCACCGCGCACGGGCCGAGGACGTCCTGCAGGAGACGTGGCTGAAGGTGGTACGCAGCGCCGGCGAATACCAGGCGAAGGCCCGCTTCACGACGTGGGTCTACACAATCGCGAGGAACCTCTGTGTGGACAGCGCGCGCAAAGAGAGCTACCGCCAGGCCGCGTCGCTGGAGGCCCCGGTGAACGGGGCGGACGGCGACGAGGGCCGGGCGCTGGGCGAGGCGCTGCCGGACGCGGGGGCGAGCCCCGAGCGTGGCGCCCACAACGCGCGCCTGCGCCCCCTGCTGGAGCGGGCCCTGGCGTCGCTGCCGGACGAGCAGCGCGAGGTCTTCATCCTCCGCGAGTACAGCGGCATCCCGTTCAAGGACATCGCCGAGGTGACGGGCGTCTCGGAGAACACGGTGAAGAGCCGCATGCGGTACGCGCTCGATGGCTTGCGCCGGCGCCTGGCGGAGCTGGGCGTGGACGGCGACCTGGCCGAGGATGGAAGGACGGTGGTGGGATGAAGCCGCAGAACCTCCATGCGCACGAGGACCGGCTCCTCGACTTCGCCTACGGCGAACTGGCCGCACCGGACGCGCAGGCCGTCGAGGCACACCTGCAGGGCTGCACCCGCTGCACCCAGGCGCTCGCCGACATCCGGGGGGTGCGCGTCACCATGGCCCACCTGTCGACGGAGAGTGCCCCCGACGCGGGACTCGACTCGCTGCTGGCCTATGCGCAGCAGGCCGCGCGTCGCGCCGCGGAGGGGCCGGCTCCAGCGCCCTCGCGTTGGCGCCGGTGGCTGCTTCCCGTCATGGGGCTCGCGTCGGTGGCGATGGTCGGTGTCTTCGCCCTGCGCAGCGTGGCGCCGGTCGCCGAGGCTCCGCTCGCGCTCCGCACCAACGCGGACCTGAGCCGCCAGGTCGCCGAGGCCGTTCCCCCCGAAGCGCGCCACCCGACGTCCTCCGCGGCGCCCCCGGCCCCGGCTGAGGCACCCATGGCGATGGCCATGGCGCCAGCCCCGGCGCATGCCGAGCCGTTCGACGGCGAAGCCCCCAAGGAGTCGTATGCGAAGAAGGCTTCGTCGACGCGGGCGAAGGCGGAGCTCGAGTCTGGCCGGGCCGAGGGCTGGGAGAGCGCTGGGAGCGGCGGAGGACTGAGTGGGGCGGTGGCCCAGGGGCCTCGTGGTGGCGCCGCGGCGAAGTCCAAGGCTTCGGGGCAGTCGGTCTCGGACCCGCCCGCTCTCGGGCAGAAGGAGAAGAGCGTTCCGAGGAAGCCTGAATCCGTGGAAGGCGGTGCCCTGGATAACCAGGTGGCCGTGGCCGAGGCGCGGCGGGAGCCCTTGCGGCTGGGGGGCTCGACCTCGCGCGAGGAGGCCGAGTCCTCGTTCGACGATCTCGCCGGGATGGAGAAGGACACGGACGACATGGCACCTCCGCCCGCCGCGCCTGCCCTGGCGGCCGAGGCTCCACGCAGGGATGCCGCGGTCCAGCGCCCGGCCCCCAGTGCTCCTGCCGCGGCCATCCCGGGGCAGGGTGGGGTGGAGACGAAGGGGGGCCGGTTGCCGCCCACCGCGTCCAGGTCCCGGTCGCTCCCGTTGCCCGCGAAGAAGCTGGATGATGACCGGTTGGGCGGTGCCCCTGCGACTCCTCCGCAGGATGCGGACAAAGGTGGGAGGCCCTCCTCGATGGAACTCTCCCGCCAGGCGCAGGACGCGAGGCGCTCGGGGAACCGGGAGCTGGAGGTGAACCTGCTTCGCCAGGCGCTCTCCGTGGAGACCTCTGGGACGGAGCGTCTGGGCCTCCTCAACCGGTTGTGTGACGCGGAGTTTGCACTGGGGCGACGGCGGGAGGCACAGGCCGCCTGCAACCAGGTCCTGTCGGAGGCGCCGGGTTCCAGCGCGGCGCAGGTGGCCCGCTCCCGGCTGATGCGGCAGGATGGCGCCCTCGAGGCACCGGCCGCGCCTTCTCAGCCCACGGAGTAACGCCGCCCGCTTTCCCAGGAATTGAAAAGAGGGGAAAGGTAAGCGCAGGTCTGTCCATTTGACCGATGCGTAAGCGGGGTGGCGATCGGGATAATGGGTGGCATGGGACAGGAACGAGACTCGCGGTCGCGGGGGGCGGCCGGAAGGCAATCTGGCCAGGCGGCGGTGGAAGCGGCGATGATCATGCCGCTGGCCGTCTTCATGACGCTGGGGATCATCCAGCTCACGCTGATCCAGCACGCCAAGCTGATGACCGAGTACGCCGCGTACCAGGCGGCGCGAGCCGGTATCGTCTGGAACGGCAACAACGAGCGCATGCATGACGCGGCCATCGTCGCGCTGCTGCCGACGTTGGGCCGCACCGACGACATCGGCAACCTGGCCAAGACCTTCGCCATCCACCAGATCTACGACTCGGCGATGCGCACGCTGAACTTCGGTGGTGGCGTGGTGCCGCGCACGGTGAACGGCTCGAACCTGTTCGGCCTCATCCGCGTGGACACCATCAACCCGGCGTACTTCACGCCCATCGACACCATCTGGAAGCTGCGCTCGGGCTACAACTGGCAGGAGCTCGACTTCGACGGCGCCGACAGCTTCCCGGAAGTCCCCTCGTTGGAGAACAAGATCCGCAAGTTCTTCAACCTGCCGGAGCCGGACGACTCGGAGATCGTCTACCGCAAGGCCACGCGCCTCACCATCCGGTTGCGCTACTTCTACGAGATGAAGATCCCGTTCGCGAACTGGATCATCTTCACGGCGTGGTACGCCTCCAACGCGAAGGTCGCGCTCCATGGCGCCATCGACCGCGCGACGATCGTCCCCAAGGCCAACATGATGGCGGATGGCAACATCACGCCCCTGGCGGCGCTGGGCAAGGGCATCGAACACGAGAAGGGCTACGACTCGATGTACCCCGCGGAGATGTGGGTCCTCTGGGGGCTCGCCACCGGCAGCATCCCCCTCGTCTCCAGTCTCGTGGGCAAGCGCTACTTCATCCCGCTGACTTCGACATACACCATGCGCATGCAGTCCAACTTCCACCGGAAGTGGGTCATGCACCTCAACCCCGACTGGGGCATGTAAGAGGAAGCCCGCACCATGTTCACCCAGATCCTCCGACAGAGCTTCCGCCGTCAGGAAGGCCAGGCCCTCATCCTGGCCGCCTTGATGGTCCTGGTGATGTCCATCGCGGTGTTGACCACGGTCAACATCGGTCACACCGTCACGGAGCGCGTGCGTCTGCAGAACACCTCGGACGCGGCCGCATACTCCATGGCGGCCATGGAGGCGCGCGCCTTCAACTTCTACGCGTACGCGAACCGCACCCAGGTCTCGCACTACGTGTCGGCGATGATGTGGCACTCGCTGCTGTCGCTCATCTACTCCGCCGAGGCGTTCTTCACGGACCTGTTCGGGTTCATGAAGACGCTCAACCCGTGCGCGGGCAAACGCAAGAAGCTGTGGATCGTCCTGTGTCCGATCCTCGAAGTGGTTCCGTATGTGGGGCAGGTGATCAAGGCCGTCAACAAGATCATGTCGCTCTACAAGACGGCGTTCCTCCAGCCCCTCCAGCAGGTCATCAAGGCGGCGAACCCGGACAGGATCATCGGCAGGATGTTGATCCCCGCGCACCGTGTGCTCAACGGCGTGCTCTACTTCGCGTCCCAGGCGGTGATGATGTCCGCGTCCACGCACGTGACGCAGACCACGCAGGGCGTGCTCGACGCGAACGACAAGAACCTGAACTCGATGGCGAGCCAGCTGGCGACGGGTATCTACAGCCAGTGTCTCTTCAGCCAGGCGCACAGCGGCGCCGCGGGTGGCAAGCCCCTCAATCCGGGCACGTGGAAGAACCCCTTCGGCGCGCTGGACGTGACGAAGAAGGATGCGAACGATCCGATCGCCCGCGCCAAGCGCTCGATGGGTGGCATCACCAACGGCACGCGCTACGCGTGTGACCACTCTGGTGGCATCTGCCCGGAGCGCTTCACCACCTCGCGTGAGCTGGGTGACGTCCTCCCGCTGCCGGACGCGCTGGGGTTCTTGCGCGACATGCTCAACAACGGCGTGAACGCCCCCGGCATCATGGAGTTCAAGAAGATGGGGCAGACGCGCATGCTGTCCGCGACGTTCCCCAGGGCCCAGAACGTCATCAACTCGCGCAACTACATCCGCGACTGGAATGACAACCTCTACCCCTGGGGCATGACGGCGCAGGGCGACAACATGGGCGCCGACGACCTCTACTGGCTGAAGCTCGGCCCCGCGGAGATCGACGTGGGCGTGGGCAAGGCGGACAACCCGCTGTCCTGCAACAACAAGGACCCGTACACGCGCTGCTTCGGCGACAACCGCAAGGGCCTCAACGACAAGGGAAGCACCAAGCTGCCCTTCCAGGCCACGATGAAGCCCAGCGTGTGGGCGCTCAACGACACGGACTCCGGCTCGAAGAAGGGCGGCGTGCACTGGCGCATCCACTACCCGCAGAACAGCGAGGGCTGGAGCAACCACCGCGCGCCGAGCGGCCCCGAGCGCCAGGTCGGCATCCACGAGGAGAAGGTCTGCGTCCTCCAGCTGTTGATCTGCTGGTTCAAGGTGAGCGTGTACACGGCCAACGTGCGCCCCGCCCAGGACGGCAACCACCCGTGGGGTGGCGTGACGCCCTTCATGCACTTCGAGCCCGGCCAGTACAACGACAAGTTCTGCAACCCCACTTCGAACGCGAACATCCAGAAGGTGGAGACGCGTGAGAAGGACTTCAACCAGCCCTCCGCCTGGGTGGCGCTGAACAAGTCGCCGGACGAGATCGTGAACAAGGGCAACGTCGATGGCACGGGGACCAACGCTCCCGCGCTGCTCAACGACGGAGGCAAGGTGAAGTTCGCCTTCACGCCCGACACCGAGGGCCTGGAGATGCTCAACAACCGCAAGAAGTTCCTGAGCCTCGTCGAGGGCCTCAACGTCATCTCGCGCGGCCAGACGTACTACCACCGCCCGGGCAACTGGACGGAGCAGCCGAACTTCTTCAACCCGTACTGGCGCCCGCGCCTGGCCTCCGTGTTCCAGGGGCGCAACCAGCTGCCGGCCATTGGTCCGATGATTGACGCGCTCCCCGGTCCCATCCAGGGCCTGGGCTCCAAGATCATCACCCACTGAGGACTGCGATGAGCTCCCCGAAGATTCGCCAGAGGTCCCGTCGAGGTGCCGCCACGGTCGAGTTCGCGCTCTCCGTGCCGGTCCTCGTGATGATCCTCATGTTCAGCATGTACCTCACGGAGTTGGTGAGGGCGAAGCTGAAGCTCCAGGAGATGGCGCGCTACGCCGTCTGGGAGATGACCAGCTACACGCTGTCCGACTTCGCCAAGGGCAACCACGACTCGGCCTTCGAGGTCGCGCGCAAGGAGACCAGCGACGAGCTGATCGAGCGCTTCAAGGACATGGACTCCGTGGAGCCCAACGCGCCCCTGGCGGGCCTCATCGTCCGCTACTCCGGCGTGCAGGGCACCATCACCAACAAGGAGATCCCCTTCATCGAGTCCGGGATGCTCCCCGGCAGCACCAGCGAGGGCGGCGGCTTCGCTGGCGCCATCCTCGGCGCCGTCAATGGCGGCGCGGGGGCCCTGCTGAACACGTGGGGCTTCAACAACAAGGGCTGGGTGGAGTCCGCCGTCCAGATGAACTTCGAGAACGTCATCCTCCCGAAGAGCTACCTGGACGAGGGCACCGGTCCCGGCGGGTTCTTCAAGTCGGACACGTTCGGTGGTCAGAACCTGGCCAGCATCCCGCTGAAGGCGAAGTACTCCATGTACGCGAACGGCTGGCACATGCCGGACGGTGGCGATGCGGTGGTTCGGGATCGCCGCGCGGGTAACCACCGTTCGGGCAGCCAGCCCCACGGCATCTACGAGCAGGTGGGCCGGATGAAGTTCCTCGGCCTGGGCAACGTGATGTCGGGCCTGGGTATCGGCGGTGTGCTCGACTTCCTGGGGAGCTTCCTGCCGAACTTCTTCGGCACCTTTGTCGTGGCGCGCAACTACGGTATCGATCCCCAGCAGAAGAGTAAGTGCAACGGTCTCACCACCTACGATGCGACAGCCAGCAGCGGTCTGCATGCGATGAGGGACCTGCTGGACCATGACCGCCCCGACTGCTTCGACACCGCCCCCTTCCGCGACGAGATGTCGTACGAGAAGAGCGCCTACATCCAGCTGTTCCAGGCACGGGGTCCGCACTTCATGGGCTGCAAGAAGGCCATGGCGGACGACCCTTCTGACGGAACGGGCCCGCAAGAGGCCACGAGCCATGACGAGCAGGACGACAAGATCCGCTGCATGCAGTAGCGCGCTGGGAGGCCTGCTCCTGCTCGTGCTGCTGGCGGCGACGCCAGCGGCGGCCGAGCAGGAGCTGCCCGTGTACCCGGGCACCCTCCACACGCGCATCGGCAGCGACCTCGTGATTGGCGGCGAGTACTACCGCCTGGCGTACTTCACGACCACGGACCCCATGAAGAAGGTGGCCGCGTACTTCGCCCAGAAGTGGCGGGACGAGGGCTATCCGACGGTCGTCGAAGGGGACCTGGAGGAGGAGGCGGTGGTTTCCGCGCTCTTCACGCGCGAAGGACTCCAGCGCGGCGTCGTGCTGCGCATGCACCAGGGCAAGACGGTGGGTTTCACCGCGCTCCGGGACTTGTGGACGCGCCCTCCGAAGGCGGCGCCCAAGGGGCTGGTGAAGCTCGAGGGCACGGTCTACAGCCAGGACCTGGCGACGCGGGACGACCCGGGTGGCTCGCAGAACCGCACGTCGCTGGTGGCGGGTGACCTGTCGGACGTGCAGCAGCGGGTGTCCGGGGAGCTGACGCGCCAGGGCTTCGAGCCAGTGCGGCACACGGCGACGAAGCTGGGAGGCACCACACAGGTGACCATGGAGCACGCGCGCAAGGGCGAGCAGGTGATGACCACGTTGTCCCAGGTGGACGAGGGGATGACGGCGGTGGTGCAGACGTGGGTGGGCTCGGATCGCATCGACGCCGTTCCCAACGACGACGCGGTCCGCAAGAGCCGCGAGGCGTGGGAGCAGGAGCAGAAGGCGAAGGCGAAGGCGGAGGGCAAGGGGCGATGAAGGGGCTGATGCTGGCGGCCGTGCTGCTCCTGGTGGCGGCACCCGCGCGGGCGCAGGACAACGCCGCCGCGCAGGTGATGTCCCACTTCGCCAAGGGTGTGCGCAGCGCGAAGGCGGGGGATTGGGTCACCTACCGCTTCGATGGTGGCGGCATGCGCGTGTACTACTGGCGCATGGCGGTGGTGGGGGAGGAGAAGGACAAGCTCGGCCGCGACGCGACATGGGTCGAGATGGAGGCGGGAACCCACCCGGCCATGAAGTCGCCGCTCATGCAGATGCGCATGCTGGTGGCGCGCGAGGGCGAGCAGATCAACTTCGACGCCATCACCCGTCTCTACATCGGGGGTCCGTTCAGCCGTCCCCAGGAGTACTCGGACGAGGCGCTGGCGCACGTGATGAAGAAGATGGGGCAGGAAGCCGCCGAGAGCGGCAAGCCCGACCCGGAGGACGACAAGGAGCCGCCGCTGCCCGCGGGTCTGAAGCCCGTGCTACGCTCGGGCAAGGAGACGCGCCTGATGACGCTGGCGGGCACGGTGACGGCCGTGCAGTTGGAGCTGATGGTGAAGCGCACCGTCGTCAAGCGCATGTGGCTCAGCCGGGAGATTCCGTTGCTCCAGTTGGCGAAGATCGAGATTCCCGGCATCGCCCACTCGATGGAGGTGGCGGAGTACGGTATCGACGCCAAGCCGCGCATGCTGATGCCGCCCCCCAACCTGCCCAAGGTCCAGCTCGAGTATGCGGACCGTGTCTTCCCGGACCTGCCGACCGGGGAGCCTTCCAAGGATTCCGAAGCACCGGAGAAGCAGCCATGAACTCCATGAAGACGCCGCGCTCGCGCGCCCGCGCCCCCCGTGGGCAGGCCATGGTCGAGTACTCCATCCTGAACTGGGTGCTCGTGGTCGCGCTCATCATCGGCGCGTCCGTGAAGATCCGGTGGACGGATGACGTGCAGTCCAACGTCATCGACCTGTTCATGCAGTCGTACCAGATCTACTACGACTCCTTTTACTTCGTGCTGAACCTGCCGTTCCCGTGACGACCCGAAGCGTTGCCGCGGCGCGCTCGCCTCTGGCGCTGCGCCTGATTCATGCGGTCATCTTCCTCGCGATGACCGCGGGGGTGCTGGTGGTGGCGCGGCCGGAGTGGGAGCACCTGTTGCTGGCGCTGAACCAGCCGTTCCATGCGGGCGCGGCACCCCGGGTGCCGCTGCTCGCGGGGGCCGTGGTCGCGGCGGTGGGGGGGCTGGCCATCGGCCTCGCGCTGTTGCGTGGACGCTCGGCCCCGCTGTGGGCCTCCGCCGTCGTGCTGCTGGGCGTGGCGGGCACCGTGGCGGGCGGCAACGGGCGGGGGCTGATGGAGAACCGCTCCGAGGAGTCCGGAAACCTGGCCATCCTGCGGGTCGCCCGGCGCGTCCACCTCACCATGATTCAAGAACTCCAGGCCCACGGAGAGGTGCCCGTGGAGCCCTCCGCCTGGCAACAGGCGCTGGCGAACGCGACGCCTCGTGACGACGTCTTCCGCACGCAGGACTTCAAGCCGCTGCCCATGCAGCTCAAGTGGCTGGAGTCCGAGGAGGCGAAGCCGGAGCCGATGATTCCAGGCACCCTCTGGGCCTTCGTGACGCCGGACGGCATCGGCTTCAGCCTGCGGATGGTGGGGCTGAAGGGAGGCAAACCCGCCCTGCTGCCGGATGACCGGGGCCAGGACCTGGTGTTGCGCGGCCTCTACAACCCCGACCTGCCCGCGGCGCCTCCGACCCCCTCTTCGAATATTCCCTGAGACGCTCGGGAAACGTGGGTGTTGCCCTCGACCCGGGAGTCGGCCAGTCTCTGCCCACCTCATGACGCGGTGGCCCATGGCCGGAGGGGGCCACGTTCCGCGTCGGACGACGAGGACAAGGAGCGCGAGATGGCGCATTCGGCCTGGAAGTGGATGGTCGTCGCGGTGACCGTGGTGGGCGTAGGCGTGGCGGCATGCAGCGACGATGACGAGCCCGGTCCGGGGCCCAGTGATGGGGGCTTCGACGCGGGGGTGAACAAGGAGCGCCCGGGCTTCGGCGAGGACCCCGGGACCATCATCGGAACGGCGTTCACCTTCCCGTCGGGGGTCGAGCTTGCCGGCCCCATCTACGGCGCCGACGAGGTGACCGGTGAGTGTGACAACGGCGTGTCCCCGCTGGGTACGGGCCAGGCCGTGCGCATCTGCGTGCCGCTGCGCAACCTGTCGGGTGCCCCCGTGCTGGTGACGTTCCCTCCGGGGCTCACCATGATTCACGTCGGGGACAGCCGTATCCAGAACGGCATGTTGATTGGCCGCATCCGCGTCAACGTCCCGCCCACGGGCGGCGGCCCCGGTGGCATCGACGCCGGCACCGATGGTGGCGTCGACCCCAACGCCTTCGTGGTGCCGTTGCACCTGTATTGCCTCAACGAGCAGCGCGGCCCGTCCGAACTCAATGCCCCCTACGCCCTGGGGCCCGTCTCCACCGACGAGGACATCCAGGAGCTGCTCCGACTGCTGGAGGGCAAGGTCATCGACGACCAGGACGCCATCGACGTCGTCCAGCACGCGCTCTACAGCATCACCGAGGGCAACGGTCTGACGAAGGAAGACCGCGACGCCATCGACGACCTCTAACGCGTCGCGTTCCAGCGCTCCGGTGGAGGCTCCGGGGCGCTGGAACGATGCGGGATGAGATGCCGCTGCGGGAGGTGCTTTTGACACCCGCTGTATTGGACGGCTAACATCGCGCGCCATTGGCGCCAAGGTGCGCCTTGTTGGCTTTGGATTTCTACACCCATCGGACCGCCTTCGCCGCAGAACGGCGCCCCCCCGTTGTGGAGGTTCCTGAATCATGTTGAAGGGCAAGACTCCGCTCGTCGTCGCGCTCGTGCTCGGCCTTCTGGCCGGCGTCATCGCGTACTCCGCCATCAAGAAGAAGGAGGCGGACGTACGTCGCGGTTGGAACCTGGTGCCGGTCGTCGTGGCCGCGCAGGACATCCCGGAAGGGACCGTCATCACCTTCGAGATGATCTCCCAGCGCTCCGTGCCGGAGCAGTTCGTCACCTCGTCGGTCGTCCGTCCGGACTCCGCGTCGTACGTGGTGAACCAGAAGGTGCTCGTGGCCCTGCAGGCGGGTGACCCGCTGCTGTGGAGCCAGTTCGAGACGACGAAGGCCGCCGAGCGCCTGTCGTCGAAGGTGCAGAAGAAGATGCGCGCGATGACCATCGAGGCCAAGAACACCACGGCCGTCGGTGGCTGGATCCGCCCCAACGACCACGTGGACATCATCGGCACGTTCCGCGATCCGCAGACGGACGAGAACGTCGGCGTGACGCTGCTGCAGAACATCATCGTGGTGGCGACGGGCAAGATCACCGGCACCACGAACGTGAACCTCATCCCCGAGGGCCAGCGCGACTACAACAACGTGTCGCTGATGGTGCTGCCCGAGGAGGCGGAGATCCTGGTGCTCGCGACGGAGCTCGGCGCGCTGACGCTCAGCCTGCGCAACGAGGACGACGTGGACCTCATCGAGGAGCGCGGCCGCGCCACCATCAGCACGCTGCTGTCCGGCGAGCGTACCCGCGTGCTGGAGATCAAGCGCCGGGAGATCATCCAGATCATCAAGGGTGGCAGCGACAAGGCCGCCGCCGCCGGCGCTCAGTAACCGGCGCACGCCCACGGCTGCCCAGAGGGAACCGCGCGCATGTTCGCAGGTATCGTTCTCCTACTCGTCACCGGCTCGGTCTTCTTCTTCAGCCTGGTGATCTTCAGCGTCCTGTCGAAG
This sequence comes from Myxococcus dinghuensis, assembly GCF_024198235.1. GTDB lineage: Bacteria > Myxococcota > Myxococcia > Myxococcales > Myxococcaceae > Myxococcus > Myxococcus dinghuensis. Next base: position 439,980 of record NZ_JAKCFB010000003.1, on the reverse strand, counting down.
GCGTATGAGCAGTACCAGGAGCGCTACGTCGCCAAGTCGATGAACGACTTGAGCGACATGTTCCTCTTCATCGATGCGCGCCAGATGTTGGTCCTCAACATCGCGTGCATGTGCTTGCTGGGCATCCTGTCGTACATCATCTTCAACCCCATCCTGGCGGTGCTGGCGACGGTGTTCGGCTTCTTCCTGCCGATGCTGATGGTCAAGCACTACCGCAAGCGCCGCATCAAGAAGTTCAACGTGCAGTTGGTGGACGCGCTGCAGGCCATGGCCAACGCGTTCAAGGCGGGTCTGACCTTCCCGCAGGCCATCGAGCACGTGGCGCGCGAGGCGATGGCTCCGCTGTCCCAGGAGTTCGGCCTCTTCGTGAAGGAAGTGAAGCTGGGCGTTCCCCTGGAAGAGGCGCTCATCAACATGGGCCGCCGGGTGGGCAGCGACGACCTGGAGCTGGTGGTGGTGTCCACCAACATCGCGCGCCAACTGGGCGGCAACATGGCGGAGATGTTCGAGACCATCTCCACGGTGATTCGCGAGCGCTTCCGCCTGGAGGGCAAGATCGACGCGCTCACCTCGCAGGGAAAGCTGCAGGGGTGGATCGTGGCGGCGATGCCCGCGGTGCTGGGCATGGTGCTCAACTACATGCGACCGGACCTGATGGAGCCCATGATGGACCACTACTTCGGGTGGATCCTCGTGGTGATCATCGCCATCATGGAAGTGATGGGCATCCTCATCATCCGCCGCATCGTCAACATCGATATCTGAGGGACGTGCCGTGGACATCCTGACGCAAGTGTTGGTCGGCAGCTCAGCGCTCCTGTTCGCGGGCGCGGTGGGCTTCCTCGGGCTCGGCCTGTACCAGACGCTGTTCGAGACCTTCTTGTCGGAGGTCCGCGACGAGTCTTCGGGCGGCATGAAGGGCTTCGGCTCGGTGGCCATCCGCCGGCTGGGCGCGTTCAACCGTCGCTTCATCTGGCCCAGCTACGAGGCCAAGTCGCGCCGCAACCTCATCAAGGCGGGCGAGCCCCAGGGCTACAAGCCCGAGGACATGATGGCGCTGCAGGAAGTGAGCGCCGTGGTGGGCCTGTTGATGGGCCTGTTCATGCTGAACGGGCTCGGTCAGAACCTGGTCTGGTCGGTGCTGTTCCTGCTCTTCGGCATGTACTACCCGCTGCTGTGGCTGAACGACCAGGTGAAGAAGCGTCACCTGCAGATCAGCCGCGCGCTGCCGTACAACCTCGACCTCCTGACGCTGTCGGTGGAGGCGGGTCTGGACTTCACGGCCGCGCTGGCGAAGGTGGTGGAGAAGGGCAAGGCGGGCCCGCTGCGCGAGGAGCTTCAGCTGGTGCTCAAGCAGTTGAAGATGGGCAAGACGCGCGAAGAGGGCCTCAAGAGCATGATCGTCCGCGTGGACCTGCCGGCGCTGACGACGTTCGTCACGGCGCTCATCCAGGCCGACAAGATGGGTACGAGCCTCGGCAAGGTGCTCCGCATCCAGTCGACGCAGATGCGCATCGACCGCACGCAGCGCGCGGAGAAGCTCGCCGGCGAGGCGCCCGTGAAGATGCTCTTCCCGCTCATCGCGTGCATCTTCCCCACCGTGTTCATGGTCCTCTTCGGACCCATCGTGTTCCAGTTCTTCTTCGGTGATCTCGCGGGGTGACGTCGAGGGGGCTCCTCTGCCATTCCGGCTCGCCATCACCCGCGGTCCCCAGGCAGGGAGGGAACTCGTCTTCGAGCAGGCCGAACTGAAGTTCGGCCGGACCTCGGAGAACGACGTGGTGCTGAACGACCACGGTGTCTCCCGCCTCCATGCCCGCCTCGTCGTTCGGGGCGGGCAGGTGTTCCTCGAAGACCTGGGGAGCGCCAACGGCACCACGCTCAACGATGTGCTCGTCGAGGGCTCCCGGCCCGTGGGGGATGGGGACCGCGTCGGCATCGGGGCGGTGGAGTTCACGTTCTTCGCGTCGTCGCAGGCAGGGCGCGGCGGCGTGTCGCGGCCCTCGGCTCGAATCGCGGTGGGGCCGCCTCCCGGCATGGAGGCGCCGCAGGAGTACAGCCCCACGGTGGAGTTTCCCGTCCCCAAGCCCACGCGGCCGCGCGATGCGCAGGGCCCCTCTCCGCGGGAGGCGCAGGCGCTCGAGGAGCGGACCGCGACCGAGATGCCCTTGGTCGCTGAGGATGGCCCCGAAGAGAGCACGGCGATGCTGGCACCCGCGGCGGTGTTGGCTCAACTCGATGTGGCTTCGGTTGCGGCGGCATTGCCCCCGGTGGCGGACGATGGCCCCGAGGAGAGCACGGCGATGCTGGCACCCGCGGTGGTGCTCGCTCAACTGGGCAAGGTCGCACCCGCGAAGCCGCCAGCTCCGGTGCCGTCGACTCCCGCGCAGTCGCGCCCCGACATGGCGCGGGGGCTTGTTGCCGAAGACGGTGCCTCGACTCCTCGGACGAGGACCGTAGAGCGTCCGACGGTGGAGCGTGGACCGACGACCGAGGGTCCCAAGCCGAGGGCGCCGCATCCGGGACTCTTCACGGACGAGGAGCGCACGTCGTCGACGGGGCCTCGAGGCGCGGATGAGGGGGAGTCGACGCTCCCTCCGTTCTCGGAGGATGACCCCGAGGAGAGCACCGCGATGCTCTCGCCCTCCGCGGTGCTGGCCCAGTTGTCTCCCGTGCGTCCTCCCGGGGTGGCGGGTTCCTCGAACACCGCGGTTCCGTTCGCGGTGCCCCCGCCCGAGGAGCGGACCGAGACGTTGCAGCCGGGCTCCGCGAAGAGAGGGCTCTCGGCTCCATTGCTCGATGAGCGGACGGAGAACCTGGTCCCTGGCACGGTGGCGCGTCCCGAGCCCACCCGAGACGTGGTCTCGCCAGCTCCTGGCATCGCGAAGCCGCCGGTCCCACCGACGCAGCCCCCTCCGAAGCCTTCGCTGACGACCAGCTTCCCTGTTCTCGTGGCGGCGCCGTCCCTGACGAGAGCCATCCCCGTTGTGTCGGCGAGCGCGGGTTCTCCGCCAGTAGCGCCTCCCACCGCGCCCAAGTCCGTCCCTCTCGTTCTTTCCTCCGAGCCGAAGACCCTTCCTCACGAAGGACGCGCTGCTGGCGCTCCCATGCCCAGCGTGGCCTCGCGAAGTGCGACGGGGGCTGTGCCCGCCGTACCAGGCATGCCCCGTGGTGTTGTCGCAGGAGGTCTGTCGACTCCGCCCTCGGCTGGCGCCGGTGTCGCGCAAGCACCTGGAGTCGCGAGGCCCACGGGCGTGCCGGGACAGGCCCCTGTCCTCGCGAAGTCTGCGCCGACAGTGGCTCCCGTGAAGCAGGTGGGGGTTGCTGCCGGGCAGGGCGTGTCGGCGGAGTCTCCGCGTTCCGGTCCTGTCTCGCCAGGCGGTCCCACGGCGTCGCCGGCCGGCCGGCCCCCCTCGGCAGTGGGTGGGCCAGCTCCCGTCGGTGTTGGCTCGCCGGGAATTGTCGGAGCCGCGCCGCGCGGTCCGCCCATCCTGAGCGCAGCGCCAGTATCCGTGAGCCCGTCCCCCGGAGGCATGACGGGCAGCGACAAGCCCCCGCGTCGTCCCACGCTCGAAGGCGCATCGCCCGCGCTCGCTCGGCGTGAGGCCGAGCGCCCGTCTCCGAGTACGTCCTTTCCCGAGCGCACGAACGCGGCGGAGCGGGGCGTCCAGTCGATAGGTCTGCCTCGAATCTCCGAGGAGGAAGTGTCGGAGGTCTCGGGCGTCGAGGAACTCTCGGACTCGGCCATCTCGAGCATCGAGGAGGGCGACCAGACGTTGCCTCCCATGTCCATGGGGGGGGCCGAAGCCGACGCGGACCCGGTCGTCTCCGATGCGCCCGTCGCCTCCTCCTCTCACGTGGGCACTGGCTCGAGGATCGAGGAGGACGACCAGACGTTGCCGCCCATGTCCATGGGGGCGTCCGACGTCGACGCAGACCTGGTTGTCCCCAGTGCGTCCCCGCGCGTGGGTACTGGCTCGAGGGTCGAGGAGGACGACCAGACGTTGCCTCCGATGTCGTTGGAGGCGGCGGACGCCGACGAGGACCTGGGTGTCTCTGGTGCGTCCTCGCGCATGGGCACTCGCTCGAGGGTCGAGGAGGACGACCAGACGTTGCCTCCGATGTTGCTGGACGAGGCCGACGCCGACGAGAACTCACTCGTCCCCGATGCGCCCGTCGCAGCGTCCTCGCGGGCGGGCGCTGGCGCGTCGTCTGGAGCCGGTCCGGACGCGGACTCCGAGAAGACGTTCGATCTCCTCGAGAACGTCCCTTCCGCTGCCTCGCTTCCCAGCGCTGCCCCGAAGGTGTCCCCGACGCGGATGTTCGGCGCCGCGACCGTACCTCCGGCGTTCCCTCCAGGCGTCGACGTGGGGCAGGGGCCTTCAGGTTCTCGTCCATCCGCGGCCCCTCCAGGGCCTCCCAGGGGACTGTCACCTCCGGACTTCGGCGACGAACCGACCCACATCAAGGTTCCGCCCCTGACCGCGCAGGCGACGGGCAGGGCGGCCCCGCCCACCACGAGGCCCGAAGGACTCACCGCAGGGGGCACTCCGCCCGCGCCCGCGCTGCGAGCCTCCGACTTCGACGACGTTCCCGCCCCGAGCGTGGCGCGCGTCGGACCGCCGGTCAGCGAAGGGGACGAGGGGCCGACCCTCGCTCACGTTCCACCGACCGTGGGCGCACCCATCGCCAGCGAAGTGCCCGACTACGCCATCACGCCCCAGGTGGCTCCTGCTTTCATCGCCGCCCCCGCCCGGGCGAAGGCCCCGCGCATGCTGGCCCTTCCCGCGCCGGATGACGCGCCCACGCCAGCGCACCAGGTCGTCCCTCGCCTCGCGACCTCGTCGGCATTGGTCGCGGCGAAGGCTCCTGCGGCGCCCACGGCCGCGGAGCTCGCCAGGAGACGCCGGGAGCTTGCCAGCACGAGGTGGGGACAGCTCCTCCTGGGCTGGCGCGCGCTCCCCCTGGCGCGCCGGCTCCTGGCCATCACCGTGTCGCTCTTCGTGCTGGGCGTCGCGAGTGGCGCGTTGATCCTCGCGTTCCGCAAGGTGGTGGCCTCGGGCGCCGGGGCACTGGAGCCCATGGCCCTGGGCGTCGAGCCAGTGGTGGACTCCTTCGGTGTGGGAGAAGGTGTGAAGTGGGTCCACGCCGACGAGAAGTCCTTCGACTTCCAGTTCGTGGCGCCGACCCGGGCCGTCGCGCTGCTGCACTACCAGGCCAGCGGCATCGCCTCGGAAGAGGTGAGCATGGTCCTCAACGGGGCGAATATCGGGTGGATCCCCCCGGACACGCTCTCCACCGCCGAGCGCGAGCTGGAGGTCATCCTCCCGGCGAGACTGCTCAAGCGCGGGGTGATGAACCACTTCGTCTTCGACAACGTCCACAACCCTCCAGGTCAGGACGCGTGGCGCGTCTGGAACCTCCGCCTGGAGGTCTTCCCCGTCCCGGAGCTTCCCCCAGAGGAGCTGCTGAGCAAGGCGCGTGAGTACGTCTCGACGGCGGGGCGCTACTATGAGACTCGGGGGGTAGGGGCGGAGAGCCTGTTCCGGGCCTGGCAGCAGTATCGCTTCGCCTGGATTACGCTGGAGGCGCTCGACCCCAAGCCGGACCTCTACCAGGACGTTCGATACCGTCTCGCCCAGGTTTCAGCCGAGCTGGACCATCAATGTGCCCAGTTGATGCTGGAATTCCAGCGCGGCGTGCAGTTCCGAAGCGCGCGACAGGCTCGGGCTGCGCTGCAAGAAGTGAGCAGGCGCTTCCCTACGACCGAGCATCGCTGTCACAATCTCGCCCAGGAAAAGGCGTTCGAGCATGAGCTATAAGCGCGTGCTCATTTCAGGAAGTCGGTGATTCCCCATGTCGAACGGTTCCCCTCCTGCTCGTCGCAGGCCTCCTTCCGGGACGTCCACGGGCGGGACCGGAGCTCGCCCTGCGGCGCGCAGGTCTGCTCCCGTTGCCGCCGCCGTGCCGGCCTCGTCCGGTTCCCGTCTCGTCGTCATCGCCGGTCCCAAGGCCGGTGACGAATTCTCGCTGGAAGACGGCGAGTACGTCATCGGTCGAGCGGCCGATAACCCCATCTGCATCCCGGACACGTCCGTGTCCCGCAAGCACGTGATGGTGCTGCGCAGCGGGGCGGGCTGGGCCGTCAAGGACCTGGGGTCTGGCAACGGAACCCTGGTCAACGGCGACGCCATCGAGGATGAGGTTCCGCTGTCCAATGGCGACGTCATCACGTTGGGCGACACGGAGCTGCGCTTCGAGGATGTCTCCAACTCCACGATGATGGTGGCCGCGCCGCCGCCGCGCCGCCCTGGTGCCGCCGCCGCGCCGGCGTCCGGAGCGCGTGGCCCCATCCCCGCGCGCCCCGGTGCGCGTCCGGAAGGGGGGCGCGTGCGCAGCTCCCGCTTCGCGGCCAAGCCCGAGCCGACCCCCGAGCAGTTGCTGCGCAAGAAGCGGCTGATGCTGCTGGGCGGCGGTGTCGTCTTCGTGCTCTGCGCCCTGCTGGTCGTCCTGAAGGTCAAGCAGGACAACCGCAACGCCGAGGACCTCAAGACCTCCATCCAGGTCCAGGAGCGCAAGCAGCAACTGGGCTCCATCTTCCAGGACGCGAAGAACCTGGTGCGCGAGGGCAAGTGGGTCGAGGCCAAGGCGAAGCTCGAGGAGCTGTCGGAAGCGGCGCCGGACTACCCGGGCGTGAGCGACTACCTGGAGCACGCCAAGCGCGAGATCCCCATCCAGCAGAAGCTGGTCGAGGCCAAGACCGCGCTCGCGAAGAAGGAGGTCGGCGCCGCCGCGGCGGCGCTCGCCCAGGCTGGTGAGAGCCAGTTCCTCTACGAGCAGGTGAACGCCGCGAAGCGCGAGCTGTCCGACGTCGCGGACAAGCGGACGCGCGAGGCGCGCACCGCGTTGGACAATGGCCAGTTGGATGCGTCGAAGGCCATCACCGACGACGTGCTCAAGGCCTTCCCGGAGCACCGCGACGCCAAGCTCATCAACGAGCAGGCGGTGCAGGCCATCGCCGTGCGTGACGCGCCCAAGCCGGTGGCGCCCACCGTGGCGCCCAAGCCCTGGGAGCCCGCGGTGGACCGCTTCCGTGACGGCGACATGTCCGGCGCGGTGGCCATCCTCAACGCGTGCATGTCGCGCACGCCGCAGTGCAAGAAGCTGCTGGCGCAGATGACGGAGTTCGGCACGCTCTACAAGCGCCTCGAGGACCTGGACGCGAAGGGGCTGTCGAAGTTGCTGCAGCTCGACAAGGAGATCACCGACGGGCGCACCAGCAAGATGGCGCGCAACGCGGGCACGCGCGCGGCCACCATCTTCTACAAGGGCGCCACCGCGGCGAAGGCCGCCGGGCAGTGGGCCCGGGCGATGGAGTACTCGCGCCGCGCGCTCCAGGCGGACCCGGGCCACGCCGGCGCCACGAACATCATCAGCGAGCTGAAGACGAAGGCGCGGGACCTGTACCTCCTGGCCTACTCCCTGAAGGACGGCAGCCCCGAGGAGGCGCTGCCCAAGTTCAAGGACGTCGTGGCCATGACGCCTCCCGAGGACGAGTACCACGACAAGGCGAAGACCTGGGTCGAGAAGCTGTCGCGATGAAGAAGCGCAAGGGCGTGGGTGGCGAGGTGCCCCCGGTGGTCTCCGGCCAGGGGGATTTGTTCGGCGCGCTGGCCCCCACGCCCGCGCCCTCCGTGCCCGCGCGAGCGGCGGTGTCGCCCATGGTGGCGGCCCCGCCGCGCAAGCCGCCGCCCCCTCCCGTCGACTCGGACGGGACGGGGCTCCTGGGGCCCATGGAGGGGGCTCCGCCACCGCCGCCCAAGCCCGAGCGCTCGGTGCTGTCGGTGGGGGAGCTGACCCGCCAGCTCAAGCAGACGCTCGAATCCCGCTTCGCGCGCGTGCTCGTGCGCGGCGAGGTGACGGGCTTCCGTGGGGCGAACGCGCGCGGGCACTGGTACTTCTCGCTGAAGGACGCGGCGGCCTCCATCGACGCGAAGGTCTGGGCGTCGATGGCGGGGCGCATGCGCTTCGCGCTGCGTGACGGCATGGAGGTGCTGGCCGAGGGCAGCGTCGACCTCTACGAGCCGCAGGGCCGCTACAGCCTCATCGTCTCGCGGCTGGAGCCGGTGGGCGAGGGCGCGCTGGCGCTCGCGTTCGAGCAGCTCAAGGCGCGACTGGCGGCCGAGGGGCTCATCGGTGAGCGCCGCGTGCGTCCGCCGCGCCCGCTGCCGTTCCTGCCTCAGCGCATCGGCGTGGTGACGAGCCGCACCGGCGCGGCGCTCCAGGACTTCCTGCGCGTGCTGCACTCGCGCAACCCCCGGTTGAGCGTGCTGCTCGCCGACGCGCGCGTGCAGGGCGAGGGCTCCGCGCCGGAGGTGGCCCGGGCCATCTCACGACTGGGCCGCAGCGACGTGGATGTCATCGTCGTGACGCGCGGTGGTGGGTCGGTGGAGGACCTGTGGACGTTCAACGAGGAGGAGGTGGCGCGCGCCATCTTCGCCTCGCCCGTGCCGGTGGTGTCGGCCATCGGCCACGAGATCGACTTCACCATCTCCGACTTCGTGGCGGACTGGCGCGCGCCCACGCCGAGCGCGGCGGCGGAGCGGCTGGCGCCGGTGCTCGCGGACCTGGAGCTGTCGCTGGCGACGCAGGCCGGGCGACTGCGGCGCGCCATGGAGCGCCGCATCCTCGAGCTGCGTGAGGAGCAGGGGCAGCTCGCCTCCCGACTGGACGACCCCCGGCGCGCCATCAACCACCAGCGGCTGCACCTGTCCGAGCAGGTGGAGTCGATGATGCGCGTGCTGCGCCCCCGCGTGCGTGAACACCGCGAGTCGCTGCGGGCGCTGACGGAGCGTCTCCAGCGCGCCCGGCCGCAGGCTCGGCTGGGGGAGCAGCGTGCCCACCTGCTGAAGCTCGCGATGCGGCTGACCGAGGCGGCGCGGGCGGACGTGGCGGCGCGACACGCGACGCTCTCCACGGCGCGACTGGGGTTGGAGCGGGTTTCGCCCGCGGCGCTCGTCGGCCGCGAACACGCCCGGCTGGCCGCACACCAGGCACGGCTGCTGGCGCTCCAGCAAGGCGCGCTGGCGGATGCGCAGCGCCGGTTCCAGCGTCTGGAGGGGCGGCTGGACGCGATGAGCCCGCTCAAGGTGATGTCGCGCGGATATTCGGTGGTGTTCCGTCAGCGGGACGGCGCGGTGGTTCGCGCCGCGTCCGACGTGGTGGTCGGGGAGCGGTTGGGCATCAAGCTGGCAGTGAACGGGGCGAAGACGCTGGGCGGATGTGAAGAAGTCGAAGCCACCGTCACCGCGCTGAAAGGCCCGGTGGACTGCTGACGGGGCTCCCTCTAGAGTCCCGCGCCCCGAACGGGGAGGTGGAAGGCCGTGGCGAAGGCGGACAAGTCATCCAAGGTGGACAAGGCGGCGGAGGCCGACGTTCCCAGCCAGTACGGGGACGTCGTGGCCCGTCTCGAGGAGACGGTGGGGCGGTTGGAGAGTGGCAACCTCTCCCTGGAGGACTCGCTCAAGGCGTTCGAGGAAGGCATCCGTCTGGTCCGCCGGGGCGAGAAGCTCCTCACGGAGGCGGAGCAGCGCATCGAGCAGTTGTTGCAGGACGAGGATGGCAACGACGTGGTGGCCCCCCTGTCGGTGGCGGCCCGTCCGGCGCCCCAGGCCCAGCCGGCGCCCAAGGCGCCCGCTCCCCGTCCCCCTCCCGAGGATGACGTCCCGTTCTAGGCGGTGCGGGACGCCCACGTGCCGGCATGTCGAAGCCGAAGATCACCATCGTCGACGATGACCGCGACACGCGGGAGCTGCTCGCGACGGCCCTGGAGGACGAGGGCTTCGAGGTCACCCTCGCGGCCAACGGGTTGCGGTTGATCGCTTCCCTGCAGTTGCACCGCCCTCAAGCCATCCTCCTGGACGTGAACATGTCCTGGATCGACGGCTTCGAGTTGTGCAAGGCGGTGAAGAAGAACGAGCACTTCCGGGACATCCCCATCATCTTCATCAGCGGACGGGGAGATTCCGAGGACAAGCGGCGCGGCCGGGAGGTCGGCGCCGCGGACTACTTCGTCAAGCCCCTGGACATCGAGAAGCTCGTCGGACGCATCCGCGAGCTGGTGGCCCCGGCGGCGACCTAGAGGAGTACCGACGGTTGGCCCCCTTCGACCTGGAAAGCTACCTGACCACCCAGTCGTCACGGGTGGAGACGATGTTGCGAGAGCGCCTCGATCGGCTCGGGCCCGCGGGAGCACCTCCCCGGCTCGTGGAGGCCATGCGCTATTCGCTGACGGCGGGGGGCAAGCGGCTGCGCCCCATCCTCTGCCTGACGTTCGCGGACGCGGTGGCGCGCGCGTCGCTGGTGTCGGCGTTGGCCGGGGACGCGGCGAGCTCGCTCGAGTACGTGCACACGTATTCGCTCGTCCATGACGACCTGCCGGCCATGGACGACGACGACTTCCGCCGGGGCCGACCCACCAACCACAAGGTGTACGGCGAGGGCATGGCCATCCTCGCGGGCGACGCGCTCCTGACGGAGGCCTTCGCGTTGCTGGCGGACGGGCCGGAGCCGGTGCGCGCCGCGCTGTGCCGCGAACTGGCGGTGGCCTCGGGGGCCGTAGGCATGGTGGGCGGCCAGGTGCTCGACACCGCGGAGGACCGCCCCGCGGACCTGGACTACCTGGTGCGCATGCACCGGCTGAAGACGGGCGCGCTCATCCGCGCCGCGTGCCGCATGGGGGCGCTGGCGGGCGGCGGCGACGGCGAGGCGCTGGCGCGGGCGCAGATCTACGGCGACGCCGTGGGACTGGCCTTCCAGATCGCCGACGACGTGCTCGACGTGACGGCCACGCGGGAGCAGCTCGGCAAGCCCGCGGGCGCGGACGCGGAGGCGGGGCGCTTCACCTTCCCGGCGGTGGTGGGCCTGGAGGCGTCGCGGCGCATGGCGAACGAGCACGTGTCCCTGGCCATCGAGGCGGTGCGTCCGCTGGAGGGCGAGGGAGGGCCGCTGGCCGCCCTGGCGTGCTACGCGGTGGAGCGGAAGTCCTGATGGCGGAGCTGCTGGCGCGCGTCGCCTCGCCGTCGGACGTCCGGTCTCTCCCGGAGGACGTGCTGCCCCAGTTGTGCGCGGAGCTGCGCGAGGAGATCATCGCCATCTGCGGGCGCGTGGGCGGGCACCTCGGCGCGTCGCTGGGCGCGGTGGAGCTCATCGTCGCGCTGCACCGGGTGTTCCACTCGCCCACGGACGCGCTGCTGTTCGACGTGGGCCACCAGACCTACGCCCACAAGCTGCTGACCGGCCGCCGTGAGCGGATGCACACGCTGCGGCAGGCGGGCGGCGTGGCGCCGTTCCTCGACCCGAAGGAGAGCCCGCACGACGCGCTGCTCGCGGGGCACTCCTGCACGGCGGTCTCCGCGGCCCTGGGCGTGCTGGAGGGCCGGCGGGTGATGGGCCAGCGAGGCCACGTGGTGGCGGTGCTGGGAGATGGTGGGCTGACGGGAGGCCTCACCTTCGAGGGATTGAACAACGCGGGGGGCAGCGACCTGCCGTTGGTGGTCGTGCTCAACGACAACCAGATGTCCATCAGCGCCAACGTGGGGGCCATCCCCGCGCTGTTGCGCACGCGGGGCGCGCGGGACTTCTTCGAGGGCCTGGGCTTCACCTACCTGGGCCCGGTGGACGGTCACGACCTGGGCGCGCTCGTGCGAGCGCTGCGCGAGGCGCGCGCGTCCTCGCGTCCCGTGGTGGTGCACGCGCTGACGCTCAAGGGGCGGGGCTTTCCACCCGCGGAGGCGGACGCGCAGACGCGCGGGCACGCCATGGGGCCCTATGAGTGGCGCGACGGGAAGCTCGTGCGCTCACGCGGAGGGCATCGCACCTTCAGCGAGGCCTTCGCCGCGGTGCTGGAGGAGGCGATGGCGGCGGACTCGCGCATCGTCGCCGTCACGCCCGCGATGCTGGAGGGCTCGGCGCTCAACGCGCTGAAGGCGCGCTTCCCGGACCGGGTCCACGACGTGGGCATCGCCGAGCAGCACGCCGTCACGTTCTGCGCGGGGCTCGCCGCCGCGGGAGCGCGCCCGGTGTGCTGCATCTACTCGACCTTCCTCCAGCGGGCATACGACCAGGTCATCCACGACGTCTGCCTGCCGGGCCTCCCCGTCATCTTCGCGGTGGATCGCGCGGGGCTGGTGGGCGCGGATGGTGCCACGCACCAGGGGACGTACGACGTGTCCTCGCTGCGGCCGCTCCCGGGACTGAGCCAATGGGCGCCCGTGGTGGGCGAGGACCTCGTGCCCATGCTCGCCACGGCGCTGGCGTCGCCGGGGCCGTCCGTCATCCGCTTCCCCCGGGGGACGCTGACCCCCGCGCCGCCGGAGGTCGAGGTGGGCGTTGCCCCACTGTCGGGGGCGCGCTGGCTGCGGCGCGCCGAGCACCCGCGCCTCACGCTGGTGACGTTGGGGCCGCTGGGCCTCGCGGCCCTGGAGGCGGTGCGGGACGAACCGACGTGGAGCGTGCTCGACGCGCGGGGCGCCTCGCCGCTCGATGCGACCGCGCTCCTCGAGGCCTCCGCATGTGGCCATGTCGTGGTGGCGGAGGAGGGGACGACGCGTGGCGGCCTGGGGAGCGCGGTGCTGGAGCTCTATGCCGAGCGTGGCGCCTCCCCGCGTGTCCACCTCCTGGGGATGCCGGATGACTTCGTGCCGCACGGCGACGCTCGGGCGCAGCGCGCGGAGCTGGGGCTGGATGCCTCGGGCCTGAGGCGTGCGGGGCGGATGCTGCTGGAAGGGAGCGCGCGGTGAAGCCTCGCAAGGAGCGCCTCGACATCCTGGTGGTGGAGCGCGGGCTGGCCGAGTCGCGCACCAAGGCCCAGGCCCTCATCCTCGCCGGGCAGGTGGTGGTGGCGGACCAGCGGGTGGACAAGCCCGGTTCGCTCGTGCCGGTGGAGGCGGAGCTGCGCCTCAAGGGCGAGGTGCTTCCCTACGTCTCCCGGGGCGGGCTGAAGCTGAAGGCCGCCATCGACCGCTTCGGGCTCGACGTGCGGGGCAAGGTGGGCGCGGACATCGGCGCCAGCACGGGTGGCTTCACCGACTGCCTGCTCCAACACGGCGCGGTGCGGGTGCACGCCATCGACGTGGGCTATGGGCAGCTCCACGAGAAGCTGCGGACGGACGCGCGCGTGCGCTCGCGCGAGCGCGTCAACGCGCGCTACCTGACGGAGGAGGACCTGCCGGAGAAGGTGGGTGTCGTCGTCATCGACGTCAGCTTCATCTCGCTCACCCAGGTGCTTCCGGCGGTGCTGCCCTTCCTGGAGCCCGGAGGCCTGCTCGCGGCGCTGGTGAAGCCCCAGTTCGAGGTGGGGCCGGACCGCGTGGGCAAGGGAGGCGTGGTGCGGGACGCCGCCGCCCGCCAGGAGGCCATCGACACGGTGACGGCCTTCGTGCGCGCCCAGGGCCTCACCGTGCGCGGGCTGATGGACTCGCCCGTGCCGGGCCCGGCGGGCAACGTCGAGGCACTCCTCGTCGCCGAGCGGGCCTGACGGGACGCGGGCACGGCGCGCGGACGGGCCGCCGTGCCCTTCGCTGGCGTCGACGGCCTACTGGGGCCGCGCGCTGCGGTACTGCGTCGAGGGCTGCGTCTGCAGCAGCTTGAGCCCGGTGCGCAGCCAGACCCGGTTCGTGCTGTCCAGCGCGGCGCCCAGGGACACGGGGACCTGATAGCGGAACAGCTCGCGCGACTCGCCGGAGCTGCCCGCCTGCTGGTCCATCCCGACGATCTCCACCGGCAGCGTCGGCGTCGAGCCCGTGGGCGCGGGCGCGCTGAGGAAGAAGAGGTCCGTCGAGGACGCCGGCAGGAGGAGGTGGCGCACCTGGAGCGCGCCGTTGGCGTCCACCGAGCGCTGCTCCTTGTTGCGGATGGCGCCCGTGGTCGAGTCCAGCACCCACACGCGCTGCGTGGTGATGGCGGCGACGCGGCTGCCACTGGCGTACGGCACCACGCCCACCACCTTGCCCGCGAAGGAGCGGACCCACTTGGAGTTCGTGCCCTGGCAGCCGTCTCCCACCGTGACGCAGGCGGTGACCTGCGACTGGTCCGTCCCGGTGATGAAGCCCAGGTACACCAGCGCGCCGTCGTCGCTGAACGACGCGATGGGCAGCGGCGGCGTCGACGTGGAGCTCACGTTCTCCGTCTTCTTGTACTCGGCGCGGAGCTGCCCCGTCGTCGTGTCGACGACCTCGACGATGATCGACGCGCGGTTGTTGATGAACGGGAGCTGCGAGGCGATGAGCACGGTGTTGTCGCCCGTGACCAGCGGCGCGGCCAGTGCGTTGCCCACCTCGAGCTGGCGCGTGTAGCGCCACTTCGTCTGGCCCACGCCGAGCCCGCCGGAGGACTGGTGGGAGACGCGCACGACGTCACCGGACATCATGCGGATGAGGGCGTCGCCATCTCGCAGCACCGACAGGGACTCGACCTCCATCGTCGCCTCCGTCTGCGAGGCCAGCGCGAAGCTCTCGTCGATGGCGAACGCACCCGACCCGGGCGTCCACACCCATCGCTTGCCGGTGACGCTGTTGCGGTCGGTGATCTGCGTGGAGCCGTTGCAGGGGAAGGGCACGGTGATGCTCGTGCCGACGCCCCCGTTGGCGCCGTGCCGGTACATCGTCTCCAGTCCGCCCGCCGTGGCCTTGCCGCAGCTCAGGAAGGACATGGTGCTGCCGGTGCCGTCGATGGCGAACGGGTGGGCGTAGACCTGGCCGCCCTGCGGGTCCTCCACCACCTTGCTGACGGGGAAGAAGATGGCCGGCTGCGGCAGGGACGTGTTCTTCCGCCCGTCGTCGCAGATGGCCTCCGCCGTCAGGGACAGGCTCGCGGCGATGCCCACCAGCGGGTCGCTGTAGCGGATGTCACTGGCCTGCAGCTCCAGGGTGGTGGAGCCGGTGGCGTAGGGGAACGTCTTGAGGAAGGTGGTGCGGTCGTAGACGTTCAGCGTCGTCACCGCGTCGCAGCCGGTCACGTTGACGATGAACTTGAGCGACAGGCCCGCGACGTTCCCCTCGGGGACGAGCAGGGTCACCTGGGGAGGGTCCGGCGTCGGGGGTGGCGGATCCCCGCCACACGCGACGGCCAGGCCGGATGCGAGTACGAAGATCGTGCGCCATGCACGCCGAGTCACAGGAGAGTGGAGCATGGCACCGCACTCTACCTCGCTCCCTCCCTTCCGGCATCCTCCCGGCCTCCGGGCCGCCGCGCGGCGGGATGGCGGATTCCCTGCGCGCCAGGCCAGGGTCCGTGATAGCCGCGCGGTCCCCCCTGGCGCGGTGGCTGCGCGACGGGTGGGAGGCACGAGGTCGGGACGACGAAGGTGAGGACCCCACGATGAGCGCCGCACGACGGCTCGACGGCACGCACGCAGGGCGACCAGACCGCCGCCAGGACGCGGGAGGTGGGGAAGCTTTCGCGTGCCTCGTCGTTCCGGGGCGCGCCTCGCGATATCCGGTGGATGGGACGCCCGGAGTCGCTCGGGGGCCACGCGGGCGGGCGCGGTGGCCCACTGCGGAAAGCCACGATGGGCGGACCCCCGCTTCGACCGTACACACTTTTCCTGGCTTGTCTGGATGTGCGCCGCTCTGGCCCACGGACCGGATCAGCGGCATGATCGGGATTCGAACCATGACCCCTTACGCACTCAGCGGGTTTTTGCAGCCTCCCCACCCGGTCCCTCCGAGGGACCCCGGGGCGCGAGGTTCACTGTGAGAGTCGAGATGCAGCCGGAGCAGCGGGGACGCGTGCTGGTGGTCGCGGGCAAGGAGGCCGGCGACGCACTCATGGAGCGGCTGACCGCGAGCGGCTACCACTGCGCGGCGGCGGAGCGAGAGAGCGGGTTGGTGGAGGCGGCGGACTCGCTGCAACCGGAGGTCGTGCTGCTGTCGGCCAGCGCGAAGCGCGCGGCGGAGCTGCTCGAGACGCTGCGCCGCGTCGAGCGGCTCCAGCGGGTGCCGGTGCTGGTGGACCTGGGCAAGGCCCGGTCCGCGGAGGCCTTCAAGCGGCTGGCCGTGGATGACTGGATTCGCGGCGCGGACGAGGTCGTGCCCCGGCTGGAGGCCGCGCTGCGCGCCGGACGGATGCGCGACCGCGAGGAGCGGGTGCGCCTGCGCATGGGGATGCTCCTGGAAATCACCCAGGCGGCCACCAGCTCGCTGGAGCTGGAGGAGATCCTCCGCATCGCCGTGGACAAGGTGGGGCGCGTCACCGGGACGGACCGGTGCTCCGTGGTGCTGGTGGAGGGCAGCCACGCGCGCACGGGCCGGGTGGTGGCCACGCAGGAGGACCCCAGCCTCGTCCAGTTGGACATCGAGGTGGCGCGCTACCCCGAGCTGCGCCGCGCCCTGGAGACGCGCGAGCCGGTGCTCATCGAGGAGGCCCAGCGAGACCCCCTCATGGCGGAGGTGCGCACGTCGCTCGTGCCCCTGGGCGTGAAGTCCATCCTGGTGCAGCCGCTCATCTGCCAGGACGACCTGCTGGGCGCGCTGTTCCTGCGCATGTCCCGCATGGACGTGTCCTTCGGCCGCGACGAGCAGGAGTTCACCCAGGCCGTGGCGGGCGTGCTGGCCAACTCCATCCGCAACGCGCGCCTGCACACGGCGGTGAAGAAGAAGCGCGAGGACCTGGAGCTGGCGTACGTGGAGCGCTACCACGAGCTGCTCGAGGCCAACCGCCGCCTGAAGGAGCTCAACCGGCTCAAGGACGAAATCATCGCGGTGGTGAGCCACGACCTGCGCGCGCCCCTCCAGGTGCTGCTGGGCCACGGCCGGCTCCTCCTGGAAGGTCCGCTGGAGTCGCAGCAGAAGCAGTCCGCGGAGGCGATGATCCGCCAGGGCAAGAAGATCCTCGGCCTGGTCGAGTCGCTGCTGGAGAAGGGCAAGGGCGAGGCGGCGCGGCTGTCCATCGAGCCGCGCGTGCTGGACGTGGCCCAGTTGTGCCGCGACGCGGTCAACGAGCTGGAGATCCTCGCCGCCGAGCGTGGCGTGGCGCTGCGGGCGGACTGCCCCGACAGCCTGATGCTCATCGGCGACGAGGTGAAGCTGCACGAGGTGCTCCAGAACCTCATCACCAACGCCATCCACCACGCGCGCGACGCCGGAGAGGTGGTCGTCTCCACCCGCCGGCTGTCCCGTCCGGACGGGGACGCCGCGAAGGTGTGCGTGCAGGACGACGGCGTGGGCATCCCCCAGGACGAGCTGCACCTGGTGTTCGACCGCTACCGCCACGGTGGCAAGGGCACGGGGCTGGGGCTGGCCATCTGCAAGGAGTTCGTCGAACTCCACGGCGGGGAGATCTGGGCGGAGAGCCCGCCGGAGCACGGCTGCCTCTTCGTCTTCACGCTGCCGCTGGCGCAGGAGGCGCCGCGCAACCCGCGCCCGGTCATCGCCGCGACGTCGGTGTCGGAGCAGCCGCGCGTGCTGGTGGTGGAGGACGAGCCGGAGATCGCCGCCGTGCTGTCGGAGGTGCTGCGCTCGAAGTATCGCGTGGAGGTGGCGCGCGACGGCGCGGAGGGCCTGGCGCGGGCACGCGCGCAGCGGCCGGACCTGGTGGTGATGGACGTGTTCCTGCCCAAGCTGGATGGCCTGGACGCGGCCATGGCGCTGAAGTCCTCGTCGGACACGGCGAACATCCCCGTCATCCTGCTGTCCGCCCACCAGGGCGTCGCGGAGAAGGTCCGCTCGCTCAACCTCGGGGCGGTGGACTACATGAGCAAGCCGTTCAACGCGGTGGAGCTGCTCAACCGCACCGAGCGCGCCCTCAAGCTGCGCCAGGGTGAGCGTGAGCAGATGGAGCGGGAGAAGACGAACCCGCCCCTGCAGCGCCGCACCGGCAGCGACCCCGCCACCGGGCTCCACGACCGGCGCGGGCTCCTGCTGCGCCTGGAGCAGGAGCTGGCGCGCAGCCGGCGCTACCACCGGGCCCTGAGCCTGGCGGTGCTGCGCCCGGACCGCCCGGTGGAGCCGGTGCCCGGCAACATCGCGGACATCATGCGCAAGCGGGTGCGCCATCCGGATGCCATCTCCCACCTGGGCGCCGGTGTGTTCGTGGTCGTCCTGCCGGAGTGCAACGCGGAGGCCGCGCGCAACGTCATCAGCCGTCTGCTCCCGGACGTGGAGCGGGCGACGGACATCGAGTACCGGTCGTCGGTGGCGGACGTGAGCCAGGACAGCGACCCGGTGGAGAAGCTGCTGGAGAAGTTGGGGGCACCACCCCCGGAGGCGAGCTGAGGCGCCTGCACGGCGCCGGGGGCCGCGCTAGACTTCCCCTCGCGTGAGCCCCTTCCGCCGCCCCGCCTCCGTCCTGCTCGTCGCCCTGCTGGGGTCGGCCGCGCTCGCGGCCCCACCGCCCCACCGCCCGCACGTCGACCGGGAGGCGATGCGCGAGGCCATGGACGCGGCCGCCACGGACGAGGGGGCGTTCTCCTCGTCGGCCAGCTACGGCCACTACCTGCGGGCGAGGCTGGCCCACCACGCGGGGGACCACCGCGCCGCGGTGGACGCGCTGCGTCTGGCGCTGGCCACGGATGAGGGCCACCCCCTGCTGCTCACCCGGCTGGCGGAGGAGTATGCCCGGCTGGGCGACCTGGAGAAGGCGGAGCGGGAGCTGCGCCGCGCGGTGGAGCGCGCCCCGGCGTACTACCCGGCCCACGTGCTGCTGGGCCGGGTGCTGCTGGAGTCCGGGCGGCTGACCCGCGCCCGCCTGCACCTGCGTCGCGCCATCGCCCTCAAGCCGCGCGAGCCGGAGGCGTACCTCGTGCTCGCCCAGCTCTTCCTGGAGTCCGGCGCCGCCGACGAGGCCGTGAAGGTGGTGGATTCGCTGGCCCGGGCCCTCCCGGGAGAGGCGTCCGGCTACCGGCGCCTGGGCCTGGCGCTGGCGGAGCGGGGAGATACCCGTCGCGCGGAGCGGCTCCTGGTCGAGGCCGCCGCGAGGGACCCCGGCGACGTGGAGGTGCTGGGGACGTTGGCCCGGCTCTACGAGGAGACGGACCGGCCCTCCCTGTCCGAGGAGACGCTGGCGCGGGCCCTGGAGCGGGAGCCGGACAGCCACGAGGTGCTGATGGCGGCCGGTCGCTCCGCGCTGAAGGCCGGCTCCATGGTGCGGGCGCGCGCGTACTTCGACCGGCTGCTGTCGCTCTCCGGCGAGCCCGAGACGGCGGTGCGGGTGGCCTTCAGCTACCTGTCCGCACGCGAGCCCACCGCGGCCGCGGAGGTGCTCGAGTCCGCGCGCCGCACCGGCGCCAAGGAGCCCCGCCTGGACTACTACGCCGGGCTGGTCCACGAGCGGATGCGCCGCTTCTCCGAGGCGGCGGACGCCTTCGCCAGCGTGCCGGAGGACTCGGACGTCTTCCAGGATGCCCGGCTCCGGCGCGCCCGGTGCCTGTCGCTGGTGGGGCAGCACGCACCCTCGCTCGCGCTCCTGCGCGACGCGCTCCAGGCCTCGCCGCAGGACCCGGAGGTGCGCGCGCAGTACGCGCGGGCCCTCGAGCGGGGTGGGGCGCCGGCCCGCGCGGTGGAGGCGCTGAAGGAGGCGCTCGGTCGCACCGGCTCGCCGGTGCTGTACGACGCGCTGGCCGCCACGCTCCACCGGCAGGGGCGGGGCACGGAGGCCCTGTCGCTGCTGCGCGACGCGGTCGCTCGCAACCCCCGGGACGAGGTCCTCCAGTACGTCCTGGGCTCCGCCTTCGAGCGCCAGGGCGACCTGTCCAACGCCCAGTCGCGGATGCGGGCGGTCCTGGAGATGGACCCGGACAACGCGCCCGCGCTCAACTTCCTGGGCTACCTGATGGCCCTGGCGGGAAAGGACCTGGAGGAGGCGGAGCGGCTGGTGCTGCGCGCGCTGGAGCTGCGCCCCGACACCGGGGCCTATCTGGACTCGCTGGGGTGGGTGTACTTCCGGCGGGGGGACCTGCCGCGTGCGGTGGAGGCCCTGGAGCGGGCCTCCGCGCTGGCGCCGGACGAGCCGGTCATCCTCGAGCACCTGGGGGACGCGTACCAGAAGTCCGCCCGGGGCGCGGAGGCGGTGGGCGTGTGGCGGCGGGCGCTGGAAGTGCTGACGCTGGAGCCGGAGGCCGCCGCGCCTCCCGGGCAGCGCGAGGTCCTGGAGCGCAAGCTCAAGGCGCTATCCACGGGTGCGCCGGGCCGCTAAGTTGTGAGCCCTATGGCGCGTCATGACGAGGGCTACTTCACCAGCAGGGACGGGACGCGGCTCTTCTGGAGGAGCAGTCTTCCGGACTCCGAGCCGCGCGCGCACGTCGCGATCATCCATGGCTACGGCGACCACTTCGGCCGCTACCGCTACGTCGAGTCCGCGCTGCTGGCGGACGGCTTCGCCGTGCACGGCTTCGACTACCGGGGCCACGGGCGCGCCGAGGGGCGCCGGGCCTACTGCGAGACGTGGCCGTCCTACGTGGACGACCTGGAGGTGTTCTGGGAGCGCGTGCGCGCGGCCGCGGGCGACAAGAAGACCTTCGCGCTGGGGCACAGCCACGGCGGACTGATGGCGGCCCACTGGGCGGGGGCCCGCGCCGTGGAGGGACTGACCGGGTTGGTGCTGTCCGCGCCGTACTTCAAGCTGGCCATCTCTCCGCCGGCGGTGAAGGTGATGGCCGCGCGCGCCGTGGGGAAGCTGGTCCCCTGGCTGGGCATCGCCTCCGGCCTCAAGGTGGAGGACCTGACCACGGACGTGGAGGTCCAGCGCCTCACCCGCGAGGACCCGCTCTACCTGTCCATCGCCACGCCTCGCTGGTTCATCGAATCCACGAAGGCCCAGGCGGAGGTGATGCCGCTGGCGCCGAAGATTCGAGTCCCGCTGTTCGTGCTGTGTGGCGCCGCGGATGGTGTGGCGGCCCCGGCGGCGGCGAAGACCTTCTTCGAGGCGGCGGGCTCGACGGACAAGAAGTTCCTGGAGTACCCGGGGATGAAGCACGAACCCCTCAACGAGGTGGGGCGCGCGGAAGTGTTCCGGGATATCTCCGGCTGGATCTCCGCGCATCTCTGACATAATCAAGGCGCTCGGCTCCTCGGTGGGAGCGGGCTCTGGGTGAGGTCACCGCATGGCAACGGGTGAAACGGGCATCATCGGCAAGGGCATCGTCATCAAGGGCAACCTCACCGGAGGTGGGGACCTGGTCATCGAAGGGCGGGTGGAGGGGCAGATCGCCCTGAAGAACCACCTCACCATCGAGAGCACCGGCAAGGTGCAGGCGGACATCCGGGCCGAGGAGTTGACCATCAACGGCGAGGCGAGCGGGAACATCGACGCCTCCACCCGGGTGGCCATCAACGCTTCGGCCAAGGTGGCCGGCGACATCAAGGCGCCTCGCGTCGTCATCGAGGATGGGGCCGTGTTCAACGGCTCCATCGAGATGGACGTGCGGTTGCCGGACGACATCTGAAGCTCACGCCGCGCGTACGGCACACACCTTTCGAGAGGGGCGGACAACACTCATGGCGAATACGGTCATTGGTTCGAGCATCGTCATCGACGGGGAGATCTCCGGGGACGAGGATCTGGTCATCCAGGGCACCGTGAAGGGGAAGATCTCCCTCAAGGAGAGCCTCTACGTGGAGGGCAGCGGCGTCGTCGAGGCGGACATCGAGACGCAGAACGTGGAGATCGCCGGTCGCGTGACGGGCAACATCGTCGCCAGCGACAAGGTCGAGCTGAAGACGGACTGCCGCGTGGTGGGCGACATCAAGGCCCCGCGCATCCTCATCGCCGACGGTGCCTCCTTCAAGGGCAACGTCGACATGGACATGAAGGAGCGCTGATTCGTGGCCACCCCCAAGGAGTTGAGCGCAGACGCCGTCAACAACACCGTGGTGGGGCCCTCCATCCTCATCAGCGGCAAGTTGACCGGTGACGAGGACCTCACGGTCCGGGGCCGCGTCGAGGGCGAGCTGACGCTCAGCCGCACCCTCATCGTCGAGCCCTCGGGCGTGGTGAAGGCGAACGTGGCGGTGAAGAACGCCATCGTCAGCGGCGTGGTGGTGGGCAACATCAACGCCACCGAGAGCGTGGAGCTGACCCGCGAGGGCCGCATGGTGGGCGACATCCACGCCCCCCGCGTCATCATCGTGGACGGCGCCAGCTTCCGCGGCCGCGTGGACATGGGCGACGTGGAGCCCGGCCGGCTGCCGGCGGAGCGCCCCGTGGTGGCGCGTCCGACCACCGTGGCGCGTCCCACGACCCCCGCCGCCCGCCCGTCGACCACGCCTCCTCGGCCGCCGGTGGCGCCGTCCCGGCCCACGCAGGCCACGGTGGTGGCGCGTCCCACGCCGCCGCCCCCGCCCGTCGCGCGTCCACCCCAGAGCAAGCCCCTGCCGCCCCCCCCGCCTCCGCGGGCGGAGCCGCGCCCGGCCGCTCCGGCGCCGGTCGTGGAGCAGACGGCCTCTGCCGAGCCGCCAACGCCCTTCGCGGTGGGTGCTGGCGCGAAGAAGAAGGTCGTGGTGAAGAAGAAGACCCGCTAGAGCCCGCCTCCCGCGCCGCCGGACCTCCGGTCGCGCGGGAAGTGGGTAGACCAGGGGTGCCACCATGGACGCCGAGCACAGGGTTGACGGACAGGAAGGGATGCCGGGATCTCCGGACGGGGGCTCGTCGTCGACGTCCGAGCAGGTCTCGGCGCGTGGCGGCGAAGCCGTGCCCGAAGGTGGGGTGGGTGCCGAGGCCCGGCCCGAGGAGCCCCGCGCGGGTGAGGAGGCGTCGTCCTCCCAGGTCGTCCCGCGCGACGGGGAGCCCGCCGCGTCCCAGACGCAGCAGAACGGAGTGGAGGGCGTGAGCGGCGCGGTGTCCCCCGAGGGCGCCGCCGCCGAGCCCCCCGCCACGTCGGCGGAGCCGGCGGCACGGGAGCCCGACGCGGCGAGCGACGTCGAGGCGTCGGGCGACGTCGAGGCGTCGGCCGAGGCCCCGAGCGACGTCGAGGACGCAGCGGGTGCGAGCGAGGACGAGGACTCGGAGGAGTTCGAGCCGCTGGTCGCGCCCGAGGAGCGCCTCGCCGGCCGCGTGGTGACGGTGTTGATGCCGTTGGAGCGGCTCGAGGACGAGGCCTCGTTCCGGCTGCGCCCGGAGGGCGACGTGTCGGGCCTGGCCACGGACATCGCCCGGCTGGGGCAGTTGTTCCCGGTGGACGTGCGTCCCCTGGGCGGTGAGCGCTTCCAGTTGGTGTGCGGCTTCCGGCGCGTGGCGGCGCTGCGCTTCCTCAAGCGCGACGCGGTGCAGGCGCGTGTCCACACGGACCTGTCGGACGAGGACGCGCTCCTCATGTCGCTGGCGGAGGCCATCCACGCCACGCCGGTGGAGCCGGAGGTGCTGGAGGCCAAGCGCGACCAGCTGGAGGCCCAGGGGCGCCTGAGCGCCGCCGTGGCGGACATGCTGGAGAAGGCGCTCGCCACCGAGGAGTCGCTGGCGCCCGAGGGCGTGGAGGAGGAGATCGACGCGGACGAGCTGGCCGCGGACGTCTCCCAGCGGTTGGGCGCCATCAACCAGGACCTGTCGCTGCTCGCGGACGTCTTCGCGTCGCTGGACGAGTCGAGGCGCGCGGAGCTGCTCATGCAGCTGCGCTACTCGTCCGAGCTGGTGGCCTATCTGGAGGGACTCTAGGTGTTCGCGGATGCCCTGGTGCGTGATCGCGCGCGGCTCCTGGAGCTGCTCACCCAGCGCTCCTTCGAGCGCCGCCGCGTCGTCCTCTCGTCCGGCAAGGAGTCGGACTTCTACATCGACTGCAAGCGCACGGCGCTGCTGGCCGAGGGGCACTTCCTCATCGGCCGGCTGTTCCTGGACGCCATCCGCCGGGAGGCCCCGGAGGCGGTGGGCGTGGGCGGCCTGACGCTGGGCGCGGATCCGCTGGCGTCGGCGGTGAGCCTCACGGGCTACCTGTCCAGCCACCCGCTGGCGGCCTTCATCGTCCGCAAGGAGCCCAAGGGCCACGGCACCGGCCAGTGGATCGAAGGGCTCAGCGGCCTGGGCGCGGGCGCGAAGGTGGCCATCGTCGAGGACGTCGTCACCACGGGGGGCTCCACGCTCAAGGCCATCGAGCGGGCCCAGGCCGAGGGGCTGACGGTGCTGGGCGCCTTCGCGCTGGTGGACCGGCTCGAGGGGGGACGTGAGGCGGTGGAGGCCGCGGGCCACCGGCTCACCACGTTGTTCACCCGCAAGGACTTCATTCCGTGAAGAAGCTTCTCGTCGCCGGGGCGCTGGTGGGCGTGCTGTCCGGTTGTTCCACCACGCCCCCGGCCGTCGGCGAGCAGGCCCCGACGCTCCCGGACGAGCGCGCGGAGCAGGCCTACCGGTTGCTCCTCGCGCGCTACTCCGGCCAGGACCAGATCTACGACGGCTTCGACACCCGCCTCTTCGCGGGCGTGACGCTGCAGACGCTGAAGTTCCGCGAGGCGCGGGTGAAGCGCCAGGCCGTCTTCCAGATGCTGCCCACGGCCAAGACGGAGCAGCTGCTCGCGGAGGAGCGCGCGGAGGCGTCCCAGGTCCACGAGTTCTTCCTGGGCGTGCACGTCAACGACTACCGGTACCTCGACTTCGACTTCAAGCGCTCCATCTGGCGCATGGCGCTGGTGACGCCGTCGGGCGAGGTGACGCCCACCCGCATCCGCCGCCTGGGCCGCGCCGACCTGGAGATGCGCGCCTACTACCCGTACACGAGCGTGTTCTGGGTGGGCTACGAGGTGCAGTTCCCCACGACGATGGCCAACGGCGAGCCCGTGATTCCGCCGGGCACGGGGCACGTGACGTTCCGCCTGGCGTCGTCGCTGGGACAGGCGCAGCTCACGGTGGCCGCGGAGTAGCGGCCCGGCCCGCGTCCGCGTCTCAGGTCTGCTCGGGGCGCTTCAGCCACTTCTCCGTCGCCGCGAGCGTGGGGCCCTGGAGCAGGCGCTCCACCAGCGCCGCGGGCGAGTCGCTCACCGCGAAGGGGAGGGCCTGCTCGGCGGGGACGAAGCCCTCTCCCGCGAGGTGCCGGGCCATGGCCACCAGCGGCTGGTAGAAGCCGAGCGTGTCGAGCAGCCCCATGGGCTTGCGGTGCAGGCCCAACTGCGCCCAGGTGATGATCTCGAACAACTCGTCCAGCGTGCCGAAGCCGCCGGGCAGCGCGATGAACGCGTCCGAGCGCTCGGCCATGAGGGCCTTGCGCTCGTGCATGGACTTCACGCGGATGAACTCGGTGAGGCCCAGGTGGGCAATCTCCCGCGCGCCCATGAAGTCCGGCAGCACACCCACCACGCGGCCTCCCGCGGCCAGCGTGGCGCTCGCCACCGTGCCCATGAGGCCCACGCTGGCGCCGCCGTAGACGAGCGTCAGCCCGTGGCGCGCCAGCTCCGTGCCCACGAGCCGGGCCGCCTCCGTGTACTCCGGGTGGGTTCCGGACCGGGAGCCGCAGAACACGCAGACGCTGCGCACGCTCATGTCAGAAGGCTCCGCGCTTCTCGGGGTGGGCCGCGTAGAGGGCCACGAGCGCCGTGAGGAAGAGGATGATGGGCAGGGCCCGGGCGTACACGAGCCGGCCCATGCGCAGGGCGAGTCCGCACGGCAGGCCGAAGAGGAAGCCCCCCAGGTGCCCCGACCAGCTCACGAAGGGCAGGAGGCTGAGCACGGCCACCTGGACCAGCCAGATGCCCAGCTCCCGCCGGCCCTGTCTCGTGGCGATGGAGAGCATGGCCCCGGCCCAGCCGAGAATCATGCCCGAGGCCCCCACCATGGGCGTGTCGAAGTTGAACAGCAGCGAGAACGCGGACGCGCCCAGCGCGGTGACGAGCGACAGCCCCAGGAAGCGCAGGCTGCCGATGCCGCGCTCCAGCGTGAAGCCCAGCGTCACCACCACGGACATGTTGAAGACCAGGTGGAGGATGCCGCCGTGCTCCACCGCCGCACCCAGGAGGCGCCAGTATTGGCCCGCCTGGACCGCGGGGCCATACAGCGCCAGCAGCGGCAGGCTCCGTGAGCCGAAGGACGGCAGCACGCGCGCCTCCTCGAGCACGAACATGGCCACCGACAGGCCGATGATGGCGTAGCTGACCCACGGGCGGGGCAGGGCGGGGCGGACGGCGGGTGGCGGGGCGAAGGGGGGCCCACCACCAGGGCCCTCCGGGCCAGGCCGTCCGCGCGGGTCGTCGAGGATGTGGCGAGGTCCGGAGGACATGGCGTTCACACCTCTCGCGAGAGGACGGTGTCGCGGGGCCCGTGGAGGTCGTCCACGTGGGGGTAGTCGAGCGTGTAGTGCAGCCCGCGGCTCTCCTT
Organism: Myxococcus dinghuensis; assembly: GCF_024198235.1. GTDB lineage: Bacteria > Myxococcota > Myxococcia > Myxococcales > Myxococcaceae > Myxococcus > Myxococcus dinghuensis. The sequence goes on along the minus strand of NZ_JAKCFB010000003.1, from coordinate 413,694 downwards.
GCGGCGCGCCGCGCAGTCGACGATGAGCATCGCCACGTCCGCGATGTTGCGCAGCTCGATGACGTCGCGGGTGACCTTGAAGCGCCAGTAGTAGTCGCGGATCTCCTCGCGCAGGAGCTGCAGCCGGCGCCGGGCGCGCATCAGCCGCTTGTCCGTGCGGACGATGCCCACGTAGTTCCACATGAGCCGGCGGATCTCATCCCAGTTGTGGCTGACCACGACGCTCTCGTCGGACTCCACCGCGCTGCCCGGGTCCCACTCCGGCGGGTCCTCGCGGGGCGTGGGCAGCGACGCCAGCTCCTCCACCGCCGTCTTCACCGCGCGGTGCCCGAAGACGAGCCCCTCCAGCAGCGAGTTGGACGCGAGCCGGTTGGCGCCGTGCAGGCCCGTGCAGGTGACCTCGCCGATGGCGTACAGCCCCGGCACGTTGGTGCGCCCGTGGAGGTCCGTCACCACGCCGCCGCACTGGTAGTGGGCCGCGGGCACCACGGGGATGGGCTGCACGGCGATGTCGATGTTGAAGGCCTTGCAGGTGGCGTAGATGTTGGGGAAGCGCTCGGCGAGGAACGCCCGGCCCATGTGCGTCATGTCCAGGTACACGCACTCGTCGCCGGTGCGCTTCATCTCCGCGTCGATGGCGCGCGCCACCACGTCGCGCGGGGCGAGCGCGCCCAGCGGGTGGTAGCGCTCCATGAACGTCTGGCCGCCCTTGAGCCGCAGCTTGCCGCCCTCGCCGCGCAGCGCCTCGCTGATGAGGAAGCTCTTGGCCTCCGGGTGGTACAGGCAGGTGGGGTGGAACTGGTAGAACTCCATGTTCGCCACCTGGGCGCCCGCGCGGTACGCCATGGCCACGCCGTCACCGGTGGCCACGTCCGGGTTGGACGTGTACAGGTACACCTTGCCCGCGCCGCCGGTGGCCAGCACCGTCACCCGACCGAGGAACCGCTCGATGCTCCCGTTCTCCAGGAGCGCGTACACCCCCAGGCATCGGCCGGCGCCCGGCCGCGGCACGTGCCGGTCCAGGATGAGGTCGATGGCGGCGGTGTTCGGGAAGAAGGTGATGTTCGGCGTCTCGTCGCACTTGGCGAGCAGCGCGCGCTGCACCTCGCGGCCGGTGAGGTCGTGCGCGTGGATGATGCGGCGCGCGGAGTGGCCGCCCTCGCGCGTCAGGTCGAACTCACCGGAGGTGTGCCGGTCGAACTCCGCGCCCAGTTGCACCAGCTCCCGGATGCGCCCCGGTCCCTCGCGCACCGTCACCTCCACCGCGTCCCGGTGGCACAGGCCCGCGCCCGCCACGAGGGTGTCCTCGATGTGCGCATCGAACGAGTCGGTGGGGGCGAGCACGCTGGCGATACCGCCCTGGGCATAAGCGGTGTTGCTCTCGCTGCGCTCCCGCTTGGTCAGCACGGCCACGGTGCCATGCCTGGCTGCTTGGAGGGCGAACGAGAGGCCCGCCACGCCGCCTCCCAGGACGAGAAAGTCGAACCGATGGGGCATGGCCAACAGGCTTAATGGGTGTAAGTGCTGGAAACAAGGCGATTTCTTGAGGACTTTCCGCCCCTTGAATAAGGTTGGTGCGCCGATATGCGTGCCATTCCCGCGCTCCTCCTCGCCGTGCTGCTGTTCCCGCCGTGGGCGGGGGCGGCGGACGCCGTCTTCCGGTACGTCGAGAAGGACGGGACCATCGTCTACACGAACGTCCCGCCCACGGGGGGCAAGCGCGCCACGAAGATGAAGGGCGGGTTCGCCCAGGCGCCGGCCAAGAGCGCCCCGGTGGTGGGGCGTTCCCGGACGCCGCCGGAGCTCGACCCCCACATCGCGGCCGCGGCGCTGCGCTACCGCATCCCCACCGCGCTGGTGCGCGCCATCATGCACGCGGAGAGCAACTTCAATTCGAACGCCCTGAGCCACAAGGGCGCCAGCGGGTTGATGCAGCTCATGCCGGCCACGGCGTCGGACATGTACGTGAAGGACATCTTCGACGAGCGGGACAACATCGAGGGCGGCGTGCGCTACCTGCGGGTGCTCGCCAACATGTTCGACGGCGACATGGTGAAGATGATCGCCGCGTACAACGCAGGCCCGGACGCGGTGAAGCGCTACGGCGGCAACGTTCCCCCCTACGAGGAGACGCAGGGGTACGTGCGCAAGGTGCTCCAGCTCTACTACCACTACAAGGAGCGCGAGCGGCCCGCCGAGGGCGGACCCCGCGAGTCCACATCCCAGAATGACGACGCGCGCGAAGGGGCGGGCGGAGACGAGCCCCGCTGACGACGAGTTCCTCCAGCAGATCCACCGGGGCGGGGAGCTGCTGGCCGCCAACAAGACCCTCGAAGCGAAGGAGTTCCTGGAGCGCGCCCATCAGCTCCAGCCCCGGAACGAGAAGGCCCAGAACCTGTTGGGCCTGTGCTACTTCAAGCTCGGCAGCTTCGACCGCGCCGCCGAGCTCTACGAGATGCTCGTGCGCGACAACCCGGTGGACCCGACGCTCCGGGTCAACCTGGGGCTCGTCTACCTGAAGACGAACGCCCTGCAGCGCGCCGTGCGCGAGTTCGAGACCGCCACCGACCTGGCGCCCGAGCACCAGAAGGCCCAGAACTACCTGGGCCTCGCGCTGGCGCAGATGGGCGAGTACGGGCGCGCGCGCGAGCACTTCCTGCTCGCCGGCAGCGACGCCATGGCGGACAAGATGTCGCGAGCCATCGCGGGGGAGAACTACGCCCGCGGCACGCCCGCTCCGGTGCCACCACCGGCCGCCGCCGCCGCCCGCCCCGCGCCGGCCACGCGCGAGGAGGCCTCCGTGGTCCCTCCGCCCGCGCCGCCTCCGGAGCCGGAGGAGGAGGACATCCGGTTCGCCGAGGACGAGGGCCCCAGCGCCCTCACCGACGGCGAGGTGACGCCGGTCCCCGCCGCCCCGCCGGAAGAGCCCGCCTCGCCACCACCTCCGGCCCCGGTGCCGGCGGTCGTCGAGAAGTCCGCGGTCCCCCTGACGAAGCTGCAGTTGACCCGGGTCGCCGCGCCCGCGGTGGCCCCCGCGGACAGCGAGCCCGCGCCGCGCCGCGCCGCGGGGACGGAGTCCACCACGCCGGTGTTGGGGGAGCTGGCGCCGTCGCTGGCGCTGGAGGGGGCGGGCGCCGGAGGCCCCTTCGTGCTGGGGCGCGGCTCGTTCTCCATCGCGGTGGAGGGAGAGGTGCTCACGCGGCTCGACGGGCTGGTGGCCATCCAGGGCCAGCTCGCCTTCCAACCGGAGATGAAGCGCTTTCGCGGCCGGGCCACGGACAAGCCGTTCGGGGACGGGGGCTCGCGCATGGTCCGCGCGCGCGGCAAGGGCGTGCTGCACCTGGAGCCCGCCGAGCGGCGCACGCTGCTCGCGGTCGACCTCGGTGAGGACTCGGCGTACTTCCGCGACGAGTACCTCTTCGCCTTCGAGGAGCCGGTGATGTTCGAGAATGGCCGGGTGCCGTCGGACATCGCGCCGGACCTGGACCTGGTCCACCTGCGCGGCCAGGGGCGGGTGTTGCTCAGCCTGCCGGGGCCGCTGCGCTCCGTGGCGGTGCGCCCGGAGGAGGCGGTGACGGTGCCCTTGACGCACCTGGTGGGCTGGCAGGGCAACCTCACGCCCCGGGTGGTGCCCCTGCTCAAGTCACCCAGCGGGGAGGCGCTCCGGGCGGCCGTGGAGCTGGGCGGCGAAGGTTTTGCCCTCATCGCCCTCGGCCTCCGCTAGAAGGAGCGCGCCATGGCCACGGACCGAGCGACCCGGAAGCAGCGCAAGCGGGAGGAGCGTGCGCGCCGCCGCGCGGAGCGCAAGCCGAGCGTGCTGGTGCAGGAGTTCTGGAACCTGCCCAACATGCTCACGTTGGGGCGCATCCTCCTCATCCCCCCCTTCGTCTGGCTGATGTACGACGCCGACCCGCGCAGCTCCCTGTTCGCCGGGCTCGTCTTCGCGCTCGCCTCCATCACCGACGTGGTGGACGGCTACCTGGCGCGCAAGTGGAACCTCATCACCGTGGTCGGCAAGTTCATGGACCCGCTGGCCGACAAGCTCATCGCCATGGCGGCGCTGGTGATGATGGTGCGGCTGGGACGTATCGCGGCGTGGGTGGTCATCGTCCTGCTCGCGCGCGAGTTCATCGTCAGCGGCCTGCGCACCATCGCCGCCAGCGAGGGCATGGTCATCGCCGCGGGGCAGGAGGGGAAGTGGAAGACCTCCCTCCAACTCGTCGGCATCATTTCACTCTGTGTTCACTACGTGCACCCACTGGAGCTCGGCTCGTTCAGCACGCCGGTCGACTACAACCTGGTGGGCAAGGTGCTCGTGTACCTGTCCGGCGGCTTCTCCGTCTGGAGCGCCGTCGTCTATTTCCGGGCGTTTCTCGCCATGCTCGCGAAGCGAGGAGACGAGGCACCGGTCGCGAAAAGTGTTTGACGTGTCCGGCACGGCTCTATATACCGCACCTCACTTCGGACGCGCCGCCCACACAGCGGAGCCGACGGAGTCTAGCGACTGCCGGATTCTGCGGGAATAGCTCAGCGGTAGAGCATCGCCTTGCCAAGGCGAGGGTCGAGGGTTCAAATCCCTTTTCCCGCTCCAAGAAAAGTCAGCAGTCGCTGGTGCACATGCGGGAATAGCTCAGCGGTAGAGCATCGCCTTGCCAAGGCGAGGGTCGAGGGTTCAAATCCCTTTTCCCGCTCCATCAAGACGTTCGACGGCCGGAATCTCCTCGTGGGATTCCGGCCGTTGGCGTTTCAGGGGCCTCGCGCGCTGGCCCGCATGTCGCTCGCGAGCCGCTGCGGGGACGTGTTCCCGACGTCCAGGTCGGGTCCCTTCGACACGACCTCCCGGGTTCAAGAAGCGCGGGCGCGTGTTCCACCTCACGCGACGTCGACGCGCATGGTCTGCTCGGCGCGTCACCGTCCGATTGGGTCGGATGACGCCTTCCGTCGTGGTGGGTCACCGCCGCGCTGGTGGAAATCTGAGGCGTCGCGGACACACGCGTCCGGCATGCGCGTGGGGGGCCGCGCGTCGCGGGCCTGCCCGGTGGGGAGGGAGGAGACGTGGGGCGCGGACACTCGGATGCCCTCGCCGCCGACGTGTCCACTCGACGGCGACACGGCGCGGCTGGCGAACGACGCGCGACGTGGAGGCGGGGGCCTGCCCTGGAGACGGACGGCCCGGCGGATGCAGTGACGAGACGCCTCGTGTTCCCCGTCTACCTCGCATCCTTCCTTGGCCCTGCTATATGAAGGGCCCCCTCATGATCCGCCTCGTCCGTGAACTGTACCAGTACCGGGGCTTGCTCCTCAGCCTCGTCCAGCGGGAGCTGAAGGCGCGCTATCGCGGCTCGTTCCTCGGGTTCCTCTGGACGTTCCTGAACCCCACGCTGCACATGCTGGTGTACGCGCTGTTGTTCACCGTGGTGATGCGGCAGAACACCCCCAACTACGCCTACTTCATGTTCGTGGGCCTGCTGCCGTGGATCTGGTTCTCCTCGTCGCTGAGCGCGGGCGCCAGCGCCATCAGCGACCGCCGCGACCTGATGACCAAGGTGCGCTTCCCCGCGCAGGTGCTGCCCACCACGGTGGTGGTGACGAACCTCTGCAACTACATGCTGTCGCTGCCGCTGATGCTGGTGCTGGGGGCCTTCTACGGGCAGCTCCCCACCTGGCACGTCATCGCCTTCCCGTTGGTGGTGGCCATCCAGCTCGTCTTCACGCTGGCCATCGTCTACATCCTGGCCGCCATCAACGTGGCGTTCCGGGACCTGCAGCACATCGTCAACAACGTGCTGACGCTGTGGTTCTTCACCACGCCGGTGCTCTACCAGACGTCCACCATCCAGGATGAGCGCATGCGCCTGGCGGTGCTGACGCTCAACCCCATGTCGAGCCTGCTCGTCTCCTACCAGGCCATCTTCTACGAGCACCGGTTGCCGGACGCCGGACCGCTGGCGGGGCTGGCCGTGTTCTCCCTGGTGCTCCTGTGGGGCGCCTCGACGATCTTCGAATCCCGCCGCGAGGAGTTCGCGGAGTCCATCTGAGCGGTCGCCATGCAGGAATCCATCGACGCCATTGTCTTGCGCGACGTCGTGAAGAGCTTTCGGAAGCGCACCATCCGAGGCGAGTACACGACCTTCAAGTCCGAGCTGCTCCGCTGGCTGCGGGGCGAGCGCAAGCCCCGGGAGGCGGGGCTCATCACCGCCCTGCGCGGCATCAACCTCAACATCCCCCGGGGCAAGACGGTCGCCATCATCGGCCGCAACGGTTCGGGCAAGAGCACCCTGCTCAAGCTCATCACCGGCATCTACGCGCCCACCTCCGGGGTGATGGAGATCAACGGGCGCATCTCCGCGCTGCTGGACCTGGGCGCGGGCTTCCACCCGGACTTCTCCGGCCGCGAGAACATCCTCATCAACGGCATCATCCTGGGCATGTCCCGCGCGGAGGTCCGCGCGCGGATGGATGAGATCATCGCCTTCAGCGAGCTGGGGGAGTTCATCGACGAGCCGGTGCGCACCTACTCCAGCGGCATGTACATGCGCCTGGCGTTCGCGGTGGCCACGCACGTGGACCCGGACATCCTCATCGTCGACGAAATCCTCGCCGTGGGCGACGAGCACTTCAGCAAGAAGAGCCTGGCGAAGATGAAGGAGTTCAAGCGCCAGGGGAAGACCATCGTCCTGGTGACGCACGACCTGAACACCGTGGAGCAGTGGTGTGACCTGGCCGCGTGGATCGACGGAGGCTACATCCGCCGGGTGGGCCGTCCGTCGGACGTGGTCACCGAGTACAAGCAGGCCATCGCGTTGGCGGAGGCGCAGGACGTGGCCTTCACGCCCCCGGCGCTGACGGAAGGGGGCGGCGCGCTGCCGGAGGTGTTCGGCGTGGGTGGGGAGGCGCCGGTGCGCATCAGCGGCCTTCGCCTGACGGACACCGCGGGAGGGGAGTGCCCGCACCTGTCGCCGGAGACGGCGGTGGAGGTTCGCGCGGACTTCTCCGCCCAGGGGCGCTGCGAGGACGTGGAGTTCGAGGTCGCCCTCCAGGCGGCGGACGGCAAGACGCTCTACGAGACGAGCACCCGCGTGGAGTCGGTGGCCCTTCCGGACGAGCTCCCCGCGTCCGGCCGGATGCGGCTCGTGTTGGAGCGCCTGGGGTTGTTGGCGGGCAGCTACGTGCTCCAGGTGACGGCGCGCACGCGCGGCGGCGAGTCCACGGAGCGGTGTCCCTTCGTGGTGAACTCCTCGGTGGCGGAGCGCGGGGTGTTCCGCCCCGTCCACCACTGGGTGGTGGAGTCGGTGCCGGTGCCGGTGGCGCCAGCGCTGGTGGGCAACTCGCATCCCTGAATTTCCGGGCGGGCGCGTCGTCATGGGCCGGGGGGCGTGTGCTCCCCGGGGCCCGGGCGCGAACGAGAGAGGGGGTCATGGCGGTGAAGACAATGCTGGAGAAGCTCGCGTCCGACGTGGGGGCGCCGGATGCCGCGCCAGGGGCCGGGGAGCTGGCGGCGATGGTGGCCGTGGTGCGCGCCTTGTTGGACGAGCGGCGCCCCTGCCTCCCGGAGAGGTGCGCGGAGGTGACGGCCCTGGAGGCCGCGCTGCGGCTGCTCACCACGCGGCTCCATCAGGCGGCCCCGGACGGCGCGCATGCGCTGTCGCCGCTGCAGGAGGCCGCGCGGCTGGCGGTGCCGCACGAGTTCGCGGTGCCGGAGTCCCACCGGCGCGACCACGTGGGCAAGGTGGTGACGGCCACCAAGCGCGCCTTCATCGACGGGCTGCACCCGTTCCACGTCGAGTCCCTGCGCCCGCAGGCGGACTTCAACAAGGCCGTGGTGCGCGTGCTGGAGTACCTGGGCGTGCACCGCGCCCTGGGCCTGCGCGAGGACGTGTCCGCCTGGGTTCGCGCGCAGTTGGAGCCGAAGGCGGACCCCACGCGGTGGCGGGTCGCCCGTTCGCACCGGGGTGGGGCCCTGGGCTCCGTGGTGGAGGCGGCCAAGCGCTCCTACCTGTCCGCGGTGGGGCCCGTGCTGGAGGGCCTCTTGCGAGGCCAGGCGGCATGGAACCGGACCCTGGTGGAGGCCCTCGTCGCCGCGGCCGCCCCACGCCCCCCCGACGAGGCGACGGGCGCGAAGTGGGTGGCGGAGCTGTGCGAGCGCAACGACCCGCTGCGGCCGGAGGTGCTGCCGCGGGCGCTGCGTGCTGGAGGCCCCTTGTGGACGGAGCTGCTGCGCCGTCAGACGCGCTTCAACGAGCAGGCCGTGCTGGCGCTCGCGGGCGTGCTGGGGACGCGCACGCCGCCGCCCCGGCCGCCGGAGCTGGGGGACTACGAGGGCTGGTGCGCCGCGCGCGAGGCGGGGGACATCCAGGCCGCGCGCGAGGCGGTGGCGGCGCTGGCATCGCGTCCGCTCGTGTCGCTCGTCACGCCCGTCTACGACACGCCCGAGCCCTTCTTCCGCGCCTGCGCCGAGTCGGTGGCGGCCCAGCTCTACTCCGACTGGGAATGGGTGCTGGTGGACGACGCCAGCACGGCGCCGCACGTGGCGGGGATGCTGCGTGAGGCGGCCTCGCGGGACTCCCGCATCCGGGTGGTGACGCTCGAGCGCAACGGGGGCATCGCGAAGGCGACCAACGCCGGCCTCGCCGTGGCCCGCGGGGAATGGGTGGGCTTCCTGGACCATGACGACACGCTGGCGCCGCACGCGCTGGCGGAGTGGGCGCTCGCGGTGGCGGCGGAGCCCTCGCTCGACGTCGTCTACAGCGACGAGGACCGGCTGGACGCGGAGGGGCGCCGCGCCGCGCCCTTCTTCAAGCCGGACTGGTCGCCGGACCTGCTGCGCTCGGTGAACTACGTCTGTCACTTCCTCGTCGCGCGCAGGGCGCTGCTGACGGAAGTGGGCGGCGTGCGCGAGGGCTTCGACGGCTCCCAGGACTACGACCTGATGCTGCGGCTGAGCGAGGCCACGCGCGGCATCGGCCACGTGCCGAAGCTGCTGTACCACTGGCGCGCCAACCCGGCGTCGTTCTCCAGCCAGGCGGCGGGGCTCGCGAAGGCGACGGACGCGGGCGTGCGCGCGCTGCGTGAGCACCTGGCCCGCCTGGGCGAGACGGCGGAGGTGACGAGCCCCGCGCCCACGCAGTACCGCGTGCGCTACCCGGTGCGAGGGACACCCAAGGTGTCCATCATCGTCCCGTTCAAGGACCGGCCGGATCTGCTGGAGCTGCTCATCCCGGGCCTGCTGTCGCGCACCACGTATCCGAACTTCGAGGTGCTGCTCGTCTCCAACAACAGCACGAAGCCGGAGACCTTCGCGCTGCTGGAGCGGTTGACGGACCCCCGGCTGGTGAAGCTGACGTGGGACTTCCCGTTCAACTACCCGGCCATCAACAACTGGGCGGCGCGGCAGGCCACCGGGGAGCTGCTGCTCTTCCTCAACAACGACATGGAGGTCGTGGACCCAGGGTGGCTGGAGGAGCTGGTCTCCCAGGCGCAGCGCCCGGAGGTGGGCGCGGTGGGGTGCAAGCTGCTCTTCCCCGAGGGGACGGTGCAGCACGCGGGCGCGGTCGTGGGCATCACCGGCATGGCGGGCCACCCGTTCTGGCGCCTGCCGGATGGTCCCATCTCCACGCCCTTCGGACACACGGGGTGGACGCGCAACTGGCTGTCCGTCACCAGCGCGTGCGTCATCTTCCGCCGCTCGGTGTTCGAGGCGGCGAAGGGCTTCGACGAGCGCTTCCAGGTGTGCGGCAGCGACGTGGACATCGGCCTGCGGCTGAACCAGCAGGGCCTGCGGGTGGTGTACACGCCGCACGCGCGCCTCATCCACCACGAGTCGGCCAGCCGGCGCGCGGACGCCGTCCCGGAGTCCGACTACTGGTGGTCCTACGTCGCGTACCGGCCCTGGCTGGGGCCCCGGGGCGACCCCTTCTTCAACCCCAACCTCTCGCTGCTGGGCACGGACTGCTCGCTGCGGCGACACGAGGAGACGGGGGAGACGCTGGCCCTGCGCACGCTGACGCACGACGTGCCCAGCGCGCGCGACGCGTCGCTGGAGGACCGGGCGCGCACCCAGCGCCACCTGATCGACCACCTGGACGCCCTGGACTCCACGCCGGAGGAGGCGAAGGCCTCGCGCGAGGGCGCGCCGGCGGCGCTGGCCTCGCTGCGCAGTCGGGGGAAGGTGGAGACGGCGACGTGGTTCATCCCCGCCTTCGGCCACGTCTACGCGGGCATCCACACGCTGTTCCGCTTCGCGGACCTGATGCAGCGGCGTCACGGCGTGCGCAGCGACTTCGTCGTCTACGACAAGCCCGGCGCCAGCCCCGGGGACTTCGAGGCGCGCGTGGCGCCGGTGTTCCCCGGCGCGGTGGGGGCCTTCCGCGTCCTGTCCGGCGCCGCGTCGCTGGCGGAGCTGCCGGCCTGCGACCTGGCCATCGCCACCTACTGGACCTCCGCGTACCAGGTGCTGCGCCATCCCCGCGCGGGGGTTCGCGCCTACTTCGTCCAGGACTACGAGCCGATGTTCTTCGCGGCCGGCACGCAGTCCGCGCTCGCGGAGCAGACGTATCACCTGGGCTTCCAGGGCATCTTCAACACGCCGGGCCTGCGCGACACGGTGAAGGCCCTGCACGGCATGGATGGCTTCGCCTTCGAGCCCGCAGTGGACGGCGCGCTCTTCCATGACCGGCGCCCCGCGCGCAAGGGCCCCGTGCGCGTCTTCTTCTACGGACGCCCGGGCAACGAGCGCAACGGCTTCGAGCTGGGGCTCGCCGCGCTGACGCGACTGAAGCGCGAGCTGGGGCCCGCGGTCGAGATCGTCACCGCGGGCGCGGAGTGGAATCCGGAGTCCTATGGTGTGCGCGGGCTGGTGACGAACCTGGGAGTGTTGCCCGCCGAGCGCACCGCCGCGCTGTATCGTGAATGCGACGTCGGTCTGTGCTTCATGTTCACGAAGCATCCGTCGTATCTGCCGCTGGAGATGATGGCGTGTGGGGTGACGGTGGTGACCAATGACAATCCAGCGAACCACTGGCTGCTCGAAGACGGCGCGAATTGTCTGCTGACAGCACCTTCTCCATCCTCCGTGTTGGCCTCCTTGCGCAGGGCGGTGTTGGACGTAGGGCTTTGTGCTAGCTTGGGGGCTCGCGCCGCCGAGCGGGTGCGCCGTACGAGCTGGGAACAGCAGGTGGACCGGATGATGGACCACCTGCTCGCGGCGGACGCTGGAAGGCTGCGGTCCATCCTGGAGTGAGGTTCTGACGGGCGTATGTACAAGGAACTCGACAGCACAGAGGACAGTCTTCAGTTCTGGAAGTCGACCCGCGGTTCTGACTATCGCGAGGTGACGCTCGCATCAGAAGGTCCAGGGACGGCGCTGCATGGTCGCCAGACGCGCGTGCTCGCCACTCTGCTGAAGGCTGAACAGCGTCGCGGTGATGCGACGCTCGACGTCCTGGAGTTCGGTTGTGGTTTCGGTCGGCTCGCCGGCCCGGTCGCCGCGCTGCCGGGCGTCCGCTACCACGGGTACGACGTCTCGGTGTCGATGACGGAGCCGCTGCGGCAGGAGCCGCCGCCCTCCGTGTCCCCCGTCGCCGAGCGAATCTTCCACGGAGACTCGCCTCGCAAGGTCCTGGCGGGACGCTCCTTCGACTGCGTCTTCTCCGTCTCCGCGCTCGGCTACACCCCGAGCGGGCGTATCACCGGCTTGATGGAGGAGCTCGGGGACCTGGTGCGTCCCGGTGGGTCGCTCATCCTCCTGGAGAACCCGCTCGTTCCCGTGAGCCTCTGGGACTTCTCGTCGCGCCCGGGGCGGTGGCTGCATCCCTTCGCGAGCCTGCTGCCGGAAGGCTGGGACCTGCATCACGCCTCGGAGCCCGTGAGTGGACAGGACCTGTACCTCCTCAAGCGAAACGCGGAGGGAGGGCGCCGCTACTTCCAGGTCGGGAACCTGGAGGACGCGCGGAGCGAGTCCCAGCCGCTCGGGCTCCAGACGCTCCACGAGAGCGCGTTCCTCCGGCTCCTGGACTGGTCGGAGAAGGCCAGCGAGCAGCTCTCCCGCCCGGAGGATGCGCGCATCGCAGAGCTGTCCCAGCAACTGAGCACGGAGGCGGAGCGTCTCGCCCGGCGTCAGCGGCTGCGCTCCTTGTCGGATGACCTCGCGCGCTTCCGGGCGCCGCGCATGTCGCCGCCCGAGGTGAAGCCTCTGTCCACGCCGTCGAAGGCCCTGCCCGCCGTGGTGACCGACGCGGCGCTCGACACGCGCTGGGCGCACGAGTCCGCGCGGTTCAACGGCGTGCTCCACCTGTTCCACCAGGACTGGCACGGCATCCGCGCGGCGGCGGGCTACTTCCCGGGGCGGAAGATGGCCATCCCCTCGGAGCGGACGCTGGAGCGACACGACCTCCTCGCCGCGCTGGCCTACGTCGAGAAGAGCCTGTGTCACACCGTCATCGTCCATGCCTTCTCGCCCACGGCGCACCAGGTCGTGGAGGCCCTGCGCAAGGCGCTCGGCTCCTCGATTCGGCTGCTCGCGCTCTGGCACGGCTCGACGGCGCAGTTCCCGAACCCCATCGAGATCGACTACTTCGGCCAGCTCGTGGAGTTGCAACGGCGAGGCATCCTCAACGCCGTGGCGACCGTGAAGCCCGGGATGCACCTGCTCGCGGAGGAGGTCTTCCCGAAGACGGTGCTCAACGTACCCCCGCGGATGTCCGAGGCCGAGCGCGGCCGGCCGCCGTCGCGGCCCACGCGCGAGGCCTTCATCCCCATCCCCAACGACTGGCGGAAGAACTTCTACACGAACCTATTCGCCGGGCATGCCTCGTCGCGCCTCGACACCCTCCATGTCACGGCGACGTATCTGATGCCGGAGGCCCTGCGCGGACCCAAGCGCGTCGTCAGCGTGCCGCGCCCCGACCGCGCGACGATGTTCGATCTGGTCCGCCGTTGCGACATCGTGCTCAACGCCTCGTTGTCCGAGTGCCAGCCCATGACGGCGCTGGAGGGGCTCGTGCTCCGCGTGCCGTGTCTGCACGGTCCGCTCGCGTTGGGGGCGTTGGATGCGCATCCGTACCAGAAGCTCACCCAGATGGTTCACGTGGATTCGGTGGAGCGCGTGAGGGATGCCATCGACCAGGTGTTGGAGCTGCGGGAGCGGTCTCCGGCCGAGCTGACCGGGATGATGATGGACTACGAGCGTGTGTTGACTCAGGAGGCGTTCCGGGTGCTCGAGGAGTTCGTCCAGTCATGAGTCCTCGTCGTGTGTGTCTCGTCACGGACGAGCTCTATCCGTTCACCCAGGGGGGAATCGGTCGGCTCGTCCACAACTTCGTCATGGACTCGTTGCGGCGGGAGAGCTCCGTCGAGCTGCACCTGCTCTTCCCCTCCACCGTGGCGGTGGTGCCCTCCGCGATCGAGGCGCACTTCGGCGGTGGGGTGCGCGCCCATGTCGCCCAGTCCCGAGGCACCTGGGACCTGCGCTTCGACGAGGGCGGCGTCTACCCGCCCCCAGGGGCCTTCACGGACACGTTCCAGCACGCGACGTCGCTGGAGCTGATGCTCCAGCTCCGGCGGCTCGAGGCCTCGGGCCTCCATTTCGACGTCATCGAGTTTCCCGACTACCTGGGGTGGGCCTTCTGCACGCTGCAGGAGAAGCTGCTCGGGGGGGCGTTCGCGAACACGGAGGTCGTGGTCCGGCTGCACTCGACCTTCGGCATCATCGCCCAGATGGAGCGTCAGCTCCTCACCAAGGACAATCACGGTCAGTCGGAGCTCGAGCGCAAGGCGCTCCTCGACGCGGACCGCGTCATCGCGCACCTGCCGCGGGTGGCGGACTTCAACCACGCCTTCTATCGCTTCCCGGAGCAGTGGAAGCAGAAGGTGACCTGCCAGTTCCCGCCGGTCGCGCTGCGGACCGACGCGAGCCTCCGGTCTCGCGAGTGGGAAGTGCCGGACCTGCTCTTCGTCTCCAAGGTGCAGCGCTTCAAGCGCGCCGACCTGTTCGTCCGAGGCGCCGCGACGTTCATGCGCAACCACCCGGAGTACACCGGGCGGGCGGTGCTCGATTGCGTCATGGTGCCCGGTGAGCACCTGGACTGGGTGAAGTCGCTCGTTCCGGCGGACCTGCGTCCGCGCTTCGTCTTCACCGGCCCCAGCAAGGACCGCGAGGCCCTGATGCGCCGGGGCATCGTGGTCATCCCGTCGGACTACGAATCCGTCAACCTGGCGGCCTACGAGGCGTCGTCGGTGGGCGCGCCCCTGGTGCTCAACGGCGAGTGCGTGGCCTTCGCGCCGGGCAGCCCGTTCGTGGACGGCGTGAACTGCTACACCTTCGATGGCTCGGTGAACGGCCTGGCGGAGGCCATCGCGCGCGCCTGGAAGTCCCCGGACCTCCGCCCCGTGGAGTGGACGGCGGATGTCCCGTACTGGGAGACGCCGGACCCGCGTGCCCGGCGCGCGCGCGCGACGACCGCGCGGACGCCGCTCGTCAGCGTGCTCATCACCAACTTCAACCTGGCGCGCTACCTCCCCGAGGCGCTGGAGAGCATCGCGGAGAGCACCTATCCCGAGGTGGAGATCATCCTCGTGGATGACGCCTCCACGGACCCGTTCGACCACGCGATGATGGAGCGCATCGCGGTCGCCTCCGAGGACGGTGGGTCGAACCTCCGGCTGATCCGCAACCCGGTCAACCGTGGCTTGCCCGCGTCGCGCAACATCGCCCTCGACGCGGCTCGCGGCGAGTACGTCCTTCCGCTGGACGCGGACGACTGCATCGGTCCGCGCTTCATCCAGCTCGCGGTGGAGGCGCTGGAGCGCCACCGGGAGTACGACGTGGTGGTGCCCGCCACGGGTTACTTCGACTCCGACGAGGCGTTGGCGGAGCGGCGCTTCTGCGACTACGCCATGTTCCTGGGGGATTGCCCCTCCCTCGGGATGGTGGCCAACCGTCTCTCCTCCGCCACCTCGCTGATGCGCCGTTCGCTGTTCGAGCACACGCGCTACGACGAGCGGCTGCGCAGCTACGAGGACTGGGACCTCTACCTGCGCCTCACGCATGCCGGGCACCGCTTCCTGGTCACCAACGCCATCCACTTCCACTACCGCCGCCGAGGCGGTTCGATGATTTCGGGCGTCAACCCGCGCCGGCACCTGGAGCTGCTCAATCAGCTCCACCGGAACCTCAAGCACCCGCTGCCGGCGGGCATCCAGTTGGATCCGTTCCTGCTCCTCGCCGTCGCACCCGAGGCCCCGCCGCCGGCGCCCGAGGTGAAGGTGGAGGTGGTGCATCGGCTCCATGGCGTCATGGACCGGGTGAACGTCTCGCTCAAGCGGCTGCCGTTGCTCCACAAGGCGCTCAAGTACGCCGCGTCGGGGTTGACGGCGGGAACGGATGGAAGCCGGCCCACGCGCTATGTGCTGGCGGATGCCCTGAACAAGCGCGTCCGGACGATCGCCTCGTCCATCCGGTAGGGCGGGCCCGCGTCGGCTCGGGGGCGGGGATGCCCGGAGTCGATGCGGGATGCTCCCAGCTCGTGGCGGGTCCACAGCAGTGCGGGGCTTGGGGGGCGAGTCCCCTCGTTCCCTCCGAGCTGCTGGACCCCTCCTCTTGGTGCGTGAATGCGGAGGGCTGTGTGCCCGGGTCGTGCGCCCGCTGTGTGTTCGGGCCCCGCCTTCACTCCCGTTGTCCGGCGTGCCGACGTGGTCCTCTGCTTGGCGCGTGACGGCGGAGGGCTGTGTGCGCGAGTGGGGCGCCCGCAGTGTTGTCGGGCCCCCGACTTCGCTCGCCGTCTGGCGTGCCGACGGAGTGCTCTGCTCAGCGGTTCATCGACGACCGCCGCGCCCCCGTCCTCCAGCACGTGCGCCACGGCCCTGACGGTTCACCGGCCCTCCGGGCTCGGGCGGTGGGGCGCGTGTCGAGGCACCATCGGGAGGCTGTGTGGCCGTGGGCGCGCTGCCGTGGTCGGAGGCCCCGGCGGGACTCGTGTCCGGTGATGCCTCTCGCGTGGCCACACGCCCGAGCGCCGCGGCTTCGATGTTCGCGAGGCGGCGATCCATCTCCTGCCGCCAACTGGCCTGGGCTCGTGCGTGCTCGCGCTGCACGTCGTGGATGGTGGCGAGCGCGTCGAGGATGGACTCGTTGAACTCGACCTGCTTGCGCAGGGCTTCGTTGATGAAGGGCTGGAAGAGGAGGCGGAAGGCGCGCTTGGCCAGGACGAGCGCGGGGCCACTGAGCCCCCCGCGATGCGAAGTCACCGGCCCCGCGTAGCGGCTGTCCATCTTCCCCCGTGCCTCCTGGAGAAGCGCGGGCCACGGCGCGGGTGGGCTGGCGTTCGCGGACCGCTCCAGGGTGTGTCGCAGCGCCTCGGCTGCTTCCGGTGAAGGCGCGGGGAGTCTCCGGGTCTCCTCCGCCACGGCCTCGGCCGTGGGGCTGGTGGTCAGCAGGTCTTCAGCGCGCAAGGGCCGCACCTCGTGAAGAGGAAAGGGCGTTCAACAGGGTTTCCACGGCGGAGTCCAGCCGTGACGAGTCCATGGGCACGAGCCGCGCGCCCAGGTGTTGCCGCGCGGCCTCCAACGCAGAAGGAGCGTCCGACGGCTCGAAGACGCCCCAGGCCCGTGGGCCGACGCGCGGCGCGAGCGCCTGGGCCGTCAGCGTCTCCGCGCCCAGCAGGACCACCTTCCCGGACGAGACGCGGACGGCGCTCTCGAGCGAGGACGCGCCGGGCAGGGCGCCCACGCCCCGTCCCACGGGCTGGTCCGGCGTGAAGTGCCACACCGGGACTCCTCCCACCTCCGTCGTGGTGCGCGGTGCTCCGGAGGACGGCGTGCCCCTCGGGCTCAACGCGAGCACCCGCGCGCCGGGCAGGCGCTCCGCCAGTCTCCGGGTGAGCTGGGTGGCTGCATCCCGAGGGCGCACCGTGAAGCCTGGGCACACCAGCTCCACGCTTGCCTGGACCGTAGGCGCAGGCTCTGGCGCACGCCGCGCCGCGAGCACCTCGTCGAAGGCCTCTCGCACCCGCCGGGCCACGAGGTCCTGGGAGAGCGTGGTCAGGTGTCGACGCTGCGCCTCGAGGACCTGCGCGCGCAGCGAGGGTCGCCTGTCCAGGACGGCGAGCAGCTCCGCGACATCCTCCGGTGCGTCGGTCAGCGTGGCGAGCCCGGCTCCGCCCATCGTCTCGGGAACGGCCGCCGCGCCGTAGGCGACCACGGGCACGCCCCGGTACATGGCCTCCAGGAGGGGCACGCCGAATCCCTCGTGCCGGCTCATGGACAGGTAGGCCGACGCCGTGGCGAAGCACGCGGACAACTGCGCCGCGCTCACGCGTCCCAGGAAGTGGACGCGCTCCGCGCCGAGCACGTCCTTGAGTCCGTGCAGAGAGGCGCCATAGGCGCCGTCACGGTGCAGGTATCCCGCGACGACGAGCCGGCTGCGCGGTTGGTAGAGCCGCTGATACGCCGTGAAGACGCGCAGCACGTCATCCACCTTCTTGCTCGGCACCGCGCGGCCCACGAAGAGGATGTTGGCGCAGCCATCGGACAGCTCCGCCTGGAGCGCGGGGTCCGCGGGGGCGTCGAAGGCCGTCCAGTCGATGGCGAACGGGAGCAGGGAGACGGACATGAAGCCCGCCGCCGTCAACTCCTCCGCGCTGAAGCGCGAATACGCGAAGCCATGGTCCACGAGCGGACGCAGGGCGAGCAGCTCATCGCGGGCCGCGTCGCAGGCGGCGGCGACCTTGCGCTCGAACCCCTCGAACAGCCGAGCAGGCGTTACGTTGTGGTACACGAGCAGCTTGCGACCGGGCGTGCGAGCGATGAGTGGCACCAGGCGCGACTCGAAGCTGTGGTGGATCACCCAGACCGTGTCATCCGTCGCATCGCGGGCGCAGTCGCGCACGTGCCGGACCTGGTCCTTGCACGCGTCGTCCCAGTCCTCGGCGTAGATCTCCGAGGGATGACCCCACTGGCGCAGCAACCCCTGGAGGTAGCGCACCTGGTTGCCCACCGCGTCGCCCCAGGCGAGACGTGGCAGGAGCTGGTGGATGGCCCGAGGCCCCGACGTCGGGGGGCTGCGTCGCTGTGTCCTCACGCCTGGGTCCCTTAGCCCCGCGAGAGGGTGCACACAAGCCCGGCCTCCCTGGTGTAGAACCCCTCGGCGACGGGAGGCCCCTTCCCGACGATTCGAGGCTCGCGGCACATGAACGTATTGGTGACAGGAGGCTGCGGCTTCATCGGCTCCAACCTCGTGAGGTACCTGCGGCGCGAGCGACCCGACTGGACGGTCGTCAACCTCGACAAGCTCACGTATGCGGGCAACCTGGAGAATCTGTCCGACCTCGAGGGCGACCCCCGCCATGTCTTCGTCCGGGGCGACGTCGGCAACCGGGAGCTGGTCGAACACCTGATGGCGAAGCACGCCGTCGACGCCGTCCTTCACCTGGCGGCAGAGAGCCACGTGGACCGCTCCATCCTCGGGCCGGAGGTGTTCATCACCACCAACGTGCTCGGCACCCAGCAACTGCTGGAGGCGAGCCGCGCGCGAGGCGTGAAGCGCTTCGTCATGGTGTCCACCGACGAGGTCTACGGCTCGCTCGGCCCCACGGGGGCCTTCACCGAGTCCTCGCCCCTCAAGCCCTCCAGCCCGTACTCCGCCAGCAAGACGAGCTCCGACCTGGTGGCGCTGGCGTACCACCACACGTTCCACATGGACGTGGTGGTGACGCGCTGCTCGAACAACTACGGGCGCTACCAGTTCCCGGAGAAGCTCATCCCGCTCATGGTGGTCAACGCGCTGCACGACAAGCCGCTGCCCGTCTACGGCGACGGCGCCAACGTGCGCGACTGGCTGCACGTCGAGGACCACTGCCGCGCGCTGCTGCTCGCGCTGGAGAAGGGCCGGGCCGGCGAGGTCTACAACATCGGCGGTGGGGCGGAGCGGCGCAACATCGACATCGTGAAGGCCATCCTCGGCCTGGTGGGCAAGCCGGAGAGCCTCATCCAGTACGTGAAGGACCGGCCCGGGCACGACCGGCGCTATGCCATCGACCCGTCGAAGAGCCGCGCGGAGCTGGGTTGGACGCCCGTGCACACCTTCGAGCAGGGACTGGCGGACACGGTCCACTGGTACCTGGAGCACCGCGCGTGGTGGGAGCGGGTGACGAGCGGCGCGTACCAGCGGTACTACGAGACGCAGTACGTGCACCGCCTGCAGGGGAGGGCGTGACGCCATGCGAGTGCTCGTCACGGGCTCCAACGGGTTGGTGGGCAGCCGCGTCTGCTCCCTCTTCGAGAAGGGCGGCCACACGGTGGTGGGGCTGGGGCGCGGCCCGCGGCGGACGGGGGGCGAGTACGGCTACGCGTCCGTCGACCTGACGCGCGAGGCGGACGTCGCCAGCGCGCTGAAGGCCGCCGCCCCCGACGTCGTCATCCACTGCGCCTCCATGACGGAGGTGGATGCCTGCGAGAAGGACCCGCAGGCGGCGTACGCAGGCAACGTGAATGCGACGGCCGCCGTGGCCCGGAGCGCGCAGGCGGCCGGGGCGCACCTGGTCCACGTCTCCACCGACTACGTCTTCGACGGCGAGGCGGGACCGTACGACGAGGCCGCGGTGCCCAACCCCCGCGGCGTCTACGCGGTGACCAAGCACATGGGGGAGCAGGCCGCGCGGGTGCTCGCGCCCGGCTGCGCCATCGCGCGCACGGCGGTGGTCTATGGCTGGCCGCCCGTGGAGGGCCGGCTCAACTTCGGCGCGTGGCTGGTGACGAACCTGGAGAAGGGCCAGCAGGTGAAGCTCTTCGAGGACCAGGTGGTGTCGCCGAGCCTGGCGGACAACGTGGCCGCCATGCTGGTGGAGCTGGGCGAGCGGAGGCTGGGCGGCACCTGGAACACGTGCGGCGGCACGGTCATCGACCGGGTGGGCTACGGCCGGGCGCTGTGTGACGTGTTCGGGTTCGACGCGGGGCTCATCGTCCCCACGCGCATGGCGGAGCTGAAGCTGCCCAGCCCCCGGCCACTCAAGGGCGGGCTGAAGACGGACAAGGCGCGGACCCAGCTCGAGGCGAAGCCGCTGGAGCTGGCCGAGTCGCTGGCGCGCTTCCACGCGACGTGGAAGGCCGCGCGCGGACACTGACTCGCAGAGGTGACAATGAAGGGCATCATCCTCGCTGGCGGTTCGGGCACGCGGCTGTACCCGCTGACGCGCGTGGTCAGCAAGCAACTGCTCCCCGTGCACGACAAGCCGATGATCTACTACCCGCTCAGCACGTTGATGCTGGCGGACATCCGCGACGTGCTCGTCATCTCCACGCCCCAGGACCTGCCTCGCTTCCGCGAGCTGCTGGGGGACGGCGCGCAGTGGGGCATGCGCTTCCAGTACGCGGAGCAGCCCCGGCCGGAGGGGCTCGCGCAGGCGTTCGTCATCGGTCGGGACTTCGTGGGCTCGGACACGGTGTCGCTCATCCTGGGCGACAACATCTTCTACGGCCACGGCCTGAGCGCGCTGGTGCGCGAGGCGGCCCGGCGCACCTCGGGCGCCACCGTGTTCGGCTACTACGTCAAGGACCCGGAGCGGTACGGCGTGGTGGAGCTGGGGCCGGGCAACCGCGCGCTGAGCATCGAGGAGAAGCCCGTCGCGCCGAAGTCGAACTACGCCGTCACCGGGTTGTACTTCTACGACAACCAGGTGCTCGACATCGCGGCGGGGCTCAAGCCCAGCAAGCGCGGCGAGTTGGAGATCACGGACGTCAACGCGGAGTACCTGCGGCGCGGCCAGCTCGACGTGGAGCTGATGGGTCGCGGCTACGCGTGGCTGGACACGGGCACGCACGAGTCGCTGATGGAGGCGTCCAACTTCATCGAGATCATCGAGCGGCGGCAGGGGCTCAAGGTGTCGTGCCCGGAGGAGATCGCCTTCCGGATGGGCTACATCGACGCGGCCCAGTTGCGGGCGCTGGCGGAGCCCATGCGCAAGAACGAGTACGGCCAGTACCTGCTGGCCCTGGCGGAGAATCGGGGCGCGGTGTCATGAAGGTCATTCCGCTGGAGATTCCGGAGCTGCTGCTCATCGAACCCAAGGTGTTCGGGGACGACCGGGGTTTCTTCATGGAGCTGTTCCACGCGAAGCGGTACGCGGACGCCGGCATCGCCGGGCCCTTCGTGCAGGACAACTACTCCCGCTCCACGAAGGGCACCGTGCGCGGGCTGCACTTCCAGGAGCCTCAGGGACAGGGGAAGCTCGTCCAGGTGCTCGCGGGCGCGGTGTACGACGTCGCGGTGGACGTCCGCCGGGGCTCGCCCACGTTCGGTCGCTGGGCGGCGGTGGAGCTGTCCTCGGACAACCGGCGGCAGCTCTGGATTCCACCCGGCTTCGCGCACGGCTTCTGCGTCGTGAGCGAGTCGGCGGACTTCCATTACAAGTGCACCACGCTCTACGCGCCGGAGATGGAGCGCGCCGTCGTGTGGGACGACCCGGACCTGGCGATTCCGTGGCCGGTGAGCGAGCCGCTCATCTCCCCCAAGGACGCGCGCGCCCCCCGACTGAGGGACGCGACGGTGCTCCCGTCCTACTGAGCCGGCGTCGGCCTACCGCGGGTTCTGCGGCAGTCCGTCGACGAGCTCGTAGTAGTCGCCCTTGTCCGCCACGAAGATGTGCTTCTCCACGTGGGTGCCCGTGGGCGTGTCGAACGCGCCCATCGCGATGGCGATGAAGTCCCGGTGCACCGGGTCCCAGAAGAGGCTGGCGCCGCAGACGGAGCAGAAGCCCCGCCGGACCTTCTCGGACGAGTGATACCAGGTGACCTTGTCCTCACCGTGGATCGTCACCGCCGAGCGGGGAAGGTCGGTGGAAACCCAATAGTGGCCGGACGACTTGCGGCACAGCGTGCAATGGCAGGCGTCCGGCGGCTTCAGCGCCTGGGTGACTTCGAACCGGACGGCCCCGCAGAGACAAGACCCCTTGTGCATGAGCGCTCCCTTTGGGGGGAATCTAGCGCTGGCGCGCCGAGGCCGCGCTACCGACGGACGCCGAGATGATGAGGCCGACGGCCACCCATTGGGTGACGGAGAGCTGCTCCGCGAGGAACACCCGGCCCGCGAGCGCCCCGAGCGCCGGTTCCAGGCTCATCAGGATGCCGAAGGTGCGCGTGGGCAGCTTCTTGAGGGCGAACATCTCCAGTGAGTAGGGCAGGGCGCTCGAGAGGATGGCGATGCCCAGCGCGGGGAGCATCAACGACGGATTGAGCAGCGCGGTGCCCGCGCTGGCGACCCCCACCGGCACGGCGACCAGGGCCGCGACGAGCATGCCCAGCGAGGCCGCGGTGCCGCCGTGGACGGAGGCGCCGGCCTTCTGTCCGAAGAGGATGTAGAGCGCCCAGCACGTCCCCGCGACGAGCGCCCAGGCCACGCCCACCCAGTCGAGGGTCCCCGACGCGCCGGAGAGTGGGAGGATGAGCAGCACGCCGGCGATGGCGAGCAGGGCCCACACGAAGTCGATGGGGCGGCGGCTGGAGAGGATGGCCACCGCGAGCGGCCCGGTGAACTCGATGGCGACGGCGATGCCCAGCGGGATGCGGGCCAGCGCCAGGTAGAACGTCAGGTTCATCACCCCGAGCGACGCGCCATACACGACGATGGCGCGCAGCTCCTGGCGCGTGAGGCGGTGCCGCCACGGGCGCCAGAAGGCGAGCAGGATGAGCGAGGAGAAGACGAGCCGCAGCGCCGTCGTCCCCTGGGCGCCCACCATGGGAAACAGCCCCTTCGCGATGGAGGCCCCCACCTGGATGGAGCCCATCGCGGCGAGCAGCAGGGGGATGGCGACGGCGATCGGGCTGGGTCGCTTCGGGTCTTGCGACGACATCGCGCGCACCTTGTCACGTCCGGGGACGGGACCCCAGGACGAACCGCGACGCGGGGAGGGCGCCCGAGCGGCCGCTCAGAAGGCTCCTCCCGCTCGCAGGTTGATGCCGTGCTCGAGGTACGCCTTGAGGCACAGCATCATGTGCATCCAGCCCCCGCAGTTGTCGTAGGACGCCGCCTGCCCGACAGGGTCTTCCCGCCAACCGGACTCGCTCACCTGCACCAGCGTGTTCTTCGCGTCGATGACCTTGAACTTCATCTCCACGCGCGTGTCGTAGCCCCCGCCCGCGGCCTCCCACTCGAAGACGATGCGCTCGTCCTGGCGCACCTCCCGGACGACGACGTCGTGCTCGCCAGGGACCTCCGCGAAGCGCCACTTCACCGTCGTCCCCTCGATGAGCGGCGCGCTGGCCGCCTGGACGAAGTAGCCGCTGAGCTTCCTGGGATTCACCACGGCGTCGAAGACCTCGGACACCGGCTTCTGGACCTTCAACTGCACCTGGAACTTCAACTCCATGGGGGCCTCCGGGCTTGGGTCCTGCGTCGATATGTTGTAGTTTTATAACATGTCGAAGGTCGCTCGGGACGACTTGATCTTCAAGGCGCTGGCGGATTCGCGGCGGCGGGAGATCCTCGACCTGCTCCGCGACGCGCCCCGGACGACGGGGGCGCTGTGCGAGCACTTCGCGGCGTCACTGGACCGTTGCACGGTGATGCAGCACATCGGCGTGCTCCAGAAGGCGGAGCTCGTCATCGCCGTGCGCGAGGGGCGCACGCGGTGGAACTATCTCAACGCCGCGCCCATCCAGGAGATTCGGGACCGGTGGCTCTCGCCGTATTCGGTGGAGGCGGTGGGGGTCCTCACCCGGCTGAAGCGGGACCTCGAAGGGACGTGAGGCGCGCGTGGGCGGGGATGCTGGCGTGCGCGGCGTCGCACTCCTCGCAGCCGGTCGCGGGCGCGCAGAGGAAGGCGAGGGGCTCGCGGGAGAGCTGCTCCACGGCGACGGCCACGAGGTCCCGCGCGTCGCACAGGCGCGCGTCCGCGTGGCCCACCTTACCCTCCCGCTGGAGGCCTCGCGCGCGGAGCCAGTCATCCGCCAGACGGAAGCCCTGGCAGCAGTGGTCGGTCTCGGCGATGGGCACCGAGCAAGCGACGCCGTCGACCTCGACGACACATGGATGGGAGACCGAGTACGGCACGCCGGCCAGGGCCTCCGCGAGGTGGAGCGTCGTGTCCTCGCCGTGGCTCACTCCGAGCAGGAGCACCTGGCCCCCGAGGTCATGCACGTGGCCCACGGGGCTGTCGGGGCCGTGCGGAGGGGAGAGGGGTTGGGGGCGGCAGATGGCCTCGGCGTGAGGCCCCTCGGCGGCGAACGAGCCTCCCGGGTGCGTGCTGCGCACGACGCCCGGCTGTCGCCAGAAGAGCTCCGCGGTGATTCCCATGTCCGAGGTGGGCGTCGTGCGCGGGTCGAACACGCTCTCACCGTCCGTCATCGTGGGCATCACCAGGGTGCCCATGTCGCCCAGCGCCGCGCGGAGGGCTCGAATCAACCCGAGCGGTCCTCCCTCGACGGGGCGCACGGCCCTGAACGCGGTGTGGACCAGGAGCACGCCGCCCTCGCGGACTCCGAGCGCCCGGAGCTGCGCCACCACCTCGTGTCCGCCGACCTCGTTCATCCTCGTCTCCGGAAGGGAGGCCGCCTGGGGGCCGCGTCCTTCAGTCGGACACGTCGGGCGGCAGCATCCGCTTGCATCGCTGGAGGCCACGCTGGGCATCCGCGAGCTGAGGGTAGTCCTTCCTCAGCGCCTTGTAGACGCCGATGGCCTGCTCGCAATTCCCGTCGTTCTCCTGCGCGCGGGCCCGCGCCAGCCGCTTCGACGCGTCCTCGATCTTCGTGCCCAGCTCCGCGAGCTTCGGCTCGACGGCATCCAGGCCCAGGCTGCGCGCCAGCGCGAGCTTCTCCGAGGCCTTCGCCAGCTCGCCGTCGTTGAAGTCGTCGCTGATCTCGATGAGGCGGTCCTGGGCCTTCTCCAGGCGGCGGTCCATGGCCGGGTCGGCGGCCTCGGCCACGTCGGAAGGCCTCGGGTCCACGGGCTGCACGGGGGGAGGGGGCCTGGGCGCGCCCATGGGGTGGGGGACTGGCGGGCGGTCGTCCAGGGGCGGCGGAGGGTGCCCATGCCCCGGCGGTGGAGGTCCACGGTCGGGTGGCGGGGCCGGTTGGGCGCCCGTTCCCAGCAGGGATGTGAGGCGAGGGGGCTCCTGCGTCGGGCCCGTGCTTCGCATCACGACGACCGCGATACCGCCCAGCAGCAGCGCGCCCGCGATGCCCAGTCCCAGCATCCACCCGCCACGCGAGGAGGGGGGCGCCGCGTAGGGGGACATGGCATGCGCCGTCTTGTTGAAGCCGCCCGGCCCCACGCGGAGCCCGGTGTCCGGCGCGCCCGGCGAGGGCTGCGTCAGCGGAAGGGGCGCGACCCGGCCCGTGTCGTATTTCCCCGGGTCCACGGTGGACGGAGCGGGCGTCGCCGCGCCGCGGAGCATCGTGTCCTCGGTGCCGTCGCCGTACAGCATCGTTCCGGGGCGCGACTGTTCGGCGGTGCCCGCGCGCACGGCGGGGCTGACGCCGCTGATGGGCGGCCGTCCCGTCATGGTGGGGAGGGCGTTGCTCAGGTCGACGGCGAAGGCCTCCATCGTGGTGTAGCGCTCCACGCGCTTCTTCGCGGTGGCCTTCTGGATGACGGCGTCGATGGCGGGCAGGTCCAGCTCCGGCACCACGTCCACCAGGCGGGGAATGGGCTGGTGGACCTGCTTCTGCATGATTTCGGCGACGCTCGCGCCGTCGAAGGGCTGCACGCCGGTGAGCAGCTCGAAGAGCACGACGCCCACCGCGTACACGTCCGCGCGGGCATCCACGTCCAGGCCCATGGCCTGCTCGGGCGACATGTACCGGGGCGTGCCCGCCACCGCGCCCTGCGCCGTCAGCCGCGTGGCGCCGTCGATGATGCGGGCGATGCCGAAGTCGAGCACCTTCGCGTGCCAGCCGCGCAGGCCCTGCCGGACCATGACGTTCTCCGGCTTCAGGTCCCGGTGGACCACCCCGCGCGCGTGGGCGAAGGCCAGCACGTCCGCCACCTGGAGGATGATGTCCCCGGCCTCGTGCACGTTCAGCCGGCCCACGGACGCCAGCAGGTGCTTGAGGTCATCGCCCTCCACGTACTCCATGGAGAGGTAGAGGCTGCCCTCGTCGTCCTGCCCGAAGTCGTGCAGCGTCACCGCGTTGGGGTGCGCGACGCGCGCGTAGCTCTTCGCCTCGTTGAGGAAGCGGCGGGCCACGTCCGGGTCCATGGACAGGCCGCTGTTGAGGAACTTCATCGCCACCTGCTGGCCGATGCCCACCTGCTCCGCGAGGTACACGGAGCCCATGCCGCCCTGGCCCAGCCGCTTCAGCACGCGGTAGCGGCCCGCGACGACCTTCCCGAGCATGCGGTCCACGGCGGGCTCCGCGACCTTCAGGAGCTCCGTGCCCCCACAGGACGGGCACACCCCGTTCAACGCTTCGTGCTGCGTCTCGCATCGCTGGCAGATGAAGAGCGCCATCCAGGTCCTTCCAGGCAAAGAGGTCGGCCCGCGTCAGCGCGACGCGGTGGGGGGGTAGCGCTGGAAGAGCAGCCGCTCGAGCTCCTTCGCGCCCGCCTCGGGGGACGTCCCCTGCGCCACCGCGACCCGCAGGAGGTCCGTGCGCGGGTCGTTGGGCAGCTCCTGCTCCATCATCGCCAGCGCGCCCCCGAGGTCTCCGGCGCGCTGCAGCGCCGTGGCCCGCCAGACCTTGTACTCGCTGCGCTCGGGGGCCGCCGTGGTCGCCCGGGCGAACTGCTCCTGCGCCCGGTTGGCGTCACCCGTCTGGAGCAGCACCATCCCGTCGAGGAAGGGCGCCTGGGCGTCCGCCTGGGCGACGGGCTCGCCCGTGTCCTTCGCCAGGTCCAACAGCTCCCGCGCCTCGCGAAGCTGGGTCACCGGGACGGCCTCGCCCGCCAGCGCCCGCTGGTGCAGCTCGCCGGCCGTCGCGCGGCACTGCGCGCTCAGCCGCTGGCCCATCTCGCCCAGGTCCGCGCCCAGGTAGCCCTCCGCCACGAGCGTGCGCAGCGCCTCCCCCGCGGAGTCCGCGCCCCGCAGCTTCCGGGCCTCCAGCGCCTCGAAGAAGCCGGCCTTCAGCTCGACGTGGCGCGCGGTCAGGTCCGGCGGCACCTTGTTCTTCTTCTTCTTGCGCGCGGCCTTCAGTTGACGCTCGCACAGCTCCAGCTCGCCCTGGGCCTTGCGCCGCTCCTGGACGTCCGGCGCGCTGCGCAGCCACGCCTTGTACGCCGCGCATGCCCCCGCGGTCTCCTTGGCGCCCATGCGCGCGCGCGCCAGCCCCAGGTAGGCGGGCAGGAGGGTGGGGTTGGCCCGGGTGGCCTGGAGCAGGAGCCGCGACGCGTCCGCGTACTTGCGCTTGTTGTAGAGCTTCGTGCCCTCGGCCACGAGCGCGTCCGCGTTGCCCACCGAGGGGCCCACCAGCGGCTGGGCCCAGGCCGCGCCACACACCAGCACCACCCACGTCATCAGCAGTCGGCGCGTCTCAGAACGCATAGCCCACCCCTCCCCGGAAGTTGCTCGTCCCGGCGATCTTCGACAGCAGGGAGAAGCCCCGCTGGTACGCGACCGACGCGTACAGCCCCTCGTAGATGAAGACGCGCGCGGTGGCCTGTCCGCCCGCGTGCACGTCGATGGCGTACAGCCCGTCCTTGAAGCGCGGCGAGAGGCCGGAGCCGTCGTCCTCCTCCTCCATCAGCGCGCCGCGCACCTCGACGCCCGCCTGGATGGCGAACGACACGGGCCCCAGCACGTAGCGCAGCTGCGGCTGCAACGCGCGCAGCGACAACATCTGCACCTTGGTGTCGAACTGCGTCAGCCCGTCCACGCCGGGGCCCTGCACGCCCGCCGGGACGTTGACCCCCACCGTCCACACGTCCGCCGTGGAGTACCAGGTGGTGCCCACGAACATGACGCCGAAGTACTGGCCGTAGTGGCCGTACTCGAGCCCCAGCCCGCGCATCTTCCGCTTGCCGGGCGAGCGCACGTTCTGGGTGCGCACCGCGTCCAGGCCGCCGTTGGAGCCCATGGGCCGGGTCTCCAGCGTGTCGGACGTCAGCGTCGTGAACTCGTAGGAGGCCTCCAGGTAGCTGCGGCGCGCCAGGGTCGCCTCCTGGCGCCGACGCATGGCCAGCTTGAAGGCCTGCATGGAGGTGGGCTTGAGCGCGCGCTCGAGCGTGTACGTGGCGCCCGGGGCGATCTCCGCCTGGACCTCCTGCGGCTCGTAGCCCTCCAGCGCGAGCCGCAGCGTGCGCGTCCCGGGCTGCACGCCCCGGTCCACCGCGTCCGCGCCCACGCGCTCTCCGTCCACGTAGATTTCGGTGCCCTCCGGGAGCGCCTTCACCACCAGCCGCGCGGGCACCTTCTCCAGCGACGGCTTCAGGGCGACGTGCTCGCGCGAGGCGACGACGCGCGTCTCCTCGCGGGGCAGGTGCGACGCCAGCTCGAAGCGGAAGGTGTGCTCGCCCGGCAGCACCTCCGTGGAGTACGGCGTCACGCCCACCTTCACGCCGTCGATGAACACCGTGGCGCCCGAGGGCTCCGTGTGGGCCTCCACCGTGGCGTTGAGGGACAGGAACTTCACCAGCGCGCCCGCCAGCGCCTTGTCGAACGACGGGTTGCTCGTCTCCGCCTGGGCGCGCGCGCCCGTCTCCGGTCGCACGCTGCTGGCCCGGAAGCGATAGCCCGCGTCGTCCTGGCCCACCTGCAGGAGCACCACGCGCTCCAACCCGAGCGACGTCAGGTAGGCCTCCAGCGGCTCCCGACAGCGCGCGCCCCCCGCCAGACACGACAGGTCCCCCGCGCGGCCCTTCAGGTGGGTCGCCAGCGCCGCCGACCCGATGAGCTGCCGGGGCTTCACGTCCTCCGGCAACAACCCGGCGATGCCTTCCTCCGTGCGCTTCACCAGCGAGTCCTGGCCTGGGTACATCGGCTGAACGAGCCACAGCGTCTGCGCGGGAGCCTCCGCGCGAGGGGAGGCCGTGGTGCCTGGCGTGGCGCTGGCCACCAGGGCCAGGCTGACACTCAGGAGAGAGGCAACGAACATTGCGTCCTCGGGGTGGACTTGGGCGTGTGTCGGTGAACGCTCGGTTGCCCGGGTAGGTCAGGGGCTCGACGTCCCCTGTTTCTTACTGGATGGAATGTTTTTCAGGAAGACGCTCGCCTGGGGGAGGGCCGTCCCGGAGCGGGTGCGACCCGGGGGCGGCTCCGGCAGGCGGGGTACGTGCCCATCCTTCCCCTGGTCTCACCGTGTGTGTGGAGGCGAGATGGTGCTCCCTGGCAAGGGGATGGGGTGGCTGGAGTTCTTCAAGCTCCTCAAGGAGGAGTGGACGCGCGACGACGTCGGGGACGTGGCGGGGGCCTTGACGTTCCGGGCGATCCTCGCCCTGTTCCCCTTCCTCCTGTTCCTGGTGTCGTTGGCGGGAGTGCTCATCGACCCCAACCAGGCCCAGGTGCTCATCCACGAGCTGGGGAAGGTGGCGCCCAAGGAGGTCACGACCATCCTGGGGCAACGCATCCAGTCGCTGGCGGACAGCAACCCGGTGGGGCTCCTGACGGTGGGCGGCGTGGGCGCGGTGTGGGCCGCGTCGGGGGGCATCGTCGCGTTGATGGTCGCGCTGAACACGGCCTATGGCGTCGAGGAGACGCGGCCGGTGTGGAAGCTGCGGCTCGTCGCGGTGGCGACGACGTTGATGGCCGCGGTGGTGGCCATCGTCGCGGCGCTGGCCGCCGTGGTCACCCCCGCGCTGGCGCGGAAGCTGCCGGAGCCGGCGTCCTCCATCGCGCAGTGGCTGAGGCTCCCGGTGGCGGGGCTGCTGATGATGTTCCTCTGGGCGATGCTCTATTACGTGCTGCCCAACGTGAAGCAGCGGTTCCGCTTCATCACCCCGGGCTCCGTGGTGGGCGTCATCATCTGGGTCGTGGCGTCGTGGGCCTTCTCCAAGTACGTGGCCAACTTCGGCAAGTACGACGTGAACTACGGCGCCATCGGCGGCGTCATCGTGCTGCTCTTGTGGATGTGGCTGTCGTCGCAGGTGGTGCTGCTGGGCGCGGAGATCAACGCCCTCCTCGAGCAGCGCTCTCCGGAGGGGAAGGCGCCGGGGCAGCACTCACCGGACGAGGGCAAGGCGGTGGTGGCCACCAAGACGGAGCTGGAGTCGGCGGGCGCGCAACTCCCCGGCTCGCGGGAGTTCCAGCCCGTGGTGGACCCTCGGACAGGGGGCCCCATGGCCGGGAACGCCCCGCCGAGGCTGGGGCAGACCCCCCTGGTGGCCGCCGCGAAGTGGGCCGCGGGCCTGGGCCTGGGGGTCTTCTTCCTCCGGCGGAGCACGTCCCAGCGCTGACGCGTCGGTCCGTCCGTTCGTCGAGCGGCCCCGGCGCGGCCGGGAAGTCGGCCCATCCCGGGTTGCACCCGGGGGCAGTGGACGATAGGTAACCCTTGACGTTCCAATCGCCTCCCCGGAGGGTGAGTGAACAGCCGATTCACCATGGCGGCGCACATCGTGGCGATGCTCGCGAAGGAGTGTGACGAGGCCCGTGAGCCCATCACCTCCGAGACGATGGCGCGCAGCATCCAGACGAACCCCGTCGTGGTGCGGCGGCTGTTGGGCGACCTGGGACGTGCGGGCCTGGTGGAGACGAAGCGGGGCGCCCGGGGCGGGGTGAAGCTGGCCCGTCGCCCGGAGACGATGACGCTCCGCGACGTCTACGAGGCCGTGGAGGAGGGCGTGGAGCTGTTCGGCCGCCACCCCACGGAGCCCTCGGCGGAGTGTGTCGTGGGGGCCTGCGTGGCGGATTACCTCGAGGGCGTCTTCGGCCGCGCGGAGGCGGCGCTGAAGAAGAGCCTGGAGGAGACCACCGTCGCGCAGATGTCCGCCGCGCTGCTGGCCCGCTTCCGCGACGCGGCGGGCGCGGGCCAGGCGAACTGAGCGACTCCCGCGGCGCCATCGCCCGCCACGGCGGACTCCCCGGAGGGAGTCGACGCCCTGGCGGACGCGGTGACTACCGGCGACGCAGCGCCGCGTCGGCGTGCTTCTCGAGGAACTCCGAGTAGGGGCCGTTGAAGTCGAGCACCTCCTGGCCCGCCTGGAGCGACCAGACGCGGGTGGCGACCTCGGAGATGAGCTCCTGGTCGTGGGTGACGACGATGACGGTGCCCTCGTACTTCTGGAGGCCGTCGGCCAGCGCGGAGATGGACTCCAGGTCGAGGTGGTTGGTGGGCTCGTCCAGCACCAGCACGTTGTCCTGCATGATCATCAGCTTGGAGAGCAGCAGGCGCACCGTCTCGCCACCGGAGAGGGTGTCCGTGTTCTTCATGCGCTCCTCACCGGAGAAGAGCATGCGGCCGAGCACGCCGGAGATCTCCTCGTTGGTGAGCTTGTCGTGCAGGTCGCGCAGCCAGCCGAAGCACGTGGTGCCCTTGCGCACCACGCCGTGGTGGTCCTGCGGCAGGTAGCCCACCGACGCCTGGTGACCCCAGCCGATCTTCCCGGAGTCCGGCTCCAACTGGCCGGCGATCATCTTCACCAGGGTGGACTTGCCCACGCCGTTGCGGCCGATGACGCACACCTTCTCGCCCTTGCACACCAGCGCGTTGAAGGGGCGGATGACCGGCGTGCCGTCGAAGGACTTGCTGATGCCCTCGATCATCAGGGTCTGCTTGCCGCTGACCACCTTCTGGTCGAAGCGGATGAAGGGCCGCGCGATGTTCGAGCGCTTGAGGTCGTCCGACTTGAGCTTCTCGATCTGCTTGATGCGGCTCTGCACCTGCGAGGCGCGCGTACCCGCGCTGAAGCGCGCCACGAAGTCCTGGAGCTGGGCGATCTTCTTCTTCTTCTCTTCCGTCTCCGACTCGATGCGGCCACGCACCTGCGCCTTCTGGCGCACCATGTCGTCGTAACCACCCGTGTACTGGATGATGGTTTCGTAGTCGATGTCCGCGATGTGCGTGCAGATGGAGTTGAGGAAGTGCCGGTCGTGGCTGATGGTGATCAGCACGCCCTCGTACTCGTGGAGGAAGTTCTCCAGCCAGCGGATGGAGTCGATGTCCAGGTTGTTCGTGGGCTCGTCGAGCAGCAGGCCCTCGGGCTTGCCGAACAGCGCCTGGGCGAGCAGCACGCGCAGCTTGAGGCCGCCGGTCAACTGCCGCATCGGGCCCTCGTGGGTCGACTCCTCGATGCCCAGACCCGCCAGCAGCGTCGCCGCGTCACTCTCCGCCGAGTAGCCGTCCTCCTCGGCGATGACGCCCTCCAGCTCGCCCAGCCGGTTGCCGTCCTCCTCCGTGATGTCGGACTTGGCCAGCAACTGGTTCTTCTCCGACATGGCCTTCCACAGGGGCCCGTTG
This sequence comes from Myxococcus dinghuensis, assembly GCF_024198235.1. GTDB lineage: Bacteria > Myxococcota > Myxococcia > Myxococcales > Myxococcaceae > Myxococcus > Myxococcus dinghuensis. The sequence continues at coordinate 381,384 of NZ_JAKCFB010000003.1, read as the reverse complement.
CCCATGAGCACCACGTCGAGGACGCGGTCCTCCTCGTAGCGGAAGTGGTCCTGGCGGAGGATGCCCAGCTTGCGGGGCCGGACGATGCTGCCCATGTCCGCTTCCTCGTCTCCGGCGAGGATCTTCATGAACGTGGACTTGCCGGCCCCGTTGGGGCCCGTCAGGCCGTAGCGGCGGCCCGCGGAGAAGGTGACGTTCACCTCCTCGAAGAGCTTCTTGGGCCCGTAGGCCTTGGAGACGTTGATGACGTTGAACATGGCGGGGGCGTTGTAGCGGAAATGACGCAAGGCGGCCAAACAAGCGTGATGCCCCGCGTCCGGCCCAGGCGCGGGACATGGGGAAACGCTCGGGACGCGACGGAAAATGCCCTGGAATGCCAGGGTTTTGTGGGCCAGGACGCTCGGAGGGTGGGGGGACGGGCGACTCGGATGCGGTAGCCGGAGGGCATGACGGGTATAAGGCCCCGCCCATGGCCGTCCGCTTCGAGCTCGTCACCACCGACCCCACCGGCGCCCGCGCCGGCGTCCTGCACACCCGCCGCGGCTCCTTCAACACCCCCATGTTCATGCCGGTGGCCACGCACGCCGCCTTCCGGCACCTGGCCATGGAGGAGGTGAAGGAGACCGGCGCCAGCATCCTGCTGGCCAACACCTACCACCTGATGCTCCGGCCCGGCGCGGAGGTGTTCAAGCGCTTCGGGGGCATCCACCCGTTCATGCAGTGGGACGGCGGCGTGCTCACGGACTCCGGCGGGTTCCAGATCTTCTCGCTGCCCGAGGACCGCCTCATCACGGAGAAGGGGGCGCAGTTCCGCAGCTTCTACGACAACAGCCGGCAGCTCCTGAGCCCGGAGTCGAGCATCGCCATGCAGCAGGCGATCAACTCCGAGATCATGATGGTGCTGGACGTGTGCATCGACTCGCGCACGGACGAGGTGGGCACGCGCGAGGCCATGGAGCGCACCCACCGCTGGGCGGTGCGCAGCCTGGCGGCGAAGGCGAAGGTGGACACCGGCCAGGCGCTGTTCGGCATCGTCCAGGGCGGCGTGTTCCCGCACCTGCGCGACGAGAGCGCGGCCTTCCTCACGAAGCTGCCCTTCGACGGGTTCGCCATCGGCGGGCTGGCGGTGGGCGAGACGAAGGTGGAGCGCGAGGAGATGACCCTGCGCACCACCGCGTCCCTGCCGGCCGACAAGCCGCGCTACCTGATGGGCGTGGGCACGCCGACGGACCTCATCGAGGCGGTGCTGCGCGGCGTGGACATGTTCGACTGCATCATCCCCACGAAGATGGCGCAGCAGGGCTACGCGTACACCTTCCAGGGGCTGGTGCGCATCACCCGCAGCGTGTACCGGCTGGCGGACGAGCCGCTCGACGCGGAGTGCGACTGCTACGTGTGCAAGCGCTACACGCGCGGCTACCTGCAGCACCTGATGCGCGGCAAGCACCACCTGGGCTCGCGCTTCCTGTCCGTGCACAACGTGCGGCACTACCAGAAGCTCATGGGCCGCATCCGCGCGGGCATCCTGTCCGGGACGTACGACCAGGTGGCGCGCGAGCTGAAGGCGGCCGTCGCCACGCCCAAGGACCTGAAGGAAGAGGCGAGCGCGCGGGCCGTGACGCTGAAGGAGGTCGGGTGAGCGCCGACGCGGAGGCGAATCCCCGCGACGGGGACTTCGAGCTCGTCACGCTGCGCAACGGCTCGCGCGCCGTGCGCCACCTGGGCCACGGAGAGGTGATGCACCCCTCCGTGGGCCCGTGGAAGGAGGCGCTGGGTCTCTACGTCGAGCAGCCCCGGCTGGCCGAGAAGCTGCGGCAGTCCGGGCCGCCGCTCGTCATCCACGACGTGGGGCTGGGCGCCGCGACCAACGCGGTGGCGGCGCTGACGTGCGCGCGGGAGCTGGGCGCCGAGCGGCGGCGCCCGCTGGAGGTCGTGAGCTTCGAGGTGGACCTGGCCCCGCTGCGGTTGGCGCTTGCGGACCCGGAGGGCTTCCCCTTCCTCCAGCCGTTCCAGGAGGCGGCCCAGGCGCTGATGCGCGACGGGGTGTGGGAGGCGGACGGGCTGCGCTGGCGGCTGCACCTGGGGGACGCGGTGCCGTTCCTGGACGGGGCGCTGCCGCTGGCGGACCTCGTGTACTTCGATCCGTTCTCCCCGGCGTCGAACCCGGACATGTGGACGGAAGCGGTGCTCGCGCGCGTGCGGCGCCACTGCCGGGTGGAGGGGGAGGGGGCGCTGTTGCTGACGTACAGCGCGGCGACGCCGACGCGGGTGACGCTGCTGCTCGCCGGGTTCTTCGTGGGCGCGGGCGCGGCCACCGGGACCAAGGGCGAGACGACGGTGGCCTCCACGCGGCGCGAGGCCCTCGCCGCGCCCCTCGCCGAGCGCTGGCTGGAGCGGTGGAAGCGCTCGTCGTCGCGTGCCCCGCACGGCGCGCAGCTCACGCCGGAGCTGGAGTCCCGGGTGCTCGCGCATCCGCAGTGGCGCTGAGGGAGATTCGCGCAGAGTCTTCCCTCGGCCATGCATGGACGAGGCGTCACAAAAGGAAAGGACGCCCGCGTACGGATTCCCGCCGTCGGGGCGCCCTCCTCATCGGGGTTCGATACCCCATCGACGTCAATCCACAGTGGGGCAGGGCCCAGCGAAATCCGAGGACCCTGCCACCTGGATTGAATCACGGGCAGCCAGAGCCCTCGACCCAGCCGCTGGCGCAGCAGGCAAACGTATGCCCGTTGGTTCCCGTCGCGGTGAACCCGCAGTAGGTCTCCGACGGAGGGATCGGGATGCCGCAGACGCTCGTGGTACCGTCGCTGGCGCAATAGCCAGAGGCGCAATCCTCGTTATGCGTGCACGCGCTGCCAGGCCTCCATCCCGTGTAGCAGGTGCAGGGAGGCGGCGGACAGCTCGTGCCCGCAATCCAGCTGTTCCCACAGCAGACGTAGGAGTTGCCGTCGGTCCCCGTGGCGCTGAATCCACAGTAGGTATTTGCTGGTTCGATCGGGATGCCACAGACCCGGGTGGTGCCGTGGTCCGCGCAGTAGCCCGAAGCACAGTCTGAGTTGGACGTGCAGGGGGCACCAGCCGTGTAGCCGTTGAAGCAGGTGCAGGAGTCGAGACTTGACTGGCTATCCGTCAGCTCGGTTTTCGTTTCGGTCGAAGTTCCGCAGCCAGAAGCAACCAGCGCCAAACAAAGAAGAGTGCCTGCGATGACAGGCTGAATGACTCTCATGGGATACTCTCCGGAAGAGGTGAAGTGTTGACCAGTCGATATCAGGGCTCCTGTCGTGCATCAAATGGTTTGTTGGGTTGTCCTGGAATGAAGGGGGATCGTGGCTGCGTCGATTCAAAGTTCTGGGCCGGCCGGAAAGCGAGAGGAAGAGATCCAGTGGGGTAAGGTGCTGTCTCCCGCTACATCAGGACGCGCAAGAAATGCGCGGAGCTCGCGCTGGAATTGGCTCCAGTGTAGGGGTTGTCATCGTTGTGTTCCTCCTGAACCGATCATTCCCTTGACATGAGAAGGTAGACATTGGGGGTGTTCGTTGCCCGACAGTCCAGGGGTGCCCGCTCGCCAGGCGCCTGTGTTTGTCTTCATCTGTGGACGCACGACTGGCTGAAAAATCGTGGAGCCCATGAAGATACCCGACTGGAAACGCCCGTTGCTTGCGGTGGTCGTCTTGTCGTTGTGGTGTGGCGCGCTCGCGCCGCGAGTCGCCGGGGCGGAGGCGCCCAGCGCGGTGCAGCCCTATGTGTTGTCCGCGGCCCGGCTCTACAACGACCTCGAATACGAACAGGCGTTGGAGCAGATCACCCGGGGCAAGCGCCACTCCAAGAGCGAGGCGGACGACGTCCTGCTGTCTCTCTATGAGGGCGTCATCCTGGCGGACCTCGGGAGGACCCCCTCGTCCGACGCGGCCTTCAAGGCGGCCCTGTTCCTCCAGCCCGACGCGAAGCTCCCCCTGGCCGTCTCCCCCAAGGTCTCCGAGCGCTTCGAGACGGTGCGGGCCCAGGTGAAGCGCGAGCTGGACGCCGCCGCGGCGACGCGACGGCCGGAAACCCCCCGTCCCCCCGTCGTCGCGGCGGCGCCCCCCGATTCGACGCCCGCGCCCGTCCTCCGGGAGGACGTCTCCCGCTGGCGGCGCGCGTGGGTGCCGGCGGCGATCGGCGGTGGGCTGCTCGCGGGCGCGGGGGTGACGTTGTTGCTGTCGCGAGGCGAACACTCCCGGCTGACGGGAGAGGGCAAGGCCATCCAGACGACGGGCGACCTGAAGGACAGCGCCTCCCGTGGAAAGACATATCAGACGGTGAGCGCGGTGCTCGCCGGTGCGGGCGTGGTGGGGCTGGGCGTGGCTGCGGGATTGTATCTGCGGGGTGGCGGCTCGGGTGTCCAGCGAACGGAGCTGTCGCTGAGCACCGATGGGACCTCCGCCTTCGTCTCCGGGAGGTGGCCATGAAGGCCTGGATGAGGACGCTCCTTCTGCTCGGGGCGAATGGAGTGGTGCTGGGCGCCTGCGTCGACTTCGACGAGGACCAGAAGACGTTCTGCAAGACCCACCCCGAGGTCTGCGCGCCTGCCTTCGAGGAGACGCCGGCCTCCGTGTTCTATGTCGAGAAGGAGGGCTCGCTGAGCCTCCATGCCGTGGCGAAGGACCCGGCGGGTGACGCGCTGCGGTTCTCGTGGACCTCGAACCTGGGGACCTTCGGGGCGCCGCGCGATACCGCCACGTCGACCGAGATCACGTGGAGCGCCCCCGACTGCGTGCCTCCCGCGGGGGTGTCCTTCTCGCTCACCGCGAGCAGCACCCGGGAGGCCTCCGCCGTCGTGACGTTCGCCGCCATCGGCATCCCGGAGTGTCCGACCGTCGAACGACGGGGGGACGTCTCGTTGGCGCGGTCGGGGCCCGCGGCGACTGCCCTGTATTCGGGCTGGGTGCTGGTGACGGGCGGCGAGGTCTCGGGCTCGGCGGTCGACACCGCCGAGGTGTATTCCCCCAGGGAGCTGACCTGGTCCACCATCGTCAAGATGCCCGTGGCCCGGGTGGAACACGTCCCGGTCCGGCTCGATTCGGGGCAGGTCCTGATGACGGGGGGACGCAATGCGGGTGGCGCCATCAAGACCGCCGATCTGTTCTCCCCGGACCCGGACCGGTGGTCGTCCACGGCGAGCGCCTCCGTCGGCCGCTACGGCCACGCGGCGGTGCTCCTGGACGATGGGCGGGTGTTCGTCACGGGCGGCTTCGATGGCAAGGCCCTGGTGACGACGTCGGAGCTCTACACCCCGGCGCATGATGACCAGCCCGCGGTCTGGGCCACCACGCGCAATGCCCCCGTGGCTCGCAACCATTGCGTCGCCACCCTCCTGGACTCCGGACGGGTGCTGGTGACGGGGGGAATCACGGACGGCGCGGCGTATCCCGGCAGCGCCGACATCTATGACCCGGAGACGGGGACCTGGTCCCAACTGGATGTCCTGGGCGCGGGGAGGATCCACCACACGGCCACGTTGCTGCCCTCGGGTGAGGTGCTCGTGACCGGGGGCTCCAACGGCAGCGGGGTCCTGGGCTCGTCGGTGCTGGTGGACGAGGAGAACCATCGGGTGGAGGCGGCCGTGGCGCTCACGACTCCGCGGGAGCACCACACGGCGACGCTCTTGCCGGATGGGCGGGTGTTGGTCGCGGGTGGGCGAGACGCCCAGGGGACGGCGCTCGCTTCGACGGAGCTCTTCGATCCGGAGCGGGGGACGTGGGCCCCCGGTCCGGCCCTGCGGGTGGCGCGGCATCATCACGCCGCCGTGCTGATGACCTCCGGCAAGGTGTTGCTGGTCGGTGGTGATGGCGCCAGCGGCACGCTCGCCTCCTCCGAGGTCTTCGAGCCGGGGACGCGGACCTGGACGCCCATGCCGCGCTTGCTCACTTCCCGTGAGCGCCTCGTCTCCACGCGCCTCGAATCCGGCCTGGTCCTGGTGATGGGAGGCCGCAGCGACAACCCCTCGCCGCGGACCTACCTGTCGGACGTCGAGTGGTACGACCCCTCGACCGGGCAGTGGAAGGGGCGTGCGCCGATGAAGTCGGCACGGGGCGACCATACGGCGACGCTGTTGCTCTCGGGGGAGGTGTTGGTGGCGGGGGGATACAACGGCTCGTTCGTGTCGGGCACGGAGGTCTTCGACCCGGTAGCGAATCTCTGGGCCGAGAAGAAAGTGCTCGCGGATGGACGGGCGTTCCACACGGCCACGCGGCTTGCCTCGGGCAAGGTCCTCGTGGTGGGGGGGCTGGGCAAGGACGGCGCGCTCGCCAAGGCCGAGCTCTACGACCCGAGCTCGGGAGCGTGGTCGTCCGCGGGCAACCTCGCGGTGGCCCGTCTGGACCACACCGCGACCCTGTTGCCATCGGGGCAGGTGCTGGTGACGGGCGGGTATACGACCGCCACCCTCCGCCAGGGAGAATGGGTCCAGGACGCGCCTTGCCGGACCGCCGAACTCTACACCCCGGACAAGGGAGAGAATGGGACGTGGTCGACGCTCCCGAGCATGACGTACAACCGCGGGAGCCACACGGCGACCCTGCTGCCCTCGGGGAAGGTGTTGATCGTCGGGGGATTCAGCTCGGCGCACTCGGTCATGGATGGGACCACGGTCCCTTTCGCGGAGCTCTACGATCCGGTGGGCAATGGGTGGGCTCCCGCTGGCGAGCTCGAGGAGAGCCGTGGGGGGCATTCCGCCACGCTCCTCCCTTCGGGGAAGGTGCTCGTCGTGGGGGGCTTCGGAGGCTTCGAGGATCGCTTCTATCTCGGCCACTGCGAGCTCTATGACCCGGGTTCGAATCAGTGGGACCTCACCAGCAACATGCTGACCCCCCGCGAGGACCCGGCCGTGACGCTCCTGACTTCCGGAAAGGTGCTGGTGGTCGGCGGGCGCGGCTATGACGGGGTCCAGGGCGATTCGGAGCTCTACCTCCCGTGAGGTGAGGGGGCCCGGGAGGCAGGCGGGCCTCCGGTGCTCCCCCCGAGTCGGGCTCGGGGGGAGACAGCCGCGGCGGTTCGCGGTATCCGACGGGGGCCATGACGAAGGCCCTCGAACTGGACGAGTGGGGCGGCACGGGACCGGTGCTGCACCTGGCGCACGCGAACGGCTTCCCGCCCGGGACGTACCGCAAGCTCATCGAGTCCCTGAAGTCTCGCTACCGGGTCGTCACCGTGCGCACGCGTTGCATGGTTCCAGGCACCGTCCCCACGGACATGGAGACGTGGGATGACATGGCGGAGGACCTCATCGGGGCCCTGCGGGCCGCGCGCCTGGAGGGCGTCATCGGGGTGGGGCACAGCATGGGCGGAGTGGCGACGTTGCTGGCCTCGGTGAAGGCGCCCACGCTGTTCCGCGGAATCGTGGCGCTGGACCCGGTGCTCATCACCGGGCGGCGGGCGGTGTTGCTGCGGTTGCTCTCCTGGGTGGGCCAGCGCCACCGCGTGCCGCCCGCGAGCCTCGCGCGCCGGCGCCGGGAGCGCTGGACGTCCCGGGAGGAGGCGGCGGCGAGCTACCGCAAGAAGCCGCTGTTCCGCGCCTTCGACGCGGACTGCTTCCAGGACTACGTCGCCCATGGCCTCACGGAGACACCTGACGGTGGCCTCCGGTTGACCATCCCCCGCGACTGGGAGGCGCGGGTGTTCGAGACGAGCCCGAAGGACGTCTGGCGCGCGCTGCGCTCCGTGAGCGTGCCCACGTTGGTCGTGCGCGGCCAGGAATCGGTGACGCTCACCTCGGCGGCGCTGGCCCGCGTCCGGCGGGCGCTCCCTGGCGTCCAGGTGGACGAACTGCCGGGAGGACACCTGTTCCCGCTGGAGCACCCGGACGCGACGGTGCGTCGGGTGCTCGCGTTCCTCGGTGCGCTGGAGCCTGGAGAGGACGCGGCGCGGCGAGCGCGATGACCGCCGGGCCCTTTTGTTCGTGGACCCGGGATCGTCCTTCTCTCTCGTCAATCACCTCGACCTGGTCCACCCGTTCGAGCGCAGCGATCCCTTCGGCCGCACGCTATCCGCAGGGGATATAGCCATTGACGACGACGCACCTCCACTCCTTTTCCTGTCCGAGGTAGGTGCAGGACGACTGATCGGCATTGCAGTCGAAGACGCCGCAACTCCGATACTGTCTGTGCTGTGACTGGCTGCAGCACGAGTTGTCGAACGTCCAATCCAAGCAGATGTACGTGCGCTGCGCCTGCGATTGAGTCTCCAGCTCCAAGGTCTCAGTGGGGCCCGAGACCCCTGACTCTTCGCCCTCTGGCGCCACGCCACACGCAGTCACCGCGCCCAGGAAGAATCCTCCAATCACAAGCCACAGCTTCATCTCCAAGCCCTCCCTTGATGGTGAGTCCCATGCTGGATGTCTGAACAGCGTCTCCCTCGGGACCCGTTCGACGAAGACGCCACCCCGTACATTGCACGCAGCGTGTACTCCTGAACAGGCAATTGTGAGCAGTGTTGGCGGTGTCCCTGGAAGTGTCCGGTCCGGTCGGAATGCCAGGATTCAGCGGGGTGATTCACTCGCAAATCCATGGTGCGGCGGCGGGCGACAACGAGGCGCTGTGGAAATCATTGTCGCGGCTGGCTTGTGCGGGAGGACACGCCTCGACCCGTCGTCGCCGGGCTCCCGGTTGCATTGGCCCACCTGTTGCTCACGCATCGTCCCGGCTGGACCTGAGGGAGAGATGCCGTGAGCCAAGCAGCGAGCAGTGTCATGAGGTGGGGTCTGGGTGTGGCGATGATGGTCCTGGGTGGGTGTGGAAGTTCCCACGCGGACGTGTCGAGTTCCCAACCGCCCGCGGGCGCGCGCAAGGCCGCGCTCGTCACGCGGACGGTGACCTTCGAAGCGGCGGCGGACACGCACGTCGTGGCGACGTCCCCCACCACGAGCTTCGGTTCGTCGCCGACGCTGGAAGTGGACCGCTCGCCCGAGTCGGAGGCGTACCTGCGCTTCTTCATCGGCCCCTTCGAGGGGACGGTGACGACGGCGCGTCTGCGCGTCTACGCGATCGACGGTTCCTCGGACGGGCCCTCCGCGCACGACCCGCGCCTGGCCGGTCGCAACTGGAACGAGCGGACGACCTGGGAGACGCGGCCCGAGCGGTCCAACACCCTCCTCTCCAGTGCGGGCCCGGTGGCCAGTGGGACGTGGATCGACCTGGACGTCACGGACATCCACGTGTCCCAAGGGGCATTCACCGACCTGCATCTGCTCGCGGACAGCACGGATGGCGTGACGTTGGCGTCGAGCGAGCACCCCGACCCCACCTTGCGTCCCAGACTCGTGCTGACCGTCGAGTCCGCGGAGGACCATCCCGCGCATCCCTCCCGTCCAGTCACCATCTCCGCCCCTCCCGCTACGTTCCTTCCCATTGCCGACACGTACGTCTCGTCCGACGCGCCGACGTCCTCCGCGGGAGGGGCCGCGGAGGAGCTGCGGGTCGGCGGCTCGCCTCGACGCGAGGCGCACCTGCGCTTCGACGTCCAGGGCCTGACGGAGACCGTCCAGCGCGCCGTGTTGCGGATGACGGTGGGCATGGACGCCACCGAGGCGGGGCCGTCCGTCTACGCGACGGAGGGCGCCTGGAGCGAGGCGACCGCTACCTGGAACTCGCGCCCGACACGGGTGGGCCGCACCCTGGACCAGGTGCCCTTCCTCATCGGCCTCGGCGACGTGGACTACGACGTGACAGCGCAGGTGACGGGGAATGGGCAGGTCACCTTCGGCCTGTACGGCGAGTCCGCCGACGAGGTGGCCTTCGTCTCGCGCGAGTTCTCCGCGCCGTTGTCACCTCGGCTCCTGGTGTGGACGGGCGCGCCGCGGAACGCGCCCGGCGATGCCTGCATGACGCGTGAGGAGCTGCTCTCCACCACGGTGCTCCCTTCGCGCGACACCTACGTCACCCAGGCCCAGCCCGCGACGACCTTTCATCGGGAGGCCTCGCTGCGGGTGGATGGGGCTCCCCAGGCCATGAGCTATCTGGACTTCGACGTGAACCTCGGCGCGGGCCAGGTCCAGCGGGTGCTCCTCCAGCTCTACGCCCTGGACGCGGCGAACGACGGTCCCCAGTTGTTCCGTGTGCAGCCGTTCGAGCCCGCCACCACGGATTGGAATCACCGTCCGGCGCTCATCGGGGGCCCGGTCGGTGACCTGGGCGCGGTGAAGCGGAACCAGTGGGTGGAGTACGACGTGACGGCCGTGGTGACGAGCTCGGGGCGCCACACGTTCGGGCTGCGCCAGGACTCGACGGATGGGCTGCGCTTCGCCTCCGTGGAGGCCGCGCGGGAGGCCCTCCTCGACGCGGCGCCTCGCCTCGTCATCGTCACGAAGAGCGCCCCCTTCTGTTCGTACCGGGGGACGCTGCCCTCGGGCTCCACGGCGCGGGTGACCCACTCGAACCGCCGCGAGTCGGAGCGTGTCCGGCACACGGCGTCGGCGCCGGATGGAGGCTTCGCCGTCGTCAGCGCGGTGGAGCAGGTCCAGGATGGTGACTACTGGCTGCCGCAGACGGACGTGCTGACGCTGCACAGGGCGGATGGCGGCGTCGCGTGGACACGCGAGTTCTCCCAGCCGGACGTGGAGTTGCGCCGCGTGGCGGTGACGGCGCTGGGCAACGTGCTCGTCGCCGGCGAGTACTTCGGCGCGCCGGACCTGGGCAAGGGAGCGCTCCCCCAGGGCCGGGGCCTGTTCGTGATGAAGCTCACCCCGGCTGGCGTGGTGGACTGGACGCGAGGCTTCACCGCCTGGTTCGACATGGGCGAGGAGCGCGTCGACAACTCCATGCAGGTCCATGACCTGGCGACGGACGCGCACGGCAGCACCGTGTTGGTGGGCAGCTTCTGGGGCTACACGGACTTCGGCGCGGGGCCGGTCTACTCGGGCAAGAACATGCCCTACGACGACGAGTACCCGAACTCCTTCGTCCTGAAGCTCCAGTGGGATGGGGCCTATCAGTGGGCGCGGGTGCTCGACGCGGACTCGCTTCGGGGGACCCATGCCCGGAGCGTCGTGGTGGACGCGCAGGAGAACGTCACCGTCGGAGGCTGGGCCGGGCGGGGGACCGACTTCGGGGGTGGGGCCATCGCCACCAACAGCGCGTTCGTCGCGCGCTGGAGCCCAGCAGGCGCGTACCAGTGGTCGTGGACCACGCCCGTCGTGTTCAGCGAGGTGTTCTCCGTGGGCGTGTTGCCCGACGGGGGAGCGGTCTTCTCGGGGACCTTCGACGGACGCCTCACCTTCGCGGGGCAGGAGCACGTCAGCCCCGAGCCGGATGACGGCTACGATGGCAGCCGCGCGGCGATGCTGGGGCGGTTGAGCGCCACGGGGCAGGAGCTGGTGCTGCGTCACTTCTCCGACGAGGGGACGTTCGGGAGTCTCGCCTTCGGAGACCTGGTCGTCGATGCCTCGGGGAGCATCTTCACGTCACAGTCCGGCTGGGGGCGCCTCCTGGGGCTGGGGGACGTCGGGCTGCCCGAGTCCGTCGCCCCCATGAGGCCGACGCTCGCGAGCTTCGCGCCCAACCTGGACACGCGCTGGGTCCGCGTCCTCGCGCCCCTCCAGGACACGTCCCTCCATGGCGATGCGCCCATGCTCCAGCTCGCACCGCTCACCCATGGAGCCCTGGTGACGGGGGACCTCGGCGCGGCGCTCGAGTTGGACGGCACGTGGTACATGCCGACGAACCTGCGCATGGACTTGCTGCACATCCATATGCGGCCGTGACGAGGCGCTGACCTCGTCTCGGCGCTCCGGTCCTCGGGTCCAGCCCCTCATCGGCTCGCCTGGCGAACGTGGGGGGCCGTCACTCCGCGCCGCGGGTCGAGTGCGCCCCGGCCGACACGTTCAGCTCCGCGCGGCGGTTCTTCGCCAGCTCGGTGGACGACAGCGGGCGCTCCTCGCCGAAGGAGAGGGTGGCGATTCGCGCCGGTGCCACGCCGAGCCGACGCAGGTAGTCCTTCACCACCGCGGCGCGGCGCTGGCCGAGCGCGAGGTTGTACTCCGTGGTCCCCAGCTCGCAAGTGTGCCCGCTGATGCTCACCCGCGAGTCGGGGTGGCGGCGCATGGCCTCGGCGAGCTGCAACAGCGTGTCCTGGAACTCCGGCCGCAGCGTCGTGGAGTCCAGCTCGAAGTAGACCGGCTCCAGGTCCAGCGGGAGCGCGTCCTGCTCCGTCGTCGAGACGACGGGGGCGGCTGCCTGCTGGGGCGGGGCCACCGTGGACGGGGGCCGGACCGCCGTGGAGGAATCGGGTTGGACCTGGGTCCTCGCGGCGCAACCCGCGAGGCTGGAGACGACGAGGAGGAGTGGAAGGTAGGGGCGCATGCCTTCCTCCCAAAGCATGCGCCGTGCCGTGCAATCGCTCCTCGAAAGCGGAGGCCGCCAGACCCGTGCGGTCTTGCACTCCGCACGGGCGTGTGTGGCTATTTGCCTTCGGAGCGCTCGCGGCGGTGGATGGTGGAGACGTCGATGCCGAGCAGTTCGGCGGCCCGCGTCTTGTTCCCCCCGCACCGGGAGATGGCCCAGGCGATGTACTCGCTCTCCAGCCGGCGCAGCGGAATCACCTCGCGCTGCGCCTCGACGAGCGGATGCTGCTCCGGGGCGCGCTCCGCGAGGTGGGGTGCGAGCTGCTCCAGGTCGACCGTCTCCTGGGTCCCCAGCACCACCATGCGCTCCACCAGGTTCTCCAGCTCGCGCACGTTGCCGGGCCAGCGCAGGGTGCTCAGCGCGGCCATGGCCTCCCGGGAGAAGCGCTGGACGGGCGAGCGGGGGTTGCGGGTGCGCGCCTGCGCGAGGAAGTGCTCGGTCAGCGCCGGGACGTCCTCGGGGCGCTCCCGCAGCGCCGGCGCCCGCAGCGTCACCACGTTGAGCCGGTAGAAGAGGTCGGCCCGGAAGCGGCCCTCCTTCACCCGCGCCTCCAGGTCCTGGTGCGTGGCGGCCACCACGCGCACGTCCACTGTGCGCGAGCCATCCGCGCCCACCGCCCGCACCTCGCCCTCCGCGAGCACGCGCAACAGCCGCGCCTGGAGCTCCGGCGCCATGTCGCCAATCTCGTCGAGGAACAGCGTCCCGCCGTCCGCCTCGACGAACAGGCCACGCCGCGCGCTCGTCGCGCCGGAGAACGCGCCCTTCACGTGGCCGAACAGCTCGCTCTCCAGCAGGGCGTGGGGCAGGGCGGTGCAGTTGACGGCGACGAAGGGCCCCTCCCGCCGCGTCCCCTCGAAGTGCAGGGCGCGGGCGATGAGCTCCTTGCCGCTGCCGCTCTCCCCGCGCACCAGCACGGGGGAGGAGGCCCAGGCCACGCGCTCCACCAGCTCGTAGAGGGCCCGCATGGACGCGCTGCGCCCCACCATGGCGCCCAGGCTGCCCCGGTCCGCCGCCTGCTGCTTGAGGGTGCGGTGCTCGGCGCGCAGCCGCCGCTCCTCCAGCGCGCGCCCCACGTACAGCCGCACCTCGTCCAGGCGGAAGGGCTTGGCGAAGTAGTGCCAGGCGCCGCGCTTCATCGCCTCCACCGCGTTCTCCACGCCGCCGAACGCCGTCATCATCAGCACCGGCAGGTCCGGGTCGAGCTTGCGCGCGGCCTCCAGCACGTCGAAGCCGTCCACGTCCTTCATGCGCAGGTCGCAGATGACGGCGTCGTACACGGCCTGGCGCAACTGGCCGATGGCCTCCGCGCCGCCCGACGCCACGTCCACCGTGTAGCCGGCGTCCGCCAGGGGCTCGCGCAGCATCTGTCCCATCTCCACGTGGTCGTCGACGACGAGGACTCGGGCTCTAACCAACATGTTGCTCCTCTCGCGCGGGGGCCGCCGCCGGCCAGCGCAGGATGACGCGCGTCCCCTGGGAGGGCGCGCTGTCCAGCTCGATGCGCCCGCCATGGTTCCGCACGATCTGCGCCACCATGGACAGGCCCAGGCCGGTGCCCAGCCCGCGCTTCTTGGTGGTGAAGAAAGGGTCGAAGACCTGATTCAAGTGTCGCGGAGCGATGCCACAGCCATCGTCCTCGACGGTGATGCACACCCGCCCCCATGCCCCCGGCGCGTCCGCCTCCGCGGTCGCGGCGCTCAGGCGCACCCTCCCGCCGGGCTCGCACGCGTCACACGCGTTGAGCACCAGGTTGACCAGCACCTGCTGGAGCTGGTCCGCGTCCGCCGCCAGCGCGGGAAGCTGCGGCGGTATCTCCATCTGCAACGCCACCCGTCGCCGCTCCGCCTCCACGCGCAGCAGCTCCTCGACCGCCCGGACGACAGGGGCCAACGCCACCGCTCGCGACTCCGCAGGCTGCAACCGGGAGAAGTCCAGCAACTGGCGGATGGTCCGGCTGACCCGGTCGATCTGCTCGACGATGGTCCCCAGCCCCGGGGACTGCGGGTGCTCCGTCCCCAGCTTGTCCTGCACGTACTCGGCGCGCCCCCGGATGACGCCCAGGGGGGTTCCGATTTCATGCGCGATGCCCGCCGCCAGCACGCCCACGGTGGCCAGCTTCTCCGCGCGCAGGAGCTGTCCCTCCAGGGCGCGCAGGCTGCTCAGGTCCTCCAGCACCAGCAGCGTGCGGACGTCCGGCTGGTGCGGCTCCAGCGGCACCGCGTGGACGTTGTACTGGCCCTCCTCCTCGAAGAGCCGCAGCGGCTCGCCGTGCAGGCTGCGCACCCGCCCGTCGCTCACGGCCGCGCCGACGAGCTCCTCCAGGCGCTGGATGACGGGGGCATGGGCCTGGGGGAAGGCGGCGGCGAGCGTCGAGCCCACCACGTCCGGCGGCATGCGCGAGGCGAGCGCGCGGTTGGCGGCGGTGATTCTCCCGGAGGTGGCCAGGGCCAGCACGCCCGTGGGGATGTGGTCGAGGATCTTCTGCGTCTTGTCGTGCAGGTGGGCCAGCCGGCTCGCATGGCGCAGGCTCTCCTTCAGCGCCACCGCGCGCGTGCGCGCCAGCACCACGTACACGCCGAAGGCGATGAGGAAGCCCGACACGAGCAGCGCCGCCAGCGACAGGCGCACCACGAGGCTGCGCTCGTGCGAGCGCAGCACCCGCGTCGAGGACACGGTGGCCACCGGCCAGGCCGCGCCGTTCTTGAAGCGCACGGGCGTGAAGCTGGCCACGGCCTCCGCGTCCCCCAGGCCCAGCCGCGTCGCCTCCGCCCGGTCGATGACGAGCGTGCCTTCCTCGCCCGCGCGCATGCGGCGGGCCAGCGCGGCCAGTCCCGGGACGCGGTCCGCGTCCGTGCCCAGCTTCTGGTACCAGTCCGCCAGCGCCGGGGCGCTCAACGCCGTGGGGACGCCATGCGCGCCGAGCAGCAGCAACTGCGTGTCGCTCTCCGTGGTCAGCAGCTTCAGCGGCGCGAAGAGGGGCGCGGAGTCCACCAGCACGACCACGGCGCCACCGCCCTCGGGCGTGTCCTCCGGGAGCGACGTGCCGAAGGCGCGCAGCCACCCGGTCGTGTCCCCCGAGATTGGCGGCGACGCGTAGATGTGTCCGGAGGGGTTGCGCAGCGCCTCGGCCGCCGTGGCGCGGATGACCTCGGAGGGGTAGTTGCGCGCGAGCGCCGCCCCGGTGCGCTTGTCGAGCAGCCGCAGCCGCTCCTGGCCGTCCGGTCCGAAGACGATGATGGCCTTGTACTGACCCACCGCCTCCAGGAGCGCGCGCAGCTCGCGCCGGTGCTCCTCCACGGTGCCGGGCTGCGACAGCAGCTCGCCGGTGAAGCTCAGGTCCTCGCCCACGTCCTCCAGGGACTCGGACACACCTCGGGTGGCCTCCTGGAGCTGCGCGTTGCGCTCCCGGGCGAACTGGTCCACCAGTGCCTGCCGGTCCCTCCGGATGAAGTGGAAGGCACCGCCGATGACACCGGCGAGCGCCGTACACAGGAGCAACACGGGCAGGACGGAGGAGCGCATGAGGGCAGATACCAACATCCCGGCGCGCGGAGTGAGTCCGTGCTCGCCTTCACTCCAGGCGGGCACGGGGTCCGTCGTCCCCTCGGCCGGGCGGCGCAGGCGTCCCACCCCGCCTCAGGGTCGCGAGGCCTGCTGGGTGAGCTTCAGCTGGACCTCGCGGACCTTGCCCTGGATGAGGCGCAGGTTGGCCGGGCCCATCCGCAACAGGTGCTTCTGCGCGGACGTGAGCGCCTCCAACTGCGGGTCCGCGTACACGTACAGCGCGCCCTTGGCCAGCACCTCCACGTCCCGCTCCAGCACCGGCACCGCGAGCACCTGCTCGAAGGCGCGCAGCAGCGTCGCCTCGAACGAGCTGCCCGGCGGCGCGCTCTCCTGGTACAGGCGCTGGGCCAGCGTGCGCACCTCACGGTAGGTGTCCACCAGCAGCGTGGCGTCCAGGCTGCCCACCACCCGGCCCACGGTGTCGTAGCGGGTGTAGCCGCGGGGGGCCACCAGGGTGCGCCCCTCCTGGGTGCGGACCTGGAACTCCCCGGTGGGGGCCAGGAAGGCGACCAGCGCGCGGGGGCTGTCGCCCTCCGCCATGTTGGAGACGACGCCCACGAAGCGCCGCAGCAGGTCCGCCTCGCGCAGCCACGCGCCGAACTCGGCCAGCGACGAGGCCCCCGACAGGCGCGCGCGCAGCAGGGTGTCGATTTCGGCGGTGGGAGGGAGGGGGGCGTCCGGTGCTCGGGCCACCACCGCCGGCGGGGCCATGGGGACCGTCGCGACGGGGGCCTCCGGCTTCCCGTGTAGCAGTCCGTGCCAGGCGCCTGCTCCCGCCAGCACCACGGCCACCAGAATCACCAGCCCCCAACCCACGAGCGCGCCACGCTCGAGCTTCACCATCGCACCACTGCCGTTGTCCATGTGTCCTCCGACCGCCGGACCCACGGATTGCACCGGTGATGCCAGGGAACGCGCGCGCTCGCTCCGGCGCGACTTCCCTCGGAGGCCTTCGCGCGGAGGCGCTCGGCCAGGGCCGCCCGCCCGCTGACCGGGCGTGGCGTTCCGCGCGGCGCCATGGCGGATTGCCACGCGCGCCGCGCGCGTTCAGGCGCGAGGTCGGGACGCGCCCGCCGCGCCATCGTCCGGAGGGGGCAACACCGACTCGGCGGTGACCTCCTGCCAGCGGATGTGGAACGTGGCCGACGTGCCGTCGAACTCCTCCGGCAGCACCACGACCCGCCAGCCGCCACACAGCTCCACCGCGCGCGCCAGCAGACCCGCCGCGAACGTCGGCAGGTCCGCCAGGACATCGTTCATCCGGAGCTCCACGAAGGTGGGGCTGCGCTCAACGATTTCGACCACACTGAAGTTGTTGCCGGCGCGAAAGCCGATGCCCGAGCGCAGCAGCATCCTCCGGGGGCCCGCCAGCCGGACGACGCCCAGCAGCGCGCGGCCGAAGAAGGTGCCGAAGTAGGCGTCCATGAAGCGCTCGCCCAGGGAGTAGTAGGCGGCCTCGGCGGGGACGCCGCCATAGACGTGACCCGCGGCGATGCGCAGGAACTCCTTCCACTGCTCCAGCGTGTACGTCCGCTCCAGCTTCTGGTCGAGGTCCAGCCCCGCACGGCGCAGGTGCTCGCGGCACGCCGGCGTGAGGCGGTTCTCGAGGGCGCGCACGAAGAGCGCTTCCACGGTTTGCGTGAAAATCAGCTTCTCGGAAGAAGTCATAGGGTCGCACCCTACACCGGTCGGCCCGTCGGATGCTCGCCCACAGGTGAATCCGTGTTCAGTGCCCCTGTCGGCGGGCGTCAGCGGGCCTGTTTGGGGCTGGCGGGCCTAGGAATGTCGCGGGGTTGGCGGAGGGGATGATGCGCCGCGGCAGCGCGGCTCACCATGCTCCGGAGCCACTGGTGCGCCGGGTCATCGTCGAATCGCTCGTGCCAGACCTGGAAGACGTCGAACGGGCGCAGCTCGACGGGGGGCGGCAGCAGGCGTAGCGACCCCAGGTCGACGAACAGCTCGGCGAGCGTCCGGGGCGCGGTGAGGATGTGGTTGCCGCGTGTCACGGAGAGCGCGGCCGTGAGGAAGTAGGGGAGCCGCAGGCCGATACGCCGCGTGCGGCCCAGGCGCTCGAGCGCCACGTCCACCGCCCCGGCCCCCTCGCCCTTGGGGCTGATGAGCACGTGGGGCAGGCTCAGGTACGTCTCCAGGTCGAGCGTGTCCTTCACCACGGGGTGCTCCCGGCGGACCACGCACACGAAATCCTCGCGAAACAGCTTTCCCTGCCGCAGCGAGGGGGCGGGTTCGGGGAAGGCGGCGATGACGATGTCCACCTCCCCGCTCTCCAACAAGGAGGGGACCTGGGGCACCACGAGGTTGCGGACGATGAGGTCCACCTGGGGCGCCTCCTCGCCGAGCAGCTCCAACAGTCCCGGCAGCACCGCGGCGGCGAAGTAGTCCCCCGAGGCGAGGGTGAAGCGCCGCGCCGAGGAGCGGGGCTCGAAGACGGATTCGTTGCGCAGGGCCCGTTGCACCTCCAAGAGTCCGCGATGGAGGGGCGTGGCGAGCTGCTCGGCGCGTGGGGTGCGCACCATCCCCCCACGCCCCCGGATGAGCAGCGCGTCCCCCAGCAGCTCCCGTAGCTGGGCGAGGGTGTGGCTCATGGCGGACTGGGTGATGCCCAGCTTCACCGCGGCCTTGGTGACGCTCATCTCGGAGAGCAACGCGTCCAAGGCCACGGCGAGGTTGAGGTTGATGCCCGCCAGGTCCACGCCGGTGTTCGTCGGCTGGGGGGACGGAGGTCGGGGCTCGGGCGGCCCGGGACGGGGGGCGCGAGCGCCCTTCCGGCCTATATGTGCCTTGCTCATGTGCTCATGAATAACATGCAGTGGTCTCATGATGTGGCGGGGAACACCATGACGCCATCTCGCAGTCCTCTGGAGCTGGTCATGAGCATCGTCATCAACACCCCGAACGGAAACATCGGTCGTCCCCTGGTGCGGCACCTCTTGGCGGGCGGAGCCCGTGTCACCCTCATCAGCCGCAGCGCGGACAAGGTCGCGGACCTGGTGAAGGCGGGCGCGAAGCTGGTGGAGGGCTCGACGGACGACGCGGCGGTGCTGGACGCGGCCTTCGCGGGCGCCACCGCGGTGTTCTGGCTGACCCCTCCGGCGGCGCGGCCGGACTTCTTCGCGTGGTCCGAGGGCGCCGCGCGGCTGGCGGCCCGCAAGGCGCGGGCGCACGGCGTCCGGCGCGCGGTGGTGCTGTCCAGCATCGGCGCGCAGAACGGTCGGGGCACGGGCCCGGTGGGCGGGCTGCTCGCGGTGGAGGAGGCCTTCAAGGCGGAGCTGGCGGACGTCACCATCCTCCGTCCGGGCTACTTCATGGAGAACCTCCTGCGGGAGGTGCCGTCGCTGGCGAGCGCGGACTCGCTGTTCATGCCCCTGCAGGCGGACCGGAAGACGCCCTTCGTGGCCGTGGCGGACATCGCGCGCAAGGCGGCGGACGTGCTGCTCGACGGGGCGTGGAAGGGGCACCGCATCGTGGGCATCCACGGCGCGGCGGACGTGACCTACACGGAGGTGGCGGCCATCCTCTCGGAGGCGCTCGGCCGCCCCGTGCGCTACGTGCAGGTGGGCATGGACGACACGCGCAAGGCGCTCGTGGGATATGGGATGCCCGGGTTCATGGTGGACCTGTTCACCGAGATGTTCGGGGCCTACAACGACGGACGCATGAGCCCCGCGGAGTCGCGCAGCGCGGAGACCACCACGGCCACCGCGCTGGCGACGTGGGCTCGGGAGGTCCTGAAGCCGGCGGTCGACCAGGCGCGCGCGTCGGCGGCGTAGGGCGTCCGGCTTCACACTTCTTCATCCTCGCGTCACGCGTGTTCATCCCGCTGGCGCGGGGACGGGGGAAGATGCCCTCCACGAACCGGGTGGGCTGCGCCACCCCTTCGGCGGGAGCGCGAGGAATGGCTTCGGGGCTGGCGTTCATCAATGGGGTGTTGGGGCGGTTCCTCTTCCGGGAGGGACAGGTGGCGCGGGTGCGGGAGGTCTCCGCGCGCTTCCGCCTGGTGGAGCTGGTGGGCGAGGCCCTGCGCGACATCGAGTGGAGCGCGGGCGACAAGGTGCAGGTGTACCTCCCGGACGTGGGGCTGATGCGGACGTACACGCCCTTGATGTGGGACCGGCAGCTCGGGGCGACGCGGTTCCTCGTCTACCTGCACGGCGACGGTCCGGGGGCGCGGTGGGGGCGCACGGTGAAGGTGGGGGACCGCTGCCGGTTCTTCGGGCCTCGGGGCACGCTGGCGCTCGAGTCGCTCTCCGGGCCGGTGGTGCTCTTCGGCGACGAGACGTCGTTCGCCGTCGCGCACACGCT
Organism: Myxococcus dinghuensis; assembly: GCF_024198235.1. Lineage (GTDB taxonomy): Bacteria > Myxococcota > Myxococcia > Myxococcales > Myxococcaceae > Myxococcus > Myxococcus dinghuensis. The sequence goes on along the minus strand of NZ_JAKCFB010000003.1, from coordinate 361,126 downwards.
GCGCGCCCTCCGCCCCGACGCGAGGAGCGCGGAGTTCGTCTTCGAGGTGTCCTCGCCCCAGGAGTCGACCGCCGTGCTGGCCGAGCTGGGCCTGGGCGAGGCGTTCGTGGTGGCCCGGCGCGATTCGGACGCGCACCTGCCGGAGTTGGAGGCGAGGCTTCGCGAGGCCCTGGGCCGCCAGCCGCGTGCGCACCTGGTCATGACGGGGCGGGCGCAGGCCATCCAGTCGCTGCGAGGACGGCTGCGCTCGGGCGACGCGGTGGTGGCGGGCCAGAAGGTGAAGGCCTACTGGTCGCTGGGGAAGGCCGGCCTGGACTGACACGCCGTCGTGACCGTTGCCTCACTGTCGGGAACGGTGGGGCTTGCGTGCGAGCACGGGGCGTTTCAAACACGGGCTTCGCATGGACTCTCGCGCGCCTGGCCCTGGCCCCCGGAAGACGGACCCCTCGTACAACGTGCTGCACCAGCAGCACACGCGTCAGCCCCTGGACGTCCTCTTCAAACCGCGCGCGGTGGCGGTGGTGGGGGCCAGCGAGCGACCGGGCAGCGTGGGGCGCACGGTGCTGTGGAACCTCATCAGCAATCCCTTCGGCGGCACCGTCTATCCCATCAACCCGAAGCGGCAGAACGTGCTCGGCATCCGCGCGTGGCCGTCGCTGCGCTCGCTGCCGGAGCCGGTGGACCTGGCGGTGGTCGTCACGCCCGCGCCGGCCGTGCCGGACGTCATCCGTGAATGCGCGGAGGTGGGCGTCCAGGGCGCCATCATCATCTCCGCGGGCTTCAAGGAGACGGGACCGGAGGGTGCGCGACTGGAGGCGGAGATCCTCCAGATTGCCCAGCAGGCGCGCATCCGCATCATCGGCCCCAACTGCCTGGGGGTGATGCGGCCCCCCACGGGCTTCAACGCCACCTTCGCCGGGTCCATGGCGCGGCCGGGCAACGTGGCCTTCATCAGCCAGAGCGGCGCGCTCCTCACGGCCATCCTCGACTGGAGCCTGCGGGAGTCGGTGGGCTTCAGCGCCTTCGTGTCGGTGGGGTCGATGCTCGACGTGGGCTGGGGCGACCTCATCGACTACCTGGCGGATGACCCGCTCACGCGCTCCATCCTGCTGTACATGGAGTCCATCGGCGACGCGCGGGCCTTCCTGTCGGCCGCGCGCGAGGTGGCGCTGACCAAGCCCATCATCGTCATCAAGGCCGGCCGCACCGCGCAGGCGGCGAAGGCCGCGGCCTCCCACACGGGGACGTTGACGGGCAGCGACGAGGTGCTCACCGCCGCGTTCCGCCGCTCGGGCGTGCTGCGCGTGGACTCCATCTCCGACCTCTTCTACATGGCGGAGACGCTGGCCCGGCAGCCGAGGCCCGCGGGGCGCCGGCTCACGGTGCTCACCAACGCGGGGGGCCCGGGCGTGCTCGCCACGGACGCGCTGGTCTCCGGCATGGGCGAGCTGGCGGTGCTGGGCGACGAGACCCGCAAGGCGCTGGACGCGTTCCTGCCGCCGCAGTGGAGCCACGGCAACCCCGTCGACGTGCTGGGCGACGCGGACCCGGAGCGCTACGCGAAGGCGTTGGAGGTCGCGGGGAAGGACCCGAACAGCGACGGCCTGCTGGTCATCCTCACGCCGCAGGACATGACGGAGCCCACGCAGACCGCGGACCGGCTCAAGCCCTACGCGAAGGGCCTGGGCAAGCCCGTGCTGGCCAGTTGGATGGGGGGCTCGGAGGTGGCCGCGGGCGAGCGCATCCTCAACGACGCGGGCATCCCCACCTTCAACTATCCGGACACGGCGGCGCGCATCTTCAATTACATGTGGCGCTACACGTACAACCTCGCCGGGCTCTACGAGACGCCCACGCTGGCGGAGGAGCCCGCGGGGGGCCAGGACGCGGCGCACCGGCTCGTGGACTCGGCGCGGGCGGCGGGGCGCACGCTGCTGACGGAGTACGAGTCGAAGCAGCTCCTCGCGGCCTACGGGATTCCCACGGTGGAGACGCGGCTGGCCACCACGGAGGACGCGGCCGTCGCGGAGGCCGAGTCGCTCGGCTTCCCGGTGGTGCTCAAGCTCCACTCGCTCACGGTGACGCACAAGACGGACGTGGGGGGCGTGCGGCTGAACCTCGTGGACGTGGACGCCGTGCGCGCGGCATTCCGGGGCATCCGGGAGTCGCTCGCCGCGGCCGGGAAGGCGGAGGCGTTCGACGGGGTCACCGTGCAGCCCATGGTGCGGCTGGGGGGCCAGGAGCTCATCATCGGGAGCAGCCCGGACCCGCAGTTCGGACCGGTGTTGCTGTTCGGCACGGGCGGGACGCTGGTGGAGGTGTTCAAGGACCGGGCGTTGGGGCTGCCGCCGCTGAACACCACCCTGGCGCGGCGGATGATGGAGCAGACGCGCATCTACACCGCGCTCCAGGGCGTGCGGGGCAGCAGGCCCGTGGACCTGAAGGAGCTGGAGCGGCTGATGGTGCGCTTCAGCCGGTTGGTGGTGGAGCAGCGGTTCGTCAGGGAGATCGACATCAACCCACTGCTGGCCTCTCCGGAGCGCCTGCTCGCGCTGGACGCGCGGGTGGTGCTGCATCCGGCGTCGGTGACGGAGGCGCAGTTGCCCCGGCTGGCCATCGCGCCGTACCCGCAGCAGTACGTGGCGCCGTTCCGGATGAAGAACGGGGAGGAGCTGCTCCTGCGCCCCATCCGACCGGAGGACGAGCCGAAGATGGAGCGTTTCCACCGGACCCTGTCGGAGCAGACGGTGTTCATGCGGTATGCGGGGCTGATGCAGTTGAGCACGCGCGTGGCCCACGAGCGCCTGTCGCGCATCTGCTTCAACGACTACGCGCGGGAGCTGGCGCTGGTGGCGGAGCAGCGGGACGGCAACATCATCGGCGTGGGGCGCCTGACGCGGTTGCGGGGCACGTCGGACGCGGAGTTCGCCATCCTCATCAGCGACCAGGTCCAGCACCAGGGGCTCGGGTCGGAGATGCTGCGCCGGCTGGTGGAGGTGGGACGCGACTGGGGCATGCGACGCATCGTCGCGGACATCCTCGCGGGCAACCGCGCCATGCAGGGCGTCAGCAAGGGCCTGGGCTTCAGCATCGTCCCGCACGAGGAGCTGTCCCCCGACATGGTGAAGGCCGTGAAGGTGCTCTGAGCGACGTTGCCAGCATCCACAATCCGTCGCTCGGGGCTGGGACGATTGCCGCTGCCCTGCTTCCTGAATTACGAGGCCGCGTCTGGTTTGAGCCGGGCGTGTCTGTATTCCATTGGGGGTTGCCGTGGCTTTTCGTCGTTTCGTCGTCCAGTGCATGGTGCTGTCGTTGACGTCGTTGTCCCTGGTGCTCGGCGCGGGGTGTGGCGCCGGGGCTCCCGAGGCGGGGAGCGAGGGGCTCGAGTCCTCCCTGCCGGAGGAGGCGTCGCTGGAGGTCTCCGAGCAGGAACTCCAGAACTGCAAGGCCTACAACTACTACCATGACGAGGCCCGCAATCCTCGGGGGCCGAACCGTTGCTCCAACTCCTGTGACTGCGACGGCATGCGCACCTGCAGCAGCTTCGGCTGGTGCCAAGGCGTCGCGCGGCCGCCGGTGAGTTGCACCAGTCCGCAGTACTACTGGAACGAGGCCTGGAATCCCCAGGGCCCCAATCGCTGCAACTCCTCGTGTCAGTGTGACGGCCGCCGCACCTGCAGCAGCTTCGGCTGGTGCCAGGGCACCGCGCGCTGAGGTGGGGCCGGCCCGGCGGGTGGCCGGCGTGAGCCCCCCGCCGTGAGACGGCTCCGAGCGCGAACGGGCCATGCCCTCGGAACGAGACATGGCCCGCGATATCCCGCCTGGGTTGCATCGTTACCCATGACGTCGTCCGACCCGTGGAGGAACGATGCGCCTGTGGGTGTCCTTGATGTCGTGCCTGGCCTTGATGGGATGTGCGGCCCATCGCAACGACCTGTCGTATCCGGATCGGGAGGCGATCTACGACCGACCGCTCGAGGAGATGTGGCCGGAGGTCCGGGGCTTCTTCACCCGGAACGAGCTGCCCTTCCGCGAGGATGAGGGCAGCAGGGTCCTTCAGACCGAGTGGCGGCAGGAGTTCGGCGGTTCGAAGGTGTCGGGCTTCTGGCACCGCTACATGGTCGTGGGTCGCCGGGAGACGCCCACGTCCAGCAAGCTGCAGATCTTCCGCATCACCAAGAGCCAGAACAAGGCGCTGTCCGAGCCGGGCAAGGAGCTGGACTGGAGCACCACCCGGGCGCTGTGCGTGGAGAAGAAGGGGGGGATGGGGGGCGGTGGTTGTTCCGCCGAAACGCCGACCACCGAGGCCGGCTTCAGTCAACCCATCACGTCTCCGGATGACTGGGAGGCGGTCATCGACTCGCCCAAGGGCGAGACCTCCTTCTTCATGGAGTCCGCCCAGGGGCAGCGAGACCTGTTGATGGAGTGGCGCGTGTTCCGCGACCTGTCGCCGCGTCTGGCGAAGGAGGAGAACGCGCCCAAGCCGGTACAGGTGGCCAAGGCGCCGACGGCGAAGGAGGCGCCATCCCAGGCCGCGGTGGAGTGCGGGCTTCCCATCCTCGGGCTGGGCAAGCAGGTGAAGCCCGGGCGGGTGATGCTCCTGGGGGAGCTGCACGGCACACGCGAGGTCCCGCGCTTCGTGGCGCAGGCCGCCTGTCAGGCGGCGGTGGCCGGAACTCCGGTGACGGTCGGGCTGGAGCTGCCCCTGGAGAGCCAGGCACGTCTGGACACCTTCGTGGACAGCGCGGGCACGGAGGAGGACTGGTTGAAGTTGATGGACGCTCCCTTCTGGCGCAATCCCTTCCCGGATGGTCGCGGCAGTGAGGCCGTGGCGAACATGCTGGAGCAGTTGCGGGTGCTGCGCTCGCGCGGCGTCGACGTGGACGTCTTCGTGTTCGACCACCCGAAGGACAACGGCCAGCAGCGAGAGGTCGCGATGGCGGCGACGGTGGCCCACCAGGTGGAGTCCGCGCCGGAGCGCTTCTACGTGGTCCTGTCCGGCAACATCCACTCCCGGACCCGCAAGGGGCTTCCCTGGGACAAGGCCTACCGCCCCATGGGGCTGCTGCTGGATGACCGGCTGGACGAGGTGGTGTCGCTGGACATGGCGTACGACAGCGGCTCGGCGTGGATCTGCGCCGTGGACGACCAGGGTGTGAAGGACCGGCTGGACTGCGGCGTTCGCGACGCGAAGGGCAAGGACAACGGCAATCGCTTCTTCGTCCACACGTGGGAGTCGAGGAGCGCCGACGGCTACCACGGCGTCTTCTATGTGGGCCCGGTGAACGCCTCCGCTCCGGCGGTGCAACGCGGGCTGGGCCGGCCCGGGGCGGACGACAACTCCGTCCATCCGGCACCGGACGAAGGCTGGAAGCTCGCCGGGGTGGGGGTTCCTCCCGGTCGATGAACGCCGGTTCACCATCGATGAGTCGTGGATGCGCTGGGGCCTCGCGGCGCTGCTCGTGGGCTCCATCCTCCTCGTCGCGTTCGTCCTGTCCAGAGCGAGTGGTTGGAGCCGCCTGGCCCGGCGCCAGCCTCGTTGCGGCGCGGGGGGCTGGGGCCGGGTCGGATGGATCGACTACCGGTCGTGTCTCGTCGTAGGCGGCGACGCGCGCGGGCTCTACCTCGTGCCCGTGCTCCCATTCCGGCCCTTCCATCCTCCTCTGCGCATCCCCGGGTCGGAGGGCTGGTCGCGCACGCACGACAACGCCTGCTTCCTCCTCGACGTCGTCCGCTTCGACGTGGGCTCGGGGATGCCGCGGCTCCAGCTCCAGCCCTCCGCGACCCGGTCCTTCGACGCCTACCGGGCATCCTCGACGTGACCGGCGCGCCGCCCGCACGCATCATTGCGCGCACCTCCGATACGCGAATTTTCGCGTGTGCGTGTTTGCGACATTTCTCCGGGATTTCCGTTCAGCGGGTGTGCAGGTCGGGCGGCACCCCGTGCCGAGGAGCCTCGCGTCCGTCGGGCCGGTAATGCGGATGTGGGTGCATCTGTCACTCGACTGCATCAAATCCAACGTCACCAGGGTCGCCTGGGGGCCGCGCCGTGGGGCGTGGCCGCATGCAACGGAGAGTGGAAGATGAAGTCGGTGAACGGTTTGGGATGGGGTGTGGTGCTCCTCACGGGGCTCGTGGGCTGTGGTCAGGAGGCGAAGGAGCCGGCGCCCGCTCCGGCGCCGGAGCAGGCGGAGATCTCCGCGGTCGAGCAGGAGGCGCGCTTCCTGAATCCTCCTGCGGGCTGCACGGAGGTCTCGATGGGGGAGCTGTACAACGGCATCGAGCTGACGCCGGTGCAGTACGAGCGTCAGCCGACGTTCCGTGGCGACCTCGTGAACTTCGGCGGCAACGCGACGCGGGACGAAGTCCGCATCCGCCTGGACATGAAGACGCACCCGGGCCTGTATGACCTGGCCCAGGGTGGGGCCAACACCTTCACCTGCGACCAGTGTGTCGTCGGCTACCAGGACATCGGCACGTCCGCGCAGAAGCTGTTCGTCGCGGAGTCGGGCGCGCTGCTGCTCGCGCTGCAGGTCTCGGCGCAGCAGACCATTGGCGCGCTGTCGAACGTGGTGCTGCGCGAGTCCGTGGTGGCCACTCCCACGTCCGGTCCCTACACGGGCTCCGCGGTGGTGCCGGGCGGCGAGTGCCGGTGGATCCGCTTCGCGACGTGGAACACCGTGCGTCCCGGCGGGTGTGATCCGCGCCAGGGCTCGCTGACGTCGAACCTGCCGGGCACCGCGTGTGTCGCCGACGACTACGCGGCCACCGACGGCACCCTCCAGCGCGCGCTGGGGACCAAGACGCAGGGCGAGGCGTGTACCGCCACGCCGGGCGACGGCGAGTACGCCCTCGCCACCACGGACTGCAAGCAGGGCTTCGCCTGTACCGACCTGGTGAGCGACGACGCCCAGTGCCTCAAGACGTGTGACTACATGGCCGCCAACCCGGGCTGCCCCTCGGGCACCATCTGCGGTGTCTACGGCTTGTGCATCGAGCAGGCCGTCCTCGAGCCGTTCGGCTTCGCGTTCGACACGGCGCTCATCGGCGAGCCGTGCAGCCAGTCCTTCACCGAGTTCTGCGGCGTCGAGGGCGCCCGTGGGACGTGCTTCGATCCGGACGGCGCCGCGGGCCCGCAGGGCGCGACCTGCCACCGCTATGCGCGCGCCCGCTCGGACTGTGGCCCCGGCGAGGAGCTGGGCTACATCTACTACCCGCTGGTCGGTGGCGGCGGGGATCGCGGCTACGGCTTCTGCTACCACGACGGTCGCTGAGCCTCACCCGCGTCCGCTTCCCCCCGCCCGGCGCGCGTCGGGCGGGGAGGGCCGGGCCGTCACCGGAAGATGGGCAGGCCCTTGCGGATGCGATGGAAGAGGGCGTGGTTGTCGAGCCGCGCCGGCTCCGCCTCCTCGCCATCCCCGGCCGGTTCCTGCTCCCGGAAGCACTCCGGGGTGAAGAGCTGCTCGAGCCGCTCCGCGACGTCCTCGCCGCACTGGTACGTGTCCAGGTCGAAGTGGTGGTCTGCCTCGACGGTGGCGAGGACGCAGTGGTCGTCCTCGATGACGACCCGGGCCCGGATGCGCTCCGCGGCGAGGATGTGGTCGTTGTAGTAGCCGAGCACGACGTCCCGCGCGTGGATGTCCCCCCCGACGGTGAACTCGCAGTCCGTGAAGAGGCCGTGGCAGCGCAGGTCTCCCAGGATGACGACGAGCGAGCCGTTCGCCCAGTCCTTCACCACGCCGCGCACGGTGACGGAGCCCGTCACCGCGAATGGGGCGAGGAGGTCGAGGTCTCCGTCCACCTCCAGGTCGCCGTGATGGAAGAACGGGGCCCTCAGGTCCTGTGCGCCCTTCAATCGCACCGTGCGTGGCGCCACGCCCAGCGCGCTGGCCACCCGCCGGAGCATGTCCAACGAACTCGACGGGTCTCCGTAGCCATGCAGGCCGGTGGCGATCTCCTGGGCGGAGTCGAACGCGTGGGAGAAGGACAGCGTCGCGGCGCCGAGCTCGGCGCGAACGGCCGCGGCGTCGATGGGGAAGGGCGCGAAGGGGTCCTCGCTCCAGGGGAAGGGGACGCTCGGCTTGCCGCCCGCGCCCTCCAGCGCCTGGATCGCCCGGTTGAAGCCCGGCGTGCGCTGATTGTGCGCGACCCAGGGCTTGCCCATTTCCCGCAAGGCCACCCCGAGCGGCGTCCGGCCGAGCCCGTCGATGGCGTTGACGTCCGCGCCTCGCTCCAGCAGGAGCCGGACCTGGGCGTCGTGACCGAGGTTCGCGACGCGGTGCAGGGGCGTCCGTCCCTGGGCATCCCGGGCATCCACGACCGCGCCCGCCTCGAGGACCTCCTTCAGGAGGCGCGCGGAGGCCGGAGTGAACGCGCCCCCGCGCGCGTCCTTCACGTCGGAGGGGGCCGTCGCGCCGGCGGCGCGCAGCAGGCGGATGAGCTCCATCGCCCGGGCTTCGCCTGGCCCCTCGTCCTCGACCGTGGAGGCGCACAGCAAGGGTGTCCGTTGGTGGACGTCGCGGGCGTTCACGTCGGCGCCGGCGTCGACCAGCGCCTGGGCGACCTCCAGGCTCGGCAGGGGCTCACTCTTCGAGGAGGGCGGGCGGACGGCGAGGTGGAGGGCCGTCATGCCGTGCTCGCCGGGGGCGCTCACGTCCGCGCCCTGGGACACCCAGCGCCGGACGGCCTCCGCGTCGAGTTCCGCGTGCCAGCGCGCCTTGCTGCTGCAGATGGAGCGCAGGGCCAGTGTCGCTTCGTTGTCTTGCCGCACCGTCATGCGTGAGTCCCTCGGGGCCTGATGCCCGAGGGAGTCTCGTTGCTTCACCCCGGCTTGTCACGACCGCCGGGAGGCACCGGGCAGCGTCGACCGCCGCTGCCCGGTCGGGACATCCGCGGGCCCTGGTGAAGGACCGCGTGCCTTCACGGACGATGATGCGCGTGCAACCCGTCCGCGTAGTGCTGGAGCTGACGCCGCGCGGCCTCGAAGGCGTCCGTCACCGCGAGGTAGGGGTCCTCGTGGCTCGTCGCGTCTCCCGGCTCCCCGTCCGCCGTGATGTCCTTTCCGGGGACGTGCAGGTCCACCCGCACCCGGAACTGCTTGCCGTGCTGCTTGTGCCGGTGAGGCTCGTCCACCACCACGTGGCAGCCCACGATGCCGTCGAAGAACTGCTCGAGCTTCTCCGCGTGGTCTCGGATGTGCTCGTTCAGGGCCTCGCTCGTCGCCATGCGCCGATAGGTGATTTGCAGTGCGCGCTTCATCGTCGCCTCGGGTCTTGCCCCCGCGTCGGAGGCTGGGGTGTTCGACCCGAGGGAATGCATCGCCCCTGCCATGGGCAACCCAGCGGATTCCCTGGGGATGGGGCGGTGGTGGCTGCAGGGTTTGCGTGGGTGGAGGCGCGGCCCGCAGCGCCTGCGGCCCGCCGGCGCGCGGCGAGCCACGAAGGCCGGGGGACGGGCACCCGGCAGCAGGGCGGGTCGCCTGCTAGCGCGTCATCGTCGGCACGCCCCGGGGAGTTCCGCTGCGGGTGGGCGTGAAGCTCCGGGTGGAGGACTGGTCCAGGGCCGAGGGGGCCAGCAGGGTGCGCCAGGTGTTGTAGTCACCCTCCCAGAGCTGGTTGGTGAGGGTGAAGTTCCCGGTGGCGCCCTCGTAGCGGTTGCGGTCCATGCCCACGCCCGGGCGGCGGTTGTTGGCGCCCAGCCGCACGAACAGCCGCATGTCGCGCAGGACATTGTCGTAGACGCGCATCCCGGAGACGGTGTTGGGCTCGTCCGCCGCCAGCCGCAAGCCCGCGTCGTGGGTCCGCGCAATCGTATTGCCGATGATGTGCGCGCCCTCCGCCTTCACGATGCGGATGCCCTGCCCGTTGCTGCGCTGCGCGTAGTCGAAGATGTCGTGGATGTAGTTGTCCTCGATCTGCACATTGACGGGGATGTCGATGTCGTTGTTCCCGCCGATGGACACGCCCCGGCCGGCGTTGGCGATCTCATTGGAGATGATCTGCACCTGGGTGGCGTTCTCGTGGACGAGGACCGCCTCGCCCGCGGACGTGGTGGCCTGCCACGGATAGGCCGCGACGTTGGGGAAGTCGTAGATGGCGTTGAGGTGGACGAGGACGTCTTCGCACGCCTTGATGTCGACGCCGTTCTCGCCCGCGGCATGCAGCCGGTTGCGTTCGATGAGCAGCGTGGAGGGCCGGCCGCCGTCGGACTGGCACTGCACGCAGTCCCCGGAGACGTCGTGGATGTTGTTCTCCGTGATGAAGATGCCGCGGGACACGCCCCGCACCGCGATGCCGTGCGAGTCCGTGTTGGTCTTGCTGAAGTCGTAGATCTCCGTGTCGTTGACGAGCACGAACTCCGCGTAGCTGATGACGACACCGCCGCCGGCCCGACCGCCGTGGATGACGGCGTCGTGGAGCTGCGAGCAGGTGGTTCGTGTCTCGAAGAGGACGCCGAAGGAGGGGCGGGCCTGGATGTCCACCTCGAGGTGCTGGAGGATCCAGTTCGGTTGGCTCACCATCACCAGGCTGCCCACGTTGGCGGCGGTGGGGAGGATGCGAGGCCGGGTGGAGGTCGGCACCCCGCGCAGGACGATGGGCGCGGACGGCGTGCCGGGACGGGCGCCCTTCTCGGGGGTGATGGCGACCTGCTCGGGGTAGTTCCCCGGGCGCACGAGGATGGTGTTGCCGGGCTGCGCGACCTTCACCGCCTCGGTGATGGTGCGGTAGGGGTTCTCGTTGCTCCCCAGGGGCCGCGTGCGGTTCCGGGGGCCCGAGCTCGCCACGTACAGCGTGGTCCCCGTCGCGTCCTCCAACTCGGGGCAGTGTTCGTAGAACAGGTCCGTGGTGAACGCCGGCGCCAGTCGCCCGGAACGTGTCCCCAAGGCCTCGCGCTCCCACGGCTCCGCCTGGGGCTCTTCGGCTGTCTCCGAGCCACAGGCGACGAGGCCGCCCCAGGTGAGTGCCACGCACGCAAGCCGCAAGAGTGCTCTTCCCGCCCAATCCTTCTCCATGACTGCCCCCTTCATTGGACCATCCACCGCAGGAGCCATGGTTGTAACGGGGCAGGCCTACATCAACCTCCCTGCCCCAAAGGGTGGTTGGAGCGGCGTGCGGGGTGAGGCGCGCTACTTCGTCTCGAGATTCAGTTCGAGGTCGAAGGACACGTCGCTGGAGGCGGCGTTCCCCTGCTTCACCATCACCGCGATGAGGTTCTCGCCGACGACGAAGGGGGCGCCGTCGAGGGTGGCGGTGCTGGTGACGGGGTCCTTGAGGACGTTGCTCGCGTAGGCGCCGTGGGCGAGGCCATTGTCGGTGAAGCGCGAGTAGACGGGCTTGCCATTGACCCAGATGGCCACGCCGTCGTCGTGCAGCACGCGGAGGTTGGCGGAGCGGATGGGCTCGTGCAGCGTGAGCTTCTTGCGGAAGTAGACGCTGGGTTGGCTGGGGGACAGCTTGTTGAGGACGGTGTGCTCGTCGCCGTCGCCATAGCCGAGCTTGCCCGGGCCCGACCTCCATTCCTTGTCGTCGAAGCCGAGCTGGGTCCAGCCCGGCCCCGGGTCCACGCCGCGGTCGTCGAACTTCCAGTATTCACCGAAGGCGACGGCCTGGAAGCGCGGGCTGGTGGAGATGGTGAAGGCGGTGTCGGTGACGTCCGCGACGTCCGGCCGGGCGGCGTCCCGGACGCGCAGCCGCGCCCGCGTGGTGAGGGTGTTGGGGACCGTCCACTCGTAGAACCCCGTGTTCGCCACGGTGGCCTCGACCGTCTTCCAGGTCGCGCCGTCATCCGGGGAGAACTGCACCTCCACCGCCTGCACCCCCGCGCCGTGGGTCATCCACTGGAGCATCTGCACGCTGCCGGGGCGCATGACCTCGCCGCCCACGGGCGCCTCGAAGAAGAGGGCGTCGTGCTGCATGCCGTCCGTCGTCACCTTGAGCTCCAGGTCGAAGGAGAGGTCGGAGGAGGTGGCGTTGGCCTGCTTCACCACGACGGCCAGGGAGTTCTTGCCCATCTTGAAGCGGGAGCCTGGGATGCTCGTGGTGCTGAGGGTGTTGTCGGCGCTGGCGCCCTGGGCATAGGCGGCGTGGGCCAGGTCGGGCACCAGCTTGGAGAACACCTGCGCGCCGTTGAGGAACACCGCCACCCCGTCGTCGTGAATCACCTGGAGCTGGGCCGTCTCCACCATGCCGTGGAGCTCGAACTCGCGGCGGAAGTACACCGACGGTTGCCGCGGCGTGGTCATCAGGAGCTTCGTGCGCTCGTCGTCCTCGCCGAAGCCCAGCTGCGCCGGCCCCTTCTTCCAGGTGGAGTCGTCGAAGGTGGGGGACGTCCAGTCGGCGCCGGGGTCGACGTTGCGGTCGTCGTAGCGCCACTCGGAGCCGAAGGCGACGGCGGTGAAGCCGGGCTGCGGCGGTGGCTGCGTGGGGGGCGGCGTCATCGCGGAGGCGCCGATGCGGAGGATCTTCGCCACGGAGGGCACGCCCCGCGCGTTGAGCAGGAACAGCATGTAGTGGCCCGGCGGCGCGAGGTTGGGGTTCGCGGGCGCGGTGAGGGTCAACCCTCCGTTGGACGCGGTGAAGCGCAGGCGCATGAAGCGCTGGTTCTCGTCGAAGGCGTGGGTGACGGAGCCCAGCCGGATCCACGCCACCTTGGTGATGGCGGCCGCGTCCGGCGTGGTGACGCGGAAGCTGTCGCCATAGTCGACGGCGGTGGGCGCGGCGGTGATGGTGGGCCGGGCGCCCTTGAAGAGGTAGGGCGGGGAGAAGACCTGCATCGTCCTCACGCCGCGCCCGCCCGCCGACAGCACCCGCGCGTCCGGCAGCAGCAGGGTGGTGGAGTGGTAGCCGCGGTACGCGGACGCGCGAGCCAGCTCCGTCCACTTCTCCGTCACCGGGTCCCACAGCTCCGTCTCGTAGCGGGGGTACTTCGGGTTGTCGGTCCCCGGGCCGCTGTGGCCGCCGGTGACGAGCACCGTCCCGTCGGGCAGCAGCGTGCTGTTCTGCTGGCGCCGCACGTAGCGCATGGGCGCCACCGTCCGCCACACGGGCTTGGCGGCGTTCAGGTCGATGACCTCCACGTTGTTGGTGGGGGGATTGTCGCCGCCGGTGAGGATGACCTTGCCTTCGTCGTACATCGCCGCGCTGCCCGCGTTGCGGCTGCTCGCGTAGTTGGTCCGCGGGCCGGTGCTCCACGAACCTGCCCCGGCGACGTCGAGGAAGCGCGCGGGCTTCCAGTAGCCGGCCATCAGGTTCTGTCCCGAGGGCGTGGTGAACATCCACGGGTAGTACATGAGCTCCAGGCTCGCCCCGGTCAGCGTGCGCCAGCTGTTCTTCGACGGCTGCCAGATCTGCGGAATCAGGTTCTTGGACCGGTCCTCCTTGGCGCCGCCAATCACCAGCAGGTCGCCGCTGGGCAGCGTGGTGACGGTGGGGTACCAGCGGCCCGCGTTCATGTTGGGCAGCCGCGTCCAGGTGTTCTTGAAGGGGTCGTAGAGGCTGGCGTAGGGCAGGCCGGAGTCGTCCGCGATGTGGCCTCCGGCCACCAGCAGCCGCCCGTCCGCGAGGAAGGCGTGTCCCGCGCAGAAGATGTTGTAGCCGGCGGGGGGGAGCGCCTTGAGCTCGTCGGTGTCCGGGTCCCACAGGTGGGGCTTGTCCCCGTCGGCGAACTCGGAGAACCACATCACCTTGCCGGTGGGCAGCAGGTGCGTGTGCACGGCGGGATGGGGCCAGTTCTGCACCGCGGACCACTTCCCGGAGACGGCCGGGTCGGTGGACTGCGCCCGGGCGGGGACGGCGAATGCCCAGACAACGAGGAAAGCCAGACGCAACGTGCGCTGCTCCACGTTTGCCTCCTTGGGGGTCGAAGGAAGGGCCAAGGGTAGGCACGGGGCATGCGCTCGCCATCGTTCGAGCGGGCAGTGGCAACGCCGAGGATTGGACCTTGGCGCGGGGGGCGGGGCCGGATTTCACAGCGGACGGGAGCGGGTGGGTGCTCTAGAGTCCGGCCGGTGATGGCACCCACCGAGTCCCAGGCACCACTCGCCGCCCTGCTCCCCAAGAAAGGAGAGCCGCCCCTCGACGCGGACGGCATCCTCGACCGCTTCGTCGGCTACGTCGCGGCCAACGGGCTGAGCCTCTATCCCGCGCAGGAGGAGGCCATCCTGGAGTTGCTCGGGGGCAAGCACCTGTTCCTGAAGACGCCCACGGGCTCCGGCAAGTCCATGGTGGCCCTGGCGCTGCACTTCAAGGCCATGGCCGAGGGCAAGGTCTCCTTCTACACGTGCCCCATCAAGGCGCTGGTCAACGAGAAGTTCTTCGCGCTGTGTGACGCCTTCGGCGCGGAGAACGTGGGCATGCTCACCGGCGACGCCAGCATCAACCGCGACGCGCCCATCATCTGCTGCACCGCGGAGATCCTCTCCAACCTCGCCCTGCGCGACGCGGGCGCCCGGGTGGACTACGTCGTCATGGACGAGTTCCACTACTACTCCGACCGGGATCGCGGCGTGGCCTGGCAGCTGCCGCTCATCGCGCTGCCGCGGACGACGTTCCTGCTGATGTCGGCCACGCTCGGCCCCACCCACATCATCGAGGAGAGCCTCCAGAAGCTCACCGGCCGCGAGGTCGCCACGGTGCGCAGCGCGCAGCGCCCGGTGCCGCTGGACTTCGACTACCGGGAGAGCGCGCTCCACGAGACCATCGAGGACCTGGTCGCGCGCAAGAAGTACCCCATCTACCTGGTCAACTTCACGCAGCGCGCCGCCGCGGAGCAGGCGCAGAACCTCATGAGCGTGGACTTCTCCACCAAGGAGGAGAAGGAGGCCATCCGCGTCGCGCTGATGGACGCGCCCTTCGACACGCCGTACGGCAAGGACTTCCAGCGCTACCTGCGCCACGGCATCGGCATGCACCACGCCGGCCTGCTGCCCAAGTACCGCCTGCTGGTGGAGAAGCTGGCGCAGGGCGGCCACCTCAAGGTCATCAGCGGCACGGACACGCTGGGCGTGGGCGTCAACATCCCCATCCGCACCGTGCTCTTCACCCAGTTGTTCAAGTTCAACGGCGAGAAGCTGGCCACGCTGAGCGTGCGCGACTTCCAGCAGATCGCCGGCCGCGCGGGCCGCAAGGGCTTCGACAACGAGGGCAGCGTCGTCGCCCAGGCGCCCGAGTACGTCGTCGAGAACATCAAGCAGGCGGCGAAGGAGGCCGCCGGCAAGAAGAAGGCACCCAAGGCCAAGCCGCCGCAGAAGAACTTCGTCCAGTACGACCGCAGCACCTTCGAGCGGCTCCAGACGGGCATGCCCGAGCCGCTCGAGTCGCGCTTCGCGGTGTCGCACGGGATGATCCTCAACCTGCTGCAGAGCGACCACGTCCGGGGCACGGGGGGCTACCGCCGGCTGGTGGAGCTGGTGCAGCGCTGCCACGACTCGGACTTCCTCAAGCGCCGCCACCTGAAGGAGGCCGCCCGCGACTTCCGCACACTGCGCGCGGCGGGCATCGTGGAGGTGGTGCGGGGCGAGGGGAGCGCCGGGGCCTCGGTGAAGGTCTCGCAGGAGCTCCAGCACGACTTCAGCCTCAACCACACCCTGTCGCTGTACCTGCTGGAGACGCTGGAGCTGCTGGACCCCACGACGGACACCTATGCGCTGGACGTGGTGACGCTGGTGGAGTCCATCCTGGAGAACCCGGAGGTGGTGCTGTACGCGCAGCTCAGCCAGCTCAAGGGGGAGAAGATCCAGGAGTTGAAGGCGCAGGGCATGGAGTACGACGACCGGATGGAGGAGCTGGAGAAGCTGGAGTGGCCCAAGCCCAACCGCGACTTCATCTACGGGACGTTCAACAAGTTCGCGCAGAAGCACCCCTGGGTGGGCGAGGAGAACATCCGCCCCAAGTCGGTGGTGCGGGACATGTTCGAGCGCTTCATGTCCTTCCACGACTTCGTGCGTGAGTACGGCCTGCAGCGCAGCGAGGGCGTGCTCCTGCGCTACGTGAGCGACGTCTACAAGACGCTGGCGCAGACGGTGCCGGAGCGCTTCCGCACGGAGGAGGTGGAGGACTTCATCGACCACCTGCGCGCCACGCTGCGGCAGGTGGACTCCAGCCTGCTCGACGAGTGGGAGCGCATGCGCAACCCGGGCGCCGTCGTCGAGGCGAAGCCGGTGGTGGAGCTCAAGCCGAAGGAGCTCACGGAGGACCCGCGCGCCTTCGCGGCCCGCGTGCGCGAGGAGCTGCACCGGCTGCTGCGCGCCCTGGGGCAGAAGCGCTACATGGACGCGCTGGCGCTGCTGGACAACCCGCTGGGCGAGTGGACCGCGCCCAAGCTGGAGCAGGCCATGGTGCCGTACCACGAGGAGCACAAGGTGGTGGTGCTCACGCCCCAGGCCCGCAGGCCCGCCAACACGTTCCTCAAGGAGTCCGGGCCGCGGCTGTGGGAGGTCCAGCAGCGCATCATGGACCCGGAGGGCCACGGCGACTGGATGCTCGACTGTGAGATCGACCTGCGCGACCGGCGCCTGGACGACGGCCCCATCCTCATCCTTCGCCGCATCGGTCCGTAGCGTGGTTCATCCCCCGGCGACGGGGGCCATCGCCGCCTCGACGTCGAGCGTGGTCTCCTCGACGTCGTAGTCGCCCTTGCCATCCGGCACGAGCACCAGGCGCCAGTCATGGGTGGAGAGGACGACGTGCTCCGCGTCGCACTGGACGTCGACCTCGGCGTCCTCCACGGTCCACGAGCCCACCCAGACCGTCACGTGCTGCACGCACTCCGTCTCGCCGCACTGCTCCGTGCTGGCGACCCAGAGCCGGTCCTGGGGAGCGACCTGGCAGGCGACCGGCTCCACGTGCCGCAGGCGTGGGAGCGCCAGGTCGTCGTCCGGGGCGCCGTCGAACAGCTGCACGAACCCCTCCGGGGCCTCGAGCGCGGGCTCCCGCACGTCCGTGTCGGTGGGAGGCTCCGCTTCGACGGCGGTCGGCTTCGCCACGGCGAACGGCGCGGCCAGCGCGCCACACAGCACAGCCACCTTCCAACCCCGCGTCATCCACATGACCTTGTTCTCCCGCGCGACGGCTCGGTCGCGACCTGTGCGCTGGGAGATTGCAAGGCATGGACCGGCCTTGCGTGTGGCCAGGGAGCCACGCTCCGGGCTTCACCGTGGCTCGGGGCCCCCGCCCGCCAGGGGAGGTCACGGCGCTCCGAACGAAGCCCCGCGCGACCTCACCCTTGGCGCGCGCCGGCGGCGAAGCCCGAGTCGTCCGAGGGTCCACCGTGAACCGCAGGCGCGAGCGAGAGGTGGCGTAGCGGCCTCAGCGCGACGCCCATGGACCAGGCGCCGAGCCTGAGGAGGCCCCTCCTGGGGAGCGTCGCTCAGAAGATGCCCTGGCCGGGGGTGAGGAGGCGGTCCGGGTCGTAGCGCCGCTTCGCGTGCTCGAACCGCCCCCAGTCCGGGTGGAAGTGGCGGCGCCAGTCGGCGGGGCTCAGTGGCACGGCATCCACGGGATAGAGCTTCCCGCCGATGGCCGTGAGCCGGTCGAAGATGGCGCGGTTCTTCCGGACGAGGGCGGCGACGTTCTCCGGCGTCGGAGGAATGGCGGTGCGCAGCAGCGAGAAGAGGAAGACGTGTCTGTCGTTGGGCGTGCGCAGGAAGGGCGTCGTCAGCTCCGAGGACCGGAAGGGATAGAGGAGGATGGGCCCCTGTCCCATGTCGGCCTCGGTGGTCTGGGAGAGGACCTCCTGGACGAAGGACTCGGCGCAACGGGCGGGGACGAACATGTCCAGCCAGGGGTGGGGGAAGCCCCAGATGCCGAGTTGCTTGAGCAGCTCGACCAGCGGCGCGAGCCGATTGGCGAAGTCGAAGTAGCTGCCGTCGCTCACCTGGAGCGTTCCCGGCTGGTAGCCCAGGCCCGCGAGCAGTCTCGCATCGTGCGGCTCCGCGCCCGGGGTGAAGTACTTCACCACCTCGAGCTGATACGCCCGGCCTCCACCGGTGGTGACGGCGGAGCCCTCGACGTAGTCGAAGCGACCGTCCTCGATGAGCCGCCGCTGGTCCGCCATGAAGCGATGGAGGTCTTCGTACCGCGCGGTATACGTCCGAGCGCGGGGCGGCACGTCGACGAGCCGCACCCTCGCTCGCACGATGATGCCGAACTGGCCCAGGCCCGAGCGCACGGCGTCGAAGAGGGGACGCTCACGCCGGCGCGAGCACCGCACGAGCTCACCCCGCCCCGTGACGACGTCCATCTCCAGGACGTTGTCCACCTGGAGGCCCCAGCGGAACGCCTGCCCGCCGATGCCCCCCGCCGAGAGCGTCCCACCGATGCTCAGCTCGATGTAGTCGGTCAGCACCGGCGGACTCTTGCCGTGGGGAAGCGACGCCTGGAGCAATTCGTGCCACCGGACGCCCGCATCCACCCAGGCGCTGTCCTCGTCGAGCTCGTGGAGGGTCGACAGCGTGGACATGTCGATGACGATGCCCGCCGCCACCTGGGACTGGCCGAAGGTGCTGTGGCTTTCCCCGAGGCCCCGAGCGGCGGCGATTCGGAGGCCCTGTCGCCGCGCGAAGCGGACCATGGCCACGATGTCCTCCACCGAGCCGGGGACGAGCACCGCCCACGGCGTGTGGTGGAGGATGTGGCCGAAGTCCTCCGCGGCCGCCGTCCGCGAAGCCGTGTCCAGCAGCAACGCCCCCTCGAGTGGCGGTAGGGGGACGGTGCCAGCCTCCTCCGTGGAGGCCCAGCTCCGGCTCTCGGGATCGAATGCGACCGCCACCAACGCACCTTGGAGCAACGTCCTCCGGGAGACTGTTCGCCTCGACATTCACGCCCCCTTGTTCGTCGGGGACTCCTAGCCCGAGGACTCCCTCCCAACAATCGCCCTCGGGCGCACTCGCAGGGGAATGCGCTCCCGCGAGCGGTGGGGGCGCCACGCTCGTCCCCCAGTGGCGTGCCTGGAGATGTCTTCGGCGAGTGGCCGAGGGGCTCGGTGCGCGGCGGCGCTGAGGGCTGTTCCAATGGGCCTGCGTGGCATTTTGCCATGCAATGGCAGACACGGGCGATGTCTGGTGTCGGCAGTGACTTCGCGCCTGTGTGTCGCTCGAGCTCGCTGCCTTGCGGGCGATAAGACCAGATTTCCATGTCAGACAAGTCTATTGGGTAGATTTCTGTGTCTATGTATTTCGATCGAGAGGGGGCGCAGTCACACGAAGCGTGGGAGTGACACGGACTTGTCGCAACTCCCGTTTCACTCGGGGGAGCAGGCAGGAGCGAACAATCGTTCGGCGCAATTTGCCCGTGTTCGGCGCAATTTGCCCGTCGCACACGACCCGATGTGAAGCCGTCGTAACTCGGTGTGTGTCATTGTCCGTTTCGTGGCCCCCCTGTTTCTTTATGGTCTCGAAACTGTATACTGATGAGTAATTACGCTGAGCATGGAACAAAGGTCCGAGATGGTTCGGCCCCCGAGCCATGCGCGTGATCCTTCCAGCGGCGGCACGCCACCACTGGTGCTGACGGTGGGAGTCCCCCCGAACGCAGTGTGGAGTCAGATCCATGTCCAAGCCGTGGCCTCGGTGGCCTCTGCTCCTCGCCGGCTTTTTCTCGGCGAGCTCATCCCTCGCGGCTGAGAAACTCACGCCCGTTGGCCAGCCCGCGCTGGCGCAACTCCAGGTCAGGGAGCCCTCCCGCGTGGCGGAATCGCTGGCGAGCCTCAAGTCGCAAAGCCTGAAACTCGGGCTGGGCTCGCGGGACGACTTCCAGCTATCCAGCTCTAGCACGGACCAATTCGGTCAGACGCACGCGCGCTTCGCGCAGACCTACCAGGGCGTACCCGTGTGGGGCGCCATGGCCATCACCCACCAGGGGCAGTCCGCGCGCGACCTCCGCATCACCAGCGAGGGCCTGCGCAAGGGCATCCGCCTGGACATGACGCCCACGCTGGACGCGAAGTCCGCGGTTTCGAAGGCCACCCGGGAACTGGCGCCCAAGGGCGAGTTCGGCGCCGCGCCGACGGGCGAGCTCATCGTCTACCCCCAGACGCGGCTCGTGAACCGCTACCCCGGCAAGCCCGTCGCGTTGCAGAACGCCGCGGACTTCGACACGGTGGTCGTCGCCTACCGGCTCGCGTACCACGTGCACACCGAGCTCGAGAACGCGCAGGACGGCGTCAAGCACACGGACTTCATCATCGACGCGCACTCGGGCGACGTGCTGAAGAAGTGGGACTCGCTCCAGACGGCCGCCGCCAAGGGCCTCGGCCGCTCGCAGTACAGCGGTGAAGTCCCGTTGGACGTCTTCCAGAACGCCCAGGGCCTCTTCGAGCTGCGCGACGTCACGCGCGCCGGCGGCGAGGGCATCCGGACCTACGACGTCAACCACGCCGCCGTGCAGAACGGCGTCGTTCCGACGCTGACCCTCTACACGGACGCCGACAACGTCTGGGGCGACGGTCAGAACTACATCGTCGGTACCAACAACACCCTGAGCACCAATGGTCAGACGGCCGCCGTCGATGCGCACTTCGGCCTGCTGGCGACGTGGGACTTCTACAAGAAGATCTTCGGCCGCAACGGCGTGGATGGCTCCGGCTCGCCCACCTACAACCGGGTGCACGCCGGCAACCTCTACAACAACGCCTTCTGGAGCGATGGCTGCTTCTGCATGAGCTACGGCGACGGCTCGTTCCCGGCCGCCGGCGGGTTCAGGTCCATGGGCGTGCTCGACGTGACGGGCCACGAGATGACCCACGGTGTCACCTCGCACACCGCCGGCCTCATCTACGAGGGCGAGTCGGGCGGCCTCAACGAGGCCAACTCGGACATCTTCGGCACCATGACGGAGTTCTGGGTGGCCAACGGCCGCGGCAGCACCATCGGTGATACCGGCGGCAACTGGCTCATGGCCGAGCAGCTCAGCGCCTTCCCGCTGCGCGTCATGTTCCGCCCGTCGCTGGACGGCGCGAGCGTGGATGCCTGGTTCCCCGGCATCGGCAACATCGACGTGCACTTCAGCAGCGGCCCGATGAACCGGGCCTTCTACTTCCTGTCGCAGGGCGTACAGCCGCTGTCCGTGGGCACCGACTACTCCAGCACCTACCTGCCCGCGGGCATGAGGGGCATCGGCAACGACAAGGCGGCGGCCATCTGGTACCGCGCGCTCACCGTCTACCTGTTCCCGTCGTCCAACTACATGTCGGCCCGCACCGGCAGCCTCCAGGCCGCGGCGGACCTCTTCGGCTCCCAGTCCAATGAGTACCGCGCGGTGCAGAACGCCTTCGCGGCCATCAACGTGGGCTACACCGCCGCGACGTACGACGACCGCACGGCCCCCACCGTCGCCGCGAGCGTCTCTGGCAGCGCGCCTGTCTTCCAGCTGCGTGCGCAGGCCGACGACAACGTCGGCGTGGCCCGCGTGGAGTTCTATGTCGACGGCGCCCTGGCGGGGAACGTCTCCGCCCAGCCGTACCAGCTCCCGCTGGACGCGACCTCGCTGTCCAATGGCGAGCACCAACTGGTGGCGGTGGCGTTCGACGCGGCCGGCAACTCCGCCGCGTCCGCCCCGGTGAGCTTCACCGTCGCCAACAGCTTCGATCAACTCCTGTCGGACCCGGGCTTCGAGCTGGCCGGCCAGGGCTGGATGGCGGACCCGCCGGAGAACAT
Organism: Myxococcus dinghuensis; assembly: GCF_024198235.1. Classification (GTDB taxonomy): domain Bacteria; phylum Myxococcota; class Myxococcia; order Myxococcales; family Myxococcaceae; genus Myxococcus; species Myxococcus dinghuensis. The sequence goes on along the minus strand of NZ_JAKCFB010000003.1, from coordinate 339,477 downwards.
CAACTTCCCGGTCTCCTCGGGCACGCACTCCGGTCAGGGCTACGTGTGGCTCAACGGCTGGGGCACGACGCACGTCGACCGGCTGTGGCAGGACGTCAACATTCCGGCCGGCGTCACCAAGGCCGCGCTGACCTTCTTCCTCAACCTCACCACCTCCGAGACGACGACCACCGCCGTCCGCGACACGTTGACGCTGCAGGTGCGCGACACCTCCGGCACGGTGCTCGGGACGGTGGCGACGTGGTCCAACCTGGACGCGACGCTGGGCTGGGTACAGCAGAGCGTGGACCTGACGGCCTACGCGGGCCAGACGGTGCGCATCTTCGTGGAGGGCAGCGAGAACGCTTCGCTCCCCACCAACTTCCAACTGGATGACTTCTCGCTGCGCGTCACCCACGCGGAGGATGCCGAGACGCCCCGTGTGAAGGCCAGCATGGTCTTCTCCGGCACGCGCGTGGGCTACTTCGCTGAGGTGTCCGACAACGGCTTCGTCAACGCGGTGGAGTTCCTCGTGGACGGCGTGTCCCTGGGCAACTCGGTCAAGTCGTTCACCCGGGTCGTCAACCTCTCGACGCTGACGGCCGGGGCGCACACGCTCGTTGCCCGGGCCACGGACGCGGGCGGCAACGTGGGGGACTCTCCCGCGGTGACCTTCTACGTCGATACCACCGCCACCCAGCGCGTGCTCAATCCCAGCTTCGAGACCGCCGCGAGCTGGACGGGTGCGACGACGCTGTCGGGCTCGTCGGGCATCTTGAACAACGCGTCCTTCGCGCACACGGGCAGCCGCTTCTACATCTTCTATACCAACGCGGGTCCGGCGCGGCACTCCGTCCGTCAGTCCGTGGCCATCCCAGCGACCGCGACGTCGGCCATCTTCAGCTTCTGGCTGCGCATCTACAACGGTGCGTTCACCGACGCCGTGGCCCACCACACCTTCAGCGCGAAGGTCCGGGATGCTACCGGCGCCGAGCTGGCGACGCTGAAGACGCTCTCCAACGTGGATGACACCAACGCGGAGTACTTCCAGCACCGCTTCGACCTGACCGCGTACCGGGGGCAGACGGTGCAGTTGTTCTTCGACGTGGACCAGACGGCCGCCGCGCAGATCCCGGGCGAGGTCACCCAGTTCTTCCTGGACGACGTCAACCTGGTCACCTCGACCCAGGACGACATCCAGAGCCCCACGCTCTCCGCGGCGGTCGAGGGCAGCTACGGGACCGTGCAGCTCCGGGCCACCGTGAGTGACAACGTGTGGACGGCTTCTCTCGCGTTCGCGGTGGACGGCACCCCGGTGAGCTCGTTCACGGACGTCGAGGGCGTCTACGCGACGGCGTTCGACACGAGGAACCTGTCCAACGGCGCGCATGAGTTCAAGGCGACGGCCACGGACAAGGCGGGCAACACGACGGAGCGCACGGTGACCTTCGAGGTGCGCAACTCCACCATCGAGGACCAGGGTGCGCCGCACATCACCGCCAGCGTGGAGGGCATGTTCGAGACCTACACGATGCGGGCCGAGGCCACCGACGACACGGGCGTGACGCACGTGGAGTTCTACGTGGATGGCGCGCTGAAGGGGACGAGCACGTCCGAGCCGTACACGCTGCCGCTGTTCCCGATTCCGCTGGCGCAGGGGGAGCACGTCCTCGAGGCGGTGGCGTACGACGCCTACGGCAACTGGTCCAAGGCGACCACCACCTTCACGCTCCGGCCCGTCACGGTGGAGTTCGCGGAGCCGCAGTACGTGATTCCGGTGGGTGACTCCGTCGCCCTGCGGGCGAACGTGGCGAACGCGGTGAACACGGCGGTGACCTGGTCCGTGGCGGAGGGCCGTATCTGCGGCACCGTCAGCGAGGACGGCGTCTACGTCGCCCCGGTGGTCCGTGGCCTGTGCCACGTGTCCGCGGTGAGCGTCGTGGTTCCGACGGCGAAGGCCGTGGCGACCTTCCGGGTCTACACGGGTGACATCAACGGCGACAACATCGTGGACGGAGAGGACATGGGCCTGCTCGCGCAGGACTACGGCACCAACGGCTCCGAGGAGACGAACCTCGATGGCGTCGGCTCTGTGAACGACAACGACATCACCCTCTTCGTCAGCCAGTTCGGACGGTAATCCCCATGAAAACGTGGATGAAGCTCATTGTTCCGCTCCTGTTTGGGGCGCTGGTGGCCTGCTCCGACTCCGACTCGGGGCCGGTGACGGTGACTCCGAAGACCGTCACGGTGAAGGCCGGCGAGAAGACGACCTTCAGCGCCTCGGTGAAGGACGCGAAGGACCCCCGCATCCTCTGGTCCGTGGAGGGAGGAGACTCCCACGGCACCATCAGCAGCGCGGGCATCTACACCGCGCCGGCCCAGGCCGGCACGTACACCGTGGTGGCCACCAACGCGGTGGACACCTCGAAGAAGGACACGGCCACCGTCAAGGTGGAGGCCGTCCAGACGCCGACGGTCATCGTGAAGGTGTCGCCGGAGGTGGTGACCATCGGGCAGGGGACCGTCGCGAACTTCGCGGCGGAGGTCTCCGGTTCCTCCATCACCGCGGTGCAGTGGTCCGTGGAGGGTGGCGACGAGAACGGCACCATCAGCAGCACGGGCCGGTACACGGCGCCGGACAAGGCGGGCACGTTCACCGTGACGGCCACCAGCGTGGCGGATCCGACGAAGACGGGTTCCGCCACCGTCACGGTGGAGCCTGTCGTCGTCGGGGAGGTGCAGGTGGCGGTGAGCCCCTCGTCGGCCAGCACCACCTGGGATGGCACCGTCCAGCTGACCGCTGAGGTCACCGGCACCAACAACCTCGCGGTGCAGTGGTCCGTGGAGGGTGGCGACGAGAACGGCTACGTCAGCAGCACGGGCGTGTACCGCGCGCCGAAGAAGACGGGCACGTTCACCGTGACGGCCACCAGCGTGGCGGACTCGACGAAGAAGGCCTCCGCCTCCATCAAGGTGGACCCTGTCGTCGTCGAGGCGGTGGTGGTGACGGTCTCTCCGAAGACGGGCACGGTGGTGCAGGACGGCTCCTTCGCGCTGTCCGCGCAGGTCACCGGGACCAACATCCTCGCGGTGCAGTGGTCCGTGGAGGGTGGTGACGAGAACGGCACCATCAGCAGCACGGGCGTGTACCGGGCGCCGCGCCGCGCGGGCACGTACACCGTGACGGCCACCAGCGTGGCGGATTCCTCGAAGCACGACTCCGCCGTCATCACCGTGCCCGTTGCCAGCACGGTGAACTACGTGGACCCCACGGGTACGGGCTGGCGCCTGGTTCGCAACGCCAGCCTGTCCTCGGGTGACACGCTGGTGCTGGACCTGGTGGGCCCCACGGGCCAGTCCGGCCGCGGCGCGGACCTGACGCTGGGGCTGGATGCGGCCACCGCGTCCTGGTCCACGGTGGATGGCTCCGAGTACGTGGCCAACGGTGGCTACGACCTCGGCGCCGCGCCCCACCTGTTCAAGTCGGGCGTGAAGGGCACCACGCTGAGCGTGGGCGTGTACCAGAAGGGCGCTCCGGCGCGCGCGTACGACGGCGCGCTGCTGTCCGTGGCGCTGACCGTGACGACCATCGCCGAGACGCCGGCCGGTACCGCGGTTCCGCTGAAGGTCATCAAGGCGCACGCGCTGCCGGCTTCCGGCTCGCTGCAGGCCATCGACGTGGCGGTGGGTACCATCACCACCGCGCAGTAGCCCTGAGCACGAAGCAGTGAGAGCGGCGGCCTTCCTCAGGGAGGGCCGCCGTTTTCATTGGGGCGTCCGACATGGCGCGAGCCCGTCGAGCCCTCGACTCACAGGCCGATGTTCCCGGGGCTCATCTCCGTCCAGCGTTGGAAGGCGCGTCGCAGGGCTCGTGCATCCGAATGGCCTGCTTGATGCCGGCGGTGTCCTGGCGCGGGGACGTGGTAGCTAGGCCGGGGGTTGTCCCGCACATCCGAGCGGGTCCTCGGTGCCTGTCTGACGTGACGCTCATTCGGATGAATATACGGACCGGCGGCGCGATGGGGACTCCGAGCCGTGCCTCCAAGGCGTGGCGCTACGGGGACGACACAATCCTGTTCTCGCGCCCGCGCTCCTCGTAGTCGGGCCAGCCGAAGTGGCCTTCGTACTCCTCGACACCCAGCTCTGCCGTGGCCGAGGCGCGCAGGGCCTCGAACTGGCCGCTGGCGCGCATCTCGAGAAGCGTCGCGACGAGCATCTTCCCCAGGAACTCTTCGAGCCGCGCGTGTGCCTCGGGTGTGCCCCAGGTCTCATCCGCGCGGGCCGCGAGTCTCGCGCCATCGAGGCCCACCAGGGGCGGCCTGTGCTCCTTCACGTCGGCCCACCGAGGGACGAGAAGCTCCGCGAAGCCGAAGTGAGTCATTGCGGTGCCACGTCCCGGCTCGGCCGTCGGGTCGAGATCGAAGCACACGTTCAGCGTCCCGTTGTCGGTGGAGTACATGAGCTCCAGTCGCTGGAGCGGCCGTGTGTCCTGGCGCCGGGCGAAGGCCTTCACTGCCTTGGCGAGGAACTTCGCGACGCGCTGGCGCTCCTTGCCCAAGTCCAACGGGGCGACCTTCTTCTTCGGGGGCAGCTCGACGTAGTACGAGGCGCGGAAGGCACCCTCGGTGCCCTCCCACGGGGCCAGTGCGATGAAGGCCTCGGTCTCGTGGCCCTTCTCGTTCATCAACACCAGGTCACACCAGTATGTTGGCTGCGGATGCAGGCGCTGCGTGCGGAAGATGGACCACCGGGGCTGCACGAAGGGCTTCAGCGTCGCGCTCTTGACGCGAAAGCCGTCCTTGCCGAGTCCGCGGATGAAGCTGTCGTTCTGGCGGGGAGGGCCGGCCTCGGGAAAGTCGGGATGCTCGTGCGCCCGCAGGCCGGACCAGTCACAGGCATCGAACAGCTCGCGCCAGTGCGCCACGAAGGCAATGGCGCCTGGGGGAGGGGGAGGAGAGGACGTCATGCGTTCGCTATACCGCAACGGTTGCGCGGCTTGGGCTCGTCCTCGTGGTCCGGACTCATGTCTTCCGGGGGCGTCTCGTCATCCGGCGAGACGCGTGCACATGACGCGCAACCAGCGGGCCCGGGATGTTGCCAGGTACGGGCTCCGCGAGTCGAAGCCCCGAACCCAACCTGGGGCTGACTCGTCGTTCAGCCTGCGCTTCAAGCGGGGAGCGACGGGGGCCGCATCGCTATTCAGGGCGGCACGTGTGGGGCGTCCCACGAGCCGTCCGTGCCGTTCTACAGGGCGTGGAGTCCTTCAAGGCTCGTCCCAGGGCTGCGCGCGGGCCTGGGACCTACCGGCGGGAGTGTTCGTGTGCATCGAAATGTGGGTCAACAGGCTTGTCGGCAAGGCGTCAGCAGGGGCGTGGGCTGCTGGAGTGGGACGACGTACGGTCGATGGCATGTGAGAGTCGTTACTGAATGCGACCCATGAGCGATTTCGAGACGGCGTGGCATGTGGAACCGGCGGGCGAGGTGGGGGCGGACCGCGTGCTGGTGCTGACGCGAGGGGACGCGACAGTGCTCGTGGTGGCGGATGGGGCGGGGAACTCCCGACGTGGCGTCGAGGCCGCGGAGGCCGTGCTGCGTGGCGTCCAGGACGCCGTGGACGCCGGGGCCGACGTGGAACGTGAGGAGACCTGGCGCGATGTGCTGGTGCGCTGCGATGCGGAGCAGGTGGCCTCGGGACGAGGCGGAGAAACCACCGCCTTGGTCGCCTGTGTCACCCGGCGGCGCGTGGTGGGGGCCAGCGTGGGGGACTCGGAGCTGTGGCTGTTCCACGGAGGCGCATCGACCGCGCTGACGGAGCATCAACACCGCAAGCCCCTGCTCGGCAGTGGGCAGGCGCGGCCCGTCACCTTCGACCTCGCGTGGAGCGGCGGCGTTCTCGTTGGCGGATCCGACGGTTTGTTCAAGTACGTCGACCTCCGTCGCATCCAGGAGCACGCGGGCCTCGCCGACGCAAACGCAGCAGTGCTCACGCTGGCCGCGCTGCCTCGACTCGCGAGTGGCGCGCTCCCGGATGACGTGGCACTCGTCCTTTGCCGCCCGAGCGTTCCAGTCCCTTGACTCCGTCCTGGCTCTCCCGATGTTGTTGAGCCATTCCCATCCCTAACTCTAGGGATTGGCACGTCCCACGCCCCGCTACACAATACATACCGAGGCGGACACGTCACGACGCGTCCTGCCTTCGAATCACTCACCGGGAGTCGTCGATGTTCAAGCGCGCGACCGTACTCGCGATGCTTTGTTGCGCAGGTCTACTCGGCTGTATCGCGTCCTCGGAGGGCGTGGACGAGACAACGAGGGCTGTCGATGACCCAGCACACGAGAGCGACCCACGACAGGAAGCAATCTCTGCCGCGAGCTACAGCAGCAGCTTGATCCGTCTGCTCTACACGGGCAATGGCAGCACACCGGTCGACAGTGGCCTCCCCCACGTCGGACGGATATTCACGGTCCGGACGAATGGCGATCTCGCCTGGTACAGATATACCGGCTACGGCGAGGCGGATCGCTCCGGTTCGCTGGGGTGGGCCCCGAACACCGGCAACCCTATCGGCAATGGGTGGCAGCACGCCTTGCACGTTGTCGGGGGTGGGGATGGGGTCGTCCTCGCGGTTCTGCCTGACGGGCTCCTGCGCTGGTACAAGTACCTCGGCGATGGACAGGCCGACCGGTCCGGGGCCACGGGTTGGCATCCGAACTCGGGAAACGCGATTGGCAACGGCTGGAGCGGGTTCGTGAATCTGTTCGCGATTCCTCGCCAGGGCCGCTCGAAGGCGATTACCCTGTTCGGCGTCGAGCCCAATGGCAATCTTCGCTGGTACCAATACCTTGGGGAAGGGCAGTCCGACCCATCCGGGGCGACGGGTTGGCACCCGAACTCGGGAAACATCGTGGGGAATGGCTGGGCTGCGGGTGTCCAGCGGATCGTCGCCTCCCACGATATCTTCGTGGTGAATACCGACGGCACGCTGCGCTGGTTCCGATACAACGGGACGGGCGTCGCGGACCCGCGGGGGGGCACGGGGTGGCATCCGAACTCAGGCAACCCGATTGGCCGTGGATGGCAGAACTTCCTGCATCTCGCCGCGGGAACCACCGACGTCTCCGGGTTCAGCACGGTGCTCTACGCCGTCGCGCAGAATGGCGACTTGCTCTGGTACCGTTACAATGGCCTCGGCGAGTACGACCCGACCGGCAGTCTCGGGTGGCGGGTGAGGAGTGGCAATCCGATAGGCAATGGCTGGTAGTGGAATCCAGCGTTCCGGTTGTTGGCTCATGCTTCCACATCGCTCCTGTCCTGACACTTGTCGGAGACCGTGAGTCGGGAAACTTCGGGGGCAGATCGGTTCGCTACGAGCTTCTGGGCCTGGCGTGGCGGCGCGCTACCAAAGGCGCGCCGCCAACGACCTTCAATGGTTCTCGTTTGCGGCCACTGTCGAGACTGAAGAGACGTGGCGCCGTCATCCCCAGTGGCTCGATGTGTGCGAACCCGATGGGGATCCGGTCAGGGCGCCGATGCTGTGGCCCGACAGCCGTCACATCGCTGCGAACGGGCCCGGGGGCATCTTCCTCTGGAGGCTGGCAATCGGTGGGGGCACGCGGGTCCTGAGGACGGGTGCCATCCGTCGGAACGGAGAGTCCTCGTGCGGGTCATGGCCTTGTCGCTGGGGGTGTAGCGCCCCAATGGATGAGACATGCGTGTTCTTCGCCGCGGGTGAGGATGGGTGAGGCTCGCCCCGGGATTCGGGCGAGCCTCGGTTCTTCTCAGGAGCACGCCGGCCCAACTACATCGGTGTCGTGCAACGTCAGAGCGCCTTGACGAGCGCGAGCTGCGTCATGGCCATGAGGCCATCGTCCAGGCCGATCTCTTCGACGATCTTGCCGTTGAGTACCTTCAGCACGGTCGTGCCGGTGAAGTGCATCTTGCGGCCGGTCGCGGCGGGAAGGCCGCCGAGCAGGAAGTCCTTGAAGGCGGGCCCGGTATGCGTGCCGCCGCCTTCCCACTGCCCGACGACGTAGTCTCCCTCTGCGATCAGCGCGGCCGTTCCCCAGAAGTTGAGGTCAGGGAACGCCTCGCGGAAATCGGTCATGAACGCCTTGATGTCGGCTCGGCCTCGGCGAGGCGCGTGAAGCGAGTACTTGAGCAGCATGTCCGGCGCGGCGAGCTCGTCCACGACCGCGAGGTTCACGCTCTTCCCCCAGAACTCGGTGAACCAGCGACCAACGACGGCCTTGTTCTCATTCTCTTTGCTCATTTGGAGAGCGTCCTTTCATCGACGTCGAAACGTCATCGAGTTGCTCGGTGACGTGGACAGGAAGTAGTCGAGAGCCGCTTGGTTCGAAATCCGGTTCTTGCTCCTAAAATCACGCGGCCCGGGCGCCGGCTTCATCGAGATTCAGCGGTCATCCTGACTCCGCGAAAGCGATTCCGCGTTCCGGTGAGCGTGGCTATCTTCCCCTGGCGTGCAGCGTGCCTGGGCTTCCGTTCCTTCGACACCGCCGTGTTCTCTGGCCGACCATCCAGTCCTTGGAGGAGGAGCAAGGTCATGAAGGTCAGAATCGCCTACATCGAAGAGCCGCCGTTCTATTGGACCGGGGATGGACATCGCGCTACCGGCGCGGACATCGAACTGGCGGACTCGGGGCATGGCCCTGCGCAACGAGCACCTCTTCGAACTGACGAGCTTGGGGACGCACCTCGTGCGCCCCCGGGTGAAGTGCTTCGGCACGGAGGCCAGCGGAACGCTCAGCCTCCTTCAGACCGGGATCTGGACCCTCGTCGACACCTACGGTGACTGACTCGCAGGGATTGTCGTTGTCGAACCTGCGGGGCGGCAGCTCGACCCAGGGAGGTGTCTCGAGAAGTCCTGGGGCGGAGGAGCTTCAGACTTCCTCGAAGTCTGCTCCCGTGAGCCGGGCGCGCTCCAGGACCAGCTTGATGTGCTCCGAGACGATGAGCGCATCGGACCAGCCCCAGATTCGAAACACCTGGGCGCCGTCGACCTGACTCGGGTCAATCCGCATCCCGACGATGTCGCGGTAGTGACCAAGCTCGTCCGGTCGTCTATCCTCTGGCTTCCAGACCTGTATCGCTTCAGATGCCTTGTCATCGATGCATCGGATGAGTGTCGTGGCCACGAGAACCCGGTACTCATCCCGGCAGCCCTGGATGCTCACGGGCATCAGTTGAACTTCCTGGGGAGAATACTCCTCCAAGAGCGCTGCCATCTTGACGTGGACCACGGGAGTCCTGTCGGCACCCGCCAGATTGAAGTCGCGCCGACGCCCCGTCTCTCGAAGACGAATCCTCAGGCCGACAGGGGCATGCACGGGTCGGCCCGAGGTGAACGCCGTCGGGTCTTCCAGCTCCTGGCCCTGTCCGTCCAACAGGGGTCCCAGGGACCAACCGCCGGCCGGCACAGCTTCCTTGATCCTGAAGTATCGAGTCCGCATCTTCGACGTTCCAGCGACCTCATTCACCTCGCGACAGAAGCTTCCGGAGGTGTGTCGCGGAGTCTGGGCTCCGTAGGCGAGACTGTAAAGCACCCTCGTGATGGCGCCGGGGGCGCTCGAGCTTGGGGCGCGGATGGAGAGACGGTAGCCTGACGCCCCATGAAGGCACTGTGGCCGTTCGTCCTCGCGCCCCTCTTGGTCCTGGCTCCGGCTCTCGAGGCGCGGGCGCAATATGTCGACCGTCCTGGTGAGTGGATGCTCGCCGAGACGGAGACGATTCAGTCCTCCGATGAGGACCTGGTGCTGGTGTCCCAGGCGAACACGCCCTTCGTGCTCATCTCCCGGGAGCTCGACGTGATGGCGGGGGACCTCGTCGTCCTCAAGGGGCAGGTGCTCGCTACGGAGAACCGGCTGGATGGGTCCACGGGGAGGGCCACCGTGTGGCTGGCGAATGGCACATCGCGCGTGTCGCCGCTGCTCTCCAAGGACCTCAAGCGCCGTGGCGGCAACCACCATGGCGGCCTCGAACTGGACGGCTTCCTGCTGGCCGACCGCGACCAGACGCTGGTGCTCCAGCTCTGGGTCAAGACGAACGGGCCGGACATGACCTTCCATCGGTCTTCATACTCCCGCCTGATGTTCGAGCGGTATCGGCCGACCGGCGCCGGCGGCGAGGGCCAGTTGCTGACCACACTGTCGTCGGCGAGGAATGATCGCTCGACGTTCTCCTTCGGCGTCGACGCGCCGTTCTCTCGCGTGAACCTCCTCGAGATGGACCTGGGGCCACGCGCGCTGACGGACCGCGTCTACCTGACGGCGCGGGGGGCGGCGGAAGTCCGCCCCGGCACGGCGTCGATCGACATGTTCGGGACCGAGGTCTTCTTCAACAACCAGCGGCTCTCCGTCCGGACCGAGAATGCCACCCCGGAGAACTATCGACTGACGCAGAACGCGTTCGGCTGGGCGTCGCCGCGCAACGCGGGGGAGGCGCGGTCGTCGGTCATCCAGGCCCAGGTGTATGGCGCGAACGGGCAAGGGCTGCTGACGAATCTCCAGTTCGCGAACCTCCAGGCGCTCGTCTTTTCCAGTGTGGGCCCCGGGCTCCCCCTGGTTCGCGTCCAGCGCCTCTATCCTTCCCGCAACCTGGAGGTCCTGCCGGATGGTGTGGAGGTCTCTCTGGGCGACATCCCGGTGGAGGTGAATCACCGCGCAGTCCTCCGAGTGGCCGCGCAGCTCCAGGGGGAGGGGACGACAGGCTCCGCGCCGATGAGTTGCTATCTACGAATCGAGGTCCTGAAGGATGGCGTCGTCCAGGCCCGCTCGCCCTTCGCCACGCGCTACATCAGCGCGGCCTATCGGGGCATGGCCCTACGCAACGAGCACCTCTTCGAACTGACGAGCCTGGGGACGCACCTCGTGCGCCCCCGGGTGAAGTGCTTCGGCACGGAGGCCAGCGGAACGCTCAGCCTCCTGGAGACCGGGACCTGGACCCTCGTCGACACCTATGGTGACTGACTCGCAGGGATTGTCGTTGTCGAACCTGCGGGGCGGCAGTTCGACCCAAGGGGGTGTCTCGCGAAGTCCTGGGGCGGAGGAGAAGTTACTGCGCTCTTGGCATCCTGAAAGGGTAGCGCATGACCATGAGTTTTGAAGTCCGGTTGATTGATGCCGGCCCGAATTTCCTTCAGGTCGCCGCCAGAATACGGCCCCTCCTTGGAGCGGCCCCCAAACAGGTGTTGGATCTCGTCAGATCGCCACCGATGACCGCGGCCCGGAACCTCTCACGAGAGGATACGAGGTCGCTCATTGCCGAACTGCGAGACCTCGGAGCGACCGTGGAGGGCCGTGTCTGTGAGTGTGGTTGCAACACCTCTCCGGATCATTGAAGCGTAAACGGTCGCGCGCCCCCTTCCTGTCTGGGCCTCCAGATAGGGCACGGTGAGGACTTACGCTTCTTGGGTTCCACGAGAGCGGCGATAGTCACCGCGCTCATGCCGCCGCGATGCTCTTCCTCCTCTGTGAATTGTATGCACCGTTCGAGATGGTGACCCCGTTCCGGTGTCTCACCGATTCGATGTTCCGGGCTCTCGAGACATTGGAGAAGCTGTGCTGGCCGGCCAACGCGGAGGCCGCGGTCGGAGCTCTCCGCGCTGCTCTCCTCGATTCACGGGAGCGCAGAGGGCCGATGATCGTGGATTGGTGATTGAGAAAGCTCTTCTCTATCGACGGGTGGGTGTCACTTCATTCGCGATCTCGTACACCCACGGTTTCCAGAGCTTGAACCCGATGGTGCAGCCTGCGATCAGTAGCAGCCCCATCCCCTGAATCATCGAGAGCGGGTGGTCGTAGAGCGACCAGTCGATCAGGATCGCGACGAGCGGATAGATGAACGTCAGACTCGCGATGGCCGGTGTTCCGAGGCGCGGATAGGCCGCATACATGAGTACGTAGGCGATACCCGTGTGGAGTACGCCGATCCCGGTCAGCCATCCCCATGAGGAAGACGGGACCGAATGGTTCGAGAATGGCGCGAGCAGAATGGCGCCAGTGAGCGTCTGGAAGAGAGCCATCACCTCCGGACGCAGTCGGCCGAGTTGCTTCGCAAGAATCGTCGACACCGCGTAGAGCAGCGCGGCGAGAAGCGTGAGCGCGATGCCAAGGAACCATTGGGGGCCACCCGTCGAGGAATGTCTCACTGCGCCGCTTGCCAGAATGACGCCGATGAAGGCTCCGACGATGAAAGCGATCTGAACGGGCGAGGCCCGCTCGCCCAGGAAGACGACGCCGAGCAGGACGACGAAAAAGGGCTGAATGTGATAGACGATGGTCGTGGTCGCGATCGTCGTCATTCCGAAGCTGGCGAAGAAGGCGATCCAGTTCATCACGATACAGACGCCGACCGTGACGGCCATGACCATGCTCCGCCACGAAAGCGAGCGGTCCGGCAGATAGCCACGAATCAGGCACCACGCTCCGAGGAACAGGCTCCCGAAGGCGCACCGCCAGAACACGACAGTCACCGGGTCCAACCCCGTCTCCGTGACGAATGCGCCGACCGTGCCGAGGAGCCCCATCGCGAGCGCGAGGCTGAGGGGAGGGGAGAGGAACGGTCTGCGGGAGGTCTCGTCGGTCATGGGGCACTTGGCAGGAGAGTCCCGGCCACCTTGCTGCGCCCTCATGGTTCAATCAAACGAATAGAATTGGAGGATTTCCCGCGTTATGTTGATGGCATGGTGCGACATCCGCTGGACCTCGAGCTCTTGCGAACGTTCGTTGCCGTCGCGGAGAGCGGCAATTTCTCCAATGCGGCTCCACGGGTCGGGCGAAGCCAGTCAGCTGTCAGCATGCAGATGCAACGGCTCGAAGAGGAGCTGGGGCGTCCGTTGCTGGTGCGGATGCCGCGCAGCGTCGTTCCGAATGCCGCTGGCAATGATCTGCTCCTCTATGCGCGTCGCCTCTTGAAGCTCTCTGACGAGGCGCGGGCGGTGGTTTCGCGTCCCGAGGACACTGGCACCGTCCGCCTGGGTGTGCCGGACGACTATGCCGCTTTCCTGCTGCCGCCGGTGCTCGCGCGATTCGCGGAAGACCATCCGCACGTGAACGTCGAACTTGTCTGTGAGCCCTCGCGGTTGCTGGTCGCCGCGGTCGAGGAGGGCCGCGTCGATCTGGCGATCGTCACACGACTTCCGTCACAGCCGTTCGAGGTTCTGCGCAAGGAGCAGTTCGTGTGGGTCGCGGCATCGAATCATGTCGCGTGGTCGCAGGACCCGCTGCCAGTGGCGCTCTTCGAGCCGGGATGCGCTGCGCGGATGAACGTCATCAACGCTTTGAGCGCCGCCAATCGTGGCTATCGCAGCACCTATTCGAGCGCCAGCCTCCTCGGCCTTTGCGCCGTGGTGCAAGCCGGGCTGGCGGTGGCGGGCCTTGCCGCTTCGAGTGTGCCGCCGACGCTCAGGGTCGTCGGAAAGGCGGAAGGCTTGCCCGCCTTGGAGCCACTCGACATGAGCCTGATCCGCAGCGCTGCTTCGACGACGGCCGTGGTCTCCCGGCTGGACGACTTCCTCAGAAGGATCCTGAGCGGACCCTGATTCGACTTGGTCACATCCGTGAGGGCAGCTGCGGGGCTGATGGCCCTGTTTCAGAGCGGGCAAGTGGAGTGACACCTTCGCTGACGGGCCGCCGCCGTTCGCGGGGGCTCAATCCTCGCAGTAGCGAGGATCCGCGATGTCCGCCAGCAACGGGGGTCCGTTGGGTTGCCAGCCCAGTGCCGCCCGTGTGCGCTCGCTCGCGGCCGGCATGTCGGCCCCGGCGAAGTCCGCGAACCAGCCGAAATGCTCGCGGCCGCGCGACTCGACCGGCACGCCCAGACGACGGCCGATGGCTCGCGCAATGTCGCGCATGGGGACGCCTTCTTCCGCGATGGCGTGATAGGCGCGCTCACTTACGCCGGTCTCCAACGCCAATCGATACAGCCGACCGGCATCCGACACGTGCACGGCCGGCCAGCGGTTCGAGCCCTCGCCGATGTAGGCCGATACACCCGTCTCGCGCGCCAGTCGGAGCAGGATGGGAATGAAGCCGTGGTCGCCCACTCCATGGACCGAGGGCGCCAGCCGCACCGTGGCCGTGCGGATGCCGCGCTCGGCCAGCGCGATGGCCGTGGTCTCGGAGCGACGCGGATAGTCGGGGTGGGACATGGGCACGTCCGCCTCCGTGGCGACGCGGCCGGGCGCCAGCATCGCCACGCCGGAGGTGACCAGCAGCGGTTTGTCCGTGCCAGCCAGGGCTTCGCCCAGCACTTCGATGGCGCGCTGGTCTTGCCGGGCGTTGTCGGCGAACTTCGAGAAGTCGTGATTGAAGGCCGTGTGGATGACGGCCTCGGACCGTCGAGCCGCGTCGGCCAGGGTGGCCAGGTCGTCCAGGGTGGCGCGCAACACCTGGGCGCCCGTCTGAGCCAGCCTCGCCGCCTTGTCCTCCGAGCGGGCCAGGCCAAGCACCTGGTGCCCGGCCGCCAGCAGCTCCTCGATCACCCGGGAGCCGACCCAGCCGGTGGCACCGGTAACGAATACGCGCATTTGCACCTCCTGTTTCCGTGGGGAGGCGCAGTGTGGGCGGGTTGCTCATCCTGTTAAAGTCGAGAGGTTATCCAGGTATGACCTTCAACAGGATGGGCACATGGGTAAGGAGTCTTCGCTGGGCGCCTTTCTCCGGGAACGGCGTACCCGCCTCGATCCCGCCGCGCTGGGCTATCCGGCTGGTCGGCGACGGACGGCCGGGCTGCGGCGTGAGGAGGTGGCCCAGCGCGCCAACATCAGCCCCACCTGGTACAGCTGGCTGGAGCAGGGGCGCGGGGGCGCGCCTTCGGCGCAGGTGCTGGATCGCCTCGCGCAGGCGCTGCTGCTGACCGACGTCGAGCGCGAGCACTTGTTCCTGCTGGGGTTGGGGCGGCCACCGGAGGTGGAGTATCGGCCCGTCGAAGGCGTCACGCCGCGCTTGCAGCGCGTGCTGGACGCCATGGGCGCTTGCCCGGCGATGGTTCGCACCGCGACCTGGGACATCGTGGCCTGGAATCGCGCCGCGGCGGTCGTGCTGACCGACTACGGCACGCTGCCGCCGGATCGCCGCAACGTGCTGCGCCAGATCTTCCTGAACCCGAGGGCGCGCGAGATCAACTTCGATTGGGAGGCGGTGGCACGGTTCGTCGTCGGCGTGTTTCGCGGCGATGCGGCGCGCGCTGGGGCGGCTCAGAGCGTGCAACCGCTCGTGGATGAACTTTGCCGCGACAGCCCGGAGTTCGCGGCGATGTGGCGCGACAACGATGTGAGGAGTTTCGGCGAAGGTGTGAAGCGGCTGCGCCATCCCGTGTTGGGCACCCTCGCGCTGGAGTATTCGTCTTTCGCGGTGGAGGGCCGACCCGATCTGGCCATGCTGGTCTACATCCCGGTGGATGAGGCAGATGCGGTGACGATCCGCGAGTTGATCGAGGACAAGGCCGAATAGGCGTTGCCGCTTTCTGGTCTCCCACTGGAGCGGCTCGAGCCCGACGACCTGGTCCCGACCCTGCCGTCAGGTCGACCTGCGCGATGGACAACTCGGGCTTGGCCTCGAGCGCACTCTAGCTTGTCGAATGGTGTCCAGAATGTCCGAACCCCTTCACCGCGTGCGACGGACCATCGCCGAGTGGACCGAGGCGCTCGGGCTTCTGGACCACAAGGTCGACTTCTATGGTCAGTGGCTGAGCAGTGGCAGGCGGCCGCCACGGGACTTCGCGGCAACGCCTGGCAGAAAGAGGAGTCTCCCAAGATGAGCAGCATCGACAACAAACGGCTGATGCAGGCCATCTTCGTCGAGCTCGCCAAGGGCAACGGCAAGCCCTTCGTCGAGGCCATGTCCGAGAACTTCAGTTGGACCATCGCCGGCCCGTCGAGGTGGTCGCGTAGCTGGCGGGGCAAGCACGAAGTGATGGAGGGCCTGATTCTGCGTGGAGCCCCTCGGGAGCGCCGCGAAACCGACGCGGCTCCAGGTGGTCCATGGCTTCCTCGCCCTCCGTTGGGCGCCGCTCCGCCTGACACAGGCTCAGGCGAGGTCCAGCCAGAGCACCGCACCCTCGCTGTCGGACGAGACGTGCACCGTCCCGGGTCCGACTTCGAGCCCTTCACCGAGCACGAGGTCGAGAGGAGCCGCGCCGCCAGTCGATGTGACGCGTACGCGAGCGGTCATCGCGAGCAGATACCCTCGGCGCGAGCCTTCGACGGTGAAGCGCTCTTCGTTCCCCACCGCGAGGTCCACCCACCACACGCGGGCATCGGCTCGAAGTGGCATCTGGGGGTCACCCGCGAGCAGGTGGCGTCCTCGTCCGGCAAGCTCCCGTGTGAAGTACGCGGGCACTCCGCCAAGGGTGTGGGGCCTGAACCAGATCTGAAGCATCCGCGTCGGGGTGTCGGTGTCGTTGCCTTCGGCATGGACGATCCCGTTGCGTGCGGAGATCAACTGGGCGGACCTCGGGCCGAGGACGCCGCCGTGCGCCTGGTCGCCGTGATGGGACAGCGAACCTTCGAGCACGACGCTCAGGATCTCCATGTCGCGATGAGGGTGGAGCGGAAAGCGCGAGCGCGGCGCGAACGTCGCGTCAGCGAGCACGAGCGCCGGCCCCAGGTTTCGTCCTTCTCCTGCCCTGGCGCCCACCGTCGCCACGAAGTGATCTCGGAGCGAGAGCCACGACAAGGTGGTGGTGGGCAGGGAGTCGATGGGGCGATGAACGAGATGATGCATGGATGGGTCCCTAGGCCGAGAGCAGCCGACCAACGCGAGGGCGCCGCCCCCGAGGAGCGCGGTGCGTCTGCGCAACGTCACGACTCGAGCCCGGATGGCGCGTCGAACACGTAACGCCATCCCCTTTGGGTCCCCCGTCGCAAGATGTCCGAGAACGCGGCGGGGCTCGGGTCGATGTGACGAAGCGTCTTCATCGGCTTCCTCCTGGGGCCGTCGTCGAGTGGCGGCGCGCGAAACAATAGCCTTCGCCCCGCGCTTGACGATGTTGCTTCTCCGCACAGAGGATGTGCGTCGATGCACATCTCCTGGGATGACCTCCAGACGATCGAGGCGTTGGTGCGAACGGGCAGCGTCGAGGCCGCCGGACGCGAACTGTCGCTTCGGCACTCGTCGGTATCCCGTCGCATCGCGGCGCTCGAGGCGAGGTTCGAGTCGGCGCTGTTCGTGCGTGGCGCGCGGCTCGTGCCGACTCCGCTCGCGGTGCAGATCGCGGCTCGCGCCGGACCCATGCGAACGCAAGCCGCCGAAGTCGAGGGATTGCTGACGACAGAGCAGCGGGAGCGGCAGCGGCGCCTGGTGATTACGGCCAGCGACGTCCTCGCTCCGCTCCTGTTCCTCGCGCTGTCCTCGGTCGCTCCGAACCAATCCGTGGAGGTGCTGGTGAGCGACCAGGAGATGGAGCTGGTGCCGGGGCGTGTCGACCTGGCGCTTCGGCCGAAGCACGACCCGCGTGGCGCGCTCCGCGG
Organism: Myxococcus dinghuensis; assembly: GCF_024198235.1. Taxonomy (GTDB): domain Bacteria; phylum Myxococcota; class Myxococcia; order Myxococcales; family Myxococcaceae; genus Myxococcus; species Myxococcus dinghuensis. The sequence goes on along the minus strand of NZ_JAKCFB010000003.1, from coordinate 322,009 downwards.
ACGTCGCCTCGGGCGGTTGCGAATCGGGGTCTATGGCGTCTCCAGTGGGATGACGAACTGGATCCTCCCGAGTCCGGCGCTCCGTGCCAGGACCTCCATGAGGTGGTGGCGACACGTTCCAGAGGATGCACCTGGGGCCGTGTGGTGTGACTCGCTGCTCGGGATCCGTGATGCGTGCCGGGCTGGGCTCGGACGCGCCGCGTTCCCGAGCTTTCTCGCCCACGGAGACCCGCGACTCCGATTGGAGAAGGAGCTCGAAGGGGGACCTCCGCTCTGGCTCCTCGCACCGGCTGCTCGTGAGGTCAGGAAGGAGTTGAAGGAGACCCAGGACGCTCTCTTCCGGGCGCTGCGGGCCGCCGAGGGAGCCTTTGTCGGGTAGCGCGGTGGGCCTGGGCCCAACGGCTCAGGGCGTGGTGCCGGAGCGCGCCTGGGGTGGGGTGGGGGGCGGCGGAATGGGGACACCGGGAGGGGAGAGCCTCGCCAGGTCTCGGACGAACTCCGCGAGTCCGGCGTCCTTCGGGGCGGCGGCGCTCGCGCGCGCGGCCAGGGACTGGGCCAGCTCCAGTCGTCCAGCGCGCAGGTGGTGCTCCGCGGCCAGGGCGAGGACCCCGGGCGAGTCGGGCGCCTGCGCGAGCCTCGTGGCCACGGCGGCCTCCAGGGGGGCGGTGGGGAAGTTGAAGCCGGGCAGGGTCCGCAGGGCACGCGTATAGGCCTGGAGGGCCTCGGTGGAACGCCCCAGCCCCGCGAGCGCGGCGGCGCGCAGGTGCAGGGTGACGGCGAGGTCGGGGATGGTGGCCAGCACCGCGTCGGCGTCCTCCAGCGCGCCCGCGAAGTCGCCCCAGCGCAGGCGCGCGAGGCCTCGCGCGTGTCTCGCGCTCGACACGTCGTGCAGCGAGAACAGCCTCGCCTCCCAGGCCGCGCGCTGTGCCTCCGCCTGACCGGGCAGGGCCTCCGCCGCGGCCACTCCGAAGGCCAGGGCATCCAGGGTGCCACCGCGCCGCGCCAGTGAGTCCTCCGCCGCGTGCAGCGCACCCACCCGGTCTCCCTCCTCGAGCAGGCAGTCGGCCCGCACCAGCGCGGGGTCCAACGAGGTGTCGTAGAGCGCGCCGCGGTAGCCCGCCGCCTCCGCCAGACGCGCGGCCTCCAGCGCCTGGTCGCAGTGGCCCGCCCTGCGCGCCAGCTCCGCGGCGACGTAGAGGTCCAGTGGACTGTCCATCCCGAGTCGCTCCACCGCGATGGCTCCGGAGCGCTCCGCGACGGAGGGCGCCTCGAAGGGGACTCCGCGCACGGCCCGGGCGAGCGCGGTGAAGGGGTTGGCGGCCTGGAGCTGCTCGAAGGCCCGGGTCGCCTCGTCATAGCGCCCGGCGCGCACCGCCGCGTTCAGCACCGCCCCCTGTCCACCCACCGCCTCCGTCCTCGCGAGCATCCGGTCCACGTCCCGCACGAAGGGGAACAGCGTGGGGAGCAGGAGGCACGCCCCCAGCGTGCCCGCCAGGGCCCCCAGCGCGCGAGGCCGTCGCCGCGCCTCGAAGGCCCCCGCCGCGAGCGCGCCGGTGAGCAGCGCCCAGGCGGGCAGGGCGGCGAGCCGGTAGCGGCTCACCACGTAGAAGCCCACGGCGAGCGCAGCGCTCGTGGCGAGGTAGAGCGCGACGAGGCCGATGGGCTGGCGCCGCGCGAGCGCCACGAGCAGCCCCGCCAGTCCGAACAGCCCCAGCACCTGCGCGCTCAGCAGGGGCCACGCGGAGAGCCGCTCGTCGGCCGCGCGCACCTCGGCGATGTCGTGCCCCTCCGGGCCGAAGAGGAAGAAGGCCAGCTTGCGGCCCTGCAACCCCAGGAACGTGCCGGGCTCCTCCAGCGCGAAGTTCAGCGTCTTGCGCATCCAGAACAGCTCGGTGGCGGACGGCGAGAGGTCCGCTCCGGCCTCCGCGCGCGCGAACTGGCGGTAGAGGCTGTGCGCGTGGTCGGGGCGCTCCGCGGAGCGGAACTGGGCCTCGTACTGCTTGACCAGCGTCGGCGCCTGGGCGCCCAGGCCGGTGCCCTCCGGACGGTTGCCCATGTGCAGCACCGCCCCCGCGCTCATCGTCGCCCCCAGGTGCGAGCCCACCGTGGCGCGGATGACCTGGGCGGGAAGCCAGCTCGAGAACAGTCCCGTCGCCACCAGCAGGCCCACCACGCGCAGCCGGCCGCGTGCCGGCGTCCCCCGCGTCTCCCACGCGAGCCACGCTCCGGAGAGCACGAGGATGGCGAGGCCCGTGGGGCGCGTCGCCCCGGACAGGCCGAGCAGGACGCCCGCGCCCACCAGCCACTTCGGCCGGAAGTCCGGCCGTCCCTGGGCCAGGAGCGCGAGCGCGCCGAGGTTCAACACCATCACCAGCAGGTCGGGCTCCAGCGTGGCCTCGTAGACGAGGACGGACGTCGTCGCGGCGACGAGCGCGGCGGCCACCAGGCCCACGGCGCGCGAGAACAGCCGCGCCCCCAGCACGCCCACCGCCGCGAGCCCGAGCGCGCCCGCGAGACTCTGCACCCAGCGCAGGGCACCGGGAGACAGCGCGACGTTGAGCAGCAGATACAACGGGCTGAAGTCCGCGCCCTGCTCGGGGAGCATCCGCCCCGACGTCAGCAGCCGGGCGCTGTCGGGGTACTTGGTGAACATGCTGTCCGGCAGCAGCCACAGGCCCAGCACGACATGCACCACACACACGGCCAGCAGGGCGATGGGGAAGGCCTCTCGCCGGGACAGGAGACGGCTTGTGCTCACGGCCGCGAACCATAGCGGATGTCTCACGCCCGGGGTGTGATGGCCTGCCCGCCCGGTGCGTCCCCCGGGGCCCCACGTCCAGTGCGCGGCGAATCACGCTCATCGGGCGGGCACGGGCAGGCGGAAGCGGTTAGCGTCCCGCGCCATGGCTCGCATGCGTCCCGTGGATCAACCCCTGCGTCGTGATGTCCGCCTGCTCGGCCGTCTGCTGGGGGAGGTGCTCGTCGAACAGGAGGGGCAGGCCCTGTTCGACCTGGAGGAGGAGGTCCGGAGGTTGGCCATCCAGCGGCGCCGGGGGCCCCTGGCGGGGCGCCGCGCGTCGGCGGCCGAGCTGGCGGAGCTGCTCAAGAAGCTGCCCCTGGGCGAGACGGAGCCGGTGCTGCGCGCCTTCTCCGTGTACTTCCAGTTGGTCAACCTCGCCGAGCAGCACCACCGCATCCGGCGGGCGCGCGCCCACGCCAGCGTCGATTCACCGGGGCCGCAGCGTGGCTCGGTGGAGGCCACGCTGCTGGCGCTCAAGGACGCGGGCATATCCGCCTTGCGCGTGCGGGAGGCGCTCCGCGCGATGCGGGTGACGCTGACGCTCACCGCCCACCCCACGCAGGCGGTGCGGCGCACGCTGCTGGAGAAGCTCTACCGGATGGCGGGCCTCCTCGAGGAGCGCGACCGCTGCGAGCTGACGCCCCGCGAGAGCGCCGACAACCTGGAGTCGCTGCGCGAGGAGATCACCACCCTCTGGCAGACGGACGAGCTGCGGCGCGAGCGGCCCACCGTGGGCGACGAGGTGAAGAACGTCCTCTGGTACGTGGAGGAGGTGCTCGCGGGCGAGGTGGCCGAGCTACCGGAGCTGCTGGCCTGGGCCTTCGAGCGCGCCTATGGCGAGCCGCTGGGGGCGGTGGACACGCCCGTGCGCATCCACTCGTGGGTGGGCGGCGACATGGACGGCAACCCGCTGGTGACGCCGGAGGTGTTCGCGGACACGCTGCGCGCCCACCGGGCCCGCGGGCTGCGCATGCTGGTGCACGAGCTGGAGCGGCTGGGCGGCATGCTCTCCCAGTCGGACCGCCACGCCCGGCCCTCGGAGGAACTGCTGCGCTCGCTGGAGCGCGACGCGGCGGAGCTGCCCGAGGCGGAGCGACGCCTGGGGCCTCGCACCGAGGGCGAGCCCTGGCGCCGCAAGTTGCGCTTCATGGAGGAGCGGCTGAACCAGGCCCTGCGGCACGTGCTGGCCCAGCGCACCGGTGAGGCCGGCGCGCTGCCCGCGGGCGCCTACCGTACGCCGGAGGCGCTGCTCGCGGACCTGGACCTGCTCGTGCGCTCGCTCGAGGAGGCGAAGGCGGCGCGTGCCGGCGTGCGGCAGGTGCTGCGCATCCGCGAGCGCGTCTGTGCCCTGGGCCTGTCGCTGGCCGAACTGGAGGCTCGCGTGCCGGCGGAGGACGCGGTGAGCGCCGCGGCGTCGCTCGAGCCGGGCGGCCCCCCGCCGACGGAGGGCGGGCGCCGGCTGCTGGAGGTCCTGGCGCGGCTGAAGGAGGCGCAGGCGGAGGCGGGCGAGCCGGCCTGCCGCACGCTCATCCTCAGCATGGCCAGCACCGCGGAGGACGTGCTCGCGGCCTTCCGGTGCGTGAAGCATGCGGGCCTGTGGGATGCCCGGCGGGGCTGCGCCACCGTGGACGTGGTGCCCCTGTTCGAGCAACTGGGCGCGCTCGACGGCGGGCCCCAGGTGCTGCGCACGCTCTTCGCGGACCCCGAGTACCGGCGCCACCTGGATGCCCGCGGGGCGCAGGAGGTGATGGTCGGATACAGCGACTCCGGCAAGGAGGTGGGCCTGCTCGCCGCGAGCGCGGCGCTCTACCGCGCCCAGGTGGCCCTCACCGAGGTGTCGCGCGAGGCGGGCGTGCCGCTGCGGCTGTTCCACGGGCGCGGCGAGTCCGTGGCCCGGGGCGGTGGCCCCGCGCAGGAGGCCATCCTCGCGCTGCCGCCCGGCGCGGTGGCGGGCGGCTACAAGGCGACGGAGCAGGGCGAGGCGCTGGACCACAAGTACGCGCGGCCCGAATTGGCGCGCCGCACGCTGGAGCTCGTCCTGGGCGGCGTGCTCCAGCACCACCTGGACGCGCAGCCGCGCCCCTCGGCGGAGGACGAGCTCGCCTTCCGCGCCGCCTTCGACACCCTGGCGGAGACGGGCCGCGTGGCGTACCGCGCGCTCGTCTGGGACGACCCGCAGTTCCTGGCGCTGTTCACGGCCGCCACGCCCGTGGAGGAGATCTCCGCGCTGCCCATCGGCTCGCGCCCCAGCAAGCGCAAGGCGGGGGGCCTGGAGACGCTGCGCGCCATCCCCTGGGTGTTCTCCTGGACGCAGAACCGGGCCATCCTCCCCGGCTGGTACGGCGTGGGCTCGGCGCTGGAGGCCTTTTCCAAGGCGCCGGGCGGGGCGGCGCTGCTCAAGCGCATGTACCGCATGTGGCCCTTCTTCAAGGCCGTCATCGACAACGTCACCATGGTGCTGGCCAAGTCGGACATGGCCATCGCCGGGCGTTACGCCGCGCTGGCCCCGGCGGCCACGCGCGCCCTGTGGCGGCGCATCCAGAAGGAGCACCGGCGCACGCGCAAGCAGGTCAAGAAGCTCACCGGCGAGGCGAAGCTGCTGGACCACAACCCCCAGCTCCAGCGCGCCATCTCCCTGCGCAACCCCTACGTGGACCCCATGTCCTTCCTCCAGGTGGAGCTGCTGCGCCGCAAGCGCGAGGGCGTGGGCGACTGCGACCGTCCACTGCTGCTCTCCCTGAACGGAATCGCGGCCGGCATGCGCAACACCGGTTAGTGTCTTCCCGCGGGACTGCGAGGAGGAAGGGATGCCCCAGGACACGTTCACCGTGGAGGAGGTCAACCCGAAGCACGGCTTCGCGAGGCTGCGGCCGGACGCCGGGGGAGGGCTGGTCAACACGTCGCTCTACCCGGAGCCGGAGTCGGGGGAGCCTCCCTTCCAGCTCCGTGTCGGGGACCGGGTGAGGGCCGAGCGCCGGGGCGTGTCCGCCTCCGAGGTGCGCTGGGTGTCGCGCGCCGAGCCCCCGGCGGAGCTGGTGGAGCGCATGGGCGAGCTGCTGGCGAAGCTGGAGCAGTGGGAGCTGAAGGTGCCCGCCACGGCGTATGACCTGGCGGAGCACCACTGGCGCGTCAGCCGCGAGGACCCGCTGCGCCAGGAGCTGTTGGCCCAACTGCCCACCTTCTTCGACTGGGAGCTGTCGCACCCCTACGAGGACGCCTCGCTGCTGGAGCGGCTGGAGGCGGCCATGCAGCCCTACCTGCCGGGCTTCGGCGTGAAGCCCGTCCAGGGGCGCGACGTGTTCGTGGTGGAGCCGGAGCCCGTCGAGGTCCCCGCGGGCCCGGGGGACTGGGACGCCCCCGCCACCACCTTCGAGCCCCTGCTGCACCAGGTGAACACGCGGCTGGAGGGCGCCCACGCGCCGGTGCGCTGGGTGCCCCTGGCGAACGACTGGCTCCTGGCCCCGCCCGCCCTGGCGGACCTGCTCGTGCTGCACAACGTCCTCGGCCCCGGGCCCGCATGAGGCCCGGGGTGGGGCGCCAGACCTACTGGACGCCCTTCTCGCGCAGCACCCGCGCCACCTCGGCGGCGATGGCCTTGTGGCCCTCGGCGCTCGGGTGGATGCCGTCCGCGCCGTAGCCGTCGAGGTAGCGGTGCACGTCGTCGGGCCTGCGCGTCACCGCCTCCGTGTCGATGACCTCCGCGCCCGTGCCGCCCGCGCGCAGCCACGCGTTGAACTGGAGCCGCTGCGTCTTCACCAGCGCATAGGCGCCGTAGTTCGTCTTCTCCTTCGGCAGCAGCGTGCCCACCCAGACGTGGCAGAAGGGCTCCAGCCGCTGCACCAGCACCAGCATGCGCGCCTCCATCTGCTCCTCCGCGCCCGTCTCGCCCAGGTCGTTGGTGCCCAGCAGGACGATGCAGTCGGTGACGCCGGTGACGGCCAGCACCTCGTCGTCGAGCAGCCGCAGGGCGTCGTAGAAGCCCTGGCCGCTGACGCCCGCGTTCACCACGGGGATGCCCAACTGCGTCTCCACCAGCGACGGCCACGCGTTGCGCGTGTCGTTCGTCAGGTCCATGTAGCCCTCGGTGATGCTGTCCCCCAGGGCGATGAAGGCTCGGGACGGGGGCCCCTCGACCTCCACCGTGGCCACGCCCACCGAGCGCTCGAAGGCGTCACCGCCCAGCGCGGACGTCGTCAGCGCGTGGGTGCCCGAGCGGACCAGTCCGCCGGGGAAGGCGTTGATGGCGCTGGCGGCCAGCGCGCCTCGCACCTCGAAGGTGATGGCCAGCTCGTCGTGGAAGGACACCGGGAAGTCCGTCGGGTCCGAGCGCACCAGTTGACGGGGCGTCGCCGTGAAGCCCGGCTTGCCACCGAACGTCAGCGCCACGGGCGGCGTCAGGAGCGTGCCGTCCGGGGCCGCGCGCGCCACCGTCGCGCGCTGGAGCACGAGGCTCCCGTCCCCGGCGCGGAACGTCACCTCGACGCGCTTGCCCGCGCGCGCCACCGGGATGCGCATGCGGAACGTGGTGAGGGCGCCCACGGAGTGCGACCAGCGCAGGGCCTGGTGGAAGCCGGGCTGGAACGTGTCCGGAGGGGGCGGTGGCGCGGGTGGCGGCGTCTCGCTCTCCTGTCCGTTGTCGTCGACCACCGGCGCCACGTCGACGGGGACGTCCGGACGTTCGACGCCCTCCGTGGGCTCACTCGTCTCCGCGGAAGGTTCCTCCGAGGTCGGTGCCTCCGCGTTGCTGGAGGAGCACCCCCATTGCACGCTCGCCACGCACGCCAGGGTCCCGAGCCACGTTCGCCACATTCGCATCGTCGCTCCCTCCCGACGACGCAGGATGTACACCCCTCCCCCCGGCGACAGGCATTCGCGCCATGCAACCCGCGAGGCCTTCGCCGCACGCTCCCCCGGTCTCCGGCGGGACGGACACGCGCCTTTCCTCGCGGAGCGCACCGTCGGGGCTTGCATCACCCCCGCGCTACCGACGCGGGTGGCGAAGTTGCCCGGAGTGGGAACCGCGTTTCACGGTAGGCACGCACCCACCCCCGCGTTGCCGCTCAACGGCCGGCACGTGCCCGAGGAGCAGGCGGGCGGCCCTCCAGGTCTGCACAAGGGACGGCACGTGAGCCCCACGCCCGCCGCCACGCACGCGCTGCCCGGCGCGCACTGGTTGCTGAAGTCGCAGGACTCGCCCGGACCTCGGGTGCCACTGCCCGCGCACACCGGACCGGAAGAGGAGGGGTAGCAGCTCAACGGCGCGGCGCAGGCCTGCGCGAACGGGTCGCACGGCTGCGAACGCTCTCCACACAGGAGCGGCAGCTCCGGCGTCCCCGCCAGCCGCAGCACGGTGTTGCAGGCCTCCGAGGCGTCACACTGCGTGGAGGTGTGGCAGAGCCGCCGGCAGGAGAACGCCGTGCCGCCGTCGTCCTGGCGCTCGTCCTTGCAGAACAGGCCCGCCTCGCACGTGTCGAACGCGAGCCCGGCGTCCGTCGGCGCCAGCGTGCAGCGCGCGCCCTCCGTCGCCGTCCCCGCCGCCACGCACCGCCGCGACGTCACGCCGCCGGCTCCCGCGTACGTGCAGCGCAGGCCTGCCGCGCAGTCCTGCTTCACCACGTCGCACTCCGCCGCGAAGCACCGGCTCCCCGTCCCGCCCCCCGGAAGGTTCGCGAAATGACAACTCTCCCCGGCCCCGCACCCCTCCTGCCGCGCCACGTCGCAGGCGAGGCCCCCATCCTGGAGACCTCCGTCTCCCCGGGCACCGCCGTCTATGCCGGAATCCCCGGACGACGAGGGTTCGTGGTCGTCATTGTCATCGCAAGCGGCCAGGGCGAGTGACAACACCAGGGACCCGAGCCACACCCAGAGCCGCATGCGCATCCCTTCCTCCCACGTCGAATCCGCGTGGGCACATACCCGATGCCACTCATTCGGCGGGCCCCACTTGAATCGAGGCTGGAAAGCAGCGGACACTTGCTGGAATGACCGGGGCCCGAGGGGTGGCCTGGCGCGTCAGAATCCTGGACGTCGACGGGAGGCGGGCGTGGTCGCCAGCAGGGAACCTGGGGGTAGCGGGTGCACATGACTAGCAAGGCGGCGGAAGCAGAGATGGCGGGAGCGGACGCGGCCACATACGCGAACCGGCGGGCCGATGAGCGCGTCACCGCCCGGTTCGCGGTGCGCTTCACGCAGCAGGAGGACGCCGCGCGAGCGCTGCGCGTGTTCTCCATCAACGTATCGGCCGGCGGCCTGTGCCTGCGCACGCGCAAGGCCTACGACGTGGGCTCCAAGGTGAGCCTGTCCATGGACATCGCCGGCGAGGAGTTCCACCTCACGGGCATCGTCGCGTGGGTGCGCGACGAGCAGGAGGCCATCGGCGTGCGCTTCACGGACGTGAGCGACGAGGACCGCACGCGCCTGCAGCGCGTGGTCGAGCGCTTCAAGCGCTGAGCGGCGCCGCCACCCGGGAGGGTGGGGGCCTCTAGCGGCGCCCTTCCGTCTCCACGTGGCGGAACACGCCCGCGTCGATCTCCGAGAAGCCGCACGCGGTGTAGAACTCGCGCGCCTCCGGGGTGGTCGTCATGGGCGAGACGAGCTGGAGCTGGCGGGCGCTGAGCACCTTGCACCGCTCCAGGATCTGCTTGATGAGCGCGCGGCCCACGCCCCGCCGGCGCCAGGACTCCGTCACCACCAGCTCGTCGATGGTGGCCACCCGGCCGCGCAGCCGCAGTTGCGGCCGGTGGGAGAAGGACACCATGCCCACGGGCCGGTCCTGCGGGTCGCCCGCGACGAAGATCTCAATCTCCGGATGACTCACCACCCAGTGCACCGTCTGCTGGTCGGTGCCCTGCGGATAGCCCAGCTCGCGCAGCAGTGACGCCATGGCCTCGGCGTCGCCGCGTCGCGCACGGCGAATGCGGAAGGCGGGGGCTTCGGCTCCAACGGGGGTGACGGTGCGGACGATTGGCTGTGACAAGGCAGTTGGGAGTCTAACGAAAGGGCCGCCGCTCCTCCAAAGAGGAACGACGGCCCCGGTGCTTCCGTGGGCCCGGGCCCACGGGGTGTTTGTGGGTGTGGCCCTTACGGCTGCTCGTGGGCGAGCGTCCGCAGCGCCGTGGTGATGTCGTTCTGCTGGGGCACGGAGGCCATCTCCAGCGTGTCGGCCAGGCCGATGCCGGGGAGGAACTTGCCGGCGAGGAGCTTCGGCGCGGCGAGCAGGGAGTAGAACAGCTCCTCCACCGTGCGCCGCATCAGGTGCTCACCGAAGTTGGTGACCTCCGTGTCCTCGTTGACGAAGAGCACGCGGCCCGTCTTCTGGACGGAGGCCTTGATCATCTCCCAGTCGTACGGCCACAGCGAGCGCAGGTCGATGACCTCCACGCTGAGGCCCTCGTCGGCGAGCGTGGCGGCGGCGCGCGCGCACAGGGGCAGGGTGCGGCCGTAGCTGACCACCGTCACCTGGGTGCCCTCGCGCACGAGCTTGCCCTTGCCGATGGGCACCGCGTACGCCTCCAGCTGGGGCCACTGCGGCACCCACTGGGAGCGGTCGCCCAGCGGCGCGTCGATGAGCTTCGACAGCGCGCGGTCGTCGTCCGGCTCACCCGGGATGCGCTCCTCGCCCTTCACGCGCAGCAGCGCCTTGGGCTCCAGGAACATCACCGGGTTCTGCTCCTTGCAGGCGGAGATGAGCAGGCCGTACGCGTCCAGCGGCGTGGAGGGCATGACCACCTTCCAGCCGGGGATGTGCGTCATCGTCGCGTCGAACGAGTGCGAGTGGTAGATGGACCCGCGGATGCCGCTGCCCACCGGCGTGCGCACCACCATGGGCAGGTTCCAGTCGCCGTTGCTCGACCAGCAGGTGTTGCCCGCCAGCTTGAGCAGGTCGATGGTGTTGTAGACGTAGTCGCAGAACTGGATCTCCGCGACCGGACGCCCGCCACCCATGGCGATGCCCATGGCCGCGCCGATGATGCCGCGCTCGTCGAGCGGCGAGTTCCACGTCGTCTTCAGGCCCTGCGTGCAGGTGAAGACGCCGCCCAGCGGCGCGCCCACGTCCTCGCCGAAGATGTCCGTCACACCGAGGTTCTCCTCGGCGTAGTGGAGGGCCATGCGAATGGCCTGTGCCATGTTGGCCATGGGTTACTTGTCCTCCGCGAAGATGTGCTTCCAGATGCTTTCCGGGTCGGGCAACGGCTCGTCGCGCGCGGTGCGGGCGGCGGCGGCCATCTCCTCCGTGTAGCGGTTGCGCAGGTCGTCCATCTGCTGCCGCGTCAGGACGCCCTCCTGCTCCAGCCGCGCCTCGAAGTTCTTCAGGCAGTCCACCTCTTCCGACACGTAGTTCGCGCCGGACGCGGAGGAGTGGCCGTACAGGCGCGACACCATGGCCTCCAGGAGGAAGGGCTTGCGCTCCTTGCGCACGTACTCCATGGCCTCCTTCAGCTCCTGGTACGCCACCACCGGGTCGTTGCCGTCGATGGTCTTCGACTGGATGTTGAAGGCCTTGCCGCGGTCGCTCACGCGCGTCTCGCCGTGCTGGCCGTCACCCGCCGTGGAGATGCCCCACTTGTTGTTGGTGACGATGATGAGGATGGGCAGCGGGTTGGCGGGGCGGCTCGACCACACCAGGCACGAGGCGAAGTCGCCCTCGGCCGTGCCCGCGTCGCCGCCGGTGACGATGGTGATGCCGTCGCCGCCCACGCGCTTCTGCACCATGGCCGTGCCCGGCGCGATGGCGTACTGCACCTCGATGGGCGAGCTCACCGGCGCCACGTTGTACTTGCGCAGCGAGAAGTGGCCCGCGAAGTTGCGGCCGCCGGAGTAGGGGTCCGTCGCGGTGTTCTTCATCTGCCGCAGCGCGCCGATGGGCTCCTCACCCAGGGCGAGCAGCGTGCCGGACTGGCGGTAGTGGGCGTGCAGATAGTCGTATTCCGGACCCTGGCCCTTCTTCATCAGCAGGCCGAGCGGGACGTTGAACGCCTCCTCGCCGGGACCGCCGATCCAGAAGTAGCCGTGGCCCTGCTTGTACATCTGGATGAGGCGCTCCTCGAGGGTGCGCGTTTTGACCATCAGGTCGTGGATGCGGACCAGCAGCTCCCTGTCGAGTGGGAGCGGCGCGGACGATTCTTTGATGAGGCGGGGTCGAGACACGCGCGGGCTTCCTCGGGCTGGAGGGGACGCCCCTATAACCCGGATGCGCCCCCATTTCTCAAGTCGAACACGACCCCTGGGTAACCCATCAGCCAATGAGGCGCGGGTGGCGCGGCGCGGCAATCAGCCTCGCTCATCCGACTTAGGAGCGCGAGCGTGTCGCAAGGCGGTGACGCGGTCCGCCAGCGAGCGCTCGCCGGTGGTCCGGGCCCTCGCGGCGATGGCCTCCAGGGCCTCCTCCTCGAGGTGCGCGGCGCGGGGGCCCGACAGGAGCGCCGCCAGCTCCGCGGTGCGCCCGGCCTCCAGCAGGGCGAGGACGAGCGCGTGCGCCGTGCCCGGAGAGGGCGCCCGGGCGAAGGCCTCCTGGAGGGGGCGGACCGCGAGCGTGGACAGGCCGCTGTCGAGCAGCAGGCGTCCCACCACGGCGGGGTCGTGAGGGGGCTCGAGGTCCCGGGTCTCCTGCACGACCTGGGGTGCCTCGGCTTGCGCGGGTGCGGGCGAGGACTCCGGCGGCGTGGGCGCCACGGGCGCGCGTCCGAGCAGCTCGTCCAGGGTGACGGCGCCGGCCGTCGAGCGGCGACGGATGCGCACGCTCCGGGGCGCCGCCGCGGACACGGGGGCGGGCCGGGGGAGCCGGCGTAGCTGCTCGAAGTTCATCACCCCGATGGTGAGCGCGAGCAGGCCGAGCCATATCTGGCCGCTCCAGACGCTGTAGCCCGCCACCAGGGCCGCGGTGGCGATGCCCACGACGTGCAGGTGCCGCTCGTAGCGGTAGCCCCTCCAGGCCCGGACCAGCGAGGCCAGCAGGTGGCCTCCGTCCAGGGGCTGGAAGGGCAGCAGGTTGAACAGGCCCCAGCCGACGTTGACCCAGAGCCACATGCCGACGACCTGACCCACGCGGCCGTCCAGCGCGCCGGGCGGGGCCAGCCGCGTGGCGGCCCACACCAGCCCGCCGACGAGGAATCCGGCACCCGGGCCGGAGAAGGACACCCACGCGGACTGCAGGTGCGTCAGCCGGCCCGTGTCCTCGCCATGGGCCGTGCCGCCCATGCCATGCAGGTCGATGCGCGCCGCGCAGCCGAAGCGCCGGAAGGCGAGCGCGTGGCCCAGCTCGTGGATGAGCACGGCCGCGAACGCCACGGCCATCCACAGCGCCAGCAGCGCCGGGTCGCGCGCGAAGCCCCACCCCGCGGCCAGCGTGGTGAGGAAGAACAACGGGTGGACCCGGACCGGGAAGCCGGCCACGTGGAAGTGCGGCCTCATGAGGGCCCCATGGTAACGCCCGGCCCCTGCTTTCGCGCGGCCAACCGCTCCGCGTCGCCCCGTGGGGTGAGGCGCGGCTGGGGGCGCGGGGACCACCTCCTCCGGAGGCGTGGGTCGGAGTATCCTCACCGCTTCGTCCTGGCCAGGGGCCGGGGCAGGCGAAGAATCCGAGACGGGGGAGTCCGACATGCATGACACGACGTTCCGGGGCCACGGCTGGCGTCCGGTGGTGAAGGCGCTGCGTCTTCCGCTGGTGGTGGTGTGCGCGGTGCTGACCATGGGCAGTGGCATGGGCAATCCGGGCTGCGGCGGTGGCGATTCGTCGCCCACCCAGGGGCGCGGAGGGGAGATCCAGGGCACGTACGTCCTGCGGTTCGACGACGCGTCCTCCCTGGGGGCCGACTGCGCCGCGTCCGGGGTGTCACTGCCGCAAGGCAAGACACTGGTGCTCTCGCGTCCATCGGACGGGGTCGAGGTCACCGCGACGCTCGAGGGCGAGTCCTTCGACCTGACGGGAATCTACTTCGGGGGTGGGGTGATGTCGCTCGACCTCACCGGTCGCGCGCAACGGTGGGGGCGCGAGGAGTCACCGTTCTTCCTGCGCTATGTGTTCGAGGGGGACTTCTCCCAGGACCCGACGCGGGCGGACGAGCAGGTGACCTTCTCGGGGACCTTCCGCGTCACCCACGAGGACACCGTGGAGGGACAGCCCCGGTGCTCCGTCGAGCGGGGCTTCACCGCGACGCGCTGAAGCGACGGTGCGCGGGGCCGAATCGTTCGATTCCCGCGCACCGCGGCCCTGGCATGTTGGCGATCGAGCGGGAGCCGCCCTCCACCCCTGGACAGTCTGGCGGGGAGCTTCGTTAGCTCCGAGGGCACCCGGATCCGTCGTCATGTGCACCTTCTCCGGGGGGACTGCCGTCGAGGGCCGTGATGTGGGAGCTGCCCGGCTACCAGGATGTTCGGAGAGTCTATCGAGGTCACCGGTTCGACGTGTTCCGCGCGTGGACGGACGCGGGCGCGCCGCGTGTCCTCAAGGTGGTCCGTGAAGGGCCCCTGGCGGACAGCAGCACCGCCATGCTGCGCCATGAACACGACATGCTCCGCGACCTGCGGGACGTGCCGGGCATCGAGCGGACGGTGGCGCTGGAGGACGTCGCGGGACTGCCCGCGCTCGTCCTGGAGGACGCCGGGCCCTGCGACCTCCAGGAGTGGTTGCGCAGGGGGCCCCTGGACGTCGACGTGTTCCTGGAGCTGGCCGTGGACGTCGCCGGATCGCTGGGGGCGCTGCACCGCCACCGCGTCATCCACCGGGACCTGAGTCCCGCCAACCTGGCGGTCGCACCGGGCGGTCGGCGGCTGGTGATGATCGACTTCGACCTGGCCACGCGGATGCCGGGGCTGGCGCAGGATGCCGGCGTGCCGGGTGGCTTCGAGGGGACGCTGCGCTACATCGCGCCCGAGCAGACGGGGCGCCTCCAGCGGCTCGTGGACCACCGCGCGGACCTCTACGCGCTGGGCGCGTCCTTCTACGAGATGCTCACGGGTGAGGCGCCGTTCATGTCCACGGACGCCGCGGAGCTGGTGCACACGCTGCTCGCGCAGCCCCCCGTGCCGCTCGTCGACAAGAACCCCCGCGTGCCCTCCATCCTCTCGGAGTTGGTGCAGCGCCTGCTCGCCAAGGTGCCCGAGGAGCGCTACCAGAGCGCCGAGGCCCTGGCGGAGGACCTGCGCGAAATCCAGCGCCGGTGGCGCGGCCCGGAGTCGTCGGCCATCGCCTTCGAGCTGGGCCGCCACGACCTGGCGCGGGAGCTGGGCCTCCCCGAGCGCCTCTACGGACGCGAGGCGGAGCTGGCCGTCCTGGACGCGTCCTTCGCGCGGATCCAGCGCGGCGCGAAGGAGTGGCTCGTGCTGTCCGGGGCGTCTGGTAGCGGGAAGACGGCGCTCGCCGAGTCGCTGCACCGCCACATGCAGGGGCGCGGGCGCTTCCTGTCCGGAAAGTGCCCGGAGCTCGAGGGGCAGACGCCCTATGCCTCGCTGGTGGAGGCCGTGAGCGGCCTGGTGGAGTCGCTGCTGGAGCAGCCACCGGAGGAGGTGGATGCGTGGCGGCGGCGCCTGCAGGAGGCGCTGGGCGTGCAGGGCCGCGTGCTCACGGACATCCTGCCGGAGCTGGAGCGGCTGGTGGGCGAGCAGCCGCCGGTGGCGGTGCTGGGCCCCAAGGAGTCCGGCACGCGCTTCCACCTCGTGTTCCAGGCCTTCCTGCGCGACCTGGCCACGGCCCAGGCGCCGCTGGTGGTCTTCCTGGACGACCTGCAGTGGGCGGACGCGGCCACGCTCGAGTTGTTGGAGCGCCTGGCGGCGGACTCGGAGCTGCACCACCTGCTGCTGCTGGGCGCCTTCCGGCCCACGGGCTGGGGGACGGGACACCCCCTCGCGCGGCTGCTGGCGTCGCCCACGGGCGCGCCCTCCCGACAGGTGGAGCTGGGGCCGCTCGGCCTGGAGGCGCTCACGTCGCTGTGCGCGGACGCGCTGCGCTGTGGCGTCGCGCGCGCCCGACCGCTGGCCACGCTCGTGCTGGAGAAGACGGCGGGCAATCCCTTCGCCGTGGACCACTTCCTGCGGCACCTGCACCGCACGGGGCTCCTGACGTACGACCTGGAGGTGGGGGCGTGGCGCTGGGAGCTGGAGCGCATCGCCCGGTCGGACGTCACCGACAACGTCGTCGAGCTGATGCTGGAGGCCATCCGCCAGCTCCCGGAGGGCACGCAGCGGCTGCTGGAGGTCGCCGCGTGCATGCGCGGACCGGTGGACCTGTGGCTCCTGTCGCGGGTGGTGGACCGGTCCGTGGAGGCGACGGCGGGGGGCCTGTGGTGCGCCCTGCGCGCGGGGCTCCTGCTCCCCGAGGGGCGGGGGCCCCGCCACGCGCCGGGGGCGGGGGATGCGCCCGTGGAGGCCTCCGCGTCTCGCCGGACGACCTACCGCTTCGCGCACGACCGGGTGCGGCAGGCGGCGTATTCGCTGCTGTCGGACGACGAGCGCGCGCGGTGGCACCGGCGCATCGGCGCGCGGATGTGGGAAGACGCCACGGGGCCGGAGGCGGAGCGGCGCGTGTGCGAGGTGGTGGACCACTTCCACCTGGGGGGCGATTGGATGGAGGACGCGGAAGGGCGCGGGTGGCTCGCCGACCTCAACATCCGCGCGGGCCGCAAGGTGCGGGATGCCTCCGCGTTCGGCTCCGCGCTGGCCTACTTCACCCGCGCCATGACGCTGCTGCCGGAGGACGCGTGGCACACGCGGCCGGCGCTGATGCTGCGGCTGCACCAGGAGGCGGCAGAGTGCGCGCAGCTCTCCGGAAACGGGCCGCTGGCCGAGCGCCTCATCGACACGTCGATGGACCACGCGACGACGCCCCTGGAGAAGGCGGACCTGTTCGCCCTCCGCATGAGCGCGGCCGTCCTGGACCGCGACCACCGGGCGGCGCTGGCCCACGCGCGCGAGGGACTGCGGCTGTTCGGCATGGAGCTGCCGGACGGCGACGCCACGGCGGCGTTCCAGGCGGAGCTGGCCTGGGTGGAGGTGAACCGGCGGGGGCGCACGGAGGCGGAGCTGCTCTCCGCGCCGGCCATGGAGACGGAGGCGGAGCTGGGCTGCATGCGGCTGCTCATGAGCGCGGGCATCGCGGCCTGGTTCTCCGACCCGCCGATGTTCTCCTTCATCTACACCCGGATGCTGAACCTCACCCTGGCGCACGGCAACTCGCTGTATTCGGCCTTCGCGTACGTGTGCTTCGGCCTCGTCTACGGCGAGTCGAGGGGGGATTACGCCCAGGGCCACCCGTTCAGCCACCTGGGCGTGGAGCTGGTGCGCCGGCTGGGGAACCCGCGCGAGGAGTGCCGCGTCCTCGCCGCGTTCGTGTTCTACCTCCGCCACTGGCGCGAGCCGCTGCGCTCCTCGATGCCGCTGCTGCGCCGGGGCATCGCCGCCGGACTGGAGAGCGGCGAGCCCCAGTACGTCGCCTACCTGCTGGCGTCCGCGAGCTTCACCCGGCTGCGCCTGGGCACGGAGCTGGACCGCGTCCACGCGGAGGTGGAGTCCGCGCTGGCCTTCGACCGCAAGAGCGGCCAGCACGCCATGGCGGACATGCAACTGGCGCTGCGCCAGGCGGTGCGGTGCCTCCAGGGGCGCACGCGCGAGCGCGCCAGCTACGACGACGCGAGCTTCGACACCCGGACGTTCCTCTCCTCCTCGCGGGGCGACCCGACCATCCTCGGGCAGTTCCAGCTCCTGCGGTTGCAGACCTCGTTCCTGGTGGGGGACCTGGCGGGGGCGCGGGAGATGCTCCGCGCGTCGGAGGAGTCCCTGCGCTTCATCCAGCCGCTGTTCAACGTCACCGAGCACACCTTCTTCGCGGCGCTCACCCTGGGCGCGAGCGCGGACGCGGTGACGGGCGAGGCGCGCGCCGCGCTGGTGTCCGGGGTGGAGGCGGCGCTTCGGCGCTTCCAGCACTGGGCGAGGAACTGCCCGGAGAACTTCCGCCACCGCCAGCGGATGATGGCCGCGGAGGTGGCCCGGTTGGAGGGACGCCTGGCGGACGCGGCGGAGCTGCTCGACGAGGCCATCGACCGGGCCCGCGAGGAGGGCTTCCCTCAGGACGAGGCCCTCGCGAACCTGCTGGCGGGGCGGCTCTATGGCGCGCAGGGCCGCAAGCGCGTGGCGTCGCTGTACCTGCGCGCCGCGCGCGAGGGCTTCGCCCGGTGGGGCGCCAAGGCGGTGGTGGCCGCGCTCCAGGAGGAGTTCCCCGACGTCCAGGCCCAGGAGCCGGGGATGTGGGAGCGGGCCGTCACGCCCACGGGGGACGACTTCCGGGGCGCGTCGCTCGACCTCTCGAGCATCCTCAAGGCGGCGCAGACGCTCTCCGGCGAGGTCGCCCTGGAGCGGCTGCTCGAGAAGTTGATGGCGGTGTGTCTGGAGGTGGCGGGCGCGCAGCGCGGCGCGCTGGTGCTCGAGGAGCAGCGGCGGCTCGTGCTGGAGGCGGTGGGCGCGGTGGGGGAGCCCGTCTCCCGCGTCCACCTGCCGCTCGTGGGCTCCGAGCACGTGCCCGACTCGCTCGTCGGCCACGCGTACCAGAGCGGGGACGCGGTGGTCCTGGGCGACGCCGCCCACCAGGGGCGCTTCGTGGCGGATGCCTACGTCGTGCGCCAGCGCGTGAAGTCGGCGCTGGTGGTCCCCATCCGCCGCCACGCCCGGACGATGGGCGTCCTCTACCTGGAAAACAACCTGGCCACCCACGCCTTCACCCCGGACCGCGTGAGGGTGCTCCAGCTCCTGTCGTCGCAGATGGCCATCTCCCTGGAGAACAGCCTGCTCTTCGAGGAGCGGCGCCGCGCGGAGGGGGCGTTGCGCTTCCTGGCGGAGTCCAGCGTGCTGCTCGCCGAGTCGCTCGACTACGAGGCCACGCTGGCGCGGCTGGCGCGGCTGTGCGTGTCGTCGCTCTGCACGGTGTGCACCATCGACGTCGTCGACGCGTCCGGGGGCATCCACCGGCTGGCCACCGCGCACGCGGACCCCTCCATGGAAGGGGTCTCCCGCGAGCTGCGGGACGTGTACTCGCCTGGATGGGACGCCACGGTGCCCGCCGTCACCGTGCTGCGCACGCGCGAGCCCCTGCTGATTCCGGAGCTGAGCGACCGGCTGCTGGAGGCGCTGTGCCGGGACGCGCGGCACGTGGAGCTGATGCGGAGCCTCCACGCGAACACCCTCATGGCCGTGCCGCTGCTGGCCCGGGGGCGGACGCTCGGGGTCATCTCCCTGGTCTCGTCGGAGCCGGGGCGGCACTATGGGCCCGCCGACCTGGAGTTGGCGCAGGAGCTGGCGCACCGCGCGGCCATCTCCCTGGACAACGCGCGGCTGTACCGCGAGGCGCAGGACGCCGTCCGCCTGCGCGACGAGTTCCTCTCCATCGCCGCGCACGAGCTGTACACGCCCATCACCGCGCTTCAACTGTCGGTGCAAGGGCTGGCGCGCAGCGAGGCGCCCTCGCGCGAGGCCCTCCAGCGCACCTCTCGCGCCACCCAATCCCAGACGCGGCGCCTGGCGCACCTGGTGGACGAGCTGCTCGACGTGTCCCGCATCCAGACGGGACGCCTCCACCTGACCCTGGAGTGGGTGGACCTGGCCGCGGTGGTGCGCGACGTCGTGGAGGGCATGTCCGACGCCTTCTCCCGCTCCGGCTGCGCGCTCGAGCTGCGGCTGGGCGACGGTTGCGTGGGGCGGTGGGACCGCGTGCGGCTGGAGCAGGTGGTGACGAACCTGTTGTCCAACGCGCTCAAGTTCGGCGCGGGCCGGCCCATCGACGTACTCGTGGACGGCGGCGACGGGCAGGTGCGGCTGTGTGTCCTCGACCGGGGCATCGGCATTCCGGAGGAGCGACTCCCGCACATCTTCGGCCGCTTCGAGCGGGCCGTCTCGTCGCGCGAGTACGGAGGGCTCGGCCTGGGCCTGTTCATCGTCCGGGAGATCGTCGGCGCGCTCGGTGGACGGGTCCGGGCGGAGAGCACGCTCGGCGCCGGCGCGCGCTTCATGGTGGAGCTGCCCTGTCAGGGGCCCGCGCAGGCCCGGCCGCTCGTCGAGGCCACGGCGTCCTGAGCGCCACCCGCGGACGTCGGACTCAGTCGTGCGTGCCGATGTGCTGGTCGCCGTGCCGCTCGCAGACCCAGTGGAAGGCGCACGAGCACGCCACCGCCCGCGCGTGCACGCAGCACCTGCCACCGAAGTGCTCCGGCAACTCCACCGCATCGTCCTCCGACGGCGGGTCCGGCAGCAGCAGCGGGGCGTCCCTCCCGGACTCCGCGGGGACACTGTCGCAGCAACCCCGCGTCATGCAGCGAGGGCACCGCGACAGCTCGCAGTTGGCGCACCAGTCGAAGATTTCACCGGCGCCACCGCGCCGCTCACATCCACCACAGGTGTCGAACATGGCCGACCTCCAGGCTCACGTGAACGAGGGTAGGGAGGGGGTCTGACAACCGGGCCCGGCGGACGCGGCGTGAGCGCCTCCGGGCCGGCGTCAATCAAGCGTCATTTCGAGCGGTGTCCAGGGGTGGATCCTTCCGTCGGTGAACGCCGGATGCGTCGTCTGTGCCTCACTGAACGGTTGATCCGGGTGCGCCCCTTCCGCATGGACCAAGCTGGGCGCATGGGTCGAGCGGTTCGTTGGAGGAAATGGAGTCCATGCGAAGGGAACGGCGGATCATCGGGGTCTTCGGATCGGGCAAGGAAGATCATGTCGAGCGCGTCATCCCCCTGGCGAGGTGGATCGCCGAGGCGGGCTTCGACCTGCTCACCGGCGCGGGCAGCGGCGTCATGCGCGCGGCGGCGGACGCGTTCGTCCAGGTGGAGGGCCGCCGGGGCATCTCCATCGGCATCGTCCCGGGCACCGTGCACGACGGTGACTACCTGCCTCGCACCGGCTATCCCAACAAGGGCGTGGAGCTGGCCATCTACACCCACCTCCCCTTGAGTGGGGAGCAGGGCACGGATCCCCTCAGCCGCAACCACATCAACGTCCTGACGCCCCATGTCCTCGTCGCCCTCCCGGGTGGGGCGGGCACGGTCGCCGAGGCCAGTCTCGCCCTGCGCTACGGCAAGCCCATCATCCTCTTCGGACCTCCCGAGTCCTTCCGCCGCTTCTCGTCGGAGCTGGAGCGCACCGACTCGCTCGAGCGCGTCACCGAGTTCATCCTCGACTCCCTGAGGGAGCCCTCCCGCCTCGCCATGCAGTGAACAGGGAAAGCTGGCAAAGCGAGATTAGAATCAAGGGAGCGGGAAGCAGACGCGGAAAGCGACTAGGATGGGGAGAGGGGGAACTCCAGCTCCTCGTCGAAGGGTCGAGAGTCCCGTTGCCCTCGTGCGTCGCCATGATCCGTGTCGAACCTCCACCTGACCGCTGGTTCCCCGTCGTCGCGATGACGCCCCACTCGCGCCCCCATGTCCGCGGGCGGGGCCTGGTGTGGCGGGGGAGCCACGGGGTGGGCGCGCGCGGGATGCGGGTCTGAGGGGGCGTTCCATGTCGTCGGTGGACATCGACCTGGTCCTCTCATCGCTGCGTCCGTACATCCCCGGGGCGCTGATCCGCCGCCTCGAGCACACGGATGCGCACGCACTGCCTCCGGTGGAGCCGGTGCGGGGCGCCGTCCTGGTGCTCGACATCGCGGGCTTCACGCCCATCGTCGTCAGCCTGAGCGGGGCGGGCCCCCGGGGGATCGACGCGCTCCAGCGGCTCCTGCGCAGCTACTACACGGAGATGATCGACGTCGTGCGCGCGCACGGCGGCGACATCTACCAGTTCGCCGGTGACTCCATCCTGGCCTGCTTCGAGCCCGGCCAGGGCGAGCAGGACACGGACGCGGTGCAGCGGGCGGCGCGGTGCGCGCTCGACGTGCAACGGCGGCTGGCGCGCTTCTCCCAGTTGGAGCTGCTGGGGCAGCGCTTCAGCGTGTCGTCCCGAATCGGCGTCGGGGTGGGGGAGTCGCATCGCATCGTGCTCGGCACGACGGGCATGTGGATGCACCCGGCGCTCATCGGCCGGCCCCTGGAGCAGGCGGTGGCGGCGGAGAAGCGCGCCCGGGTGGGCGAGGTGCTGCTCAGTCCGGAGGCGTGGGCGCTGCTCCCGGACCTGGCCCGGGTGGGCGAGGAGCGTGACGGTGTGTTCCGCCTGGAGCCCTCCGTGCCGCTGCCCGTGGGGGCGCCGCCGTCCTATTCGTCCAAGGGGGGCGAGGAGCTGGTGGGGCGGTGTGCCCTGCTGCTGCACCCGGTGCTCTTCACGAAGATCACCACCGCCCACCAGGAGCTGGGCGGCGACTTCCGCGACGTCACCTGCTTCTTCGTGCGCTTCCAGACCGACCACTCGCTGGCGGACGTGGAGGCCTACACCCAGGAGCTGAACGCCTTCTACGAGTACGTCCAGCGCGAGAGCGCCCACCACGGTGGCGTGCTGCTGATGACGGACTTCACGGACAAGGGCAACGTGCTCTACGTCCTGTTCGGCGCGCCCACGGCCCAGCAGAACAAGGAGGTCCTCGCCAGCCGGCTGGCGTGCAAGCTGTTGCGCGAGCGCGAAGCCTTCCCGTACGTGCGCGAGCTGTGCATCGGCATCGCGACGGGGCACGCGTACTTCGGGGACATGGGCTCGCCCTGGCGCAAGGGCTACTCCGCGCTGGGCGAGGTGGTGAACATGTCCGCGCGCCTGATGGCGTACTCGGACGGCCCGGGCATCCACATCGACGCGCACACCGAGCGCAAGCTGCAGCAGGGCGGCTTCGTCACCGAGTTCGTGGAGGACGCGCGGCTCAAGGGCGTCTCGCGCCCGGTGCCCGTCTACCGGCTCAAGGCGGAGGTGCGCCGCAGCCTGTTCCTCAAGGGGCGGGGCGGCATCGTGGGCCGCCGGCGCGAACTGGACCTGCTCCACCAGGCGGTGCTCGAGTCGGCGGCGGGCAGCGGGCGCGTGTGCGTGGTGTCCGGCGAGGCGGGCATCGGCAAGTCGCGGCTGGGGGCGCGGGTGGTGGAGGAGGCGGAGTCGCGTGGCGCCCGCAGCCTGTACGGCGTCTGCTATTCGTACGAGAAGTTCACGCCCTTCTTCCCCTGGAAGGAGGTGCTCGTGCAGTTGTTCGGCCTGCACGAGGGCGACGACGTGGACGCGCGCCTGGCCCGGCTGCGCGAGGGCATGTCGGGGCTGGAGGTCGTCGGTCCGGAGTGGATTCCGGTGCTGGCGGGCATCCTCGGCCTGGACGTGCCGGAGGACCCGGAGACGCGGGGGCTGGACGCGCGGCGCAAGAACCAGCGCGTCTTCCAGATCATCTTCGAGCTGTTGGAGAAGCGCTCCCGCGAGACGCCCCTGCTGCTGTTGTTCGAGGACCTGCACTGGGCGGACAACATCTCCGTCGACCTCATCGAATACGTGGCCTCCCGCGTGGCGGCGCTGCGGGTGACGCTGCTGGTGACGATGCGGCCGGGGGAGCAGCTCAAGAACGTCAAGGACGTGCCCGGCGTGCGCCTCCTGGAGCTGTCCAACCTGGAGGACGAGGACACGCGCTCGCTGCTGCGGGTCCACCTGCGCATGGACCCGCCGGATCCATCGCTGGAGGAGCTGCTGCTCGGCAAGGTGCAGGGCAATCCGTTCTTCGCGGAGTCCATCGTCCAGGGTCTGGTCGAAGGTGGCTACCTGGGGCCGGTGGCGCCGGGGGCGACGCAGATGGAGCTCAAGCGCAGCCTCCAGGGGCTGGCGCTGCCGGACTCCATCCAGGACGTGGTGCTGGCGCGCATCGACCTGCTCAGCGAGACGGAGAAGCTGGTCGTGAAGGTGGCGTCCGTCGTGGGGCGCATCTTCACGCTGGACGCGGTGGAGGCGCTGGTGCCGGGCTCGGTGTCGCGGCAGCGCATCCGCGACGCCATCGACACGCTGACGCACATGGGGCTCATCGTCCTGGAGCTGGAGGAGCCCTTCACCTGCATCTTCAAGCACATCGTCATCCGAGACGCGGCCTACAACACGCTGCTGGTGTCCTCGCGCGAGGACCTGCACCGGAGGATGGCGCGCTTCCTGGAAGTCCGCGCGGGGGACAACCCCGTCGCGTCGGCCGGTATCCTCGCGTACCACTTCCTCACCGGGAACGACGAGGTGAAGGGGCTGGAGTACACGCTGATGGCGGCCCGCAGCGCGCGGGGCCAGTACGCCAACGACGACGCGGTCCACCACTACAACCGCGCCATCGAGATCCTCTCCGGCACGGTGGCGTTGGATCCGGACGAGGTGCTGCTCAAGACGCGCCGGGTGATGCAGGAGCTGGCGGAGACGCTGCTGCAGGCGGGCAACTACGGCGGCGCCATCCACATGTTCGAGCAGTGCCTGGCGGACGAGGAGCTGGTGACGCGCCAGGCGGAGATCCACCTGGGCCTGGGCAGCGCGCACCAGGCGAAGGGCGAGTCCCCCAGGGCACTCCAGGAGCTGGAGATGGCCATGGAGCTGCTGGGCCGCCCCATGCCGCGCAGCTCGTTCGCGCTGGTGGGCCGCACGCTCGTGGCCTTCGGGCTGCATCTGCTCTACGGGCTGTTCCCGTGGCTGGCGCGGCCCCTGGGGCCGAAGCTGCCGCAGTACCTCAAGCAGTTGTCCACGCTGATCTCCCTCATCAAGATCTACTACTTCGCGGACATCAAGAAGCTCTCGTGGGCGACGATGGTGGCCGCGGTGATGGCGCAGCGCGCGCGCACGGAGCATGGGCTGAGCCTGGCGAGCAGCTACTACGGCGCGCTGCTGTTCGGCTCGGGCTTCCTGGGACGGGCGGCGCACTGGTGTGCCCGGGCGCTGGACTACGCGCGGCGCGCGAGAGACCCCGCGGCGGAGGGCATCGCGCTCAGCCGGCTGTCGGCGCTGGCCATCTTCAACAACGACCTCACGCGGGCCTCGCAGTTCGGCGAGCAGGCGGTGGCGCTGCTGCGGCAGGTGCGCGACATGTGGGAGGTGCAGACCGGGTTGATGCTGCTGGGGGCGAGCCTCTTCCTGTCCTCGCGCTTCGAGGCGGCGGAGAAGACCTTCGTGGAGATGGGGCAGGTGGGGGCGGACCTCAACGCGCTGATGCACCAGGGCTGGGCGCACTCGTGGATTCCGCTGACGCGCTACCTGCGCGGCGAGGGCGACGTGGGTGAGCTCTGCGCGGAGCTGGAGCAGGGCTTGCGCATCAGCATCGAGGTGCAGGACCTGGCCAACCAGTGCGCCAGCCTCAACCACCTGGTCAACGTGACGGTGCGCGAGCACCAGGTGGAGGAGGCGGGGCTGATGGCGGTGCGCGCGGACGAGGCGCTGTTCCGCTACCCGGTGCTGGTGCCCTTCCTCCAGATTGGCCTGGTCGACGCGGCGGAAGGGGCGTTGTTCGCGCTGGAGCAGGGCGCGGTGGCGGTGCCCCGAGAGACGCTGTGGGCCATCGTCGACCGCTGCCTCTTCAAGGCGCGCCTGCTGGGGTATCGCTACGAATACCTGAAGGGACCCGCGCTGCGGGTGACGGCGCGGGCGCTGGCGCTGAAGCGGGGCCCCGAGGCCGCGGAGCCGCTGTTCCTGCGCGCCATCGCGGTGCTCGAGGCCACGCCCAACGTCTGGGAGACGGGCGTGGCGTACCTCGACGCGGGGGTGGCGCTGCCGCATCGCCGCGCGGAATTCCTCTCGCGGGCACGCGAGCTGTTCGACCGCATCGGCGCGAAGGCGGAGCTGCGTCGGCTGGAGCGGATGGAGGCCGAGTTCGTGCTGGCGCCCACGCTCCAGGCCACGTCGCCCGTCGTCGCCACGACGTGAGGCGTGGGGAGTCCCCTCACGCGCGCAGCTTCGCCCTCAGGCACTCCGCCAGGGCCTCTCTCAGTGACTCGGGGAAGCCGGACAGGCCCGGCGTGTCGTTGCACTCGAGCAGGACGAAGCGACCGTCGCGGTCCTCCAGGAAGTCGAGCGCGACGATGTCCGCGCCCAGCCGCTCCCGCGCCCGCCGCGTGTACTCGACGAGCTCCTCTGGCGGATCGATGACCTGGTGCTTGCGCGTCTGGACATTGGCCTTCCAGCCCGCGCCCGCCCGGGACATGGCCCAGGAGCGGTCCCCGATGGCCAGACAGCGCACGTCCCGCGCGTAGTCGATGAACGGCTCCACCGTGGCGTAGTCGTCGGCCGCGAACAGCAGGTCTGCCACCTCGAACCACTCGGAGGCGTCGCGGACCCGCGTCTTGCCGTAGCCCCCGTGGTGGTTGCCCACCTTCACCACGAACGGCGCGGGCCGCGCGATGCGCCGGACCATGTCGTCTCCCACCGCGACGTCGAACGGGATGACCGGCAGTCGCGCCGCGCGGAGCTCGGCCAGCATCGACAGCCGGTCGTGGCAGCGCACCAGCGTCTCCGCCGGGTTGACGCAGGGCACGCCACTGAGCCGCAGCAGGTCCAGCACGGTGCGGTGTTTCGGCGTCGGGCGAATCGCCCCCACGCGCCAGAGCACGCCGTCGAGCCGCACCGCGGCCTCGCGGGTGATGCACCACAGCTCGCCCTCGCGCAGCACCCACGAGGACTCCTGGAGCCGGACGGGGACGACGTCGAAGTCGGGGAAGCAGGCGGACCAGTACGGCTCGCCGTTGATGATCGCGATGGTGCGTCGCATGGCCGCTTCGTGAGTGATGGACGGGGCTGGAGGAAGAACGTCGCCGGGACGCCCGAGTGTACGCGCCATGGGGGTACGGTCGCTCCTGCCGCGAGGACTCGCGGTGGTGAGCACGCGGTGGAGGTCTGCGAGAGACATCCACCGCTTCCCGGCACACCGGTCGCCCGGAGGCCGATACCTTGGGACCGTTAGTAGGGGCGTGTCGGACGCGAACGGCCGGACATCCCGGCGACGCGAATCCTTCACGGCGCGTTCAGACAATCATGACTCGGCCAGACGGGAATTCATGCATGGCCTGACATCACCGCGCGTTTGCTCATGCGCGATGTCATGTCGCATTCACATCGCGTTCGTGCTCGATGCAGCGCGACAAGAATTGGCCAAGCAGAGTGCTTCTCTTCTTAGAATGCTGGGGTCATCGACATCCCCCCAACGTCGATTCCGACACCTCAACTCGACTCACACCGACGAGCGCTCCCCCTCATGCCTGTCACCACCTGGAACATCGATTCCGCGCATTCTTCTGTCTTGTTCATCGCCCGCCACATGGTCGTGGCGCGCGTCCATGGCCGCTTCGAGCGGGTCTCCGGCGTGCTGCGCGTGGACGCCGACCTGCCGACCCAGGGTGAGGTCGAGATGAGCGTGGAGGCGGCCAGCATCTACACGGGCGCCGCGGACCGCGACACGCACCTGCGCTCCGCGGACTTCCTCGACGTGGAGAACGCGCCGAAGCTCATCTTCAAGAGCACGGGCACGGAGCCCACGGGGGGCTCCGGCTTCCGGCTGCTGGGCGACCTGACCATCCGCAACGTGACGAAGCCCGTGGTGTTCGAGGCGCGTCACGCGGCCACGTCGAAGGACCCGTGGGGCGCCACGCGCCTGCTCTACACCGCGCGCGCCGCCATCAACCGGTCCGACTACGGCATCCGCTGGAACAAGACGCTCGACAACGGCGGCTGGCTCGTGGGCGAGCGGGTGGAGCTCGAACTGGACGTCCAGGCGATCCCCTCGACCTGAGCCGACGGCCGCCGCGTCAGCGCACCGGCAGGAAGTCCGCGTGGACGGCGGCGTGGTCCGAGCCGCCGAAGCCACTGTTCCCCTCGCGCACGGCCCGGAACGAGCCGGCCACGTATCCTCCGCCCCCGCCTCGCGCGAAGAAGAGGTGGTCGATGGCCTGCCGCTGCCCGGAGTACACGTAGGTCCACGTCTGGTCCGTGGGCCGGTCGCTGGCGACGCGCAAGAGGTCGCCTCCCTTCTCCAGGGCCTGCAGGGGCTCGGAGCCCGGCACGTCGTTGAGGTCTCCGCCCATCACCACCAACGCCTGGGGCGAGCGGGCGGCCACCTGCGAGACGATGTCGCGCGTGGCCTCCGCCTCCGCGAGCCGGCGTCCGGGGTCGTCGTTCACCTTCGACCGGAAGTGCGCCGCGAAGACGATGACTTCCGCGCCGTCCACGTCCAGGTGCACCTCTAGGAGCTCGCGCGAGAAGCGCGTGGACGAACCGTCCGGACGCACCAGGGGGCGCTCGCGATGTCCGTACACCGCGGTGATGGGGTGTGCGGAGAGCACCGCGACGTCCACCGAGGCGGGCTCGCCCGTCTCCCCGAGGACCCCGTGTGGCAGCCGGGGCAGCCGCGCGAGGAGCGCGTCGAGTCCGACCTGGGTCTCGACCTCCGCGAGCAGCACCACGTCCGCGTCGAGCGAGGCGATGGCCGTGGAGAGCTTGCTCACCTGGTTCTCGAAGGCGGTCGGCGAAGGCAGCGCCTCGTAGTTGGAGCCGCCGCAACTGCCGGAATCACAGACGGTGTCGAAGAGGCGGTGGACGTTGAACGCGGCGATGCGCACGGCCCCCTTGTCGATGGGATCCGGCGTGGTGCCGGGCGCGTCGTCGGGGGGCGGGCGCCCATCGCAGCCGACGAGGCCGAGCACGAGGCCGAGCCACAGGCCCGTGCGGAGGAAGGTGGGACGGGACGCGCCGACGCGGGTCGGGCGGAGTGAATCACGGACGAAGGGGAGCCACATGCCGGCCGGCAGCGTAGCATCGCGTCGCGCGTGGACCCGCTCCGTCACGTCGGAGTCGCCGCGGTTGCACTTCCAGCGCGAGTTGGTAGGGTCCTTTTCCACTTCGAGCCACCCGGCGCTTTCCCGATGGCGGCCCCTCCAGGACGGAGCGGGTCGTAGGGCGCCCCAGGTGGCGCGTGCCTTCCGCGGCCGACGTGACACCCGGTGCAACGGGCCCGGAGGCGCGAGGTGCAGGGTGACCGACAGGACGGGTGGCCTCCAGCGTGCCCGCTGGAGCATGGGTCCGCGCGCTGAACGACAGCCGGCCCGCCTTGCGGGGCATGAGGCGTTGGCCCGCCGAACGGAGACGCGACGCCAGCCCCCGTCAGGGGTTACGACTTCCATCAGGCAGTCTGGAAGCGCGGCCCCCGCCTGCGGTTCGCGGAGATGTTGGACTAGTCTGGTGTTGTTGGAGGATGCGTGACCATGTTCTGGGAAATTCTGATTGGCGCGGCGGCGATGACGCTCATCACGGTCCTCTTCACCGGACCGGGGATGTGGAGTTCGAGCTGGGGCTGGAACAAGAACAAGCCCGAGCGGAAGAACCCACCGTCGGACCCTGGCAAGTAGGCAGCGGCAGGAACGGGCGCGGCTACTGACAGATACCCGGGCAGTCCGCGCCCCGGCCGGGCAGGCAGGTATCCAAGGGGTCGTCCACACAGTCCGCCTCGGGGCCGGAGGCATCGCAGCGCGCGAGCGCCAGGCCCCCGCAGCACTCGACGAAGCCGTCGGGGACGCCACACGTCGCGGTCAGGGTGCGGCAGTCGCCGCCCGCGGACGGTCGGGCGAAGATGCTCCGCTCCTCGCAATCCTCGTCGTCACCACAGGCGCTGGAGCACATCGCGACCACGGCCACGAGCACGGCTCTGGGAAGTGAGGTCATGTCGCCATCTCCGCAGGAGGAGGGCCGGACAGTCCAGCTTTTCGCGCGAATGCTGTCACCTGCGTGGCGGTCCCGGCGACAGGCTCGCCTTCCAACCAGACAAGGGTGACGCGCGGGCGTCGCGTGCCCACCTGTCGGGTCCCCCTTCCATGTCAGACCCCCCTTGTATGGGTTTGCCATGGACTTCACGACGCTCGAAGCGCTGCGTCTGAAACACCCGGCCTGGCGGTTGCTCGTCGCGGACCATGCGCCGTTCATCGCCAGCTTCCTGCACCGGTGCTTCATCACCACGCATGCGCGGGCGCTGGCTCGCGCCGAGCTGGCCTCGCGGTTGGAGTCGCACCGGGAAGAGGTGCGCGCGTGTCGGGGGGGCGAGGCCTTTCCGCGCGAGGCGACGGCCTATCTCGACGAATGGGCGGCGGACGAGGCCGCATGGCTGAGGAAGTTCTACCCCCCGGAGTCGGAGGAGCCGCACTTCGACCTGACCCCCGCGGCGGAGCGGGCCATCCGTTGGCTGGAGCAGCTCACCGAACGCCCCTTCCTGGGAACCGAGTCCCGGCTGCTGACGGTGTTCCAGTTGGTGCGGGAGATGGCGGAGGGCATCGCACCGGACCCGGCGGAGCGGGTGCGGGAACTCGAGCGGCGACGGGAGGCGCTCGACGCGGAGCTGGCGCTCGCGCGGGCGGGGAGGGTGGCGCGGATGGAGGACGCCTCCCTCAAGGACCGCTTCCAGCAGCTCTCGGACACCGCGCGGGGATTGATGTCGGACTTCCGCGCGCTGGAGGAGGAGTTCCACGGGCTCGACCGCAAGGCGCGCGAGCGCATCGCCACGTGGGAGGGCACACGCGGCGAGCTGCTGGAGGCGGTGCTGGGGGAGCGCGACGCCATCAGCGACTCGGATCCGGGGCGCAGCTTCCAGGCCTTCTGGTCCTTCCTCATGTCGCCGGAGCGGCAGGAGGCAATGACCCAGGACCTGGAGCGCGTGCTGGCCCATCCCGCCGTCCAGTCACTCCAACCCGACGGGCGCCTGGCTCGTGTCGTCTTCGACTGGCTGGAGGCGGGGGAGCACACCCAGCGCACCGTGGCGCGGCTGTCCGGTCAGCTCCGTCGCTTCCTCGACGACCGCGTCTGGTTGGAGAACCGGCGCATCCTCCAACTGCTCCGTGGCATCGAGCGCCACGCGCTCGCGGGGCGTGACACGCCGCCTGGTGGGGACTTCATCGAACTGGACGCGCCGGTCCTCTCGCTGGAGCTGCCCCTGGAGCGGCCCCTGTTCATCCCTCCCTCGCTCGCCAGGATGGAGGAGGTGGAGGCGCTGGACGCGAGCGAGGAGGTCCCCTCCGACGCGCTCTACGCGCTGACGTCGGTCGACAAGGCCCGCCTGAGGGACAACGTCCGCGCGGCGCTCCAGGGCCGGGAGCAGGTCTCCCTGCAGGATCTGGTGCGTGTCCATCCCCTCGAACACGGCCTGGCGGAGCTGGTCGTCTACCTCGGGCTGGCCTCCGAGGATCGGCGTGCGTCCATCGACGACGCCCGTACGCAGGACTTCCTCTGGTCCGACGCGAGCGGCCGTCGCCGCCGGGCCACCCTTCCCCTGGTGCTCTTCCTCCGATGACGAACGTCGCCCCGAATCCCTCCACGGCACAGGACGCGCTGTCGTTCGTGCTCGTCTCCCTCATGAAGGGGGTCGTCTACCGGGACGAGAGCCCCGGGACATGGCAGTCCCTGCTCCAACTGCGCGCGCGGGTGAAGGACCAACTGGGGGTGCTGGGCCTCCAGTTGATGCTCGACGAGGCGGAGGGCCACGCGTTCCTGCGTCAGCGCGCCGCCTCGGACGGGGCCCCGGAGCTGCCGCGACTCGTGGCGCGTCGACAGCTCGGGTTCGGCGTCAGCCTGCTGCTCGCGCTGCTGCGCAAGAAGCTCGCGGAAGCGGACGCCTCCGCAGAAGGCGGGCGGCTGGTGCTGCGGCGCGCGGAGCTGCGCGAGCTCGTCCAGCTCTTCCAACCCGAGGGCACCAACGAGGCGCGGTGGAGGGATCGCGTGGACGGGGACATCGAGAAGGCGGTGTCGCTGGGATTCCTGCGCCCGCTGGGCGAGGCGGGGGACACGTTCGAAGTCCGGCGCATCCTCAAGGCCTTCGTCGACGCGCAGTGGCTGGGGGACTTCGAGCAGCGGCTCGCCCGGTATCGGGCCCATCTCACGGAGTCGACCGGAGGTGTGGAGTGACGACGGCGAACGCACTGACGCAGGCGGAGCTCCTGGACGTGGGGGCGCCGAACGAGCGCGCGGGGTTCCGGCTGCACCGGTTCGAGGTCTTCAACTGGGGCACCTTCCATCAGCGGGTGTGGCACCTCGACCTGCACGGTGAAAGTGGCCTGCTCACGGGGGACATCGGCTCGGGCAAGTCGACGTTGGTGGACGGGCTCGTCACGCTGCTCGTGCCCCCGCAGAAGCTGGCCTACAACAAGGCTGCGGGCGCGGAGTCCCGCGAGCGTTCGCTGCGCTCGTACGTGCGGGGCCAGTACAAGTCCGAGCGGGGCGAGGCCGGACAGGGGGCCCGGCCCGTGTTCCTCCGCGACGCGCCCACGAGCTCCGTGCTGTTGGCCCACTTCCACAACGAAGGGTATGGCCAGGACGTGACGCTCGCGCAGGTGCTGTGGATGCGCGACGCGGACAGCCCGCCCACGCGCCTGCACGTCGTCGCGGACGGGCGGCTCTCCATCGCGGAGCACTTCTCGCGCCTGGGCTCGGACCTCAACGCCCTGAAGAAGCGCCTGCGCGCGCTCGCGCCGGAGGTCCACGAGACCTTCCCACCCTACCAGGCCGCGTTCCGCCGCCGCTTCGGCCTGGAGAACGAGCAGGCGCTGGACCTGTTCCTCCAGACGGTGTCCATGAAGTCCGTGGGGAACCTCACGGATTTCGTGCGTCAGCACATGTTGCCGCCGTTCGAGGTCGAGTCGCGGCTGGCCGCGCTCACCGAGCACTTCGACGACCTGCACCGCGCGCATGAAGCCGTCCTGAAGGCGAAGCGGCAGGTGGGGCAGTTGACGCCGCTGGTCGCGGGCTGTGAGCGTCACGCGGCGCTCACGGCGGAGCTGGACGCGGCGCGTGGTTGCCGGGAGGCGCTGCGCCCCTGGTTCTCCGAGCAGAAGACGCGGCTGTTCGAGGCGCGGCTCGCGGAGCTGGCGCAGGGCGGTGAGCGGCTGCGCCTGGAGGCCGAGCGGCTCCGGGACGGACGCGGTCAGCAGTTGTTGGAGCGGGACCGCCTCAAGCAGGCCATCTCCGCCAGCGGCGGCGACCGGCTGGAGTCTGCGAAGCTGGAGCTGGCCCGACGCCGGCGCGAGCGCGACGACCGGGCGCTGAAGGCGGACCGCTACACGCGCATGGCCCAGGCCGTGGGCCTCTCCGCCGCGAGCGACCTGGAGATGTTCGTCGCGAACGGCCGGGCCATCCAGCGCCAGCGCGAGACGACGGCGGCGGAGCTGGCCGAGGCACGCACCGCCCAGGCCGAGCTGGGCATGGACCTGCGCGACCTCAAGCGCTCGCACGAGGTGCTCTCCGTCGAGCTGGAGTCGCTGCGCCACCAGCGCTCCAACATCCCCGCGCGCCTGCTCCACCTGCGGTCGCGGCTGTGCGCCGACCTGGGGCTGTCCGAGGAGGCGCTGCCCTTCGTGGGAGAGCTCCTGCGGGTCCGCGACGAGGCGCAGGCCTGGACGGGCGCCATCGAGCGCGTGCTGTCCTCCTTCGGCCTGTCGTTGCTGGTGGCGGACGGGGACGCGGCGCGCGTGAGCCAGTGGGTGGAGCGCACGCACCTCGACCAGCGCCTGGTCTACTTCCGGGTGCGTGACGAGGGGGCGGCGCGCGCCCTCGAGCCGCAGCCCGCGTCGCTGCTGCACAAGCTGCTCGTCAAGCCTGGCACCCGCATGGCGCGGTGGCTGGAGGCGCGGCTCGCGTCCGGCTTCGACTACGTCTGCTGCGACACGCCGGAGCAGTTCGCCCGGCACCGGCAGGCGCTCACCCGGGCGGGGCAGGTGAAGACGGGGGGCGAGCGGCACGTGAAGGATGACCGGCGCCGCGTGGACGACCGCTCCCAGTGGGTGTTGGGGTGGACGAACGACTCCAAGCGACGCGCGGTGGAGTCCGAGGCGCGGGCACTGGAGGCTCGCCTCCAGGCCGCCACGGCCCGCATGGTGGACGTGGAGGCGCGCGGCAAGGGCCTCCAGGTGCGGGCGGAGCTGCTGGGGCAA
Organism: Myxococcus dinghuensis; assembly: GCF_024198235.1. GTDB lineage: Bacteria > Myxococcota > Myxococcia > Myxococcales > Myxococcaceae > Myxococcus > Myxococcus dinghuensis. The sequence goes on along the minus strand of NZ_JAKCFB010000003.1, from coordinate 288,429 downwards.
CTGGCCGTCTTCGACTCCTTCGTCGAGCTGGACTGGCGGTCGGTCGCGGGGGACGTCCAACGCCAGGAGGAGCGGCTGCGGGAGCTGGAGTCCGAGTCCGACGTGCTGCGCGGCTTCGAGCGGCAGCTCTCCACCCTCGAACGGGAGCTGGCCGCGACGGAGGAGTCCCTCAAGGCGGTGGAGAAGCGTCAGGGCCGCCAGGAGGAGCGGGAAGAGGCGACGCGACGGGCGCTGGCCTCCTGCCAGTCCGCGGCCCAGGGCGCGGCGGACGACGTCCGGGCGTTCTACCCGCGCGTGGCAACGTTGTGCGACGAGGCGCAAGCGGGCGCCGCGCTGGACGCGGAGACCTGTGACGAGCGGGAGCGGCTCCTGCGCGAGCGGCTCCAGGCCCGCATCGACGCGGAGGGGCGCAAGCTGGAGAAGGCCCGGGACGCGCTGGTCGGCGCGATGCAGGCCTACCGCGCCGCCTTCCCGCAGGAGACGCAGGAGGTGGACGCGAGCATCGACGCCGCGCCGGCCTACGCACGGATGCTCCAGTCGCTGCGCGCGGACGACCTGCCGCGCTTCGAGGCCCGCTTCAAGTGCCTGCTCAACGAGAACGCGCTGCGGGAGGTGGCCAACTTCCAGGCGCAGTTGCACCGCGAGCGACACGCCATCCGCGAACGCGTGGCCACCATCAACCGCTCCCTGCGCGCCATCGACTACAACCCGGACCGGTACATCGTCCTGGAGGCGGCGCCCTGCCTGGACGCCGACATCCGCGACTTCCTCCGCGAGCTGCGCGCCTGCACCGAGGGCGCGCTCGACGCGGCGGGGGAGGAGGCCCGCGCCGAGGAGAAGTTCCTGGAGGTGAAGCGCATCATCGAGCGCTTCCGGGGGCGCGAGGGCTCGGCGGACGCGGACGCCCGCTGGACGCGCCGGGTGACGGACGTGCGCAACTGGTTCACCTTCTCCGCCTCCGAGCGGTGGCGGGCGGATGACCAGGAGCACGAGCACTACGCGGACTCCGGCGGCAAGTCGGGCGGCCAGAAGGAGAAGCTCGCGTACACGGTGCTCGCCGCGAGCCTCGCGTGCCAGTTCGGCTTGCAGTGGGGCGAGACGCGCTCGCGCTCCTTCCGCTTCGTCGTCATCGACGAGGCCTTCGGGCGCGGCTCCGACGAGTCGGCGGCGTATGGCCTGGAGCTCTTCCGGCGGCTGGACCTGCAGTTGCTCATCGTGACGCCGCTGCAGAAGCTGCGCGTCATCGAGCCGTACGTGGCCAGCGTGGGCTACGTCCACAACGAGGAGGGGCGCCGCTCCCGCGTCCGCCACCTCACCATCGAAGCCTACCGCGCCGAGCGAGAGGCCCGGAGCGCGTGAGGCGTGGCTCGGCCCGCTCCCCGCGTCAGGAGCGGACGGCGGAGACGATGACGTACTCGTCGCAGTTGAACCGGGTCAGCCAGTGGAGCTCCTCGAACTCCATCCCCCGGGCGTGCCTCACGTCCGAGCGCACCTGGGCGAGGGAGCGGCTCTCCGGAGGGGACGCGGCGGCGCGTGTCCCCCGGAGCGCCGCCAGCGCCGTGTTGACGGCGGGGAAGACGTCGGAGGCGATGGACGTCAGGCGGATGGCCTCGAAGCCCGCCCGGCCCAGCTCCGCCGCATAGCGCTGCGTCGTCCAGACGTTGGCCTCCGGGAAGGCATACCGGCCGCGCCAGTACCGGTGGCGCAGGCGCCGCCGCAGCCCCACGCCCGTCTCCCGGTCCGTGCGCTGGCAGAGGTCCGCGACGACGAGCCGCCCCCCTGGCCGCAGCACGCGCGCGGCCTCGCGGAGGAAGTCCTCGCGGGTGCGGAAGTGGATGGCGGACTCCAGGGCGAAGACGACGTCGAACGCGTCCGCGCCGAAGGGGACCCGGGTCGCGGAGCCCAGCTCCAGGCTCACCACCGGCTCCAGGCCCAGCAGGCGCATCCGCTCCCGGCCGACCCGCACCTGGTGGGGCGTGGCGTTGAGCCCGACGATGCGGGCGGGGCGGTAGTCCTCCGCCCAGAGGATGTCCTGGTCCGCGTACCCGAAGCCGCAGTCGAGCACCGCGTCCGCCTCCCTCAACCCCGCGGTCGTCGCCAGCAGGTGGGCGAGCCGGGCCTGCGCCGCGGCGAACAGCTCCCCGGCGCGCTCGCAATTGCTCTCATCCACCCGCTCCACGTCCCGCCAGTACCCCAGGTTGCGCCACAAGGGCTCCCGCCCCGTCCGCACCTGGACCTCCCCGGGGCCCGGCAGCCCCGTCACCCAGGCGTCCGCCTCCGTCGCATCGAAGCGCTCCGGCTCCGCCAGCACGGCGTTCTTGAGCTGTCTGGCGACCTCGAGGACGTCGAACATCCCGGACCTCCTTCCCGCAGTGCCCGTCATTATGACGCGCATTGCGGGAATTGAGGAGGTGTGGGTGGACGTCAGGGATTGCCTGTCTTCGGCGCGAGGCGTCAATGCCTCGCGCGGCCCGGCGCGGTGAGAGGGATTCGGCCGGGCGGGGTCAGCGAATCTTGAAGAAGATGAGCAGGCCCAGGGCGAGGGTGAAGACGGAGATGAGGTGGAAGCGCCAGATGATCTTGGAATTGACGGCCTGGGGCGAGTCGAAGCGACCCTGCCACTTGAGCTGCAGGTGGTGGTGGTAGGGCGCCTTCAGCAGGAGGCGCGCGCCCTGGCCGTCCGAGGACAGCCTCCGCGTCAGCTTGAAGCCGGTGATCTGCAGCGCGACGGAGAGCAGCTCGACGACGAGCACGACTCCGACGATGGGGAGGAACAGCTCGATCTTCAGCAGCACGAAGATGATGCCCACCGCGCCGCCCAGGCCGATGGCGCCGGTGTCCCCCATGTAGATCTCCGCCGGAGGGCTGTTGTACCAGAGGTAGGCGCTCAGGGCGCCCACGAGGCTCAGGCAGATGGGGAACAGCTCGTCCGCGCCGGGCAGGTGGGGGATGAGGAAGTAGCGGGCGAAGACGACGTTGCCGGAGAAGTACGCCACCACGCCGGCGAACAGGGACGTGGTGATGAGCGGCACGGAGACGAGCGAATCGAGGCCGTCCGTGAAGTTCGCGCCGTTGGCCGTGGAGGTGATCACCAGCGTCATCAGGATGATGAAGGCCCAGTTGGGCAGGCTGGGGAACCAGATCTCCGGCTTCACGAACGGGACGCTGATCTGCCCGGTGAGACCGGGGATGAACTTGTACGCGAAGATGGCGATGACGAACGACAGGCCCAGGTAGAGCAGGAGCCGCACGCGCGCGGAGATGCCGTCCGCCTTGGCCTGGTAGTCCGCGCGGGACATCTTCCCCAGCGCGACCAGCCGCTTGTTGCGGATCTTCGCCAGGTCATCCACCGCGCCCACGGCGCCGTAGGTGACCAGGATGATGAGCGTGGAGACGGAGTAGGCGTTGAGCTGGGAGAAGCACAGCGAGGTGACCAGCACCGCGAACACGAGCAGCATGCCGCCGAGGATGGGCGGGGGCTCGCGCTTGCCCTGCTCGAAGTCGGACGTGGCGTTGTAGCGCTTCAGGAAGCGGATCCACCACGGCATCCCCACCAGCACCAGGAACGTGGCGAGGAAGAAGGCGGCGCCGGCCCGGAAGGTGCGGTCCTCGAAGAGGTGGATGCCGGTGAGCTGGTACAGGAGGAGCGAAATCATGGAGCGGACCGGAGGGAGCGTTCGGTGCGGCGGAGAGGCCTCCGCCGGAGCTTGGGGGCGAAGGCGTAGGCCCTCGCCCTCGCCGTGTCAATTGGTGAAGGCTCGCCTGGTCCGCGAGGGCTGTTGGATGTCTCACGTCAAGGACAGCTTCTGGACCGCGCCGTGGAGGATTTCGAGCTGCCGGGGGACACGCTCGATGAGCTTGCCGGACACCGGGTCGTCGACGAGGTCCCGCACGGGGAGCGAAGGGATGGGGGGCGGTGTCTGGCCCTGCTTGAGCGAATCGGCGAGCGAGTCGAGCGCGCCGCTGGCCCGGCTGGCCACCACCTCGAGCATGTCCGAGGATTGCGCGACGGCCTTCTGCTCTCCGAGCGCGGTGACTGACGCGGCGAGTCGGCGCGAGTAGGTGAGCAGGGCCATGGCCGGCTCCAGGCGGTGGGCGGGGCCGCGGTACTCCGCCATGAGGCGCTCGAACGACGCCTCCGCGTCCAGCAGGGCCAGGCCGAAGTCGCGCCGGGCGGCGTTGACCTGCGGCTCGCTGCCGCTGCGGCTGGCGGCGACCTGGCGGAAGTAGTGCCCGTCCGCGCGCAGCACGCTGGCGGCCGCGTCCGGGAAGCGGCGCCGCTCCGGATAGGGCCACAGGAGCCACACGCCCGTGAGGGCCAGCGCGCACGCCACGAGCACGCCCAGGGCGCGGTTCTCCGCGACGGACCAGTCCCCGGTGCTCAGCGTGGCGAGCAGCAGGAAATCCGGGGTGAGGAGGATCTGGAACGCGCCGAAGTTGAGGGGCAGCAGGGAGACGGACGTCGCGGTGAGCAGGCCAATCACGAGGATGAGCACGTACTGCGAGCCCACCACCGTGGCGATGACGGCCGCGAGCGTGCCGCCCAGGAGCGTGCCGGTGACGCGCTGGAGCGCGCGCTCCTCGGTGTTGGCGGAGTAGGGCTGGAGGATACCGATGGCGGCGAGCACCACCCAGAACGGCTCGCCCAGCTTCAGCACGCGCGTGACGATGAGCGCCACCGCGGCGACCGTCCCCGCGCGCAGGGCGTGACGCAGCGCCACGGAGTGGGGGTTGAGGTTCTCCTTCAGCGTCTGGAGCAGGGGGCGGTGCTGCATCAGCGCGAGCGCCGCCTCGGGGTTGCCCACGGAGACGGGGTCGCCACGCCGCATGTCCGTCGCGGCCCGCTGCGTGGCGCTCGCGCATTCGCGCAGCCGGGCGAGCAGCTCCAGCACGGAGACGGGGGTCTGCCGGAGCCACTTGCCCTCGAGGCCGAACTCCTCCGCGTTGGTGGGGATGCGCGGCCAGTAGACGCCCGCCGTCTCCGGTTCCCGGGCGATGGCGGCCACGCGGTGGGAGATGGCCGCGTAGCGCTCACAGGCCTGGGCCACCTCCTCCCGGACGTGGCGCAGGCGTGGCTCGCCGCTGGCGATCTCCATGGCCTGGCTGAGCGCGAAGAGCACGGCGAGCACCTGCTCGCTCTGCTCCAGGAGGACGAGCAGGTGCTCGCCCCGCTCGGTCTCGTCGCCGCGTCCCACGCGGGTGGCGGCCAGGGTCTGCCGCGCCTGCTCGAACTGCACGCGGATGGGGGAGTGCCGGGCGATGGCCGCCTCCCAGGCCTCCAGGGGCGCGGCGACGCGGGTGAGCGAGGCCATCTCGTGGGCGCTGTCCCCCAGCTCCGTGTAGACGCGGGAGATGGCCTTGCGCGAGGGCAGGTAGGGGTGCAGGGGCCAGAGCAGCAGGGACTGGAGCATGGCCCACGCGCCGCCGAACAACAGCGCGGCGCCCCGCGTGGCGGCGGCGTCGACCCCCACGGCGTGGACACCCAGCGACGCGACGAAGATGACGGCGAGCTTGTCGCCGACCGACCCCACCGTGTCGCCGAACACGCGCGCGAACGTCATGGCGAACACGCCCACCAGCAGCAGCGTGGCGTCCAGCCACAGGTTGCCCCCGGCCAGGGCGGCGAGCGCCCCGACGAGCGCGCCCAGGATGGCCACCGCGCCCATGACCCGCGCCCGACCCTGGTAGGCGCCGCCGGGGTTGGCGAGCGTGACGAGCAGGCCGGTGAGGCCCGTCCAGCCCGCCTCCCGGAAGCCGAGCACCGTGGCGATGGAGAAGGGCACGGTGACTGCGAGCGCGGCGCGGATGCCCGCCACCCAGGCGGGACGTCCGGGTTGCAGCCGGAAGAACCGCCGGATGTGGCGCAGCAGTCGGTGCATGTTCGAGGGCCTCCGCGTCAGCGATGAAGCTCCTCATGTGGACACGGTGAAGGGCGGACGACAGCTCCACGTGCTCGCTCGCGCGCCGGGCCCCCGGCCGTTCCTCAGAGCGCTCACGAGAGTGACCCGGAGGGGCGTGTTTTACCCGGTGCTCTCAGCGGGCGGGGATTGCGCGGATTGGTGGCTCGGCGCCATCATCGGGCGGTCGCTCGGTGAGCCGTTTCATTCCAACAGGAGGCAGAGATGCGGACGACGATCATCGCGGGGCTGGTGGCGGCCGGACTGGGGATGGGCTGTGGGGGCGCGGACGTGGGGGCGCAGGGGGACCTCGCCGTGCGCGAGGACTCCGTGGAGCTCATCTGCGCCATCGCGTACTCGCTCGAGTACTACGCCGACGCGAGCCACAGCGGGGCGCCGGTGGGGGCGCAGCAGTGTGAGTGCTTCTCCCCGCTGCGTCGCACGGGCACGGTGACGCCCTATGCGGTGTATGTCTGGGGACCGGTCGACTGTCAGGGGCCGCAGGGCTGAGTCCGCTTCACGCGCCGTTCGCCCGCGTCGGGAGGCCCTTCTCGGTGGCGTGCGCTGAGAGGGGGCTCCCGCCAGCGGAGGTGCTTCCCGGGTGCGTCGACGCACGTAGAGGGTCTGGTGCACGCGGGCGACGGCCTCACCCGCGCCGTCGCGGCTCTCCAGCGTGCGCTCCGGTTCGAACTGCTCGCCGTGGGTTCACGCGTGCGCCGCGCGATGGCTCACGGGCAGAGACCGCAAGAGCCCGCATTCCGCGATTGGCACTCGATGGTGTCGAAGCACTCGGAACAGTCGAACGAGCAGTAGCCGAAGCTCCTCGTCGGAGCTGGGAGCGGACGCACTGACGGCGCATCGGCCGGTCCGGCGTTCCGGGTCAGCGACATCGGGAAATGCTCCCGCCGCGCCTCGCAGCCACCCTGCTTCGTCGATGGCGCCAGCGGCGTCGGCGTCGCGGGCGTCGACTCCGCATCCTCCGGCAGGGTGGTGAGCACCATGCCCACCGCGAGCGCACCCATCAGCATCACGCCTGAAATGGACTTCAGCATCGAGACCTCCGGGCTTGGGGAACGGCCGGGAGGATGATGCGCTCGCGTGGCGCGGGACCCCATGGCCCGCCTTGTCCCAGTGTCATCCGGCGGATGCTCGATGGCGCCACCTGCCTGTGGAGAGAACGGCGTGCAGGTGCGCCTGTTCGTTGGATTTTGGGTTTCCTAGAGACAATTGCAGCTTGATTGTGCTTGGAGGAGGGAAAAGTGACCAGGTTGGTATTCCTGGAAAACCGGCGTTTTGGCACGCTGGCGTCGCCGTGAACCCAGCCAGGGAGCTCATCATGCGGATGCCAGGGGTTGCGCTATTGCTCGCAGTGTGGACCGTTGCTTGTGGTGGTGGCGAGATGGAGGGGGCCGACGTGTTGGGCACCCAGTCCTCGTCGGTCGTCATCACCACGGAAGACCAGGTGGTGGCGCGGCTGGCGTCGAGCACGGGGGCCATCTACGGCTACGGCGAGTACCTGCCGCCGGGCTACCTCACCTCTCCGGACACGTCCTATCCGGTCATCATCCACCTGAACGGCCTGAGCGAGTTCGGGACGTCCACCACGGAGGCGAACCTGCTGACGGTCGTCACCAAGCACGGGGCGCTGAAGAAGATCCAGGGCTCGGCGCAGGGCAAGACGTACTTCGGTCAGAAGCAGGTGATGGTCTTCACCCCGCGCGCCCCCACGGAGTGGCTGCCGGCCGAGCTCAACGCGTTCGTCGACTTCATCGTGGCCAACTACCGCGTGGATACGACGCGCATCTATCTCACGGGCCTGAGCTTCGGTGGCTATGGCGCCTGGCGGTATGCGTATCAGTACGGCAGCCGCCTGGCCGCGCTCGCGCCCATGGCGTCGAACATCGGCGGGCCGGGCCCCACCATCACCCAGCTCAAGGACGTCCCCGTGTGGGCGGTCCACTCGTTCGCGGACGGCACGTCGCTGTCCGCCGAGCGCTCCTGGCTGCTGGGCGTGACGAAGAACTACGGTCAATACGCGATGGTGACGGTGCCGGAGCCGACCGCGATGCTGACGTACCTGTTCCCCGGGGCCTCCAGTCCGACGTGGACCTCCCAGCCGGGCGCCGTGGCGACGGGCACCGCCATCGCTCGGATGACGGTGCTGCCGGGCGGCGCCCACGACTGCTGGACTCAGCAGTACGACAACTACGCGTTCTGGGACTGGCTGCTCACGCAGCGCCGCGCCTCGGTGCCCTGAGCGCCCCTCGTCACGCCGCTCGCTGGTCGGGGAGCGGCGTGACGCCCTGGGCACGGAGGATGTGCCCCAGCAGTACGGTGGTGAGCTCCCGGATCGACGGACCGCTGACCACCTCCATCGAGGACAGCTTCACCCCCAGCTCTCCCTCGACCGCCGTGACGATCTCCAGCGCCATGATGGAGTCCATGCCCAGCTCTCGCAGGGGCTGGGCCGCGTCGAGTGCCTCCTCTCGCGTGCGCATCACCCGGGCGACCACCCGCGTGAGGGTCTTCGTGACGAGCCCACGCCGGGCTTCGTCATCGAGCCTCCCGAACGTCCGCTCGACGAGGGCGGCCTCCTCGGAGGCACGCGTCGGCTGCCCCGGCGCCTCCAGGAGCGCGGCGAGGCGTCGAGCACCCGACCCGGGCGCGAGACCTGCCCCGAGCCGCCCCCAGTCCACGTCCGCCACGGCGACCTGCTCCGGTCCGGATGCCAGGATGTGCTCCAGCGCTTGGAGTGCCATGGCCGTGGACAGCGCCGAGAGGCCCAGGTGTTCCAGGTGCTGGGCCACGCCCGCATTGCGAGCGACGAGCCCGGCTTCGCCCAGCGCGCCCCACTGGATGGCGGTCGCTGCCAGCCCCTGTCGGCGGCGGTGCACCGCGAGCTGGTCCAGGAACGCATTGGCCGCGACGTAGTTGCCCTGGCCCGCGTTGCCGATGAGGGAGGAGATGGACGAGAAGAGGACGAAGAAGTCCAGCGGCGTGCCTCGCGTCTCCTGGTGGAGGTTCCAGGCCCCCTGGGCCTTGGCCGCCATCACCTTGTCGAGCGAGGCGCGGTCCATGCGAGCCAGGGGCTTGTCGTCCAGCACGACAGCGCAGTGGAAGACGCCTCGGAGGGGCGGGAGGGTGTCACGCACCTGCGTAAGGATGCGCGCCACGTCCTCGGCGCGGGAGATGTCGGCGGAGCGCGCGTGGACCTGGACGCCCTGGGCGGTCCAGGCTGCGAGCGCCTCGCGTGCCTCCTCGGAGCTGGCCCCACGCCGACTGACCAGCACCAGGTGGCGCGCCCCTCGCTCCACGAGCCAGCGCGCCACCTCCAGCCCGAAGCCGCCGAGTCCGCCCGTCACCAGATAGGTGGCCTCCGCGGTGAGGGTTCCCTGCTCCTCGGGGCGGCGCACCCGAAGGTCGGGGTCCTTGAGGGTGATGCACACCTTTCCGATGTGCTGGCCCCGCGCCATGGTGCGGAAGGCCTCCTCCACCTGGCTCGCGGGCCACGACCGCGAGGGAAGGGGCCGGAAGCTTCCGTCCTCGAAGCGCCGCAGCACCTCCTGATACAGGGCCCGCACCTCCTCGGGCCTGCTCCCCAGGAGCCGGTCGAAGTCCACGGCGGCGTAGGTCAGGTTCTCGTGGAAGGGGCGCAGGCGCAGCAGCTCGTCCTGCTCGAAGCTCGCCTTGCCCAGCTCGATGAAGCGGCCGAAGGGTGCCAGGCAGGAGAGGCTGCGCGCCATGATCTCCCCGGGCATGAAGTTGAGCACGACGTCGACGCCGCGCCCGTTCGTCCAGGCGCGCACGTCCTCGACGAAGCCCACGTCGCGGGAGTGACTCACGAGGGAGACTCCCTGCTCGCGGAGGTAGCGTCGTTTCTCCTCCGTGCCAGCGGTGGCGATGACCTCCGCGCCGCACCACCGAGCCACCTCGATGGCGGCGAGCCCGACGCCGCCCGTGGCGCCGTGGACGAGCACTCGCTCGCCGGGGCGCAGCCGGGCGACCTTCACGAGCGCGTGGTACACGGTCAGGAAGACGACGAGGTTGGCGCCCTGCTCGAAGGTGAGGTGCGGCGGCAGCTTCACCACCTGGCTCGAGGGCAGGACGACGTGTGAGGCGAGGAAGCCAGGCGCGACGCCGTAGACGCGGTCTCCCACCGCGAAGTCCGTCACGCCCGCTCCCACGGCGCTGATGCGTCCGGCGCCCTCCATGCCGATGGCGTCGCCCAGGAAAGTGTGCTGCTTCGCGCGCTCCGAGAGCAGCCCCAGGGCCTTCATGACGTCCTTGAAGCCCAGCGCCGTGGACTCGACCTCGAGCTCGACCTCCCCCGCGCCTGGTGTGCGGCGTGCGCGAGCGACGAACCCCAGCGTGTCGAGCCGCCCGGCCTCGCCCGGCGCCAGCTCGTACCCCATGCCTTCGGGGACGGGGCCCAGGGGCGGGAGCTGGGGCTGTGCAGGAGCCGGCGCCAGCGTGCCCCTCACGAGGCGCGAGGCGTGGAGCACCTCCCCGCGCAGTGCGACCTCCTGCTCCGGCCCCACGCCGCGGAGCAGGGCCAGCAGTCCGCCCATGTCGCCGGGCGAGGCCTCGAGGTCCACCCACGTGAGGTGCAGGTCCGGTCGCTCCGTCATGGCCGTGCGCGCGAGTCCCAACATGGGGGCATGTTCGAGTGACGGTGTCTCGCTCGTGGCGCCCACGGCCTCGGCGCGGGTCGTGACGAGGAAGTAGCGGTCCAGTTGGCCCGAGCGCAGCGCCTGGACGGTTCGCAGGAGGGACTCCGCGGCCTGGGTACCGGCCTCCAAGGGCGCCGTGCTCGTCCGGGCCGGCTCGGCCCAGCGCAGGTCGACGAGGCGCACCCGGCCTCCTGGGCGCATCCCCGCGAGCAGGGGCTCCAGCTCCGCCAAGGCATCGACGTGATGCCAGCCACGCGGCCGGGGTTCGGGCGTCGGGCCTCCCAGCACGACCCAGCTCACGTCCTCGGAATCGGGCGCGGAGGGCTCGAAGCGCTCCCACCGTCGCACGTACACGGCGCTCTCGATGGAGGCCTTCGCGTGGGGGAGGGCGCGGGGCAACAGTCGGGCCGTGAAGCCCGTGATTTCGGCGATGACGCCGCCATCCTCCCCCAGCAGGGTGATGTCGCCCCGGACGGTTCCAGCCCTCGAGTCCAGGAGTCTTCCGTGCGCGAAGAGCGAGCGACCCGCGGGGCCGAGGACGAGGATGCGGTCGATGCCCACTGGGACGACGTCGTGCTCCGCATCGTCGCTCGCCGAGGCCAGGAGGCTGTGGAACGCGGCATCGAGGAGCACCGGATGCAGGTGATAGCCCTGGTCGTCCAACGGACCCGGGAGCGTCACGTGCGCCAGGACCTCGTCGGGGGTCCGGTGCAGGGCCGTCACGGCGCGGAACGTGGGACCATAACGCAGTCCTCGCCGCTCCAGGGCCGCGTACAACTCCGTCACGTCCACGCGATGGGAGATGCGCGTCCGAAGCGCGGAGAGGTCCTGCGTGCGCGTCACTCGGCCGGCGGAGAACAGCTTGCCGCGTGCGCGCACCACGGGCACCTGCGCTTCGTCCACCTGCTGGACATGGAAGGCCGCGGAGTCGGAGGAGAGGCCGATGCGCACGCGGACGTTCGTGTCCTCCCGCAGCAGGATGGCGGAGGACAGCTCCAGCTCCTCGATGCAGCAGCTCGCGTCACCCGTCAGCGCGTGCCGCGCGGCGAGGGCCAGCTCGACATGTCCCGCGCCGGGGAAGAGGAGGCTGCCCGCGACGTGGTGGTCGCCCAGGTAGGGCAGGGCGGCGAGGCTCAGCTCCGCCGTCCAGGTCGGCGACACGCCCGCCTCCGCGTCGACGAACATCGGATGTCCCTCGAACGCGCGGCGCCGCCGATGTGAGCGGGGGCTCTCCTCCCAGTGGGATTGCCGCTGCCACGGCGTTCGGGGCGCGCCCTGGTACGTCCCGGGGCCGAAGAAGGCCCTCCAGGCGGGAGTCATCCCCACCGCGTGGAGCTTCCCGAGCGCCGCGGCCATCGTCTCCTGTTCCGGGGTCTCCCGGACGAGCGACGCGATGACCTCGCCACGCGCCCGGGCCGCGCCCAGCACGTCCCGGATGAAGGTCGCCAGGACGGGATGGGGTCCGACCTCGACGAAGGTGCCGTGCCCGTCGCCCAGGGCCTGGTGGAGCGCATCCGCGAACAGCACGGAGCCCCGGACGTTGTTCCACCAGTACGGGGCGTCGTGACGCTCGGCGTCCGTCATGCGTCTCCCACTCACGGTGGAGTAGATGGGGAGGCGGGGCGCGTGGGGGCGGAGGGGGGTGAGCGATGCGAGCAGCTCGTCACGGAGGGGCTCCATCAAGGGGCTGTGATACGGGACCTCCACCTGGAGGAAGCGCTGGAAGCGCCCCTGGGCCGCGAGCTCCGAGGCGACGCGCTCCAGCGACGCGCGCCCTCCCGCGAGCGTGACGGCCCGTTCGCTGTTGACGGCGGCGACCGCGATGTCCGGGCCATGTCGCGCCACCCATTCGCGCGCCTCGTCAGGGCCGAGGCCCACCGCGAGCATGCCGCCTTGTCCCGCGATGCGCTGCTGGAGCCGGCTGCGGTGGAACGCGGTGAGGAGCATGTCGCGCAGGTCCAGCGCGCCGGATGCCCACGCGGCGCCCACTTCTCCGATGCTGTGGCCCAGGACGGCGTCCGGAATGATTCCCCAGGAAGCCCACAACCGGGTGAGCGCGACCTGCAGCACCGCGTTGGCGGGCTGCGCCACCTCCGTGCGGGTGATGCGCGAGGTCGTGGCATCCCGCTGAAGCTCCGCGGCGATGGACCATCCGCTGAGCTCGCGGAAGTGCGCGTCGCACTCCGCCACCGCATCGCGGAAGACGGGCTCCGTGGCATGCAACTGCCGGCCCATGGCCCACCATTGGGGCCCCATCCCCGTGTAGACGAAGAGGAGCTTGCGGGCCTCGGGGGGCTCCGCGACGAAGTCCAGACCCGCCACGTTGTGCTCGCCGCGCGCGAAGGCTCGGAGCGATGCGGCCAGGGCTTCACGGTTCGGGCCGCGAACCGTCAGCCTGTGCCGGGGATGCGAGCGGTGGACGGCGGCGTCACGGCACAGCGCTTCGGGCGTCCCGCGTCCCGACTCCAACCCGTCCGCGTACTGCCCCGCGAGCGCAGTGAGGGCTTCGGGGGACCTGGCGCTCAAGGGGAGGAGGTGCGGGCGACCCTCGGGGCGTTTGACGCGCATGCTCGTGGTCGCGCGCGGCGGCTCCGCGAGGACCACGTGGGCGTTGGTGCCCCCGTAGCCGAAGGAGTTGACCCCCGCGAGCAGGGGGCCGTCGCCTCGGGGGAGCGCCTCCGGTCGCGTGGGGATGTGCAGCCCGAGCGCGTCGAGTGGAATCTGTGGGTTGACCTTCTCCAGGTGCAGGTGGGGCGGGACGACGCCGTGCCGGAGCACGAGCGCCGCCTTGATGACGCCCGTCACGCCGGCGGCCGCCTCGAGGTGCCCCAGGTTCGTCTTGAGGGAGCCCATCCGGCAGCGGGCCGCTCCCTCCCGGCCGACCCCCGTCACCGTGCCGATGGCCCGCGCCTCGATGGGGTCGCCCACCGGCGTCCCCGTGCCGTGTGCCTCGACGTAGGCGACGCGCAGCGGATCCACGCCGGCCTTGGCGTAGGCCTCCCGCATCACCGCGACCTGGGCCTCCGCGTTGGGCACGGTGATTCCCGGCGTCCGGCCATCCTGGTTCACCGCCGTGCCGAGGATGAGGGAGTGGATGGGGTTGCCGTCGCGCAGCGCGGCGGAGAGCGGCTTGATGACGAGGATCGCCGCGCCCTCGGCGCGCACGTAGCCATCCGCCTGGTCACTGAAGGCGTGGCACCGGCCTCGCGGCGACAGGAAGCGCCCCTTGGACATGGTGACCTGCGTCTCCGGCAGCAGGAGGACGTTCACGCCGCCGACGAGCGCGGCCTCGCTCTCCTGGGCCCACAGGCTCTGACAGGCCATGTGCAGCGCGACGAGCGACGAGGAGCAGGCCGTGTCCATGGAGACGCTGGGGCCGCGCAGGTCGTAGAAGTACGAGAGCCGGTTGGAGAGCATCGTCAGGGTGCTCGCCGTCGGGGAGTGCGTGTCGAGCTGCTCGCGGTTGTCCGGGCTCGCATGCAGGATGAGGTTGTCCATCATGAAGCCGCCGACGAAGACGCCCGTGCGGCTCCCCGCCAACGTGGTCGGTGGCACGCCGGCATCCTCGAGGGCCTCCCAGGAGACCTCGAGCAGCAGTCGCTGCTGCGGGTCCAGCGCGGCGGCTTCGCGTGGGGTGATGCCGAAGAAGCCGGGCTCGAACGCTCGGAGGTCCTGCTGGAGCAGGCCCGCCCGTCCCGCATAGGTGCGGCCCGGGGCGCGCCCCGTCGCGTCGTGGAACTTCCTCGCATCCCAGCGCGACTCGGGGATGTCGACGATGCACTCGCGGCCTTCCATCAACACCTGCCAGAGGCCCTCCGCGTCCTCGACTCCGCCGGGCAGGCGGCAGCCGATGCCGACGATGGCGAGCGGCTCCCGGCTGGAAGACTCGGTGGGGGGCGCGACGAGGCCCCGGTCGAGGCCGAAGTGACGCCGCAGGGACTCGGAGGGCGCGGGGGAGCGGACCTCCCGGCCCAGGGCGTGTTGGATGACGCGGGGGGGAGGGACCGGGCCGTGGGCGTCGCGGAAGACGGCACGCACGAGTCCGGTGGCGACCGGGCGCTCCGGCTCCGAGACGCGGCGGAACTGCTGCTCGAAGTAGAGCCAGTGGTCGTCCCATGCGGCGAGCCGGGTGCCCAGCTCGTAGTGCTCGAACAACCGCAGGGCGTCACGGAACTGGAGCGATGTCTCGCCGACGGGGGCGACCCAGCGTTGACGGAGCATGGCGGGCAGGAGCCCCGCGCGCACGAGGAGGTCCACGCGGCCCAGGTCCATCATCGCCAGGTAGCGGCTGTTGTTCATGTGGCCGAAGAGGTCCAGGTCCGTGGGCAGGACGCGCCAGCGCGTGACGCCTTCGGCCAGTGGATCCAGGGGACCCCGTGCTCGGCCGCGGAGGAGTGTCTGGAGCAATCGGAAGGAGGGCTTCATGGGGGGCCTTTCGTGCGAGCGGAGTTGTTCGGGAACGAGCCGGGAGGGTCGGCGCCCGGAGCGGTCCGGTGCCGGTTGCGTGAGGGCGAAGTGGGATGGGTTCAGCGGAGGAGGTCGCCGAGGACGTTGCGCCTGAGGACGATGGTCGCGGCGAGCACGCCGGACATGAGGGCGGCGCCGACGCCCACCGAGACGGTGTCCTGGCCCACGAGGAGCAGGTTGCGCACGGGGAGCCTGGAGCGGAGCCACCGCTGGAGGAAGCGCTCGGGGGTGTGCGCCAGGCCGTAGGCGGAGCCATGAGGACGGCGGGCGAAGTGCGCGGTGCTCAAGGGCGTGGACAGCTCCTGGTACGCCACGCGTCCCCGGAGCTGGGGGAACCGCGCATGGGCGCTGTCGAGCAGCCGCTCCGAGAGCCGCGCCTTGAAGTCCTCGTACTCGGGACCGCGGCGGCGCCAGCGTGTGCCTTCCCAGCGCTCGAACCAGGCTTGAGGCGCCGGTGTCACGAGGGTGAGCGTGGACCGTCCCGGGTGTCGCTGGGGCCAGGACGGGTCCCTGGCGGACGACGAGCCGAGGAACGTGACGGGGAAGGGCGCCGAGGGGCTGCTCCGGGAGTCGCGCACGTTCGCGTCGTGGTCGTAGCTGGCGTGGACCCACGTGTTGGTCGCCGGGAGCCCGACCTCGTCCGGCGCGCCCCGGAGGCCCAGGTAGAGACCGAGGTGCCCCAGGGAGGGCGGAATCCGACGCAGCGCCGCGAGGGACGCCTGGGGTCGCCAGCGCTCCGGCAGCAGCGTGCCGAGTGTCTGCGCCACGCCCGCGCCGCTGAGGACGTGGTGCGCGCGCAGCTCCTCTCCGCTGGCCAGCCTCACGCCCAGGGCGCGGCCGTCGTGGACGAGAATCTCCTCCACCGGGGCCCGCGTGCGAATCTCGCCGCCGGCGCGGGTGATGACGGGCGCGACGTGGCGGAGGATGGCCCCCGGTCCACCCACCGGATAGGTGGCGCCCTCCAGGTAGTACTCGGCCATGAGCGCGTGCATGGCGAAGCTGCTGTCCGCCGGAGGGAGCGCGTAGTTGCCCCATTGTCCCGTGAGCACGCCCACCAGTCGCCGGTCGGACGTGAGGGTGCGCAGGACGTCCAGCGTCGAGCGCCGCGCGTACCGGCGGAAGGGCCCCCCGAGCAACGGCTGGGTGAAGGGCGTGAGCCAGGTGGGCAGCACGTGCTGGAGGAAGTGGTGGCGCGAGGCGCGCTCCACGGCGCGCAGCAGCGAGACGTACGTCGTGAGGGCCTTGCGTTCGGAGGGGAAGGCTCGCACGAGCGTCTCCTGGAAGGCCTCCGCCCCCGCGACGAGGTCGTAGCTCCGATCCTCGAAGACGAGCCGATCGTGGACCCGGTCCAGGCGCGCCCATTCGAGGGCGCCGTCGGTGACGTAGTCGAAGACGCGGCGCAGCG
This sequence comes from Myxococcus dinghuensis, assembly GCF_024198235.1. Taxonomy (GTDB): domain Bacteria; phylum Myxococcota; class Myxococcia; order Myxococcales; family Myxococcaceae; genus Myxococcus; species Myxococcus dinghuensis. The sequence goes on along the minus strand of NZ_JAKCFB010000003.1, from coordinate 271,990 downwards.
GTGCGTCCGGGTCGTGCAACCTGCCCAGGTAGTGCAACCCCACGTCCCACTCGTAGCCCTTGCGCTGGAAGGTGTGGGTCATCCCTCCGGCGACGGAGTGCTGCTCCAGCACGAGCACCTTCATCCCGTGTCGCGCGAGCACCGCCGCCGCTCCGAGCGACCCGATGCCCGAGCCGATGCAGAGGACGTCGAACGACGCGCCCGCGACGGAGGCGTCTGGGGTGGGCGTGGACATGGTGGCTGTCTCCTCAGGACCGGGCGGCGGGCGCGTGTCGCGAGGTCGCGAGACGCCAGAGGAGGCGCGGGACGCCGAGGACGGGGCGGGGGAAGAAGTGGCGTCGTTGCTCCGGCGTCAGCAAGCGGCGCAGGAAGAAGTGGAGGCGGAGCTGCTGGTACCAGGGCAGCGCGGGTTCCAGGTGGTGGGTCAGGTGGCACGGCTGTCCCCACGGCCCGCCGCCCAGCAGGAGCCCCCAGAAGCCCAGGCCCAGCTCACGCGTCCCGTTCACCCGGTCCAGGGGCATGAAGAGGTGTTCGGTGCTCTCGCGCAGCCGGTCCAGGACGAAGCTGAGCCAGCTTCCGACGACCAACAGGGCCACGACCATGAAGACGGGACCGTGCAGCCACGTCGCGAGCGCGGCGCAGCTCAGCAGATAGCCGTTCGTCAGGGCGACGGAGCGCCGGCGACTGCGCGTGTGCTCCTGGGGGCGCCACGGGAAGTAGTCCGAGTGGCTGAGCAGGGGCGCGAGGGGCAGCAGGGCGCCCAGGAGGCGACGGGGGTTGACGTGATGGGTGAACGAGCCGTCCTCGAGGGTGCCCAGGTTCCGGTGATGCGCCGCATGGGATTCGGCGTAGTGGCGTGGGTCGGCGAGGAAAAGCCGGCACGCGTTGTTCGCCAGTCGCCGCAGCCCCTTCGCCAGCCGCCCCTTCCCGATGATGAGCAGGTCGTGCGCGGCGCCCTCGTGGACGCTGAGCGTGACGATTCCGCACACGATGAAGCCATGCACCGCGCCGGAGACGACCCCCGCCAGGGCCCGGCCCGTCGCGCTGGCGAGCCATCCTGGAAACGCGAAGGGGAGCGCCGTCAGCGCCAGCACGTCCGCGCAGAAGAGGCCCAGCAGGAGGAGGACGTTGAGGGCGTCGTGGAGGACGGGGTGTGCGCGGAACTGTCCCTGGAGCTCCTGGGACCTGCGTCGGAGCGTGTCGAGCTGGGCCTTCGTCAGGGAGGGGAAGTCGCCGAGCGCGAGGTGCTGGTGCGCGGCGGCTCGCTGGTGGTCTTCGAGGTGCAGGTTCATGGAGAGGCAATCAGGATGTCTGTGATTGCCACCCCGTCTCAACTCGCATGGGGGCTCACATTCGAGCCTCCGAGGGAGAGGGGCTGTGTTCCTCGCCGGTCCCGTGCCTACTGCTCATATTTCCCTCCGGACCGGGCGGGGCGGTGTCTCGCCCGGGGGAGGAGGGCGGGCGCGGGGCGCAGGTAGCCGAGCACGAGCGCGCACAGCTCCTCCAGGAAGACGTCGTTGGTGAGGTAGTCGGGGCGTTGCACGCCGGAGGCGTGGCACAGCGCCTCCAGCGAGTGGACGACGATGAAGACGGCCATGTCGAGCTCGCGGGGGCGGATGTCGTCGACCCGCGGCGCGAGGAAGGACCGCACCAGCCGGAAGAGCTCCTGCTCGAAGGTGTCCACGTAGCCCAGGGGGCGCAGGTGCGGCAGCAGCGCGTAGCGGAGGACGTCGAGCTGGGGATGGAGCCGCTTGAGCGTGAGGACCTGCTGGATGATGGAGCGGACCGCCACGGACAGCGGGGCCGACGTGGACTGCTCGAGGCCCACCTGGAACTCCGCCAGCCAGCGTCCGCCATGCTGCTCCAGCACGGCCATCACCAGTCCTTCCTTGTTCGGGTAGTATTGATACAGCGAGCCGATGCTGACGCCGGCCTCCTGGGCGACGCGGTTGGTGCTGGTGGCCTCGTACCCGTCCCGGATGAGGAGGCGGGCGGTGGCGGTGAGGATGGCGTCGCAGGTGGCCTGCGCCCGGGACTGGCGGGGGTGTTTGCGGTGGGTCGGCGAGGAACTGCGCGGCATCCAGGCTCCTTGAGATGTGCGGGAACCATTTCAAGGAGCCGGTGTCGGGGTCCATACCCAGGCACGTCCTGCCGCGCCGCTGGCCGGGGTGGGCCAGCGGCGGTGCCGCCTTGGGGGCGTCCTCAGGACTTCTTCTTCAGCAGCCCATGGGGGTCGAGCACGAACTTGCGCGCCACGCCCGCGTCGAACTCGTGGTAGCCGCGAGGCGCGTCGTCGAGCGGGATGACCGTGGCGTTGACGACCTTGGCGATGTTCATGCGGCCGTGGAGGATGGCCTGCATGAGCTGGCGGTTGTAGCGCAGCACCGGCGTCTGTCCGGTGGCGAAGCGATGGGACTTGGCCCACCCCAGGCCGAAGCGCATGCGCAGGTTGCCTTGCTGGGCGGCCTCGTCCTTCGCGCCCGGGTCCTCGGTGACGTAGAGCCCGGGGATGCCGATGGCGCCAGCCGCGCGGGTGATGGCCATGAGCGAGTTGAGCACCGTGGCGGGCGCCTCGGTGGCGCTCTGGGCGCCGTGGCCCTTGGCCTCGAAGCCCACGGCGTCGATGGAGGCGTCGACCTCCGGGACGCCGACGACGGCGGCGATGAGCTCCTCCAGCTTGTCGCTCTTCTTGAGGTCGATGGGGACGAAGCCCACGGATTTGGCATGCGTCAGCCGCTCCGCGTTCATGTCGCCGATCATCACCACCGCCGCGCCCAGGAGCTGCGCGGACGCCGCGGCGGCCAGACCTACGGGGCCCGCGCCCGCGACATACACCGTGGAGCCCACGCCCACGCCGGCCGTGACGGCTCCGTGGAAGCCCGTGGGGAGGATGTCCGACAGCATGGTCAGGTCGAGGATCTTCTCCATGGCCTGGGCCTTGTCGGGGAACTTGATGAGGTTGAAGTCGGCGTAGGGGACCATGACGTACTCGGCCTGTCCGCCGATCCATCCGCCCATGTCCACGTAGCCATAGGCGCCACCGGCCCGGCCCTCGTTGACGTTGAGGCACACGCCCGTCTGCTGCTCCCGACAGGTGCGGCAGCGGCCACACGCGACGTTGAAGGGCACGGTGACCAGGTCGCCGACGGAGAGGAACTCGACGTCCTTCCCCTTCTCGATGATCTCCCCGGTGATTTCGTGGCCCAGCACCATGCCCTTGGGCGCCGTGGTGCGCCCGCGCACCATGTGCTGGTCGGAGCCGCAGATGTTGGTGGAGACCACCTTGAGGATGACCCCGTGCTCGATGGACTTCCCCTTGGGATTGACCATCTTCGGGTAGTCGATGGACTTCACCTCCACCTTGCCGGGACCCAGATAGACGACGCCGCGATTGCTGGCCATGAGCACGCTCCTCGTGAGGCAGGCGGCCCGGCGCGGCCGGACCGCGAGTCATGTCCGGCTAAGGCTGGAGACCCGGGGCGTCGTCGGCACGCCGCGGCGTTGGTCCTGATGAGGGCGCGACTGGCAGCCCGCCCTCCTGTCGTGCCTCCCCTGGACGCTGGAGATGGAACACGGCCCCGGGGCGGTCGCCCCGTCGAGCGGCTCACGGAGCCGCGGGGGGCTCCTCGGGCCAGGGGGACAGCACCTTCGCCTCGTACTTCTCCAGGAGGGCGTGGGTTGCCCGCGCGGCGGCCTCGACCTGGGCGTGGGTGAGCTTCTCGGGCAGGTCGGCGATGACGGTGGGGAAGGGCCCGTCGTAGACGAGCAGGTTCTCCATCTCGAGCGGGTCGTTCTCCAGGTCGTAGAGCTCCCACTGGTCGGCGTGCCCGCCGGACGGATCCCACGTGCGCGCGAGCTTCCACCGTGGCGTGCGCATGCAGCGGACGTGGTTGGGCTGGCACACCGCGCCGGGGGCCAGCTCCGGCACCTTGCCGGCGTGTGGGGTGCCCTCGCGGAGGGCCTCGACCGAGCGCACGAACACGGAGAACAGGGCCTCGTCGTGGAGCTGGTGCGGGTCTCCGGTGCGCGGCAGCGGCTCCGTGATTTCGTCGTCGGTGACGAAGAGCACGCCCTCTCGCGGCGTGCCATCGGGCTCCACGACGGTGGTGCTGTCTCCTCGGGCCAGCGGGCTGAGGTCCGCGCCGACGAACGGCGGCACGGGGCGGTGGAGGCGCAGGTCGGTCCGGATGGCGGCGATCTCCGCCGGGGGGATGTTGGCCAGTCCCAGGAGCGTGGGCAGGATGTCCACGTGGCTGGTGAGCGCGTCGATCCGCCGCGTCGCGGGCGGGAGCTGCTGCTGCGGGGGGAACTGGACCACGAGCGGGACGTGCAACGCCTCCTGATAGGCGGTGTGCCACTTCTCCATCATGTAGCCGTGCGCGCCGGCGTACTCGCCGTGGTCGGAGAGGAACACGACGAGGGTGTTCTCGCGGAGGCCGCTCTCGTCGAGCGTGCGCAGGACGCGCGCGATGTGTCCATCCACCAGGTGGATGAGCCACGCGTAGTACTGATTGAAGCGGAGCGTGGACACGTCCGGCGCGGCGGTGAGCTGGAAGGGGATGCCCGAGTTGAGCGTGACGGTGACGGGGTCGATCTCCTCCTTCGCCTGGTGCAGGGCGAGCCCCGTCTTGGCCGCGAGCGCGAGGCCCATCTTGTAGGCGTAGTCGCGCTGGCAGCGCGGCTTGTTGACCAGCGTGTCGTGCACGTTGGCGGGCAGGCGCGCGTTGTCCTGGGGGAAGTTCAGCGGATTGAGCGGGAAGGTGAGGCTGCCGGAGACGGGCGTCGTGGAGCGCGTGCCCTCGGTGGGGACGTGCAGCGGACCCACCGGAAGGGCGTTGGGGTCGAGCTGGCGCGGCAGGATGGGATACGTCGCGATGTCGTGCGGGTTGGTGAAGGAGGCGACGGCGAGCCACGGCTGCGGCGTCGTCGAGGGCGGATCGGCGCGAGGCGCCACATAGGCCTGTTCGGCGAGCGCGCGGTTGTAGGGTTGTCCCAGCGCCATGCGACGGAGGAAGTCACAGGCGAGGTCGGCGAAGCCGATGTCGCGGAACGCGCCCAGGTTGTTGACGGAGGAGCCGTGCGGCTCTGGATAGGACAGCTCCCAGTCGTCGAAGCCGTAGCGCTTCAGCGAGTGCTCGGGCGGGTTGCTGACGTGCCACTTGCCGAAGTAGTGCGTGTGATAGCCGGCCTTCTGGAACCAGTGGCCGATGGTGGGAATCCCGTCGGCGGCGAGCCAGGGGAAGGCGGCGGCGTCACCACTCTTGAACAGGCCGTCCGTCTGGGTGACGCCGGTGCGCGTCCCGTACTGGCCGGTGTAGATGGCCGCGCGGCTGGGGATGCAGGCCGAAGCGGCGATGGTGTGGTTGCGGAAGATGGCGGCGTTCTGCCGGAGCGCGGCGAAGCCAGGGAAGAACTTGCGGAAGGGGTTGTCGTCGCCCCCCGCGTCGATGAACCCCAGGATGTCCTTGATGCCAGGGTGGAAGCCTCCATAGGGTCCGTACGCGAACCGGGGGAACATGAGCTGGTCCACGGTGAGCAGCAGGATGTTGGGGCGCGTCGACGCTTCCATGAGGTCTCCGGGATTCCGAGAGGGACGACGGGGCGCCGGAGATTGCACTCAGCGTGCCGGTTCTCCCGGGGCACGGGTCCCCTCGGAGGTGCGGGCGCGCGCACGACCTGGAGCGTGGGCGTGGAACGCACGCGCGTCCGATGGTGACGCATGATGGAACCTTCCAGGAGCGCCTACGTGAAGACACCTCTCGCGACCCTCACCGCCCTCTCGCTCTTCCTCACGGCATCGCCGGCAGGCGCCGAGGAGGCGGACCCTCAGTGGACCCAGGCCGCCACCAACGCCTGCAAGAAGGCCACTGGGAAGGCCAACGCCCGAGTCATCCCGGACATGACGGTCATCGACGTGGAGCGGTGTGACGACGTCATGTGTGAGGCGGGCGGGACGCGCAAGCGGATCCACCTGCCCGACGGCTCACCCTGCATCCGCTACCTCATCGTGTCGCCGCCCCCGAAGCCGGTGCGGGGTGTGTGCAAGAAGAGCCAGTGCTCGACGTGAGGGCTGCGGCCCGGCGCGACGTGCCCGCGGAGCCGCGGGGGTGGCCTTGGACGGAGTGTCCGTTTCCGGCGAGGAACGGCCTCCGCGTGCGGGTGCTCCCTGACGGTCGCTGCGGATCCGTGGAGAAGGGGTCGGCGGCACGCAATCGTCGACCGCCCCGGACGTAGCGGCCCCGGAGGCCGCCAGGCGGCTCCAGGAGCGTTTCACGTGGATACCGTCTTGGGTGGATTGCGTCAGAGTCTGCGCTCGCTGGGCCGAAGCCCCGGCTTCACGCTGGGGTGCGTGCTGATGCTGGCGGTGGGCATCGGAGCGAGCACGTCGCTCTTCAGCGTGGTGGAAGGGGTCCTGCTGCGTCCCTTGCCCTATCCGCGCTCCGAGCGTCTCGTGGAGCTCGCCCAACGCGCGAGGGACGGTCATACCCTGCGTTTCTCGGACCCGAACTTCGAGGACGTCCAGACGCGCGCTCGCACCGTCACCGCGCTGGCCCAGGTGTCGGGGACGGCGAGCGTCGCCGTCACGGGCGCCGATGAGCCGGCCTTCGCCTCGATGACGCTCGCCTCTCGCGACTTCTTCCGCGCGTTCGCCGTGCAGCCCCTCCAGGGGCGCCTCTTCGCCGAGGAGGAGCAGCAGGCCGGGGGCGCACCCGTGGTCGTGGTGGGCCACGCCTTCTGGAAGCGCTACCTGGGCGGGAGGCCGTTGCCCCTGTCGAACACCCTGACGTTCGAGGGCCGCGCCTACACCGTGGTCGGGGTGATGCCGGAGTCCTTCGACTATCCGGTGGGCACGCAGCTATGGATTCCGCGGGAGCTGGAGGCCCGCCTGCCCAGTCGCACCGCGCACAACTGGCGGGTGGTGGGTCGGCTGGCGGACGGCGTCGACCTCCAGGCCGCGCGCACGGAGCTCACGCGCATCGCCAGCGAACACGCGGCGCAGTACGGCCGCGAGACGCAGATGCACGACATCGCCGTGGAGACCTTGCAGGAGAGCCTCGTGGGGCGCGTGCGGCCCACGCTGTACCTGCTGTCGGGCGCCGCGGCGTTCCTGTTGCTGGTGGCGGGTGCCAACGTCACGAACCTGCTGCTCGCTCGCGCGGCCACCCGGAGCCGGGAGCTCGCCATCCACGTGGCCCTGGGCGCGGGGCCCGGGGCGTTGATGCGGCGCTTCCTCGTGGAGTCGCTCCTGCTGTCGCTGACGGGAGGCGCGGTGGGGGCCATGCTCTCCGCCTGGGGCGTGCACGCGCTGCTGGCGGCCGAGCCGGGCCACCTGCCACGTGTCGCCGAGGTGGGGGTGAACGCCTCGGTGCTCCTCTTCACCCTCGGGCTCTCGTTGCTGCTCGCGGTGGGGTTGGGGCTGCTGACGGCGCTGCGCGCGGCGCGTCAGTCCCCGGGGGCCGCGCTGGCGCGCTCCGGGCGCACGTCCAGTGGCGGCGGAGGCGCCGAGCGCACGCGCCGGGCCCTCGTCGTGGGGCAGCTCGCGCTCGCGTTGGTCCTCCTGGTGGGCGCGGCGCTGCTGGGGCGCAGCCTGCTGGGGCTGCTCTCGCTGGACCCGGGCTACCGCACCGAGGACGTCGCGGTGCTCAGCCTCGTGCTCCCGCCCGCCCAGAAGGATGACGCCCAGGGGCGGGACAACGTGCGGCTGCAGGAGCACCTCCTCTCGCGACTGGCGACGCTGCCGGGCGTGCGCGCGGTGGGCGCCGTGAGCAGCTTCCCCCTCGAGGGGAGCCCGGCGGGAGACGGCACCTTCCTCGTGCTCAACCGCCCCGACGAGGTGCGAGACTTCGATGACTTCGGGCGACTGGCGCACGACCACGAGCGCACCGGCACCGCCGAGTACCGGGCGGCGACCGAGGGCTATTTCTCCGCGATGGCCATCCCGCTCGTGAGCGGTCGCCTGTTCGATGCGCGCGACACCGTCGACGCGCCGCACGTGGCCGTCATCAGTGAGTCGCTCGCGAAGGCCCGCTGGCCTGGAGAGGACCCGCTGGGCAAGCTCATCCAGTTCGGCAACATGGATGGCGACCTGCGCCCCTTCACCATCGTCGGCGTGGTGGGGGACGTGCGGGAGCAGGGGCTGGATGACCCGCCCAAGCCCACGTTCTACGGCTGCCTCCGACAGCGCCTGCGCATCGGCTCCCGTTTCCACGTCGCCGTGCACGGGCGGATGGACTCCGCGGCCCTGGTCACCGCGGCGCGGCCGGTGCTGCGGGAGGTGGCGCCCGAGCTGCCCTCGCGCCTGTCCACGGTGGAGGCGCTGCTCGCGGGCTCGCTCGCGCCCCGACGCTTCAGCCTCCTGCTGCTGGGCGCCTTCGGCGCGGTGGCGCTGCTGCTCTCCGTGGCGGGGCTCGCGGCCGTCGTGTCCTACGCGGTGGCGCAGCGCACGCGCGAGTTCGGCATCCGCTTCGCGCTGGGCGCGACGACGCAGGATGTGCTGGGGATGGTGCTCAGCCAGGCGGCGCGGCTCGCGGGGTTGGGAATCGTGCTCGGCGTGGTGGGGGCGGTGGGACTGCGCCAGGTGCTCACGGGCTTCGTCTACGGGGTAAGCACCACCGACCCGCTCGTCCTGGCGGCGGTGGCGCTCCTCCTGTTGGGCGTGGCGCTGCTCGCGAGCTGGCTGCCCGCCAGACGTGCCTCGCGCGTGGACCCGATGACGGTGCTCCGCTCCGAAGGTTGACGCGGCGAGCGTGAGGCTCGCGGCGTCACTCCCGGGGTTCGCCCTCCGCGCGCCCCGGGGTCAGGGGAGGCACTCGCCGCAGGCTCCCGATACGCGGGAGTTGGCGACGAAGGCGTCGAAGTCTGCCTTCGAGGTGACGACCGCCGAGCCGAAGTCGGCGTAGACCGCCCAGGTGGAGGGGGTGGCCGCGGCGCCCAGGAAGGTTCCCCGGTAGTAGTCCACGCCGTTGTTGTTCTTGATGAAGCTCCACCCGTAATTGCTGTTCCATGCACGGCAGCTCGCGAAGGTGGCCATGTAGCTCGCCGTGGGCGCGCCTCCGCGCCCCTTCCACAGGTAGCACGCGTTCACGGGCGTCTGGGTCGAGGGCGGGGGAGTGGGAGGCGTCTGCGCTCCCGCGCCAGTCATCAGCAGACAGCTACCCAGTGAGAAGAGCGTCACGAATTTGCGCATGGCGTCGAGTCATCTCCGGTCGGGCCCGTGTGGAGTGGGCCCGAATCCACGGAGCAATCACCATGCCCAGGCGCTCCCGTGCCCCGTGCGAGGCCGTCCCTCGCATGCCAGGGATTCGTTCAGGGGGCATTGACGCGTCAGTCGAAGGCGATGACGCGTCAGTGGCCGCGTGGGGCAAGTCCCTGGGGGGGGACGGCTCAGTCGACGAGGAGGCGCTTCACGGGGGCCGGGTCGACGGCGACCATGAGCGGTCGGGCGAAGTTGCTGAAGGAGACCAGGGCCTGGCCGGGGGCGAGCCGCGTCACGCGGTTCCACAGGCTCTCGTCGATGCTGCCCACGGTTCGCTGCATGCGGGCGATGACGGTGCTGTCGGTCATCTTATGGATGATGAAGTTGTTGAGCAGCCCGAGCACTTCGTTGGGCAGGTGCTGGGGCAACTGCGTGACGAAGACGAGCCCGAGCCACCGCTTGCGTCCGCGCTTGGCGATGCGGGCCACCTGTTCGAACAACACGGGCATCTGGCTGATGCGGTTGGCGGACAGGAACTCGTGTGCCTCCTCGATGATGATGAGCACGGGCGTCACGGCCTGGTCCTGGTCGTTCGCCTTCTGGTATCGCGCCTCCTGGGCGTTCTGGAGCCCGCGCAGGATGTCGGCGATGACCATGTTGTTGAGCTGGGGCGAATCCGTGTCCGACAGGTCGATGACCGACACGCGCCCCGGCACGAGCATGGAGCCGTAGTGGACGCCGGGCACGGTGCCGACGTCGAAGATGTTGAGGCGGCGCAGCCGGTGGAGCTTGCTGGCCAGGGCCTTCCAACTGATCTCGTGCTTGCTGCTCTGGGCCATGACCCGGGCCATGACCTTGCCCAGGTTGTTCTTGAACTCGCTGTAGAGCGTGGGGCCATGGGGGGCGGGCGCGACGTCCTCCGGCCCGAGCCCGTCCAGCTCGCCGAGCCCCTCGAGCACCGACTCCTTGCGTTTGGAAGACGAGCGGGAGCGGCTCTTGGATTCGGCGCGGCCCTCGTCGCTGAGGCTGTAGATGTAGACGCTGACGACGTCCAGCACGTGCTGGATGGTCATGCGTGGATAGCCGGTGGACAGCTCGTCCACGTCGAGGGCCTGACGGCGGTCCTCCTCGTTCTGGGGGAAGATGCCGAAGTCCTCCAGGAGGAGCTTGGTGACGTCGTAGGCCTTGAGGAAGCGCTCCTGCTGCGCGTCCGACATGTCGAGGATCTCCGCCAGCGCGTAGGGCGACAGGCTGGAGAAGTTCAGGGAGAAGCGGTGCAGGTTCTTGTGGCGCGGGTTGCGGCTGGCGCGACCCGCGAGGTGGTGGATGTGCAGGTCGCGGACGCCCTGGGCCTTCTGGCCTCGCCGCTTGAGGGCCTCCAGCATGGCCGTGTGCTCGGTGGGCTCGTCCACGTGCGTGTATTCGCCCTCCACGTCGAAGACGACGGTGGCGATGCCCTCCGCCTGGGCGCGGTGGATGAGCGTGGCCACGGTGGTGGACTTGCCGCCGCCCGTGGTGCCGAGGATGCCGGTGTGGCGGGGGAGCACGGACTTGTCGCGCGCGTTGAGCCGGGCCTCCATGCGCTCGTAGCCCACGACGAGGCCGAGGCACAGGTCTCCGCCCACGCCGAGCACGCGCTCGCTCTCCGCGTCATCCAGCACGAACACGGGGCTCTGGGGACGTGGACGGAAGCGGGGCGGCTTGAGCGCCCCAGCGACCTCCTCGCCCAGCAGCTCCACCTCCGCTCGACCGTGGTAGTCGAAGGTGTAGGTGAGCTTCTTGCCGTGCGTCACCACGCCCACTGCCATGGTCGAATTGGCGGGGACCGCGTTGGGCTCGGCGAAGGGGCCGCGTACGACGACCCCGAGATAGGAGCGCCCATCCTCCCGTGACTTCACCCGCACCAGCGTCTGCGCGGCGAGCAGATGGATGTCGTCGCGGGCCAGCAGCACGGTCAACAGGTTGTCCTCGCTCGACGAGGTGTCGAAGTGCGTGAAGCCCGCGGCCAGTGCCAGCTCCGGATCGAGCGGCTGCGCCGAGATATCGTTGCGCATCCCGTCCAGGACGGCGCGGGCTCCCGCGGGCGTATCGCGGACGACGTCGCGGCGGGGAGTGGATGACTCGGTGGATTCCGGGGACCCCATGGGAGTCGCCTGTCCGCTCGCTCCAGGCGGAGCGCCTGGCCTCCGGACTTCATTCGGTCCAGGGGCGCGTGATGTTGATGTGTTGTCGTGCGGACCGCCCGCAACGGGGAGCCCGGGGGCTCGACCGTTCACGCCGTGCGGGGGCGTCGGTCGGCTCGCGGCGAACTCGAACGTGCCGTTGTTGGGGGGCCTGGGGCCCTTGCCGTCGCTCGTCATGGGCTTCCTCCGCTACCTGCGTGTGGTGCGCTCGCTGAAGAACTGGAGACTGGCCCCAGCCCGGGCATAGGCGTCGTGGACGAATCCGAGGAAGCCGTCGTCGCCGAAGGCGCTGCGGCACGACAGCTCCGCGACATCGACGAGCATGGGGAAGCCGCGCTCGGGGCGAAGCACGCTGTCCGCCATGGCCACCCATGCGGCTTCGTGAACGTGCTCGCGGTGCGCGTAGAACAACCGCGGGGGCGCGTGGTCCGACACCCGGTACAGGCCCTTGATGATCTGGGTACTCGAGCCGCGCACGAACTCCCGCGCCGCGTGCTTGCTCCGGTCCCCGTACTTCCAGCCATCGACGATGTCCTCGCCTTCACTCTCCAGGGTCTCGAGCAGGGCGTACTCCCCCGCATCGAGTGAGTATCCCAGGGTCAGGAACCCCCGGTCGTGGAGTGCTCCGGACACGAAGACGAACTTCTTGTGCTCGTGGATGAGCTGGTTCAGGACCTGGATCGAGCGATGGAGCAGGCCCATGTACCCGGAGCCTGAAAGCAGCTCGTGCGCACACGGGTTCCCCACCCCCATGCGCCACGCCGCCGTCGAGCGGGTCAAGAGGACGGCGCGCTCCGCATAGGTTCGGATGCCTCGGCACGCCATGCGAGACATGGCGTCGTTGTGGCCTCGATACCGGTTCTGCCGCATCTCGATGAAGTCCCTCGCCTCCTGGAGGAGGTTGGTGGCGCGCGCCGACATCTCCTTGCGGAACAATCGTTGCGAGAATGCGCCGGAGGCCCCCTGGTAGCCCACGACCCCCACGCCAATCTGGGAGATGCCGATGGGCAGGCTGTCGTGGGCGGCGTGGCTTCCCGCCACCGCGTCGACGTGGCCCCGGAACAGCAGCCGGTCGTGGATGAGCGAGATTTCGTCGGGAGTCACCCTGTAGACGCCGGCTTCGGGCAGATTGCGGCGCCGCGTTGCCAGCTTGGGGAAGATCTCGCTGCGCACGGCCGCGCGCAGGCGGTCCTCCTTGTGGACGGCATGGGCGATCTCCCGACGGAATCTCTCCATGACCCGGTCGAGGTCGAGGCCCGTGGACCAGCTGTCGAGGTCCAACATGGCGAGCAGATCCTCGCCGAACGCCTCCCGGAAATCGTCATCCCCATACATCGCATCCACATCGTCCGGCGGAGCCCCTCTCTTCATCGCTACTCTCCCTCCTGTCCCAGAAACGAATCGATGGAGAAACGCGGCGCGCGCAGGCGCTCACGAAGCCAAACGACATGGGCTCTCGCCATGTCCCAAGGCAGTCCGAAGCTGAAAACGAGTCGGCCCCGCGCCTCGTCCTCGGAGACGTCGGCGACGAGGGGGAGGACGAACTCTGCGGGAGCGAGCAACTCCAGCGCCATGCGGTCCGCGCGGTGTTCCGCCTCGATGATGGCCTGGTTGGCATAGTGTCCCACGGCGTCGCGCGCCATCAGGTCGACAGGTGGGCCCAACGGCACTCGCTCGAAGAGGGCGGTAACCGACTCGTCGGTCGTGGGAGCGCGCTCGCCGTCGAATACGGCGCGAATCGGATCGCCGAGGACTCGCGATGCCTTCCTTCGGGGAAGCCATTCCTCCAGCACGAAGTGGGACAGCTCGTGGGCAATGGTGAACCGGAGTTCGGAACGCTCCTGGCGGTTGTCGTAGAAGACGATGCACCGTCTGTCGTGGTCCGCGACCATGCAGCCCTTGAGTCCGTGCGAATCATCGAAAACCCGACGGCGGATGCCACGGCGCGCGAGCCAGGCCCGCATGGCCTCGGGAGACAGCCCCGGCAACCCGACCGCCTCGGCGGGAAAGGGCAGCCACGGCAGTTGTGCCATCAGGTCACGAGGAAAGGAGGAGGGGGGCTCCAGGCCACAGGCCTTCACCGCCTCCTCCAGCCAGGGCTCGATCATGAGTTCTTCTCGTCGTCCTCGACGTTCTCCCGGGCCGCGAGTCGCAGGGGCGCTGTGTCCCCGTTCGCCGCCCTGGCGGACTCCGACTCCGCGAAACCATTCATGATCTCGACGTGACGAATCACCTTCGCGAGCGCGAGGGGACTGACGTCGTGTCGCTGGGCGACGGCGGTGACCTGGGCCCTGAAGTCCTCGCCCTCGGGCTTGCGGCACAGGGACATCCAATGGAGCGTTTCGCGTGTGCAGTTGAGTTCTCTCGCCAGGGCGTCCTCGCTCAGTCCCTCCAGTTGTCGATATCGCTCGAACGTATGTGCCAGGGTCCAGGGTTCGAGCTGTCCGCGGCGCACCGCGTGCTCGAGCCAGTCAGGGTTAGACATCGTGGTCCTCCTTTCGGAGTCGCCCGAGGAGCTTCATGAGACGGTCCCGATTCCGCTTCACCTCGCGGCGGTTCTCCGCCTCCGTCGACGCGGGGAGGCCCATTGCCTCCGCCAGGATGTGGGTGGAACGCTCCCCCTCGAGTACGAGCTTGAGGAAGGTCCTGTCCTTCTCCTGCGTCAGGGCCCGTTCGAGTCGTTCCACGGCGAGTCGTGCCTCCACGGTGATCTCCATGCTCTCCTTCGGAGTCATCGCGCGAAGTTCGAAAACACCCCCGAATTCCTGTTCCCGTCGCTGCCGCGCCTCGCTGGAACGGAAGAAATCCAGCACGCGCTTCTTGGCGGACTGCGTCAGATAGGTGGACAGGCGCGCCCGCTGCGGGTCGAAGCGCTCGGGATGGTTCAGGTAGGAGTAGATGACGTCGATGGTCGCGTCGCGCGCGTCCTCCCGGGTCTGACCGCGCTGTTTACAGAGGATGCCGATGATGGGCTCCGTGAAGGCCTCGAACACATCCCGGGTCGCGACCGGGTCGAGTCTTCGCGCCAGGACACGCTCATGAAGTGCCTGCTCCTCCGCTTGTGTTGGAAAACTCATTCCTACTCCTCACCGGGTTCCACGGCCCCGCTCACGGTTTGACTGCTTGCTGGGTGTTCTTTCGTTCCCGCCCAGGTGAGTGCGACATGGGTGTGTGTGCGCATTGCCGTGTGAGGTTGCGGCAGGCCGCGTCGTCCGTCTGTACCTCCCGGGTGGTACCCGAGGTGCTGGACGCGGAAACGCGAGGCGTTGGCGCACTTCGGCCGGGGGCGACGAAAGAAAGGTCGAGGCCGGCGTGACGCCTGGCCCGACCCGCTTCCGAGAGGGGACCCATGACGTCCATGTATTGCCGAGTGGCCACCACCCAGCGCGAGCTCGACGACGCGCTGCGTGTCCGGTGGAACGTGTTTGGTGGAGAGTTGGGGTTGATGGGGGGCAAGGCCCCGCCGACCCGGCGCGAGGTGAACTGCTTCGACACGCTGGAGACGACCGTGCACCTGGTCGTCTACGCGGGCCGCGAGCCGGTCGCGACGCTGCGGATGCTCTTGTCCAACCCGGAGGTGGCGCTCGCCATGGGCGGGCGGCTGGGGCTCGAACTGGAGCAGAAGCTGGACCTGTCGGGCGTGAGCGCGCCGGGTCGGGTGTTCGCGGAGACGGCGCGCTTCTGCGTGCTCGAGCCGTGGCGCCGCTCCGAGGCGGTGGCGCACCTGCAGGCCGGCATCTACGCGGAGAGCCGGCGGCGGGGCGTGACGCACTGGATTGCCGCGGCGAACCTGGACACGGATTCGAGCGAGGACGCGGCGCTCATGGCGCGGGTGGCCGCGCACCGGGGCTGGGTGAATCCGAAGTGGAAGGTCCGGCTCACGACGCCCCAGTCGTCCCCGGCCATCCCCGCCAGTTCCTTCTACACGGCCGTGGAGCGTGAGCGCGCGGGGCAGGGGAACCTGGGCGGGCTGCGCATGCCGCGGGCCCCGTCGCTGTTCGCGCGGAAGATGGGGGCGCGCTTCGTCGCGGAGCCGCTGTACGACGCGAGCTTCCACCGCTTCACGCTGCCGCTCATCGCGGCGCTCGACGAGATTCCCGAGAGCACCCTGGAGCGGTTCCGCGCGATGGGCGGCGTCCTGCGCCGCGCCGCCTGAACGCCAGGCGGGTTGTCCTTTCCCCTTCACCTTCACCTCGTAGCAACCGGGAGCGCTCGCGCCCCGGACAGGAGACGTCCGTGCAGATGACGATGGAGACCTCGAAGCCGAATGACTGGGTGGGCCTGCTGGAGCAGGAGGGGCGCGGGCTGGTGGCCACGCTGGACGCGCACCCCGACGCGCGCCGGCTGTTCGACGGCACGATTCCCCTGGAGGGCTACGTCCACTACCTGATGCAGACGTACCACTACGTGCGCTGGAGCACGCCGCTGCTCCAGGGCGCGGGCGCGCGGCTGAGGCGCCTCGGCCGGCATCCCCACCTGGCCGACCTGCTGCTGCAGAAGGCCGAGGAGGAGCGCGGCCACGAGCGCTGGCTCCTGTCGGACCTGGAGAACCTGGGGTGCTCGGTGGACCAGGTCCGGGACACGATTCCGTCCCCGGCCGTGGACGCCTATACCGGCTGGAACTGCTTCACGGCCTGGGCGGGGGTGCCCACGGCGCTCCTGGGGACGGCGTACATCCTGGAGTACCTCTCCGTGACGCGCGCGACCGGCGCCGTGGAGCGGCTGCTCCAGGTGAGCCCCATCCCCAACATCCGCAAGGCGGTGACGTTCCTGCGCAGCCACGGTTCGCTGGATGAAGACCACGTGGCCGAGCTGACGTCCCTGCTGCGCACCCTGACGGACGTGGAGGACCAGGCCGCCGTCGTCCTGTCGGCGCGGACGACGCGCGCGGTGTACCCCGGCTTCTTCCGCGACCTGTGAGCGCGCATACCTCCGGGGAGGTACAGACATCCCTCCCCGCGAGGTCCATCTTCCCGTGTGAAGGAAGACATCCACACGGGAGACGATTGAATGCTCTACATCACGCACATTCACCTCGAGGGTGGAGAGCGGCTCGAACACATCACCTCCGTTCATTGGACGAACGGAGCGAAGACGGATACGTCCACGCGAGAGGCCATGGTTCGATGGATTGATGAGGGCGGTGAAGCCTGGGTGAAAGCTCCTACAGGCGATGTCCGGGTGCTGGTGGTTCGGGCCACACCTCCCTATCTGCGGTCAGAAGCCAACAACCGGTTGACGGACAACCTCCTGGCGCTGCCTCGGTTCTGACCGTTCATCAGGTTGAGCACCACGGGTGGGCCTGGGGTTCCGTTGGGGGGCGGGCCCGCCCGTGGTGGCTTGGCCTCCTCACATCGGCTTTTGCAACCGGGCCGCCTGGAAGACGAAGTCCGCCCTGTCTTTGCAGTGGAGCTTGTCCACACTGAAGATGTTCCGGATGTGGACCTTCAAGGTCGCGGGCGACATGTGGAGTTCGCGCGCAATCTGGGAGTACTCCCAGTTGCGCAGCAGGCTCTGCGCGACCTCGATCTCCCGTCTTGTGAGGTGCCGCCGCATCTCCTCGGGGAGGGGGATGGCATGTGACGCCTCGTGCAGGATGACGGCCCAGGGGCGGGGACCGTCCTGACCGGGCAACTCGATGAACTTCAGCACGCGGTACGTGTCCTCGTGGGGGAGCACCCACACGCTGTGCTTGAGCTGCTGCTCCGGCGTCATCTGCGGCAAGGCCCGGAGCCGGTCGACGACCACCTCGGGGAGGCCCGAGCTGTGGCGGTCCGACTGGGCGAACCACTTCTCGAGCAGCTCGGTGGCCCAGCGCGAGCGTCGCCGCTCGCGCGCTGGAGGGTCCACGATGAGGTAACCGGAGTCGGGGCGGTCGTGCAGGCGCTCCAACAACTGGGCGCCGACCTCCGCCATGGACATCAGGTGGCAGTTGCGCACGGCGTTCGCCAGGTGCGGCAGCAGGCTGGCGAGAATCTCCGCCGCCTTCTCGGAGAAGGGGCGGCGGCGGTCACGGTACAGGGTGAAGCCTCCCAGGACCCCCGGCTCCACGTTCATCAGCACGGCCATCACCTGCTCCAGCCGCAGGTCCTGCTCCCGGCTGCGCTGATAGAGGAGGCTGCTCTCCAATTCCTTGCGGGACACCATCTCCGAGTCCCGCATGACCTGGTCGACGTGGTGGACGAGCGTCTTGCGGACGAAGTCGGCCTCCATGACGTCGGCGTCGTATTGTTCCAGGAGGGGAACGCGCGGACCGGGGACGTGCCAGGTGTATTCGACGGGCCGCCCCGGTGTGACGACACACAGCCCGAGGTAGTCCGAGGGAATCAGCTCCAGCAGCAACCCCCGGACCCGCTCCAGGACGACGGAGAGGTTGAGAGAGCTGTTCAGCGCGATGATGACCTTGTCGCGCAGGGCGACCTCGCGAGCATCCAAGTACATGGGCGCCTTCCTCCGTCCCCTTCTGGCGGGAGTACGTCCCGCGTGGGTCTGATATCCGCTCACCTTGAATAGGCGCACAGGCGGCGCCTGTCGTTACCACCCAGGTGGTAGAGGTCCTGGTGGCCCTGGATGCCACCTGCCCAGGCTCCTACGCACCCGAGCGTGATTGTTACCGGATAGGCAGGAGCACCGATGCTCCGGAGGGGGCCCATCCCTGACGAGGATCCTAACTTTCCCGCTCGGCCAGATGCCAGGGCTTGAGTCGGATGGACCTGTCTGAAATTGGATGAGGGGTGGGTGGGGACGCACTCATCCGGGTGGGTGCGAGTTGATCCGCGCGTACCTCCTGGGAGGTATGTCCCGCCATTCCTGGCGTCGCTACCGTCGGTGGTGTGTTGGCGCTGTCAATCGCGCCGGAACTCATACCGCCGCGTCTGTCATTCGCGGCACCTCGGTGGGGCATGGTCAGGATTCTTCATACGGCGGACTGGCAGATGGGGCTCCGGGCCCAGCACGTGGCATCCGTCGCGAAGGAAGTCCGGAGGGCGAGGCTGGACGCGGCGCGCAATGTCATCCGGGTCGCGAACAGCCAGCGCGTGGACGCGGTCGTGCTCGCGGGAGACATCTTCGAGGACAACCTGGTCGACGACCTGCTGGTCCGCGAGGTGATGACGGTGCTGGAGGCCTCTCGCGCCCCGGTCTTCGTCCTGCCGGGGAACCATGACGCCTTGACGCCGGAGGCGGTCTATCACCGGGCCTCGTGGAAGCAGCGGCCCGCGCAGGTGCACATGCTGGATGGCGAGGCGCCGGTGCCCGTCCCGGGGACGTCGGCGGTGCTGCTCGCCGCGCCGCTTCGACAGAAGAAGGGGATGAAGGACCCGACCGCGCCGTGGTGGGGGCGCCAGGACGTGGACGCCATCCGCGTCGGCGTGGCGCATGGCTCGCTGCGCATCGCGGGCAGGCACGCCCCGGACGACTTCCCCATCGCCCTGGACGCGGTGGCGCGCGCGGGCCTCGACTACCTCGCGCTCGGGCATTGGCACGGGCAGTACATCCACGAGGGGCGGGCGGCCTACGCCGGGGCACACGAGACGACGAAGTTCGGCGAGGAGGGCTCCGGGCAGGCGCTGCTGGTGGAGCTCGCCTCGCGAGGGGCGATGCCCCGGCTGACCCCCGTGTCCACGGGGACGCTGTCGTGGCGGGCCGTGGAACTGGACCTGGGCCAGGGGGCGGAGTCGGAGGCGAAGCGCGTCCTCGGCGAGCTCCGGGACTCGGCCGAGCGCGCGAAGACGTTGGTGCGGGTCCGGACCACGGGGGTGGCCTCGGAGGACGCCGACGCGGTCGTGAAGGGGCTCGAGGACGACCTCTTGGGGAAGGGCTTCCTCCATGTGAGGGTCGAGCGTCACGACAAGGCGAAGGCCGAGGTGGAGGGGCGGCTGGCGGAGATTGCCCGGGGCAGCTCGTTGGTGGCCGCGCTCCTGGGCGAGCAGTCGGGGGCGCTGGAGCCGGGCGTGTCGGAGGCGGGGCGGCTCGCGGCGCGCAGGCTGCTGTCGGAGCTGGTGATGGAGGCGTGGCGATGATCCTCCGCAAGCTCCGGGTCCAGCACTTCCGTTGCTTCCGCAACCCCGTGGAGCTGGATGGGCTGGGGATGGGCGTCCATGTCATCCACGCGCCCAACGAGACAGGCAAGTCGAGCCTCGTGCTGGCGCTGGCGAGGGCGCTGTTCGACCGGCACGGGACGCGGGACAAGGAGATCATCGCGCTGCGTCCCTGGGGGACGTCCCTGTCGCCGGCGGTGTCGTTGGAGTTCGAGTCGCGAGGGGCGCGCTATCGCCTGGAGAAGGTGTTCCTCGAGGGTGCGAAGAGCCGTCTGGACGAGTGGAAGGACGGGCGCTTCGTGCCGTTGGCGGAGTCACAGGCCGCGGACGAGTTCGTCCGGGGGCTCCTCTTCTCGGGGGGCGCACCGACTGGGGCGACGAAGGTGGGGCAATGGGGGCTTGCTCGGCTGCTCTGGTTGAGCCAGTCGCCGGAGCGGCACGTGTTGCCAGGATTGGATGCGACGCTCAAGTCCCGGCTGATGGAGGCCGTGGGGGTCGTGGCGCTGAGCAACCCCGAGCAACGGATGTTGAAGCGGGTGGAGGAGACGTATCTCGGGTTCTTCACGCCGAAGAAGGGTGGGGTGGCGAAGAGGAGTGAGCTGGAGAAGCGTGAGACGGAGGTGCTCGAACTCCAGAAGGGCGTCGAGGCGCTGCGGGCCCAGCGGGACGCGACGGCGGAGCATGCGCGGGAGATCGAGGAGGCGAGCAACTCCCTGGTGGAACTCATGCGGGAGCGCTCCGATTACGAGGCGCGGCTCGTCGCGCTCCAGGAGCGATGGGATGCGGAGGTGAAGCTGGAGCAGCAGCTCGCGCTCCGGGAGAAGGACGTCCAGCGCCAGCGCCAGGTGTGGGAGGGATTGGACCAGAAGCAACGGGAGCTGCTCGCGCTGCGGCAGACGGTGGCGCGGCACCAGTCGGCCGTGGCGGAGAGGGGACCGGCCATCCAGCGGGCCCAGGAAGCGCTGCTGCGCGAGGAGGCGGCGCTCCTGGAGTCGAGGGACGCGGTCCTCGCCCAGTCGAGCGAGCAGGAGAAGGCGGAGCAGCGGCTGGAGCGCGGACGCCTGTTGGAGAAGGCGCGCGAGGTGTTGGCCGAGCAGCATCGTTTGGAGGGGCAGCTCAAGCAGGCGGAGCGACTGGAGGGGCTCGTGGTGGGGCTTCGCCGCAAGGTCTCCGCGTCGAAGTCGGTCTCCGAGGCGGACCTGAAGCGCGCGGAGGAGGCCGAGCGCAAGCAGCGGCAGGCGCAGGACCGGTTGGAGGTGCAGGGCATCCAGGTGCTCTTCACCCCGGAGGGGGCGCGGACCATCGAGTGGGAGGTGCAAGGGCATGTCCAGCGACACAAGCTGGCCGAGGATGAGCAGAAGCTCTTCGTGGGGGTCACCGCGGGCAGCCTGCGCATCAAGGACGTGGGTGAGGTGCGTGTGAGCACCGGCGCCGAGGAGCTCGGCAAGGTCCAGGCCGAGGTGGAGAAGCACCGAAAGGAGGTGGCGCGTCGCCTCCAGGAGCATGGTGTCAAGACGCTGTCTGAGCTGCGGGCGAAGTGGGAGGAGCAGCAGGCGGTGCAAAAGGAGGAGGAGAAGCACGCGGAAGCGCTGGCGGCATGTCTGGAGTCCGCGGGCTTCGAGGAGGTCGAGGTGCTTCGTGAAGTCGCGCGGGAACACGCCGGGAAGGTGGGCGCGCTCGCCGGGCAGCTCGACCTCGCCGTCGAAGCGCTCTCCACGTATCCGTACGCGGAGGTCAATGAACTCTCCGAGGCCCTGAAGCAGCGCAAGCAGGAGGCGCGGGCTCGGGAGAAGGTGAAGGTGGAGGCGGAGACGCTCTATCGGCAAGTGGAGCGGCACCTGCGCGGGTTGCTCCAGGAGCGGGAGGGGGCACAGGAGTCGGCTCGGGCCCTGGAGCTGGAGTTGAAAGCCCGTCTCGAAAGCGAAGGGCTCTCGCTGGAGCAACTGGGGGCGCGGGTCGAGGCCGCGGGCAGCGAGCTGGCGCGCCTGGAGAACATGGTGAAGGGGCTGCGGGAGCGGCTTCCCCGGCCGGAGGAGCGGGCCTCGAGCCAGCGCCGGCAGCTTCAGGAGTCTCGGGAACGCGTCCTGGATGCGGAGAAGGCGGCGCGGGAGCGCATCATCCGGAGCGAGGCCCTGCTCGGACAGGCGGCGGAGTCTGGCGTGTACTCACGCCTGGGAGAGGCGGAGGAGCGACTCGCCCTGGCGGTCGAGGCGCACCAGCAGCTCCAGCTTCGGGCCACTGCCGCGGACCTGCTGCGCAAACGCATCCGGCACTGGCAGGAGCAGGTGCATCGGACGTTCGTGGCTCCGATGGAGGACGCCGTCCAGCGCCGGTTGATGCACATCCGGGGAGAAGGGATGCGTGAGGCGCTCGTCCTGGGCCCCGACCTCGACGAGGCCTCGCTGCGACTCCAGGAGGACGAACGGGACCTGACCCAGTTCTCCTGGGGGACACAGGAGCAGACCCTGTTCGCGCTGAGGCTGGCGCTCGGGGAGCTGCTGTCGAAGCAGGGCGCACGGGTGGAGCCCCAGCTCCTCGTGTTGGACGACGCCCTGGTGAATACAGACCCCGCGCGTCACCGGCGCGCCCTGGACCTCATCGACGCGGCGGGTGAGTCCCTCCAGGTGCTCGTCCTGACCGCATTCCCCGAGCGATACCGGACCCTTCGCACGGCGAAGGAGTTCGACTTGAGGGCCCTGGCGCGTGGCACGGAATCCGTGCCCGGGTAGGTGATGTGCTGCTCTTCGCGGTGCGATCCCTGCCTCGATGTCGCACTGCGGCAAAGCCCGGCAATTGATAAAGCCAGGACAAACATGGAGGTCCTATTGACGCCGTGCCAATAGCCGTCCATCATTTCCCTGTCAGAGAGTGACGAGTCCCCTCGATGCCAGTCATCCATCCCGGCTGTTTGCCGGGGAGCTCGCGGGACCCGTGCTCCAGTCAAGTGAAGTGCGCGGTGGCTACACGGTGAGCGCGGAAGGGCGGAAGGTCTCAGCGAGGCTCTCGTCGACGGGCCTCGTCGCGTGCCGT
Source organism: Myxococcus dinghuensis (assembly GCF_024198235.1). Taxonomy (GTDB): domain Bacteria; phylum Myxococcota; class Myxococcia; order Myxococcales; family Myxococcaceae; genus Myxococcus; species Myxococcus dinghuensis. Next base: position 249,542 of record NZ_JAKCFB010000003.1, on the reverse strand, counting down.
CCGCCATGTCCCTGGGCAGGGTTGCACTGGCATTGGCCGGTGTGAGCCTGCGCTCGGGGAGAGCTCGCCCTGCGTCCTGCCTCGCACCTCGGTGAGGCAGTGGAATCACGCAGTGCACGAGGAGGGCCCCATGCGCGAAGAGTGGTCGTCATCTGCATCGAGCAGGATCGCCGTACCGTTCATGCGAGCGTTGCTCGCGGGAATCCTGACGCTCCCCGCTGTCTCCGCCGCCGCGACGGATCTGCTCGGCAGCAGCCGCGGCGGTTCGGTGCAGTGGGATTTCTGTTATGGCAAACCCGACAGCGCCATCCTTCCGGCGGACCCGCGGACGCTGGTGCAACCCGGCATCAGCAATGGCCGGGCGGTGCACTTCAATGCCTTCTGGAAGAACTGTCACGTCGACCCCGCGGCGGTACAGGAGCAAGGCCCGGCGAAGACGTGTGGCGAGTTGCGGCAGCGCTTCTACCACGGCGAGGGGCTGCTGACGAACGGCCACCCGGGAACGGGCGCGCTCTTCGCTGGCACGGAGCCCATGTCGGTCGAGTCCGCGTTGGGCATCTCCACGTTCACGTCGCTGCAGTACAACGAGCTGTGGCGCATGTGGGGCTTCCTCTTCCGCCCCGACAACTTCGACTCCCTGGTGGCCCAGCGCTACGGGTCGGTGCTGAGCACGGAGCGCAACCCGTATCCGCTGCCCGGGCAGAACCCCAACTGGTCCAATGGTGGCAGTGGCCAGTTGCCGCAGATGCTCACGCAGCTGCGCAACCCGGACGGGAGCTGGAGCGGTCGCATCGGCGTCACCTGTCACGCCTGCCACAGCGGCGCGGTGGGCACACCCGCGGATGGACCGGGGCTCGGGGTGATGATGGGCGGCGGCAGCAGCCTGGCGGACCTGGACCTGTTCCTCAGTGACCTGCTACCCCTGGGCTATCCCGCGTCGCTGGCCACGTTCCTGAACCTCAACCGCACGCGTGGCACCAACAACGCCAGCGACATCAACCTCGCGTTCCTGTTCCCGGACGAGCGGCTGCTGTCGGTCTCCGAGGTGCTGGGCGTCATCAACTCCGGTTCGACGGCGGGCATGGATACCCCGGCGTGGTGGAACATGGGGCACCGGCCGGTGAAGTTCGTCGACGGGGTGTTCCCCATGGATGCGCCCCGCGTGGACATGGTGTTCTACACGCCGTTCTTCGGCCTCTTCGGCGGCGTGGGCGGGCCGGTCAGCGAAGCGGGGCAGAACTGGATGCGCGTCAACGGGCCCCCGCTCAATACCTGGGTCGAGTCGCTCAAGTCGCCGGCCTATCCGCTGCCCATCAACCAGGCGCTGGCGGAGCAGGGCGCGGTGCTGTTCCACACGCTCGACATGTGGGGCCCGGGACGCAACAACCCCATCGCCCGGCCCCAGGGCAACGGATCCTGCGCCAGTTGCCACGGCGCCTATGCGTCCCGCTACGTCAACGACCCCACGTACCTCGCGACGCCGGCGCTGGCGGGCATGGCGAGCTACATCGTGCCGCTGAACATCATCGGTACGGACCCGGTGCGGGTGAACACCAACAACCAGGCGGTGCAGGCGGCGGGCGCCAAGAACTTCTTCGGCTATCCCTCGACGGCGGGGACGGACCAGGACTGCGGCCCGCAGAACCAGCCCCACATCCGAGGGAACCGGGAGCTCGGCTACCTCGCGCCGCCGCTGTACGGCGTCTGGGCCACCGCGCCGTACCTCCACAACGGCTCGGTCCCCAACGTCTGGGAGGTGCTCAAGCCCTCCGACCGCAAGCCCATCTGGCGCCGCGTCTCCACGCCGCCGCGGTGGGACCAGCCGCTGACCATCATGGGCTTCGACACGAACCTCCAGCGGGCCTACGACCCCGCGAAGCTCGGCTGGAAGTACGACTCCATTGCCTGCCAGTGGCGGGGGCCCTTGAACCCGGCGGTGTCGCCGTACATCAACTGCCAGCCGGGTGACGAGTTCCGCACCCCGCTCGCGCAGGAGATGTTGAACGTGCTCTTCAGCAACATCATCGTCTCCTGGAACATCCTCTTCCCGCCGACGCGCACGCGCTCGCAGCTCGAGGACCGGAAGATCTACAACACGAACGCCTTCGGTCAGGACAACGCCGGGCACGAGTTCAACTCCGTGCTCACCGACCCGGAGCGCGTCGCGCTGATTGAATACCTGAAGACGCTGTAGCGCGGACCTTCCGCCCGTGGAGGGAGGGGGCTTGCCCGGGGCCCCTCCCTCCCTGTCGTCCGTGCGGCGTTGACGCGCGCCCCTGCGCTCGATATGAACGCGTTCAAAATTGAACGTGTTCAATATGTCCCTTCGAGAGCAGGCCAAGAGCGACAAGTGGGAGCGCATCCGTGCCGCGGCGAAGCGCTTGTTCGTGGAGCGCGGCTACGAGGGCACGACGGTGCGGGCCATCGCGGCGGAGGCGGGCGTCGCGACCGGCACGGTGCTGGTGTACGGAGAGACGAAGGAAGCGCTCCTGCACGAGCTATGGCGCGCGGAAGCGATGCCGCTCGTGGAGAAGGCCGTGTCCACCGTGCCGAGGGGCGCCTTCGTGGACCGGTGCATGCACCTGTTCGCGCCGCTCCTGGCCCACTACGCCTCGCAGCCCGAGCTGGCCCGGGTCGTGGTGAAGGAGCTGCCGTGGGTCACCGGCTCCGCGGAGGCCGCGCACCGTCCCGCGCTGGCGCGACTGCTCGAGGCCCTGGCCCGCGTCGTGGACGAGGGGCGGGCGAGCGGTGAGCTCCGGGCCGACCTGAAGCCCGACGCGACGGCGGCGCTCGCCTTCTCGCTCTACTACGCGGCCGTCATCCGGATGCTCGCGCCGCTGATGCAACTGACGCCAGCGAAGGCGCGGGCCGCGCTTCGTGGCGACCTGAACATGCTGGTGGCCGGGCTGGGCTCGAAGGGGGCGTCGTGAGGATCCTCGTCGTGGGGGGAGGAATCGGTGGGCTGGCGTTGGGGGCCGCGTTGGGGAGGCGGGGGCTCGTGGCCGACGTCGTCGAGCGGCGGGAGACCTATGGGGACGAAGGGGCGGGCATCGTGCTGGGCCCCAACGTGATGGCGGTCATGAAGGGCCTGGGGCTGCATGAGGAGGTCCTCGCCGCGGGGCATCCGGTGGGCCTGGCTCGAATCACGGATGCGTCTGGACGCGTGCTCCAGCAGACTCCATACGCGGTGCCGGGGTGGCCGCTGCCGGCGACGGCCATCCACCGGAGCCGCCTGCTCCGCATCCTCCGGGCCGCGTCGCCCGCGCCGCGCCTCGGCGTGACGCTCTCCCGGCTGGAGGACTGCGCGGAGGGCGTGGACGTGGCGTTCTCCGATGGCGCCACGGGTCGCTACGACGTCGTGGTCGGCGCGGATGGCATCGGCTCGGCGGTGAGGCGCCATGTCTGTGGTGTCGACGTGCTCCCGCGCTACTCCGGCTATACGTGCTGGCGGCTCGTGGTGGAGGGCCACTTCGGGGACGCCGTGGTCGAGATGTGGGGCCAGGGCAAGCGCGTGGGGGTCGTGCCGCTGGACGCGAGGCGGTCGTACGTCTACCTGACGCACAATGCCCCGCGTCGCGCGGAGGCGCCCTGGACGGACCTCGCGGGCTTCCGAGCTGCCTATGCCGGGTTCGCGGACCCGGCGCGCTCCGCGCTGGCGCGGGTCGACCGACTCGATGGGCTGCTGCACAACGACATCGAGGACTGCCTGGCGCCACGTTGGTGGAGGCCTCGCGCCGTCCTGCTCGGCGACGCGGCCCACGCCGTGACGCCGAACCTGGGGCAGGGCGCCGGGCTCGCCATCGAGGATGCCGCCGCGCTCGCCTGGCTCCTCGCGACGATGGGCCCCTCGGACGAGGCGCTGGCCCGCTACGAGCGACTGCGTCGGCCACGCGCCGAGCGGATCCGCGACCGCTCGTGGGTCCTCGGGAAGGTATCCCAGTGGGAGGGTGGGCTTGCGCGGACCGTGCGCGACGCGGTGCTGTCGTGGACGCCGGAGTCGGTGTCCCGCGCGCAGCTCGAGGCGGTCGTCCGGGACATGCCAGGAGTCCCGATCGGCTGAGGCTCGCGGCGTCCATCGCGCGCGAGGACCTCCTGGTTCTCCTGCTGGATGAAGAGCGACGGAGGATGCTCGAGTCATGCGTCGCCGACAGGTGATGATGACGCGGGGTTGCTACAGCATCGACACTGCGGATTCGGTCGAGGTGAGGTACGCTGCCGCGCTTCCGGGGCCGGAACGATGGTGGTGCAGGGATGTTGCAGCGGATGGCGTGGCTGGTGCTGTGTCTCGCGGCGTGCTCGGAGCGACGGTTGCCTACGGGCCCGGGGTCTCCACCGGACTTGCTCGACGATGGTTGGGACGTGGCCTCCTTCGAGGACGCGGGTGTCCAACGGGCGTGGTTCGACGCGTTGGAGCACGACGTGGTGGAGGGCGCCGTGGAGATGCCGGACTCGGTGCTCGTCGCCCGGGACGGCAGACTCCTCTACGAGCGCTACTGGAATGGCTTCAAGCGGGAGGACGCGCACGACCTGCGGTCCGCCACCAAGAGCGTCACGTCGTTGTTGGTGGGCATGGCGCATGAGCGCGGGTTGCTGCCGGACCTCGACGCGCCCGTGTTGTCGTTGCTGCCGCACCTCGCGCCCGTCCGGAATGCGGACCCGCGCAAGGAGCGCATCACGCTGAGGCACCTGCTCCAGATGCGCTCCGGGCTCTCGTGCGACGACTGGGACGCGAAGTCTCCCGGGAACGAAGAGCGGATGTACGACACCGATGACTGGGTCCGCTTCATCGTCGATGTCCCCATGCGCGACGAACCGGGCGCCGTGACGCGTTACTGCACGGGGGGCGTGGTGCTCCTGGGCGCCGTCCTCGAGCACGCCAGCGGTCGCTCCGTCGCGGACCTGTCTCGGGAGTGGTTGTTCGCGCCGCTGTCGGTCCAGGACGTCACCTGGAAGCCCGCGGGTCGGAAGGGCACGGACACGGGGGGCCACCTGCGGCTGCGGCCCCGCGACTTCCTCAAGCTGGGGCAGGTGGTCGTCGACGGCGGGACCTGGCGGGGGGAGCGCCTCGTCTCCGAGGCGTGGGTCTCCGAGTCCACGCAGGCGCTCGGGCCGCTGGGGGACGCGGGGTACGGCCTGCTGTGGTGGAGCACGCGCTTCGTCATCCAGGGCGCCCCGGTGGAGGTGGCCTTCGCGCGGGGCAATGGAGGCCAGTACGTCTTCGTTGCGCCCTCGCTGGGCCTCGCGGCGGCCTTCACGGCCAGCCACTACAACGGCGCTGGGTCGGCGCTCCCGTTGGAGCTCTTCGGGCGGTACGTGCTGCCGGCGGTGCTCGGGTTCGAGCGGCCAGCCCCCTGAACAGGTGTGCGCGAGTCACAGACGTGTGACGACTGCTTTCTGGCGCCTCGCCTCCGGGGGCGAGGCTTTCGTGCCCGACCCGCGAAGTCCCTGGGGATTTCACGGGGTTGGCGACACTCCCCGGGAAGGGAGGCGTGTCTCGGGGATATCCGCGGGTTGGGCGGGAATTATCGGACGGAAACATTTCGCGTATTAATCCGAGAATACGATTTATGAACGGGGTGGTGTGATCCAGCCCCGGCCTTCCCCCTCATCCCAGGAGCACGTCATGGGCGTCGGTGGTGCGAGTTCGTCGGGCAGCAGAGGCAGCGCGGGTTCTTCGGCCAGCAGAGGCAGCTCGGGCTCGTCGGCGAGCAGAGGCAGCACGGGCGCTTCGGCCAGCAAGGGCGCTTCGGCCAGCAAGGGAAGCACGGCTTCGTCGGCCAGCAAGACGGGCCCCGGGAGCATGGCGGCGGCTCGTGCCGCTGATCGCGCGAGTGTCAGCGGGTACTCCGCGGACAGCAGGGCCTCGAAGTCCGCCTCGTCGAAGACGGGCCCTGGCTCGATGGCCGCCGCCCGTGCGGCGGACCGCGCGAGCGTCAGTGGCTATTCCGCCGACAGCAAGGCCTCGAAGTCCGCTTCGTCGAAGACGGGCCCTGGCTCGATGGCCGCCGCCCGCGCGGCGGACCGCGCGAGCGTGAAGGGGTACTCCGCCGAGAGCAGCTTCTCGTCGAAGAACTCGATGGCCGCGGCGCGCGCGGCGGACCGCGCGAGCGTGATGGGCTACACGAGCGGCACGATGCGCAAGGGCACGAAGAACGAGGCCTCCGTCCGGTCGTTGCAGGACCGGCTGCGCTCCTCCGGCTTCAACCCTGGCAAGACGGACGGCCAGTTCGGGCCCGCAACGGAGAGGGCGCTGCGTGACTACCAGCGCGCGGCGGGGCTCAAGGCCGACGGTGTCGCGGGGCAGAAGACCTTCGATGCCCTCAACGGCGTCTCGAGCTTCACGAAGAACAAGACGCAGTCGGTGAGCACCCCGTCGACGACCGGTCGGCCGTACGAGGGCATGGCCCGGCTCGCGGAGCAGCACGGGCTCACCGTCACGTCGACGACGGGTGGCCGGCACAACACCCGCTCGAGGCACTACCAGGGGCGGGCCATCGACGTGCGCTCGCGAGGCGTGTCCCAGGAGCGCCTCGACGCCTTCATGGCCGACGCCCGGGCCCGCGGCTACACCGTGCGCGACGAGCGGACACGCCCCGCCGGCCAGCGGGTCTGGGGCGGGCCGCACATCCACATCGAGCAGTGAAGTGAGTGGAGACGGCTGGCGGCCGGGGCTGTGGCCGCCAGTCGTGTTGGCTAGGGCAGTGGCTCAGGTCCAGCGCCACGTCTCCTGGGGAGTCACACGGGCACGTCGAGTCCCGGCGACCTGGCGGGGCAAGTCGTGGTCCGGTCCTTCGCGCGGGAGCCGAAGCCCTCGATGTTCGTCGGCGATACACGGGCTCATGCTGCTACGACGCCGCGTTGTTCGCGTTGACCCTTCCGTCCGCCAATCCTACAGTCACCGACCGTGGGCCTGACTGAACTTGGAAGACATGGGTTGCCGTTGGCGGTTCTCCTGCTGACCGCATGTGGCAATTCGGCACCGGCCAACGCCGTCCCGGCAGTGGCCACGGTGACACACCTCACGGGCAGCAAATGCACCTGGTTTCCGGATGTCGGTGACCTGTGTCCGACGCTGACCATGCGCGTGTACCCAAAGGAGGGGGCCCCCTACGAGGCGACCACCGATGCGCGCATCCCTCAGGTTGCCGCATCCCGTGTCCAGCCTGGGGCGTGGCTCAACGTGCTGGTGGACCCGGCTGCGGCCTCGCGTGTTTTCGTCGACGTCCCCTCGTTCTCCAACCCTCCGCCCAAACCGATTCCCGACACGGACGCCCGCTGACGCACGCGCGGTTCCACCGGCGCTTCCGCACGGCTACTTCTCGCTGAGCTGAAGCAGTCCCTCGGACAGTCGCTCCCCGACGATGGCGATCGAGACGGTCGCCGCGTCGAGTTCCGCGAGGTCGGCTGCGCTGAGCTGGACGCGTGTCGATTCGAGATTCTCGTCGAGGTGCTCCGCCTTGTTCATCCCGGGGATGGGCACGATCCACGGCTTCTGGGCAAGCAGCCACGCCAGGGCGAGCTGCGCAGGGGAGGCGCCCTTCCTGGCGGCGAAAGAACGCAGGACCTCGACGAACGCGAGGTTGGCCTTCAGTGCCTCGGGCGTGAAGCGAGGGAAGGTGCTGCGCAGATCGTCACTCCCGAACGTAGCGCTCGCGTCGACGGTACCCGTCAAGAACCCGGTGCCAAGCGGCCCCCACGGAACGAACCCAATCCCCAGCTCTTCGCAAGCCGGCAGCACGTCTGCCTCCGGCTCCCGGGTCCAGAGCGAATACTGGTTCTGAACGGCGGCCACGGGATGCACCGCGTGGGCGCGTCGGATGGTCGCCGCATTCGCTTCGGATAGGCCGAAGTACTTGACCTTCCCTTCGTGGATGAGCTGCTTCACCGTGCCGGCCACGTCCTCGATAGGCACGTTCGGGTCGACGCGGTGTTGGTAGAGGAGGTCGATGGTGTCGACCCGAAGTCGTTTGAGCGACGCCTCGACCACCGCGCGGATGTGCGCAGGCTTGCTGTCGACGCCCAGGGTCGCGCCCGTGTCCGGGTCGAGCGCGAAGCCGAACTTGGTCGCGATGACGACCTGCTCACGCACGGGGCCCAGCGCCTCGCCGACCAGCACCTCGTTGACGTACGGTCCGTAGGCCTCGGCGGTGTCGAAGAACGTGACACCCCGCTCGACAGCGCGACGGAGAATGCCGATGGACTTCTTCTTGTCGGTGGCAGGCCCCAGCGCGAAGGAGAGGCCCATCGCGCCAAAGCCGAGGGCGGATACCTCGAGTCCTTGGCCCAGCCTACGTGTCGGGAGCGTCATCGGTCACCTCGGTTGATGTTCATGGGGCCTCTCCTCACTTCATCGAACCGAGCCACTTGACGATCTTCGGGTCCCGATGATCGAAGAAGCTGCTCACTTTGGTGTCGAGCGTCGCGATGGAGGCCATCTCCTCGTCGCCGAGCACGAAGTCGAAGACGGCGAAGTTCTCCGCGATGCGCTCCCTGCGCACCGACTTGGGGATCGCGACGACGCCCCGTTGAAGCAGCCAGCGGAGAATCACCTGGGCGACGCTCTTGCCGTGCCTCTTGCCGATGGCACCGAGCAGCTCGTTCTGGAAGATGTCGTGTTTGCCCTCGGCGAAGGGTCCCCATGACTCGATTTGAACGCCATTCTCTTTGAGGAAGACCTGCGTCTCGAGTTGCTGGTTGAATGGGTGCGTCTCGATCTGGTTCACTGCGGGAACCACCTCGTTGTGCACGATGAGGTCCATCACGCGGTCAGGCGGGAAGTTGCTGACGCCGATGGCGCGGATGCGGCCCTCGCGATGCAGTTCCTGCATCGCACGCCAGGAGCCGTACACGTCGCCGTATGGCTGGTGGATGAGATACAGGTCGAGCACGTCGAGCCCGAGGCGCTTCATCGAACGCTCGAACGCCCACTTTGTCTTGTCGTAGCCGGCGTCCGCGACCCACAATTTCGTCGTCACGAAGAGCTCGTCGCGCGCCAGGCCGCTCGTCTCGAGCGCCTTTCCGACCGCATCTTCGTTGCCGTACGCGGCGGCGGTGTCGATGAGCCGGTAGCCGATGCGGAGCGCCTCTTCGACGCTGCGCTGGCACTCGGTGGCGTCCGTAACCTGGTACACGCCGAAGCCAAGAAGGGGCATCTTCACCCCGTTGTTCAAAACCACGTACTTCGCGTCCCGTTCGTCCATTGTCATCGCGAGTTCTCCTCGTGGGTCAAGTCGACTTCAGGGGGCGCATGTCGAGAACGAACCGGTACTTCACGTCACCCCTCTCCAACCGGTCGAAGGCTTCGTTCACCTTCTGAATCGGAAGCACCTCGACATCCGCGGTGATGCCGTGCTCGGCGGCGAAATCGAGCATCTCCTGAGTCTCCGCGATGCCGCCGATATTCGAGCCCGACAAGTGCTTGCGGCCCGCGACGAGGGGGAACGCGCCAATCGGCATCGGCTTCGGCGGCAGCCCCACCACGACGACGCTGCCGTCACGCCGGGCGAGTTGCAGGAGCGCGTTGACGTCGTGCTCTCCGGAGACGGTGTCCAGGATGAAGTCGAAGCTGCCCGCCTGTTTCTTCATCGCCTCGGTGTCGGTCGAGACGATGACCTCCTCGGCGCCGAGACGGAGCGCGTCGTCCTTCTTGCGAGCGGACGTCGTCAGCACCGCCACGTGCGCGCCGAGGGCGTGGGCGAACTTCACGGCGAGGTGGCCAAGGCCACCCAAGCCCACGACGCCGACCTTGCTACCCTTGCCGATTTTCCAGTAACGGAGCGGCGAGTACACGGTGACCCCGGCGCAGAGCAGGGGCGCGGCCGCTGCGAGGTCGAGCTTCGACGGGACACGCAAGACGAAGTCCTCGTCGACGACCATGCTCTCGGAGAACCCGCCGTAGGTCTGCCCGCCGAGCAGCTCGTCCGGCGAATTGAAGACGAGGACCCGATTGGCACAGAACTGCTCGAAACCGCTCTTGCACTCCGAGCATGTGCGGTCTGAATCGACCAGGCAGCCGACGGCCGCGATGTCGCCCTCTTTGAACTTCGTGACCTTCGCGCCGACACGCGTGACCTTGCCGACGATCTCGTGGCCCGGGACCATTGGGAACCCGGCGCCGCCGAAGTCGTCCTTCACCTGGTGCAGGTCCGAGTGGCAGATGCCGCAATAGAGGACGTCAAGTCGGACGTCACGCTCGCCGACGTCGCGGCGCTGGATGGTCGTCGGGGCGAGCGGCGCCTTCGCGGCGGAGGCACTGTAGGCTTTGGCGTCGTACATGGATGGTCGTCTCCTCGTGGGCCGGAAACATCCCCGGCGATGCTGATGAGGTAACCCTTGGAGCCCACTAAGCAAACCGTCGAAACACGGACGGGTCGTTTAGCAAAACTGCACGCCCATCAGGACGATGCCGCAGCGGTGGTGCTCCGAGAGCGGCTTCGCGACGAGTGAGCCCGCGCGGCGTCTGCGGCGGTCGCGCGCCCTGGATGAGAATCGCCGCAACGTCGGCGTTGAGCGCGCTCTGCTCGTCCGCGTTGCGAAGCAGGTCAACGGGTCAGAGTGTCATGTCGCTCGCGTCGACATGCAGCGTCGCCCCGTCGGCGAAGGACGAGCGAGCGGACAACAGCCTCAGGGCCGGCTCGTCGCTCTCCTTTGGGAGCATCGACTTCATCAAGCTCCAACGCGGAAAGTGAGCACCCCGCGTCAGCGTGGAAACGGGCACCTTCACGGTCCAAGGGCTCCTTCGGCCCGCGCTCCTCGCGCCACTTCGACGAAGGCCTTGAGCGCGGGCGAGACCTGCGAGCGACTCGGGAAGTAGAGGTAGAGCCCCGGCACCTCGGCGGCGTACGGCGCGAGCACCACGCGGAGGCGTCCTGCCCGTAGCTCGTCTTCGATGCGGTCTTCGAGCGAGTAGAGCAGCCCGACCCCCGCGACGGCCATCGCCCGCATCAGCTCTGCGTCGTTGGTCGTGACGGGACCTCGCACGGGCACGCGGTAGGTCTTCTTGCCCCGTTCGAGCTCCCAGGCCCACGGCTCTCCGCTCGGTGTCCGGCGAATGCAGATGCAGTCGTGCTGGAGCAGGTCTTGCGGCTTGTTCGGAATCCCCTTGCGCTCGAGGTACGACGGCGCGCCGGCCACCACGACGCGTGTGGGGCTCGACAGCCGGACGTGGATCATGTCGCGGTCGATGGACTCGATGAGCCGAATCCCGGCGTCGAACTCACCGGCGACCGTGTCGACGAGCCGGTCATCGACGAGGACCTCCAGCTCCACCTTCGGGTAGCGCGCGAGGAAGCGCGGGAGAAGTTCGGCCAGGATCAAGGAGACGGAGGCGCTCGGCACCGAGAGGCGCACGCGACCGGTCACCTCGCCACGCTTGGCCCGCACCGTCTTCATCGACTCGAGCGCTTGGTCGATCGCCGGACCCGCGTTGTCGAGCAGGCGGTGGCCGGCCTCGGTCAGCGCGACGGTGCGCGAGTTCCGGGTCAGCAACGTCACCTCGAGGCGCTCTTCGAGCTGGCGCACCGACTGGCTGACCGCCGACGTCGAGACCCCGAGGTCCCGAGCCGCCGCCGCGTAGCTGAGGCGTCTCGCAACGGCGATGAAGGCGTTCAGCGAGTTGAGATGAGTGAAGGCCATCGTGAAGCCAACCTATATGGGGCGAAACGCGCTGCGCCAGTTGCAGTTCGTGGGCCAGCGTGAAGCTTTGTTGAACAGCCCATGCAGCGAATGCCGCTTTCGTTGCGCCGCGCCGTGCCGTACGCGTTCAGCATGTCCGCTCGCGAGCGCCCTTACGTCATCTGCCACATGGCCCCATCCATCGACGGACGTATCATCACGGCTCCGTGGAAGCTCCCGCAGACGCTCTACGCCGAGTATGAGCGCACGGCGAAGACGTTCCGCGCCGATGCCTGGATGATTGGTCGCGTCTCGATGGAGCCCTACGCGGGCAAGGCGCCCCTGCCGAAGCGCAAGGTCGGTCCCCTGCAGAGGAGGGCGTTCCTCGCAGCGCGCGACGCGGGCTCGTACGCTATCGCGCTCGACCCGTCGGGCAGGCTCCGCTGGCGGTCGAACGACATCGACGGTGATCACGTCGTCTCCGTGCTCACGGAGAGCGTCTCCGACGCGTACCTGTCCTTCCTTCAATCAAAGGGGGTCTCGTACGTGTTCGGCGGTCGAGGTGAGGTGAACCTGAGGCGCGTGCTCGAGAAGCTCCGTGAGGCGTTCGGCATCGAGCGACTGCTGCTCGAGGGTGGCGGGAAGATCAACGGCTCGTTCCTCGCAGCCGACCTCGTCGATGAGCTCAGCGTGCTCGTCGCCCCGGTTGCCGACGGTTCCGTCGGCACGCCCACCTTGTTCGACGCGGGTCCCAGGCCCGTCGCGCGGCGCCTGAAGCTCCACAGCGTCCGGAAGCGTCCAGGCGATCTCGTCTGGCTTCGCTACACGAGGGCGCCGCGCCCATGAGCGACCACGTCAAGGTCGGCGCGAGGGGAGTCCAGGCGCAACGGGCCGAGCGCGCGAGTGAGCTGCGCGTCCTCGTCATCCTGAGTGCGCTCATGTCGTTCGCGTCGCTCTCGACGGACATGTACCTGCCGGCGTTCCCCGCAATGCAGCACGCGCTCGGCGGCGCGACGGGAGACATCGAACTCACGCTCTCCTCATTCCTCGCGGGCTTCGCCGCAGGCCAGCTCCTGTGGGGCCCCGTTGGCGATCGCTACGGGCGGCGGCTGCCCGTCGCCCTCGGGCTCGTGCTCTTCATCGGCGGCTCGATCGGCTGCGCGCTCTCTACGACCGTCGTGCAGTTGATCACGTGGCGCGTCGTGGAGGCCCTCGGCGCATGCGCGGGTCCCGTACTCGCACGCGCGATGGCGAGGGACCTGTACGCGGGCGAGCGCGCAGCACAGATGCTCTCGACCCTCATCCTGCTCATGATGGCGGCGCCGCTCCTGGGTCCGATTCTGGGCGGGCAGGTCCTCGCGTTCTCGTCCTGGCGGGGCATCTTCTGGATGTTGGCCGCGGTCGGGGTCTTGGCGCTCGCCGGCCTCGTCCTGCTCCCGGAGACGCTGCCTCCCGCGAAGCGGGAGCACGCGCCGTTGCGCGCGGTCGCTCGCGACTACCTTTCGCTGATGCGCAGACCGAAGCTCATGGGGTTTGCCCTGGCGAGCGCGTTCTTCTACGCCGGGATGTACGTGTTCATTGCGGCGAGCCCCTTCGTCTACATCGACTTCTACGGCGTACCTGCGTCGCGCTACGGCCTGCTCTTCGGAGCCAACGTCGTCGGCATGGTCGCCACGAACTTTCTCAACACGCGGTTGGTCGTGAGGATGGGGAGCGAGCGGCTCTTCCTGATGGGCACCGTCGTCATCGCGATCACCGGTGTGGCGTTGTTCGTCAACACGACGACCGGCGCCTTCGGCCTGTTCGGCGTCGTGGTGCCGATGTTCTGCTTCGCGGCGATGAACGGCCTCGTCGTTGCGAATTCGGTCGCGGGAGCACTGTCTGAAGCGACGAATCGTCTTGGCGCCGCGTCCTCGCTGGTGGGCGCGATGCAGTACGGAAGCGGCGTCGCGAGCGCGGCGCTCGTCGGATGGCTCTCCGACGGAACACCACGCTCAATGGGCGCACTCGTCTGCGCGGCGGGAGTCGCAGCGCTGATCACCGGGAGGCTCGTCAAGCGGTGAGCGTATTGGCGGCCTCGCCATCGCGAGCGACACACGTTTGCATGCACCTCCGGCTTGCTCTCTAGGGCGGAGAGCCACGAGGTCCGGCCCTACTTGCTCACCGCAATGGACTTGCGGAACATCGACAGGCTGTAGACGAAGAACCCCACGCCCACTGCGCTCACCATCAGGAACTGGCGCCAGACAGCGCCCAGTCCTCCTCCACGGTAGATGATGATCTGCGAGAAGCTGACGAAGTGCCGGGCAGGCAGCAGGTACGTGATGGATTGAAGCCACTTCGGCTGGCTCTCCACGGGCGTGCTTCCGCCCGAAAGCAGCATCAACACGAGGACCACGAGGATGATGAGCAGGGCGAACTGCGCCATCGAGCGGGAGATGGTTCCCAGGAAGATGCCGAGCGCCGTGGCGAAGAAGAGGTAGAGCACGACGCCGGCGAACCACAGCACCACCGAGCCGGCGAACGGCACCTTCAGCACCAGGTGCACGACCAGGAGGAGCGAAGCCGCCGTCGCCACGAGAATCACCAGGCCATTGGCCCAGACCTTCGCCATCGCGATCTCGAACGAGGTCAGTGGCATCACGAGCAGGTGCTCCAGCGTGCCGTGCTCGCGTTCCCGGATGACCGCGGCGCCCGTGAGGACCACCGTCAGCAGGGTGATTTGATTGATGATGGCCACCACGCTCTTGAACCAGGAGGACACCCCGTTGGGGTTGAAGAGCTTGCGGATGACCAGGTTGACGGGCTTCGGTCCCGTCTCCTCCGTGCGCTTGAGAAAAGAGGCGATGCGGTCGTTGAGGATGTTCTTGATGTAGCCAGCGCCGATGCCCGCCTGCTGCATGGCGGTCGCGTCGATGTTCACCTGGATGTCCGGGGTGCGGCCCGCACGGAGGTCGTGCTCGAAGCGGGGCGGAATCACGACGACGAACATGAACCGGCCCCGGTCCATGTCCGACTGGATCTCGTCCGAGGAGATGACCTCCGGTGACTTGAAGCGCGGCGGATAGAAGGCGTTGAGCAACTCCTTCGACAACGCGGACTCGTCCTCGTCGACGAAGGCAATCGAGGCGTTGTTCACCTCGCTCGAGGTCCCCGTGGCCTGGACGTAGATGGCCAGGGTGAACGCATAGACGACGAACACGACCAGCACTGCATCGCTGAGCAGGCTGCGGAGCTCCTTGAGACCCAGCCACAGGATGTTCAGCAGCGAGTTCACCGCTATTTCTCCTGCTTTCTCAGGCCGACGACGCTGATGGCCAGGAGGAGCGGGACGCATACGGCCAGGAAGGCCACGTCCGGCAGGAGGAGGCCCGCCCCCAGCCCCTTGGTGAAGGCGCCCAGGCTGGCGTGCATGTAATAGGTCGCCGGCCAGATGGAGCCGACGACCTTGGCTCCACCCTGCAGCGTGGAGACCGGCTGCAGCAAGCCGGAGAACTGGATGGTCGGCACGATGGTCAGGATGGCCGTGACGAACACGGCCGCGACCTGGCTGCCGGTGAAGGTGGACGTCACCATCCCGATGCCTGTCGTCGCCGCGACGTAGAACAGGGTGCAGACGATCAACATCAGGAAGCTGCCCTTGATGGGGACGTCAAAGACAATCAATGCCAGGGCGGTCAGGATGAAGAAGTTGGCCATGCCGATGGCGATGTAGGGCAGTTGCTTCCCGAGCAGGTACTCCAGCCTCCCCGTGGGCGTGACGTAGAAGTTGATGATCGACCCCAGCTCCTTCTCCCGCACGATGCTGACCGTCATGAGGATGGCGGGTATGAGCAGCAGCAGCAGCGCCGGGACACTCGGCACGATGGAGTAGATGCTCTCGAAGGTGGGGTTGTAGAGGTAGCGCTCCTCGAGGTTGGCCGAGTACTCCTGGGCACGGGCGGATTGGAAGCCGCTCGCGGGGTCCCGCAGCATCCGCGCGTGGACTCCCTGGACATATTGCTCGACGGTGTCTCCACGGAAGGTCATGGCGCCGTCCACCTGCGCCAGCACCTCGGGGCCGGAGCCCCGGCGAAGATTCAGACCGAAGAGGGGCGGAATCTCCAGCACCACCGAGACATCGTCGGATTGGAGCCGGCGCAACGCCTCCTCGGCGGATGGGGCGGGCGGGGTCTGGGAGAAATAGGGCTTCGCCGAGCTGAACTGTTCCAGGTACGCGCGGCTCTCGGGTGACTGGTCCAGGTCCAGCGCGGCGTAGCGGATGTTCTCCACGTCCGTCGTGATGCCGAAGCCGAAGACGAGCATCAACAACGCGGAGCCGATGAAGGCAAACGCCAGGCGGACCTTGTCGCGGAGGATCTGGCTGGTCTCGTTGGACGCGTACGCGAGCATCCGGCCGATCCTCAGGCGCATGCCGGCCCGGTCTTCTCGGGGCGCGGTCGGGGGCTCGTGGGAGGGGGCCGCGGGCTCGTGGGCCGGGGCCGAGTCCTTCTCCTCCTTGCCCTCCGCGCGGGCTTTCTCGGCGATGGCCTCCTCCATGTAGGCGATGAAGGCCGTCTCGAGGCTGTCCGCCTGCTTCGCCTCGATGAGCTTCTGGGGGCTGTCCGCCGCGAGCACCCTTCCCGCGTTCATGAGCGAGATGCGGTCGCAGCGCATCCCCTCGTTCATGAAGTGCGTCGTCACGAAGATGGTGACGCCCTGCTTCCGCGACAGGTCGATCAACAGCTCCCAGAAACTGTCTCGGGCGACCGGGTCGACCCCCGACGTGGGCTCGTCCAGGATGAGGATTTGGGGCCCGTGCAGCACGGCGACGGCCAGGGAGAGTCGCTGGCGCAGGCCCATGGGCAACCCGCCGGCCAGCGTCTCCAGGTGCGCGCCCAGGCCGAACCGCTCGACCAACTCGTCGATGCGGGCCTTCGCCTTGTCTGGCGGCAGGTGGTAGAGCCGGGCGTGCAGGACGAGGTTCTGCTGGACGCTCAGCTCGCCGTAGAGCGAGAACGCCTGCGTCATGTAGCCCAGGTTCTTGCGGACCTCCATGCTGCCGGCGTCCACGGAGCTGCCGAAGAGCTTCGCCGTGCC
Organism: Myxococcus dinghuensis; assembly: GCF_024198235.1. Taxonomy (GTDB): domain Bacteria; phylum Myxococcota; class Myxococcia; order Myxococcales; family Myxococcaceae; genus Myxococcus; species Myxococcus dinghuensis. Next base: position 232,850 of record NZ_JAKCFB010000003.1, on the reverse strand, counting down.
TTCCGAGGGGGGCAGCAAGCCGGTCAGCATCTTCATGGTCGTGGACTTGCCGCAGCCGTTGGAGCCCAGGAAGCCGAAGATCTCACCGCGCTCGATGGAGAGGGTGACGTGGTCGACGGCGACGAAGGTCCCGAAGCGACGCGTCAACCCGTGGGCCTCGATGGCCAGCTCCGCCGTGCCCGGCGCACGGGGCGGGATGGTGAGCTCCTTGTGGCCCTTGCGCTTCTCCTCGGGCAGTAGCGCGATGAAGCACTGTTCCAGGTCCGTGGTCCCCGAACGCTCCATCAGCTCCGCGGGTGTCCCTGTCGCCAGCACGCGCCCCGCGTCCATGGCCACGATCCAATCCCATTGCTGGGCCTCGTCCATGTAGGCCGTGGAGATGATGACGCTCATGCCGGGACGCCCGGCGCGGATCTCGTCGATGAGGGTCCAGAACTGCCGCCGCGAGAGCGGGTCGACGCCGGTGGTGGGCTCGTCGAGGATGAGCAGGTCCGGGTCGTGCACCAGTGCGCCGCAGAGCCCCACCTTCTGCTTCATTCCTCCGGACAGCTTGCCGGCGGGACGCTCCGCGAACTTGCCCAGCCCCGTGGCCTGGAGGAGCTGTGGGACGCGCAGCTTGCGCTCCTCGGGGGAGAGGCCGAAGAGCCGGGCCATGAAGTCGACGTTGTCGTAGACGCTGAGCTCCAGGTAGAGGTTCTTCCCCAGCCCTTGCGGCATGTATGCGATTCGCGGCCCCACCTCGCGCCGATGTCGGGCTTGCGCGATGTCTCCGTCCAGAACCGTGATCCGTCCCTGTTGCAGCTTCTTGGCTCCGGCCACCAGGGCCATCAGCGTCGACTTGCCGACGCCGTCGGGCCCCACGATGCCCACACGGATGCCGCTGGGAACGTCGAGTGAGAGGCCGTCGAGCGCGACGGCCTTGCCATAGCGGTGGGTCACGTCCTGGACGGAGACGACGTACCCGCGGGGGCCGCCAGCCGGCGATTCTGGAGACGTGGGTGAGACCATGGCCGAGCCCTCCCGGGTCTCCGGGCTAGTGGGCGCCGGATTCAGCCGTGATGACGTTGCTCAACGGATGGGGCCACGCGACGGAAGGGTCCACCTTGACGTAGCCGACGCCGCGAATGCCCGTCTTGATGCGCTCGACGTAGCGGCTGGCCAGCTCGCGGGGGACCTGGATCTTCACGCGGAACACCAGCTTCTCCCGCTCGCTCTTGGTCTCCACCTGCTTGGGGGTGAACTGTGCCTCCGGGGACACGAAGGAGACGTAGCCGGGGATGGAGCGGTCGGGCTCGAAGTCGACGGTGATGCGCGCCTCGGAGCCGAGCTTCACGCGGGCGGCCTCGCTGGCGGGCAGGAAGATCTCCATGAAGACGTCCTCCAGGTTCACGAGCGTCAGCGCCGGTCCGCCAGGAGAGAGCACTTCGCCAGGCTCCGCGAGCCGGTAGAGGACTCGACCCGTCACCGGAGACTTGAGCGTCGCGTCGGCGATGCGCGTTTCAATCGTCGCCGCATTGGCGCGCGCGACCTCGATCTCCTCCCGGGAGGTCTTCAGCGTGGCTTCCGCTTCGGCCAGGGCGGCCCGGGTGGTTTCCAACTGGCTCGCTCGAACGTCCAGGTCCCGCTGCGAGCCGGCGCCTTGCGCCACCAGTCGGCGGGCGCGCTCGACCTCGATGGTGGCGAGTTGAATCTCGCTCCGCTGTTTGACGATGCCCGCCTCGGCCACCGCCACCTTCTCCTGCGTGGCCGCGAGGCTCGCATTGGCCTCCGCCAGGCTGGACTCGAGCGTGGAGGTGTCCAGGCGCACCAGCACCTGACCGGGTTTGACGAGGTCACCTTCGTTGACGAGGATCTCCTTCACCCGCAGGGGTTCCTTGGCGGCGACATCCGCCAGCTTCGCCTCGATGCGGCCGTTGCCGGAGACGATTCCCTCCGGCAGCTCGGATTGCTTCCCCTTCCAATAGCGGAAGCCGATGAACGCAGCGATCGCGACGGCGATCAACCCAATGACCCACTTGAGTTTCCCTTTCGGGTGCTTGGGCATGGCGGACTCTCTATGGCTTCTCGGATGGCGGGAGCGCCTTCTTCTCCGGCGCGCGCGGCTTGGACAACATGTCGCCCCAGTGGGTCCGCTTCTTCATCTCGTCCTGCATCGGCTCTGGAACGATGGGCTGGCCTTGACGGATCTCCCAGCCTCCGCCCAGCGCCTTGTAGAGGGCGACCAGGTTGGTGGCGATGGATGAGCTCGTCTGGGCCATGTTGTTCTGCTGCTCCAGGAGCGAGCGTTGCGCGTCCAGCACGCGCTGGTAGTCCACGGCGCCTTCACGGTATTGCACCACGGAGAGTTCCACCGACCGCTGCGCGGACTTCACGGCCGCCTGCTGGAACTCCAGGGTCTTCTGGGCGTGGATGAACCCCGTCAAGGCGTCTGCCACCTCCTGCGCCGCCTTGAGCACCGTGTTGCGGTAGTTGACGAGCAGTTGTTGGAACCGAGCGTCCTCGACTCGCACGCCGTTCTTCAGCCGGCCGTAGTTCAGGAACGGGAAGACGATTCGGGGGCCCACCGAATAGGCGAGGCTGCCCAGGGAGAAGAGATTCCCGGAGGCCGAGCCGGCCGTGCTGGCCTGTAGCCCGATGGTCCCGAAGATGGAGAAGCTCGGATAGAGCTCCGCCTCGGCGATGCCCACCCGGGCGCACTGCGCGGCGGCGGACAACTCCGCGCTGCGGACGTCCGGACGCCGCCGCAGGATTTCGGCCGGCATGCCGACGGCCACCGTCGCGGGCGCCAGCGGAATCCGCTTGGGGCCGGAGAGCAACGCCTCCACCTCTCCCGTGGGTCGGCCGAGGAGGGTGCTCAGGGCGTTGCGGGCCTGCTCCAGTCCCGCCTCCAGTTGGGGGATGGTGGCCCGGGTACTCTCCAGCAGGGTCTCCGCCTGCAGCACGTCGAGCTCCGAGGTGACGCCGTTGCTGAAGCGCGACTGGGCGATCCGGTAGCCCTCCTCCTGGACTCGGACGTTCTCCTGGGCCTGTTCGATGAGCACCTCGAACGTGCGGACCGTGACGTAGGTTCGCGCGACCTCGGCGGTGAGCGAGACGACGGAGGATTGGTAGTCCGCGACCGACGCGAGCAGGCCCGCGGCTCCCGACTCCACGCCCCGCCGGTACTTGCCCCAGAAATCCACCTCCCACAGCGCATCGAAGCCCACCTGGTACTCCAGGTAGTGGCGGTCGATCTCCGCGAGGTTGGACAGGTCGACGAGGTTGGAGGCGGCGGCGTTCTCACTGCGTCCCACCACGGCCCCGCTGCCTGTCGCGACCTGGACCTGGGGAAACTGTTTGCCGGTGAGGATGCCCAGTTGGGCGCGGGCCTCGACGATCCTCAACCCGGCGATCTGCAGCGGGAGGTTCTGGTGGTAGGCGAGCTCGACGAGGCGGTCGAGCGAGGGGTCGTCGAAGGACTTCCACCACTGGGTGTCGACCGCGTCCTGGGTCGAGAGTCGCGGGTCGCCCTGGGTGCGCCATTCCTTCGCGACCGCAGCCTCGGGCTTCGTGAAGCGGGGGCCGACCGTGCACCCGGAGAGGAAGGAGAGGGCGCCGAGCAGCGGCCACGTGCCGGCGACGCGTGCGAATCCCGGCCTCATCCCCCGCATGGTGCTGGCCATCCCCCACATTCGCGACACCTCGATGATGGGCGAGGATTCGCATGCGCTGGCGCACGCGGAAGGGCGGGCCGTCCCGAATGCCCCGGGGGGCAGTCTCGGATGTTCGTTGCGCCATGCGCGTCACGAACCCAGGGGCGACATGGCCGCCGATCGCCGCACGGGGGGGCAGCACCTGTGAGGTTCCGCTGGCTGGCGGAAGCCCTCCCCGCGCGCACGCATTGCGCGTGTGTGGGGGCCGCACAACCCTTCGGCCATGGCACAGGACACACCCGCGGAGCCGCTGAAGCGCAAGGCCTACGTCAAGGAGCTCCGCAAGCTCCAGTCCCGGCTCTGCCAGCTTCAGGAGTGGGTCAAGCAGGAGCAGATGCGTGTCATCGTGGTGTTCGAAGGCCGGGACGCGGCGGGAAAGGGCGGGACGATTCGCGCCATCACCGAGCGGGTGAGTCCCCGCGTCTTTCGCGTGGTGGCCCTCCCGGCCCCTTCGAGCCGCGAGAAGTCACAGATGTACCTGCAGCGGTACGTGCAGCACTTTCCCGCGGCCGGTGAGATCGCGATCTTCGACCGCAGTTGGTACAACCGGGCCGGCGTCGAACCCGTGATGGGCTTCTGCACGCCCGAAGAACACGACCGCTTCCTTATCGGTTGTCCCGTCTTCGAGAAGTACATGGTCGAGAGCGGAATCCTCCTGGTGAAGATCTGGCTGGAGGTCGGCAAGGAGGAGCAGGCGCGGCGGTTCGCGGCGCGGATCGACGACCCCCTCCGGCAGTGGAAGCTGAGCCCGATGGACGTCAAGTCCTGGAAGCGCTGGTACGACTACTCGCATGCGCGGGACCAGATGCTCGCCGCGACGGACACCCCGTATGCGCCCTGGCACATCCTGCGGTCCGACGACAAGAAGAAGGCGCGGCTCAATTGCATCCGCTTCCTGCTGGACAAGATTCCCCACAAGCGGGTGAAGCACGCCAAGGTGAAGCTGCCCGCTCGCTCCATGCATGGGGCGTACGACGACGCCGCTTCGCTTCAGGGGCGGAACTTCATCCCCGAGCGATACTGATCGCCCACGCGAGGCATTGATGGAGTACCGCGTGTCGGGCTCGTCTGGCTTCAGTCGCAACCGTGGACCCTTCTGGTCAGGTGAGGGCTCGGAGGGGCACGCTCCGTGGAGGTCCCCGCCGCCCCACGAGCCAGCGGTGGGGCGGCTGGCCAGTGGTCTCACGGAAGGCGCGCGCGAAGTGCCGTTCGGAGAGTCCGCACGAACGCGCGAGTTCAACGCGGGACACGGAGCCGTCCAAGCGCGAATCGATGAGCTCCTTGACGCGTCGCGCGTGTGCAGGACTGAGGCCTCCACGAAGGCTCGTCCGCGCCGCGTGGAATGCGCCGTACATGCTCGCCAGATGCGTGACGAGCGCGAGCGTCACATGGTCGGCGTAGAGCGCGCTGACCTCCCGTGGAACCGCCAGCGCGGGACGTAACGAGAGCAGGAGGTGCCGGACGACGGGATCCGAGAAGCCGACGCCAGGCTGGTGACGCAGGTCGTCGAGCGTCTGTGCGCCTGCGTCCTCGGCATAGGCCCCGAGGGTCTTTCGCTTCAGATAGATGCTCACGTAGTGGAACGGCCCGTCGTACTCGGAGGTCAGGGTCGAACGCAGGTCGACGATGCCGGCATGCCCCGCGTGGAAGTTCCGAGGTTGAATCCAGCGGTTCTCCGCGCGCATGGCGCCTGCCGGTCGTTCGCGCAGATGCAGTGTGAGCACGTAGGCGTCGTCGCGCGGCACTGCGCCCGTGATGAGCCCGTTGGGGGCGTCGGACCGGAACTCGCCCACGACCAGGTTCGAGCACTGGAGCACACGGGACTCAAGCTGCGCCCCGAAGGCAGCAGCCAAGGGACGTTCAACCCGTCGAGGCGAGCGTGAATCCGTCATGAGAGCCTCCGAACCGCCAAGAGCCATTGGTCCTCTTACATGTCGCCGATGTCTTCGTAAACGATGCCGCGCCGTCGATGCGGGAGTGGAGTGCGAGGCGTCCTGGGGGCTTCCTCGGGACCGCGTCAGTGTGAGAAGCGATGCGAGGCATCCGCCAACTCGGGCGGATGATTCACGGCGTTTCGTTTGGGGCCCTTCAAGTATGGATGCCTGTCCATGCGCTGCCAGTGATTGATGTTGGCTCCGTGCCCCTGCGTGGCGTCATACCGGTGCTTCCTGCTCTTCGTGCCAGCGTGTGGCCAGATTGCCTTGGTCTCCTCGGCGGGGTGCCTCTGGCCATCACAGAACGCGGAAGGTCAAGTCACAAATCGGATCGAAGGGCGCCGGTCGCCCCCAATCCTGACCCGCGCCGCGTCATCTTCCCGCTCCATCATGTACTTGGAGTGATAGTCTGACTGCCTTTACCCTCCAACGGAGCGCCGCTGTGACGACCAAATCCTCTCCCGCCAGTCTTTCATGCGCAGTCGCGTTGTTGGTGGTCCTCACAGCCTCGCCCGCCGCAGCGGGAGAACCGGGCTATGGGGAGACGCCTGACCTTGCAATGCAGAGTTGCCAGCATCTCTTCGCCGCGGGCGTCCGCCGCTCAGGGCTCTACTACCTCAAGCCCGACGGCACTCAGGCCATCACAGCCTATTGCGAGCAGGAGACCCAGGGCGGCGGCTGGGCACTGGTCTACAACAGCGTGCTCGGGATCAACACGTTGGATTTCTGGGGCATCCTGTACGGCGACCGGCTCGGTCGAAGGGGGCGCCCGAGTCTGGACTCCAACTTCTACGACGGAAGTCTCTACGTCTACCGGAAGACGGAGTTCGTGAGCGCTGTCCAGTATATGGACGTCATCGAGGATCTGGCGGGAAAGACTGTCGTTGCTTTCACCGCGCAAGTCGGCGGTTTCAACACGACGACGATGAGGTTCCTGAGTCCGCAACTCCTTACGGGGAGTGAGTCCCTCTACGCGCACAATTTCGCCGCTGGCTGGTCTGCCCCCGATTATGACGGCGACACGTATGTTTCAGGGAACTGCGCGACTCGATACGGGCTGGTCACCCAACACTATGGTTCTTGCTGGGTTTACAGCCTCGGCGCCGACGCAGAGAGCCCCCTGGACGACGGCAGGGTGGGTCCCCATCTGTACAAGACCATCATCACGGAACTCCAACTTGCCACTGATGGGACCAACCACTCTCGAGTTCGCCGTATCTCGCGCTTCGTCAGGTGGTAGGCGTGGCTCATAGAGGTCATGGCTCCTCTCTGTGACATGCTCTGGGATTTTCGGACCACGTGAAGCTTGAGAGGATGCCGTCTCCGGCCACCACGGAGGCAGGCAGTGAAGAAGAGTCGGTTCAGCGAAGAGCAGATGGTCGCGATCCTGCGCGAGGCGGAGCGGTCGTCAGTACCGGAGACCGCGAAGAAGCACGGAGTGAGCGAGCCGACGGTCTACGCATGGCGCAAGCGCTGGTTGTGTCCCTATAAATGTGTAGTCGGCGAGGAAGGGCGAGCGGGAAAGAGGGAAGCTCCTCGGTGAAACCAAACCGAGATGGTCCTCCTTTGGCGAGGAGGCCGAGGAGTTCCCTGCCGTGGACGATACCGAGTTTTCCGCGCCCTCGCACGAGGAGGTGCGCACCGACGTGCGAGGCCTGTTCCTGGGAGCCATCCGCATTGCGCTGGAGATGCTGCTGGAGGAGGAGATTCGGGGCCTGGTGGGAGCCGGGCGCTGGCAGCAGGTGGCGGGTCGGAAGGACCAACGCAACGGCAGCTACCTGCGCGGCCTGTTGACGTCCATGGGCCACCTGGAGGTGGCCGTGCCCCGGACCCGGGCTGGCGGCTCGGCGCAGGCCGTCCTGGGCCGCTACAAGCGGCGCAGCGAGGAACTCGACGAGGCGATTACCAGCGCGTACGTGCAGGGCGTCTCCACGAGGAAGATGGGCAAGGTGACGCGGGCGCTCATGGGCGAGGAGGTTTCGCGCTCGACGGTGAGTCGGGTGACGAAGTCCCTGGAAGAAAAGGTGGAGGTCCTTCGCACCCAGCCCCTCACCCAGGCCTTCCCCTACCTCTACCTGGATGCCACCTTCCTGGACGCCAGGTGGGCGCGCACGGTGCAGAACGTCTCGGCCCTGGTGGCCTACGGCGTGGGAGAGGATGGGCACCGGCACCTCTTGGCCGTGACGCTGGGTGGCAGCGAGTCGCAGGACTCCTGGCTGGAGCTGCTGCGCCAACTGCTCGCGCGAGGACTGACGGGCGTGCGGCTCGTCATCGCCGACGGGCATGCGGGCCTGGCCTCCGCGGCCCGGCAGGCGCTGCCGGAGGCCCGACTCCAGCGCTGCACGGTGCATCTGACTCGAAACGTCCTCGCCAAAGCCCCCTGGCGTCGTCCCCTGGGGTAGCGTTGCCCCCTCCTGCACCTGTCGAGAAAGAAAGCTCTCCCGTGAAGCGCGCTCCCGTTCCGATGCCCCCTCCCTCCGAGTCCACCTCCAGGAAGCCTAGGTCTTCGGCCTCCCGCCCGAGCTGGCCTCCGTCTCCGTGGGCCGGGTTCCTCAAGACGTGCGCGAGTGCGACCGCCGTTGCCGCGCTCTCCATGGGGTGCCCCGGTGCCCAAGTGCGCCCTGAGCCCGGTGATTGCCCATCCGAGGCACGCGAGGTCATGTTCAACAGGGCGAACAAGCAGGGGCTGCGTATGAGGCCAGGGTATTCGTTCATGCTCACCTTGGACATTCGCCAACCCGGCTCCATGGGCGATGGGGGTTTCTACTCCGATGGAGTGGTGACCGGGATGGTGCGAGTCAGTGAGCATGAGAGTCTCCCTGAAGGGACGTTGCTCTCGGGCTATCTCTGGACGAGCGGGGACGTGGTGGTGGGGCGCTACACAGAGGCGCAGCTCCCGGACGGACGGACTGTTCCTGTGTGCGTGGTTCTGGGGCGTGGGGGGTACATCGAGAAGGGGCCTGACTCCAAGCCGGGGGCCGCAGACCTCGCTAGATCCCTGCCTGCTTATCTGGTCGAGCGTTGGCCTTAGTTTCCCTCGGAGGACGTAAAGCAGTTTTGCAAAACAGGCCCTCCTGGCTTCACTTGGAGTGAATGAGATTTCGATCTTTTAGACCTATCACGTCGTTCAAGTCTGGCAGGGCTGGCAGTACCTTGAGTCTGCCTTTGCGCGAAACCCTCTCGCGCGGGCGCTCGGAGATTCCTGCCCATGTCCAATCCGTCTGACTCTCGGCCTGCCGGGAGCGTCGTCCTATTCACGAATGGAGAAACCTCCTACGAGTTCTTCCGGGACTTGGGGGAGGGGCGCGTAGGGGAGCGGCTCCTCCTCGCGCAGACGCGCACGCCCAAGGGGCTCGGTGAGTGCGTCGTGCTCAAGTGCCTGCCCCTGCCGACAGCGGCGGAGGTGACGGAGCAGTACCAGCGCACCCGCATCCGCCTGGAGGAAGAGGTTCGGCGCGCCCAGTACCTTCGCCACCCGAGCATCGCGCGCGTGCATGGCCTCTTCGAGACCGAGCATGGCCTGTGTGTGGCGATGGAGAACGTCGAAGGGCTGTCGCTCCACACGTTGCTGGCCGTCGCCCAGGCGCGCGGCTGCTACTTCTCCGAGGCGTTCACCCTCTACGTAGGCGCGGAGGTCGCGGCGGCCCTGGCCTATGCACACGCACGCACGGACGATGCGGGCTTCCCGCTCGGCATCGTCAACCGGGATGTGAACCCCGCTCGCATCCGCGTGGGGCCGCATGGGGAGATTCGGCTGACCGACTTCGGCGTGGCCTTCTCCCGTCTCGCGGGGCGGCTGGCCACCTCGCTCCCCAGCCCCCAAGGCGAAGTCCTCTACTCGGCACCGGAGGCGTTGTTGGGAGAGGCCGTGGACTGGCGAGCGGACATGTTCTCCCTGGGCCTGAAGCTGCTGGAGTTCTCCACGGGCCGTCACCTCTACGACCCGGGCCACCTCCGCATTGAAGAGGTGGAGGCGCGTGCCTCGAAGGAGGAGCGGGAGAAGGTGCTCGCGGCCTCGGTGGCCGCGCTCGTGACGGAGCTGCCCGCCTTCGCGGAGGACGTCATCTGGTGCGCGATGGCCTTTCGCTCCGACGACGTGGAGTTGGCAGCGCGCGGGCTCTCGGTTCCGCTCCGGGACATCCTGCACACGCTGTTGCAGCGCGACCCCGCTGACCGCGTCTTCACGGCGGCGGAGCTGGAGTTGGTCATGCGCTCTCAACTGGCACGCCTGGGGCGCTACACGCGGGAGGACGCGTTGCGAGAGGTCCAGCACGCACTCGCGCAGGCCAGCGACAAACTCTGGGACTTCGAGGTTCCGAGCGATGAAGGCGGAATCACGCCCCCTGTTCAAGAGGCGTGGAGCGGTGCCGCGGCCACCACGGCGTCCTCCTCCCGGGGCACGCGGTGTACGTCGTCCTCGCGCGCGGCCGATGAAGTGCCAACGGAGCCCGGTGCCGGTCCGCGCCGTCGCACGTTGACGAAGCAGCCGACCGCGTAACGGCGGCACCCCTTTCCCCTCACCACCGCTGATTCACCACCGGCGCGGCGCGAGTCGCTCAAGCCACCCGGGAGACGTGTGTCTTTCGTGCCTCATACCGGGGCACGCACAGGAGACGTGTATGCACAGGGAGCGAAGCCGTTTGGCCGTGCTGCTGTTGCTGCTGTCTGGAGTGTCCTGGGCGGAGGAAGCCAACGAGCCGCCGTTGCCCGAGCCTTCGTCCGAATTCGAGGTGCCTGACATCGCCGAGTCGGATCAGCCGCTGACCGAGGATGAGGACGTGCCTCCCGTGCCTTCGAGCTGGTCGAGCGCGCGCTGGACGAGCCTGTTGCGCGTCGAGGCCGTGACGTGGGCGCTGTTGCCGCGTGGAGGCGAGGGAACGGACGCGGGCTTCCTTCAAGTCGAGCCCACCGTCGTCTTCGAGCGCGGCGAGGAATTCGGCATCAACCTGGGGGCTCCGTTGCGCCTGCCGTTGTGGGGGCCGCAGGACGAGGGGCTGTTCCGGCGCGAGGACTGGGACTCCCTCTCTGACTGGGGACAACTGGTGCGGAGTCTCAAGTTCGGCTCGGACGAGGCCCCCTGGGCGCTGTGGTTCGGCGAACTGGACAGCTACACCATGCTCACGGGCCACCTGGTCCGCCGTTACGCCCACCGCGCGAACCCGGACTACCACCCCGCCGCGGGCGTCGGCACAGCCTACCTGGGGCCCGTCTACGTCGAAGCGTTCTCCTCGGACATGCTGGGGGCGCGGTTGATGGGGGCCGAGGTGGAGCTGGACCTGGAGCATGTGCTCTTCGGCAGGCCCAAGCAGGGCTTCCGCTACACCTTGAGCGCGTCGGTTGCTCACGACTGGGGGCGAGCTGGAGGCCGCGCGCCTTCGGTGACGCTGGTGCACCTGGACGCGGTGGCCGTGTTCATGGTTCGGCCGACGCTCGAAGCACACGCTTTCGTGGGCGGAGGTGGCAAGCCGGGCGACTCCATCGCCTGGGGCGCAGTGGCCGGGCTGGGCATGGAGTCCTTCACCGAGAAGCGCAGCCTGTGGTTGCGACTGGAGGCGAGGCGCCAGCATGGCGGCTTCCGGCAAGGTTTCTTCGGCGCGGACTACGAGCTGGCGCGCTTCCAGGCGGCCGGGCCTGACGGCGGACCTGTCTCGAATGCGCCCTTCCCGGAGGGCTACTCCGTCTTCGGTGAAGCGGAGGTTGGGTGGGATGCCGTCAGGTACAGGGGCCTCAAGAAGCACCTGAAGCTGTCGCTGGGCGCGGAAGCCTTCTCCTGGGGGCGCTTCGACGTGGACGGGCGCGTGGCGGTTCAGCTCTTCGAGCGCGCCCTGGAAGTGGCCGTGAAGGGCCTCGCCGTCGGTGCGGGCAAGCCGGGGGCGCGTTACCTCGGGTCGGCGGAGGTTCGCTGGAGGTTCCTGGGCGGCAAGCTCTACGCGATGGGGACGGGCGGCACGCTGCTGTTCCCCACGGCGGAAGGGACGTTGCGCCCGGGGGCCTTCGCCTCGGTGGGGCTGGGGGTGGACAATGCGCGCTAACGCCCTGCTCTTGGCCGTGGCGTTGCTGGCCACTGGATGCGCCTCCATGCCCCAGGTTCCGGCAGGGCGGGGGATGCGTCGTGAGCCCCGGCTGTTGGCCCAGGGGCATGTGGTGGGCGGGGACTGGGACGCCTCCCGGAATCGGCACGGGCGAGTGTTCCGCAGCGGCACATCGAGCGAGGAAGACAACACCGTTGGGTTGGCCGTTGGTGGAGCTGTCGCGCGCCTCCCGTTGAATCTGGACGCGTGGGAGAAGCTGCTGACGAACTCGGGCCTGGAGGACCGGGATGCGCGTCCGATTCCAGGCGGCCCGCTCACCTCGGCTCAAGCGGCGCGACTGCTGACGTCACTGCTCGGCAAGCCCGTGACGCTGGGCCAGTTCCCCTCGCGGCTCGCGGTGGGCCATGTGCTTCGCAACGTGCTGGAGCGCGGCGAGCTGTCGCGGCCTGAGTTGGTGCGCCAGGTCGAGCGCTTCTCTCGACTGGCGGTGCTCCGTCCTGACGGCTGCATGGCGTGGGTACTGAGTGGGAGGACGCAGCAGCGAGTCGCGCCCGTCGAGTGGAAGGACGGTGCCTTCCGCGCGCACCGCTTCGAGCTGGGGCGCTTCTACTCGGGACACTCGGGCGTCTACCGGTTGCTGGACGACGAGCTGCAGGAGGTGGATGGGCGCCTGATTGCAGAGGTCTACGACGATGCGGACTACGTGGGCCGCGTGTTGGACGGGGCCGAGTCGGCGGTGGTGAAGCTGGCGCTCTCCATCGGCCATTTCTTCACGTACCCGCTGGACAGCATCGCCTCCCTGAAAAACCTGCCGGCAGGTGTGGCCGCGCTCATCGAGTCATCACCGGCCTACTTCGAGCACTTCCGCTACATGACGCGCGGGGAGCAAATCGAGGCGGTGGCGGCGCTGGTCACGGACCTCGTGCTCACGACGGGGACCGCATCGGTGGCGACGCGCACGGTGACGGGCGGGTTGGCAGGCGCCGAAGCCATGGTGCCGGTGCTCGCACTCTCCGCCCAGGGTGCCCTGTCCATCGAGCGCGTGGCGGTGCCGGTGGGGCGCGCGGCGGCGGTGCTTGGCGGCGGTCCTGGTGCAGCCGTCATCATCCAGCGGGCAGGGGACGCCGCATCGGGCGGTCAGTCGTCGCCTTCAGATGGACCGGGCAGATGGGAAGCAGCTAAGGAATCGATGAAGGAGCCTGCGCGACGGTACGAGAAGCAGGTGACTGGAGCCCCTGACGGACAGATCTACAAGGTCGAGGATGTGAAGTTCGATGGGTTCAAGGATGGTGTCCTGCTAGAAGCCAAGGGGCCCGGCTACGCAAAGTTCATCGCGGAGGCGGCGGAGAATGGTGGCTGGTATCAGGGCTTCAGAAGGATCGTGGAACAGGCCGAGCGACAGCTAGCAGTGGCCAACGGCCATCCTGTTCGTTGGCACTTTGCAGAGCGCGAGGCTGCGGAGTTTGTCCGCGAGATTTTCCGGAATGAGGGTCTTGGTCGAATTCGAGTCGTTCACACTCCACCTGCCTTCTAGGTGAGGAGTCAGATGATCGAAAAATACTATGCCGGCGTCTATTGGTCGGGACGACGTGAGCCAGTGGAAGAGTACGCGCGCCGTGCCGAAGCTCTCTTCCAAGGACTGGCCCTACAGGACCTCGCCCTTTCTCGCTGGTTCGAGCAATCAACCTCACCGGCGGAAGCCCTGGCACATGGGTTCGTGCCCGATTTGGCGACGCTGATTGGTTTGCTCGGCACGAAGCGATACCAACAAGGCGGCGGCGACGTTTCGTTCGCGGCATGGAATGGTTTGGTCGAGGGAAACAGCGTGGCGAGCATCTCTTGCGGTTCTCGCTCTCGGTACGTGGTTGATCGGTGTGTTCTCACGCTGCCACCAGATAGCCCCGTCGCGGAATGTCTCGTGACCTCGCTGGCGCTCTCTCAGGTTGTGCGTGTGATGGCGCTAGCGTGGGATCCGGAATGGGGCGTCGCTACCTCGACCATTCATCGAGACAGTTCGTCCGAGTCTGCGGACCCAGGCACGTTCGTTGGCTGGGTGACCTACTTTGCACAACACCGGGGGACAGTGCCTCCACTCCCCGCTCCAGTACGCGTCGAACCCGTGGGGGACAAGGGCACGCTGATTGTCCTCACTCCCGAGCGCTTCACGGCAAGCAACCCGGAGCATGTGGCGCTGGCCGAACGGGTGCGCGAGTTGCTGGACCGAGCGGGGCTGTTGAATCCGCTCCAGGGCCCACCGTAGGAATCCAGAGGGGCCGGGCTACCGTCGCTCGGTCCCTCTCGCTGGGGGGCGAAGAGGGCCCATCGGTCCCCGCCATGTTGCACGTATGTCGCACGACCCTGAGGAATGCGCTGGAACAAGGCGGGACGGCTGGGGCCTGGACGGGAGTCGAATCTGCGGTTTTCCGAGCGGGGGCGAGGTAAGGGCGCGACACTGCTGGGTTGGCGCACCGCCCGGCCGCAGGTTCGACTCCTGCCAGGACCACTTTCCTCCAACCTTGCTCCGGGCTGTTGGCCACGCGCACCGCATACCGCGCGACGGCGATGCGCGAGACCGCTCCTCGGCAGGCGAGGCTCGCGGAGTTGGAGGTCCGTGAGCCATGCATCACCTCACCGGCGGCAGAGCGTGCCGGCGGTGGTGTTGCCGGCGCAGCCTCCGAAATACTGGTTGGGCGTGGTCGCCAGGTAGCCGCAGTTCCGCCAGTTGCAGGCGTTGCCTTCGGGGTCGTTCCCAGCGGGCGTGCACACGCGCATGGGGACGTTCGCGCCGCAGTAGGTCCCGGAGGTCGGTGACACGGAGCACGCGCTGGCGGAGCCGCTGTAGCGCAGGTCGTCGTTGGTCCAGTAGTTGTGCGTGGGCGCCATGGAGCCGGAGTTCTGGGTCCAGTTGAGCGCGTTGCTCACCGACCAACCCGGCGCGCACAGGGAGGCGCGTTTGTCCCACGTCACCTTGCCCGCGCAGCCCACGAGGTTCTCCGAGAAGACCTGCTCGGTGGTGCCATCCGCGCACCCCGACACGGGGATGCAGAGCGCGCCGCCCGTGTTTCCACACCCGCCGAAGTGCTGGTTGGGGGTGCTCGTCCCGTAGCCGCAGGTGCCCCAGTTGCAGTGGTTGCCTTCGGGGTCGAACCCCGCGCCCCGGCAGACGCGCATGGAGCTGCCCTCTCCGCACGAGGTGCCGCTCGTGGTGCTCACGTAGCAGGCCACCGCGGAGCCGTTGTACTTGAGCTCGTCGTGGGTCCAGTAGTGGTGCGTGGGGGCCTTGGCGCCTTGCAGGGTGACCCACTCGGTGGCGGTGGCGAGCCGGTAGCCCTGCGCACACAACGAGGTCCGGTCGTCCCACGGTGCCCTGCCCGCGCAGCCGACCATGCCTCCGGAGAACGTCTGCTCGACGGAGCCGTCCGCACAGCCCGGAGGCGTCCGAGGGACGCAGAGCGTTCCCGCGGTGGGGTTGCCCGCGCAGCCACCGAAGTACCGGTTGGGCGTGTTCGTCCCGTAGCCGCAGTTCCGCCAGCCGCAGGTGTTGCCTTGGGGGTCGTTGCCACTTGGCGTACACACGCGCATGGGCATGTTGGCGGGACAGGCCGTGCCGGTCGTCGTCGAGACGGAGCACGCGTTGCTGGCGCCGGAGTAGCGCAGGTTGTCGTCGGTCCAATAGTGGTGCGTGGGCACCGCGCCGTTGAACCGCGTGCTCCATTCATTCGCGGTCGCGGGCCGGTAGTCCGCGCCACAGAGCGACGCGCGCTTGTCCCACGTCACCTGGCCCGCGCAGCCGACCATGCCGTTGGCGAAGGTCTGCTCCGTGGTGCCGTCGGCGCACGGGCCTCGGGGGACGTCGTTCCGGGGGACACACAGCGCGCCGGCCGTGGTGTTGCCCGCGCAGCCGCCGAAATACTGGTTGGGGGTGTTGGTCCCGTAGCCGCAGTTCCGCCAGTTGCATTGATTGCCCTGGGCGTCGCCGCCGTTGGCCGTGCACACGCGCATGGGCATGTTGGCGGGACAGGCCGTGCCGGTGGCCGACGAGACGGAGCACGCGTTCGCGGAGCCGGAGTAGCGCAGGTTGTCGTGGGTCCAGTAGTTGTGCAGGGGCGCCGCGGTGCCTCGCAGGTTGACCCACTCGGTGGCGGTGGCGAGCCGGTAGCCCGCGCCGCAGAGCGAGGCCCGATTGTCCCACGTCACCTGGCCGGCGCAGCCGACCATGCCGCCGGCGAAGGTCTGTTCGGACGTGCCGTCGGCGCATGGACCCGCGACCAGGAGGCTCGACTCCCCGGACTCGGGCTCACTGGACTCCACCTGGAGCCCGGTCTCCGGGGCCTCGGGGTCCCACTGCTGCTCGGAGCCGGGCTCGCCCGATTCTCCCGTGGTTTCGATGGGGGCGTTGCAGGCCACGGCCAGCACCAGGGAACTCAGGGCGAGCCCCTGGGCGAACGATAGGAATCCAGTGTGCTTCATCAACTGCCACTCCCGTGCGACATCCCGCTTCAATGCGGGGGCGGGAGGCTTGCCTCGCGCTACGCGGAAGAACCAGCACCCTGAGGAAGGGTGTCCAAGGCCTGATAGGTCCCCCGTTCAACCGAAGGGGTTGGGGCAGACCATCATCCGGAAGCGAGCGGACATGGCGGTTCCGGGGGCATGGAAGTCCGGAGCGGTCAGACCGTCGGTGTGTCGCCCGTACGTCGAAGGAACTCGCGGGTCGCGTTGGATTGATGCAGCGGGCTCACTTTGTTTTCCTCATGCGCGCCGAGCCAGCGGGTGACGGCATCGGTCTGACGTACCGACATTGCCGGGTTCGACTCCCGGGGCGTGCACTCCTCTTCCATTTCCCCACGACGACGCGCCCGTGTCCGTCAACGCCTCCAAGACGAACGCGCAGTTGGGGGCCGGAGTCTCCGGCGCCATCCGGCGCGCCTCACGCTTCACCCGGCTCGCAGGCTCACCCACGGAGAAAGGGCCGAGCCAACCAGCGCTCGGCCCTTCCTCTTCATGGTGGGACTCGGAGGCGCCCTCCTGCCTCGTCACGAGCGTGGCCGCCCGTTCGAGGCAGGCCGGGGGGACTCACGGCCCGTTGGGGACGCACATGCTGTAGTAGTCGGTCTGGTACGAGCAGGTGCTCCCGGCCACGCAACAGGTGGGGCCAGGCCAGTTGATGCCGCCACACTGGCCATAGGCGTTCGCGCACGTCTGGGTCGTGTAGCAGACCTCCAGGCCGGGGCGTTGATCGACGACGAGGGTCTCGCTGCTGGCGAAGATGGCGGGAACCGAGACGGTCGTGGCCGCGGAGTCGAGGAGGAAGCCGTAGTTCGGGACGGCCCCGGTGACCCAGTTGTTGACCAGGTTCGAGACGTTCGCGGTGCGCGTCGACAGGAGGCTGGGGAGGATGGTGGCCTCGACCGCGGGCGAGTACTGCTGATTGAAGCCCGTGAAGGTCACGCCCGCCTCGGTCCAGGCCGCGGTGGCCCTGTGGACGAAGACGGAGTTCGTCTGCGCGACGGCGAAGAGCTCGAGCGTGGCGGTGTTGATGGTGATGTTGGGCGGCAGCGTGCTGAGGTCGAACCGCAGCAGCGACTCCTGCTGGGAGGTGATGCCGAGCGCGGACAGGTAGTCCACGGTCAGTTGGCCCGACCCGTTGGGCGTGCTGGGGGTGGCGGAGGCAATCGTGGCGTCGGCCACCGTCCCGCTGACGCCACGCCGCAACGTCACGCAGGCGCTCACCCCTTGGGATTGGTTCGACACATCCTCTCCCGGGGTCGGTTCGGCGCTGGGGGCTGTCCCGCAGGCCGCCAGGAGGAGTGTGACGAATACGCAAAGCAGCTCACGTGCGGGGAACAGGGTGTTGGAGGTGTCTCGCTGGATAGGCATGTCTTCCCTCTCGAATGACGTCCGGGAACGCTCGCGCACCGGATGGTTTCGCGACCCGAAACGTCGCGCGCATCATTGAGTCGACTGCTGGATGGAGACACTGTCCTGGAGACTCGGTGAGAGTGTTTCGGGCGTGACAGGGCTTTGGCCCGCAAGAATGTGGCTCACGGGGATGTCTTGGAATTCCATCCGTCGCCGCATCCTTCTTGCACGGCGGACTCGGGAGGGATGGCTGTCTTTGGCGTGTGACGAGGCCGCGTCAGGCGCTCGCGGCGGAGCGCTCCGGCTGACGCGTCAGCGCGGGCATGGCATCCGGCCGGTCCCAGAGGACGAAGTGGCTGCACCCGTCGAGGGTGACGACGTTCAGCGTGGGCTCCGCGCGGCGGGCGACCTCCAGCATGGAGCGGGCGTCCAGCACGCGGTCCTTGCCGGGGACGAGCACCGTGCCCCGACGCACGTTCTTGAAGACGGAGTCATCCTTCTCGCTCATCCACGCGCCGATGCCCCGGACGTTGGTCTCCATGGTGGAGACGCGCTTCGGGTTGAAGGGGAAGGCCGCGATGAGGTCGCGCTTGCGCGTGTCCTCCAGCGGGCCCCACGCGCCGCGGTTGTGCCGGGAGATGGGCTCGCGGCGCCACAGCGGGATGACGAACGGCAGGAGCCACAACTGGACCGCGCCCAGCGCGACGTAGGGCCGGGCCTGGGGCAGCACCGGCGCCTCCAGCACCACCTCCACGTTCTCGAACAGGTCGGGCCGCATCGACGCGGCCTCCAGCACCACGGCGCCCCCGCGCGAGTGGCCATGGACGCGGACGTGCTCCGTCCGGGGCAGGTGCTCCAGCGCCTGGAGCAGCACCTCCGCGTCGTAGGCGATGGTGCCCTCCGGCGCCTGGGGGGCCTTCGCCCAGGGAGCGGAGCGCTCGACCGGCTGGGTGATGGGCAGGTGGTAGTCGCAGCTCGTCAACTGGATGAGCTGGATGTCGGGGGCGGCGTAGAGCGCGTGGGTGAAGTAGCGCATGCTGGCCACGAAGCCGTGCATGCAGATGACCGTGGTCCGGGGAGCCTCACTGCGCCGCTCGGCGATGACGGCCTTGCCCACCTGGTAGACGACGCCGTCGAACGGCTCGCTCGGACAGGGGGCGCCCTCGCGGCGCAGGAGCCACCACCGCGTGGCGACCACGAGGACGCTGAGACCGATGATGCTTCCGATGACCTGATACATGCGGACTCCCAGGGGGGAGCGAGCGTCGCCAGGGCCTCGGATGCGGCCGGCTCAGCTCGCCTCACGCATCATATTGCGCGCGATGACGAGCTGTTGGATCTGACTGGTGCCCTCGTACAGACGGAACAGGCGGACGTCGCGGTAGAACCGCTCGATGCCATAGTCCGCGATGTACCCGGCGCCACCGAAAATCTGCACCGCCCGGTCCGCCACCCGCCCCACCATTTCACTGGCAAACAGCTTGCAGCAGGAGGCCTCGGTGCTGATGTTCTGGCCCTGGTCCCTGCGTCCGGCGGCGTCGAGCACCATGCAGCGCGCGGCGTACGCCTCCATGCGACTGTCCGCGAGCATCGCCTGGATGAGCTGGAACTCCGCGATGGGCTTGCCGAACTGCTGGCGCTCCATGGCGTAGCGCAGGCTCTCCCGGATGAGCCGCTCGGCGATGCCCACGCACACCGCCGCGATGTGCAGCCGCCCCCGGTCCAGCACCTTCATGGCCGTCTTGAAGCCCTGTCCTTCCTGTCCGCCGAGAAGCTGAGAAGCCGGCACGTGGCAGTCCTCGAACAGGACGTCCGCGGTGTGGGTCCCCTTCTGGCCCATCTTCTTGTCCGCGGGCCCGATGTGGAGCCCCGGCGTGCCCGCCTCCACCAGGAAGGCGGAGATGCCGCCGGCGCCCTTGTCGTCCTCGGAGGTGCGCGCCATCACCGTGAACAGGCCCGCCTCCGGCGCGTTGGTGATGAAGCGCTTGGTGCCGTTGAGCACGTAGTGGTCACCGTGGCGCCGCGCCGTCGTGCGCAGCGACGACGCGTCCGAGCCCGCGTTGGGCTCCGTCAGCGCGAACGCGCCGACGATCTCCCCCGACGCCAGCCGGGGCAGGTACCTGCGCTTCTGCTCCTCGGTGCCGTCCAGGATGATGCCCTGCGACCCGATGCCGTTGTTGGTGCCGATGAGCGAGCGGAAGGCCGGCGACGTCTGTCCGAGCACGAACGCCACCTGCACCTCCTGGCTCATGTCCAGGCCGATGCCGCCGTATTCGACCGGGGTGGACAGGCCGAACAGGCCCAGGTCGCGCATCTCCCCGATGATGTCGGAGGGGATGGCGTCCTCGTCCGCGACCCGGTGCTCGTTGGGCATGAGGCGCTCCTTCACGAAGCGCTCGAGCGTGGCCAGCAGTTGAGCGAGTGTTGCGTCCTCACGAGCCATGGATGTGTCTTCCTTGTCAGCGCCGCTGCAGGGCCGCCTCGACGTTGCGGACGAGGTTCACCAGTCGAGGTCCGATATCGAGCAGCAGCCGTTGCTTGGGCAGCAGGAACGAGGGGCCGCCACAGTTGAAGGCGAGGATGCCGCTGCCGTCCGGCGGGATGAAGGGCACGCCCACCGCGTTGACGTCCCGGTCCCAGTCCCCGATGGAGAGCGTGAAGCCGTGCGTGCGGTAGTCCTCCAGCGCCTTCTCGATGCTGGCCTCGATGCGCGGCCACTTCTCCGGCTCGCGCTTGGCCATGTGGTTCATGAAGTAGCGCCGCTCGCCCTCCGGTAGCGCGGCCAGCAGCGCGCGCCCCATGGCCGTGGTGGCCAGCGGCAGCCGCGAGCCGATGTCCAACCGCAGCGTCACCGCCGCCGTGGAGCGACAGTGCTCCACGTACACCACGTTCATCCGGTCCCGGCTGCCGAGCGACACCGGTACGTTCGCGTAGTCCGCCAGGTCCTGCATCAGCGGTCGCGCCACGTCGCGCACGCCCATGTTGGAGAGCGCCGCGAACCCCAGCGCGAGCACCCGCGTGCTCAGTTGATACTTGCCCAGCCGCTCCGAATACGTGAGGTAGCCCAGCCGCGTCAGCGTATGCGTCAGCCGGGAGATGGTGGGCTTGGGCAGGCCGGTGCTCGCCGCCAGCTCCTGGTTGCCGAGCATGGGCCGCTGCGGCGTGAACGCGCGCAAGATTTCCAGCCCGCGCGCCAGCGCCGTCACGAACTGGCGGTCCTTCACCTCCTCGGCGCTCACCTGCTCCAGCGAATCCACGAAGGAGGCACCGACTTCATCATTGGGCGGAAACGAAGGGGCTGCGAAACGTGGCATGGGTTCGCGGTCCTGGAATGAGCGGGATTGCCAGGAAGATAGACAGACAGTAAAAGAGGGTCAAGGTCTGCGAAATTCAGTTTCGCACAGCGAAATTGGGATGCCAGCCATGCCAGATGTCTTTGTCGAAAGGCCCGAGGAAGGACTCGCGGTGGTGCGACTGCACCGCCCCGCCGTCCGCAATGCATTGAGCCTGGAGCTGAGGCGCGCGCTCGCGGGCTGCTTCGAGGAGCTGGGGGCGGACGCGGCGGTGCGCTGCATCGTGCTGACGGGCGGGCCGGAGTGTTTCGCGGCGGGCGCGGACCTGCGCGCGCTCGTGGAGGCGACGCCGGTGGAGCTGATGTTGAGTGATACACATTCGCTCTGGCGGGCGCTGGCGGGGTGCCCCAGTCCGGTCATCGCGGCGGTGAATGGGTATGCGCTCGGCGGCGGTTGCGAGCTGGCGATGCACGCGGACATGATTGTCGCGGGCGAGGGCGCCACCTTCGGTCAGCCGGAGGTCCGCGTGGGCATCATGCCGGGCGCGGGCGGCACGCAGCGGCTGACGCGGGCGGTGGGGAAGTTCAAGGCGATGAAGCTCCTACTCACCGGCGAGCCCGTCACGGCGCGCGAGGCGGAGGCGATGGGACTCGTCACGGAGGTGGTCCCCGACGACCAGGTGCTGGAGCGGGCGCTCGCGCTGGCGCGCAAGGTGGCGCGGCTGCCGGCGCTGGCGGTGAGGCAGATCAAGGAGGTCGTCCTCGCCGGGCAGGACGCGCCGTTGGCGGACGCGCTGCTGCTGGAGCGCAAGGCGTTCCAGCTCCTCTTCGCCTCGCGCGACCAGAAGGAGGGCATGCGGGCCTTCCTCGACAAGCGCGAGCCCACCTTCGAGGGGCGCTGACATGCTCGACGTCGACGACGCGGGGCTCGTCCTGGGGGTCGTGGGGACGGGGGTCATGGGGCGGGGCATCGCGCAGCTCGCCGCGCAGGCGGGCATCACGGTGCGGCTGTTCGACAGCCGCCCCCTGGCGGCGGAGGAGGCGCGGGCCTCCGTCGGCGCGACGTTCGACGCGCTGACGACGAAGGGGCGCATGTCCGCCGAGGCCGCGCGCGCGGCCATGGCCCGGCTCCACGTGGTCGCCCAGGAGTCGGCGCTCGCGGGCTGCCATGGGGTGGTGGAGGCCATCGTCGAGGACCTGCGGGTGAAGCGGGAGCTGTTCACCCGGTTGGAGGGCATCGTCGGGCCCGAGTGCCTGCTGGCGACCAACACCTCGTCCCTGTCCGTCACCGCCATCGCGGCGACGTGCGAGCGACCGGGACGGGTGGGGGGCTTCCACTTCTTCAACCCCGTGCCGTTGATGAAGGTGGTGGAGGTCATCGAGGGCGCGCGCACCGAGCCCTGGGTGGGCGAGGCGCTCGTGGCCCTCGCGAAGCGCCTGGGACACCGCCCGGTGCGCGCCGCGGACACGCCGGGCTTCATCGTCAACCACGCGGGGCGCGGCTTCGGTACGGAGGCGCTGCGCATCCTCCAGGAGGGCGTCGCGTCGTTCGACGAGGTCGACCGCATCCTGCGCGAGTCCGCTGGCTTCCGGATGGGGCCGTTCGAGCTCCTGGACCTGACGGGGCTGGACGTCTCGCACCCGGTGATGGAGTCCGTCTACGAGCAGTTCTACCAGGAGCCCCGGTTCCGTCCGTCGTACGTGCTGCGTCAGCGGCTGGCCGCGGGGCTGCTCGGGCGCAAGAGCGGGCGCGGGTTCTATTCGTACGAGGAGGGCAGGCAACGGCCTGTCCCAGCCCCCAGGGGTCCCGAGGGTGAACGCCGTCCCGTGTGGGTGGCGGCGGACGAGCCGGCGTGGCGTGACGCGCTGGTGTCCATCGTCCGGGCCGCGGGGTGGTTCCCGGATGGTGGTGCGCGTCCCTCGCCGGAGTCCCTGTGCCTCGTCGCGCCGCTGGGCCGGGACGCGACCACCACCGCGCTCGCGCTGGAGGTGGACCCGGAGCGCACGGTGGCGGTGGACCTGTTGTTCGGCCCCGAGCGCCGGCGCACCGCGATGACCACCCCCGTGACCCGGCCTGGGTTCCGAGACTCGGCCCTGTCGCTGCTGTCGGCGGATGGCACGGCGGTGTCCCGCATCCACGACAGCAGCGGTTTCGTCTCGCAGCGGGTGCTCGCCACCGTGGTCAACATCGGCTGCGACATCGCCCAGCAGCGCATCGCCAGTCCGGAGGACATCGACGCGGCGGTGACGCTGGGGCTGGGCTATCCGCGCGGGCCGCTGGCGTGGGGTGACGCGCTCGGGCCTCGCCGGCTGTCGAAGGTGCTGGAAGCGATTCATGCCGCGTCGGGGGACCCGCGCTACCGCGCGAGCCCCTGGTTGTCGCGCCGGGCCCGGCTCGGCGTCTCCCTCCTCACCCCCGAGAGCTGACCTGATGAGCGCCTATATCTACGACGGGCTGCGCACGCCGTTCGGCCGACATGCTGGAGCCCTGGCCCCGGTCCGCCCCGACGAGCTGCTGGCCGGAGTCATCCGCGCGCTGATGTCGCGCGGCCCCTTCGAGCCCGGCGACGTGGAGGACGTCGTCATCGGCTGCACGAACCAGGCGGGTGAGGACAGCCGCAACGTGGCCCGACACGCGGCGCTGCTCGCGGGCCTGCCCGTGGAGGCTGGCGGCGTGACGGTCAACCGGCTGTGCGGCAGCGGGTTGGCGGCGGTCCTCGACGCCGCGCGCGCCGTGCTGGCGGGGCAGGGCGAGTTGTTCGTCGCCGGAGGGGTGGAGAGCATGAGCCGCGCGCCCTTCGCCCTGGCCAAGGCGGAGTCCGCGTACAGCCGAGACGCGCAGGTCTTCGACACCACGCTGGGCGCGCGCTTCCCCAATCCCCGGCTCGTCGCCCGCTACGGCGGGGACACGATGCCGGAGACGGCGGACAACGTGGCCCGTGAGCTGGGCATCGGCCGCGAGGCGAGCGACCGGTTCGCGTGGGCCTCGCAGCAGAAGTACGCGGCGGCGAAGGCGCGAGGCTTCTTCAACGGGGAGCTGGTGCCCGTGGAGTTGCCGGGGCGCCGTGGCGCCGTCACGACGGTGACGGTGGATGAGCATCCCCGCCCCGACTCGTCGCTCGACAAGCTGGCCTCGTTGAAGGCGCTCGCGGAGGACGGCGTCGTCACGGCGGGCAATGCCTCCGGAATCAACGACGGCGCGGCGGCGCTGCTGGTGGGCAGCCTCGGGGTGGGGGAGCGCGCGGGGTGCAAGCCGCTGGCGCGCATCGTGTCGGCCGCCATCGCGGGGGTGCCTCCTCGCACGATGGGCCTGGGGCCCGTCCCGGCCGCGCGCAAGGCGCTGGAGCGCGCGGGCTTGTCGCTCGGGGACGTCTCGGTCATCGAAATCAACGAGGCCTTCGCGCCCCAGGTGCTGGGGTGCCTCAAGCTGCTCGAGCTCGACGCGGACGACAGCCGGGTGAACCCCAACGGGGGCGCCATCGCCGTGGGGCATCCGCTCGGGGCCTCTGGGGCCCGGCTGGCGCTGACGGCCGCGCGACAGCTCCAGGTGGCCGGTGGCCGGCATGCGCTCGTGAGCATGTGCATCGGCGTGGGACAGGGCATCGCCGCGGTCCTGGAGCGCGTCTGAGGACGCGCCCGCTTCTTCAATCCACTGTCGTTTACTCAGACGAGACGAGAGGAGAATCACATGCAGGTCTTCGACAAGCTCTTCATCGGGGGGGAGTGGGTGGCGCCTCGGGGCTCGGGGCACATCGATGTGTACAGCGCCTCCACGGAGGAGGTGATGGGGCGCATCCCCGAGGGCACGAGGGAGGACGTGGACCGCGCGGTGGGCGCGGCGCGAGCCGCCTTCGACGCCTGGGCGGCGTTGCCGGTGGTTGCGCGCGTCGAAGTGCTGAATCGGGTCCAGGAGGGCCTGATGGCGCGACAGGAGGAGTTGGCGTGGACCATCACCGGCGAGGTGGGGATGCCGCTGGGGTTGTCCAAGGCCATCCAGGTGGGGGTACCCATCGCGGTGACGGGTTCGTACGTGAAGCTCCTCCAGGAGCATTCCTCCGAGGAGCAGGTGGGCAACTCCCTGGTGGTCCGCGAGCCCGTGGGGGTCGTCGGCTGCATCACCCCGTGGAACTACCCCCTCCATCAAATCGTCGCGAAGGTGGCGCCCGCGTTGGCCGCGGGTTGCACCCTCGTGCTGAAGCCCAGCGAGGTGGCGCCGCTCAACGCCTTCCTCTTCGCGGACATCCTCCACGCGGCGGGTGTCCCGGCGGGCGTCTTCAACCTCGTCTCCGGTACGGGGCAGGGCGTGGGCGAGGCGCTCGCCAGCCACCCGGAGGTGGACATGGTGTCCTTCACGGGCTCGACGCGCGCGGGCCGCCGGGTGTCGGAGCTGGCCGCGGCCACCGTCAAGCGCGTGGCGCTGGAGCTGGGCGGCAAGTCGGCGTCCATCATCCTCGATGACGCGAACCTCAAGGACGCGGTGAAGCGGAGCGTGGGCAACTGCTTCCTCAACTCCGGGCAGACGTGCACGGCCCATACGCGCCTGCTGGTGCCGCGCGCGCAGCACGAGGAGGCGGCCAGGATCGCAGCGGAGACGGCGGCGACGTTCACCGTCGGAGACCCGTTCAAGAACGAGGCGAAGCTGGGGCCCGTCATCTCCCACACGCAGCGCGCGCGGGTGCGTCAGTACATCGAGCTGGGGCTCCGCGAGGGCGCGCGGCTCGTCGCGGGCGGCCCGGAACAGCCCGAGGGGCTGCCCCGTGGCTACTACGTGAAGCCCACGGTGTTCGCGGACGTCACGCCGGAGATGACCCTCGCGCAGGAGGAGGTCTTCGGCCCGGTGCTGGCCATCCTCCCCTACGCGGACGAGGACGACGCGGTCCGCATCGCGAACGGCACCATCTACGGACTCGCGGGTGGCGTCTGGTCCGAGGACGTGGAGCGCGCGAAGCGCGTCGCCCGGCGACTGCGCACCGGCCAGGTGGACGTCAATGGCGGGCGCTTCAACCCGCTGGCGCCGTTCGGGGGCTACCGCCAGTCCGGCAACGGTCGCGAGCTGGGCCGGTACGGGCTGGAGGAGTTCCAGGAACTGAAGGCCATCCAGCTCTGACTCCCCCCGCTGTGCCTCTTCGACCCAGGAGCCCCCTCATGAAGGCCGCCGTGTGTTTCGAGAAGGACGTGTTGACCATCGACGACGTGCGCTTCGAGCCCCCGCGAGCGCGCGAGCTGCTCGTGCGCATGGTGGCGTGTGGCGTGTGCCACACGGACCTCTCCGTGCTGAATGGCACCGTGAAGATGAAGCTGCCCTGTGTGCTGGGGCACGAGGGCGCGGGCATCGTCGAGGAGGTCGGCGAGGAGGTCACGCACGTGAAGAAGGGCGACAAGGTCGTCCTGTCGTGGGTGGCCCAGTGTGGCGAGTGCTACTTCTGTCGCATCCAACGTCCGAACCTGTGTGAGCTGGGCGAGCGCATCAACGCGGGCAACCGGATGCCGGACGGGAGCACGCGGCTCTACAAGGACACGCGCGAGTTGAACGTCTTCTCCGCGCTGGGGGCGCTGGCGGAGTACGCGGTGGTACCGGCCCGGGCGGCGGTGCGGTTGCCGGAGGATGCGCCGCTCGACAAGGCCGCGCTGGTTGGCTGCGCGGTGGCCACGGGCGTGGGTGCCGTATTCAACACGGCGCAGATGCCGCCGGGGGCGACGGTGGCGGTGTTCGGCACCGGCGGTGTGGGGTTGAACATCATCCAGGGCGCGGTGCTCGCCAAGGCGGAGCGCATCATCGCGGTGGACGTGAACCCGAAGAAGCTGGAGTTCGCCAAGGTGTTCGGCGCCACGGACGTCGTGGACGCGAGCACGGGGGACCCGGTGGCCGCGATTCGCGAGCTGACGCGCGGGCGCGGCGCGGACTACGCCTATGAAGCCGTGGGCCGCAAGGAGACCATCGAGCAGGCCTACCTGTGCACGCGCAAGGCGGGCACGTGTGTCGTCGTCGGTGTGGGCAGCGTGAAGGAGCAGATCTCCCTCAACGTCTTCGTCCTGCCGCTGTTCGAGAAGCGGCTGCTCGGCTCGTGGTTCGGCACGGCGGACGTCCACAAGGACATGCCCCGGCTCCTGGAGCTCTACCGGGAGGGCCGGCTCAAGCTCGATGAGCTGGTGACGACGACGTACAAGCTGGACCAGCTCGACCGGGCGTTCGCGGACATGAAGAGCGGCGTGAATGCCCGGGGCGTCGTGCTCTTCTGAGGGCGGGAAGGGCTGCTCGGTGGCGGGCCCTGTTCCGGCGGCGTTCAGGTGGGGCCGAGCACGGCCCTGCCGAGGACCATCACCCCGAAGATGAAGACCAGCGAGAGCGCCGCGCACCCGAGGAACCACCCCATGCCGAGGAGCTGCCAGCGCCGCACCCGGACAGGGCCGAAGGTGAACAGGTATCGCCACCAGTCCCGCCAGGGCAGCCACGCGCCGTGCTTCGAGGCACCCGAGAAGACGAGCATGCCCAAGACGCCGGTGATTCCCAGCAGGGTTCCACCGGTGAAGGCGACGATGGTGAAGACGTTCGTGGTGCTCATGACGGGCCTGTCCCCCTTCGCGTGACGCCAACCCTCGAAGGACTTCGTCCGCGAAGCCCTCCTGCGCGGTCCACCCCGTGTGGTGAGCCGTGCCTCCTGGCGTCGGATGCTAGCACCTTCGAGGGTGCGCCTGCCCCGGACGGAGGGTCAGGGCGTGGCGTTCGACATGGCCGCGGAGGTGTCGATGCCTCCGTGGAGCGCGGCCCACAGCGACAAGAGGCCGAAGATGAAGAACAGGGAGGCGGCGAACCAGCGCACCCACTTCATCTGGACCTTGTTCGCGAGCTTGTCGCCCAGGAACACGGCGGGCCCGTTGGCGGCGAGCATTCCGAAGGTCGTGCCGAACGTGACCAGGGAGATGGACTGATAGCGGGCCGCGAGCGCCACCGTGGCGAACTGGGTCTTGTCTCCCATCTCCGCGAGGAAGAAGAGGACGATGGTGGTGAGGAGCGCGCCGAAGCGCCCCGTGTTCTGCGTCTCGTCCAGCGTGTCCGGCTTGAGCGTCCACAAGCCGAAGCCGATGAAGAGCACCGCGAGGATGCCCGCCATGACGCGCGGCGACACATGCGACGACACCCAGGTCCCGAGCGTCGCCGCGAGCGCGTGGTTGGCCAGGGTGGCGATGAGGATGCCCGTGATGACCACCCAGGGGCGGCGGAAGCGGGACGCCAGCGAGAAGGCCAGGAGCTGGGTCTTGTCGCCCATCTCACTGGCCGCCACGAGAACGAATGAACCGAAGATTGCCTCGAACACCACTGCACCTCGCGCCACGTTGGGGCCGAGGGGCTCGTGTGAGGCCAGACCGCGCGCACGAACGACCTCGGCCAGGTTGGTACCTGTCCGAAGGTCTCGTTCGCCTCGCGCACTGCCGAGGTGGGTGCCCGGGCCGGGGTGGGCCAGTGTGTCGAGCATCCCTACGCCGCTGATTCCCGGCGTGAACTACTCCCCTTGCTGACGGCGGCAAGTAGCAGCAGCCACTTTCGTCGTCAAGTGTGGCGGGGCCGGGCAGGGCTCGCCAGGACGCGTGCTGGTGGGGCCGTCGGAGCGGGACACGCCGCGACGACCCCCCAGGCCTCTCAGAAGAACACGTGCGTGAAGCGCGCGCCCACGTACTGGCTCTTCGTCACGCCCTCCGACACGTCGATGTCCGGCTGGAACTGGAGCATCAGCGTGGAGGCCTTCTCCAGGCGGATGCCCATGGTCAGCCGCAGCGACTGCACCGTCTGGCTGGGGGCGATCTGCAGCTCACCCGCGCCCGTCTCCACGGTGCGCTTGCCCGCCTTGTCGATGAGGTAGCCCACGCCAGTGAAGAACGTGGGGGACAGGTCCATGCCCAGGTGGAAGATGCCGCCGAACGTGGGGGCCTGGCTCAGCGTCACCTTCGCCGCCCCCTCCGTCGTGGGCAGCAGGTACTCGTCGTTGTCTCCCTGGAACGCCATGTTCACCATGGCCTCCGCGGTGAACGCCTTCATGAAGCGCTGGCCCACGACGAGCTGCGGACGTACCACCCAGCGGTTGGCGCCGATGTTGACGAACCGGGTGCTGTCATAGCTGCCCGTCGGAATCGTGACGTAGGGCGTGAACGCGAACCACGTGTGCGTGTTGATCTCCGCGTTCTGGACCAGCCCATAGCCAATCGTCGGGATGTACGTGATGTCGCCCACACCCGAGGCTCGCAGCGCCGTCTTCGGGCCCGCGGGCGTGGCCGGGTTGGCCTGGAACACCGTGACGTCCACCACCGGCAGGCTCACGTCGAGCGGGACGACGACCAGGTCCGCGAACTTCAACACGTACGTGGCGCGGAACGCGGCTTGGAGTTGCGAGAAGTCCCGCTCACCGGAGGCGGAGACGTGACGCAGGTACATGTTGGTGATGACGCCTCGGTGCGGGACGAAAAAGCCCGCCTCGTAGTCACGCAGGTCCGGCTGCTGGGCCTCGGCACCGGACGCGGACAGGAGCGACACGAACAGGACGGTAAGCAGCATGCGCTTCATGGTGAGTCTCCCTCCCTCAGTGGAACGTCATCGTCATGGCGGGCCTCAGTAACGGAAGGGCCACGCCTGGAAGTACCGCCGGACCCGCAGCCACACCCCGAACAGCCCCAGCGGCTCGCGCACCAGCACGAGCACCACCACCCCCGACAACAACACCGTCGCCTGCTGCGCCGACGTCAGTTGGTCTAGCAGCGGGACCGCGCCGCCCACCGTCTCCGCCAGCGGGCTCAGGAACGTGAAGGCCAGCGCGCCGCTCACCGCGCCGAACACGGAGCCCACGCCGCCGAGGACGATCATCGCGATGTATTGGATGGACAGGTTCAGGTCGAAGGGCGGCTCGACCGTGATGTATTGCTGCTGGAAGGCGAACATCGCCCCCGCCACCCCCGCCAGGAAGGAAGACACCCCGAAGGCCTGGAGCTTCGCCCGCGTCGTGTCGACGCCGAGCACCTCCGCCGCCAGGTCCTGGTCCCGCACCGCCATCATCGCCCGGCCGCTGTCGGAGCGCTGCACGTTGCGCGTCAGCCACACCGCGCCGCCCGACAGGAGCAGGAACACGAAGTACAGCTTCCGCTCGAACGTGAGCCGCACCCCGCCCACCGTCCACGTGCCTCCCAGCGGCACCCCGCCCGCGCCCGTCTCGTCGCGGAACCACCACGACATGGGCACGGCCGTGCCGCTGAGGCCGTTCGTCACGTCCGGGTAGGCGAGCAGCACGTGCTGGGTGAGGAACACCAACCCCAGCGTGACGATGGCCAGGTAGAGCCCCTTGAGCCGCAGCGCGAACGCGCCGATGACCACGCCGACCAGCGCGGACAGTCCCCCCGCGAAGGGCAGCGCCAGCCAGAAGGGCCACCCGAGCTTCCCGCCGAGCACCGCCACCGCGTACGCGCCCAAGGCGAGGAAGGCCGCGTGTCCCAGGCTCACCTGTCCGGCGAAGCCCGTGAGCACCATCAACGCCGCCGCGCCGACGATGGCCACCAGCCCCAGGTTGCCCACCGTGAGCCAGCGCGCGCTGGCCAGCCACGGATAGGCCAGGGCGACTGCCACCGCGAGCACCGCGCCGGCCTTGTGCCACGCGCCGGGCAGCAGCTTCAGGTCGTCTTCGTAGCGAATCACCAGGGGGCGGGTCGGCATGGGTCGTCTCGCGAGCGCGCGCACTAGACGCGGCGCACCTCGTGCTCCCCCCACAGCCCACGCGGACGCAGGACCAGGAAGAGGATCATCGCGGCGTAGGGGAAGACGGCGTGGAAGTTGTGCCCGAAGGCGCCCAGGTGCGGGTTCACATAGGCTTGCGACAGCACCTCCAGGAGGCCCAGCACGAACGCGGCCACCACCGCGCCCACCACGGACTCCAGCCCGCCCACGATGATGGCGGGGAACGCGCGCAGCGCGACGTAGCCCAGGTTCGAGTCCACCGAGCGCGGGAACATCCCCAGGAACACGCCGGCCACCGCCGCCGTCGCGCCCGCGAGGAACCAGGTGAAGCCGAGCACGCGTCCCACGGGGATGCCCAGCGACAGCGCCACCTCCTGGTTCTCGCTCGACGCGCGCATCGCCACGCCCAGCGGCGTGCGCTGCACCAGCCCGTGCAGCCCCACGAGCACGACGGTGGTCGCGCCCAGTGAAACCAGCGACGACAGGAGCACCGTGGAGTCGCCCAGTTGCACCTCCGCCATGGCGTCCCACGGCGTGGGCATGCCGCGGGTGTCCGCGCCGAAGGCGATGACGATTCCCGCGCGCAGCAGCAGCCCGAGGAACAGCGTGAGGATGATGGTGGTGAAGACGGGGCGGCCCACCATGCGGCGCAGCACCGCGCGCTCCAGCAGGGCGGCCAACCCGCCGGTGAGCGCGGCAGTGGCGGCGAGCGCCAGCCACCAGGGCAGCACCTGCGCGAGCGCCGTCATCAGGAACGCGCCCAGGCTGAGCAGCTCGCCGTGCGCGAAGTTGAAGAGCCGGGAGGCCCGGTACACCACCGAGAAGCCCAGCGCGATGAGCGCGTAGCTCGCGCCGAGCGCGAGACCGGAGATGCCGAGCTGGAGCAACTGGGTCATTCGCGTGTCCTCGCGTACATCTCTTCCACCAACGCCGCGTGCAGCTCGAGCACCGCCTTGCGCCGCACCTTGAGCGACGCGGTCACCTCGCCTGCGTCCTGGGTCATCTCCCGGGCCAGCAGCCGGAAGGTCCGCACCTGCTCCACGCGGGCGAGGCCCTCGTTGGCGCGGGCCACCTCCTCGTCGATGAGCTTGCGCACCTCGGGCCGCTGGGTGAGGTCCGTGTACGAGGTGAAGCCGATGCGACGGCGCATCGCCCAGTCGGCCACCGTCTCCGGGTCCACCTGCACCAGCGCGGTGACGAAGGGCCGACGGTCGCCGATGGCCACCGCCTCCTTGATGTACGGGCTGTTCTTCAGCGCGTTCTGGATGCGCTCGGGGGAGAGGTTCTTCCCTCCGGAGGTGATGAGGATTTCGCGCTTTCGGCCGGTGATGCGCAGGTAGCCGTCCGCGTCGACTTCACCCAGGTCCCCGGTGTGCAGCCAGCCGCCCTCGCCCAGCACCTCCGCCGTGGCGTCCGGGCGGTTGAGGTAGCCGAGGAAGACGTTGGCGCCGCGGATGAGCACCTCGCCGTCCCCGGCGATGCGACACTCCACCCCCGGCGAGGTGCGCCCCACGGTGCCCAGCCGCGTGGCGTCCGGGAGGTTGATGTGGCTGGTGCCCGCGCTCTCCGTCTGGCCATAGCCTTCGTGGATGGACACGCCGATGCCGTCGAACCACGCGAGCAGCTCCGGGGAGATGGGCGCCGCGCCGGAGATGGGGAGGCGACAGCGTCGCAGCCCCAGCCGCTCCTGGAGCGGGCGGAAGACGAGCAGGTCCCCCACGAACCACACCAGCGGATCCCACCACCGGCGCCGGCCGTCGCGGCGCCGCTCGCGAATCTGGCCGCCCAGCCGGGTGAAGGTGGTGAAGAGCGTGCGCTTGAGCCACGACGCGTCCTTCATCTTCACCAGCACCGCCGCGTGCATCTTCTCCCAGATGCGCGGCACGCCGAGGAACACGGTGGGGGACACCTCGGCCACGTCGTGCTGCACCGTCTCCAGTGCTTCTCCGAAGTGGACCTTGCCCCCCACGACGAGCGGCAACAGCAGGCTGAACAGCTTCTCCGCCACGTGGCACAAGGGCAGGTAGGAGACGACGCTGTCCCCGGGGCCCAGGCCGAGCCGCTCGACGAACAGCTCCGAGCCCTGGAGCATGTTGCGGCTGGAGACGAGCGCCCCCTTGGGCGTCCCCGTCGTGCCGGACGTGTAGATGACCATGGCCGCCTCGTCCGGCGAGCGCTGGGCGAGCTGCTCGCGCAGCCACCCGGGCGTTATCGCCAGCAGCACGCGGCCTCGCTCCAGGAAGTCGGACCACGGCTGGAGGCGGGGGTCCTCCACGCCGCGCAGTCCGCGCATCTCGAGGACGACGACGTGGCGGACGGAGGGCGTCTCGGCCGCCACGGCGGCGACCTTGTCGTATTGCTCCTGGTCCTCGCAGAGGACGACGGCGCAGCGCGCGTCCTCGAGGATGAAGGCGACGTCCGCGGCGGGGTTCGTCTGGTAGATGCCCACCGAGCGCGCGCCGAGCACCTGCGCGCCCAGGTCCATGAACAGCCACTCCGGCCGGTTGTCGCTGAGGATGGCGACGGAGTCCCCCGCCCGTACCCCCAGCTCCCACAGCACGCGGGCCACCCAGCCCACGCGGTCCAGGTAGTCGCGGAAGGACAGCTCCTTCCACAGGCCGCGGTGCTTCTCGCGGATGGCGACCGCGAGGGGGCGCTGCTCCGCCTGGAGCCAGAGCTGGCCCGCCAGCGTCATGGGCAGCGTGGCGCTCATGCCGCCACCGTCCCGCCGACGTAGGCGCTCAAGACGCGCGCGTCCTCGCGCAGCGACGCCGGCGGCCCGTTCGCGATGACGCGCCCCCGGTCCAGCACCGTCACCTGCGTGGCCAGGTCCATCACGAAGCGCAGCTCGTGGCCGATGAGGACCTGCGTCACGCCCAGCTCGTGGCGGATGTCGAGCAGGTGGTTGGCCATGTCCTCCGTCTCCTCCTGGTTGAGGCCGGCGGTGGGCTCGTCGAGCAGGAGCAGGCGCGGCTCCATGCACAGCGCGCGGCCCAGCTCCACGCGCTTGCGGATGCCGTACGGGAGCACCGCCACCGGCATCCACCGGAAGTGCTCCAGGTCGAGGAAGTCGATGACCTCCTCCGCCTTCTCGCGGTGACGTATCTCCTCCTCGCGCGCGCGGCGCGTCCAGAACAGGTTCGCGAGCAGGCCCGTGCGGTAGCGCGTGTGTCGGCCGAGCAGGAGGTTCTCCAACACCGTCAGGTGCTCGAAGAGCGCCAGGTTCTGGAACATCCTCGCCACGCCCAGGTGCGCGATGCGCGTGGGGCCCACGCCCGTGAGGTCCTTGCCGTCCAGCCACACCCGGCCCTCCATGTGACGGTGGATGCCGCTGATGCAGTTGAAGAGGCTGCTCTTGCCGGCGCCGTTGGGGCCAATCACGGCGTGCAGCGCGCCGGCCTCGATGGCGAAGTTGACGCCATCCAGGGCGCGGACTCCGGAGAAGGACAGGCCGACGTTGTCGAGCTCGAGCAGGGCCATGGCTCTCCTCACGACAGCCAGCGCCGCTTGCGGCGATAGCGTTTCAGCTCGTGGTAGCCGCGTTGCCCCTCGCGGCCGAAGCCCAGGTAGAACTCCTGGACGTCCGGGTCCTCGCGCAGTTGCTCGGCGGGGCCGTCCAGCACCACCTTGCCCGTCTCCAGGACGTAGCCGTGGCTGGCGAGGCCCAGCGCCACCTTCGCGTTCTGCTCCACCAGCAGCACCGACACGCCCTCGTCGCTGATGTGGCGAATCAGCTCCGCCACCTCGCCCACCGCCTTGGGGGACAGGCCGAGGAAGGGCTCGTCCAGGAGCAGCACGCGCGGGCGGCGCATCAGGCCCCGGCAGATGGCGAGCAGTTGCTGCTCGCCGCCGGACAGGTAGCCCGCGGGCTGGCGGCGGCGCTCGCGCAGCAGGGGGAAGCGCGTGAAGGCGGACTCCACGAGTTCGCGGCGCGCCTGGGGGCCCATGCCGAAGCCGCCTGCGAGCAGGTTCTCCTCCACGGAGAGCGCGTCGAGGATGCGGCGGCCCTCCAGTACCTGCACCACGCCCGCGCGCACGCGGCCGTCCGCGGCCAGGGGCAGCAGGCTCTGGCCGCTCAGCTCGATGTGTCCCTGGGTGATGGCGCCGTCGTGCAGGTCCAGCAGGCCGCTGATGGCGCGCAGCGCGGTGGACTTGCCCGCGCCGTTGGGCCCCAGGAGCGCCACCACGCCTCGCGTGGGCACCTCCAGGGTGATGCCCCGGAGCGCGCGCACCACGGAGTGGTAGACGACCTGGAGGTTCTGGACGCGCAGCAGCGGTGGACTACTTGCTGACATCGGCGGCCCGGGGCGTGGGGGGGCTCAGGGCCTTGGGCGCGGCGTAGCCCGCGACGACGCTCCAGGTGCCCTGGTCGAGCACGGGCTTGAGCACGCGGACGTCGACGGCCGTCTCGTACGGGAAGCGGGAGAGGTTCACCGGCTCCGCCGTCATGCCGCCCGCGGTCGTGTTCAGGGCCTTGAGGGCCTTGAGGTAGCCGGCGCGGGTGACGTCCTTCGATTCGATGGCCGCCTGGAGGGCCTCCAACTGGATGCGGCCCTGGACGTAGGAGGACAGCGTGTAGAAGTCCCTGGGCGTGTCCGGATACTTCGCGTGGAGCGCGAGGAAGTCCTTCATGCCCGGCACGTCGTCGCCCCAGAAGGTGAGGCCCGTGGCCCAGTAGAAGTTCGTGAAGACCGGGGGCGGGATGACCTTGGGGTCGAAGAAGCGGTCCACCCAGGCGGGCGTCTGGCCCACCCAGTTGGGCAGGTACTTGAGCTGGGCGGCGGTGCCGAGGATGGGGCCGGACGCGCCGGGCAGCACGGTGAGCAGCACGTAGTTGGCGCCGGAGGCCTTCAGCGCGGTGACGACGGCGGCGAAGTCCTTCTGGCCCGGGGCGACGCTCTGCTGCGACACGATGGTGACGCCGTGGAACTTCGCGGCCTCCGCCCAGCCTTCCAGGCCGTCCTTCCCGTAGTCGTCGCCCTGCGCGACGATGGCGGCCTTCACCTTGGCCGCGCCGCCGGCATGCTCGACGGCCCAGTCCATGGCGCGCATCGCCTCCAGCTTGTACGACGCGCCGATGGGCGGCGTGTACTCGTGTCGCGCCATCTCCGACGACTGCGACGCGGGGAAGGCCACCAGGCCGTCCGCGGTCAGCTTGTCGCGCAGGGGCAGGGTGTTGGGTGTGCCGAAGCTGGTGCCGAGGAACAGCACGTTGTCGTGGATGTCGCTGTACGCCTGCACCGCGTTCTGCGGGTTGTAGGCGTGGTCGCGCTCGACGAGTTCGATGGTCCACCCCGCGGGGAGCAGGCCGCTGTCACCCGCGTTCACCTGCTTCGCCAGCAGGCGCTTGCCCGCGGCGAAGGGCTTGCCGATGGCCGCACCCGGGCCGCTCTCGTCGTTGAGCGCGCCGATGTAGACGACCTTCTTCTCCACGTCGACGCCCTTGTCTGTCTTGACGTCCGAGGCCGGCTGCGCGCGCGCGGCGGCCTCCTCTGGCTTCGGCGTCGAAGCCTCTTCCTTCTTGCAGGCCACCAGTCCGAGCGTCGCTACCAGGAGTCCGACCACGAGTCGTTGCATCGCAACCTCCCCGTCAGCTTCGTGGCGGGCACAGTAGCCATCAGTGTTGGAAGTTGAAAGACATCCACCTGGAAATCGGTGGCTGTTTTTCGCGATGCGGAACGCTCGTGAGGTGTCTTTCGGATGGGTTCCGCATGGCGGAATGGGTGATTGGGTTTGGGCTGATTGTGTTTCGCGAAGCGGAACGTGCGGGGTCGGTTCGACGCGGGATGTCATGGGTTGGCGTGCGGTGTTCGTCAGGTTGGCGGGAATCGTCCGTCGCTGGCGTTCACCCCGACATGCCCGAACCGGACCCGACCCTGCCCCGGCTGGACGTTTTTGGAGACCCTCTTCCCGTGCAGGCGCATGGCCGCTGTGGGACGGTGCGCTACTGGCACCCCCGAGAGAAGGACGTTGGTACGCGGGGTGTCGGCACGGTGTCCTTCTCGCAGGACTCGCGCAGGTTGCTGACCTCGGGAGGCATCTCCGCGCGCGTCTGGGATATCGAGACGGGACGGGAGGTGCTCGTCCTGCGCGACGGTGAGCGGCCGATACATGCCGCGCTCCACGTGCCTGGAGGTCTCATCGTCACGGCCAGTGGAGCCGGCGGTGCGGTGACGCTGTGGGAGGCGACGACGGGCGAGGTGCTGTCACGGTGGGGGGGCTTCGGCCATGCGGTCCGCGCGTTGGCGCTCTCCCCGGATGGGCACACGCTGCTGGCGGGCTGTGAGGGACCGGAGTGCCTGGTCGTCTTCGACCTGCGGACGGGGACGCTCGTGAAGCGACTCCAGCTGGAGAACAGCTTCGGGCCGGCGTACTCGCTCTCGTTCTCTCCCGACGGGACGCTCGCGCTCGTGTTGGAGGCGAGTCTGGAGCCGGTTCGTCTGTGTGTCTTCGAGACCACCGGCTGGAGTCTGCTGTGGTCCCGGGAGGGGTATGCGTATGGACACCCCTGGGCGGTGTTCTCCGAGGACAGCGCCTTCATCCACACCCGACGCACGGGCGTCGAGTGGCGTTGTTACATCCGCACGCACGCGGCCCGGACGGGCGAGAGCGT
This sequence comes from Myxococcus dinghuensis, assembly GCF_024198235.1. Classification (GTDB taxonomy): domain Bacteria; phylum Myxococcota; class Myxococcia; order Myxococcales; family Myxococcaceae; genus Myxococcus; species Myxococcus dinghuensis. Next base: position 195,713 of record NZ_JAKCFB010000003.1, on the reverse strand, counting down.
CGCCGAGGTCGAGGTCCAGAGGGAGGCAGGTCCCTCCCTGCCATTGCCGGATGGGCGGAAGGTGCGGCTGCTACCAGACCGGCTCCTCGTCTACCGGGGGGCCTGCCTCGAGCGGTGGATGTCATTGCCTGGCGACCTGCGAGGTGATGACCGGAACGTGGCTGTGTCCCCCGATGGGCGATGGGCATCGTTCGCACGAGACGACTCCTCCGTGGTGCTGCTGGACCTGGAGACGCGTCGCATGGTCCCGGAGCACGCGCACCGCACGGCGGTGTCTCAGCTCACGTTCTCGAAGGACGAGCCGACCGTGTTGTCGACCTTCGCCCAGGATGGCTCCGTTCGCGCCTGGTTCCCTCAGTCCGGACGCGAGGTGGGCTGTCGTTCCTTCTCCGGGACGAGCATGGACTCGGTCCAACTCAGCGGGGGACGCGTCTTCGAGGTGTCGCATCTCCAGGGGGGGCGACTCCTCGTCGACTTCATGCACCACACGGAAGTGGAGCTGGTGAGCAGTCGTAACGTCGCGTCAGCGGCATGGTCCGACGACCGGTTCATCCTCGCGGAGCTGGTCCACGCTGGCCCCGATATGCGCCTGCGGGTCTGTGACACCCGCGATGGGCGCTGTCTGTGGAACGTTCTCGTGGAGTCCGGAGACGCGTCGCTCCACGCGGTATCTCGGACGGGGGCGCGCGTGGTGACGGTGGGTGACGAGTTGCCAGGAGGGTTCGTTGACCTGCGGCTGTGGGACCTGTCTCTCGGCGCACGCTGGCGCACGCTGCGAATTCCCCGTGGGCAGAGGACATGGGGCTTCACCCCGGATGAGGGAACGCTCGTGCTCGAGGCGGCGCCGGGCGTGCTGTCCCTCGTGGAGTTCGCGTATCCGGAGCGCCGCGTCCACCTGCGCTGTGCCTCGCGCTTCTGGACCCTCGCTTTCGCGGAGCAGGGGACCCTGCTGGCCACGGGGGACACGGATGGGCGGGTCCAGGTCTGGAGCATCGACGGGCGGCTCCTGGCCTCGCTGGAGGGCCACAGGGGGACTGTCACCGCCCTGGCCTTCTCCCCACGAGGGGACTTCCTGGCTTCGGGTGGGGCGGATGCGGTGGCGCTCATCTGGCCCTCGCGGGCCTGGGAGGGATGACCCGTCGATGACGACGTCGGATGGAAGGGATGGTCGACTCGACGCCTGGGGAGATGTGCTCCCCGAGCTCGCGCACAGTCGCTGCGGCACCGTGCGCTATCTGCACCGCTTCGGTTCGGGGAAGTCGCTCGGGTCGTTGTCCTCGGTCTCCTTCTCCCCGGATTCACGAGCGCTCGTCACCGCGGGGGATTGCTCCGCGCGGGTGTGGGACCCCGTGGACGGGCGTGAGCTGCGAGTGCTGGAGGCGGATGAGCAGCCCGTGATGGCCGCCCGGTTCGTGTCCCCCGAACGTGTCGTCACCTTGAGCATGGACGGCGCCATGCGGCTGTGGGACGTCCCTCGCGGAGCGGTGCTGCGGTGTTGGCGAGTGCCAGGCAGCGGCGGCCGGCGGCTGGCGCTGTCTCCGGACGGCACCACGTTGCTGGCGGCGACGGAGCGGCCGAACGGCTTCGTGGTCTTCGATGTGCCCACCGAGACGTTGGTGAAACATGTGTCGCTGCCCGACAGCCCGGGCGCTCCGGCCGAGCTGTCCTTCTCACCCGACGGTTCCTGTGTCCTGATGCTGGAGCACGGTGAACGGCTCACGCGCTTGTCTGTCTTCGACGCCCGTGAATGGACGCCACGCTGGCAGGTGGACGGCGCCGTGGACGGTCCCTATTCCTGGGCGGTGTTCTCCGCGGAGGGCGACTCCATCCAGTGTCGATACCTGGAGACCGAGCGCGAGAAGAACCGCGTGCGGACCTATGCGGTCCGGACCGGCGTTCTGGTGGAGGAGGTCGTGCGGGCCCATTCCCCCGCGCCGACATGGCCCCTGCCCGACGGGCGTCAGATGCGCATCGTGAATCAACGCCTGGTTGTCTCACGCGGAGAGCAGTTGGAGCGGTGGCTGCGATTGCCGTGTGAAACCGCGGCGACGAGGTGGCGACCCGGGGTTTCACCCGACGGACGATGGGTCGCCTTCGCGAGGGACGCCGCTTGCGTGCTCCTGGTGGACCTGGAGGCGTGGCGCGTCGTTCCGGAGCAGGCGCACCACCATCTGGTCACGCACCTTTCGTTCGCGGACGATGGGCGGCACCTCGTGACGTTCTGCGCGGACGGAGGCCTGCGGGTCTGGGAGCATGATTCGGGACGTCAGGTGCGCTATGTGCCCCAGCTCCCGGAGTACCCGCATCGGATGTTCCTGAGCGCGGGGCGCGCCTGTGTGGTGATGGGCTTTCGGGAGAGGTTCCTGTTCGACCCGTTGTCGGAGGAGACGACGGAGCTCTCCGATGGGTGTGATGTCTACAGCGCGGTCTGGGCGGACGATGGCAGCGCCTTCGCGCAGGTCCACGAGGAGCACGGCGACGCCTGGCTGAGGGTGACCGACACCCGGACGGGGCTTCGGGTCGGAGAGGTATGCGAGCGGCTCGGCACACGCATCAGCGCCGTCTCCCGAGGCGGCCGATGGTTGTTGGTCGTGAACGCGTGGAGCGTGGACGACGGGACGCGACGGTGGACGAGCAAGCTCTGGGACGTGAAGAGGGGCACCTATCGCCCGGTGGTCATCGGCCGGCGCCAGCGCGCACGGCTCCTGTGCCTCGCTCCGGACGAAGGTGTGTTGGTCCTCCAGGAGGACTACCGCGACGTCGTCCTCGTCGACCTGTCATGCCCGGGGCGGGAAGTGAGGCTGGGCGCGAGTGTCTTCACCTGGGCCGTCGCGCTCTCGGCGGATGGCAGCCTGGTCGCGACGGGGGACATCGAGGGCCAGGTCCGGGTCTGGGGGCGCGACGGGGCGCTCCTGGCCACGCTGCACGGACACCTCGCGGGCATCCAGGCCCTGGCCTTCTCGCGGGACGGTGAGTGGCTGGCCTCGGGGAGCGCCGACGCCACCGTCCTCGTCTGGCCCCGGAGCGCGTGGCGGACTCAGCCCAGCGCCTTGTCCGCCGTGACGATGCCGTCCTCGTCCGCGTAGAGGAACTGGCCGGGGCGGAAGGTGATGCCCGCGAAGCGGACCTCCACGTCGCGCTGCCCCTCGTTGCGCTTGCCGCTCTTGAGGGGATGGGTTCCCAGGGCCTTCACGCCCACCTCGGTGCGGCCCACCTCGACCGAGTCGCGGATGCAGCCGTTGACCACGACGCCCGCCCAGCCGTTGCGCTGCGCGAGCAGGGCGAGCTGGTCTCCCACCAGCGCGCAGCGACGGCTCGCGCCACCGTCCACGACGAGGACGCGGCCCTGGCCGGGCTCCTCCAGGGCCTTGCGCACCAGGGAGTTGTCCTCCGGGGCGCGGACGGTGCTGACGGGGCCGGAGAAGGACTTGCGACCGCCGTAGTCGTGGAACCCGGGCTCCGCCACCTGGAAGCCGGGGGTGCTCGAGTGGGTGTCACACAGGTCCGCGGTCTTGAAATCCATGGGCTTGCTCCATGAGGCCGCCCAGAGGGCGAGCGGGGGGACGGCGTGTCACGGGCCTGCTTCGCACGAAACCTCGACCGGGGTGGGATTTTCCAGGGAAACGCCCCGGAGGCCCGACGCGGCGTGTCCATAATCCGATGCCGACGGGTCGGAGAAGGGACGGGCATGGGAGGGGATGAGACAGTGCGAGGGTGTCGTCCCGCCGCGTGTTATGGAGCCATCCATGAATCACGCTCACAGCCAGGCCTTGTTCGCCCGAGCGCAAGCGCGCATCCCGGGCGGAGTGAACTCCCCGGTGCGCGCCTTCCGCGGCGTCGGAGGCGACCCCGTCTTCTTCCGTGAGGGCGCGGGCGCGTGGCTCACCGACGTGGACGGCAACCGCTACGTCGACCTGGTGGGGAGCTGGGGGCCGCTCATCCTCGGCCATGCCTACCCGCCCATCATCGAGGCGGTCATCGACGCGGCCCGGCGGGGCACGTCGTACGGGGCGCCGCACGCGGACGAGGTGGAGTTCGCCGAGCTCATCTGCGGCATCATGCCGGCGGTGGAGATGGTGCGGCTGGTGTCCAGCGGCACCGAGGCCACGGTGGCGGCCATCCGCGTGGCGCGTGGCTTCACCGGCCGCGAGCACATCCTCAAGTTCGAGGGCTGCTTCCACGGCGCGGGTGACCCGTTCCTGGTCAAGGCGGGCAGCGGCGTGGAGACGCTGGGCCTGCCGGACTCGCCGGGCGTGCCGGCCGCGATGGCGAAGCTGACGCTCACCGCGCCCTTCAACGACCTGGCGGCCGTGGAGCGCCTCTTCGACGAGAAGGGCAAGGACATCGCCTGCGCCATCATCGAGCCGGTGGTGGGCAACATGGGCGTGCTGGTGCCGAAGCCGGGCTACCTCCAGGGGCTCCAGGCGCTGTGCCAGAAGCACGGCGTGCTGCTGGTGCTGGACGAGGTGATGACGGGCTTCCGGCTGGCGCGCGGCGGCGCGCAGGAGCTGTACGGGCTGAAGCCGGACCTGACGACGATGGCCAAGGTGATTGGCGGCGGCATGCCGCTGGGCGCCTATGGCGGCCGCGCGGACATCATGCGCAAGGTGGCGCCGGCCGGGCCGGTGTACCAGTCCGGCACGCTGTCCGGGAACCCGGTGGCGGTGGCCGCGGGCATGGCGTGTGTGAAGGCGCTGGCGGCGCCGGGGACGTACGCGCGGCTGGAGCAGGTGAGCCGCATGCTGGAGGAGGGCTTCATCGCCGAGGCGAAGGCCGCGGGTGTGCCCGTCACCGTCAATCGCGTGGGCAGCATGCTGACGGTGTTCTTCACGGACACGCCGGTGTTCGACTACACGAGCGCGAAGGCGTCCGACACGGCGCGCTTCGGTCGCTTCTTCCACGCCATGCTGGACGCGGGCGTGTACCTGCCGCCGAGCCAGTTCGAAGCGGCCTTCGTCTCGCTGGCCATCGGCGAGGCGGAGGTGGCGCACGTGCTCGGGGCGGCGAGAAAGGCCTTCCGCTCGCTTGGCCAGACCGGTTGAGCCGGAGCCCCTCGCGGGGCCCGTCCGCTTCGGACCCTATACCCTGGTGCGCCGCATCGGCGCCGGGGGGATGGGGGAGGTCTTCCTCGCGCGAGAGGAGGCCCCGCGTCGCGCGTGCGTGGTGAAGAAGGTCCTCCCGCAGCTCATGGCGAGCCCCCAGTTCGTGGGCCGCTTCCGGGACGAGGCCCGCGTGGTGGTGCGGTTGCAGCACGCGAACATCGCGCGCGTCTACGCGATGGGCGAGGAGGAGGGGCAGCTCTACCTCGCCATGGAGTACGTGCAGGGCAAGACGCTCAGCCGGCTCACGTACCGGCTCCGGCAGTTGGGCAAGATGATGCCGCTGGGCGTCCTGCTGCACCTGGGCCAGCGGTTGTGCGAGGGCCTGGCGTACGCGCACGACGCGACGGACGAGGAGGGCCACTCGCTGCACCTGGTGCACCGGGACCTGTCCCCGGCGAACATCTGCCTGAGCTACGCGGGCGACGTGAAGATCATCGACTTCGGCGCGGCGCAGTCCACGCTGAAGGAGCAGCAGACCGCGCCCCGGGTGGTGATTGGCAACCTGACGTACATGTCGCCGGAGCAGGCGCGGAAGCGCTTCGTGGACCGGCGCGCGGACGTGTACGCGGTGGGCGTGTTGCTGTGGGAGCTGTCGGCGTGGAAGACGCTGCCGCAGCGCGGGGACCCGGTGGAGCGCTGGCGGCGCGCGGCGTATCCGCAGTGGGAGTCGGCGGGGCGTTATCGCCAGGGATTGCCCACGAGCGTGGACGCGTTCCTGGTGCGGGCGCTCGCCCCGGAGCCGTCGGAGCGGTTCCCGGACGCGGCGGCGATGGGCGCGGAGCTGGCGCGGTTGAAGGAGAAGCTGGCGCCGGGGGTGGGGGACGCGGAGGTCGCGCGGCTGATGGGGCTCGTGTTCCCGCGCGAGAAGAAGGCGGAGGAGGCGCTGCTGCGGGAGCTGCTGCGAGAGGAGTCCGGGCGCACGGGGACGGACCCCGGGCTCGCGGCGGCGCTGGCGCCGCCCACGGCGCTGGCGTTCGAGCACAACGCGGTCATCACGCCCGATGACTTCATCGCCTCCGAGGGCGCGCGTGTCGGGCCACCGCCGAGCGGGTCCGACAGCACGCCCACGCAAGCGCTGTCCGCCGACCACGTGCGTGCCCGCGCGGGCGCCCCGGCAGGCCAGGACGACGAGCCGACGCTGGCGCTGTCCGCCGAGCAGCTTCGCGCGCGTGTCGCCGAGGCCGAGGCCCAGGCGGGTGCGTCGACGCAGGCGGTCTCCGCCGAGCAGCTCCGGGCTCGTATGGATGCGCCCGGGGCGCAGGGCGGCGAGTCGACGCTGGCGCTGTCCGCGGAGCAGCTTCGAGCGCGTGTCGCCGAGGTCGAGGCCCAGGCGGGTGCGTCGACGCAGGCGGTCTCCGCCGAGCAGCTTCGGGCTCGTATGGATGCGCCCGGGGCGCAGGGCGGCGAGTCGACGCAAGCCAGCTCCGCCGAGCAGGTGCGTGCTCGACTCCAGGCATCTGGGACGTCGCGTACTCACGAGGGTGTGTCGGGAGTCCAGGACGATGCCCCGACGCAGGCGCTGTCCTCCGACGCGCTTCGGGTCCGCCTCGGGCCTGGGGACGACGAGCCCACGCGGACGGAGGTCTCGGGACAGACTCCGGGCGAGCGTGGCTCGGGCGGCGAGGACTCCACTGTGGTCGAGGAGCCGGCGCGCTCCGAGCGCGTGAGCGCCGCGTCGGACGATGAACCGACGCGCACCGAGGTCTCTCCGGGCCAGGGTTCCTCGCGAGGGGCAGAGCCGTCAATCGGCACGAGCCCGCAGGGTCCTCAGGTCGCCGCGCGAAGTACGGGTGTCCCATCGCGCCCAGGTGATGATGGGCCGTCCCCTGCGAGGGGCTCGCACGACACGGACCCTGCTGGTGTCCGTGGGGCGGATGACGTGCCTGTTCGGGGAAGCAGACCTGTTTCCAGTCATCCGCCGACAGGCAGCGCGTTCCTGTCGAGCGAGGACGAGCCGACCGCCGTCGATGACCCGAGGAAGCTCCCTCACACTGCGCCGCCCAGGACGGGCACCGTGGGCTCCGCCGAGTCCGCTGCGCAGCTGCCGCCGTACGCCTCGGGCGGAGACGAGCCGACCACCGTCGGCCCTCTCACCGTGGCCCCTCGTGCTCCCGCGAGGCAGGGCGGCGACAGGCCGTTCTCCCCGGGACATCATGCCTCCGCGCCCGTTTCCTCGAGGGCCGTGGCTCCACCCCCGTTGCCCGGCACGAAGCGCGTGGCGGAGCACGACGAGGATGAATCGACCGTCGTGGCTCCCCGTTCCGCCGCGGGTCCTTCGTCCCAGGCGTCATCGCAGGGCACCGGAGATGACGAGACCACCGCCGTCGGCCCTCGCGCTGCCTCCCACGTCACAGGTGCTCCGCAATCAGGTCCTGGCGAAGACGAGGTGACGGCCGTGGATTCTCCTCTGCGCCGGGGACGCTCCGCCGCGTGGGACGCGTCGCCTCCCTTGGGTTCCGGGGAGGGTGTGTCGGGCACTTCGCGATACGGCGCGGTGCGCGGCCCCTCGGTGAACGCTCCGGAGTCCAAGGCCCCTCCCGACGCGACCGAGGCGCTCGACGCGGCGAAGCTGCTCGTCGCCATCGCCGAGGCCTCCGAGCGGCCCTCCGGCACGAAGGCGTCGCTGTATCCCGGTCGCGCCGAGGACACCGTGACACCGACGATGGAGGGCACCCGCTACAAGGCGAACCGACGTGTCCCCCGCGAGACCCAGGTGGGCTTCGGCATCGACATCTCCCAGACGGTGGACACCGCGGCCATCGAGGCGAAGCGCCTGGAGCTCGTCCGCGCCATCACCGGTGACGGCGAGCTGCCCGTCCCCGAGCCGACACGCACGGGCACCTGGCTCCAGGGCCCGCGCCTGTGGATCGCCGGCGCGCTCTTCGCGGGGGCCTGTCTGTTGGGACTGAGCGTCGTCTGGTGGTTGTGGCGCTGACCCGTCGTCCTCGGTCCCGCGAGTGGCGGGTTGTCCATCGCGCGGAATGAATATTCCTGAGCACGAGGACGGGCTGCTGCTGGTGCGCCCTCATACACAGGTCAAGGAAGTTCTCGCTTCCATGTGAGGGAATGGCTCAGCGGCGTGGGTCGATATCACCCTTGCGGTCCCTGAGATTGATTCCGTGCGGAGAGGCACCCCTGAATAAGGTCTGGAGAGGGTGTGTCGGTAACGAGGAAGAGCAACGACGCTCTTTCACGCAAAGGTAGACCTGATGAGTCTCTTGAAACACCTTGTTGTCTCAAGGGGATATCCCCCTGCTGTGTCGACCCTGCTGGCGCTGGCGGTCGCGGGGTGCGGCGCGTCTCCCGCGACGGAGCAACCCCCGCCAGGGAGTGGTGGCCCTGTTTCGGCGCAGGCCGCGCCGCTGGAGACCGGCACCCTGACGCTGTCGCCCGTGGCGGACGCGTACGTCACGCCCGACGCCCCGGACAAGAACTTCGGGCTCAACACGGCGTGGGTCGTGAATCGTCAGTACGCCGAGGCCTACCTGAAGTTCGACCTGAGCAGCCTTCCCTCGAACGCGCGCATCACGTCCGTCGCCTTGTCGGCGTTGGCCTACGATGGATACGCCTACGGTGGGGATGGCAGTGTCTACACGAGCTTCGTCAGCGACGACTCGTGGTCGGAGACGGGCATCACCTGGGCCAACCGGCCCGCGTCCGCGGGCACCCCGTCGGGTGAGTGGTTCCTCTGGTACGACCTCACGCCCGAGGACAAGCTCGGCGTCAACTCCAGTCCGGCGCTCATCCCCGTGGTGCAGGGCGAGTTGGACGGCGACAAGCAGGTGAGCTTCCGGCTTCACTCGCCGGGTTACAAGACGCGCTACCGCTCGCGTGAGTACTCCAATGCGAGCCAGCGCCCGAAGCTCGTCGTCCAATACGAGCTGGCTGACGTCGTCACGGTCCTCGAGCCGGAGGCGGACGCCCGGATCACCGGGAGTTACTGGGAGCGCGGCACGAACTTCGGTGGTTCGCAAGAGCTGGGCGTCTTCTACGGGTGGCCCGAGACTTCGTTCCTGCGCTTCAACCTGGCGAGCATCCCTCCGGGCGCGGTCATCAAGTCCGTGAAGTTCTCCGCCACGGCGACGCGCGGCGCGTCTCCTGGGGGCGACGGCAACACCTATACGCACCTCGTGCCAGACAACTCCTGGGGCGAATACAGCCTGACGTTCGATCAGCAACCGGCCATCTCCGGGGAGCCGTTGGGTGCATGGTTCCTCTGGTTCCCTGGCTACGCCACCGACCCGCACGAACAGGTGGGCGTCAATGACAGTCCGGCGCTGATTCCCGCCGTGCAGGGAGCGTCGGATGCCATCGACCGGCGCATCTCCCTGCGGATCTCCAGCAGCGGGTACATCAGCTACTACCACTCCCGCGAGGCCGAGGACGCCTCCAAGCGCCCGCACCTCGAAGTGACGTACACGCCGTGACTCAAGGGTGGCTCCGGGCGCGGGGAGGGTTTGCGTCCGGAGCCTGCCCGGAGGAAGGGTCCAATGGCAGATACAACCGGAAGCACGTGCCATGGCCCGGCTGTGAGTCGAGCGTGAGTCGTCCCTGGTGGGATTCGATGATGCGCTTCACCACGGCGAGCCCCAGGCCCGTGCCCTTGGCCTTGGTGGTGAAGAAGGGCTCGAAGATGCGGGCCCGGACCTCCGCGGAGATGCCCGGCCCGGTGTCGCTGAACTCCACCTGCACCTCGTGCGCGCCCTCCGCCCTGCGCACCGTCGCCCTCAACCTGCCACCCTGGGGCATGGCCTGCACCGCGTTGATGGCCAGGTTGAGGAAGGCCTGACGCATCATCCGCTCATCCACCGTGACGGGCGGGACGCTGTCCTCCAACTCCAGCTCCACGTGGACCGCGCCAGGGGACTCCGCGAGGGCGCCGCGCACCGCGTCCTCCACCAACTGCGTCAGCGGCACGGGATAGGGATGGGGCGCGGGGGGGCGCGCGAAGGTGAGCAGGTCCGCGACGATGCGGTTGAGCCGGTCCGCTTCCTCCGCGACGATGTCCACCAGCGGCTCCGCCGGGCTGCCCGGGCCCATGATGCGGCGGATGGAGGCCACGGAGTTGAAGATGGCACCCAAGGGGTTGCGCACCTCGTGGGCCACCACGGCGGACAGCTCGCCCAGGGCGGCCAGCCGCTCGCGGCGCACCAGCTGCTCCTGCGTCCGGGCCAGCTCCACGTAGCTGTCCTTCAAGTCCTCCACCAACCGCGCCCCTTCCAGCGCGAGCGCGAGCTGGTTGGCGATGGCGCTCGCGCGTTCGACCTCCGCGGGGGTGAAGCGGCGCGCGCGGCGCGTCTCCGAGGCCACCATCACCCCCACGGGCCGCTCGTGCACCACCAGCGGCAGCACGAGGAAGGCGAGCGCCCCGGCCTGCTCCCGCAGCGTCTGGTCCACGCGGACGTCCGTGGTGGCGTCCTCCACGTTGACGAGCTCCCGCGTGAGGAACGCCAGCCCGGTGGCGGAGGCGTCGGGGATGCCCGCGGGCAGGCTGCCGCCGAGCAGCTCCGGGTGGTTGCCGCTCACCGCGCGAATCTCCAGCCACTCGCCCGCCGCGTCGGGCATGAGGACGTACGCGTCCGGCGTGTCGACGATGCGCGCCAGGCTGGTGACGCCCGTGGTCAGCAGCTTGTCCACCTCCAGCGTGGTGGCCAGGGCCTTGGCCACCTCGTGCAGGAGCGCCAGGTCCTCCGCGCGCCCGCGCAGCTCGCGCAGGAGCCGGTGGGTCTCGATGGCCGCCGCGAAGTGGCTCCCCATGGCCTGGAGCGTCTCGCGCTCCAGCGGCGTGAGGTGCCGGTGCTCGCGGAACAGCACACACAGCGTGCCCACGCCGCGCGAGCGCACGCGCAGCGGGACGACGACCACCGTGTGGAAGCCCCGGCGCGACAGCTCCACCTCGAGCACCGCCGGACACTGGCGCACGTCCACCACCAGCGGCGCGCCCTCCTGCTGGGCCTGGGCGCACAGCCCACCCGACAGCCACAGCCGCGCGAAGCGACGCGTGTCCGCGTCCTCCAGGTCCACGCCGCTGGCGTAGGCCAGCTCCATCTCGCTCTCGATGGGCAGCAGGATGGCCACCGCGTCGCAGGCCACCAGGCCGACGATCTCCTCCGTGCCCGGGCCGAAGAAGGCCCGGGGGTGGGGCGCGGACGCCGCCTCCGACGCCAGGCGGTTGAGCGCGGCCAGGGCGGTGTTCTGCGCGGACAGCCGGGAGATGGTGAGCGCCGCGTCCAGCGCGGCGGAGATCTGCGCGCCGAACAGGCGCACGGGCGCGAGCTCCTCCTCCCTCAGCCAGTCATCCGCGAGCGCGAGCATCGCCCGGGGGCAGCCCTCCACGTCGATGCGCACGGCGATGGTGTGGAAGGGCCCCACCCGTTGCAGCGCGCCCCGCACGCCGTCGGCCTGGGCGCCCTCCAGGAAGTGGAACGACTCCTGGGACAGGTCCGTCGAGTACGCGGAGCCCTCCCTCCACGCCCGCGTCAGCAGGGACGGCCAGCGCCCCACGATGTCCCGCACCCACCGGCCGCTCAGCGCCGGGGCGCCCGGGGGCACCATCCCGGTGGGCACGAACGTCTGGCCCAGGCGCAGCCCCGCGCCCTCCGGGGAGAGCCACGCGAACGCCAGCCCCAGCTCCTCCAGCCCGGAGAACATCCGGCGCAGCACCTCGCCCTCGGTGCGCAGCGCGGGGAGGCCGGCGCCCAGCTCCGCCAGCCGCTGGAGCACGGCGCGCCGTTGGCTCCGCGACGTCACGTCCCGCACCAACGCCACCCAGTCCGGCCCGCTGGGGATGAGCGTCATCTCGACGTACCGCTCGCCCGTGGTCGTGCGCAGGGCGGTCTCGTAGGTGCTGGGGACCGGCTCGCCTCGCATCCGCCGCGAGTGGCGCTCCGTCATCTCCGCCACGCTCGCCTCGCTGAGCAGCCGCGTCGCCTGCTGGCCCACCAGCGCCTCGCGGGGATGGCCTACCAAAGTCCCCAGGGCGTCATTCACATACACGAAGCGGCGCTCGCGGATGACGCAAACGCCCACGGACATCTCATCGAAGGGGGCGTAGGGCGCCCCGGCCCGGATGGATGGATTCACGGCGGCCCTGACTCTTCCACCCCATGCAAGGGTGGAGAAGTGGGCGGCGGGTTGGAGCGATGACCAGACCACAGCCTGGGGTTTTCCCTTACGTCATTGCCTGCCTTTGGCCGACCGGGTGGTGGTCCGCCGTGACAGGAATGTGAGGCCATGGCGGGTCGGGCGGGCCTCCGTCCCGAGGGCGTGGCCCGCCCGTGCCCGACGCGGGTGACTCAGGCGGAGGCGCCCGGATGGGTCCCCGCGCCCCGGTGGTGCGTCTTCTCGTAGAGCCCGACCAGCTCCGCCTGACCCAGCACGTGCCCGTCGATGGCCTTGAGCAGGTCGGCCCGGGTGGGACGGCCCAGGTCCGGCAGCACCGAGTCCAGCGCGTACAGCCGGAAGAAGTAGCGGTGCCTCCCGATGGGGGGCATGGGGCCGCCGTAGCCCATGTTCCCGAAGTCGTTGAGCCCCTGCCGCGTCCCGGGGGGCAGCACGTCCGGCTCGGCCGCCTCGGGGAGCGTCTGGGTGCCCGGAGGGATGTTGTAGAGGATTTGGTGGCAGTAGATGCGCTGGGGCTTCTTCGGGTCCGGGGCGTCCGGGTCCTCGACGATGAGCGCCAGGCTCTTGGTCCCCGCGGGCGGGTTCTCCCAGTGCAGGGGCGGGGAGATGTCCTCCCCCTCGCCCGTGTAGGCGATGGGGATGAGGTCACCGTTCTTGAAGCGGGGGGACGACAGCGACAGCGGCTTGGGCATGGGACCTCCGGGATTCACGGCTAGGGGCAAGCTGGCGACGCCCCGGGGCCGGCGCGGATGAGCGGCGGGAAGTGCGCCCGGCGGCACGGCCCCAGGGCGGGCGGGACCCCGGATGCCAGGGGCTCCAAGTGTGGGGGCCTTCTCGGCGGAGGTAGCCGGACTTGCGGGGGGCTGGCTCCCACCTCGGGGCCAGGGCCTTCCAGGCACGGGGAACGGTTGCACCTGCCGCGCATTCGATGCTAAGCGGCGCCCGCGCGTGGTGGGGTTGGATCGGGTGGCATGGGAAATCCGAGCTTTTCCCGAGGTTTGGGGAGGCGTCCGAATGGAAGCGAAGGAGCCGAGGGAGAAGGTCGGTTCGGACGGCAGCGAGCTGGGAGAGACGGCGCGGCAGATGCGGGCGGCGCAGCCCTACATCGCGGCGGTCTGGAAGCTGGTGGGCGGGGCGGTGGTGGGGGTGCTGGGCGGCTACTGGCTGGACAAGGCGCTGAAGACCGGCCCCTGGTTGATGGTGGGGCTGAGCCTGGTGGGCATCTGCGTGGGCTTCTACGGATTCCTCCGGGAGATGGCCCGACTGGGGAAGCGGAAGTGACGGGGCACGGCGAGGGCGGCGGCGACACGTTCCGGAGCCACGCGGCACTGGCGGCCGGGGTGGCGGTGGTGGGCGCGGCGGTGGCGGGCCTGTTCCCGCAGGTGGTGGAGAACAAGGTTTCGGCGTTGTGGGGCGTGGGGCTGGCGGCGGCGACGGGCGTGGTGGCGCTGCTGATGAAGCGGCGGGCGGTGAAGAAGGACCTGAAGGCGGCGATGGTGGCGGTGGGCGTGGTCTTCGGGTTGCGCGCGTTGGCGGTGCTGGTGGGGTTGCTGGGGATGTTGTCGCGGGGAATGGAGCCGGTGCCGTTCATCATCGGCTTCTTCGGCGTCTACTTCGCGCTGCAGTGGATTGAAGTGAGCTACGTGATGGCCGCGTCCAAGGGCGCGGCGGGCGGAGACGAGTGATGCGCAAGGCAATGGTGCTGTTCGCCAGTCTGTTCGTGGCCACGGCGTGGGCCTCCTCCGAGTCCTCGGAGGGGCACGGCGAGGGTCACGAGCCGAGTACTCCCGAGTACATCCTCCACCACGTCTCCGACTCGAACGACTTCGAGCTGGAGGTCCCGCTCGGCAAGCCCATCCACCTGGGCGCCATCCCCCCCATCCGGGTGGGCTCGTGCGAGCCGAAGATGACGGACCACGGCCCCCAGATTCCGGGCCTGGGTGAGGGCTGCCTGGACCTCTCCATCACCAAGCACACGGTGATGATGTGGCTGGCGGCGCTGCTGCTGCTGGGCACGGTCCTCATCTGGAGCAACCGCGACAAGACGAAGCTGGTCCCCCGGGGCGCGGGCGCCAACCTCATCGAGATGCTGGTCCTCTTCGTCCGGGACGAGATGGCCATCAAGAACATCGGCAAGGAGGACGGCCCGCGCTACGTGCCCTATCTCCTCACCGCGTTCTTCTTCATCCTCTTCATGAACCTGCTGGGCCTGGTGCCCTGGATGGCGACGGCCACCGGCAACCTGGCGGTGACGGCGGGTCTGGCCATCTGCACCTTCCTGGTGACGCAGGCGGCGGGCATCCGCGCGGCGGGCCTGGGCGGCTACCTGAAGCACCTGACGGGTGGCGTCCACCCGCTGCTGTGGCCCATCATGATTCCGGTGGAGGTGCTGGGTCTGTTCACCAAGCCCTTCGCGCTCACGATGCGTCTGTTCGCCAACATGCTGGCGGGCCACATCGTCCTCTTCTTCCTGCTGGGCCTCATCTTCATCCTCGGTCACCCGGGGGTGGCGGTGGTGAGCGTGCCCTTCGCGTTCGCCATCTACCTGCTGGAGCTGTTCGTGGCCTTCGTGCAGGCGTACGTGTTCACGCTGCTGTCGGCGCTGTTCATCGGCATGGCGGTGGCGACGGGCCACCACCACGACGACCACGGCCACGGTGAGCAGGGCCACGGCCACGCCGAGGGCGGCGCGGGCCACGACCACGGCAAGGCGCACGCCTGAGACAAGTTGGCGGGGCGCCAGCGGTCCGGCGCCCCGGTCGAAGACCTGGCGATTCGAAAGGTCGCCAGAGGTAGTCCTGAAGGGCCATCACGACCCCCCCACAAGCGGGTCCTCGCTACGAAAAGAGAAGCACCGCCATGACCAACCTCGCTCTTGCCTTCCTCGCTGCCGGCCTTGGCGCCGGTCTGTCCATCATCGGCGCCGCCCTCGGCATCGGCAAGCTGGCCGCCGCCGCCATGGACGCGACGGGCCGTCAGCCCGCCGCCGGTGGCGACATCCGCACCTCGATGATCATCGCCGCGGCCCTCATCGAAGGCGCCACGCTGTTCGCGCTGGTGGTCTGCATCCTGCTGGCCACGAAGACCGCCTGATTCCAGCGCGGTTCGCTTCATCGCCGGTAGGGGCGCCGGTGCCCGTGGCCACGTGTCGCGGGTGCCGGTGTCACCCCGGAAGCAGCACCTGAAGTTCCCTCTGCCGTTCCTCCCTCACGCCGGACACGTCGCCATGTTCCTGCCCTCCGTCCTCGCCGCCAGCAGCCTCGTGAGCGTCCAGCCGGGCCTCATCTTCTGGACCCTCGTCACCTTCGTCATCGTCTTCTTCGTCCTGCGGTCGAAGGCGTGGGGACCCATCCTCCAGTTGGTGGAGGAGCGCGAGAAGCAGATTTCGGCCGCCATCGAGAGCGCCAAGCGTGAGCGCGCCGAGGCGGAGAAGCTGCTGGCCGACCAGAAGACGGCCATCGCCGAGGCGCGCCGCCAGGCCGCCGAGGAGACGCGCCGCAACCAGCAGGAGATGGAGAAGTTCCGCGAGGAGCTGATGGCCAAGAGCCGCAAGGAGGCGGAGGAGCTCAAGGTCAGCGCGCGTCGTGAAATCGACGAGCAGAAGGCGAAGGCCATCGCCGAGGTCCGCGCCATGGCGGTGGACCTGGCCATGGAAGTGGCGGGCAAGCTGGTCAACGAGCGCATGGACGACAGCAAGCACCGCGCGCTGGCCGAGCAGTTCGTGCAGGGCCTCCCGCTGAGCGGCTCCGGCAACGCCGGCGTGCGTCGCTCGGCCTAGTCCGGGGAAGCGCGCCCCCCGGCGCGTTTGTTCCAGGGAATCACCATGGGTCTTTCCATCGGCATCGTCGGGCTGCCCAACGTGGGCAAGTCCACCCTGTTCAACGCGCTGTCGGCCGAGGGCGCTCGCGCGCAGGCCGCCAACTACCCCTTCTGCACCATCGAGCCCAACGTGGGCGTGGTGCCGGTGCCGGATGACCGCCTGGACAAGCTGTCCGAGCTCATCAAGCCGCTGAAGAAGGTCCCCACGTCGCTGGAGTTCGTGGACATCGCGGGCCTGGTGCGCGGCGCCTCCAAGGGCGAGGGCCTGGGCAACCAGTTCCTGGGCAACATCCGCCAGGTGAACGCGGTGCTGCACGTGCTGCGCTGCTTCGAGGACGACAACGTCACCCACGTCGAGGGCGGGGTGAATCCGGTGAGGGACCGGGACGTGGTCGACACGGAGCTGTGCCTCAAGGACCTGGAGACGGTCGAGAAGCGCCGCGAGCGCACGCAGAAGAACACCAAGATGGCCGGCAAGGCGGGCGACGAGGCCAAGGCCGAGCTGGTGGTGTTGGACCGCGTGAAGGCGGGGCTGGATTCGGGCGTGACGGTGCGCGCGCAGAAGCTGTCCGAGGAGGAGCTGGCCGTCATCCGCGACCTGTTCCTGCTGACGGACAAGCCCGTGCTGTACGTGGCGAACATCAGCGAGGGCGAGATTGGCAAGGAGGACGCCAACAAGCACGTCGCCGCGGTGAAGGAGATGGCCGCGAAGGAGGGCTCGGAGGTGGTGGTGCTCGCGGCGGCGCTGGAGTCGGAAATCCAGCAGCTGCCGGAGACCGAGCGCCCGGGCTTCCTGGAGAGCGCGGGGCTGACGGAGCCGGGTCTGCACAAGGTGGTGCGGGCGGGCTACAAGCTCCTGGGCCTGTGGACGTACTTCACGGTGGGCGAGCAGGAGTGCCGCGCGTGGACCATCGACAGGGGCGACAAGGCGCCGCAGGCGGCGGGCAAGATCCACTCGGACTTCGAGCACAAGTTCATCAAGGCCGAGGTGATGCGCTGGGAGGACCTGGTGCAACTGGGCAGTGAGTCCGCCGTGAAGGAGAAGGGCCTGCTCCGCATCGAGGGCAAGGAGTACGTCGTCCAGGACGGCGACTGCATGCACTTCCGCCACGGCAATTGATGGCGTGCGCGGCCTTGGAGCCGCCAGCCATGACGCACCCCGCGGGCGCTTTCCGGCAAGGAGGGCGCCCGCGAGCCGTTTCAGAGCACGACGCGGGGGCCGCGCAGGGCGGTGTAGACCCAGAGGCCCACGGCGACGACGGCGAGCACGGTGGTGAAGATGGCCGCGCGGCGCACGCGCGGGATGTCCTCCGTCTGCCGTGAGGCGTACAGCCACATGCCGCCCACGCGCAGCACGACGAAGGCGACGAGCAGGATGACGCCGACGACGAGCCAGCCCGGGGGGCGGGTGAGGAGGACGCCCCAGGAGCCGAGGAAGGCGACGTTGCCCAGCAGCGAGGCGATGGCGAAGCGGGGGTAGGTGCGTCGAGGATCCACGGCGCGCAGTGTGTACACGGTGGCGCCTGGAGCCAACCGGGGATTGTGCGGGTGGTTGGCAGGTGACAGGGGCGGGCTCACCAGTGGCATGTGCGGAGGAGGGCGTCTCCTTCGCCAGCGGTGAGGTCCGCGAAGGCGACGACCTCGATGTGGGCTGGGCTGTAACAGAGCGCCATGCCGCCGTAGATGTCGCAGGTGGGCGAGCAGATGTCCGAGGAGAAGAAGTCGTTCGCGCGACACCGGCCATGGGGGAGAGCTATCGAGGCGCAGGGGCGGCCACGGATTGCGGCGACATGCGTGTCCGTGTCCTCGAGGCGCACCGTGCAGGTTTTCCCATCCTCTCGCGGGACCACCGCTGTTGTCCGTGAGCAGGCGGAGAGGGACAGGCTCAGGGCGATGAGGAGTGTGATGATGCGTGATGGGCTTCCTTGTGACACGAGTCCTTCCTCGCGCGAGCGTCTGGCCCTCGGTGTCCGAGGAGCCAGAGCCAAGCAGCGGGGGAGTCCGGAATGTACAGGTTGTGTGCCGGGATACGAGCCTTCAGTCGTTGGACGGGTATGCGGAGACGGTGAGCCCAATCTTCAGCGTTGCCAAGACCTGAAGTGCCTTCGCGTCAATGAAGACGCTGGCGGTGAAGGCGCGCTCACCACCGACCACCAGCCCAACATCGAGCATTGGGGCAACACCTAGTGCGACCAGTGTTTCCGCGACGTCTCGCCACTGCCACAACACCTTCTCGATTTGCGCCGAAACCACTTCGGAAGAGGCTGCCTCGAACAAAGTCTTGTTGAACCCGGAGTCGGTGGCAACTCGGCCACCGACCCCAATCTCTCCCTTGCGCCATGTGGCATCTGGACTGAGGGCTGGAAAGTGGCGCAGGAAGGCATCGATATCGAAGCTAGCTCCTGAAGCGCGCCAGATGACGATGGTCATGGCCGTTCTCTCCATTTGTGCATGGTTATCGACACATTTCTTCTCTTTCCCAACGGTCTGGCAGTCCGTTTTGGTCAAAATCGCAGTCCATGGTCGAGCAGGCCACGTCGGACGAAGACAAGATGTCTGGCAAGAGAGATTCGACGATGTCTTCCAATCCGATTGTGAGGTTCGGGGAGTCCCAATCCTTCTTCGAGTCTGGCCCTGGCTTGCCGAGCTGCTTCCACTCCTCGTGTAGCGCGTCTGCCTCCTCCTTCGAGAGGTCAGGATCTCCAGGCCGCTTCACCTTGCGGTGGTACCAATTCCAGAAATCCTTTGCCAGTTCGTAGAGCTTGTCCTTCGGAGCTAAACCAACGATCTCGATTCTCGCACGACGTCAGGAGGCGCGCCTGAGGTCGACTCGCCGCAGGGATGGACAGGCAGAGCGCTGTGCATTCCGCGCGTCGAGGTAGGCATGTACCCGCACCATGAGCTGGGCCATGGTCAGCGGTGGTTTCGCGTGACGTTGGCGTGCAGGTCGAGCGACACGCGCTCGATGCGGTTGCCCTGGGGGCAGTAGGGCGGCAGGAAGTGGAGCACGATGCGCTCTCTGAGTTGGACCAGCGCCTTGCGAGTCTTCTGACTGGTGTGGACCGCTGCATTGTCCAGCACGAGGTGGATGCGGCGGGCGCGCCGGTACTCCCCCGCCAGCCGCCAGAGCAACTGGATGAAGAGGTCGCTGGCCTTGGATTTGCCCTCCACCCACGTCAGCTTTCCCGTCCGGACATTCAACGCTCCGGCCAGGAAGCGCTTCTGGTTGTTGCCCGGTGCCACCACCACCCGACGCTTCCACGCGGGCCAGGGACACTCGACGATGGGCCTGGCGGCCTTGCGCCGCGCGCCGAGCCAGGTGAGCGCACGACCCATGGTCGCCACGGACACCTGGGGCAGCCCGCGGCGCTCAAGCTCCAGGCACAGCAACTCCCGTGTCCAAGTGGGCCGGCACCAGCCCCAGTCCTCGGGCGTTCCCACCAGCACCCGCGCCAGCCTCTCTCGGAATCGCTCGTCTACCTTGCGCTGGCCGTGGCCCTCCCTCCTGTCTCGCAGCGCTCCGCGTCCTTCCTCCCGGTAGCGGCGCACTGCACTGACGACGGTGGAGGTGGCACAACCCAACTCCCGGGCTGCGGCGTTGCATGAGGCTCCCCGCCCCACGGCCGCCACGGCCATGCACCGCCGCATGGTGAGCGGGCAGCCGCCAGGCGCCGCACCCGATTGAATGGCTCACCGACAACGGGCCGGCCTTCACGGCCCACCCGACGCGCGAATTCGGGGCCAGCCTGGGGCTGCTCATCCGCACCACGCCGGCCTACTCGCCGGAGAGCAACGGCATGGCGGAGTCCTTCGTGAAGAGCTTCAAGCGCGACTCCGTGTACCTGAACCGCCTGGACAGCGCCGAGATGGTCCTCCAGCAGCTGCCCCGCTGGTTCGACGACTACAACGCCGTGCACCCCCACAAGGCCCTGAAGATGCTCTCCCCCCGCGAGTTTCGGCTCGCGAATTCACCCCACTGACCCTGTCCGATTTGACGGGGGCAACTCCATATTGCGGTTGAAGGGTATGACAGATGAATTGCTGACAAAGGGGAAACTCCTCACCAAGAAGGGGGTACTACCGGAAGGCACCACGCTGGGTTTCCCCTTGAGGGAATCGAAGGAATAGGCGCTCAGTCCTTGGCTCCCAAGCAGCGCGCCGCACAGCCTGACGCCCGTGCTTGCACTTGGCGCATATCTCGCTACGCGCTATACTAGTGCCACGCCTGTCATAAAAGACTGGGAGTCCTGAGCCAGTTTATCGGCATCAAAGGAGACGATATGGCGAACACAAAGGTAACGCTTAAGCTGAGAAACACCACAGCAGATGCGCTTGAAGTTGTTTTGGAGCCATGGACAGGGCAGTATCGATTGCCCCCCGGCGTCGCGTTCGATGTCGTGGCGGAAGGAGATATCTCTCTCCCCCTCGAGGTTGAGATTTTTGAGGGTCGAATCATTGTCTACAGCTTTGACTCCGAAGGAGCCGATATGGATATTTTCCACAACGGCCAAAAAGTAGACCAGGGATGGCCTTAAAGCAAACAGCCCCTAAACGAAAGTCAGGGCTGTGCTGGTTGGAGTTGCCTCGGCTTCGTGGCTCTCTCGCACATTGTGTGGAGCCCCCCGGGAGTGGAGACGATCTTGAGAAGGCGCGGCATTTCGATCGCGTGAGCCACGATCAGTGGAAGCAGGACGGCCGGCGGAGCGATCGCGAGAGCGCGAGGCTTGCCGGCCGTCAGTGCTGCGGAGGGGTTGCATCAGGCCGCGTCGAACTCTTGCTCCTGGTCGGAGCGGCGAGACTTGCCGGAAATCCGGACGAGCAGTCCCTTGGTAACCGACCGACGGCGGGCGTCCTGAATTGAGCGCGCCTCGCGGGTTGTTGGGGCATGCGACGACCCAATCCGGATGAGTGGCCGAAGTGGGTGGAGGAGTTCGAGGCAAGTGGGCTGCAGCAGAAGGAGTTCGTGGCCAAGCACGACTTGTCCTTGGGCACGCTGCAGTACTGGCTCTACAAGAAGGGCAAGAAGCCCCCTGGGACTGGAGTCTGGTCCGCCCGCATCTTCTCAAGGACAGGCAAGAGTGGCGGATGCCCTGTGCAACCCAATGCGAAGGCAGCACAATAACGAACCTCTGGTGAGGGCTCTCCGAGCGCTTCGAGCAAGGCGCTGACGCCCTGCAGGAACTTCTCGGACGTCGTCTTCAAGTTCGCGAAGCCGTATCCCAATGCTTCCGAGGCCTGCCCCCGGACCTTGGGGTCCTCCTTCCGGTCCAGGAGGATGGAGACCATGAGGCCCCACAACGCGAGGTCTCCATGCCAGGTCAGCGCATGGAGAATGGCGTCGCGCTTCGGCCCGCGTCTCCTTCTCGAGGAGCTCGAGAAGCCTGGGGGCTGTCGATGCATCCGTGGAGAGCACCTTGGCGGCTTCGACCATGGCGTCAGGCTCCTGTCCGACGATGGCTCGAAGTGCCGACTCGCGCTCGTTCTCCGACAACGGCTTACGCTTTTTCACGAAGTCCCTCATCCGTGCTTGTTTGCACTGTCATCCCCTACTTGGGCGCGTCCATCGGCTCCACGTACCGGGCCCTGGGGCGCAGCAGGTGTCCTTGCGCACGTTGCTCCAGGATGTGCGCGACCCAGCCCGCCGCCCGTCCGACGGCGAAGATCGTGGCGGCGGCTCCCGGGGGGAGGCCCAGTGCATCCGCCACCATCACCAACCCGTAGTCCAACGCCGGAGGAGGGTGTCCGGCCTGCCGCATCGCCTCCAGCACCGCGCTCGCCATGCGGACCCCTGGTGCCTCTGGACGGAACGCGCGCGCTCCCTCGATGAGCGGCGGCAGTCTCGGGTCTCCGTCTGGATACAGCCGATGCCCGAACCCCGGGACACTCTCTCCCCGACGGAGCCGCTCCCGCACCACCGCCGCCGCGCGCTCCGGTCGGCGAATCTCCGCCAGCAAGGCCTCCACCCGGTCGCATGCCCCACCGTGCCGATGTCCCGACATCGCCGCGAGCGCCGCGCTCACGCACGCATACAGGTCCGCTCCCGAGGATGCCGTCACCCGCGCCGTGAACGTCGACACGTTGAGTTCGTGGTCCGCGCTCATCACCAGCGCCCGGTTCAACAACGTCGGCGCCCGCGCGTCCCGGACGTCCCACGCCACCGCAAGTGACTCCGCCATCGTCTTCGCCTTCAGTGCCCGCGCCACCCGCCCCGGTGCCTGTGCCACGCAGACCCACGCGGCCAGGTGACGCAGCAGCCCGCGCGCCCGCTCCTGCTCCTTCTCCGGCGTCGCTCCGAAGCGCAGCGCATCCCGGGCCCCCAGCAACGGAACCACCGTCGCCAGCGCCAGCAGCGGCGGCGTCTCTTTCGGAATCAACCGCGCCACCTCCGAGGCAGGGAAGGGCGCCTTCACCGCGGGCCAGACGACCTCTCCCGCGGGAAGCACCCCGGACCACAGCAGCTCCGCCACGGCTTCGAGGCTCCGCCCCTCCATCGCCAGCGTCACCGCCGAATGCCCCCGGTACGCCAACCCCTCCGCGCCCACCCGTGACACCGACGAGTCGATGACCGGCTCACCCCAACGCAACGCACCCGACGCCACCGCCGCGTGCCCCGCGCGGGCGTCGTGCCGCGTCTTCAATCGCTCCAGGTCGGACCGGACGTAGCGGTTCTCCTTCGTGCCCGTCTCAGGCACGCACCGCACGAGCCCTCGGCTGACGTACGTGTAGAGCGTCGCGCGCTTCACCCCCAACAGCGCCGCCGCCTCCACCGCCGTCAGCAACTCCTCCTCAGGTCGATGGTCGAATCGAGATTGAGAGCGTCCGCCCTTGCGCCTACTCATGTCTCACCAACCTCCAGGACCTCCAGTGTCGACTCGACTCGATTGTCTGTCGAGACGCGCGCGCCATCCCATGTCTGGAGGGCTGGAACCTGAAAGGAGCATCGTCATGCAGGTGGACTTCGGACGCACTTCAGCCGACTACACACGGCACCGCGCCGGCTTCCCTGACGCGTTCTTCGATCGGCTCGCCCGCGATGGGCACCTGCGCGCCGGCCTGCGCGCCCTGGACCTCGGCACGGGGACGGGCACCGTGGCCCGAGGGCTCGCCCAGCGTGGCTGCTCGGTCACCGCGCTCGACGTGTCCACGCCCCTGCTCGCCGCGGCCCGCCAGCTCGCCGCCGACGCGGGCCTCTCCATCGATTTCCGCGAGGCCCCCGCCGAGGAGACGGGCCTGCCCTCGGGCACCTTCGACCTGCTCACCGCCGGCCAGTGCTGGCACTGGTTCCACCGTCCCACCGTCGCTCGTGAGGCCACGCGCCTGCTCGCCCCGGGAGGCCGCATCGTCATCGCCCACTTCGACTGGGTCTGCCTGCGCGGCAACCTCGCCCAGGCGACCGAGGACCTCATGAGCGAGTTCAATCCCAATCCACCCGCCTACGAGCACTTCGCCAACGGCGTCGGCATCTACACCCAGTGGCTGCGCGACATCTCAGACGTGGGCTTCACGAACCTGGAGACGTGCTCCTTCGACGTGCCTGTCTTCTACTCCCCCACCGCGTGGCGGGGCCGCTGCCGCGCCAGCGCCAAGGTGGGCGCCTCGCTGCCTCCCGCCAAGGTGGAGCGCTTCGACGCCGCGCTCGCCCGCATCCTCGCCGAGCGCTTCCCCGGTGAGCGCCTCGACATCCCCCACCGCGTCTTCATCCTCACGGCCACGCGGCCCTGAACCGGAGTCCACGCCATGTCCTCCCATCCCCACGTCGTCCACGAGCCCGCGCTGCCCTGGACCGAAGTCATACAGGGCCCACGCGTCACGTATCGTCGCAAGCAATTGGGCGCCGCCGCCAAGGGCCAGAAGCTGGGGTGCAGCCTCATGGAGCTGCCACCCGGCAAGCACGCCTGGCCGCTGCACTACCACCTCGCCAACGAGGAGGCGTACTTCATCCTCTCCGGCTCCGGCCGCCTGCGCCTGGGCGAGACGTCCCTGCCGGTGAAGGCCGGTGACTACGTGGCGCTCCCCGCGGGCGCTGGCACCGCGCACCAGCTCATCAACGACGGTGACGCGCCGCTGCGCTACCTCGCCTTCTCCACCATGCTCGAGCCCGACGTGATGGTGTACCCCGACTCCCGCAAGGTGGTCGTCACCGCGGGCTCGGCGCCCGGAGGGGACAAGGCGACGCGGACGCTGTACACCGCCCTCCCGCTCTCCGCCGAGGTGGACTACTGGAGTGGTGAGGAGCGATAACGCCTCGCCGCATGCCCTCCCTGCTCGACGTGCTCACCCGAGAGCGACTCCTCAAGGACCGCGAGGCCGCCCTCGAGGTCGTGTCCCGCGAAGAGCCGCCCCAGGTCTCACTCCTGCGACTGTGTGACGCGGGACTGTTGATGGGTGGACTCACCGTCGCCTACGACGTGCGCCCGGACGAGCTCATGGGGCCCCTCACCCTCGCCATGGGGGGCTCCGCCCGCACGCTCAAGGTCGTCGACGTGCGCGAGCGCCCCGTCCTCGAGCTGCACGTCCAGTATGGGGAGCGCACCGAGCGCTGGGAGGTGGAGGACCTCTCCGTCCTCGTCCACAACCTCAACGACCTCTATCGCGACGACCCCTCCGTGCGCGCCGTCGCGGAGCTGGGCGAGTGGCAGGATGCCCTCCAGCTCTGGTGCCTGGACAAGTCGCTCCTCCCTCGTCTCGCCCGCCAGCCGTTCTTCGCCCCCCGCAACGCAAGGGCTCTGACGCACCCGGGCAAGTAGTTCCAGGAACCACCAGCCACGCCCTCGCGAAGACCTGGGATTCTGGGGCAGCATGGAAGGTACATGCGTCTCGCGTCCTTCTTCTCGTTCCTGTTTCTCCTGGTGACGACCCCTGCCCTGGCGGAGCTGGATTCCTTCGGACTGGGTGATGGCCATCTCGGCGCGCTCACCGTCAGCACGCCTCGTCGCACCATCAACGCCGCCGTGCCGTTCTCCACCGAGGCGCTGTCCGGTGGAACGCTGCTCGTGGTCGACAGCACGGAGAGCTTCTCGAAGGGCGACCTGGTGCTCGTCCACCAGACCGCGGGCTTCGACCCAGGCACGGCCTCCGGGAGCACCGGGAACACGGACCCGGGCAACGTGGGACGTTGGGAGTTCGGACGCGTGGCGCGGGTGGTGACGGGCAGCCCGACGGAGATCCATCTCACGGCGCCGCTCGCGTACTCCTATACGGCCGAAGGGGCCCAGGTGGTCCGAGTGCCCGAGTACTCCACCGTCACCATCACCTCCAGCGGCACGCTCGTCGCTCCCGCCTGGAACGGGCGCAGCGGCGGCATCGTGGCCTTCCTCGCCACCGGCGCGGTGACACACAACGGTGTCATCTCCGCCGATGGACTGGGCTTCCGCGGCGGCGCCTTCGCCAACCATGCGTCCACGACGGGTTGCGCCGGCAATGACGTGCTGTCCGGTGACGGGGGCGCCTACAAGGGCGAGGGCGTGGTGGTGAAGCGCTACGGCACGGCCGCTGGCGCGGGCAACCTCGTCAACGCCGGAGGCGGCGGCAACTGCAATGGCGCGGGCGGTGGTGGCGGCGGGCACCGGGGCCTCGGCGGCACGGGAGGACGCTCCGCGCCGTTCGACAGCTCGCGCACGGTGGGCGGCAAGGGCGGCGTGGTGATGGCGTACTCCATCATCAACGCGGCCCTCTTCGGCGGTGGCGGTGGAGCGGGGGAAGGGGATGACAACGCGGGCTCGGCCGGCGCCGCCGGCGGAGGCATGGTGCTCGTGCGCGCGGCCTCGATGTCGGGGACTGGTCGAGTCTCCGCCAACGGCGCGTCCGCGTCCGCCGCGTCGGGCGAGGACGCCTCGGGTGGTGGCGGTGCGGGCGGCTCGGTCATCGTGCGGGTCGGCGGCGCGCTGCAGTGTGGCGCCATGCAGGCCAACGGCGGGCACGGTGGCGACGTGGTGGTGGAGTCCTCCGCGTACGGGCCTGGTGGCGGCGGTGGCGGTGGCTTCCTCCTGGCACAGGGCTCGTCGATTTCATGCCCGACCAGCATCGCCCCGGGAGATCCAGGGAGCGTGACGAACGCGGACGCGGGGACGTTCGGCCCGAGCTACGGCGCCTCGGCGGGAGGCTCTGGGGAAGATCGGGGCCACCTGGTCCCCTTCAAGCAACCCTCGCAGCCCGTCATCACCTCACCCACCGCGAACCAGGTCGGTGTGCGCGCTCGCCCTGTCATCCAGGGGAGCGCGGACCCCGGCCATCGCATCATCCTCTACGTGGACGGAGCGGCTTCCGTTCAGTTCTCCGCGGACACGGATGGCGCCTTCTCCGTCACCCTGCCGGCGCCCGCGCTCACGGACGGTGTCCACACGGTGTCGGCCCGCTCGGAGGGGCTCGGGCTCTACAGCATCGCGGCGACCGAGGTGTCCTTCACCGTGGGCGCCGCCCAGGCGAGTGACGCGGGCACGCTCGCGCAGCCCGTCATCGTCGTCCCCGAGGCGGGGGACGTGACGGGGCCGCTCCCGTTCATCGCCGGCGTCGCGCCCGATGCCGACACGGTGGGCATCTACTTGGACGACCGGCCCGAGGCCATCGTCAAGGCGGATGCGTTCGGGCGCTTCCGCTTCCAGGTTCCCGACGACGAGCCGCTGCTGCCCGGTCCGCACCGCGTCAACGCGCACGCGCACAGCGCCGCCGGCGACACCGGACCGTCCACGGCCAACACCATTTTCGAGTCCGTCGAGGACCCGCAGACACCCGACGCGGGTGAGCCGGACTCCGGGACTCCAGACGCGGGCGCGCCGGACTCGGGGACTCCCGACTCCGGCACTCCGGACTCGGGGACCTCGGATGGTGGGACGCAGCCGACGACGGATGCGCCGGTGGTCGTCGTCCCCGCTTCGGGTGAGGTCGTGGACCCCCGCCCGCTGTTCGCTGGCGCGGCCCTCCCCGGAGCCTCCGTGGCGCTGGAGGTGGACGGCACCCGCGTGGCCACGGTGGTCGTGGATTCGCTCGGCGCGTTCCGGTACGTGCTGCCCAAGGGCGCGGAGCTGGTCGAGGGCGAACACGCCGTCTCCGCCTACCTGCTCGTCACGAACGAGCCCGGCCCGCGCTCGCCCAGCACCTCCTTCCAGGTGAGGGGGCCCACGGCGCTCGATGTCGGCTGCGGCGGCTGCGGTGCCTCGCCGGCGGGCATGGCGGGGGCGTGGGCCCTGCTGGTGGGCTGGGCCGCGTTGGTGCGTCGCCGCCGTCGGTAGCGCGCCTCACGACGCGCGGTGAGGCCTCCCTCCCATGGACGAGGGAGGCCCGCGCGTCGCTCAGTCGTCGCCGCCGAGCAGCGAGCCCAGGCCGACGCCGCCCAGCACGCTGCCCTCCTCGCGCGCGCCACCGGGTCCGGCGGCGGAGAGGATGCGGCCCGCGAGCCGGCTGAAGGGCAGCGACTGGAGCCACACCTTGCCGGGGCCCCGCAGGGTGGCGAAGAAGAGGCCCTCGCCGCCGAAGAAGGCCGTCTTGATGCCGCTCACCATCTGGATGTCGTAGTCCACCGAGGGCTGGAACGCGACGATGCAGCCGGTGTCCACGCGCAGCATCTCCCCGGCCGCGAGCGTGCGCTCGCGCAGGGTGCCACCCGCGTGGATGAAGGCGAGGCCATCACCGCGCAGCCGCTGCATGATGAAGCCCTCGCCGCCGAACAGGCCGGTGCCCAGCTTCTTCTGGAACGCGATGTCCAGCGACACGCCCTTCGCCGCCGCGAGGAAGCTGTCCTTCTGCGCGATGAGCTCCCCGCCCAGCTCCTTCAGGTTCACCGGGATGATCTTCCCGGGGTAGGGCGCCGCGAAGGCCACCTTGCGCTTGCCGCTGCCCTGGTTGAGGAAGACGGTGGTGAAGAGGGATTCACCCGTCAGCAGGCGCTTGCCCGCGCCGAGCAGCGAGCCCAGGAAGCCGCTCTTCTTCTCGGAGCCGTCACCGAAGAGGGTCTCCATCTCGATGCCGTCCTCCATGTACATGAGCGTGCCCGCCTCGGCGACGGCTGCCTCTCGCGGGTCCAGCTCCACCTCCACGAACTGGAGGTCGTCGCCGAAGATCTGGAAGTCCACCTCGTGCATCTGCGCCATGTCGTCGCTCCGTCGAGTTCGAGAATCGTGACGAGATGGCGCACCCTATGGTGCGCGGGTCTCGATTCGCGAAAGCAAGACGAAGCGGACGCCAGGCTATTGCGCCAGCAGCAGGGAGAGCGCGGCGGCGAGCTCGTCGTTCTCGTCGGCGAGCCGCGCGGGCACGTAGAGCGACACGGAGCGGTCCAGCTTCTCGCCGCAGGTGCGCCAGCCCTCGTAGCGGTCATGCCGCGTGATGAGCAACTGGTAGTTGCACAGGCCCACCGTGCCGGTGACCTGCTGGGGGCCTACCTGGAAGCTGGTGAGCTGACCGCCGAACGTCCCCTCGGCCTCGAGGATCTCCTCCCTGTCGGTCACCTTCAGGTCCACGGGCTTGCCGCCGTACTGGCCACGGACGGTGTCGTTCTTCAGCGTGAGGTCCACGGGGCGGCCGAAGGCCTGGCCGCGGAGGGTGTCGTTGGCCAGCTTCAACTGCATGTCCGAGCCGGAGAGGCTCTGGTCGGTGACCTGGACGGAGACGTCGTTGTTCGACGTCTGGAGCCGCAAGGCCGACTTCGGCGCGGCCAGGGCGGTGGTGCTGGCGAGCAACCCGAGGGCGAAAAGGCGGGAGGTCTTCATGCCCTCAACCTAGGTCGCGCCTCGCTCGCGCGCGGAGCGTGCCGCCCGGGCGTGGGGCGGGGTGCTCAGTCCGCAGGCGGGACGGGCGTGCTGCCCCCGGCGGGCAGCTCCACCGGAGGGCCCTCGTCCGGGTCGAGCACCAGCCGGCGCAGCGTCCACGTCTCCGGCGTGTAGGTCACCCGCGCCTGGAGCACGCCGCGCCCGAGCGGGCCCTGCACCGTGAGGTCGAAGTCGACGCGCCCGCCTTCGGCCGCGCCGTCATGGGCGCGCAGGGTGAGGAAGCTGCTCGTCAGGGGAGCGCCGAGCCGGTCGGTGGCGAGCGGCGTGGACTCGGCGGTGCGCAGCACGAGGCGGTGGACGTCCGCCCGGCGCAGCTCGCGCTCCATGTCCTGGAAGAGGGAGCGGGAGATCCACGCGACCCCCGCCGCGAAGCAGCCGAGCCCACCGACGACGAGCGCGGCGGCCACCATCCAGCTCTGCCAGGGGCTGTCGCGGTGCTGCGAGGGCATGCGCGGGTCTCCGTGGCCTCACACTAACGGGCAGGCGGGCGGGTTGCCGGGCAGGCGACGAGGCCGACCGTTATGCTCCCAACCCAGCCCGGGGACGAATCATCCTGGAGCGTGCGGCGCGGAGGTCCTGGTCGTGGCGGAGCTGTCCGAAAGCGTGGAGCAGGAGGGGCGACGGTCTCGCGCGAGGCCCCGGGTGTCGCGGTGGCTGCTGTCGCTGGGCCTCATCCTGTCGATGTTCGGGGGGCTGCACGCGTACATCGCGACGCGCCTGTTCGTGAGCCCGGCGTGGCCCGCGCCCTGGGGCGTGCTGGGCTGCGTGGCCGTGGCGCTGCTGTTCCTGTCGCTGCCCGCCGGGCTCGTCTGGGCCCGGGGCGAGGCGACGCGGCTCTCGCGCGTGTTGCAGTGGACGTCGTTCATCTGGCTGGGGAGCTTCGGCGTCCTGCTCAGCGCGGTGCTGATGGCGGACGTGGTGGGCGCCGTGCTCGGCGCGGCGGGCGTGGTGCCGGAGGGGCTGCCGCTGGCCCGGGGCAAGGCCGTGGCGGTGCTCGCCGTGGCGCTGCCCGCGGTGGTGTACGCGTTCTTCACCGCGCGGGGCCGGGCCACGGTGGAGCGGGTGACGGTGCCGGTGGAGGGGCTGGGCGAGGGGCTGCGCGGGCTGAAGGTGGTGCAGATCTCGGACGTCCATGTGGGGCCCACGCTGGATGGTCGGTGGCTGCGGCGCGTGGTGGAGCAGGTGAACGCGCTGAAGCCGGACATCGTCGCGGTGACGGGGGACCTGGTGGACGGCGACGTGGGGACGCTCCGCGACGAGGTGCGTCCGCTGGCGGAGCTGCGCGGGTCGCTCGGGGTGTTCTACGTGACGGGCAACCACGAGTACTACCACGGTGGGCCCGCGTGGGAGGCGGAGGTGTCGCGGCTGGGGCTCACGGTGCTGCGCAACGCGCACCAGGTGGTGGAGCGGGACGGGGCGCGGCTCGTGGTCGCGGGCATCACGGACCACGACGCGGGGCACATCGTACCGGCGCACGCGAGCCGGCCGGACGTGGCGCTCGCGGGCGCGCCTCCGGAGGTGCCGCGCGTGTTGCTGGCGCATCAGCCCCGCTCCGCGCTGCGCGTGGCCGAGTCCGGCGTCCGGGTGGACCTCCAGCTCTCCGGCCACACCCATGGCGGGCAGGTGTTCCCGTTCATGTTCTTCATCAAGCTCCAGCAGCCGGTGGTTCGCGGACTGGCCACCGTCGCCGGGGTGCGCGTGTACACGCACCGGGGCACTGGCTACTGGGGCCCGCCGCTGCGGCTGGGGCCTTCGCCGGAGATCGCCGAGCTGACGCTCGTCCCGGCGGGGTGAGGTCGCGGAGGCCTGGGGCCAGGGTGGGCGTCAGGTCGATGGAGGTGGATGCGTCGGGTGCCGGCCCGGTACGGGCGGCTTCGAGCCACTCGCCGTGACGAGAGAGCGCACCATGTCGACCTTCGCAGTGGATGCCGTCGAGGAGACGCAGACCCCGCTGGAGACCGTGCCCCTGGGGGACCTGATAGGAGAGGCGCTCTGGTTCGTCCCTGACGCCGGGACGCGGGTCATCCAGCTCCATGGCGTGCATCCGCTCCTCGCCGCCGTCCATCAGGCCTTCGCGGACCACCGCCCCCTGGTCCTCTCCCCGGACGTCGTCTGGCTCACCCTCGCGCAGGGGCTCGCCCATCACATCCGTCTCAACGCCGAGCGGTTCCGGGGGCGCCTCGTCCGTCATGAGGGACGCTCGACGCTGAGGGTGGAGGTTCCTACGACACCTGGGACCGATGAGGAGTTCAAGGGGCTGTTCGGGGCCTTCCGGGAACAACTGCGAGTGGCCGTCGGCCCCGGGCTTCCCCGGCTGCTGTCCTGTGATTTCTCCACGAGCACCGACGTCGAGCGCATGGCGGGGGACGTGGTGCTCATGGACGCGATGTCGCCCTACTTCGACTTCGAGGTGATGATCAGTTGTGGCATCCCGCGAATCACGCTGCTGGGGACTCCCGAGGACTGGCGGGCCATCCGGCGCCGCGTCGACGTCGTGGCGGAGTTCGACCTCGGTTGGTGGACGTCTTCCCTGGTGCCCATCCTCGACGAGTTCATCCGCGCCTCGGAGGGGACGCCGGACCGGGAGTTCTGGAAGGAGCTCTACAAGCCTCGCCAGGCCTATGGATGGGACCGCATGGCGGGTTGGGTGATGCGGCTCTTCCCCTATGTCGCGGGCGCCGGGCGGTTCGACGTCCGCAACCCCTTGCTCGAACGGCCCCACGCGGAGCTGATGCGATGGTCGGAGGAGAACGCCGACGCGGATGGGTTCGACGTGCCGGGGATTCCGCTGAGGGACATCCCCGCCGGGCTGTCGAGCGTGCCGTTCCACATCTCGTACGAGGACGACGAGCGCCGGGAGACATGGTCCATCGAGGCGGGCGTGCTCGCGGCGGCGGTGGATGCGAAGGGCGCGCTCATGCCCCGCGCGGGCGTCGTCGTGCGCAAGGTGGCGGGCATCTCCGTCCCTGACTTCGTCGAGACGCTCGCGGCCGAGCACACCGTGACACGCGCGACGGAGCCCACCGCCTACCATGGCCTCGCGGAGCTGACGGCGCTGTATGACCGCGTCACCACGGCGACGCTCTTCCCCGGGACGAACCCCTGGCGCGTGCGACCCGTGTCGGAGCACATGGAGGTCGACATCCTGCTCCCATGGGGAACTGCCACCCTGGTGCACTGCATCGTCGACTTGCCGGATGGGAGCGTGCTCGCGCTGTCCAACCACTACGGCGAGCGTCCGTATGTCCTCATCCGCCTGCGCTCGGAACTCTTCCAGCCCTTCCCCGCGAAGGACCTGGAGTTCCTGTCGAATTCGTCGGACGACAATCCCCGGACGCTCCCGATGCGGACCTTGCAGCCGGCCTCGGAGATTCCCATCGTGGGGAAGTCGCTCCTCGAGGTGTTGACCCGGGCGATCGAGGTTGGCGGGGACGTGGGCCGGCTGACCCATACCGAGTGTCTCGCGGAGGTGCTTCAGCCTCGGCGGAGGCACGGTCGCACCACCTGAGTCGTCGTGCCTCGACTCGCCGGGCGGGGATAGGATTCCCCGGCGAGCGTCGAGGGCATGGTGCCTGGTCAGTCCACTCCGCACGCGATGAAGAGGGGGCAGGAGCATGATCACCTTCGAAGTGGACGAGGTCGAAGAGGCGAAGACGCCGCTGGAGACCGTGCCGCTGGCGCAGCTCGTGGGCGAGGCGCTCTGGTTCGCGCCAGACGCCCAGACCCGTGTCATGGACCCGGGCGGGCTTCACCCGCTGGTGGCCGCCGTCCATCGGGCCTTCGCTGAGCATCGGCCCCTCGTGCTCTCGCCCGACGTCGTCTGGCTGACCATCGCCCAGGGGTTCGCACAGCACGTCCGGCTGAACGCCGAGCAGCTCCGTTCCCGGCTCGTCCGTCATGAAGGGCGCCGCGTGTTGGAGGTCGCCGTCGAGTCCCTGCCCCAGGGTGAAGAGGACATCCGCGCCGTGCTCGATGGCTTCCGCGCATGTCTGCGCGAGGCGCTCGGGCCTGGACTGCCTCGGCTCTTGTCGTGCGACTTCTCCACCACCACGGACATCGAGCGCATGGCGGGGGACGTCGTCCTGATGGACGTCATGTCCCCCTACTTCGATTTCTACGTCACCTGTGTGTGTGGCATTCCACGCGTCACCCTGCTGGGGACTCCGGAGGACTGGCGGGCCATCCGGCGCCGCATCGACGTCATCGCGGAGTTCGAGCTGGCGTGGTGGACGTCCTCGCTCGTCCCCATCGCGGACGAACTCATCCGCGCCTCGGAGGGGAAGCCGGATCGCAAGCTCTGGAAGGAGCTCTACAAGCCCGTGGCCGCGTATGGCGGTGAGAAGGCCGCAGGGTGGCTCATGCGTTTGTTCCCCTACGTGAGCAATGACGGACGCCTCGACTTCCGCAATCCGATGCTGGAGGTGTCCCACGCGAAAGCGATGAAGCAGGCGAAGCAAGGGAAGAGTCCCTACGGCGGTCCCTGGCTCGCGCCAGACGCCGTGCCCTCGACTGTCTCGCGTGTGTCGATCCACGTGAAGGACGTCGTGGGCTCGCGGGTGCTCTGGTCCATCGAAGGAGGCGTCTTCGCGGTGGAGGTGGATGCCACGGGCGCGCTCGTTCCCCGCGCGGGCGTCATCGCTCGCAAGGGGAGCACGTCCGTCCTGGATGTCGTCGAGCGCATCTTCGCTGAGCATGAGGGGCAACACGCCGCGAAGTCCGGGCTGGAGGTCCACCTGGGGCTGGCGGAGCTGACGGCCCTCTTCGACCACCTCGCCTCCGCCACGCTCTTCGCGTGCACGAACCCCTGGCGCATCCGCCCCATCCTCGAACAGCCGGAGATCCACATCCTGCTCGGCGAGGACGAGGTCTGCCCGGTTCGCGGGATGGTCGACCTGCCGGACGGGACGATCCTCGCGTATCGCTCCTGCAACGGCAGGGCGCGCGAGTCCTTCGTCCGGCTCCGCGCGGCGTTGCTCCAGCCCCAGCCCGCGAACCCGAGCGGGTTCCCTTCGTACCTGCTGGATCACGGGCGTCATCCGCGCGTGCTCCTCGAGACCCGCGAGCCCGTCGAGGACATCCCCGTCGTGGGGCGCTCACTCGTCGCCCTGCTCGTCGAGGCCCTCGACCATGGAGGGGACCTGGGCCGATTGCCGAAGCTCGGCTCGCTCGAGGAGGAGCTGGAGCGCTCCCAGCGGCGGCCCAAGAGGGCTGGCGAGAAGGCGCCCGCGAAGACCTGAGGAGGGGTGTCCATCATGACCTCCGGAACTGAAGTTCAGGTTCATGGAGGTCATTGGCCGGTGCCTGCCTGGCGCTCCCCTCTGGCGAAGCCCCGACAAAGCCGAAAATTTAAGCCCAATTTGATATTTCCGTTATTGCTGGGTACTCTGTGCTGCGTGATTCCCGCCATCGCCCCCGTGCACGTCCTGATGGATTCCGTTGCTGCTCCTCGTCTGAGGGAAGTGGCGGTGTTGGACATGCCCCTGCTCGCGGGCGCGCGTCGCACCGCGTCGGCGTCGCGTGGGCCTCGGGTGATGGTGGTGTCCGAGTCCCCGATGTTGCGGTTGGCCATGGGGCGGGAGTTGTCGCCTTCGTTCGAGGTGGTGACCGCGTTGGGCGCGGCGTCCGCGGATCGCCGGCTGGACGTGGGCGTGGCGCTGGACGCGATGGTGGTGGACCTGGACGCGCCGGAGCAGTCCGGTGTGCCGGAGTTCCTGGCGCGGCTGGTGGCGGAGCGCGACTTCGGTGGTCCGCGCATCCTGGTGTCCTCGCGGTTCCGGCCGGAGATGGCGGCGGCGTTCAGCGGCTCGTGCCTGACGCACTTCGCGCTCGCGCGGCCGTGGCGTCCCGGGTCGCTGCGCGCCCTGATGTCGTCGGTGCTGGGGACCACCACGCCGCTGAGGGCCGCGGGCGCGCGCTGAGGTCTGCTTCATGAGTCGTTCGTCGTCCTCGCTCCCGGCGCGACTGCTGGACGCGGGGCGGGGTCTGCTCACCGGCGTGCTGAGCGCGCTGCGCGGCGTGGTGCTCGGTCTGGGCGTGGTGCTCGGTGGCACCGCCCGAGGCGTCGGGTGTCTTCTCCGAGGCCGTCGCGGGGAGGGGCTCTTCCTGGTGAAGCGCGGGCTGCTGCGGGTGGTGCAGCTTCCCCTCGACGTGGTGCTGATGCTCTCGCTTCGCGTCGTGAGCGCGGTGCAGGTGGTGTTCTGGTTGGAGCCTCCTGGCCGTCTCCTCACCGGCTTCGAGGTGGCCCGCCTGCGGCCCATCTTCGGCACGGGCCTGGACTACGCGGTGGTCCGAGTGAAGGAGGGCCCCCTGGGCGTGCTGGGCGTGTCCGGACGCGCCTTCGTGCACGGCGACGTCGTCTTCATCCCTCCGGGACGCGAGGCCTCGGACCTCGGGCTGCTGGTGCACGAGCTGACGCACGTGTGGCAGCACCAGTGTGTCGGCACCGCGTACCTCAGCGAGGCCATCGCCGCGCAGTGGGGGCGCGATGGCTACGACTGGCGCAAGGCCGTGGCGAAGGGCCTGCGCTGGGAAGAATTCAATCCGGAGCAGCAGGCCCAGTTCATCGAGGACGCCGTGTCGTCGGACCTGGTTCCCCTCACGACGCCGCCGTCCCCGAGGGCGCGGCTGCGAGGGTGGACGGAGCAGGCCCTCCCGTTGTTGGAGGAAGCGCTCGCCCGTCTTCGCGCGGGACGCGGCGCGACCTGAGCACGCGACTTCAGTCGTGTGTGGCCACGGCGATGCACCGCGCGGCCTCGGTCGCGTCGCAGCCGTTGAGCCCCGCGCCCCAGGCGGCGTTCGCCTCCAGCAGGGCCCAGCCCCGCCCCTCCACCCAGGCGGCGTCCAGCACGCAGGCGCGAGGCAGCGGCGCGTCGCGGGCGATGGCCTCGAGCACGCCGCGCGCCTCCTCGACGTCGCCCGTGCCTTCGTACAACGCGCAGGAGCGCACCCGCCCGTCGAGCACCCAGGCGCGCGCCTCCGCGCGGAGGGGGACGACCTCCGAGGACAACACGGGCGTGTCGGGCGTCAGGCCCCGGCACTCCTCCGCGAGCGCCTCCGCGTCCCGCCACACCGAGGCGCGGAACACCTTCGGGACGAGCGGCTTGATGAAGCGGGGGAAGGGCCCGGTGGTGACGCTCGCCAGGGTCGCGCCATGGACCTCGCGCAGGAGCCGCTCCGGGCGGACGCGGAGCAGCAGGTCGTCCGGCGGCGAGACGAGCGTCAGCCCGAGCTTCTGTGCCACCACGAGACAGAACGTGTCGTTGCCGTAGAGGCGGGTCCGCGCGGGCGGCAGCTCGGGCGGGTTCCAGAAGCGCTCCAGCCGGTGGACCGTGCCGCCCCCTGACTCCCAGGCGCGCGCGACGGCGTCGCGCTCCGGGTCGGCCTTGGCTGGAACGAGCAGGTGGAGTGCCTGGAACATGCGCGGACGCTAGCGCATCCCGCGCGGACCCTCATGCGCGGGTCACAGCTTGGGCGGGGCGATGGGGTCGTGCTCGGAGAGCATCTTCGCCACGCGGGCCTCGTCCAGGCGCGTGCCCAGCTGCTCCATCTCGTGCTGGTCGCGCACCGTCTTCGACAGGCTGAAGGTGGAGCCCACGGAGAACAACAGGCCCATCCCCAGGAAAGACTTCACCCACGGGTCCACCGGAAGGTGCCAGATGCCGATGGTCGTGACGCCCACCGACAGGGCGAAGGACAGCCAGGTCTGGATGACCCAGGCGGAGCTGTGCGGGACGACGACCTTGGGCGTGGAGCGGGACATGCGGGTTCCTCCGAATGCGAGTCGGGCTCGCCAACGGGGAACACCATGCCCTTCCGCTTCGTAAAGCGCATGGAACTAATCCATCGCGGATTGATAACCTGGAGTGGATGATTCAGCTCCAGCGCCTGGAAGGTTTCTACCGCGTCGCGCGCGCAGAGGGCTACGCGCGGGCCGTCTCCTCGTTCCCGTACCCCATCACGCAGCCCGGCATCCACCAGCAGGTCAAGCGCCTGGAGGCGGAGGTGGGCGTGGCCCTCTTCGAGCGCGTGGGCAAGGACCGCGTCGTCCTCACGCCCGAGGGCCGCGCGCTGTACTCGCACGTCGCGCCGTTCCTGGAGGGGCTCGACGCGGTGGTGCAGTCGCTGCGAGAGGGCGAGGTGGGCGGCACGCTGCGCATCCACGCCTCCGGCCACGTGCTGCGCCACCTGCTGCCCGCGTGGCTGCGCAAGCTGCAGGCGAAGCGGCCCGACATCGAGGTCGTCCTCTTCGAGTCGAAGACACCGGCGATGGACATCCTCGCCTCCGGCGACACGGACCTGGTGGTGGACCACCTGCCCGACGTGCCCGACACGGTGGACGCGCGCGAGGTCGCCCACACGCGGCCGTTCCTCGTGCTGCCCTCGAACCACCCGCAGGCCCAGCGCAAGCAGGTGCGCCTCTCCGAGCTGCGCGACGACGCCTTCATCGCGTACAGCACGGACCGTCATCTGCGGGAGCTCCAGCTCGCGGAGCTGGCGCGCGCGGGCGTCCGTCCGAAGCGGCTGCACGCGGCGGACTCGTCGGAGACCATCCTCGGCTTCGTGGCGGCGGGGCTGGGCTATTCGCTGCTGGCCTCGCTGCTGCCCCACGGCCCTCGCGAAGCGGGGGTGGTGGCCAGGCCCCTGCCGGGCGCGCCCGTGGGGGCCGTCCACGCCGCGTGGCGCAAGATGGCCGCGCGCAGCCCGCTCATCCAGGCCGCGCTGGCGCTCGCGCCCCGGCCCTGAAACGGCGACGGGGCCCCGCCTTCCGCCGGAGTGGCGGAGCGCGGAGCCCCGGCGAGGGCCACGGAAGTACGCGGAGGGTTCAGCCCCGGTACTGGTGGATGGCCATGATGGGGTAGTTCATCGAGGTGTAGCTGATGCGCTGCGAGCCATCCGAGTTGATGTTGTTGGAGCCGATGAACTTGGGCTGGCCGTTCTCCCAGCCCGCGAACATCACCACGTGCTCGCCGCTGCCGACCTTCATGGACACCACGTCGCCCGGCTTCGCGTCCCGGAGCGAGACGCGCTTGAACTGCGGGTCCGCGTCCAGCTTGTTCATCAAGCCCATCACGCTGTTGTCGTGCTGGCCGTTGGAGATCATCCCGGCCTGCTCGAGGCACGCGGAGACGAAGTTGGCGCAGTTGACGTTGTTGGGGACCCAGTCCTCCATGTCCGCGCCCACGCCGCTGCCCTCCAGCTTGAGCGAGCCGGCGTTCTTGCCCAACTGCGCGCGGGCGATGTCGTAGGGGTTGCCGAGCGGGCCCTTGGTGCCGTCCGCCGAGTCCGGCGGCGCGGAGCCGCTGGTGCCACCGGTCCGTCCCCCGGAGAGGTTCGGGCCGCTGCGGCCGGGCGCGCTGTCGAAGCCGTCCGTCGCGCCGGGGATGTTCAT
Source organism: Myxococcus dinghuensis (assembly GCF_024198235.1). Classification (GTDB taxonomy): domain Bacteria; phylum Myxococcota; class Myxococcia; order Myxococcales; family Myxococcaceae; genus Myxococcus; species Myxococcus dinghuensis. Next base: position 157,518 of record NZ_JAKCFB010000003.1, on the reverse strand, counting down.
CGTCGCGTCGGCGTAGATGAGGTCCGCGTCCTTGATCTGCGGATTGGCCTTCATCAGCGCGTCGACGCTGGTGTTGTACTTGAGCGCGAGAGCGGAGAGCGTGTCGCCAGACTTGATGCGGTAGTTCATGGGGGGCGCTGTCGGGGGTGTGACTCGCGAGAGTGCTGGGTGAAACCTGCCCCTATTCTCGAAGGCTGAGACCGCCAGTTGCGTGGAAAGGTGTGTCCACGCCCAGATTCCCCAGGAATCACGCCAGGTCGCGTGGTTGCGCGGGCCGCGTTGACTCGGTGTGATTTTTCTCGATTCCTGGAGTGCGTGCCCGGCGAGGGGGAAGGCGGGAGGAGCGGACACGGGGCGGCGAAGGTCCTTGAACCCCCTGGAGGGGCCACGCATGGTTCCCGCCGTGAGCACCTCCATTCCCCACCCCGACTTCTCGGCCGAGCGGTTCACCCGATGTCCGGATGCGCGCTTCCAACCCGCACCCGCGGACGGGGTGCTACCCGAGGGCTTCTTCACCACGACGAACCTGCCCACCTACGTGCGCATCGGCGGCGCGTGGCGGATGCCTCGTGAGCCACGCATGGACGGGGCGCTGGTGCTGGACGAGGGGGGCGCCCTGTGGACCCGGGAAGGACGCCGGGTGAAGGCGGGGGAGCGCGTGGTGGTGGGGCTCGCGGAGGACGGCTCCGAGGGCGTCTACGTCAACACGGCGTACCTGGGGGGCGGCGGGGAGGGCGAGTTCAAGTTCATGACCAGCGAGGTGTCCCGGGAGAAGCCCATCGACTACGCGCAGATGGCGCGGGTGCTGGTGGAGGAGCGCGAGCGGGGCGGCTATCCGGTGTGGGTGGCGGGGCCGGCGCTGGTGCACTCGCGGGCGCGCGCGGACATGACGTGGTTCATCGCGCATCGCTTCGTGGGCGCGCTCCTGGCGGGCAACGCGGTGGCGGTGCACGACATCGAGGCCTCCATCTTCGGCACCACGCTGGGGATGAGCGGGACGGGTGAGGCGACGTCGGGCGGTCACGGCCTGCACATGCGCGCCATCAACAAGGTGCGCGCGGCGGGCTCCATCGCGAAGGCGGTGGAGGCGGGCGTCATCACCAACGGCATCATGCACGCGTGTGTCGTGCACCGGGTCCCCTTCGTCCTCACCGGCTCCATCCGCGACGACGGGCCGCTGCCGGACGTGGTGACGGACAACGTCGCGGGGCAGGACGCCATGCGCCGCCACACCGTGAAGGCCACCATGGCGGTGATGGTCGCCACCGCGCTGCACGCCATCGCCACCGGCAACATGCTGCCGGCGTTCATCACGGAGCAGGATGGCTCGCTGCGGGAGCTGTCCACCATCTGCGTGGACTCGTCCGAGTTCGTGGTGAGCAAGCTCAAGGACCGCGGCACGCACCAGGCCTTCGGCGTGGTGACCAACGCGCAGGACTTCATGCACATCCTGCGGCTGTACGTGGAGCGCGAGCTGTCCGCGCGCGGCCTGTCGCTGTGAGCGGCGTCGGCGGCGCGCCTACCGCGACGCCAGCCGACCCGTCGTGTCGATGAGGAACGCGCCGGCCTCCGACTCCACCTGGAGGCCCTGGCGCGCCTCGGCCAGCGCCGTCACCATCCCCGGCACACTCCAGACGCGCTCGGTGCCCAGCTCCAGCACGCGGCCGTCCGCCGTGCCCGCGTAGCGCGACGTCAGCACCGTGTACGTCGCGTCGGGCGGCAGCGCCCGGGCCAGCAGCTCCAGGCGCTCCACGTACTCGCCCTCGCTCGCGTCCTCGGCGTCGGGCAACGCGTGCCACGCCACGTCGAGCACCGGCTCCACCTGGAAGGCCGCGTCCAGGGCCACGATGCCCTCGCCCGTGGCCACGAAGAGGCGCGCTCCCACGCGCTCGAGCGCCACGCACGCGCCGCCCGGCGACTCCCCGTCGAGCGAGACGACGCGCTCGGCGTGGCCCCGCTTCGTCAGCACCTCCAGCCCCTGCTCGGTGCAGGCGACGAGGCGCCCCGCGAAGGGCTCCAGCGCCACGGGGCCACCCCCCAGCGTGGAGGGAGAGGAGAGAGCGAGCGCCGCGACGACCGGGAGGGCGGAGAGCATGACTCCCACACCCATTGCGAACGCCGGGCCAGCCCGTGTCCCCTGGGAGATGCCTCGCGGGGTGTCCTCCCCCGGCCACAGGTGCGGCCGGGGGACAGCGCCTCGCGGGGAGCGAGGCTCAGTACGACTCCTCGGGGACGTCCATCAGGTCCAGCGTGCCCTGCTCGACCATGCGCGCGGCGTGGGCGAGGCCGGGGAGGACCTCCGCGCAGTACCAGCGGGCGCTGGCGAGCTTGCCCACGTAGAAGGCGCGGTCGCCGGGGTTGGCCTTCATCCGCTCCAGGGCCACGCCCGCGTGGCGCACCAGCAGCCAGCCGATGACGACCTCGGCGACGCCGGCCAGCACGCGGTTGCCCTGCAGGCCCACGTGGTAGACGGACTCGCCCAGCTTGCCCAGCAGCGTGCCCAGCATCTGCTCCAGGTCGCCCAGCGCCTTGCCCAGCGCGGCGCGCTCGGCCTGGAGCTCTCCGCCGCCCAGCTCACCGTCCGCCGTCTCGCGAATCTGCGACAGCAGGCCCTGCAGCGTGGCGCCGCCGTCCTTGGCCACCTTGCGCATCAGCAGGTCGAGCGCCTGGATGTGCGTGGTGCCCTCGTAGAGCGTGTCGATCTTCTGGTCCCGGATGTACTGCTCCACCGGGTAGTCCTGCAGGTAGCCGGAGCCGCCGTGCACCTGGAGCGACAGCGCCAGCAGCTCGTACGCCTTCTCCGAGCAGTAGCCCTTCACCAGCGGCAGCAGCATGTCGTTGAGCGCGTCCTGCTCGCCCGCCTCCATGGCGCGGTGGCCGCCCTTGATTTCCACGCCGTCCTGCACGGACGCGGTGAAGAGGCACAGGGCGCGCATGCCTTCCGCGAACGCCTTCTGCGCCATCAGCATGCGGCGCACGTCCGGGTGCTGGAAGATGGGCACGCGCGGCGCCGTCTTGTTGCGCGCCTGCATCAGGTCCGAGCCCTGCAGGCGCTCCTTGGAGAAGGACAGCGCGCGCTGGTAGCCGGCGGACAGCGTGGCCATGGACTTCACGCCCACCGCCATGCGCGCCTGCTCGATGATGTAGAACATCTGGCGGATGCCGTCGTGCACCTCGCCCAGGAGCAGGCCGCGGGACGGCTGACCGTCGCCGAACGTCAGCTCGCAGGTGACGGAGCCCTTGAGCCCCATCTTCTTCTCCAGCTTGGTGCAGACCACGCCGTTGCGCTCACCCAGGCTGCCGTCCTCGTTCACCCAGAACTTGGGGACGACGAACAGCGACAGGCCCTTGGTGCCCGGGGCCGCGCCGTCCGGGCGCGCCAGCACCATGTGGATGACGTTCTCGGACATGTCCGAGTCGCCGTTGGTGATGAAGCGCTTGACGCCTTCGATCTCCCAGATTTCGCCGCCCACGTGACGGGCCTTGGTGCGCGCGGCGCCCACGTCGCTGCCGGCGTCGGGCTCGGTGAGCACCATGGTGCCGCCCCAGCGCTTCTCCAGCATGTGTGGCAGGAAGCGGCGCTTCTGCGCGTCCGTGCCCAGCCGGTCGACGATGCGCGCCAGCAGGTTGCCCAGCGTGTAGAAGGCCAGCGACGCGTTGGCGCCCACCATCAGCTCGAAGGCCGCCCAGCCCAGCGACGGCGGCGCGCCCAGGCCGCCCAGGTGCGTCGGCTGCTCCAGGAGGTGCATGCCCGCGTCGAAGAAGGCGTTCATCGACTTCTTCAGGCCCGGCGGCAACGTCACCACGCCGTCCTCCAGCTTGGGCGGCGTGTGCTCGGCCTCGTCGAAGGAGGGCGCCAGCTCGTTCGTGCACAGCGTGGCGAACGTCTGCAGCATCTGCCGCGCCGCCGTCTCGTCCAGGTCTCCAAAGGGCGCCTTCCCGAGGGACGTGCGGCCGATGTCCAGGAACTCGAACAGGTTGAATTCGATATCGCGCAGGTTGGGGGTGTAGTGGTTCGCGGACGACGACATCTGGGACTCCTCACTGGGGACGAATGCGCCCGGGAGGGTAGCCGAGATTGATTTTCGGGTCAGCCGCGCTGGATGACGCACCCGGACACGACGAAGGGCCCCCGGGGAACCGGCCCCAGGGGCCCTTCATGGGCGCGTCACGTGTGGGTGAAGTGCGTCAGCCCTGCTTGAGCTGGAGCGTGGGCATGGCGCCCTCGCCGAGGACGAGGTGGACCTGGCCCACCTTGGCGGCGAGGTCCTTGTAGGCCTCCAGCTCCTTGAGGCGCACCATGAGCGGGTTCTCCGCGAGCACCTTCGCCGTCTGCGCGAGGGAGCGGGTGGCGGCGGTCTCCTCGCGGCGCATGATGACGTTGGCCTCGGCCTCCTTCTGGGCCTGGATGACGCGGTTGAGCAGCTCCTTCATGTCGCCCGGCAGCACGACGTCCTTGATGCCGAAGCGCAGCACCTCCAGGCCCACGGCGGCGGCGCGCTCGGCCACCTGGGTGTGGAGGACGGCGGCCACCTCGTCGCGCGCGGCGAGCAGCTCGTCCAGCGTGCGGGCGGCCACGGCCTCGCGGGCCGCCAACTGCATGGCGAGGTAGAGGATGTCGTCCGGCGTGCGGGCGACGACGGCGAGCCGGCGCGCGTCCGCCACGCGGAAGGCCGCGGACAGGTTGAGGCGCAGGGTGACGCGGTCCTTGGTCATCACCTCCTGGCCGGTGACGTGGAGCAGCCGCTCGCGCAGGTCGATGACGGCCAACTGGACCTTGCGGGAGACCGTCCACGCCGCGTGACGGCCGGCGGGCAGCACCGCGTCCAGCGCGCCGTCGACGTAGCGCAGCACCACGCACCCCTCGGTGGCGGTGGCCTCCGTGTAGTCGCTGGCGGGGACGAGAGGGCGGATGTCGTCGCGCAGCGGCTCGGCCTCGAGGCGGAGCGTGTCGATGCGCTCCACGCTCACCGCGGGGGCGCCGGGCTCCCGGTCGCGGGCGGGGAGGCGCTCCACCGTCCACAGCGCGTGCTGGCCACGGCCGAGCCACTTGTAGGGGCGGCCCCGGTGGAAGACGAGGGCGCGATCGTCGGCGCCCAGGGTGATGACCTGGAGGTCCGACTCCGGCACGAGCGGGAGCAGGGCGGTGTCGAGGTCCGTCAGCGGCATGCCGGTGGCAACGCGCACGATGCGCACGGACTTGAAGGGGTAGGTCAGCCGGTGGCGGCCGGGGGTGAGGTAACGCGTGGGCTGCTCATCCACCAGGACGAACGCCCGCTCGTGCTGCCCGACATCCACACGCATGAAGAAGCTCATCGCGCACCTCCCTCCTCCCCGAGCGGGGAGATCGATGTGACCGGGACGCGAGGTGGCGCGATGACGCGTGCGTCCCGGGGACTGCTGGAAAAGTGAAGACCCCGCCCTTCACGGGCGGGCGCCGCTGACTGCGTGCCCGAGCACCCTCCCCACATCCCGCGCTCGTGGGCCGGACCGACCGCGGACGGCGACGGGGACTCCCGCTGATGGCGCGGGGTGGCCCTGTCGCCCTGGCGGAGGGGCGGGCTTCACAGCGGAGGAGGGTGGAGGGAGCGGGCCAGCGGGCTCGCCGGCTCGGAGCGGGGTCTTCGGGTCAGAACCGATTTTGTGCTCGGGTCATGAACGAAGGATTCGAACCTTCTACCGCAAGATTGGGGATCTTGTGCTCTACCAGGATGAGCTAGTTCAGTCGGGTCCCGTGAGGGGCCCGTGGCGAATTGACGGAGGCCGTTCGGACGTACTCGATGCGAGAGAACCCCTGCGACGATGGACCCGGAAAAAAACCTCCTCCAGCGTGGCAACGCAGAGCGTCCCACGTGGACTCGGGAGCCCGGGGACAGTCCCGAGGTACCTCAGAGTCGCGTCGGGGCGGAGGGACGCAGGTGTCCCGCGTGGGCTGACACGGGAATTCAGCGCGACGCGCGAGGCAGCGAGGCCCGCCACGCCGTGAGCTCGGTGATGAAGGCGGCAGGGGGCGGTGGGCGCGGAGGGGAGGTCCGGTCGTGCAGGAGGGCGCCCACCAGGTGTCGGCGCGCCTCGCCCGAGGAGAAGGGCGACACGTGCTGCTCGCGCCAGTCCGACAGCTCCCGGGCCAAGGCCTCGGCGCTCTCGTGGCGCGCGTCGCGGTCGGTGCTCAGCGCGCGTCGGAGGATTTCCCGGAGCGGTGGGTCCAGGGTGGGGTTGAAGGTCTCCGCCGGCGTCAGTCGCCCCTCGACGATGTCCCGCAGGATGGAGAAGTCGGACTCCATGCCGAAGGGGAGGGTCGCGCACAGCATCCGGTACAGCAACAGGCCCACGACATACACATCCGAGCGCGCATCCAACGGTCGGCCGTGGCATTGCTCCGGTGAGAGATAGAGGCGTTTGCCCTGGAGGACGCCCGCCCCTGGCGGGGGCGGAATCCGCTCGATGCCGAACCCCTCGAGCTTCACGTCGCCCGTGAACGTCACGCGCGCCGACCCTGGGGACAGGGCATCGTGGGTGACGCCGCCAGGCTGACCTCGTTCGTCGCGGAAGGTGTGCGCCGCGTGCAGCGCGCGACACACGTCGATGATGATGCCCACGGCGAAGGCGGAGGGAAGCCACGGCAGGCCCTTCCTCCGGGCGGCGTGCTCCAACTGGTGCAGGTCCGTCGCGTCCAGTCCCTCGGAGGTGAGGTACCACGCGTCATCGACCTGCCCGAGCTCGAGGACGCGTCGGATGTTCTCGTGACGGAGGTCCATGGCGATCCGGGCGCCCCGTCGAAAGTCCTCCAGGAACGCCGGGTCTCGCGTCGACGTCTCGAACACCCACAGGAGCGACACGTCCGGGGCGTCCCGGGGCCAGGTCGGGCCTCGCGCCTGATACCGCACGCCGTGGTGGTCCACCTCCAGCTTCCGTTCCAGGACGAAGGGGCCGAATCGGGTCGTCATGACGTGCCGGGGGACGTTACCGCAATCCCTGTCGACGCGTGACCCGGCACCTTCGTCTGGAATGTCGGGCGGGTGCCGCGCGCTAATCGGCCGTGCCCGCGGGTTCGGATTCGAGCGGCGCGTTCGGGATGGGGTGCTGCGTCTTCTCCGTGGGCTTCTCCACGGTGGCGGAGGGCGCGGACGGGACGGGCTGGCACGTGCCGACCCCCTTGGGGTGCGAGTGCTTTCCGTCCTTCGACTTCAGCGCGCAGAGCGTGGTGGCGAGCGTGGGCTTCGCCACCTGCGGCCCGGGGGCCGGCGTCGCGTCCGGCTCCTTCGTGGTGTCGCCTCCGGACGAGACGTTGACCGGAGGGGGCTCGCCGCGCGTGCTGGCCTGGCCCTCGCTGGCCGACGTGGAGGAGGCCGTCGCGTATGCGTTGGGGGCGGGCTTCTTCGCGGCCTCGCCCAGGGCGTCCGCCATCCGCAGGTTGCTCTCGTGCATCTGGTCGAGCGTGGACTGCGTGGATTCGCGCTGGTTCTCGAGGGTGCTCTGGTAGCGCTCGCGCTCCTCCGCCATGACGGCGAGTGACTCCTCGCGCTCCTCCTTCAGGCGCTGCTGGTACTCCTCGCGCTCCTGCTCCATCCGGGCGCGGTTCGCCTCCCGCTCCTTCTCCTGCTTCGCGAGCAGCGCGTCGCGCTCCTCGGAGACCTGGGTGAGCTGCGCTTCCACCTCGCCCTTGTCGGTGGCGAGCACCTTCTCGGCGGTGGCGAGGCAGCCGTCGAGCACCTTCTCGTCGGACTCGCGCTCGGGGAGCGGCTCCCCGCGGTTCCAGGCGACCATCGCGCTGCTCTGCCAGCGGTAGTCGGCATGCATCACGCACTCCTGGACCAGCCGCGTCAGCCGGTCCTCGGACCACTCCGGCTTGGGTCTCGCGCAGGGGCCGACCTCCTCCTTCACCCTGGAGAGGAAGGAGCGGGTCTGCTTCACCCAGCATCCGTCCCGCTGCTCCACCTTCACCGTCGCGCATCCACTCAACGCCACCGCGAGCACCACCGCCGACGCCACTCGCCCCATGTCTCCCCCTCTCGCCGTGCCCGTACGCGAGTGCGTACCCGCATGCAGGATAGGGACGGCGGGGTTGTGCGCCCATTCAGCCAACCCCTTCGGCCCTGGTGGCATGTCCAGGGCGCGACGGATGCGGGCAGGCGGGCGGGCGCGTCCCGCGCCACCTTGCGTGGGGTGCCCGACGCTTCACGGGCCGCCGAGGTCGAGGCGCACGGCCCTTCGTTCAGTGGAGCAAGGCCCTCGTGTGCGTGAGCAGCTCCGGTCCGCCGGGCTCGCCATGGCCGGGGATGACCACGCGCGCCTCGGGGTAGCGCTGACGCGCGCGGTCCAGGCTCGCGGGCCACGCGGCCACGTCCGCGTCCGACAGGTTGCCCAGGTCCTTCGCCTCGGCGTCCTTCACGAAGCATCCGCCGAAGAGCACGCCGCTCTTCTCGTGCCATACGACGACGTTGTCCCGCGCATGGCCCGCACCGGGGAAGAACAGCGCCACGGGCCCCAGCGTCAGCGAGTCCGTGAACGTCTGTCCGGGCACCGGGAAGGCGTGCTCCGCCGACAGCTTCGCCGTCAGCTCCAGCGCATGCACGGGGATGCCCTGCGCGGCGAGCGCGGGAATCCCGCCCGTGCGGTCCTCGTGGAAGTGCGTGGAGACCGCGACGCGCACCGGGCGGTGCAGCGTCTCACGGGCCCACGTGAGGAGCAGCGCGCCGTGGGTCGCGTTCCAGCCCGTGTCGACGAGGATGGTCTCCTCTCCGTCCTCGATGAACAGGCCATTGGCCGAGACACGGCCGAAGCGTCCCGCGTCCGCCGTCGTCTGGTGCAGCCACACGCCCGGCGCGATGCCACGCACCGTGACGTCCTCCGCGAGCTGGTACACCGGGAAGCCCGTCGACCCGGAGGCCAGGTCCACCGTGGGCGGCGCGGCGCGGTCCGGCGTCGAGGTGCAGGCGGGGCCCAGCGAGAGCAGGGCGCAGAAGACGAGCGAGCGAGGGAGACGAAGGGGCATGGGGCGGGTTCCAGGGGAATCGGCGCGAGAATCCATCTCGCCGAGGCCGCGCGCATGTGCAAGTCACATGCACGGCTCGACGTGGCCCGTCGGCCGCACGGACGCCTGGGACGTGGGGCGGACTCGCGACGGGCCGCGTGGCCCCGAGGTGACAGGTCCACCTGTTCGGAGCGGCGCGGTCCTGGCGCCCGAGCGGGACGCGAGCCTGGGATGGGCCCGCCGACGGGAAGCGCGGTCCCGAGGCGACACTCCTTCGCCCCTGTGTCCCCTCAACCGCGTCCTCGATGCTCCGCTGCCAGGAGGCATGCCCGGGCCGGGCGCCCAGACGCGAGGTCGCGGCGCGCGGAGCCTAGTGACGCTCGACGTCCCACCAGCCGAACCACATGGTCCGCTGCTCGGCGAGCTGGACCCAGCCGGTCGCGTGGGTATACGCGCGAGGGAACAGGCCGGCGTCCGTCATCGCGCGCGCCGTCTCCTCGAAGGAATACAGGTGCAGCGTCACCGCCGGGCCCGCGGTCTGGACCTCGTGCCGGGCCTCTTCGTGGCCCTCGAGTCCAGGCCTGCGCTCCAGCACGGTGAGCAGCGCGCGGCCCCCGGGCTCCAGCGTGGAGGCGAGGTGTCCCAGGACACGAGGCAGGTCGTCGCAGAAGTCCAGGCACCCGATGGCGAGGGCCGCTTGGAAGCGACCCCACTCCTCGGGGAAGGGCTGGTAGTAGCTGTGGCGGTGCCACGCACCGGCGGGGCGGGCTCGTCGCGCCAGCTCCAACATCTCCGGTGACAGGTCCGTGCCCACCACGTCGACGGTGAGCGGGAGGTCCCGCGTGTGGAGCCCCGGTCCGCAGCCGACGTCGAGCACCCGGCTGTCTGCCGCGACCGCCTCCGCGAGGAAGCGCTCCACGCGGTCTTCATACCGGTGCAGCACGGGGAAGAGTGCCTCGTACGCGGGCGCGATCTCTCCATAGACCTGCCCGACCTCCTCCTCCTGGTGCTTCCGCGACATGATGCCCGTGACTTCCTCTCGCTCCTGGTGTCCCGCTCAGCGCCCGCGCGCGGTGCCGCACTCCGGGCAGAACTTCGCGCGCTCCGGCAGCTCGTGGCCGCACCCGCCGCAGTGCTGGTTCTTCGCGACGAGCGCCTCGCCACATTCGGCGCAGTACCTCCCGCCGTCCACTTTCGCGCCACAGCGGGGACACGCGACGACCGCGCGGTGCGACTGCATGTCCAGCTGGGCGACGTGGTCCACGGTGCGCGCCTTCTCGCGCGCCTGCTCCACCGCGACGTGTGCCTGGATGGACGCCGCCTCTTCCGCGAGGTCCGGCGCACACGCCTCGCACAAGCCGCGCGCCACGTTCCAGCAGGAGCTGGGGCACACCCACTTGCCACAACGGGTGCAGTTCTTGAAGTGCTGCTTGCCCGACTCCACCGCCGACGCATAGGCGTCGTCCCAGCCCTTGCCTCGCAGTGCGTCCTTGAGGTGCGTGCCCGCCTGCGCCGCGCGGCCTATCGTCCCGCCGAAGAACGAGCCGGCCGCGCGCAGGACGCCGGAGGCCATGCCCACCGTGCTCGCGATGAACGGCGACATGTGGCCGTTGCCACACTTGTCGCAGAAGAACTCGAACTGGAAGCCGTAGTCGTTCGAGCGGTCGGTGTAGTTCCGCGTGAACTGGATCATCGACATGACGTGCGCGCCCCTGGAGACACGCGGACACGCTAGCACGGTCCGCCTCGGTCCCCGACCTGACGGAACACCGCCAGCGAGCGGCCCACCAGTTCGAACCTCCGCGCCGCCGCCTCCTCGCCGCGGGTGTCATCCGCCGTGTACAGCTCCAGCTCCCAATGCTGGGCGGAGGCCGCGGGGGGCAGGGTGAAGGCCACCGGCTCGTGGTGGGCGTTGAGCAGCACCAGCAGGGCGTCGCCGATGACGCGCTGTCCTCGCTCGTCCGGCGTGGGGATGGCGTCGCCGCCGAGCAGGAACGCCAACGCGCGCGCGGAGGGCTTCTTCCAGTCCTCCTCCACCATCTCCGCCCCGTCCGGGCGCAACCACGTCAGGTCCTTGTGCTCGGAGTCCCACAGGTGCGCGCCCTTGAAGTAGCGGCGGCGCTGGAGCACGGGCTGCCCATGGCGGAACTGGATGAGCTTGCGCGTGAACTCCAGCAGCCGCCGGGCGCGCTCGTCCAGCTCCCACTCCACCCAGGAGCGCTCGTTGTCCTGGCAGTAGGCGTTGTTGTTGCCCCGCTGCGTGCGGCCCATCTCGTCGCCCGCGACGATCATGGGCACGCCGGTGGACAGGAAGAGCGACGCGAGCAGGTTGCGCTTCTGCCGCTCGCGCAGCGCGATGATGTCCCCGTCGTCCGTCTCTCCCTCCACGCCGCAGTTCCAGGATTGGTTGTCGTCCGCGCCGTCGCGGTTGTGCTCGCCGTTGGCCTCGTTGTGTTTCTGGCTGTACGTGACCAGGTCGTGCAGCGTGAAGCCGTCGTGCGCGGTGACGAAGTTGATGCTCGCCTGCGGCTTGCGCCGCGCCTCCGCGTACAGGTCCGAGTTGCCCGTCAGCCGGTAGCCCAGCTCGCTCGCGAGGTTCTCGTCGCCCTTCCAGTAGCGGCGCAGCGCGTCCCGGTACTTGCCGTTCCACTCGCGCCACGGCGCCGGGAAGCCGCCCACCTGGTAGCCCCCGAGCCCCACGTCCCACGGCTCCGCGATGAGCTTCACCCGGCCGAGCACGGGGTCCTGCTGGAGGATCTGGAACAGCGCCGCGTCCGGCTCGAACGAACCGTCCCCCGTGCGCCCGAGCACCGTGGCCAGGTCGAAGCGGAACCCGTCCACGTGCATCTCGTTCACCCAGTAGCGCAGGCTGTCCACGATGAGGCGCGCGGCCTGCGGGTTGGACGCGTTGACGCTGTTGCCGCACCCGGTGAAGTCCAGGAAGTAGCGCGCGTCCGGCATCAGCCAGTAGTAGCTGGCGTTGTCGATGCCCTTGAGCGACAGCGTGGGCCCCAGGTGGTTGCCCTCGCAGGTGTGGTTGTAGACGACGTCGAGGAGGACCTCGAGCCCGGCTGAGTGCAGCGTGCGCACCATGGCCTTGAACTCGGCCACGGCCGCGCCCGGCGTCTTGCGGCTGGCGTAGTACGCCTCCGGCGCGAAGAAGCCGAGCGTGTTGTAGCCCCAGTAGTTGGACAGCTTCTTGTCGTTGAGGAACGAGTCGTCCGCGAAGGCGTGCACGGGCAGCAGCTCCACCGACGTGACGCCCAGCTCCTGGAGGTGCTCGATGATGGGCGGCGAGGCGAGGCCCGCGTAGGTGCCGCGCAGGTGCTCGGGCACGTCGGGGTGGCGCATGGTGAGGCCGCGCACGTGCGCCTCGTAGATGACCGTCTTCCTCCAGGGCGTCTCCGGACGTCGGTCGTTGCCCCAGTCGAAGTAGTCGCTCACCACGACGCCCTTGGGCATGCCGGCCGCGCTGTCGCGCTCGTCGCGCACCAGGTCCTGCTGCGCCTGCCCGAGCGGATAGCCGAACACCGGCTGCTTCCAGTCCACGTCGCCGTGGAGGGCCTTGGCGTACGGGTCCACCAGCAGCTTGTGCGGATTGCAGCGGTGCCCCTTCGACGGCTCGTAGGGGCCATGGACACGCAGGCCGTACAGCGTGCCGGGCTCCAGGCCGGGGAGGTAGCCGTGGTGGACGAAGTCGGTGGCCTCGGGGAGCGTGAAGTGTTCGGTTTCGCGCGCCGGATTCGCGGGGTCGAAGAGGCAGACGTCGATGCGCGTCGCCACCTGCGAGAAGACGGCGAAGTTGACACCCTGGCCGTCGAACGTCGCGCCACGGGGCCAGGGCTTGCCTGGCCAGACCTCCCTGCTCATACGGGCTCTCGATTCCTGTCGAAGGAGAATGCCCGCCCAATGTGGGATGGCCCCCCTGGACCGGCAACCGTCAGGCGGCGGTTGCGTGGTCCAGTGAGCGCCACGTCCCCAGCGCCCAGTCCTCCTCCTCCGGGTCGTCGAAGCTCACCACGCACAGCGCGCGGTGCCGGCCGGAGCTGCACAGCGCCGTCAGCCGGCAGTCACCCGGCTCCACGTGCAGCGAGGCCCGCCCGCTCACCCGCTTGCCCCGGTGCTCCAGCGCCAGCGCCCGACGCTCCTCCGTCGTGGGCAGCACGCCGTCGTCCGCCGAGTCCTCCAGCGGCACGAAGCGCACGCTGCGGCGATGGTCGCGCGCCACCCACGTCCCGTCCCCCAGGTACGCCTCCGCGAGCGAACCCGGGATGCGAATCTCCCAGCCCGCCGGCAACACCACCTGCACCGCCCCACGCCGGTAGCCCAGCGGCGGTCCTCGCGCCGGGTGCTTCTCCGCCTGGGCGTGGACCTCCTCCGCCAGGGTGCCTCCCACGCCGAGATAGCCGAGCACCTCGCGCCACTCGCGCCAGGGATAGGCGAGGCCCGGGTCCTCTCGCCAGGCCAGCTCCAGCGTGCGCGCCACCTCGCGCAGCAGGCGCCGCTCCTCGTCCAGCAGGGGCGCGCGCCAGACGACGTCCGTCCACAACCGGCACTGCGCGCGGCCCAGCCGGGCACTCGCGCCCGCGCCGGGCTTCCACCAGGGGAACACGTCCATGCCCCGGCGAGGGTCGTCGTACACGCCGCGCAGCCAACGCTCGTCGCGAGGCCCCAGCGGCGTGAGGAGCGCGCCGGGATGTTCGAAGGTGTGGCCGAAGCGCATGGACATGGCGAAGCGCGACTCGCCCCGGCCGCGCAGGCGCAACACCTGCCCCACGGACGCCTGGAGCCAGGCGAGCATGTGCACCTCCACCGGCCCCGCGTCACCCGTGTGGAAGTAGCCCGTGGGGTCGCCCACGCCCTCCGCGTCGTCCGGGTCCGTCCAGGCGATGTCGAACTCCCGACCGAGCGCACGCAGCAGGTCGCAGAGGAAGACGTGGTAGCCCGGCCCCACCGCGGACGTCTCCGCGGAGACCACCAGCCGCGTGTCCGGCATGGCCAGCACGGAGACCTCTCCGGCCGCGGGATGCAGCCGCAGCTTCAACGTGGGCGCGCCGCGCGGCCCCGTCTCGAGGTGGCTGTCCTGCAGCCATTCGTCCGCGCCTTGCCGGAACCAGCGCTCCACCGAGCGGAGCCAGGCGCGGGGGTCTTCAGGTGGCGACGGAAGAGACGCGTTCCCCCCACGTCGTCCCGCCAGCAGCAACTTCACACTCATCACACCTCACTCGGGTTGGCGCTCCAAGTCTTGTCAGGAAAGCGCGCTTCCACCTGAAGGTGCCACCGACCCGGTGTGCCTGCCGTCACGTGCTCCACGTCGCGCGGAAGCCCTGGCGTGTGGACGCGCCCCTGTCCGACCGGCTGCTTCGCGCGCGCCACATCCGGCACCCGCGTGGAAGCGGGTCGCGCGGCCCGTGAGGTGGAGGCCGCGCGAGGTGAACGGTGATTCAGTTCTGCGGGGCGCTGGTGGCGGCCGGAGCGCCGGGGGTCTTCTTCGCGTTGGCGGCGACCTTCGCCGCGATGCGGGCCCACGCCTCCTGCTGCTGCAGCGGCTCCAGGGACGGCTCCGCGCCCAGGGCGTTGACGCCGTCGAAGCCCTCGTTGGCGGCGCGCTCCAGCCAGATGAGGGCCTCGTCGGCGCTGCCGGCGCGCGCGGCGATGACGCCGGCGAAGAAGAGGGCCCCGGGGTGACGGAAGCCGTCGTTCCACGCGCGGCGGTAGAGGAACAGCGCGTCCTCGTAGCGGCCGTCCTCCAGCAGCTTGTCGGCCTCCGCGCCGAGCCGACGCGCCTCGCTCTCGTCCGGACGCGTGGCGGGCGGGATGGGGCCGGTGGGGGACTGGGGGTCGTTGGTGTGCGTGGTGGCGCAGGCCGCGAGGTGGAGGACGGCGAGGACCATGATGAGACGACGCATGCGGGTGTGCTCCTGGAAGGGGTGACGCGGGAGGGACGCTGCCAAGCCCTGGGCGTGCGGGCAAGCAGGCCCCGGGTGTCCGCGAGCGGTGCGGGGCCCAGGTTCCAGTGGAAGGAGGCGGACATGCGCAAGAAGGACGAACACGATGTGTTGCACATCCCACCCGAAGCGGTCCCTCCCGCGCCGGACCACGACGCCGGCGCCGGGCACGAGCAACCCCCACGCCACCGCGCGCCACCGACGCTGCAGCCCGACGGCGGCCCCGGAGGCACCCCGGGCGCCGATGACACCCCTCGCATCATCGAGCCGCAGACCACTCCCGGGCGCTACCCCGGCGTCAGCGTGAGCTGAACGTCACGACTCCGTCACGCGGGAGGCCCGGAGACGACGATGCCCACGCCGGTGGAGGGCGTGGGCATCGTGGCTGCTTCGGGCTGTCGGAGCCGGGTCAGCGCTGCAGCGGCGTGGGCGCGGGCGTCGTGCCGCGGTTGTCCGGCGCGTACGGGTCCTCGCGGTTGGTCGGGTCGGGCGAGGTCACGTCGCCATCGCCGGCGGTGCCCGGGTCCGTGGTGCCGTCATCGACGTTGCCGGAGCCACCCGTGCCCGGGTCGAGCGTCGGGTCGCTGCCGGGCGCGGGGCTCAGCGACGGGTCGCTGCCGGGCGCGGGGGTCGGCGTGGGCTCCTCCACGCCCGTGCCGCCCGTGCCCGGGGGCTCCGTGCCGTCCGGAGGTGGCGTCACCGCCGGGTCGTCCATGCCCGGGCGGCCCGTGCCGCCGGTGCCCGGGTCGGTGGACGTGCCCGAGGGGGGCGGCGGCGTCTGGGTGTCATTGCCCGGGGTGTCCGAGGACGGGGCGGTCGTGTCGCTCTTCTTCGCGCTCGAGTCGGACTTGCACCCGGTTCCCAGCGCGAGGGCGCCGGCCGCGAGAGATGCCAGGACGAGCTGCGTCTTGAGGAACTTCTTCATGGTGGTTCTCCCACTGAGAAGGTTGGAATGGCTTGGATTGGGTACGGCTGGCTGCTGCTGGTCGGGAACGTGAGCAGCCCTCGCGCGCCCTGCAGCGTCCGCTCCTCCGGCCGGCTGCTCCTCGGGCGGAAGCGGGAACAGGGCCGCGCGCCCCTTGTCTCCGGGAGAGTGTTCGTCAGGCGTCGCCGTTCGGACCCACGAGCCGACGCTGGTCGTCCCCGCGCGTGCCTTGCGCGCGACGCCGCAGCGACTCGCGCCAACCCGGTGTCAGCAGCGGACAGTCGGCCAGCAACGCGGCCGCCTCCGGCGCGTGGTCGTGCATGGCGTGGTTGGCGAACGCGACGGTGAAGGCCGGGAAGGGGCGCTCCAGCAGCTCCACCGCGTCGCCCTCCGCGACGGGGCCTTCCTCCAGCACGCGGACGTACCACCCGGTGCGCCCCGTCTGCTGGAGCAGCGCGGGCAGCTCCTTGCGCCGCCAGCGCCTCGCGGGCTTCCAGCACGGCTGACGCGGCTGCGACACCTGCACGCGCGCGCCGCCCACGCGCAGCACGTCGCCGATGCAGACGGTGGACTCGTCGCCGCCGGAGAGCGTCCAGTTCTCCCCGAAGGCGCCCGCCGCCAGGTCGTCATGCGCCAGGCGCTCGCGCCAGAAGTCGTAGTGGGACAAGGGATAGGCGAGGACGGCCTTCTCCGGTCCGCCATGGACGCGCAGGTCCGCCTGCCCGTCTCCCGCCAGCCCCGTGAGCGACAGCCACAGCGGCCCTCGCACGGGCTCCTTGTGGATGGCGCTCGTCCAGGGACGCTCCATCGGGTCCGCCGCGCCGGCGGTACCCAGCTCGCGAGGGAGTCCCACGCGCAGCGACACGATGCGGGGCGGGTTGGCGTCCATCGCTCACGCGACAAAGCAGGCGCGCACGTCGGTGTCCAGCGAATCGGCGGCCCCGCCCGCGCCGCGACACCGGGTCCGGGGCACGGGCCGCGAGCAGCCCGCGGGTGTCCTCCTCCCGCGGGCCCTGGAGGGCCACCGAGGGCCCTCACGGGAGGCGCTCGGGCTGGAGCGCGTCCCGCGGGGCCCCACACCTCAGTAGCCGGTGCCGCCGTCGATGACGGAGCCGCCCGTCGGGGGCAGGAACGTCCCGGACGTGTTGTCGTCGGCGTTGCTCGGGAGCGTGGTGGTGCTGTTCGAGCCCGCGCCCACGCCGGAGCCGCCCACGCCCACGCCCGCGTCCGCGCCCGGAACGGCCGCCGAGCCCGGCAGGGGGGTGCTCGCGCCCGGCGTGGTCGTCGTGGTGCCCGGGGTCGTCGTCGTGGGCGGCGCGGGCGTCGTGACGCCGGGGGTGCTCGTGGTGGTGCCCGGCGGCGTGGTCGTCGTGCCCGTCGGGTACGTGGTGCCCGGCGTGGTGGTCGAGTTGGCCGGCGGGACGGCGCCCGGGTTGGTCGCGTCCTGCTGGGTGGGCGTGCCGGGGACGACGCCCGGCGTCGTCGAGCCCGGCTGCGGGTTGGGCACCTGCGGCTGCGTGGTCGTCGAGCCCGCGCCTCCCGTGCCCGGCTGCGTGGTGGTGTCGGCCTGGGCGACCATCACCGGGGCTTCCGTGGAGCTGCAGGCCGTGCCCAGCACGAGGCCGCCCGCGACGACGCCCGTCCACAACCACCGTCCCGTCCTGTTCTTCGCCATTGCCTTCCTCCTCTCGGGGTGTGTGCAGCGAAAGCCGTCAGCTCATGCGCGTGGCGTGTTCGGGGCCGGGGGCCGGCGTGGCGCGCTCCTTGGCGGCGGTGTCCAGCTCGGCGCGGTGCTTGCGGCGCTTGCGCTGCGACAGCACCAGCAGGATGGCGGGGAACGCCACCAGCATGACGAGCAGGTTGGTGGCGAAGCCCACACAGGCCAGCACGCCGATGGAGTTGAGGCCCGGGTGCTTCGCCAGGAAGAGGGCGCCGAAGCCCAGCGCGCTCGTCAGCAGGCCTCCCGAGATGGCGCGGCCCGTCTCCGAATACACCGCGACGAAGTCGCTGCCCGGCGACGACAGCCGCGTCAGCAGGTGGACGCCCGCGTCCACCGTGGTCCCGATGAGCACGGGGATGATGAGGATGTTGAGGTAGTTGAAGTCCAACCCCACCAGCGGCATCAGCCCCACCAGGGCCAGCAGCGACACCACGGTGGGCGCCATGCACAACAGCGCGATGCGCAGGCCACCCAGCGTCATCCACATGGCCAGCAACACCGCCAGCGTCGTGCCTCCGAGGATGAGCGGCGCCTCGTGGGTCACCATCTCCAGGATGTCCGCCATCACCATCGACTCGCCGGCGGCGGCCACGCGTCCCCCGTCCGCCACCGGCGTGCCGCGCACCTCGCGCGCCAGCGCCCGCACGGCCTTGCCGTCCGACTGGTTCACCGCGGGATACACGAGCACGAAGCTGCCCGGCACGCCGTGTCGCCCGAGGAACTGCTGGCGCACGCTCTCCGGCAGGTCGTCGCGCGTGAAGGGCGGGGACGCGGTCTGCTCACGCAGTTGGTCCAGTTGCTCGCGCAGCCTCGGGGTGAGGCGCGACTTGGGCACCTGGTCCAGCAGCCTCGCGATGTCCGCGAGCACCTGCTGCTTGCGCGGCTGGTCGCGCGGCACGAGCGACGACAGCGAGGCGACGAAGTCGATGGTGGAGTCCGGGCCCTGTTCGCGTTGGCGCTCGACGAGCGCCGTGGCCATCGCGTGCTCCTGCTCCGGCCCGTTGGTGAGCACCACCACCGGCGTCTGCGAGTAGCCGATGATGCGGTTCACCTGCGTGTCCAACACGAACGAGGGCAGGTCCTGGTCCCAGAGGGTGCCGAAGTCGTAGTCGAACTTCACCCGGCGCATCTGCGTGAAGAGCCCCACCAGCACCACCGCCGACACCACGGAGATGGCCACCCGGTGGCGCACGAGCAGCCGCCCCATGGAGGACTCCTTGGGGGACACGGCCGCGCGCCGGGGTCGCCAGCCCCACCGCGCCGTGAGCCCCAGGAGCGCCGGCAGCACCAGCACGTAGGCCGCCACCAGCACCACCATGCCGATGCCCGCGATGACGCCGAACTCGCGGAACGCGCGCAGTTGTGACGTGCCCAGCACGAAGAACGTCAGCGCCGCCACCAGCGCGGACACCAGCGCCGCGCCACCGGTGTGCGTGAAGGACTCGCGCGTGGCCTGTTCGGAGTGCTCGCCCTCCGCGCGCAGGTGCAGGTAGCGCCCCAGGAGGTGGATGCCGTGCTCGATGCCCAGGCCCCCGAGGATGGCGCCGAGGAAGCCCGTCAGCAGGTTCACCTGCCCGTACACCAGGCCCACCAGGCCGTACGTCCACGCCAGGCCCGCGCCCACCGGCACCAGCACCAGCCCCACCGCCAGCGCGCTGCGGAAGTGGAAGATGAGGTAGAGCAGCATCAGCGCCGTGGCCACCGCCGACGACACCGCGATGTCGCGCAGGATTTGTTTCTGCTGGTCCAGCTTCTTCTGGAACGTGCCGGTGATTTCCGTGTGGAAGCCAGGCCCGTACTTCGACAGGTCCTGCGCGGTGAGCAGCCCCTGCACCTCGTCCACCACGCGGCGCGAGTAGTCCAGGTCCGCCGACGTCACCTCCGGCTTCACGAGGATGACCACCCGCCGCGCGTCGGGGTCCAGGTAGTAGTCCTCGCGGGTGGAGGACAGGCGCTGGCCGGCGGCGCCGCCGTACTTCGCCTCCAGGTCGGAGAAGTCGAGCGAGGGCGCCGGTTCGTCCACCAGCGGCACGTACAGCGGATTGGCGCGCGCCTTCTCCCACTGCAGCCGCGCGTCGAGCCGGCGGTAGACCTCGCGCAGGTCGGCCTCGGAGAGGAAGTAGAGGGCCTTGTCGCGGAAGAAGGCGCCCGGGCGCTGCTTCTCGACGAAGCGGATGCTCGGCAGGTCGGCCAGCTTGGGCGCGACGTCGTCGGCGAAGCGCCGCAGCGATTCGGCGTCGCCTCCTTCCCCCACCACCGCAATCCAGCCGAGCGCGCCGAACCGCTCCTCGAGCGCTCGCAGGTCCTGCACGCTCTCGAAGGACCGGGGAAGCAGATCCACGAGGTTGGCGTTCAGACGCAGCGTGCGGGCAAAGAAACCTCCCAATGCGGCCAGCAACACCGCCACCGCCAGCGCGAGCGCTGGTCGGCGGTGGCTGCGAGCGGCCAGGCTCCCCAGCGACCGTTCCACGCGCGCCATCCAACGGCGCTCCGTCTGCTCTGGTGTCGTCGGCTCCGTGTCCATCCGTCGTCGCGGCTGTCCGCCCTCCAGGCGCCCGGACCCTTCCGGTGGCCTGGACGACGGCACGGCGTCCCCTCTGTCGGGCGCCCGCGAAGCGCGAGGCCCATGTGGCGGGGAACGTGACCATGCGGCGAGGGTGGTGCAGTCCTGTCCGCCAGCCTGTCTGCCCTCCGAGTGGACGATGGACCCACCGCTGACGGCTCTGATACGCGCTGAGGCAGACGGACCGGCGCCCGCCGGAGGGCAGCCCGTCAGACAGTCGGGCATGCGGGGAGCGTGCCTGTTACACATGCCCGGTCATTCGGGTCCTGACATTCCGCCTTCCGGCATAAACGCGTTGACTCCCTGGTTGGCGCATGCCCAAGGTGGGCCGCTGTTCGGCCAGCAATCAACACAGCAGGTGTCGCAACATGGGTGAGAAGCGTTGGTCGGAGCGGTTCGAGGGGGCCATTGGCCAGCTCGCCGCGCGAAGCTACCGTCGTCCCTTCTGGGCTCTGGCGGTGGCGGTGGTGCTCACGCTGCTGGGGACGTACTTCGCCCGGAACCTGACGCTCAGCGCGGACTTCGTGGGCCTGCTGCCCAAGTCGTTCCCGAGCGTCCAGGACATCGACAAGCTGCGCAAGCGCTTCGGTGGTCAGGGCAACGTCGTGGTGGTGGGCATGGGCGCGGAGCCCGAGACCCTCAAGCGCTTCGCGGACGACCTGGCGCCGAAGCTCGCGCAGTTGTCGGAGATCCGCTACGTCAACTACCAGCGCCCGCGCACGTTCTTCGACGAGCACGCGCTGTACTACGTGGACCTGCAGGACCTGAAGACCATCCAGGGTCGCATCGACGCGCGCATCGCGTGGGAGAAGGAGCAGGCCAACCCGCTGTTCGTGCGCCTGGACGAGGAGCCCGCGCCGTCGGTGGACTTCGCCGACATCGAGCAGAAGTACACGGGCCGCGCCAACCAGCGCCTGTCGGGCCAGGGTGACCTGTACTACATCGACCCGGCCGAGCGGATGGTGGTGCTGATGGCCAAGCCCAGGGGCAGCGCCGCCGACCTGGACTACTCCAAGAAGCTCGTCACCCAGGTGGAGGACTTCCTGGCGACGCAGGACCTGTCGAAGTACGGGCCGGGCTTCAAGACGGCGGTGACGGGGACCTTCAAGAAGAAGATCGACCAGCAGCGGGTCATCGTGAACGACCTGGCGCGGGCGTCCACGCTGGCCATGGTGATGCTGCTGGCCTACCTGTTCTTCCACTTCCGCAGCGCGCTGTCGGTGGGCTTCACCATGCTGCCGGTGCTCGCGGGCCTGGGGTGGACGTACGGCTTCGTGGGCCTGGCCTACGGGCAGGTGAACCTGTTGACGGGCTTCCTGGCGGCGGTGCTGGGAGGCCTGGGCGTGGAGCACGGCATCCACCTGCTGGGCAGGTACGGCACGCTGAGGTCGGAGGGGATGGACTCCGAGGCGGCGGTGCACGAGTCCTTCCGCCACACGGGCTTCTCCGCGCTCATCGCGGCGGTGGTGGCGGCGCTGACGTTCCTGAGCCTGGCGCTGTCGGAGTTCCGGGCGTTCCGCGAGTTCGGCATCATCGCCGCGGTGGGCATGCTGGTGAGCATCTTCGCCTACGTGCTCATCCTGCCGGCGACGTTGAGCCTGGCGGCGCGGTTCGGCTGGACGCCGCGGATGCACCAGGGGGGCACGGGCCCCATGGCGCTGCTGGGCCGGTGGTTGCCGCGCTCCTACCGGGGCGTGGCGGTGGTGATCGGCGTGGGCGTGCTGGTGCTCATCTCCCAGTCGTACCGCATCACCTTCAACTACGACTCGCGCACGCTGGAGGACTACAAGCAGGCGTCGGCGGTGCTGGACCAGAAGGTGAACAACATCCTGGGCTATTCGCAGACGCCGGTGGTGGTGCTGACGGACTCGCAGGAGATGGAGCGCGAGGTGGTGCGTCAGCTGGAGGCGCGCAAGGCGGCGCGCGGCAAGGACTCCACCATCGACTTCGTGGGCGCGCTGGAGGACCTGGTGCCGCGGCAGCAGCCGGAGAAGCAGGCGGTGCTGCAGGCCATCGGCGAGAAGCTGGGGAAGCTGGACCCGGAGCGGCTGCCGGAGGACACGCGGGCGGCGCTGACGCGGGCCTTGAGCATGTCCAAGGCGCAGCCCTTCACGCAGGCGGACCTGCCGTCGAGCGTGCGGCACCAGTTCGAGAGCCTGGATGGTTCGACGGGCGGCGTGGTGCTGGTGTACGCGGGCGGCGGGGTGAGCCTGTCGGACGGCGAGGGCACGCGGCGCTTCTCCAAGGAGGTGCGCGGCCTGCAGATGCCGGACGGCAGCCAGGTGTCGGCGGCGGGCGAGGCGCTCATCCTGGCGGACATCCTGGACATG
Organism: Myxococcus dinghuensis; assembly: GCF_024198235.1. Taxonomy (GTDB): domain Bacteria; phylum Myxococcota; class Myxococcia; order Myxococcales; family Myxococcaceae; genus Myxococcus; species Myxococcus dinghuensis. Next base: position 135,058 of record NZ_JAKCFB010000003.1, on the reverse strand, counting down.
GTGTCGCGCGAGGGGCCGCGCATCCTGGCGGCGGCGGTGCTCAGCGTGCTGGCGGCGATGTGGCTGACGCTGGGCCGGCTGCGCACGGCGCTCATCTGCATGGTGCCCACGCTGCTGTCGGTGGCGGGCCTCGTCGGGCTGATGGCGCTGCTGGACATCCAGTTCAACTACCTGAACATCATGGTGCTGCCGGTGCTGGTGGGCACCACGGTGGACGCGGGCGTGCACCTGGTGCAGCGGCTGGGTGAGCCGGGCGCGGACTTCATCTCCGTGTACGCGGAGACGGGGCGCGCCATCACCGGCGGCCTGCTGACGAGCGCCATCGGCTTCGTGGCGCTGGTGCTGGCCAAGCACCCGGGCCTCAACTCCATCGGCGACCTGGCGAACATGGGGTTCGGGCTCAACCTGGTCATCGTGCTGCTGGGCTTCCCGTCGCTGCTGCTGCTGGTGGAGCGCTGGCGCAGCAAGCACGGCGCGACGCCCGGGCAGTCCGAGCAGCCCGCCTCGGAGGCGTGAGCGGAGGCCGACGCCCGGTGGGTGTCATCCCGCCGGGCCGGTGGCAGACTCGGCGGTACGGTACGGAGGGCTCCCGGGCGCTGGTTCGGGGGCCCTCGCCGCTTCGACGGGACGAGGGTGGGTCATGACGCTGAAGACACGGCTGATGCTGGGCGCGCTCCTGGGGGCTTGCGTCCTCGCGGGCTGCAGCCACGGCGGCAAGAACGAGGAGAAGAAGGGCGACACGCGCTGCGAGGAGTCGCGCAACCTCACGTGCATCACCGGCACCGAGTGTTCCATCGACCGGGACCGCGGCTGCGAGGTGTGTCGTTGCTCCCCGGCGGACGCGCTCACGCCCACGGACAAGCGGCGGCCCACGGCGATGGAGCCGGAGCGGCGCTGGTAGGTCGGGAGGGGACGGCCGCCGTGGCTACGCCGCGCGCGTCGTCTTCGCGGCCCAGGCCTCCACGAAGTCCGCGAGCCCGCGCAACTGCCGGTCGTTGAGCGTGCACTGCCACCGGGCGTGGCGCAGCTCGCGGTACGCGGTGGGGGCCTCCCAGCCTCGCGCCACCATCACCGCCAGCCCCATCAGCGGGCCACGCCCCACGCCGTGCTCGCAGTGCGCGTAGAGCACGCCCCCGCGCTCCAGCCGGGGCAGGGCCCACTCCACGCCCTTCATCAACTGCGCCACGGACGGCGGATACCGGTCCGTCACCGGCAGCTCGAACAGCTCGATGCCGAGCGCGGCCAGGGCCCTCGCGTCGTCCACGCGCTCGGCGCGCAGGTCGATGACCGCGGTGATGCCCCGCGCCTTCAGCTCCGCGTAGCGCGACGGCGACACGGCGCCGCCCACGTGCAGCCAGTCATTCACGCGGGAGACGTTGAGCCCGCGGCCCGGCAGCTTCGTGGTCCACTCCACGCACCGGGCCACCGAGCGCAGCACCTGCTTGCGCACCCAGCCCTTCGCGCCCGGGACATGGTGGACCTCGCGCAGCAGCGTGAAGCTCACTGGTCTCCCTCGAGCGTCACTTCCATCAACCCCGCCACCGGCGTCTGCCCCGCGCGCTCCAGCACCGCGCGGTGCAGGTACGTCACCGGCGAGCCCACCACCGGCCTCACCAGCCCGCCGAGCATGCCCAGGTCCTCCACGGGCGCGCTGCGCTGGAGCAGCGACGTGGAGCGCAGCACCATGGCCTTCGCCCCGTCGCCGCCGAACATGTCCACCTTCCAGACGCTGCGCTCCTTGGCGCCCTCGCGGCTGAGCGTGAAGGACTCCATCCGGCTGGGCTCGCGCCCCTCCGTCCACGCGTACACCGGGCCGAACTCGCCGTCCTGGCCCTCGCGCGCCAGCAGCACCAGCCGCTCGCCGCCGCGCAGCGCGCGGAAGCGCACCCATCGCCGCGCCAGCTTCGCCGGGGGGATGGTGGAGCGCGTGTGGTCCGCGTAGCCGCCGCCGGTCCGCGCCACCTCCGCGGCCTTGGGCACCTGCACCGTCGCCTTCAGCGGACTGAAGGCCAGCGTCACCTCGTGGCGGTAGCGCGCGCTGCCCACCTCCACGTCGGAGCCCTCCGGGGAGTGGGGCGCCACCTGCGCGGCGTACTCCAGCACCACCCGGCCGTTGTCCAGCGGGGCCTCCACGCGCGTGGTGCCGTCCGCCGAGCGCGCCGTGCACGCGCCGACGCGCAGCGTGCTGGTGGCCGCGTCGTAGCCCCACTCCTTCGCGCCCACCTTCTTCTGCGGCGTCCACGCGCGCTCACCGGGGCGCAGCACCGTGGCGCGGCAGATGCCCGTGCGCGAGCCCGGGCCGATGTTCGTGACGGACAGCTGCACCAGGACGAAGGTGCCGTCCTCCAGGTCCCCGATGAACGTGAAGCTCTCCCCGTAGTTGTCGTTGGGGGAGAACTGCGGCTCCAGCGTCGCTCCCGCCGCCGCGAGGGGCAGCGCGAGCGTCAGCAGGAGCCCCAGGACCCGGAGGCGCGCCTCACGCCGCATGGGGGCGCTGCTCCAGGAGCGCTTCCGCCGAGGCCGCGTCGTTGAACACGTAGTCGCGCTGGAGCGGCAGGTTCCAGGCGAAGTACACCACGCCGCGCACCATCCACCAGCCGAGTGTGTAGGCCAGCTGCGGGTGCAGGGTGAGCAGCGCCACGCCGCCCGCGTTGAGCAGCGCGCTGGTGCCGCTCACCACGGAGTAGCGCATCATCTGCCGGCCCACCGCCGCGGTGCTGCGGAAGGTGAACACGCGGTTGATGGAGTAGTTCACCACCGCGCCCACCAGCGCGCCGAGCACCGTGGCCCAGGCGGGCAGGACCTCCATCCACTCCACCAGGGCCAGCACCACCGCGAAGTCCACCGCCGTGGCGATGGCGCCCGCCGCCGCGTTGAGGCCGAGGATGGCCTTGCCGGAGCGGGCCTCCTGGCGCTTGGGCGCGAGCGCGCGGACCAGGTTGCGGAAGCGGGAGATGGCGGTGAAGTTGCTCATGATGGCCACGAAGACCAGGCCCACCACCGCCATCCAGTGCATGGGGTGCTTCTCCTCGGGCCAGAAGACGGCCTCGAGGATGGGCGACAGCGCGGTGCCCACGCCCAGGAAGAGCACCCGCTCCAGCCGCTGCATGGCGCCGTCGCGGACGCTGACGCCCAGGCCCTCACCCTTGGCGCGCACGTACGGCACCAGCGACGAGCCGAGCAGCGCGCCCAGTGCGGGCAGGAGCACCCAGGTGTCCCGGTAGTACCAGGCCAGGCCCATCAGCATCGCGGAGTCGACGTAGCGGTCCAGCACGGAGTCCAGCGCGGCGCCCGCGGGGTTGGCCTCCTTGCGCGTGCGGGCGATGCGCCCGTCCATCACGTCCAGGATGCCCGCGGCCAGGAACAGCCAGCCGCCCAGCGCGAAGCGGCCCGCGGCCACCGCGACGCCGGAGGAGATGCCCAGCAGGCCCGACAGCATGGACAGCGCGTTGGCCGGCAGCCCCGAGCGCAGGATGAGCTGCCACAAGGGCTGGATGACCCAGAAGAAGTAGTGCCGCAGGAAGAAGCCCACCAGCACCGTGCTGCCGCGCTTGAGCGTCTCCTCGTCGCGAGGCACGCCCTTGAAGGCGCAGCGGATACAGAAGATGAGCAGGCCTCCCAGGAAGTACACACAGGCGAGGATGGCGGGCGCCAGCGCGGTCCAGATGCGCGCCGAGGGAGACAGGTTTCCGGTCAGCCATGCCACCAGGTTCTCAAGCACGGGTGTCTCCTCCAGGAGTCATGTGCACCGGCAAGGACACCGGTGCCGGCCTGCGTGCGAAGGCGAGCTCCACCACCAGGAAGGCGGCGAGCGCGGCGGTGAGGCCCGCGAGCACGTCCAGGACGTAGTGGTGCGTCAGGTATACGGCGGAGAATGCGACGAGCAGGGCGAAAGACCCTGTGGCCAGCCGCCACTTCACTCCTCGCTGCCACACGAAGAGCATCACCATGAAGGGGTAGGCGGCGTGCAGCGACGGCATGGCCCCGAAGACGTTGGGGTTGCGCGCGTAGAAGCCCGCGAAATAGTGGATGCCGAGCAGGGCGTCGAAGCGGGCCGTGCCCGCGGGGCTGGGCAGCGCGGCGAGGTTCGCCGGGCCGGTGCCGTACTGGAGGATGTACCAGGGCGGCGCGGCCGGGTAGAGCAGGTAGATGACGACGCCGATGGCGTTCACCGTCAGGAACGCCCAGCACAGCTTCTCGAAGCGAGCGTCCTTCTTCACGAAGAAGAAGATGGCCACGAGGAAGACTTCGTAAAGGTAGGCCGCGTAGGCGAAGCCGCACAGCAGGTCCAGGAAGGTGGTCGAGCGGGTGCTCCACCACTCGGGCCAGTTGACACCGCCGGGTGCGGGGAACAGCCGGCGCTCCAGCGCCCACAGGTCACCGGTGTGGATGGTGCCCCGCAGGAAGAGCCAGAGCCCCTGGCTGTCCAGCAACATCCCGGTCAGCCACAGCGGGAACCCGCCGATGAGGAAGCGCCGCGTCCGGGGGCCCGACCAGGCGACCCCGACCAGCAGCGCGTCCGCGGCGACGTGTTCCCACCGGAGCCGACCGGTGGACAGCACGAGCATCAAGTGGCCCGCCCCCAGGAAGGTGACGAGCCACGTGAATGCGTCGGTCTTAGCGAGCGAGCGGGAGGTCATCCCCGTAATAGTCGAGGCCGAGGTGGGTGATGGGCTCCTCGCCAGCCACGACGCGGAGGGTGTTCTTCAGCTTGGTGAGCTGGATGAACAGGTCATGCTCCACCGGCAGGCCCGGGTGCGCCATCGGGCTCTTGAAGTAGAAGGACATCCACTCCTGGATGCCCCGCCACTCCAGCCGCTTCGCCAGGTCGAGGAACAGCGCGATATCGAGCACCAGCGGCGCCGCGAGGATGGAGTCGCGGCACAGGAAGTTGACCTTGATCTGCATCGGATAGCCGAGCCACCCGATGATGTCGATGTTGTCCCACCCCTCCTTCGCGTCGCCGCGGGGCGGGTAGTAGTGGATGGACACCTTGTGGGAGTACTTGCTGTACAGCTCCGGATACAGGTCCGGCTGCAGGATGGTGTCCAGCACGCTCGACTTGGTGACTTCCTTGGCCTTGAAGGCCGCGGGGTCGTCCAGCACCTCGCCGTCGCGGTTGCCGAGGATGTTGGTGGAGAACCAGCCCTCGAGGCCGAGCATGCGGGCCTTGAGCGCGGGGGCGATGACCGTCTTCATCATCGTCTGGCCGCTCTTGAGGTCACGGCCGGCGATGGCCACGCCCTCCTGCTTCGCCAGCTCCTGCAGCGCCGGCGTGTCGACGCTGGCGTTGGGGGTGGCGTTGGCGAACGGCACGCCCTCCTTGATGGCGGCGTAGGCGTAGAGCGCGGTGGGGTTGATGTCCGTGCTGTTCTCGTCCAGGGCCTTCTCGAAGGCGGCCAGGGTCTTGAACGCCTCCGGCAGCGGGCGGAAGGTCTCCACGCTGCTGCACACGACCATCACCGCGCGCTTGGCGTTGAGCTCCTTCTTGAAGTCGCGGATGTCCTGGCGCAGCGCCTCGATGCTCTCGCGGTGCGTCTTGGTGGCCTTGGCGTGGTTGGCCTCGATGCGGCGGACGAACTCGGGGTCGTGCACGCCCTTCTTGGGCTTGATGCCCTGCAGGAAGGGCTTCACCTGCTCGAGGTGCTTGTCGTGCAGCACGCCGGAGCGCACCGCGACCTGGTACGCGTCCTCGCTGATGATGTCCCAGGCGCCGAACGCCACGTCCTTCAGGTCCGCCAGCGGCACCAGCTCGTTGAGCTTCACGGTGCGGCCGTCGGTGCGCTTGCCGAGCCGCGCCGTGCCCATCTGCGTCAGGGACCCGATGGGAGACCCCTTGCCCTGACGCGCCAGCTCCACGCCCGCCATCAGCGTTGTGGACACCGCGCCCAGGCCCGGCACCAGCACCGCCAGCCTGCCTTCGGGCTTCGCGACCGACTTCTTGTTCTCCATCGTGGATTCCTTCGATAGGCGGCCTGGCCGCCCGAATTTGAGTCCGCTTCGGATTCGCCGCTGCGCACCGTCGTCAAATCCCGTGGGGGGAATGCGGAAAATCTCGAATGCGGATGGTTGATACGCTAAAGCGTTCGTGACTTCAACGTCATGTGGGGCGCCGCTCGTTAGCACGCCAGCGGCTGCACTGATGGATCAGCGCAGTCGCAGGTACAAGGCGGCACGAACGCGCCTGTCAGAGAAACACCACGTCGTGAGAAAAGTAACACCTACCTGACCTCCCTTCGTCGGGAAGGGTGGGGTGGGGTGGGTGTGACCCGGGAGCAACGAGCCTGGGGGCGTCTGGTGGCTGGGGTGCGGAAGTGGCACGGGTTGCGGGCCAGTCATGGCGCCGAGCCCGCCCGGGCGCAACCCGAAGTCGAGGAGGCAGGCGTGCCTCCTTATATAGACGAGCCGCCGTCCAGCTCGAGGGTCTGGTGGTCGCCCGGGGTGTAGGTCTTCCCGGAGAGGACGGCCTTGAGCATGCCGGCGGCCTGGACCATGCGGCTGCGGGGGACGTCCCAGTACTCGGCCTTCTCCACGCGCACGCACAGCAGGCTCAGCCGCGGATCACCCAGGCCCTGGGGGAACCAGGCCTCGAGCGCGGGGTGCCACAGCTCGCGGATGCGGCGGGCGTCGCGCACCATGCGGGCGCGACCGCTGATGGAGACGTAGCGCTCGCGTGCGGGGTCGGAGAACGCCAGGTTCACCCGGTGGTCGTGCTCCACGGCCTCGACCTTGTGGGAGTCCTCGTGGGTGAAGAACCAGAGCTCGCCGTCGAAGTCGCGCTCCTGGGTCCACATGGGCCGGCTGTGCAGGCTTCCGTCCGCCTGGACCGTGGTCATCATCGCGACGCGGATGCCGTGGACGAGGTCCTCGAGGTGCTCGACGGCGTCCTGGGTGCCGGGGTGCTGCCGCTTGCTGGCCATGTGAGACCTCCTGGTGACCAGAAGGTAGGGCGCCCGGGGACGCGCGAGCAGGCGCGGGGTGGCTGGATGGCGCCTGGGCGGGCGGGCGGTGTGGTAGGTGGCGGGGGCCCGCTTCTTCATGGTGTGAGCGGTGGCGCCGGGGCGCTCGCGCGCGATGAAGCGTGGGCCCCCGGGTTCGAAAGCGAGTACGACGGATGCTGAAGACCGCGTGGAACGAGTGGAGCCTCAAGGCGTTGCAGCTCGAGACGGCCCTGCTGGCGCTGGAGGAGATCGAGCTGCCCGAGGAGCTTCACGGTCAGCAGGACGCGGCGGAGGAGAAGCTGCTGGACCTGGCGCGGGCGTGGAAGCAGCGCCAGCCCGCGAAGGAGCCGCGCCGCTGGGAGCGCCAGACGCAGGAGGGCGGCGTGCCGCGCGACGCGGAGCTGAAGGAGCTGGTGTCGGGCTTCCAGGAGGACGGCAAGGAGTGGACGCTGCTGCGCGCCCTCAGCGACCAGCAGGAGGTCGTGGAGACGGTGGTGTCGGAGGGGCGCGCGTGCATGGCCGCCGGGGGCGAGTACTACCTGGGCCAGTGGGACGCGAAGGAGGAGGTGCTGGAGGTGGGGCGCGACGACGACGCGGGCGAGCCGGGCACGGGCCTGGTGCTGTCGCCCACCGCCGAGCTCCAGTACACGCCGGACCCGGAGCTGTAGGCCGTCAGGGGGCGAGGACGCGGGCCATGCGCGCCCGCGTCTTCTCGTCCGGCAGCCGCCCGAGCCCCGCGCGCAGGTTGTCCGCGACGTGCTCGGGCTTGCTCGTGGCGGGCAGCGGGCAGTTCACCGCGGGGTGGCCGAGCACGAACTTGAGGAAGAACTGCGCCCAGCTCCCGCAGTCGAAGTCCGCGGCCCACTCCGGCAGGGGCTTGCCGCGCACGCGCTGGAAGAGGTCGCCGGTGGCGAAGGGCTGCATGACGAGCACCGCCACGCCGTGGGCCGCGGCGGCGGGCAACAGCCGCTTCTCCGCGTCGCGCAGGGCGAGCGAGTAGGGAAGCTGGACGAAGTCGAGCGGCTCGTCGCGCATGAGGCGCTCCAGCTCGTCGAAGGCGCCGCGCGCGTAGTGGGTGATGCCCACGTACCGCACGCGCCCGGCGGCCTTCCATTCCCGCAGCACGGGCAGGTGGGTGCGCCAGTCGACGAGGTTGTGGACCTGGAGCAGGTCCATGCGCCCGTGGCCCATGTCGCGCACGCTGGCCTCCAACTGCGCGCGGCCCGCGTCGCGGCCCGTCGTCCACACCTTGGAGGCGAGGAAGGGGCGGGGTGCGTCGCCCAGCGAGGCGAGCACGTCGCCCACCACGCGCTCGGCGCGGCCGTACATGGGCGACGAGTCGACGAGGCGCGCGCCGGAGTCGAGGAAGCGGCGCAGCACCTCCTTCAAGGGGGCGCGCTCGGCGGGGTCCGCGCCCACGTCGAAGGTCTGCCAGGTGCCGAGGCCGATGACGGGCAGGGCCTCGCCCGACTTGGGGATGGGGCGGGTGAGCATGGGGACCTTCGTCGTGGGAGGAGGTGTCCGCACGGCCTGCGCCCTCGCCGCGCCGGGCAGCAGCGCGGCGCCGAGCCCCGCGGCGAGCACGTCCCGCCGCGTCGGAGGAGGAGGGGAGCCGGACATGCCCGCATCGTAGCGCGCGGAGGCGGCATGGCGCCTGCGCGGGGCGAATCACGGGCCGGTGACAGTTCCCGGAGGGGCCGGTGTTCTGTTGCGCGGACGGGGGCGGCGACGTCCTCCAGGATTCGGCAGCCCCTGGTGCCTCACGAGGCCCGCGACGCGGGCCCGGGGGCCTTCTCGGAAACAGCTCAGGATGGTGCGGCGATGAAGCGCAAGGTCTCGGTGTGTGCGGGGGTCGTGGCGGCGGTGGTGGCGTTCTCGGCGGGCGCCGAGGAGGCGAAGGCGGCCGAGCAGGCACCGGTGACGCCGCCGTCGTCGGACGCGGGCGCGGAGGTGGCGGTGGAGGGGCCGGGGCTGGAGCGGGCGATGGCGCCTCCGCCCCTCATCGAGGCCACGGCGGCGGGCGCGGTGGCCGCGGACGCGCCGAAGGTGGGGGCCCAGGTGCGGGAGGAGGCGGCCGAGGTGCACGTGCCCTTCAGCCTCACCGTGCTGCCCGGGCTGAGCACGTCCGGGTTCGCGACGGGCAACGTGGTCAACGACGTGTCGCTGGGCCTGCTCGCCACCCACGCCAAGCGGGTGAACGCGCTGGGCATCGCGCTCGGGGGCAACTGGGTCCGCGCGGAGGCGAGCGGCGCGCTCCTGGCGGTGGGCCTCAACGTGGTGGGCGGACCCTCCACGGGCACGCACCTCGCGGTGGGCGCCAACGTGGCGAGGGCGGACTTCGGCGGCCTGCAGGGCTCCGTGGGCGCCAACATCGTGCGCGGGAAGGTGGACGGGGCGCAGTTGTCGGTGGGCGGCAACGTGGCGACGGGGGCGGTGGACGGGGCGCAGCTGGGCGTGGGCGCGAACATCGCGGGCGGGGACATGGTGGGCGCGCAGCTCGCGGTGGGCGTGAACGTCGCGAGCGGGACGATGAACGGCCTGCAGATGGCGGCGGGCCTCAACGTGGCGCCGCGGATGACGGGCGTGCAGATGTCGTCCGGCGTCAGCTACGCGGGGGCGCTGTCCGGCGGGCAGATCTCCATCATCAACGTGGGCGGCGCGGTGAAGGGCGCGCAGGTGGGGCTGGTCAACGTGGCGGGCAGCGTGGAGGGCGCGCAGGTGGGGCTGGTCAACGTGTCCGGGCGGACGGACGGCGAGGCGGTGGGCCTGTTGAGCCTCATCGGCAACGGGCAGGCGAACCTGCAGTTGTGGAGCAGCGACGTGGCGCTGACGAACGTGGGCGTCAAGCTGGGCGGCGAGCACCTGTACACGATGTTCACCCTGGGCTTCATGCCGCCCGTCGACGGTGAGCGGCGCCACTACACGGTGGGCGCGGGCCTGGGAGGCCACATCCCCGCCGGGCGCTTCTTCTTCGACATCGACGTGATGGGCTCCAGCCTGTCGTCGCGCCGGTTGTTCGACTACGAGGACGAGGACTCGAAGCACATCCTGGGGCAGCTCCGGGTGATGGCGGGCTGGCAGTTGGCGCGGCGGCTGGCGGTGTTCGGCGGCGTCAGCGCCAACACGCTCGTCACGTGGGACGGCAGCGACCCGTGGAAGGAGCTGGGCATCGGGCCCGAGTGGAAGGAGACCTCCGGCCGCACCATCATCCGCACCTGGCCGGGCGTGCTCGCGGGCATCCAGATTTGACGACGGCGGGGCCGCCCCCCATGTTCGTCGTGAGGAAGCGCCCACGCGCGGGTGGCGTGGGCGGGAAAGGGGGCGGGCCCATGGAAGGCAGCATGCGGGCCATGGTCCTGCGCGAGCCGGGCCAGCCGCTGCGGGAGGAGTCGTGGCCCATCCCGAGGCCCGGCCCGGAGGAGCTGCTCCTGCGGGTGCATGCGTGCGCGGTGTGTCGCACGGACCTGCACGTGGTGGACGGCGAGCTGACGCGCCCCAAGCTGCCCCTGGTCCCCGGCCATGAAATCGTGGCGACGGTGGCGGAGGCGGGGCCGGAGGCGCGCGGCATCGAGGTGGGGACGCGGGTGGGGGTGCCGTGGCTCGGGTGGAGCTGCGGCTATTGTCGTTTCTGCGTCTCCGGGCGCGAGAACCTGTGCGACTTCGGCCGCTTCACCGGCTACCAGGTGGATGGGGGCTACGCGGAGTACACGCTGGCGCACCACCGCTTCTGCTTCCCGCTGCCGGAGGGCTACCCGGACGTGCACGCGGCGCCGCTGATGTGCGCGGGGCTCATCGGCTTCCGGTGTCTGCGCATGGCGGGCGACGCGCCCCGGCTGGGGCTGTATGGCTTTGGCGCCGCGGCGCACGTGCTCATCCAGGTGGCTCGTCATCAAGCGCGGCGCGTGTATGCCTTCACGCGGTCCGCAGACGCGGCGGGGCAGCGCTTCGCGAGGGAGCTGGGCGCGACGTGGGCGGGCGGCTCGGACGAGGTGCCACCGGAGCCGTTGGACGCGGCCATCCTCTTCGCCCCCGTGGGCGCGCTGGTGCCCGCCGCGCTGCGCGCCGTGGACAAGGGCGGCGTGGTGGTGTGCGGGGGCATCCACATGAGCGACATCCCCACGTTCTCCTACGACCTGCTCTGGGAGGAGCGCGTGGTGCGTTCGGTGGCGAACCTCACGCGCGCGGACGCGCGGGACTTCCTCGCGCTCGCGCCCCAGGTGCCCGTGCGCACGGAGGTGCAGGTGTTCCCCCTGGCCCAGGCGAACGAGGCGCTGGCCGCGCTGCGCGAGGGCCGCGTGCGTGGCGCCGCGGTGCTGCGGGTCCTCGAGGACGCGTGAGTGTCGACGCGACGACGCCGTGTTTCACGCGGACGGGCGGGCGGGCGTGAGCCTGTCTCCCCGTGCGGGACACGAGCCCGCATGATGTGTAGGTGCCGCCCCTCTAGCGCTCGTGTGCCGGTATGTCTGTGATTGGAGAACACTCCGTCGCATCCATGACCGAAGCGTGGCGGGGGGCGTTATCCTGCCCGCGCTCCCGCCATGAATGCACCGCGGCTCCAGGTGCTGCTGGTGGATGACGAGGCGTCCGTGCTCGCCACCACCGCGGCTGTGCTCTCCGAGGACTTCGACGTCCAGTCGGCGCATGACGCCGTGCAGGCGCGCAGGCGGCTGGCGCACCAGCACTTCGACGTGCTCTGCACGGACCTCCACATGCCGGGCGGCCCCACCGGCATCCAGCTCCTGCGGGAGGCGCTCGCGCACCATCCGCATCTGGCGGGTGTGCTCATCACCGGCTACCGTGAGTACCTGGACTGGAGGGACCGGCTGGATGCCCAGGGTCTCTTCTACCTGGTCCTCAAGCCCTACCAGCCTCCGGACCTCGTCGCGATGATCCGCCGCGCCGCGGAGGGCGCGCGCCTCAAGCGGGAGATGAGCCAGTTGTCCTCCGGGCTGGCGGAACGGAAGTGGAGCACTCGATGAAGCATCCCGGCCCCGCACGCGCGGGCGGGTGGGCAGTCGGAGTCGTGATGTGGCTGGTGGTGGTGACGGGTGGCATGGCGCTGCTGGCCCGGCATTCCCTCACCCCGGGGGCCTCCCGGGGCGCGCCCGAGGCGTGGCCGGCGTCGGCCCGGCTGCCCCGGGTGGAGGGCCGCCCCCTCCTGTTGATGCTGGCGCACCCCCACTGCCCCTGTACCCGCGCCAGCCTGGGGGAGCTGGAGGTGCTGATGGCGCACGCCGGGGGCCGGCTGGACGCCGTGGTGCTCTTCGTCGCGCCCCCGGGCACCCCCCGCGACTGGACGCGCAGCCCGCTGTGGCGCTCGGCCACCGCCATCCCCGGCGTCACCGTGCTCGAGGACGTGGGGGGGGAACGGGCCCGGCTCTTCGGCGCCGTCACCTCCGGCCAGTCCTTGCTCTATGATGCCGCGGGTCGGCTCCGCTTCCAGGGTGGGATGACCCTGGCGCGGGGACATCGGGGTGACAACCCGGGCAGGTCCGCCGTGGAGGCGCTGCTGCGGGAGGAGGCGGGCGGGACGGGCGGTCTGTCGGAAAACGCTGTCTACGGTTGCGCGCTGGAGGATTCGCCCGAGGCCCGGGCCCAGAACACCCCATGAAGCCCTCGGAGGACTCCCCCGGCTCGACAGTGGCGCTCAAGGAGCGCGCCGTGCTGCTCTTCCGCGAGCACCTGGACACGGTGCGCCGCCGCACGGACCTCCTCTTCGCCGGGTTGATGATGGCCCAGTGGGTGTTCGGTGTCCTCGTCGCGCTCTTCTTCGCGCCCTACGGCTGGGACGGCAAGGAGCGCGCCCTCCACGCACACGTCTACACCGCCCTCTTCCTGGGCGCGGCCCTCACGGTGTTCCCCATCGCCCTGGCGCGCTGGCGCCCCGGGGCGGTGTCCACCCGCCATGGCGTGGCCCTGGCGCAGATGCTGTGGTCGGCCCTGCTCATCCACCTCACGGGTGGACGGCTCGAGACGCACTTCCACATCTTCGTCTCGCTGGCGTTCCTGTCCCTCTACAGGGACCCCTGGGTGCTGCTGACGGCCACGGGCGCCACGGTGCTGGACCACGTGGTGCGCGGCGCGGTGTGGCCCGAGTCCGTCTACGGCATCCCGGACCCGGAGGCGTGGCGCTTCCTGGAGCACACCGTCTGGGTGGGGTTCCTGGACCTGGTGCTCCTGCACGCCGGCCGCGTCATGCGGCGGGAGATGCGCGAGGTGGCGGTGCGCCGCGCGGAGCTGGAGCTGGCGCGCGAGCGCGAGGAGGCCAAGTCCGCGGAGCTGGACCGCGCGCTGCGGGAGCTCAGCGGGTTCCAGGAGCACCTCATCCGCGTGGAGAAGCTGGCGGCGGTGGGGCAACTGGCCGCGAGCGTGGGCCACGAGCTGCGCAACCCGCTGGCCGCCGTGCGCAACGCCCACGCCTACCTCTCCCGACGCTTGAGCCGGGACGCCATCGGGGCCGCGGATGACCCACGGGTCCCGCAGTTCCTCGGCGTCATGGAGCGCGAGCTGTCGGCGTGCGCGAAAATCATCTCCGACCTGCTGGATTTCGCGCGCGAGCGGCCCCCGGCGCTGCAGCCCTGCCCGCTGCGCCCGCTGGTGGACGAGGCCATCGGCGTCGTGCCCACCCGCGAGGGCGTGCGCATCCTCAACGAGGTCCCCGAGTCGCTGCCCGTGCCCCACCTCGACAAGGAGCAGTTCCGCCAGGTCCTCGTGAACCTGGTGCAGAACGCCGTCGAGGCGATGCCACCGGGACGCACGGGACAGGTTTCAGTGCTGGCGGAAGGCGCGGAAACGGGGCCGTGGGCGATTCGCGTGATAGATGACGGGTCGGGCATCCCACCGGACGTGCTGCCCAAGATTTTCGAGCCGCTGTTCACAACCAAGACGCGCGGCACGGGCTTGGGGCTGGCCATTGTGGCCAACATGGTGCAACGTCACGGAGGCACAATCTCTGTGCGAAGCGAAGCCGGCCAGGGTAGTGAATTCCGCATCCACCTTCCGGCAACCGCGGCGGCGCAGGCCGCATGATGGAGGACGTGTCTTTGGGCCCCGCTCGCATCTTGCTGGTCGACGACGAGGAGGGGCTGCGCATCACGCTCGCGGCGAACCTGGAGTTGGAGGGCCACACCGTGCTGGAGGCCGCCAACGGCGAGGAGGCGCTGCGCCTCCTGGGTGAGCAGCCGGTGGACGTGGTGCTCAGCGACATGCGCATGCCGGGCCTGCACGGCGTGGATCTGCTGCGCCGCATCAAGCAGGCGCGGCCGGACATGCCCGTGGTGCTGATGACGGCCTTCACGGCCGAGGAGCTGGTGGAGGACGCGCTGGCGGAGGGCGCCTTCACGGTGCTGCCCAAGCCCTTCGACGTGACGCACGCGCTGGACACCATCCTGCGCGCGGCGCGGGCGCCGCAGGTGCTGGTGGTGGACGACACGGAGCCGGTGGCGCGGGCCATGGTGCGCGCGCTGAGCACGGTGGGGCTGCGCGCGCGCGCCGTCTACAACGGCGAGGAGGCGCTGGCGGTGCTGCGCTCCGGCGACTTCGACGTGTGCGTGCTCGACCTGGTGATGCCGGAGATGAGCGGGCCGGAGCTGGTGGCGAAGGTGAAGGCGGCGGACCTGTCCGTGGCCGTCATCGCCATGTCTGGCCATGTGGTACCGGAGCTGCTGAGACAGGTGGCGGCCCAGGGCGCGGTCGTGTGCATGACCAAGCCCGTGCCCTTGCGTGAGCTGGTGCAAGCCATTGCGCGCGTGCGAGGACAACCGCGGGCGCAAGGGGCGGGACCCCAGGGCGCGAGGAATTGACGGATGGATTCACGCGCAGACCTCCAGGCGCGGGAACGAGCCGCGGTGGCGGACGTAGTGGCCTCCACCCTGCGGCATGACCTGCGCAACAAGCTCGCCAGCATCCGCAACGCGTCGTTCTACCTGATGCGCAAGATGCAGAAGACGGACGCCTGGGGCGCGGACGCCCGGGTGGAGGCCTTCTTCCAGCTCATCGACCGGGAGCTCGCCGCCGCGGAGGAGGTGCTGTCGCGCCGCGCCCCCGTGGTGAGCAGCGAGCGGCCCTGCTGCCGTCCTCGCGACGCCGCCGAGCACGCGCTCGGGGAGGCGCGCCTCGACGACAACGTCCGCGTGGAGCGCGACTTCCGCGACAGCGGCAAAGTGCCGTTGGACCTGGAAGACCTGGCGTTGCTGGTGCGCTGTCTGGTGGACAACGCGGTGGAGGCGATGCCGCGCGGCGGACTGCTCACGGTGCGGACGTGGGACATTGAAGAAGGGGAGGGCGGCGTGGCGATCCGCGTGGAGGACACGGGCGAGGGACTGGTGGCGGAGGCCTATTCGCGGGCCTTCGAGCCCTTCTATTCGACACGTCCGGGCCACGCGGGACTGGGATTGAACATCGTGCAGCGCTTGGTGCTGCGCAACGGCGGGAAGGTGGCACTGGATGGGGGCCCCACCGGGGGCACGCACGTGGAGGTGCTTTTCCTCCACCGTCCAGAGGCGGGGGCCAGGACGCGGCCCGCGAGCCAGGAAGAGACACGGGGGAACAAGTGATGGAGACGAGCTGGACCTTCGGGCGATGCCTGCTGCTGGTGGAGGACGACCCGTCCAACCGGATGACCCTCGCGGCGCTGTTGGAGGAGGCGGGCTTCGCGGTGGTGACGGCGGGGTCGTATTCGGAAGCGGAGAAGTGGCTCAACCACCCCCGGCCGATCGACGCGGTGCTGCTGGACCAGAGCCTCGGTGACGGCTTCGGCACGGGGCTGATTCCGCTGGTGCGTCACCACATGCCGGGGGCGAAGGTGGTGTTCGTCACCGGGGCGGACAGCGCCATCGACATGCCGGTGGACGCGGTGTTCCGCAAGGGTGACCACTTCGAGGCGCTGCTGGCGTTCCTCTTCAAGCTGTTGCCCCAGCGCCCGCTGGGGATGTCGTCGACCGCGTCGGGCCCGCGTCGTCCCTGAGCCGCTGCTCGGGGCTCACGGCGCGGTGGGGGCGCCGGGTGGGGTCGGCAGGCTGTGCGCGAGGATGAGCCACCAGCGCCCCTCGCGCCGCTGACACACGTCGGTGAACGTCGCGGCATCCGCGGCCTCGGTGCCGTCGTCCAGGCGCACGCGGGCACGCTGGATGCCCGTCAGCACGCCGGTATCCCCGAAGACGTGGGCGCGCAGGGACTCCGTCTCGACGGAGAGGAGCGTGCCGGGGATGGCGGCGATGCCGGCGAGGAAGTCCGCCCGGCCCAGCTCCGTGCCGTCGGGGCCCCGGAAGACGAAGTCCTCCGCGACGAGCGCCTGGAGGGCGTGCGTGTCGCGCGACTGGATGGCACGGACGACGGCGTGTTCGAGCGCGAGGAGCGCCCGGACTTCTTCGGTGTCGTGGGTGGGCATGGTGGACGGGCTCCGCGAGGCACCGTGGCCGCTGGCGCACGCGGACAGCAGCGCGACGAGGCCCGGCAGCAGGACGAGGTGGAGGCGCACGGTCCCCGTTTGAACATGGTCCCTCCGGTCCGGGCCAGGAATTCGTCGCTGGGCGTCGGGGGAGCGCGTGTCGGTGCGCATGCGTGGCTCGGCGTGGGCAAGCATGTGACCGGTGTGGCAGCGGACAGGACGGGCCTCGTGGGAGGGCCGCGCGTCCGCTGGAGGACACTCCCGGTGGCGTGAACCCAACCCATCCCTACGTTGCGGACCCTGACGCGGAACGGGCCGCGCGGTCGCGGGAGGGTGTATGGGCGAGCTGCTGTCGGGGGACGAGGGGCGTTTCCGTACGCGGGGCGTGGGGACTCCTGGGGCGACGCACGCGCACGCGGACGCCGAGCCGCTGGGGCTCGACGAGCCGATGAGCGTGACGGAGGCGCTCGACGAGGACCTCGACGCGTACCTGGACCGCGAGCTGCGCATCGAGCCCCGGGAGGAGGACGTCACCCCGGACGGGGATGACTCCTCGCGCGAGCCGAGCGCCGGGATGCGCGCGTTGCTCGAGCTGGCGGAGGAGGAGACGCGGTGGCTGGGCGGGCTCCCCGCGCCCGGGGGGATGGAGCCTCCGGACGCAACGTCCCCCGTGGTGCTCCCCGCGTGGATGCGCGCGAACCCGCGTTTGCGCATCGCCATGCCCGTGCGCGCGCCGTGGGCTCATCCGGTCGATGACGTGGCGTCGGAGCGGGAGTCGCGTGGAGACGCGGCCGGCGCTTTCGACCACGGGGCCGACGCTCGGCCCGGGCTCAATCTCCAGCAGCAGCCGTGGGGGCTTCGCATGGGGCCTCCGATGCCCCTGGCGCCCGAGGTGTCGCGGGCGCGTCCCCAGCGGCGGTTCGACCTCATGTCCGGGATGCTGCTGGGCGTCGCGGCGGTGGGGGTGGTCGCGGCGGTGATTCTCGGTGTCCTGAGCCTGCGCATCCTGAAGTACGGCGGACCGGTGGCGCGCACGGGCTTCTCCGGTGCGGACCTGCACGGCGTGCCAGGAGGCGGAGGAGAGGCGCGGTCTCCGGTGGGCCCCACCGCGGGGTTGGGGCAGGAGCTCGCGCCGGTGAACGGCACGTCCTCGGGACAGGTGACGTCGCCGGGTGGGGAACCCGCGTCACCGCGAGGAGTGGTCCCCTCTCCCGGTGCATCGACGCAGGCGATGTCGTCGGGGGCAGGCCTCGCGTCGACGCCCGGTGCGCCGCCGTCGCAGGCGCAGCCGGCGCACGTCGGGACGGGGCTGTCGTCTCCGCCTGGCGCGTCGACTCCACCGTCGCTGGCGGTCTCTCGAGGCTCGCTGCTCCCCCTCGCGGGAGGCGTCAGTGTCCCGGGCGCGGAGGTGCGCGGCGCCGCGAACGGCCTTCACGCGGGCGGGACGGCGACGGGGGGCACCCAGTTGCCGCGCGCGGTCTCGGGGACACCTGGCGCGGAGCTGATGGCGCGCCGTGACACCCTGGCCGTGAAGAACGCCCCACGTCGCGCGCGAGACGTCTCCGAGCCCTCCGCCGCGCCACCGGCGGCGACCCCCGCCGCGCCGCCGGCGGTGCAGGAGCTGTCCTTCGACAGCGGCGAGGCCTCGGATGACGACACCGCGAGCGTCGCGACCGAGGCCGTGGAGGCCGCCGTCGAGACGGGGCCGGACGAGGAGTTCGCGCGTGAGCTGGGCTTCACGGAGGAGGCGGACGCCGCGCGCGCGGAGGAGGCCGCGCCCACGCGGACCGTCTACGTGCCCCCGGCGCTCGACGGAAAGGCGTCGCTGACGCCGGACGACGTGCGGCAGGTCGTCGTGGCCCACCAGCCCGCCATCACCGCGTGCATCCGTCGGCACGCCCAGGACACGAAGGGGGAAGAGGGCGGGCGCTTCACCGTGCGCTGGTCCGTGCTCCCGAGCGGCGAGACGACGGACGTCGCCATGGACACGGCGTCGCTGCGCTCCACGCCGCTCGCGGGTTGTATCGAGGGGGTGGTGCGCGGCTGGAAGTTCCCCGAGCACCACGTCCGGATGAGCGAGCCCATCCGCTTCCCGTTCGTCTTCTAGCCGGGCCGACGCTGGCCCTATGCTGTCCGCCGACGATGCGCGCCCCCCTCCCACCCGAGCCCGAAGCGGGCTCCGAACCCACCGAGGTGCACGTCTGTCACAACTGCCGCGTGCGCCTGGACCCGAGCCTGGGCGGCGTGGACCTGCCCCGGCGCATCCGCGAGGCCCTGCACAAGCGGGGGCTCGCCATCACCACCCGCGTGCTCTCCTCGGGGTGTCTCGGTGAGTGTCCCCGGGGCCTCGTCACGGTGCTGGTGATTCCACCCGGCGGCAGGGGGGCCCACGCGGAGCTCATCGACGCGGCGAAGGACGGCGAGGACCTCGCCGAGCTGCTCGGGCGGGAGGCCGCGCGAGCCGGGCGGCCTTGAGCAGGGCCTCCACCATGGGCACGCAGCTCGCCTTCCCCTGACCGGCGATGGCGTACGCGGTGCCGTGGTCGGGCGACGTGCGCGGCACCGGCAGCCCCAGCGTCACGTTGACGGTGCGCTCGAAGTCGAGCGCCTTCGCCGGGATGAGGCCCTGGTCGTGGTACATGGCCAGCACCGCGTCGTACGCCTTGCCCACCTCGTCCGGCCGGGCGAAGAGCCCGTCCGAGGGGAGGGGCCCGCGCGCATCCACCTTCGCCGCGCGCGCCTTGCGGATGGCGGGGCCAATCACCTCCACCTCCTCGCGGCCCAGGAGGCCCCCCTCGCCGGCGTGGGGGTTGAGCCCCAGCACGGCGATGCGCGGCCTGCGTCCCACCACGGGCGCGAGGCTGCGCGACAGGAGCTTGAGCTGCGCGGTGAGCCCCTCCACCGTGAGCAGCTTCGGCAGCGCGGCGAGCGGGACGTGGTTGGTCGCCAGCGCGATGCGCACGCGGGGCCCGTCCATCATCATCATCACCTCCACCCCGAAGGCGTCCGCGAGCACCTCCGTGTGGCCCATGAAGGGGATGCCCGCGCGGGAGATCTGCTCCTTCGACACGGGGGCGGTGCACAGCGCGTCCACGTGGCCCGCGCGCATGGCGTCGATGGCGGCCGTCACGTACGCGTACTGCGCCCTGCCGCCCGCGCGCGAGGGGCGACCCGGGACGCGGTCCTTCTCCGCGAGCCGGGACACCTCGACCCGGGTGGGCCCCTCCACGCGCGTCAGCGCGCCGGGCTCCACGCGGGCGTAGCGACGGAAGACGGGGAAGCGCTCCAGCGTGGGGCCGTCCCCGAAGACGACGGGGACGAGCGCGCGACGCACGGAGGGGAGGGCCAGGGCGGCGGCCGTCACTTCCGGCCCGATGCCCGACACATCTCCGAGGGAGATACCGACGAGGGGGAGGCTCACGGCGCCGGAGCATCCCCCCGTCCAGGCCGGACGGCTACATCTTCACGTCGACGTTGGCCTTCTGCCGCAGCTCCTGCACGTACTGCTCGAGGAACTTGTCCGTCTTCTCCGAGAGCAGCTTCGACTCCAGCTTCGGGCGCATCTCCTCGTAGGTCTCGGCGGCCACCGAGCGCTTCTCCTCCACCTTCAGCACGTGCCAGCCGAAGTTGGTGCGCACCGGCTCGCTCACGTCCCCCTCCTTGAGGGCGAAGGCGACCTTCTCGAACGCGGCCACCATGACGCCGCGCTTGAACCAGCCCAGGTCACCACCGTCGGACGCGCTGGGGCCCTCGCTGCGGGCGCGGGCCAGGGCGGAGAAGTCCATGCCCGGGCGCCGGGCCTCCTGGGCGATGCCCTCGGCCTTCTTGCGCGCGGCCTCCACCTGCTCCGGCGTGGCCTTCGGGTCCACCTGCACCAGGATGTGGCGGGCGTGGACCTCCGAGTCCTCGCTCTCCACGCGCGCGTACTGGTTGTAGGCGGCCTTCAGGTCCTCCTCGGTGATCTTCACCTTGGGGCCCACCTTCATGCGCAGCAGGCGGTCCCGGAGGATGCGCTTGCGCAGCATGTCCCGGTACGACTTCATCGTCAGGCCCTCGCTGACCAGGACCTGCTCGAACTGCGCGTCGTCGGTGATGTTGTTCTGCCGGCGCACGTCGGCCACCAGCTCGTCCACCTCACCCTCGGTGGCGGTGATGCCCATCTCCGTGATTTCGGACTCCATCAGCTTCTCGCCGATGAGGGTGTCCAGGGCCGTCTTCAGCAGCAGGGTGCGCTGCTCGGCGCGCTTGCGCGGGTCCGGGTCGTTGATGCGCGACAGCTCCGGCGCGGCGCGCTGCTGCACCTCCGACATCGCGATGATGTCGCGGTTCACCACCGCGGCCACCTTGTCCACCAGCTCCGCGTGCGCCGTCGAGGCGCCCGCCAGGAGCGCCGCCGAAGCGACGAATGCCACCAGCTTCTTCATTCCGTGCATCCTTCCGCACCACACCGGGCCCGTCCAACCCGAAGCCGGGCCCTCGATTCCGTCACTGCTTCGCCGCCTGCGCGGGCGCCGCGGGCTGTCCGCGGATGGCCTGCAGGGTGGGCTCGTTCACCTGGACCTGCGCCTTGTCCCGCAGCTCCTTCTCGAAGGCCTCCTGGGCCTCCGTCCGCTTCTGCTCCAGGAGCTTGGCCTCCACCCACTGCCGGGCCTCGCCCAGGTCCCGCTTCCGCGCGGCCTTGCGCTCCAACACCTTGAAGAGGTGGTAGCCGTACTCCGTGGACACCACGTCCGAAACCTGCCCGACCCCGAGCTTGAATACCACCTCGTCGAAGGCCGGCGGCATCTGTCCTCGGGGGAAGAAGCCCAGGTCGCCCCCCACCTTGGCGTCCGCGCTCAGCGAGTACCTGCGCGCCAGGTCCGAGAACTTCTTCCCCGTCTTGAGCTGCGCCTGCAGCCGCCGCGCCTCGTCCAGGCCCTTCACCACGATTTGCGCCGCGTGCACCTGCTCGGGCTCGTTCAGCTCCGCCTCGTGGACGGTGTAGTAGGCGCGCAGCTCCTCCTCCGTCACCGCCACGCGCGAGTAGACGTGGTTGGCGAAGAGCTTCTCGATGATGAGCCGGTTGGTCTCCCGCGCGCGCAGCTCCGCCATGGACAACTGGCCCTGGGCGAGCACCTCGTTGAAGTTGCCGGCCGGGTAGTCGCCCGACAGCCGCAGCACCCCCCGGTCGACCTCCTCCGGGGTGACGGTGATGTTGTTCTTCCGCGCCGCCTGCAGGAGCAGCATCCGGTGGATGGACGTGTCCAGCAGCGTGCGCTTGAAGGGCTCGATCTCCTCCGGCGTGCGCTGCGAGGCCTCCGTGGAGGCCAGCTCGCGGCCCAGCTCCTGCTCGAACTCCGCGCGGGAGAGCGCCTCGCCGTTCACCGAGGCCACCACGTTGGCGTCCACCTGCGTCTTGGGCGGCGTGTTGCAGGCGGAGCCCAGCGCCGCCAGGGCGCAGAGCAGGGACAGGAAGGGGGCGCGGGTGGGAGGAAGGCGCATGCGCGAGGTCCTGGGGGAAGGGTGGGGGCGACTCCCGAAGCTGTGGACGGGGGCCCGGGCAGGCAAGCGGGCCCTCATGGCGCGGGCACCATGCCCGGGAGCGGGCCCGAGGGGGGACGCATGGGCGCCTGGACGTCCACCGGCACCCGGGCCAGCGCGTCCGCGTCCACGGCGAGGGACCCCTGCTTCTCCACGCGCGCCAGGTACTCCGCCCACGCGCGCGAGCGCTTCTCGCCCTCCAGCCGCACGCGCAGCTCCTCGCGCACGTCGGCCAGCGAGAGGTCCAGGGCGGGCCTCCGCGCGCGCAGCTTCAGCACGTGGAAGCCCGCGGCGGTGCGCACCACGCCGCTGAGCGCGCCCTCCCCGGTCAGCGCGCGCGCCGCCGCGGCCACCTCCGGGCCGTGGTCGCGGGCGAGCGCGTCGTCGGACAGGAAGCGCAGGTCGCCATCCAGGGGCGCGGTGCGAGGCTCCTGGCTGTGCTCGCGCGCCAGCTTCCCGAAGCCCTCGAAGTCCATGGGGGGGAGCGCGTGTGCCCGCGCCAGCAGCGTCTCCGCCTGGGAGCGGGCCTCGGCCTCGCGGGCGGCGTCGCCCCGGGGCGCGGCGAGGAAGACGTGCGACAGGCGCACCGTCTCCGGGCGGACGAAGTCGTCGCGGCGCGCGGTGTAGGCCCGGGCGAGCTCGTCCTCGGTGACGCGGACGGGGGCCTGCTCCAGCCGGGCGCGCATCACCCGGGCCACCAGCGCGCGGCGCGTGGCCTCGATGACGTCCGGGTCGTCCTGGTAGCCCTGGGCGAGCGCGTCGCGCACCAGCAGGTCGAAGCGGGCCAGCGACTCCACGTACTCGCGGCGCGGGGCGGCGGCGACGTAGCGCTCGCGCAGCGCGGGGCTCATCTCCAGGAAGCGCCCGCCCAGCTCCTGGGCCGTGAGCGAGTCACCGGCCCAGCGCGCCACCGCCTGCCCGCCCTCGCCGCGCGTGTGGCGCAGGTCCATCACCACCTGGCCGGGGGCGACGTCCGCCGGGGCGCGGCCGCACGCGGCGGGCGCCAGCAGGGCGAGGGTGACGAGGCGGGGACTCAGGCTCATGGGGACAGGGGGCCTCCGGGTAGCACGGCGGGGGAGGTCGGACAACCCGGGCCGCCCGTCCCCTGTACGCCGGCTCACGGCCGGGTCGCGTGCGCGGACAGGAACGCCTCCACCAGGGGGAAGATTTCGTCCGGTGCCCGGCGGCCCAGGACCAGGTCCGCGTGGCCGTAGTCGGCCCCGAAGCCATGCCCCCGCCCGGCGACGAGGAACTTCACCGGGCCGCCCAGGTGCTCCTTCGCCCGCGCCACCGCCATGGGAGGGGCCAGCAGGTCCTTGCTGCCCGCGAGCAGGAGCATGGGCGTCTTCACGCCCGCCAGGGCCTCGCGGTAGTCGATGCCCCCGTCATACGAGGTGAAGCGGTTGGTGGAGATCCACCGCGCGAACTGCCGCGCCACGCCGCCGGAGATGTTGGCGGGGACGTTGGCCAGCGCGCGCCGCACCACGTCCGTCTCCATGTTCTCCGCCAGCATCATGTACCGGCTCAGCGGGCCCGGCGGCGCGCCCAACAGGGCGATGCTGGTGACGCGGCCGGTGGGGATGACCTTGAGCCGCAGGAGCGGCTCCATCTTCTGGATGAACGTGCGCAGCCCCGGCTGCACGGCGAAGGTGAAGGGGCTGCCCAGGATGGCGGCCGCCCGCACGGGGGCCTGGGGGTTCTTCGCCAGGTGGGCGTACAGCATGAGCCCGCCCTTGGAGTGTCCCACCCAGAACACCTCCTTGGCCCCGGTGGACGTCACGGTGCGCAACGCGGTGCGCACGTCGTGCTCCGCCTGTTCGTCGAAGGTGAAGTCCGAGCACTCGCCCGACAGGCCGCGGCCCCGCAGCTCCATCACCCACGTCTCGAAGCCCGCACGGGCCAGGTAGCGGGCCAGGCTGTAGTGCTCGTCGAAGTCCAGGTGGAAGCGGTTGGCCCCCAGGCCGTGGCACAGGATGACCGGCTCGGCGTGCCGCCGCTCGCCCCGGGCGTGGTAGCGGCCCAGGGCGATGGCCGCGCCGTCGTCCGTCGGGACCCGATACAGCTCGTCGGGGCGGAATGTCAGCGTCAGCAGGCCCTCCCGGCCCCGCGCCATCGTCCGCGAGAAGAGGTCCGCCATCCGCCCCAGCCGCGCCACCGGTCTGCGTGTCACCTCCCCATCCTAAGCCGGTCCCATCGGGGTTGCCTCGTTCAATGCTCGCCATGCACCCCTGGCGGCAGGGCGGTTGCAGGGATGTGTGGGCCTATCGGTCAGGAGGACACTGAATGCGGCAGGACAGGGCACTCGAGGAGGCTTGGTCATCCTTCATTGCCACCGTTTTTCCCACAGATACCCTCTTGCGGGCCTTGAGGGTCATGGAGCGACACCAGGTGGGGTTGGTGGGGGTGGTGGGTGAGCAGGGCGGGTTGCTGGGGTTGATCAGCGAGCAGCACATCCTGGCGGCGTGGGGGGTGGATCCGCTGGCGCCGGTGTCGGCGGTGATGGCGCGGGTGGGGCCGGCGGGCGCGAGGCGGCGGCTGGGCTCGCGGCTGTCGCCCCTGTGCCTGCGGGGGCGGGGGCGGCACTCCGCGAGGTGAGGCGCGGCCCGGGGGCGGGCGGTACAGTGCGCGGGCCGTGTCGGATGCCCCTGCCCGTTGGACCGTCTACATGCTGCGCTGTCGTGATGGCTCGCTGTACACCGGAGCCACCAACGACCTGGAGCGCCGGGTCGCCACCCATGGTCGGGGTCGCGGCGCCGCCTACACCCGGGCGCGACTGCCCGTCACCCTCGTCTGGAGCGAGGCGGCGGAGGACCGGAGCGCCGCGCTGCGCCGGGAGGCCGCCATCAAGCGGCTGACCCGCGCCGACAAGCTGCTGCTCGTCGCCGCCCTGGAACCCGGCACCCGACGCCGCGGTCGACGTTGACGTTCCCACGTCATACCGGCGCGCGGGGATGACCGTTGGTGGAAAACCCTTCGCGTCGCGAACTGACTTCCATCGTGGAATCGGACCGTGAATGCAGGGGGCGCCCGATACCTGGACCGAGGACGAGACGTTAGCGTGGAACCATCCTTCGCAGGGGGCAGTCCATGCTTCGGTCGCGTCCGGGAGTCTTCGCCGCACTGGTCATCTCCATCCTGGGTCCGGCGTGCGGCGCGGTGGTCAATCATCCTCCCGAGGTCAAGGCGGGACCTCGGACCAGCTCGCAGACGGTGCAGCCGGGGGACGTCGTCCAGCTCGTGCTGGAGGTCCAGGACCCGGACGGCGACGAGCTGGAGTTCCATTGGAGCCAGCTCCCCGCGGAGCCGGCGGGCCACTTCAGCGATTCGCGCACACGCGCGCCCACCTGGACGGCGCCCCAGGTCGACCGGCCGACGACGTTCCTGCTCCAGGTGAACGTGATGGACAACGAGGGCGGCGGGGTGCTCGGCAGCGCGCCCTCGGTCTACGTCCACGTGCCCTGAGCCGGGCGCGCTCAGGCCGGCGTCTGCGTGGCGCCGGACGGCGGGGCGGGCGGCCGGGCCTGGGCCTTCTTCTTCATGCGCAGGGTGAACACGACGCCCAGCGCCAGGAAGGCGGCGGCCCCGATGCCCGCGCCAATCACCTGCCAGGTGAGCAGCTGCGAGGTGACGTTGCGCACGACCTGCGGCAGGTTGCACATGGTCTGCGTGGCCAGCGGCGTCTCGTTGTACCAGCCGATGGCGTGAGGCCCCACCAGCGAGGCGACGACCGCCCCCAGCAGGGTCCCCACGAGCACGAAGTTCAGCAGCGTCTTGGCGGTGTTCATGCGGGTCTCCTCGGCTGGGGGACGTCGGGCCGTGCTTAATATGCGCACGGGGCCCTGGCCAAGCGTGGATCGTGCTAAGGGGGGGGCGTGCCGCTGCTCCCGCTCGCCATCCTGTCTGGCCTCGTCGCGCTGGTGTGCGCCGCCCTCCTCGTGCTCCATGCCTTCCGCCGGAGCGTGGGCACGGGGGTGATGGTGCTGCTCATCCCCTGCTACGTCTTCTTCTACGCCTTCAGCCAGTTCGAGCACCGTCGCAAGGGCCTCATCGTCGCCGGCTTCATGGCGTGCACCGTGTTGACCGCGGTATTCCTCGGCCTGGGCGCGCATGGGCTGGCGGTGTTGACGGCCCGGCCGCCGCCGGTCTTCTGACGCGAGCCGCGGGGGCTGCCCCGCACGAGCGCGCCACGCGCGCGGGGGGCTTGGGTGACGCGAGCGCTGGAGAGCATGGCGGCCCGTTGCTCCGGACACCCGGACGTCGTCGCGGTGGCGACCTGCGCGCGGTGCGGGGGCTTCCTGTGCGGGGATTGCGTGGAGCTGCTGGAGGAGGCGCCCTACTGCGGCGCGTGCGTGGCCGTCCTGACGCGGGACGAGCCGCCGTCCTGGGGCATCGCGGTGGCGCGCAAGCTGGGGATGCTGGGGATGATGGCCATCCCCTGCTCCCTCCTGGTGCCCGTCGTCCCGCTGGTGCTGGGCGGGACGTGCCTGCTGCTGGCCCGGCGGGAGCTGCGGCGCATCCGGGAGGGGGAGCGCTCGCGCGCGGGGCTCGACCTGGCGAAGGAGGCGTTGTCCATGGGCTGGCTCAACCTGGGCGTCCTGGCCTGCTCGGTCATCCTCTGGGGGGTGTTCGTGGGCCTCGCCCTGGTCTGAGCGGCGGCGCTCACACGCCCCGGGCGTTGGGGTCCCAGAGGTACTTGTGCATCTGGAGCTGGAAGCGCACGGGCAGCCGGTCCTCGACGGTCCACTCCGCCAGCTCGCGGGGGTGGAGCTTGTCGAAGATGGTGGAGAACAGCAGCGCGAAGGGCTTCTCCGCCAGCCGGTGCTCGGTGATGAGCGCGCGCGCCCAGTCGTAGTCCTCGCGCGAGCCGATGACGAACTTCATCTCGTCGCGCGCGTTCATGGACTCGAAGTTGCGGAAGTCGTTGCGGTCGCACTCGCCCGACGAGGGCGTCTTCATGTCCACGATTTTGTGGACGGCCGGCGGCACCAGGCGCACGTCGATGGCGCCGCTGGTCTCCAGCAGCACGGTGAGCCCCTGCGCGAGCAGCGCCTCCATGAGCGGATAGACGCCGGGCTGGAGCAGCGGCTCGCCGCCGGTGATTTCGACGCGGGGCGTGCGCTGGGCCAGCACCTGGGCCACGACGTCCGCGTTCTTCATGCGCGTGCCGCCGTGGAAGGCGAACTCGCTGTCGCAGTACGTGCAGCGCAGGTGGCAGCCGGTGAGGCGCACGAAGCCACACAGCAGGCCCGCGTGCGAGGACTCGCCCTGGAGGGAGAGGTAGATTTCCTTCACCACCACGGAGTCGGCGGCGGGGATTCGGCGGGGCTCGATGTGGGGACGCGCTGCGGGCATGGCTTCTTCGTGCGACAGGGGGACCGCCGCTTCAACCCCAGTCGGACCGGCGAGGTCAAGCAGGGAGCGCGCCTGGGGCACCGGGCGACCCAGTCCCTGGTCGCCCGGCTGGCCTCCGGCTCACGTCCCGGTGGGGGGCGGCGGCGCGGGTCGGGGGGCGTCCTCGGACGTGGACGCGCGGTGATGGTGGACGGGGCAGGTCTTGGGGAAGGTGCCCAGCTTCTCCACGTCGTAGCCCTGGGGGTAGGAGCGGACGTTGGGCAGGTTGCGGCCGTAGAGCGGCGCGTCGCGCGGGGACAGGAAGTAGCGCACGAACTGGCCGCGCAGCTTGAGCGCGGAGCGGAACACGGTCCGGCTGAGGGAGGAGGGGCGCTCGTAGCGGAACGCGTCGAGGAGCGGGTCCTCCATCAGCGTGCGCGCGAACAACCTCACCAGCCGCTTGGGCGCGCGGTTCGTGGGGGTGAAGGTGGTGAGCAGCTCCAGCGTGGCGTCCGCCACCGCCCGCGCGCGTTCGTCATAGGCGAAGTGGCGCGCCTCGTAGTCGTCCATGAACGTGGTGAACGCCTCGTACGTCTCCAGGATGTCGCGGATGCCCATGTGGCGGCCCACGTCCCGGTAGTAGTTCGTCCAGGCCTCCACCTCGTGCGGCGTGAGGGCGCGCCAGCCGTACTGCGCGAGCCACCGCACGGGCGTCACCACGAAGGTGGCGAGCACGTAGCGCATGTCGTCGTTGGAGATGTCGTAGGCGCCGTGCATCTGGTTCATGCGCCGGAAGGCGGCCCGCCCGGGTTGGCTGGTGATGCCGTGCTCGAGGATGGTGTCGAGGATGAGCACGGTGTCGTCGTAGCGCTTCTGGGTGCGCGCGGCGAACTCACCTGTCTCGTGCAGGAGCACGCCGATGCTCGGCACCGCGTAGGTGCGGAACAGGGCGAAGCTGAGCGCTTGATTGATGTCCCAGGGGAACTCCTGGGTGGCGAGGATGCGGACAATCTCCTCGTGCTGCGTCTGTGCGTCGAGGCGGTCGGTACGGTCGCGGAGCGAGAAGCGGTTCATCCGGCACCCTCCTGCTGAACGAGTTCGACGCCCCGCACCATAGCGCAGGTCGCGCCGCGGTGCGGCGAGGGGCTTCGTTCAGCCCCTGTGCGGGCTGCCCTTCACCCGCTCGACGAACGCGTCGATGAGGTGCCGGGCGATGCTCAGCCGGGGTGGGATGGGCGGCAGGGTGTCCGGGTGGAACCAGTTGGCCTCGACGATCTCCTTCCCGTCCACGCGGATGTCGCCGCCCGCGTACTCGGCGGTGAAGCCCACCATGAGCGACCGCCCGAAGGGCCAGGGCTGCGAGCCGAAGTAGCGGATGTTCTTCACGTCGACGGCGACCTCCTCCTTCACCTCGCGGGTGACGCACTCCTCCAGGGACTCCCCGGCGTCGACGAAGCCGGCGAGGGTGCTGAACATGGGCATGGGGAGGGTGGCGTTGCGCGCCAGCAGCATCGTGTCGCCGCGCGTGACGAGGACGATCATCGCCGGGGAGATGCGCGGGTAGAACGGCGTGTGGTCCACGGGGCAGCGGCGGGCGCGCTCGCCGGGGACCCGCTGCGTGGGCTGGCCGCAGCGGCCGCAGAAGCGGTGGGTGACGTCCCACTCGGCGATGGCGAGCGCGCGTCCGGCGATGGCGAAGCGCGTCTCGTCCAGCCGGTTGTAGAGGGTGCGCGCGGCCACCAGCTTCCCGCCCTCGGGTGGGACGAAGCCCTCGGGCGGAAGGGGGGCGACGTAGCAGTCCGTTCCCTCCAGCGCGCCCAGGTAGTGGGCCTGGGCGGCGAGCTCCGGGAAGGCCGCGCCGGTGGGCAGCGTGATGGCGCCGTCACGCTCCAGCACGAGCAGCTCCAGGCCGCGCGCGAGGAAGAGGAGGGCGCCGTCGCGGGGACGGTCGGGGGGCTCGTGGCTGGGGGCGAAGTGGGGGGCGGGGCTCACGCGGCCACCTTAACGGCCCTCGCGTGTGGGCGCAGTCCTCCTTTGGTCAGGGAGGTGGTGACGGGGGGGAGGGGGCCCTCCAGCGCCCAACGGGCGAGCGCGTCCTTTCGCGCGAACCACACGCCCGGCTGCTTCTTCGCGTAGGTGATGAACTCCTCCAGCACCCGCGCGCGGCCGGGGCGTCCGGCGATGCGGTCGTGCACGCTGATGGACATCATGCGCCGTCGCGTGGCGGCCTCCGCGTCGAGGGCGTCGAACTCCAGGCGCAGCTCCCGGGCGAACGGGTCCGCGCCGTCGTGGCGCTCCTCGTACTCGTAGAAGACGATGTCGTCGAGCCCCGGCGTGTAGGGCACCACGACGAAGGACGGGGCTCCTCGGGTGGGGACGGGGACTTCAGCGGGCGCGGCGGCCGGCGAGCAGGCCGTCGACGGTGAACCGCGCGTCGGACGCGCGAGCGAGCAGGGCGGAGTAGGCGAGCGCGTAGATGAGCTGGAGGCCCACGGTGTTCCACTGCTGCCGCAGCGACTCGCCGAAGGTGAGCATCGCGATGAGGACCCCGCCCGCCACCAGCGCCAGCCGCAGCTTCAGGCCGAGCAGGATGAGCAGCCCCACGGCCAGCTCGGCGAAGGGGAGCACGAGGGCGAAGGGGCGCACGCTCCACTCGGGCAGGGGCGTGCTCGCGAAGCCCTGGACGATGCCGTCCGCGAAGGCGCCGGGCGCGCCCACGCGCACCAGGCCGTGCACCAGGATGTTGAGGCCCACCACGAGGCGCAGCACGCCGTGCGCGAGCTGCCGGTCCTCGAGCGGGGCCACGCGGGCGGTCGAGCCCTCCTCGACGGGCTTGGATGGGGTCTGCATGTCTTCCTCCCTGCTCGCCACGGCGAGCGCAGGTCCGGCGCGGGGAGCGCGCCTTCACGGATTCCTGAATGCGCCGGGGAGGGCGCCTTGAACAGGCGCGCTGGATGCACGACATTCGTGCTGGAGGAGCACGAATCATGGCGGGACGGGACCGCTTCGAGTCGCTGAGGACCTTCGTGGAGGTGGCGCGCGCGGGCAGCCTCGCGGCCGCGGCGCGGGTGTTGCGTCGCGCGCCGTCCGTGGTGAGCCGGGAGCTGGGCGCGCTGGAGGCGCGGTTGGGCACGGAGCTGATGCAGCGCACGACGCGGCGGCTCCAGCTCACCGCGGCCGGGGAGCGCTACCTGACGCACGCGCGCGGCATCCTGGAGGCGCTCGACGAGGCGGAGCGGGACCTCGCGGAGCAGGGCGTCCCCCGGGGCGTGCTGCGCGTGTCCGCGCCGCTGCTCTTCGGCCAGCACGTCATGGTGCCCCTGGTGGACGACTTCCTGGGGGCCTACCCGTCGGTGGGCGTGGAGCTGGTGCTGGAGGACGCGCTGGTGGACCTGGTGCAGGGCGGCGTGGACGTGGCGCTGCGCATCGCGCCCCGGCTGGAGTCGAGCGCGCTGGTGATGCGCAGGCTCGGGGTGCAGTCCTATGTGCTGTGCGCCAGCCCCGCATACCTGCGCGAACAGGGCGTGCCCCGCCGCGCCCGGGACCTGGGCGCGCACGAGGTGCTGGTGCCCATGCGAGGGCCGGCGGCGCGGCCCCTGGAGCTGCACCACGCGGGGCGGACGCAGGAGGTGCGGCTGTCGAAGAGCCGCTTCCGCACCAACAGCGTGCCCGCGATTCATGGGGCGGCGCTGCGGGGGCTCGGCGTGGCGGAGCTGCCGGAGTACCTCGTCGCCCCCGACCTGGCGTCCGGCGCGCTGGTGCGGGTGCTGGCGCCCCTGCGGCCGGTGCCGCGCCACGTCTCCGCGGTGTACCTGCGCCGCACCGCCATGCCGGCGCACGTGCGCGCCTTCCTCGACTTCCTGGCGCCCCGGGTCGCGGAGCGCTTCACCGCCGAGGAAGGCGGGTGACGGCGCCGCTCAGAGGGTCGACTGCTCGATGAGCTCGACGCGGTAGCCGTCCGGGTCCTCGACGAAGGCGATGACGGTGGTGCCGTGCTTCATCGGCCCCGGCTCGCGCACGACCTTGCCGCCCGCCTGGCGGATGGCGTCGCACGTCGCGCGGATGTCCTTCACGCCCAGGGCCACGTGGCCGTACGCGGTGCCCAGCTCGTACTTCTCGACCCCCCAGTTGTGGGTCAGCTCCAGCGCGGGGTGCGTGTCCTCGGGGCCGAAGCCCACGAAGGCCAGGGTGAACTTGCCGTCCGGATAGTCGTGGCGGCGCAGGAGCTTCATGCCGATGACCCGGGTGTAGAAGTCGAGCGACTTCTCCAGGTCGCCCACGCGCAGCATGGTGTGAAGGATTCGCATGTCGCGCTTCATAACCTCCACGGCGCCATCCGTCGCGCGTGGCGCGCGTCCGTGGCGCTAGGGTTGCGCGGAGGACTCGTCCACCCGGTCCCTGGGTGGAATGCTGAACGCGCCCACCGGCACGCGACTGTCCGGAATCTCCTGCCCCTCCAGGGTGCGGGCCGTCACGCGGGACTGGTCCCCGCCCTCGTGCCACAGGCCCACCAGCACCTTCCACTCGCCCCGGGTCGCCTGGGGCAGCGCGATGGAGAAGGCGTCCCGCAGCAGCACGCCCCGAGGCGCGTCACCGAAGAACCAAGTCCCGCCCACCACCGAGTGGTCCCCCCCCACGCGGCCCCCGTCGGGCGTCATGACGTGCACGAAGACGCCCACCGAGCGGGGCACGGGGCCCGTCACCCTCCAGTAGAGCACCAGGTGCGCCAGCCCCTCCGCGTCCGGGCCCGGGGGGAGCTGGGTCGCCACCAGCTCCACCGGCACGTCGAAGCGCGCGCTCACGGGGAGGGCGCCCGCGGGGAGCTCGGGCACGGTGAGCGGGGAGCCGTCGGGGTTGCCGAAGCGGGGCGTCGCCACGGGCTCGTGCCACACCTGCGCGACGAGGACTCCGGCGACGAGCGGCACGGCGGCGACCCCCAGCGCGCCGGGGCCCGTCAGGAGCCGCTTGCCGCTCCGCCAGGTGCTCCACGCCACGAAGGCCAGCCCCGCCCACGTCAGCGCCGTCACCAGCGCGCCGCCCAGGCCCGAGCGCGGCACGAAGCGCAGCACCACCTGACGCCTGCCCTCGGGGAGGTGCACGGCGAGCAGCCCGTCGCGCGAGAAGACGTCGCCCTCCGACACCTTCCAGCCGGGGTGCCAGTTCTGGTTGACGAGCAGCACCGCGGGGCGCGTGGTGTCCACGTCCACCGTCACGCGGTTGGGCGTCCACTCCGCGCGGCGCGCGCTGCCCGCGGAGGCGTCCTCCAGGTACTCCTCCTGGGGCAGGTCGCCGCGCAGCTTGTCGGACATGGGCACGGGCCACGCCTCGCCGCAGGCGATGGAGCCGCGGTTGAGGGCGAGGAAGTGGCCCTGCTCCCAGCGGTTGCCGCGCGCCTGGGCGAAGGGCTGGTCGTGCTCGGCGGGCATGGGCACCATCTGCGACCAGCGCGTGAGGTTGTCGAAGGCGCGCCACTCGACGCCCCAGCCCGCGAGCGCCAGGCCACACGCGAGCGCCGCGGCCCACGCCTCCCACGGCCTGCGCCCCGAGCGCGCCAGCAGCACCGCGAGCCCCACCGCCGCCAGCTCCGCGAGGAACAGGCCCGCGGGGACGAGGAAGCGCTCGGGGTAGCGGAACGTCTCGAAGATGGGCAGCGCGCGCAGCCCGGCGAACAGCGACGGGGACGCGGCGTAGCCCGCCGCCATCCACACGCTCAGCCCCGCGACGACGGCGGGGAACAGCGCGCGGCGCTTGCCGAGCACCAGCCCCACGACCACCAACGCGAGCGCGACGGGCGCGAAGAAGAAGTTGCCCCGGTCGCTGTAGCCGCCGCGCGCGGGCAACTGGAGCAGCATCTCCATCAGCGCGGGGAAGGCGTTGCCCGGCGTGCCCGCCATGACGCGCGGAGAGGAGCGCATCGTCTCCACCAGCGGCCACAGCCGGTACGCGCAGGCGCCCAGGGTGAAGAGGGCCGTGGCGCCCAGCGACCACAGCGCCTCCACGCGTCGACGGGTGCCGCGCAGCCCATACAGCGTGCGCCCCGTCTCCAGCGCGACGAACAGCGCGCCCATGGGCACCGGGTAGGTGCCGCCGAAGCCCAGCAGCAGCGCGAACACGGCCGCCACCACCGCCGCGCCGGACACCTTCCCCTCGGCGGAGCGCCGCGCGCCCCACAGGAGCCACGGCATCAGCAGGAAGCCGGCGAAGTTGAGCCAGCCGATGGACCACGCCAGCGCGGTGAAGCTCGTCAGGCCGAACAGCGGCGCGGCGAGGAGGGCGCCCAGGGTGGAGCCCACGCGTCGGCGGGCGTAGCGGAAGAAGCCCTCCATGCCGAGCACGAGGAAGGCCCATAGCACGAGCGGCTCCGCGCGGCGCGCGCCCACCAGGGCGGAGAGCACCATCGTCGGCGCGGAGACGCGCGTCTGGGGGCTGCCCAGCGCGTACTGCCCGCCGCAGGACCAGGGGTTCCACAGCGGGAGCTGGCCGTAGCGCTGGACGGTGCGCGTGCCGGCGTCCTCGTAGGAGTGCAGCAGGTGCGCGTCGCGGAAGTCGTTCATCCCGCCGGCCTGCTCCAGGGGGCGCCAGCACGCGGCGAGCGCGATGAGGCCGAAGAGGGCCAGACGCACGCTGGTGAGGGAGGCGGCGTGGTGGGCGGCGCGGAGCAACCGGGAGGCGGAGGCGGTCATGGAGGGGCGCCGGAGGTCAGTCGTAGAAGGGGCGGGGCTTGCACGGGCTCGCGGTGGCCTTGCGCGGCGGCGACACGGGCGCCGAGTGCAGCTCCGCGTCGACGGCGCCGAACACGTCCGTCACGGGCACGCCCCGCCGGTACGCCTCGCCCAGGACCCACTGCCGCTCGTAGGCGCCGAAGTCGTCGTCCTGGGACCAGTGGTCGCCCGGGAACGAGCGGCGGTTGCGCTCGCGCCAGGCGGGCTCGACGTGCGCGGCGACGCGGCCCAGCTCCACGCGCTCCGCGTCCGACAGGCGCCGCGAGGGCTGGGGGAAGTGCGCGGTGGTGGCGCGGACGACCGCCACCGTGACGCACGCCGCGAACGCGAGCCACCCCGCGAGTGCCACGCGCCGCCAGCGCGCCCGAGTCGTCGTCATCGTCATGGATGGGCCCACCCGCCGCCAGTCGGCGGACTCCTGGGGTGGGCTCTACTCCAACTCCCGGGTGCCGTTCACCCGGATTCCAGGGGCGCTCCGGGTGGGGAGGGGGCCGGCGGAGCGCCCGAGCGGATGTAGGCCTCTCAGGAGCGCTCGCTGTCCTCGGGGTCCGTCTCCAGCTCGTAGGGGTTGGCGAGGAGGCGGTGCGCGCCCTCCATCATCTCCACCACGAGCTGGCCGGCCGGCAGGATGCTCTCGATGCGCGCCATGCTCGCGCCGCTGGCGGGCAGGTCCATCTCGTCCAGGTCGCCCGTGGTGTCGGGTGTGGGGACGAAGGCGCTGAAGCGCGGCATCGCGTACGGCGTGTCGCCGCCTTCGACGCCGGGCACCAGGCGCGTGGCGCCGATGGGCTCCGACGGGGTGGTGGGCGCCCGGTCCTCGCGACCCGCCCACTCGCGCACCACGCGGTTGCGCAGCACGCGTTGGCGCTGACCGGGCCACTCGGGGCCGAAGAGGGTGGTGACGTCGGAGTCGCGCGCGTCGCCCTCCACGAGCCGTTGCTTGTATCCGGGGTGCGCGTACGCCTCCACCGAGGCCACCATGCGCGTGCCCACCCAGACGCCGTCCGCGCCATGGAAGAGGGCGCGCGCGGCGCTGAGTCCGTCCGCGATGCCACCGGCGGCCAGGAGCGGCAGCTCGCCCACGACCTCGCGCAGCTCGCGCACCAGCTTCAGCGTGGGCGTGGTGCTCCGGTTGTGCCCTCCGCCCTGGCGGCCCTGGGCGATGACGCCGTCGATGCCGAGCGCCAGCGCCGCGCGCGCGACCTCCACCGAGGGTACCTGCACCCAGACCTTGGTGCCCGCGGCGCGCAGGTCACGCACCCAGTCCGCGGGCGGGAGGTTCCAGTGGAAAGCCACCACGGGGACGTGGGCCTCGATGCACGCGTCGATGTGCTCTCGCGTGGTGAAGTCGCCCTGGCCCGCGTGGTCGAGGATGAAGTCCACGCCGTAGGGGCGCCGCGTGCCCATTTGGATGTCGCGCAGCCGGGCGCGCAGCGCGGGCGCGGGCTCCGGCGTGGCGCCGAGCATGCCGACGCCACCGGCCTCCGAGACGGCGATGACCAGCGGCGGGAGCGCGACGAACGCCATGCCCGCGCTGACGAACGGGTAGTGCACACCCAGCGCGCGCGTCAGGCGGGTGTGCAGCGTGTTGCCCTCCAGCACGTGGATGGGCGGCCGGCGGGGCGCGTTCGCATCCTCGTCCTCGTGCTCCCCCTCGTTGACGCCGGCCTGGGGGCCGGGAGGCGGAGAGCGTCCGTCGTTCGTTCCGTTCATCGTGGCTCCTCGATGTCGCTGGCTCTCTGGCTTTGCAGAGGTTACCAGCATCCCCGTGAGGATGAGGTCAGGTGCCGTGCGCGTGAGGGTGGGGCAGGGCGCCTGGGAGCCGCTTCCGATGTCGGGTGGTGAGCACCCGGGCAGTCCCTACGTGCCGAGTGACTTCCGCATGTTCCGGTGGGGAATGCCCACTTCGCTGTAGGGCTCGCCGTACACCGCGTATCCCAGCCGCTCGTAGAATGGGATTGCGGGCGCGCGCGCGTGCAGATGCACCTGGCTGAAGCCGCGTCGCCTCAATTCGTCCTCGAGTGCACGCACCAGCCGCGCCCCCAATCCCTGTCCTTGGAGGTGGGTCGCCACCGCCATCTGGAAGAGCCGGCCGCCGTGTGCGTCCTCCGGGTTGAAGAGGACGCAACCCAGCACGGTGTCCGCCTCGTGGGCGACCAGGTGGAGGCTCTGGGCCTCGAAGGGGAAGGCCACCTGCTCGCGGGTGTAGCCCAGCGGCTCGCGCAGGACGCGGAAGCGCAGCTCCAGCTCGCCCGCGTACAGCGGGTGGCCGGGCTGGATGAAGGTGAGCGTCGAGTCCGTCGTCATGGCACGGTGGCTAGAACGAGCCCGTCAACTGGAGCGTGAAGGTGCGGCCGTACTGGGGCACGGGCGCGATGGAGTTCTCCTCGGACACGGGGATGGCGTACTTCGAGTCGAGCAGGTTCTGCACGCCGGCGAAGTAGCGCAGCGGGCCGTAGTCGCCGGAGAGGCCGAAGCCGATGATGAGCGCCTCGCCGCTGTCCGAGCCGCCATCACCGGTGGGGCGCGCGCTCTGGTAGACGGCCTGCGTGGCCAGGCGCATGTCACCGGTGCCGAGCGGCATCAGCAGGCGACCGGAGACCAGGTGCGCGGGAGACGCGGCGGACACGTCCTCCGAGGCGTTGCGCAGCGACACGTACGAGTAGCTCATGTCCACCAGGAGGTAGCGCCCCGGCTGCCAGTGCACACCGGCCTCCGCGCCCCAGGCCAGCGTGGTGCCCGAGTCGTTGACGAAGCGCAGACACTGCGTGTCCTGGCAGTCACTGGAGGGCTCGGCGTCGGCCTGGAGCTGTACCAGCTTGGAGATGCGGTTGTGGTAGCCGGCGATGGTCAGACGCAGCTCGTCCGTCAGGTCGTGTGAGTGCTCCAACTCGAAGGTGGTGATGGTCTCCGGGTCCAAGCTCGTGGGGGGCGCCTGGGTGGTGAAGTCCTCGTAGTAGAGTTCGTAGATATTGGGCGCGCGGAACGCGTTGCCGACCACCAGCTTGGTGAGGCCCGCCTCGTAGGGTCGGGCGATGACGGCGACGCGCGGAGTGAGCGACGTCGTGTCGAGATCGGTGTACCGGTCGAAGCGCAGGCCGACGGACAGGCTCAGCCGGGGATGCAGTCGCCACTCGTCGAGTAGGTAGGCGGACAGCAACGTGCGCGACTGTGTTGTCAGGTCCCAGTCCTTCGCTCTTTGTCGCACGCTGATCTGTCGCTGCAGCTCCATGCCCAGGGTGAGGCGATTGCCCTCGAAGAGGCCGATGCGTGCGCGGAGTTCTCCGCTGGCCCAGTCCGCGTCGCCGACCTCGGAGTTCGAGCCGCCCAGCTCTTCGTTGTAGATGTAGATGCCCTCGTAGCGGCTGATGTCGAAAGAGCCACGCGCGGACAGGCTGAAGCGCTCGTTGAACTCGTGCTCGTAGCGTGCTTCGACGAAGGCGCGCAGGTCCTCCACGCTGTTGCCGTCCGCGCCGATGATGGTGTTGTAGGGCGCGGTGGGCAGCTCCTTGGAGCGCACGTTGAGCTGGGCCTGGAGGGACAGGTCTCCCATGCGCGCGCGCAGCGAGGCGTTGGCGGAGCGCTCCGCGTCGAGTCCGGAGATGAGATAGGTCTCGGTGGGGTTGCGAACCAACCGCGTGGTGTCCGCGCCGGAGGCGGTCAGCGCGGAGGCGCTCACCAGGATGGACCGGTTGCCGTTCTCCCACGCGGCGGTGGCATGGCCCCGGGTGGTGCCCAGCGCGCCGACGGCGGCGGTCACCTCCAGGTGCTTGTCCTCGCCGAGC
The DNA here is from genome assembly GCF_024198235.1 of Myxococcus dinghuensis. Taxonomy (GTDB): domain Bacteria; phylum Myxococcota; class Myxococcia; order Myxococcales; family Myxococcaceae; genus Myxococcus; species Myxococcus dinghuensis. The sequence goes on along the minus strand of NZ_JAKCFB010000003.1, from coordinate 97,371 downwards.
GACTCGCGCGGCACCACGTTGATGACGGCGAAGAAGGCGCCGGTGCCGTACAGGGCGCTGCCCGGGCCGCGCACCACCTCGATGCGCTCGACCTCCTCCAGGTCCACGCTGAGGTCGTGGGCGGCGTAGCCCTGGCCGGCCCACACGTCGTTGATGGCGTGACCGTCCCAGAGGATGAGGACGCGGGTGTTGAGGTCGCCCGGCGGCGAGAAGCCGCGCACGCCGAGATAGGTATAGGTCCGGTCGTCGGTGACGTAGAAGCCGCGCACGCCGGAGAGGGCCTCGGCGAGCGTGCGCCAGCCGAAGGCGCGCAGCTCCTCTTGCGTGAGGACGGTGGTGGAGGCGGGCGCGTCGTCGACGGCGACCAGGCTCTTGGACGCGGCGCGCACGGGCGGCGGGGCGTAGCGCAGCTCCGCGTGGAGCTTCGCCTCCTGGTCCGCGACGATGGTGACCTTCTGGCGCAGCGGGCGCACCTCGCGGCTCTCCACCTCCAGCGTGTGCTCACCCTCCGGCAGGGTGACGACGGTGGGCGTGAAGCCCGCGGGCTGGCCGTCCACGCGCACGGTGGCGCCGTCGCGGTTGGCGGTCACGATGAGCCGCCCGGTGGGCTTGTCCTGCACGCGCAGGGACACGGCGAGCGGGACGGTGCCGTCGGCGGGCACGTCGACGACGTACTGGCCGGGGGCGTAGCCGGGGGCGCGCACGTAGAGGATGCGCTGGCCGGGAGGCAGGCGGATGCGGCCGGGCAGGCGGGAGATGACGGAGCCGTTGGGCGAGTCACGCACCTCGGCGCCCTCGGGGCTGCCGGTCAGGTCCACGCCGCCGGTGATGAGGAACAGGTCGAAGTTCTGCTCCGTCTCCTTGCCGCGCGCCACGGTGACGGTGGCCTCGGTGGGGCGGAAGCCGTCCTTCTTCACCATGATCTTGTGCCGGCCGGGCGACAGCGCGAGCGTCTGCGGCGAGCGGCCCCGGCTGCCCAGGTCCATGCGGTCCACGTAGACGTCCGCGCCCTTGGGCACGGTGGTGACGCGCACCAGGGCCACCTTGGGGCGCAGCCGGTCCAGCGACCGCGACACCTCCGCCGCGTCGTCGACGGGCAGGTCCTCGGTGAGCAGGTCGTTGTAGTACCGGTACGCCTCGTTGAACTTCCCCAGCGCCTCGAAGCAGCGGGCGATGTTGAAGAGCACGTTGCGGTTGGGCACCAGGCGGTAGCTGGTGAAGTACGAGCGCAGGGCCTCGGTGTACTGACCCTTGGCGTAGGCGTCGTTCCCCAACTCGAAGGCGATGTCCGCCTCGTCGGCGTTGTTGTCCGCGAACGCGGGCGCGGACAGGAGCAGGAGCGATAGGACGAGCAGGCCAGAGCGGTTGGGAAGCATGGGGCGGTGACATTCTTCCCTCTCTGGAATGGCAGGTCCATGGGGGCCTTTGGGTGGGCCGTCAAGTGTCAGACCCCCTGAGTAGGAAGAAGTGGACACGCGGTGTGGGGTGGGGTTCCACTTCGGGAGGCGGCGGACGTGACGGATGGGTGGCAAGACGGAGTCGGAAGGAGTGAGGGAATGGGTGAGGGACCGAAGCGCCCCGCGACGTACGAGGACCTGGTCGCACTGCCGGAGAACATGGTCGGGCAGATTGTCGACGGGGAGCTCATCGCGCTGCCCAGGCCGGCGAGTGCGCACGGCAGGGCCAGTTCCCGCCTGGGCGGCGAGCTGTACGGCGCCTTCGAGCGGGGGCGAGCGGGGCCTGGAGGCTGGGTTTTCATCGACGAGCCGGAGCTGCACTTCGGACGGGATGTCCTGGTGCCGGACCTCGCGGGCTGGCGGTGGGAGCGGATGCCGGAGACGCCGAACGCGCCGTTCTTCACGTTGGCGCCGGACTGGGTCTGCGAGGTGCTCTCGCCGTCCACGACGACGTTGGACCGGGTGCGCAAGAAGCGCATCTATGCCCGGGAAGGCGTGAAGTACGTCTGGTTGATCGACCCAGAAGCGCGGACCCTGGAGGCGTACCTGGGGGACGGGCGCCAGTGGGTGGAGCTGGGGACGTACTCGGGCAACGAGCGCGTGCGGGTGGCGCCCTTCGAGGCGCTGGAGTTGGAGCTGGGGGTGCTGTGGCTGTCGGAGCGGAAGGCGCCCTGAAGCGCGCCTCCCGCTCGACGTGAGCCGTCAGTGCACCACGCGCTGCCCGGAGGACGCGGTGGCGGCTTGCTGCGTGGACGGCTCGCGCATCAGCAGGTCACCCGAGGCCTGGAGCACGCGTGTCGTCGCGCCCTCCGGGTCTCGGAAGAAGTGCGGTGTCCACAGGCGCACGAGCTTCCAGCCCTGGCCCTCGAGGACCGCGGTGCGGAACAGGTCCCACTCCACGCGGTCGGCGGCCTTGGTGTAGCGGGTGCCGTCGCACAGGAGGCCCACGGTGACGTCACCGGGGCGCGTGGGGTGGTGCAGCGCGATGTCCACGCAGAAGCCGTCGTTGCCCCAGTGCACGTCGGAGGACACGTGGTGCTGCCGGGCGAGCCGCGTGGCGAGGGCCTGCGCGAAGGAGGAGCCCATGGTCGTCTCGCGTGCGCGGACCACGGCCTCCCGACGCGGCTGGGTGTCCGAGGTGCTGGCGGTGTTCGAGGCCTCGAGCGCGTCCTGGGCATAGCTCTGGCCGAGCCCCTCCGCGAACTGGAGATAGGCGAAGAGCAGCCAACCGCCGTTGGGCTGGCGGCCGGGCTCGACGGGGGGCAGGGAGGTATAGGCCTCGCGGGGGATGGACGTGACGAGGTGGACCTGCTGGCGGGCGCGGGTGACGAGCACGTTGAGGCGGCGGCCTCCGCCCGCGCTGCCGAGCGGCCCGAAGCGCCGGTAGAAGCGACCCTGCGCGTCGGGTCCGTAGGTGGTGCTGATGATGAGGTGGTCGCGCTCGTCGCCCTGGACGTTCTCCAGGTTCTTGACGAACAGGCCCTCGAAGGAGCCCGAGCCGCGGCGGGTGCGCGCGGTGGCGAGCCGCTGGGCGAAGGTGGCGTCCTCGGCGGCGAGGGTGTCGAGCACGTCGAGGATGGCGTCGCGCTGCGAGAGGTTGAAGCACGCGATGCCGATGGAGGGCGGCTCGGGTTGGGCGAGCAGCTCCTTGACGAGCTGGCCCACGGCGCGCGCCTCGATGAGGTTCACGCGCTTCTCGTAGGTGCCGCCCACGGGGAGCAGGCGCAGCGGCGTGTGGGGCGCCAGGTGCGACGGGTGGGCGGGGATGGCCTGGAGGCGCTTGTCGTAGAAGTGGTCGTTGCTGAAGGCGATGAGGTCCGCGTTCTGCGAGCGGTAGTGCACGTCCAGGTAGCACTGGTCGATGTCGAGGTTGAGCGCGGCGGACAGGAGGTCCTCGACCTCGGCCTGCTGCTCCTCGAAGAGGCCCTGCTCCGTCTCCGCTTCCACCTCCTGGCTCTGCACCACGGCGGACTCGAAGAAGCGCGTGGGTGGCAGCTGCTTCGGGTCACCGGCGATGACCACGCGCTTCGCGCGCGTGAGCACGGGGAGGGCCTCTTCCAGTCGGCACTGGGAGGACTCGTCGAAGATGACGACGTCGAAGATGGGGCGGCGGGGGAAGATCTGCGCCACCGTCTGGGGGCTGGCCATCCAGACGGGCCGCGCGTCGAAGAGCGGGTCTCCGCCCTCGGTGTCCAGGCCGGTGGCGATGACCTGTCGCACGCGCATGGCGCGCTCGCCGCGGAGCATCAGCCGACGGCGCAGCTCGGCGCCCTGGCTGTTGAGCCGGCCACCGGTGCCCGCGAGCAGCCGCTCGCGTTGGCGCTGCGTCCACCGGTGGAGGATGGCGTCGCGCACGAGGCCGCGCTTCTTGTCCTCCAGCACGCGGTAGCGCGCGTGCGCGGCCTGGGCGCGGTCCGCGTCGACGTGCTGGAGCGCGGGGTCTTCGCGCAGGCGCGAGGTCACCTCCGCCGCCAGCGTCGCCTTGAGCGTGGCGACCCAGCCGGTCTCCACGTCCACGCCCTGTCGGGCCAGGGCCTCCACCGCGGTCTCCAACGCGGGCGGCATGCCGGACAGGAGCGAGCGCAGGCGCAGCAGGCCCTCCACGGTGGACAGGCGGGACTGGAGGCCCGTGGCCACGGCGTGGAGTGTCGCGCCCGCGCGCAGCTCGCGGGAGCGGGACGCGAGCCATGCGCTGGAGAACAGGCGCGTCTCGGCGAGGCGCTGCTCCAGCCGGACCACCGCGGCGCCGCGCGGGGCGGACTGGCGCAGGCCCGTGAGCAGCGTCGAGAGGGACTCCTGCGGCCTGGCGAGGGCGGCGCGCACGGCCTCTCGGCACGAGGCGAGCAGGGGCGTCGAGTCCAGCTCGCCGAGCAGCGCGAAGAGGTCGGCGTGCGTGCGCAGCTCCCGTGCGAGGCCCTCATCGGAGAGGGGCGGGGTGTTCGCGGCGCCTGGGGCGAGGGTGGCGCGGTGGTACTCGCCGAGCAGCAGGCGGGCGCGTGCGCCAGTGAGGAATCGGCTGACGCGCTCGGCGGCGAGCGCGCCGAGGGTGAGGCCGAACTGCTGGAGCACCTTGCGAGCGCCAGCCCTGCGGGCGAAGCAGAAGAAGGCGTACCACTTGCTCGCGATGCCGAGGTAGGCGCCCAGCGTGGCGAGCGCGGTGGACAGCGCGCCCAGGGCCTGGGGCTGCTCGCGGTGGATGAGGGCGAGCTCCGTGTCGAGCGGGCCCTCGGAGAGGACCTTCACCTGGGGCGCGAGGCCGTCGAGCTGCGTCCTGGCGGTCTTGACCGACTCGGCGGACGCGGTGGCCCAGCGGGTGAGGACCTCGGGGCTGGCGGCCGCGGTGACGGTGGCGAGCTTCTGGGCGAACGCGGCGCGAGCGGTGCCCTCGGCCTCGGGGTCGGCGCCGAAGGTCGGGATGTCGGAGGCGGCGACGGCGTCCGCGTCGCGGGCGGCCTCGACGGTGGCGCCCACGCGCTCGCGCCAGGTGGCGAGCGGCGTGGCGAGGTAGGTGGCCAGGTCCACGCCCAGCGCGTCGCGCCAGGGGTTGTCGGGGTAGCCCTCCTTGATGCCGCGCTCCAGGACCTCGCGCACCTCGCGCTCGCGCGGCGTGACGTCGGAGAGGCGCGCGGAGGCGAGGGACGCGGTGGTGGGCGTGAGCGCGGCGGGCGTGTCGAGGACGAGCCACTGGCCGACGAGTTCGTGGAAGGACGGCGCGGTGCCGCCCTCGGGGCGCTCGGCGAGGGCGCGCTCGGAGGTGGTCAGCTCGTCGTGGAGGGATTGGAGCTCGGTGTCCACGCGGGCCAGCTCGGAGGTCACCGCCGCGTCGGTGCGGGACTCGGGCAGCGCGTCGAGCTGCTCGCGGATGCCCATGTACAGGTCGCGCTGGTCGCGCTGGGCGTCGTGGACGACGGCGCACAGGTCGCCGAGGCCCAGGTGGTCCAGGCGGTGCTTCACCACGTCGAGCGCGGTGCGCTTGTCGCAGACGAAGAGCACGCGCTCTCCGCGCGCGAGGTGGTCGCCGATGGCGTTGGCGATGGTCTGCGACTTGCCGGTGCCCGGGGGGCCGTGGACGACGAGGCCCCGGCTCTGGCGGGCCAGCCGCACCGCGCGGGCCTGGCACGGGTCGGCGATGGTGACGAGGCGCTCCTCGGCGGCGTGCTTGAGGCCCTCGAGGTTCCGCTCGCCACCGGTGTGCGTGGACTGGCCGAGCGAGACGTCCACTCGGAGGAAGCTCTCCAGCGGGCCGGAGATGGCTTCACCGTCCACGAGGGCGCGCATGTCGTCCACGAGGCTCTGGTTGGACAGGGGGTACAGGCCGAGCACGGCGCACGGGAGGATGGCGGGCTTCGCGGCGTCGTCATCGTTGCGCGGCACGGCGACGAGCGGGGTCTCCGGGGTGAAGGGGGCGGGGGCGGTGAGGTCGAGCGCCCTGGCGACGGCGGCGACCAGCTCGTTCAGCTCGCGCCACGGCTCGGCGCCCGTCTCGTCCGCGAACAGCTCGCCGAAGCGCTGGCCGGTCTGTTGTTCGAGCCACGCGAGCAGGGCGGTGTTGGGGGCGACGCGGTCGACGCCGTCCTCGGAGCCCTCCAGCTCGATGCTCGGGGCGCGGCCCTTCTTGACGGTGATGCGGACGGGGACGAAGGCGATGGGGGCGAGGACGCGGCGCGTGTTGAAGCCGCGCTTGTCCTTGGCGCCGGGCGGCAGGTGCAGCAGCGGGAAGCCGACGTGGAGCACGTGGGCGCCGGTGTCCTGCTCGAAGGTGCGCGCGTCGTCGACGATGGTGGCGAGCTTGCGGAGCAGCGCCTGCTGCTCCTCCTCGGCGCGACTCTTGGGCGAGCGCGGCGCGTCCTCGTCGTCCTCTTCGTCCGTGACGGTGGGGGCCTGGGTGTCGACCGAGGGCGGCTTCACGGCGAGGCGGACCTCGGCCTTCTCGCCGAGCAGGCCGGCCAGCACTGTATGGGGAGGGGTGCCGTCCAGACGGCTCAGCGTGGCCAGGTCCAGGCGCTGACGGCTGTGATGGGGGCGGCAGTTGAGGCTCGGCCCGGAGGCGAGCGCGGCATAGAGCCGCTCGAGCATCTTCTCGAGGACGCGGTTGCGGGGCTCGGACGACACGGCGTGACCTCACGACGGGAGGGAGGCCGTTCCTCTATCACGGGCCCGGGGGGGTGGGGCTCAGGTGGACAAGGCCTGGGCGAGGGCGCGCGCGGCGGTTTCCAGCTCCTCGGCCGGCCGGTGGTCGGCGGGGGGCGCGTCGAACGCGGCGCGACCCCACAGGCGGGTCGGCGTGTCACGGAAGCGCGGCATGAGGTGCAGGTGGAAGTGGCGGAGCACGTCGCCAATGGCAAACGCGTACGCATGCTCCGCGCCCAGCGCGTCGCGTTGAGCGCGCATGACCCGGGCGGCGAACGGGCCCAGCTCGCGCGCGGCGGCTTCGTCCATGTCGTACCAGCCGCGCACATGGCGCTCACTGGAGATGACCACCCAGCCGGGGACCGGGCTCGGCCCCGCCACGCCGTGCAGGACGAGGCCCGGGGCCCGCGCCAGGACGCCGCCGACCGGGCGATGCGCGCCGCTCACGATGGCGCAGCCGAGACATGGGTCATTCACATCCATCATCCGGTCACCGTATCAGCCACGAGAGTGGAGGGATGTGTCTCATGACACCCTTCCGTGAAGATCTGGGTCGGAGTCGACCCGCTGCTGCCCTGGAATGAGAGAGTGGGAGTGCGGGGTGTGATCGACAGAGGGGGAGCTGAGTCTCCGGGTGGATCAAGTGTCCACGGCTTGACGTCGGGGCGCGGGGTCGGAGAGTGTCGTCGGCGCGCTCGTTCATGGGTTGGGGGCGTGCGAGTTCAAGCAATCCTTACAAGGTGGGGAAGATGAAGAAGCATCTGGTCATGGCTCTGGTGCCGTTCCTGGCGCTGGGTTGCGGGGATGATCTCAAGGACGAGAACGGCGACGGCATCGCGGACGGCGTGAGGGAGCCGGACACGGTGACGGCTGTGACGCCGTCGACACCGAAGGGCACGGTGTCGGGCCAGGTGCTGAGCACGGATTTGAAGGCGCTCTCCGAGGCCTCCGTGGAGCTGACCATCGGCAGTTCGAAGGAGTCGCTGGCGACGACGACGGACGCCAAGGGCAACTTCACCTTCCCGAACGTCCCCGCGGGCTCCCAAGTGCTGCTGACGTTCACCAAGGCGGGCTTCGCCACGCTGCGCGCCACCGCGACGATTCCTTCGTCGGCGGGCAACGTCCCCATCAACAACGCGAACGTGAGCTTCGGTCCGGTCACGCTGACGCGGCTGGATGGCACGCTGCGCTTCGTGCTGGTCTCGCCCACGGGCCGTCCGGCGGCCGGCGTGAAGGCGACGCTCGAGGCATCTCCCGCGGGCACGGTCGTCCTGACGAACAGCGACCAGACCACGCGCGTGGTGAGCACGGTGGTGGTCGAGGGGACCTCGGATGAGCAGGGCGTCGTGACGTTCCAGGGCGTACCGACGGCCATGGAGCTTGCGCGCTTCACTGGCGCCCAGTACCGGCTGTGGGTGAGCGCGGTGGACGCGAACAACGACGGCATCCCGGAGAGCTTCGGGGCGTCGCCGACCTACGCGGCTACGACCATCCTCAGCCAGGGGACGACGCAAATCATCAAGTTGCCGTTCTCGCAGGGGAACTCGGACCCGCTGGCGATCGAGTCGTCCAACGTCAGCAGCATCCGGCTGGTGCCAAGCACGGATCCTCAGCGGAACCTCGTGAAGCCTGGCGAGCCCATTTATGTGTACTTCAACAAGCCGGTGCAGCCTGGGTCGTTGCTGGCACGCCTGACGGATGAGTACGGTAAGGAATCCCTGGCGGTCACGGCTACCCTCTCCAATGGCGGCTACAGTGCTACCATTGCACCAGCTGCTGGGGTGGTGCAGGAAGGCAAAGAATACAATCTGCAGATCAGCGCCGTTGCCGCCGAGAACGGGGCGGTCCTGACGAAGAGGGGGTTCTTCTTTGGTGGAGAGCAAAGTGCTCCCAAGCAGGTTTCCATCTCTGATGTTCGATTCCAGGATACTCAGCGCTCGGGGGTGGGCGTCAACGCACTCAATGCCAACGAGAAGGTGTATGTATCGTTCAGCAGCCCGCTGAAGGCTCCGTTGACGAATGCTTACGTTTTCTTGAACATCGACCTCAATAGTTCTGGAGGGAATCCGGGCGATTTCCCTGGGGAGGAAGGCAACGCGGTCGGCCTTCCATTGTTCGCAGAGGAGCCGACTGCTCCAATCCAGACGCGAACCCCAGCGGAGGTGGCGGTATTCCCAATTGACAGGTCGGGATACACCACGCGTTACTACTTCATCTACCCAGGCCCTGAGTTTGGCAATTTGTTTAACTTCCAGATGCGCGTTTCCTTCTCATCGCTTACTCCGCGCACCGATGAGCACTATCTGGGGATCTGGGGGCAGCCTGTTACGACTGATATGTCGTCGACGACCCTCGGTGTGATTCCGATGCCGGCGCTGTAGGTTGACTCAATTGGTCGGCTGAGCCGAAGTTGAAGTCGCGCCCCCGTGGAGTTTGTTCTCCATGGGGGCGTTTTCGTTGACATGTCATCCAGTGGATGATGGGCCGCCATGGCAACGACGAGGTTTTCCTGGTTCCACCCTGGTACTGTCGGTCAGCGAACAGTGGAGATAGGGGGAGGGGGGCTAGGTGGGGTGGGCGAGCAGGCGGGAACGTGCATAGATTCCTTGCCGCCGTTTCCCTACAGATGAGGCATCTGTTCCATGAAGCGCACGGCCACTTCGATTGTGGATGATTCAGAGCCGATGTCCGCGCCGATGGAGGCCGGTGGTGGGCGGAAGCGCGTCCTCGTCGTCGACGACTTCGATGATGCTCGGGAGATGTACGCGGAGTACTTGGAATTCGTTGGGTTCGAAGTGGACACTGCCCGAGATGGTGCAGAGGCTGTTGCCAAGGCCCAAGAAGGAGACCCGGATATCATCCTGATGGATTTGTCACTACCCATCATGGATGGATGGGAAGCGACTCGCCGCCTCAAGGAAGATACTCGCACGAGGAATATTCCGGTGATGGCTCTGACAGGACATGTGCTCGCTGGTAATGCGGAACATGCCAGAGAAGCGGGGGCAGATGATTTTGTTGCGAAGCCCTGCTTGCCCCAGGACTTGGAGAACCGGATCCGCAACATGCTCAAGCCAAGCAAGGGTTCCTCGAAGAAGTAGACCACCTCGCGGGATTCAATGGTTCTGCCGCAAGATGTAGAGCCAGGAGTCACGGTGGTTGGGGTCGAAGTCCAAGCAAGCGAGGACTGGGGACCCTTGGGAATCCAACACGAAGTTGTATTCACCGGTTTGGGAAACCCCAGTCTCGTGGGTATCACCCATGGCAGTCCAGTGGATACCATCCCACCGTCGAACATACGTGAATGTGGATTGAGGCATCATGCCTTGCTCACTCCATCCGACGACGGGTCTGCCTGTTGGGTCAATATGAATGATTGGATTATAAGGAAAGGCGGGTGACAGTTCGTCCTCATTCACTTTCAGAGGAGTGCCAAGGAGCTTCCAGTCAACGCCGTCCCACTCCTGGATGTACACCGCAGCGGTCCTCGTACTGCTCTCCCCGCCAAGCCAAGCAATGACGGGACTTCCGTCAGATCGAAGGACGATAGACGGCTGCTTGGCGATAACTGGAGTTGAAATGCGGGTGTTGGGGCTATCCCCCAATGTCTCCCAGCTCTCGTTGTTCCAGCGACGAACGTGTATTGAGTTGTCTTGCGTCCATGCGACGACGTGTTTTCCGGAGTCGTCGAGTCGCAGAACAGGAGTGAGAGCGTTGGTGCCAGGATGTGTGGTCAGTGGGGAGCCAAGGGCGACCCAATCGCTGGTTCCTCGTATGCGCACCTCGACAACGGCAGGAAAGCCTGCAGCCCATGCAATGCCAAGCTTTTTCTGCGAGGTCAGGCTGAGCGACAAATGAAAGTCGTGGGTTGCTGGACCCAAGGCGGGTTCAAGTGTGAGCCATCCAGAGGCGCTCCAGCGCTGGACGAGGATGTGTTGGGGGTATTGTCGTGTCCGCCCTGCGGCGAAAATGCTGCCATCCCCATGGCGCTGAATCGCCAACTTTTCAAGGGGCAGCCTTTCGCCGACGGGAGACCAACCTGTTCCCGTCCAGTGATTTACGGCACTCGTAATTCCATCGTCTTGAGCTGAAACGAGTGGATTGTCGGATTCATCGAGAGCCAGTCCGATTTGAAAGGGGGGACTGACCGACGAGGGGAATTGGTACTGTGAGACGAACAGCATTGACGGGTGTTTCCAGTTCCATGCTGCACTTGGAATCACCAAAGGGTTGCCGGCGAGGTCGGTGATGCTCGAGGCCAGTTCGACTGAAGGACTGCTAGGCACTTCCAGTCGTGGGGTCGGCACGATTGTCAGGATGCTCCCATCGGACGAGAGGGTCCGGCTGGTCTCTCTGGGCTGAGAGTCCACGAGCAGTCGAACGGATTCAGAGGTCAGTGTCTCCGCGGCGATGGGCTCGGAGAACGTCATCTCGATGCGCTGCGAGATGGCAACGTTCTTCGCCCCGGGTTCGGGGCTCCTCGTGACGACGACTGGCGGAGTCCTGTCCACGTTGACCACCCGTGATTCGGAGAGCACGACCTCGTCGCCACGGGTAGCCCGGGCCTGGACTGTATGAGGCCCTTCCGGAAGCTGGGTCGTATCCCATGTGTACTCATAGGGAGTGGGGAGTCCTTCTTCCTGCGCGACGCCATCGAGGACCAAGGTGACGTGGTCCACGGGGCCTTGGACGCGCGCGACGATCAACACCGGGCCTCGTGCATGGGCTGAGTCGAGTGGAGACTCGAGCCGGACCTTCAAGGGCTCTACGGGCCCTCCTGAATCGGGAACTCCTGCATCCGAGTTCGATTCTCCGTTGGGAGAGCCCGAATCACTACCGCCGGCAATGGGTCCACTCGCGTCTGGGGCGCCAGGGTCGACCTGCTCGATGTCCGGAATCGAAAGGCACCCCGATACGAGCGCGACCAGGATCAGGGGAGAGAGACGAAGGTTCATGGTTGGTGCGGGCGATTGCAGAGAGTGTTCCTGGGCCGTGCCAGCGCCCGCCTGAGGGCATTGGCCGGGGCAGGGGGCACTGTGATGCATCAACGGCGGGAACGGAAATGCTTGAAATCGCAGGGTGAATCCGCACTGGCATCGTGATGCACTGATGCTTCTCTGGAGGAGCACTTCGTCCTGATTGGAATCCAGCCTCCAGGACACCCATCCAGTTCGTGGGCAGGGCAGAGTAGGTCCACCCCCACCATCTGCCCGGCACCCGACACTTCCGCCACTGTCTCGCGGCATGACGGTCGATTCCGTCGCGGGGGTGGGTTGCCGACCCTGGGCACCGTGCATACGCCCTGGGAGTGGGAACCCCAGCCACCTCCCGGCCGTCGGGCGCGTGGACTCCGCCACCGGAGTTCGACGAGTACCGCATCGTGCGGCCCATCGGTCGTGGGCGGACGGGGCACGTCTATCTGGCGCACGACACGCTGCTGGAGCGGCCCGTCGCGGTGAAGTTCATCCCCGCGCTGGGGCCCAACGCCCTGGCGCGCTTCCTCGTGGAGGCCCGCGCCGCGGCGCGCATCCAGCACCCCAACGTCGTCACCCTCTACCGGGTGGGACAGCTCGAGGAGCAGCCCTACCTCATCTCCGAGTTCATCCGGGGCGTGAGCCTGGACAGGCTCCCTCGCCCGCAGCCGTGGGAGCGGGTGCACACGCTCGGGCGGGACCTGGCGCGAGGACTGAGCGCCGCCCATCGCCGGGGCGTCCTCCACCGCGACATCAAACCCGGCAACGCCGTGCTCACCGAGTCCGGCGCCGTGAAGCTGCTCGACTTCGGCCTCGCCAAGCTGCTCGACCACGCCGTCAGCGCCGACGACGCACCCGCCGTCCACCCTGCCACTCCGCCTCCACTCCTCGCGGACGTGGACGCGGAGTCCAACCCGCACTTCTCCGCGCGCTCGCTGGACGGCGTCTTCCTTCCCTCCCTCCCGCACGGCGCCCTCGTGGGCACGCCCTATTACATGTCGCCGGAGGCCTGGGCCGGCGAGGAGCTGACGGCGCGCAGCGACATCTACTCGCTCGGCGTCGTGCTCTATGAACTGTGCGTGGGGCGCGGGCCCTTCCGCGACGTCGTCTGGCGCGAGCTGCCGCAGGTCGTGCGCACGCAGGACGCGCTGCCGGTGTCCCACCTGTCGCCCCACGTGGACGCGGCCTTCGCCGGCATCATCGACCGGTGCCTGCGTCGCGACCCCGCCGAGCGCTTCGCCTCCGCCGCGCAGTTGCTCGACGCCCTCGACGCCCTCGCGTCGCGCGACGACTCCCCGGCGCACGTGCCGGAGGGCAATCCCTACCGCGGCCTGCGCGCCTTCGAGGCCGAGCACCGGGCCCTCTTCTTCGGCCGAGGGCGGGAGCGGCGCGCGGTGCTGGAGCGGCTGCGCGCCGAGTCCTTCCTGCTCATCACCGGGGACTCGGGCGTGGGCAAGTCCTCGCTGTGCCTCGCCGGCATCCTGCCCGCGGTCTCCGAGGGCGCGCTCGAGGACGCGCGGCGCTGGCACACCGTGCGCTGGGTGCCCGGACGCAGGCCCGTCACCGCGCTCGCCGCCGCGTTGGCCTCGCACCTGTCCACCGAGGAGGAGGCCCTCGCCGCCGACTTGCGCGCGGAGCCCGGCGCGCTCTCTCGCCGCCTGCGCTCCCGTCTGGGCGCACGCGAGGGCCTGCTCGTCTACGTCGACCAGCTCGAGGAGCTCGCGACCCTCTCCGAGCCCGCCGAGGCGGCCGTGGTGGGCCACGCGCTGGGAGGGCTCGCGGAGGGCGTCAGCGGAGTCCGCCTGCTCGCCTCCAGCCGCAGCGACTTCCTGACACGCCTCACCACCCTCCAGGGGCTGGGGGCGGAGGTCCCTCGCGCGCTGTACCTGCTGCGCGCGCTCTCCGCGGACGAGACGCGCGAGGCCATCGTCGGTCCGGCCCGGGTGAAGGGCGTGGGCTTCGAGTCGGACGCGCTCGTGGACGCGCTCGTCGAGTCCACCGCCACGGCGGAGGGGGGCCTCCCGCTGCTCCAGTTCGCGCTCGCGGAGCTGTGGGACGCGCGGGACGGCGACGCGCGGGTCATCACCCAGGCGTCGCTCGACTCACTGGGCGGCGTGGCGGGCGCGCTGGCGAAGCACGCGGACGCGGCGGTGGCGCGTCTCCTGCCCGACCAGCGCGTGGCGGCGCGCGGCGTGTTGCTGCGCCTGGTCACCGCCGATGGCACGCGCGCGCGCAAGACGGACCGCGAGCTGGCGGGGGATGACCCGAGGTACCGCGCGGCGCTGGAGGCGCTCGTCCGGGCGCGGCTGCTGGTGGCGCGCGAGGCGCGCGAGGGCACGTCCTACGAACTGGCGCACGAAGCGCTCCTCACCGGCTGGGGTTCGCTCGCGCGCTGGTTGACGGAGGCCGCGGAGCGCCGCGAGGTCCAGGCCCTGTTGGAGTCCGCCGCCGCGCACTGGGAGAAGCTCGGCCACTCGCGGGAGCTCCTGTGGGGGCCCCGGCAGCTCGCCGAGGCGGCGGTGCTGGACACGGGAGAGCTGACGCGCCGTGAGCAGGACTTCCTGAGGGCCTCGCGTCGAACGCTGGTCCGCAGTCGGGGCATGCGCCACGCGCTGTGGGGTGGCTTCGTGCTCTCCCTCGCGTTGGTGTACGGGCTCCTCGAGCTGCGCGAGCGCTGGAGCCTGGAGCGACAGGTGCGGGCCGAACTGGACGAGGCGCGCGACGAGCTGGGCGGAGTGCTGGAGACGCGGGACCTGCTGCGCTCCGAGCGCGCGGAGGCCTTCCGTCTCTACGGCAGCGGCCAGAAGCCCGACGCCGACAAGCTGTGGCTCAAGAGCACCGCCCGGGCCGCGCACGTGCGCCACCGCTTCGACGGGGTCTCGGGGCGGCTGGAGCGGGTGCTCGCCCTCGCGCCGGAGCGCCAGGACGTGCGTGACGCGCTGGCGGACTTCCTCTACGAGCGCGCGCTCTGGGCCGAGCAGGACGGAGAGAGCGCGGCGCTCCCCGCGCTGCTCCAACGCCTGCGCCTGTACGACACGGCCGGCGTGCGCTGGCAGCGCTGGAGCGCGCCCACGCGCCTGACGCTCGATGTCCCTGGCCAGGACGTCGAGGTGGAGCTGCGTCCGGTGACGCGCGACGCACAAGGCGACGAGCAGCTGGGCGAGCCGCTGCCCCTGGGCCCCGAGCCGTGGGCGGACGTCCCCGTGCCGCCGGGCCCCTACCGCCTCACCCTCCGCGCGCCGCGACACGAGGTCGTCACGCAGCCGCTCCTGCTGCGGCGGGGAGAGTCGCGGAGGATTGGCGTGCGCCTGCCCCAGGAGGGCGCGGTGCCCACGGGGTACGTGTTCGTGCCGCCGGGAGAGGTGCGCTTCGGCAGCGCGGCGGACGCCAGCGTGCGCGAGTTCTTCAACGCGGTGCCGCAGCACGCGGTGCAGGTGTCGGCCTTCCTCATCGCCCGCCACGAGGTGACGTACGCGGACTGGCTGGCCTTCCTGGAGGACCTGCCGCCCGAGCGTCGTGCTCGCCGCCAGCCGCGCGTGGGCACGGGGGGCTATGCGGGGGTGCTCGCGCTGGAGCAGGTGGACGGCGCCTGGCGGCTGCGCTTCCAACCCGGCAACGTGCTGTACGAGGCGCGCGCGGGGCAACCGCTGCGCTATGCGGGCCGCGCGCGCCGGGCGACGCAGGACTGGCTGCGCTTCCCCGTCAGCGGCATCTCCTTCACGGACGCGGAGGCGTACGTGGCGTGGCTGTCCGCGACGGAGCGCGTGCCGGGAGCGAGGCTGTGCTCGGAGCTGGAGTGGGAGCGCGCCGCGCGTGGCGTCGACGGCCGTGAGTTCCCACACGGGGACCGCCTGGCGCCGGATGACGCGAACATCGACGCCACGTATGGGAAGCAGCCCGCGGGCTTCGGCCCGGACGAGGTGGGCAGCCACCCCGCGTCGCGCAGTCCCTTCGGCGTGGACGACATGGCGGGCAACGTCTGGGAATGGACGCGCTCCTGGTTGGAGCCGGGTCGGGCCGTGGCGCGAGGGGGGAGCTTCGCGTTCGCGGCGACCTCGGCGCGGGCCACCAACCGCGAGTTGCCGGAGTCCTCGCTGCGGGACGTGACGATGGGTCTGCGTGTGTGCGCGGACCCGCCGTCGGCGGGGCACTGACGCCGCGCACGCACCCGCGAGCGGAGTGTGCTCCACGCGATATCGGACGATGGAAGCCCCCGTCTCATGGACCTCGCCTGCCTGCCACCCCCTCACGGGCGATGCGGGTGTCGGGTGTCGGTCACTTCGTCTTGCGGGTGCGCGCTTCGCTGCCAACCCTCCAGTCACGGGATGGGCGTGGGACGGGAGGACGGAGGCAATGGTGGCGAGGCGGATGGTGGGCGCGTGGGTGCTGGTCCTCGGGTTGACGGGGTGCTCGGTGTCGGCGGTGGACACGGAGGCGTCCGAGCTGGGGCAGCGGCTGTCGGAGCTGTCGGCGCCGAACGGGCGCAACCTGAATGGCCGCAACCTCAACGGGCGCAACCTCAACGGCGGCGAGCTGGGGCAGATGCTCGTCTCGGTGCGCTTCGCGGGGGCACGCCGGTCCGCGGCGGAGTCCAGCGCGCTGACGCGCACGTGGCTGGAGGGCAGCGTCCTCCAGGGTGAGACCCCCGACGGGCGGGTGTCGGGGACGGACTTCGTCGGCGCACGCTTCACCGGGAACCTGGGCAGCGGTGACACCGTCGAGCTGCGCGTGGACGACGTCCAGCCGGGCACCGACGCGAGCGCGGGGGTCTGGGTCTACCGCGTCTCGTACTTCTCCCCGGAGGACGATCAATGGAAGCCCGCGTGCCCGGCGGAGGATGGCTCCGGGCTGGGGGCCATCCCCGTTGCGGGGGCCTGGGATTACCGACAGGGTGTGCCGGGCGGTGGGGGCAGGATTCGGGACGCGAGCGTCTTCACGTTCGCATGCGAGGGCGCGGCCATCGCCAAGTGCATCCGCTTCGGGTACCAGCCCTGGGCTCGGACTCCGCTGGGACTCCCGATGGAGGACCTGCACCAGGCCTGCACGCGCATGGTGCGCGCGGACTTCTGCGGGGACGGCACCTCGTACACGCAGGACGGCAACTGGGTGAACCTCTACGACGTGGCCGGCGTGCAGGAGGACACGGAGACGTGGAGTGTCGAAGCCGAGTGGGACGCCGACGGTGCCCGCTGCTTCGCTCCCGAGACGCGCGCGGGGAGTACGCCGGTGGCGTGTGGCTCGCGCCTGCCGCTGCTGGGCTGTGGCCTGCGCACGAACTTCCTGCTCGGCACGCTGCTGATGAGCGAGGTTCCGCCCGAACCGCCCGGCGCGCCGTGAGCATCCGGACGGGCGGGCGGACCCGTGCCCGCCCGGGTCGGACGGCCTGGAGCCGAGCGTGCGGACGGTCGCCGTCCTCCGGCGGACCGAGCGCGACCGGATGGCTTCCGGAGGCAAGAGACCGACACCACGTTTGGCCCGCCCGCCAGGGCCAGGGGAGGGACTGGCGGAGGACGGAGGGCGCGGTGAGTCGAGCCCAGGGAACGAGGAGGCCGGTCGTCAGCGCGGCGTGGGGGATGTTGCTGGCCGCGGCGTGTGTCGCCGGGGTGGGCTGCAAGAAGGACGCGCCGCCAGCGCCCACCGAGGAGCCCGTCACGACGCTGGGCGCGGAGAACGTGGCCCGGGTGCGACCGCATGAGCTGCGCTCGGGGCCGGGCATCTCCGGAACGCTTCAGGCGCGCACGGCGGGCGCGGTGCGGGCGCAGGTGGGGGGCACCGTGCTCGCCATCCAGGCCCAACAGGGACAGGTGGTGCGGCAGGGCGAGGAGCTGGCGCGCATCGACGACGCCACGCTCGAGGACCAGCTCATCGCTGCGCGCACGGCCGTGGGGACGGCGCGCAATGCCTTGCAGGTGGCCGTGGCCGAGGAGGAGCGCAGCGCGAAGTTGTCGCGCGCGGGGGTCATCACGCCTCGCGACCACGAGCGCGCGCAGCTCGGGGTGACGCAGGCGAAGGGGCAGTTGGCGGAGGCCCGCTCGCGGCTGGCGCTGGCGCAGGAGCAGCTCGGACGCACGCGGGTCGTCGCGCCCTTCGCGGGCGTGGTGAGCGAGCGCCAGGCGAGCGCGGGCGACGTGGTGCAGCCCGGCTCGCCCATGTTCACGGTGGTGGACCCGCGCACGCTGCGCCTGGAGGCCTCGGTGCCGGCCGCGCGGCTGGAGCAGGTGAAGGTGGACACGCCGGTGGAGTTCCAGGTCACCGGCTACGGGGCCCGCTCCTTCGTCGGCAAGGTCGAGCGCATCAACCCCGTGGTGGACCCGAACACCGGGCAGGTGCGCATCTACGTCGCCATCCCGAACACGGACCTCCAGTTGCTCGCGGGCCTCTTCGCGGAGGGGCGCGTGGCCTCGCGGACGCAACGCGCGCTCGCGGTGCCCCAGGACGCCGTCGACGACACGGGCGAGAACCCCTCCGTGCTGCGCGTGAAGGACGAGAAGGTCCAGCGCGTCCCCGTCACGCTCGGCATGCGCGACGAGGTGGAGCGCCTCGTGGAGGTCCGCTCGGGACTGGGGGCGGGGGACCTCGTGTTGCTCGGCGCCGCGCGGGACGAGGTGAGCGAGGGCACGCGCGTGCGGATCGACACCTCGCGCCGGGGGGAGCCCGCGCGCGAGGACGAAGGTCCCGGCGTCGGAGGCTCCGAGGCCCCCACGCGTCCACGAGACGCCCCGTCGCCGTCGCGAGCGCCGACCCGGTCCGAGGTGCCCGTGGGCTCGGAGGGGGCGTCCGGTCGGCAGGGGGCGCGACCCGTGGAGTCCGCTCCCACGCAGTCCCCGCAAGGCACGACGCGGGAGGGCTCCGCGCCCGCGCCCTGAGTCGGTCCTGGTTCCCTCGCCTTCCTCGTCGGGAGTCGCCCCGTGTTCATCTCCGACTTCGCCATCAAGCGTCCCATCGTCACCATCACCGCGATGGTGGCGCTGGTCACCTTCGGCATCGTCGCGTTGTGGCAGTTGGAGACGGACGAGTTCCCGGACGTCCAGCCGCCGGTCATCAACGTGACCATCGCGTATCCCGGGGCCTCGCCCGACACGGTGGAGCGCGAGCTGCTGGAGCCCATCGAGGACGCCATCTTCGCCATCAGCGGCGTGGACCCGAAGGAGACGACCTCCACCGCGACGGATGGCCTGGCCACCTTCACGGTGTTCTTCGACTTCGAGAAGGACATCCAGGAGGCGTCGCAGGACATCCGGGACGCCATCTCCAGCAAGCGCGCGGACCTGCCGCAGGAGATGGAGGAGCCGGTCCTCACCCGCTTCGACCCGGCGGACGAGCCCATCGTCTCGTTGACGCTGACCTCGGACCAGCTCGACGTGGCGGGGCTGTCACGCGTGGCGGACCCGATGGTGGTGGGCGAGCTGCGCTCGGTGCCCGGCGTGGCGCAGGCGGAGGTCGTGGGCGACGTGGCGCGCGAGATGACGGTCCGCATCAAGCCGGAGGCGCTCCAGGCCGCGCGCATCTCCCTGGCGGAGGTGGTGGCGGCGCTCCAGGCGCAGAACCTGGCCGCGCCGGTGGGACGCATCAACGCCCCGCTGGAGGAGGAGTCCATCCGTCTGCGCGGGCGCCTGGAGTCGCCCGAGCAGTTCCGGGACATGGCCGTCACCACGCGGGATGGGCAGGTGGTGCGGTTGGGGCAGCTCGCGGACGTGTTCGTGGGTTCGGAGGAGCCGCGCACGTTGGCGCTCTATGACGGCGCGCAGGCGGTGGGCATCGACGTGCTCAAGTCCAAGGGCTACAGCACCACCGAGGTGGCGGGCGCGGTGCGCGAGCGGGTGGAGGCGCTCCAGCAGAAGCTCCCGGCGGGGGTGAAGCTGGCCATCGTCCGCGACGCGGGCGTCCGCGTGGAGAGCGCGGTGGAGAACGTGCAGTCGGCGCTGGTGGAGGGCGCGCTGCTCACGGTGCTGGTGGTGTTCATCTTCCTCAACTCGTGGCGCTCGACGGTCATCACGGGCCTGGCGCTGCCGGTGAGCGTGCTGGCGGCGTTCATCAGCGTCTGGGCGTTCGGCTTCACGCTCAACACCATGTCGCTGCTGGGCCTGACGCTGGCCATCGGCATCCTCATCGACGACGCCATCGTGGTGCGCGAGAACATCGTCCGCCACGTCGAGATGGGGAAGGACCACTACACCGCGTCCAAGGAGGGCACGTCGGAGATTGGCCTCGCGGTGTCGGCGACGACGTTCTCCATCGTCGCGGTGTTCGTGCCCGTGGCCTTCATGTACGGCGTGGCGGGACAGTGGTTCAAGCCCTTCGCCCTGACGATTGCGTGCGCGGTGCTGGTGTCGCTGTTCGTCTCCTTCTCGCTGGACCCGATGCTGAGCGCCTACTGGGCGGACCCGCAGGTGGAGCAGGGGGCGCGCAAGGGCTTCATCTCGCGGGTGCTGTCGCGCTTCAACGCGTGGTTCGACCGGCAGGCGGACCGCTACAAGCGCGTCATCGCCTGGGCGCTGGACCACCGGTTGGCGATGGTGCTCGTCGCGGCGGGCTCGCTCGTGGGGGCCCTCGTGCTCCAGGGCACGGTGGGGGGCGCGGGCTTCGTGCCGGTGAGCGACCGCTCGGAGGTGGAGCTGCTGGTGGAGACGCCGCCGGGCTCGAACCTGGAGTACACGCGGCGCAAGGTGGACGAGGTGACGCGCATCACCCAGGCGCACCCGGAGGTGGCGTACACCTATGCCACCATCGGCGTGCCGTTGCCGCTCAGCGCGCCGGGCGTGGACCAGGCCCTGGTGTACGTGCGCCTGAAGCCGAAGTCGGAGCGCGAGGTGAGCCAGGACGCGCTGGGCAGCGTCCTGCGGGGGGAGCTGTCGAAGGTCGGCGGCGTGAAGGTGTCCGTCTTCACGTCGGGCTTCGGTGGCGCGGTCAAGCAGATCCAACTCGAGCTGCGGGGGCCGGACCAGAAGAAGCTCACCCAGCTCGCGGAGCAGGTGCGCAAGGAGGTGGCGCAGGTGCCCGGGGCGGTGGACGTGGGGCTCTCCACGCGGGGGCAGCGGCCGGAGCTGGAGGTGGACCTGAACCGCGGGCTCGCGGGACAGCTCGGGGTGACGGTGGGGAAGGTGGCGCAGGTGCTGCGCCCGGCGTTCGCGGGGCTCGACGTGGGTGACTGGGTGGACCCGATTGGGGAGACGCGGGACGTCATGGTGCGGCTGGCGCCCGAGGCGCGGGACAACCCGGACGACCTGGCGCGCATCCCCATCGGCGTGGGGGTGACGCCGTCGGGCGCGCCGTCGCTCATCCCGCTGGGGCAGGTGGCGGACATCCGTCAGACGCTCGGGCCGGCGCAAATCACCCACCTCGACCGCGAGCGTGTCATCAACGTGCAGGCGAACGTGCAGGGGCGCTCGCTGACGGAGGTGATGCGGGACATCCAGAAGCAGGTGGAGGGCGTGCGGTTGCCGGCGGGCTACACGCTGACGACGGGCGGCGAGTCCGCGGACCAGCAGGAGGTGTTCTCCCGCGTGTTCATCGCGCTGGGGGTGGCGGTGATGTTGATGTACCTCATCCTCGTCATCCAGTTCGGTTCGTTCATCGACCCGCTGGCCATCCTCATCTCGCTGCCGCTGTCGCTCATCGGCGTGGTGCTCGCGCTGCTCCTCACCGGCGACACGCTCAACATCATGAGCCTCATCGGCGTCATCCTGCTGATGGGCATCGTCGCGAAGAACGCCATCCTGCTCATCGACTTCGCGAAGTGGTCCCACGAGAAGGGCCTGCCCTTGCGAGAGGCGCTCATCGAGGCGGGGCGCATCCGTCTGCGGCCCATCATCATGACGACGTTCGCGCTGGTGGCGGGCATGGTGCCGGTGGCGATTGGCGCGGGGGAGGGCGGAGACTTCCGGGCGCCGCTCGGTCGCGCGGTGATTGGCGGCACGGTGACGTCCACGCTGCTGACGCTGCTGGTGATTCCGACGGTGTACGAAATCCTGGTGGACTTCCGGACGTGGATGGGACGCAAGTTGCGCAAGGTGTTCCCCGCCAGGGGACCGGACTCGCATCCGCGGCCTCCCCACGGTGGCGGCGAGCCGCGCCCGGTGCCCCAGGCGCCGCGCGAGTGACGCGCGCGCCCCGACGCGTGCAGGTCCACCCGCTCGGTTCGTGAACGCTCGCCCGGGCGACGGGTGCGACCTGGGAACCGATGGTGAACGTCCGCCCGAGAGGAGGGTTGGCGTGTCGCGCGGACGCACCTAGGGTCGTGCACACCCATCATGTCCAGCGCCGCGTTGCCCGAAAACCACCGTCGACTCGTCACCCAGGCCCTGGCCGCGCTCGATGTCCGAAACCTGGTGTTGAGCATCCACGACCCGTCCTTCCCCAACCTCCCCCGCGAGGACCTGGGCCGCGGCTCGCCGTACTCGGAGGGCGCGGCGTGCTTCCTGGAGGTCGCCCACGCCCTGGGGTTCACGGGCATCCAACTGGGACCCCAGGGGCAGACGACCGAGGCGAACGCGTCGCCATATGACGGCACGCTCTTCTCCCGGAACATCCTCAACGTGGCGCTCGCGCCGCTGGAGACGGACCCGGCCTGGGGTGGGCTGCTGCCCCCCGGTCGCGTGGCCGTGCTCGCAAAGACGCGCTCGCGCTCCTCGAGTCCGGGCGAGCGCTACCGGCAGGCCTTCCGTACGCAGCTCGCGGCGCTCGACGAAGCCTGGGAGGCCTTCCAGTGGCGCCGCGCCAGCGCGGAGGCTTCCCCCGCGATACGCACGCTCGCCTCTCGCTTCGCCACCTTCCGCCAGCGCCACCGCGCGTGGCTCCTGCGCGATGCCCTCTTCGATGTCTTGTGCGAGGAGAAGCAGGTCCCGGACTGGCGCCCCTGGGCGGACTCGTTGGACGGGCGGCTGTGGAGCCCTCGGCCCGGCGAGGAGTCCGCCGCGGCGGCGCGCGTGGCGGAGCTGGAGTCCCGCTCCGCCTTCGCCATCGAGCGCTATGCCTTCTTCCAGTTCCTGGTCCACGCGCAGCACGAGGTCCTGCGCGAGCGCACCGCGTCGCTGAAGCTCAAGCTCTACGGCGACCTCCAGATTGGCTTCTCCCCACGCGATGCGTGGGCGTGGCAGGGGCTGTTCCTCCGCACGTACCTGATGGGCGCGCCGCCCAGCCGCACGAACCCGGAGGGCCAGCCGTGGAACTACCCGGTGCTGGACCCCGAGCAGTTCTTCGAGGAGGACGGCGCGGGTCCCTCGATGGGCTTCCGCGCCGGGCCCGTGCTGCGCTTCATGGACGCGCGCATGGACAAGATGCTGGCGGAGTACGACGGGCTCCGGCTGGACCATCCCCACGGGCTGGTGTGTCCGTGGGTGTATCGCGCGAACCAGCTCGACCCGCTCCGCGCCGTGCAGCACGGGGCCCGGCTCTTCTCGTCACCGGACCTGTCGGACCACCCGGAGCTGGCGCGCCATGCCCTGGTGTCTCCGGCGCAGCTCGACCGCGCGGTGCCCCGGTACGCGGATGGCGAGGTGACGTCCCTCACCGACGAGCAGGTGCGCCGCTACAGCGTCCTCTTCGACACGGTGGTGGCGGCGTCCCGTCGCAATGGCCGCGACCTGGGGGACCTGCTGTGCGAGGTGTTGAGCACGCTGCCCTATCCGCTGTCCCGGGTGATGGCGCGCTACGGGCTGGGGCGCTTCCGCGTGACGCAGAAGGCGGACCTGCGCAACCCGGCGGACGTGTACCGCAGCGAGAACGTGGCCGCCGAGGACTGGATGATGGTGGGCAACCACGACACCCAATCGCTGTGGCGCCTCGTCGGCGACTGGCAGTGGCGGGGCACGCTGCGGGCCCAGGCGGACTACCTCGCGACGCGCCTGTGTCCCGAGGTCGAGCAGCGCGAGGCCTTCGCCCGGACGCTCGCGTCGGACCCGGGGCGACTGGCCCAGGCGAAGCTCGCGGACCTGTTCGCCAGCCGCGCTCGCAACGTCATGGTGTTCTTCCCGGACCTCCTGGGGATGACGGAGACGTACAACGAGCCCGGCACCGTGGACGAGCGCAACTGGTCGCTGCGGGTGCCCTCGGCCTGGATGACGGAGTACCGGGAGCGGCTGCGCGTCGACGCGGCGATGAACCTGCCCGGCGTGCTCGCGCTGGCGCTGCGCGCGGGCGGCGCGCCGGCGCGGGAGAAGCACCGCGAGCTGCTCGCGGGACTCGACCGGCTCGCGGACACGTTGCGCGGAGGCTGAGGCTCCGCGCGAGGCGGCTCGCGCAGGGGCAGCGCCGTCGCGTGGGCACGGCCTCGCCCCCTCTACGGGCGAGCGCGACCGCGCCCAGGCCTCAG
Organism: Myxococcus dinghuensis; assembly: GCF_024198235.1. Taxonomy (GTDB): domain Bacteria; phylum Myxococcota; class Myxococcia; order Myxococcales; family Myxococcaceae; genus Myxococcus; species Myxococcus dinghuensis. The sequence continues at coordinate 73,501 of NZ_JAKCFB010000003.1, read as the reverse complement.
CGTTGGACGTCCACCACGAGCCGGCTGGGCTCGCGCAGCTCCATCACGCGGTACTTGTGGGGCGCCGTGGTCCCGAGCACCCACGTCACCTCGCCCTCGAAGTCGCACGTGCGCTCCAGCTCCTGGAGCACGGGCAGCGCGGGCTTCAGCTCCCGCGTGGCGACGGTGGGCTGGCCCGCGTCGGTGTGGGCCTTCGCCGGGGTGAAGGACACCTGGAGCTGGGCCTTGCCTGCCACCGCCACCGGGTTGCCCGAACCACACTGGGTGGCCTCCTTCACGTACTCCAACTGGTAGCCCGGGAGCTGCGTCCCCTCGAACTCGAACACCACGCGGTCGAACTCCGCGTGCTCACCCGCGCGCACCGAGCGCAGCGTGGCCTGGGCCGCGCCCATGCGCTTCAACCGCACCTTGCCGGACGTCCACTCCCGGTTGCGCGGGTCCTCCGCGACGGTGCCTCCCCCGGCGGCGGGAGGTGTCGGAGGAGCGGGGGCCTCCAGCGTGTCCTCGACCGACGGCGGTGTCTCCTCCTCGTCCACGGGCTTCGCGGCGGCGACGGGGACGGTGGAGCCCGGAGGCACCACGACGTGGACGGGCGGCTTCGCGGCGGCCTCGCCCTCGCGGGGCAGGGCGCCCTCGGGCGGGTGGGACGGCAGGTCGGGCAGGTCGTCGGACTGCGGCAGGTCCGCCGCGGGCTGCGCGGGGGGCTCCTCCTTCTTCGAGCAGCCCGTGCCTCCCAGCAGGCATCCGGCGAGCCACAGCGACGACACCCAACGTCCGGCGCGCTCCATCGTCCCTCCCTCGCGAGGCGCATCGAATCGGCGCCGTGGGGGACTCCCTCTCATGCCCGCGCCTGGCGTGCCAGCCTCCCCGAGGGAAAACGAGGCGGGAAGCACGACGACCCTCCGTGTCGAGGACACGGAGGGCCACCGTCACCACATTTTTCGAGCCACGAATCACTGCGCCGGAGGCGTCGCGGGCGCGAGGGCCGCCAGGTCCGCTTCGCGGATGAAGCGCAGCAGCACGCCGTCGACCTTGCGCTTGCCGTCCACCACCACGGTGGGCTTGAGGAAGAAGAGGTTGTTCCAGTTGAAGTCGTACAAAGCCTGCTCGGCGGCGTCGCTCCACGCGCCATTCATGGGGCCGCGGTAGTAGCCGAGCCTGTGCAGCGCGTGCTTCAGCACCTTGATGGACTCGGCGTCCAGCGGCGCGAGGTCGCCGGGGAAGGGCTCCGCGATGACGGCCTGATAGCGGTTGAGCTGCACCCCCAGCGTCTCCAGCGCGTTCATGCTGCCGTGCACCACGGACTCCGCGAGCACGTGCGTGTAGAAGGCCGTCTCGCTCGTGGTGTTCCAGACGCGGATGACACCCGAGCGCTCGCCGTTGCGGTCCCCGCCCACGAGCGCTCCCGCCTTGAGCGAGGCGTACAGCCGCTGGGGCAGGCTGCCCTTCGCCTGCCTGAAGCCGAACGCCATGGCGCGACACATGTCCGGGCTGCTCATGTTGTTGGCCTGCACCACGAACGTGTCTCCCTTGACGGAGCACGTGTGGGCGCTGGTGTCCGAGCCTGAGCGCTGGCCCAACGTGATGCTGCCGTCCGGGTGCAGCTTCACCGCCGCCAACTGCCGGATGGACGCATACGGGTCGACGGTGGCCACCCAGTCGATGGCGGCCTGGGGTGCCTCCCCCGCGTCGACGCGCGCGATGATGGCCTGGGCGGCGTCCACCGAGGGCAGCGCCATGGTGGCCACCGCGATGTCCGAGCGGCCATACGGCACGAGGCTGCTGACCCCGCTGGGGAAGGAGATGACGGCCATGCCGCACGACTTCTCCACGGGGTCGCACGCGACGACGGCGCGTGTCCCCAGGATGCCGGGGTTGGTGCCGGAGCGCTCCGCGGCGAGGACCGGAGCGGAGGACAGCCACAAGGCGGAGGCGAGCAACAGCTGACGCGCGGACGGCTTCATGGGGGACCTCGGGACGAGGCCCTCCCGTCGTCGCGTGGACCTCCACGTGGCGCGGATGGACCTCGAGGGTTGGGAGGGAGCGATGCGGTGTTGCTGTCATCGAAAACGCGGAGACCCCGCGCGCATATCGGAAAGGCACGCGAACCCGAGCCGCGAGGAATGCCGGGAATGGAGCGGGCACCCACCGTGCCGGGAGGGGCTCGCCGGTCCGGGTGCCCGCGTCGTTCCGCTTTCGGACAGGCCGGAATCGTGGCAGTGCCGCACGAGACAACAAGACACGTCCCACAAGTTCCCGCGTCGCGGGTATCGTGCGCGCCCGGCTACGGCCGCGCATTCCCCCCGTCCGCGCACGCAACCGGAGATTCGTCCCCCATGGCTCTCGACCTCACCTCCCTCCCACGTCCCGGCCGGGACGACGTCACCGTCGGAACGATGGCCCGTGGCCTCGTCGGCAGCGAGATTCTCCGCATCGCCGCGGAGGTCCGTGAGCTCGTGGCCAAGGGCCGCAAGGTGTGCAACCTCACCGTGGGCGACTTCAGCCCGCGCGAGTTCCCCATCCCGGACGGCCTGCGTCAGCACATCGCCAGCGCGCTCCAGGCCGGCGAGACGAACTATCCCCCCTCCGACGGCGTGCTGGACCTACGCCAGGCCGTGCAGCGCTTCTACGAGCGGGCCCTCGGCCTGAAGTATCCGATGGAGGGCATCGTCATCGCGGGCGGCGCACGGCCCATCATCTACGGCACCTACCGCGCGGTGCTCGACGAGGGCGAGACGGTCGTCTACCCGGTGCCCTCGTGGAACAACAACCACTACGTCCACATGATGGGCGCCAAGGGCGTGGTCGTCGCCACCGACCCCGAGCACGGCTTCATGCCCTCCGTGGAGCAGCTCGCGCCGCACCTGGGCACCGCGCGCCTCTTGTGCCTGTGCAGCCCGCTCAACCCCACCGGCACCATGATCGCGCCGGACGTGCTGGGCGCCATCTGCGAGCGCGTGGTCGCGGAGAACCGCGAGCGCGAGAAGCAGGGCCGCAAGCCGCTCGTCCTGATGTACGACCAGATTTATTGGGTGCTGAGCTTCGGCTCGGTGAAGCACGTCACCCCCGTGGAGCTGGTGCCCGAGGTCGCGCCCTACACGGTGTTCGTGGACGGCATCTCCAAGGCCTTCGCCGCCACCGGCGTGCGCGTGGGCTGGGGCATCGGGCCGCCGTCCATCATCGCGCGCATGCGCGACGTGCTGGGCCACGTGGGCGCGTGGGCACCCAAGGCGGAGCAGGTCGCGGTGGCGCGGTACCTGGATGACACCGCCGCCACCCAGTCCTTCCTGGAGGTCATGCGCAAGCGCGTGGACGAGCGGCTGGCGGCCCTCCACGTCGGCCTGACGCGCATGCGCGAGGCGGGGCTGCCGGTGCGCCACATCGCGCCGCAGGGCGCCATCTACCTGTCCGTCCAGTTCGACCTGGTGGGCAAGGGCGGCCTGAAGACCAACGACGACATCCGCAAGCTCCTCCTGGAGAAGGCGGGCCTGGCGGTGGTGCCCTTCCAGGCGTTCGGCCTGAACGAGGACAGCGGCTGGTTCCGCCTGTCCGTGGGCGCCACCTCCGTGGCCGAAATCCAGGACGTGCTGCCCCGCGTGGAGGCCACCCTCCGCGAGGCGCTCGGCGCGAAGTAGCCCGCCGCTTCCGGTGGTGCCCGGTCCCTCTTTCCCAGATGCCGAGGGACCGGGAATACTCCGGAAGGACCGCCGTTGAGGGCCCACCGCGCCCGGTCGGCCCTTCCCCCACCCCGACGGACGTACCCGTGCCGAGCGCGGCCGACACCTCATGCTCAAGCGCTTCGTGGATGTCCGTGACGAGGAGGTCGGGGCCGTCCTCGGCTCGTTCGTCTACTTCTTCACGCTGATGTGCGGCTACGCCATCCTCCGTCCCATCCGCAACGAGATGGGGACGGCGGGCAGCGTGAAGGGCCTGCCGTGGCTGTTCACGGCGACGTTCGTCGTGATGTTGCTGGCGGTGCCGGCCTTCTCCGCGCTGGTGGCGCGCTGGCCCCGGCGCATCGTGCTGCCGCGCGTCTACCGCTTCTTCATCGCCAGCCTGGTGGCCTTCTTCGTCCTGTTGAAGCTGGGCGTGGCGAAGGAGCCGGTGGCGCGCGTCTTCTACATCTGGCTGAGCGTCTACAACCTGTTCGTGGTCTCCATCTTCTGGAGCTTCATGGCGGACGTGTTCGCCAGCGAGCAGGGCAAGCGCCTGTTCGGCTTCATCGCCGCCGGTGGCACCACGGGCATGCTGGTGGGGCCGTTCCTGGTGGGGCGGCTGGCGGAGCCGGTGGGCCCGGTGAACCTCATCCTCGGGTCCGCGCTGCTGCTGGAGGTGAGCGCGCAGTGCGTGAAGTGGCTGAGCCGCTGGGCGCGGGACGTCCAGCACCAGCCGCCCGCGGCGGAGGGGCCCGTGGGCGGCGGCATGCTCGCGGGGCTGAAGCTCCTGGTGTCCTCGCCCATCCTGCTCGCGCTGGGGCTCCAGGTGCTCCTGTACGCGGCGACGTCCACGTTCCTGTACTTCCAGGAGGTGCGGCTCGTCTCGGAGCTGGGCAAGGACGCCGCGTCGCGCACCGCGCTGTTCGGTGACATCGACTTCTACGTGCAGCTGCTCACGCTGGGGCTGCAGACGCTCGTCACCGGGCGCGTCATCTCCCGGCTGGGGCTGGGGGCGGCGCTGGCGGTGGCGCCGGTGCTCACGGGGCTGGGCTTCCTGGGGCTGGCGGCGGTGCCGGTGCTGGGCGTGCTCGTCGTCGTCAAGGCGCTGCGCGGGGCCAGCCACTACGCGCTGGAGCGCCCCTCGCGCGAAATCCTCTTCACCACCGTGGACCGCGAGGCCCGCTACAAGTCGAAGAGCTTCATCGACACGGTGGTGTACCGCGGCAGCGACACGGTGAGCGCGTGGCTCCAGGGCGGCCTCACCGCGCTGGGGCTGGGCATGGCGGGCCTGTCGCTCCTGGCGGTGCCGCTGGCGGGCCTGTGGCTCGCCGTCTCCCTGTACCTGGCGCGACAGCAGCGGCGGCACGCGACGGAGGGCGCGGGCGTCCTGCCCGTGCCCGTCGTCGACGAGGTCGCCGCCCGTTGAGCCGTCGCGCCGTCGTGAGTCTTCCCCCGCCGTAGGAGGCAAACACCCCATGAAGCTGACGCGGAGAGACGTGATGCAGGGCGCGGTGATGCTGGGTTCGATGTGGGCCATGGGCTGCGCCACCACGGGCGCGGGCGGTGAGGCGGCGCCGGAGGGGCAGGGCGCGAAGGCGACCCGGGCGAGCCAGCCCTTGAGCATCCTCATCCTCGGCGGCACGAAGTTCCTGGGGCCCGCGCTGGTGGAGTCGGCGCGCGCGCGGGGCCACACCGTCACGCTGTTCAACCGCGGCAAGACGAACCCCGGCCTGTTCCCGGACGTGGAGAAGCTCCAGGGCGACCGCGACCCGACCAAGGCCGAGGGCCTGAAGGCGCTGGAGGGCCGCAAGTGGGACGCGGTGGTGGACACGTCCGGCTACGTGCCCCGCATCGTCAAGGCGTCCGCGGAGCTGCTCGCGCCCAACGTGGGGCACTACGCGTTCGTCTCCACCATCTCCGTCTACAAGGACCTGTCCAGGCCCGGCGTGAACGAGTCCTCGCCGGTGGCCACGGTGGACGACCCGGCGACGGAGGACGTGGGCAAGCACTACGGTGCGTTGAAGGCGCTGTGCGAGCAGGCCGCGGAGGCCGCCATGCCCGGGCGCGTGCTCAACGTGCGGCCGGGCCTCATCGTCGGACCGGATGACCCGACGGACCGCTTCACCTACTGGCCGGTGCGCGTGGCGCGCGGCGGCGACGTGCTCGCGCCCGGGGACGGGCAGGACGCGGTGCAGTTCATCGACGCGCGCGACCTGGCCGCGTTCATCATCCACGGCGTGGAGAAGCGCCTGGCGGGCATCTACAACGCCACCGGCCCCGCGCGCCCGCTGACGATTCGCGAGTTCCTGGAGACGACGAAGGCGGCGCTGGGCAGCGACGCGCGCTTCGTCTGGGCGGACACGGAGTTCCTGTCGAAGCAGAAGGTGGAGCCGTGGAGCGACATGCCGGTCTGGATTCCGAGCACGAACGAGGAGGGCGGGCTGGGTCAGACGAGCATCGCCAAGGCCCTGGCCGCGGGCATCACCTTCCGCCCCACCGCGGACACCGTGCGGGACACGGTGGCGTGGTTCAAGACCGAGCCCGCGGAGCACCAGGCGAAGCTGCGCGCGGGCCTCTCCCCGGAGCGGGAGAAGGAGGTGCTCGCGGCGTTCGCACAGCAGGGTGGCAAGGGTCCTTCGGTTGCCGGATGACGCCCCGGACCGTGCGTGATTGACTGGAATCCTTCTTTTCGAGGATTCCATCATGACGCCGTACGTGAAGACCTGGGGGCTCCGCGCGCGCGGGGCCTCCGCCCTGCTGTTGTCCCTCTCGCTGTCCTCCTGTGGCGGCAAGGACGTCCGTCCGGAGGGGCCGAGCGGGGCGAGTGACTGCTCGCCCGTGGTCATCGACCGCGACGTGGACCTGGACGGCTTCCAGACGGACCGCGTCACCTGGCGCGACGCGTCCTGCACGCCGCGCTCCGCCTCGCTGGTGCACAACGACGCGGAGGACCCCGCCGGCTGGCACGGTGGCTACATCCGCCGCTACACGTACCAGGTGGCCGGCGCGGACCGCACGTGCGACGGCGCCGCGGACGGCGTCCCTGGCTGGGGCATGGTGACGTGCCACACGCGCGTCGGCGACACCTGGGGCAACTGGACGGAGAAGGTGACGGGCTCCTCGCGCACCGTCTTCGCCGGGCGCCACCACGCGCTGCACGAGTTCAAGTGGCCGCTGCCGCTGGGCGGCTTCACCGTGCAGGTGACGGTCCACTACCTGTTCGCCACCGGCAAGAGCCACCCGCTCTACGCCATCACCCACGACGCCTCCTCCATCCCGCCCAACGCGCTGGAGGCGGACGTGCGCTCGCCCTACGGAGACCTGCTCTTCGACGGCAACGCCAACGCCGAAATCGCGGGCCTGGGCTGGGGCGACCGGCGGCGCTTCGTGACGCTGTCCTCGCCCGTGACGACGCAGACCGGGTGGGACTACCGCGAGCCCAACGTGGTGCCCTACACCCGCATGTGGACCAGCGCCCCGGACGCGGAGATGGGCGTGGTGCAGACGCAGCCCTGGCTGCAGAAGCCCGCGGGCGGCTACTGGTTCTACCAGTCCGGCTGGGACCAGCGGGACGAGGACGGCCCCATGCCCGTGGACTGGAACTGGACCTACCAGCTCAACCAGTACCAGCTCCCCGGGACGACGCGCTCGCACCGCATGGCCTGGGGCAGCAACTACGGCGGCCTGGGCTGGAGCGAGTACTCGCGCTACGGCGACGACGGCAGGGTCTCCGGCCACCCCTACCAGAGCTACTCCGTCTTCATGGTGCTGGGCACCCACCGCGAGGACCCCGTGCTCGCCCGGGTCGCGGAGGTGGAGGCCTGGCAGGCCGTGCGCCTCACCGCCACCGAGGGCGCCGTGCGCACCCAGGGCCCCGGCGGCGTCGGCCGCGCGGACGCCGTCGCCTTCGACACGCCCGGCTACAACCCCGTCTACGCCACCTGGGAGGCCTCGGCCGCGAACAACCGCGCCGAGCTGCGCTTCGAGGCGGGCACGCACGAGCTGAAGCAGCCGGTGGTGGTGCTGCGCGACTACACCGCCGCCAAGGCCCCGGCGAAGGTGACGCTCGACGGCAAGACGCTCACCGCCGACAAGGACTACTTCGCCTCCGTGGACGAGACGGGCGACGCCCTCTGGCTCACGCTGGACCGCACCCTCACCGGGACGGCGACGCTGCGCGTGGAGTGAGGCGCCCGCTGGAAAAAGCAACGGGGGATGCCCCGATGGACTCGGAGCACCCCCCGGAATGACCCCTGCTAGGAGCCCGCTCTCCCCCTCTGACGAGCGTGGCTCCTGGGTCCCCTGCCGCCGGTGGCGCCGCCCCCGCGACGCCACCTTCCTTCCCGCCCGGGTTGTCTCTGGAGGGCCTTGGACCCCTCCGTCGAAACCAGTACCGCGAGACCTCGAGCGCTCCCCCCGGCGCGCCCGCCTACGGCTTCGCCCCCTGGGCCTCCGGTGCCCCAAGCACCGAGACCCTCGCGAGCCGTGGCTCATGCTTCCGCAGGCCCGGTACGGGCACCGCGGGCCGGGAGACGCCGCGCAACCGCGCCAGCGTCTGGGCCCAGCCGAACTTCTGCGGGCGCATGGACGCCACCCGCGTGACTTCCTCCAACTCCCCCCGTAGCGGTCCGAGCGCGCTCGACGTCGCAAGAGCCCGGAGCTGCTCACGCTTCGCCCCCGCGAAGGCGTGGAGCTCCGGAACCGCGATGTCCCCCTCTCGTGCCTCGAGCGCCCCTGACTGCTCCCCCCGGATGCGCGCCCTCGCCTTGCTGGCCGGAGCAACCGTCCCCCTGCTCCCACGCTTCACACCGCCGGGCCTGTTGGCTCCCCCCGAAACCCGCTGGCCCGACTCATGCGCGACGTGAGACATCCGAACCTCCTGCGCACCCATGAAGACTGCGACCCCCCAGGACGGACGCCGTGGCGCCTGTCGACGAAGGCATACTGGCCCAGGTGCTCCGAGGAGTTTTCCGCACTAGCGCCAAACGCTTGCGCGAACGCGCCAGCGTGCGCGCGCGTGTTCACGACGGCGTGACGTCGCGGGTCGTCGCCTCCGCGGGCCCGACGCGACAGGTTGGATGGCGGCGTGGACGGGGGCGTGGGGAGGTCGGGCCGGGTGGCACTCGGCCGGAGGCGGGGCGGACAGGCGTGATGGGTAGGGACAGGGTGGGGTGGGCCATGTCAGCCTGTCGCGGTAGGGGAGTAGGTCGCGCGGTGTGCCCGGGGCCGTCCTCCCGGGTGGGCGTGGGCGGGTCGGGAGGGGCACGGGTCTCATGAGGTGGGAAGCGATGGGCGAGTCGCCCGGCGAGGACAGGCGAGGGAGCGGGAAGGGGCGTGCCTCCGGGCAGGGCTCCCTGCTGGCGGTGTTGGCGGAGAAGCCCGCGGTGGCGCGCGACATCGCCCGTGTGCTGGGCGCGCAGGAGCGCGGCGACGGGTTCCTGCGTGGCAACGGTTACGTGGTGACGTGGGCCATCGGTCACCTGGTGGGGCTGGCCCAGCCGCACGAGATACGGCCGGATTGGAAGAAGTGGAGCCGGGCGCTTCTGCCCATGCTGCCGGTGGACTGGCCGCTGGTCGTCTCGCAGGAGACGCGCTCGCAGTTCGACGTGGTGCGCCGCGTGCTCAACGCGCCGGAGGTGGGCTCGGTGGTGTGCGCCACCGACGCGGGGCGCGAGGGCGAGCTCATCTTCCGCTACATCTACGAGGCGTCCGGGTGCCGCAAGCCGGTGCGGCGGCTGTGGGTGTCGTCGCTGACGGAGCGCGCCATCCGGGAGGGCTTCCAGAAGCTGCGCGACGGGCGGGAGTACGACCCGCTGGCCTCGGCGGCCATGGGGCGCAGCCGCGCGGACTGGTTGGTGGGGATGAACCTGTCGCGCCTGTACACGCTGGCGCACGGGGGCCAGGGGGAGATGTTGAGCGTGGGGCGGGTGCAGACGCCCACGCTGGCCATGGTGGTGGAGCGCGAGCTGGCCATCCGCGACTTCGTGCCCCGCGACTACCTGGAAGTCGTGGCGACGTTCGCGCCGCAGGGGCAGGGCGTGGCGCCGGACGCGCGGTACGACGGCACGTGGTTCCGCTCGGGGCCGGATGGGCGGCCGGTGGTGCCGCCGGGGATGGAGGGCACGCGCGAGGCGCGGCGGCTCGACGCGGACGGCGTGGAGGCGCAGGCCATCATCGACCGCGTGCGGCGGGGGCGGGCGACGCTCGAGTCGCTGGAGGCGGAGGAGAAGCGGATGGCGCCGCCGCTGCTCTACGACCTCACGGAGCTGCAGCGCCACGCGAACCGGCTGTATGGCTTCAGCGCGCAGCGCACGCTGGAGGTCGCGCAGGCGCTGTACGAGCGGCACAAGCTCCTGAGCTACCCGCGTACGTCCAGCCGGCACCTGTCGAAGACGGTGGCGGACACGCTCCCGGAGGTGGTGGGGGCGGTGCGCGCGCGCTACGAGGAGGACCTCGCGCCCGGGACGGGGGAGCGCCCCCTGGGGCGGCGCTACGTGGACGACGCGAAGGTGACGGACCACCACGCCATCATCCCCACGCCGTCGTCGCCGGACGGGCTGCGGCTGTCCCCGGACGAGCAGCGCATCTACGACCTGGTGTGCCGGCGCCTGCTCCAGGCGTGGCACGAGGACCACGTGTGGCGCGTCACCACGGTGGTGACGGCGGTGGTGTCGCCGGGCTCGCGGAGCGCGGTGCCGGTGGTGGACCGCTTCCAGAGCATGGGCACGCAGGTGGAGCGCGTGGGCTGGAAGGTGCTGGACGTCGGCGGTGGGAAGAAGGCGCCCAGGCCCAGGGCGGAGGCGCGCAAGGGGGAGGAGGAGTCGACGGAGCCGGAGGACGAGTCCCAGTCGCTGCCCTCGGGGCTGGCGCGGGGGCAGGCGCAGACGGTGGAGGACGCGAAGGCGGTGAAGAAGCGCACCCGTCCGCCGCCGCGCTTGACGGACGCGTCGCTGCTGACGGCGATGGAGACGGCCGGCCGGGCGCTGGACGAGAAGGAGCTGGCGGACGCGATGCGGGAGACGGGGCTGGGCACGCCCGCCACGCGCGCGTCCATCATCGAGGTGTTGCTGGACCGCGAGTACCTGGTCCGTCGCGGCAAGGCGCTGGAGGCGACGGAGAAGGGCATCCGCCTCATCGAGGTGGTGCACCCGGACGTGAAGACGCCGGCGATGACGGGGCAGTGGGAGGCGTGGCTCCAGCGCATCGAGCGGGGCGAGGGGCAGCTCGACGAGTTCCTGCTGGGCATCGAGAAGTACGTCATCGAGGTGGTGGGGCACGTGCCCACCGGGCCCTCGTCCCGCGCGACGTACGTGGCGCCGAGCGAGGCGACCCAACGGCCCCTGGCTTCGCGGGAGCCGTGGCGCGGCGGTGAGTCGCTCGATGCCGGCGCGGGCCGGACGAGCGGGTCGCTGCCGTTGTTCGACCCGCGCGGGGGAGGCGCCCGGCGGACCGACATGGCGTCGCCCGCGACGGACGCGGGGACGCGGCGTGGCGCGGGAGGCCCGGTGTCGGGCGAGGGCGTGGGCCCCCTGTTCGAGGGCGGACGTTCCCGGCGCGGGGCTCGGGGCGTCGACGCGGAGCAGTCATTCTCGGATGCGAGCGGCGCGGGCCGGGGGACCTCCTCGGAGGGTGGTTTCCGAGGAGGGGCTCGGGGCTCCGACGCGGAGACGTCCTTCCCGGATGCGCGCTTCCGGGGCGCGGGTCCTGGCGCGGAGGCTTCGTTCTCCGACGCCGACGGGCGAGGCCCCGCTCGTCGCGGGGAGGCCTCTTCGTTCCCGGGCGCGAACCCCCAGGGCAGGGGCCGTGGCGCGGAGCCGACGTCCCTGGATACGGGCTCCCGAGGTGGCGCGTCGAGCGCGGAGTCGTTCCCCGCTCTGGCGACGGGGAGTTCTCGTCGCGCGGGTGCCGCCGCGTTCTCGGACTCGACGGTGATGGGGACGCCGGGGCGCGCGGCGTCGCGGAACACGCTCGACCCGTCGAGCGCGGCCGTCCCGTGGGGCCGAGGCAAGGTCGCGGCGCCCCCGGGGCAGCGGCCGGAGCGCGTCATGCGCGCGCCCACGCCACCGGACCAACTGCGCGGGCTGCTCAAGGAGGCCTTCGGCTTCTCCGAGTTCCGTCCGTACCAGGAGGCCGTCTGCCGCGCGGCCACCTCGGGGGAGGACCTGTTGCTGGTGATGCCCACCGGCGCCGGCAAGTCCCTCTGCTACCAGCTCCCGGGCCTCGCGCGCGCGGGCACCACCATCGTCGTCAGCCCGCTCATCGCGCTGATGGAGGACCAGGTGCTGCGGCTCCAGTCGCTCGGGTTCGCGGCGGACCGCATCCACTCCGGGCGCGACCGGGCCACCTCGCGACAGGTGTGCTTCGACTACCTGGATGGCCGGCTCGACTTCCTGTTCATCGCGCCGGAGCGGCTCGGCGTACCGGGCTTCGTGGAGCTGCTGGCGCGGCGCCCCCCCACGCTCATCGCCATCGACGAGGCGCACTGCATCTCCCAGTGGGGCCATGACTTCCGCCCGGACTACCGGCTGCTCGGCTCCCGCCTGCCGCTCTTGCGCCCCGCGCCCGTGGTCGCCCTCACCGCCACCGCGACGCCCGACGTGCAGCGCGACATCGTGCAGCAGCTCGGCCTGCTGGGCGCGGGCGGCAAGGCGCGCACGTTCATCCACGGCTTCCGCCGCACCAACATCGCCATCGAGGTGCGCGAGCTGAACCCCGGCGCGCGCGGCGACGCCATCCAGAGCCTGCTCCAGGACGAGGAGAACCGGCCGGCCATCGTCTACGCGGCCACGCGCAAGCACGCCGAGCAACTGGCGGACCAGCTCGCGGGGGACTTCCCCTCGGCGGCGTATCACGCGGGGCTCCAGCCCTCCGAGCGCGACCGCGTGCAGGCCGAGTTCCTCCGGGGCTCGCTGGAGGTCATCGTCGCCACCACCGCGTTCGGCATGGGCATCGACAAGCCGGACGTGCGCACCGTCATGCACGCCGCGCTGCCCGCGAGCCTGGAGGGCTACTACCAGGAGCTGGGCCGCGCCGGGCGCGACGGCAAGCCCTCCCGCGCGGTGCTGCTGCACTCGTACATCGACCGGCGCACGCACGAGTTCTTCCACAAGCGCGACTATCCCGAGCCCTACGTGCTCGAGCGCCTGTACCAGTCCACCGGCGCGGAGCTGGAGCCCAAGGCGTCGCTCCAGGGGCGCGTGCGCACGGACCCGGAGGTCTTCGACAAGGCGCTGGAGCAGCTCTGGATCCACGGCGGCGTGGTGATGACGCCGGACGAGACCGTGCGTCGCGGGCGGCCGCAGTGGTCCGCCGGCTACGCGGCCCAACGCGAGCGCAAGCTGCTGCACCTGGAGCAGATGGCGCGCTACGCGGAGGCGCCGGGCTGCCGCATGAAGCAACTGGTCGGCCACTTCGGCGACACCCAGGACTCCGGCGAGCCGTGTGGCCTGTGCGACGTCTGCGCGCCCGAGTCCTGCGCCACGCTGCGCTTCTCGGAGCCCACCGCGGCGGAGCGCCACTGGCTGGAGCGCATCCTGGAGTCCCTCCAGGAGCGGGACGGACAGGCCACCGGACGACTCCACCGGGAGCTGTTCGGCGACGCGCTCCCGCGCCGCGACTTCGAGCGGCTCGTGGGCGGGCTGGTGCGGGCGGGGCTCGCGCACCTGACGGTGGACTCGTTCGACAAGGACGGGCAGGTCATCAACTTCCAGCGCCTGTCCCTCACGGAGGAGGGGCGCCGCACGCGCGCGGTGGACCCCCGCCAGGTGTTCCTGCCCCTGCCCCTGGAGAAGGCCACGAAGCGCAAGCGCGGCAAGGCCAAGGCGGCCGGCCAGACGGGCCGCGCCTCGCGCAAGCGGGCGGGCACCCAGGCCACCTCCCGGCGGAAGGGCGCCTCCGCGTCCACCGCCCGGGGCCGGCGCGTCGAGGCCGAGGACGACGGTTGGGCCTCCGACGACGCGGCGGACGCTCCCACCGCGCGGGCGGGGAAGCGGGCTGGCGCGAAGGCGGAGGCGTCCCCCGCACTCGTCGAGGCGTTGAAGGCGTGGCGGCTGGCGGAGGCGCGTCGACGCAAGGTGCCCGCGTTCCGCATCCTGACGGACAAGGTGCTCGGGGCCATCGCGGCGGCGCGGCCGGAGCATGGCGCCGCGCTCCTGGCCGTGCACGGCGTGGGGCCCGCGCTCACCGAACGCTACGGCGCGCAGCTCCTCTCCCTCATCGCACGCAAAGGTTGAGGCCCCACGCATCCGTCCGCGCCACGCGGGCGGCCGAGCCGCGTGGGGGCGCTCCCCGTGTCGCCCGGGGCCCCTCACGTGGGCACGGGCCGTCTCCTTCGTGCCCCGCGGTTGGCCCATGACGGAAGACTTCTGCCCGGGCGAGCGGGTGCGAGGCGGCCTGCGGCATGCGAACGCTTTTCCCATCCCGCCGGTGCGATGGTCCTTTGTCGGCCGTCTCCCCACTTTTCGGCCCATCCACCGCGGCGTTGGGTGAACGCGAGCACGAGGGGGAAGCGGAAGATGGAACTCGGATTCGAGACAATCGGGAACGCCACACTCATCTGCCACGACAACGGACCGGTCCTGGTGACGGACCCCTGGACACACGGCGCCGCGTACTTCGGCAGTTGGACGTTGTCCCACGAGATTCCCGAAGAGCAGCGCGACACCATCCGGCGCTGCCAGTACGTGTGGCTCTCCCACGGCCACCCGGACCACCTGAGCATGGAGTCGCTGGAGCCGCTGCGCGAGGCGACCATCCTGGTGCCCAACCACTTCGGCGGCCGCGTCCGGGACGACCTGCGCGCGCAGGGCTTCAGCGTGCACGTGCTGGTGGACCGCGTGTGGACGCAGCTGTCGCCGCGCGTGCGCGTGCTGTGCATCCCCGACATGAACCAGGACGCGGTGCTCCTGGTGGACATGGACGGGCGGCTGCTCGTCAACCTCAACGACGCGGGGGACCGGGGCTGGGGCCGCTTCGTGCGCGGCCTGGTGCGCCGCTACGACGAGTCGTACCTGATGGCCCTGTCCGGCTACGGCGACGCGGACATGATCAACTACTTCACCGAGGACGGGCAGCGCATCGAGCCCTACGCCGCGGCGAAGACGCCCGTGGGGCGCACCATCGCCCGCCAGGCGGAGTTCTACGGCGTGCGCCACTTCGTGCCCTTCAGCTCCATGCACAAGTACCAGCGCGCCGACAGCCAATGGGCCTCGCGCTACACCACGTCCCTGGAGGACTACCCCCGGGGCTTCGAGTCCACCACCTGCACGCTCCTGCCCGCCTTCGTCCGGCATGACTTCGCCCGGGACGACACCCAGCTCATCCACCCGCCCGAGCGGGTCCTGGCGCCCGTGGACCCCCGGGAGTTCGGGGACGACTGGAGCGAGATGCTGGAGCGCGAGGAGTCCCAGCAACTGCGTGGGTACTTCGGCGCCATCGAGCACCTGGGCACGGTGCTCGACTTCCTGCGCTTCCGCGTGGGCGGACAGGACCACGTCATCGAGTTCAACCGCCGCCGCTTCCGCCGGGGCATCACCTTCGAGGCCCCGCGCAACTCGCTGATGACC
This sequence comes from Myxococcus dinghuensis, assembly GCF_024198235.1. Classification (GTDB taxonomy): domain Bacteria; phylum Myxococcota; class Myxococcia; order Myxococcales; family Myxococcaceae; genus Myxococcus; species Myxococcus dinghuensis. The sequence goes on along the minus strand of NZ_JAKCFB010000003.1, from coordinate 58,281 downwards.
GCCGTGCGCTACCAGGTCTTCGACGACCTGCTCATCGGCAACTTCATGAAGACGACGCTGCACGGCGACTTCGGCGAGGGGCGGCTGTATCCGGACTTCAGCCCCTACGTGGCCAAGTACGCGGACAACGGCAAGGCGCGCAGCCGCAACGAGCTGAAGACGTACTTCAGCGAGTACCGCCGCCGCGACCCGGTGGGCTTCCTGCGCGGCAAGGTGGAGGCGCACTGCGTGCGGCCGCTCCAGACGCAGTCCGCGGAGCTGCTGCGCTCGCTGCTGCCGTCGGACTCGGCGGCCTTCCGCGCCGCGAAGGAGACCTTCTGGAAGGTGCGCCGCGCCCTCTTGTGACGGCTCGCTAGAGGTAGGGCGACAGCAGCCGGGCCAGCCCATCCCTGAGGCGGATGGGCAACGGCCGGGCGTCCACCTGGGCGCGGGTGATGGGGCGCGAGCGCAACAGCCGCTCCTCCACCACCGCGTCCAGCCGGCCCGCCAGCTCCGCGTCGTAGCACTCCACGTTCAGCTCGAAGTTGAGCCGCAGCGAGCGCGGGTCCCAGTTGGCGGACCCGATGAGGCCCCACTCGCCGTCCACCACCATCAGCTTGGTGTGGTCGAACGGCGGCGCGGTGAGGAACACCCGGCAGCCGGGCCCCAGCACCTGCCAGAGCTGCGCGGTGCTCGCCCACTGCACCACCGGCAGGTTGCCCTTCTCCGGCAGCACCACGTCCACCCGCACCCCGCGCAGCGCCGCCACGTTGAGCGCGGTGATGAGCGCCGCGTCCGGCAGGAAGTACGGGGTGATGATGCGCACCGACTCGCGCGCGGTGGCCAGCGCTCCCAGCAGCACCGTGCGCAGCGTCTCGAAGTCCTCGTCCGGCCCGTCCGGAATCCCCCGCGCCAGCACCGTCCCCGCGGGGCGGATCTCCGGGAACCACGTCTGGCCCGTCAGCCGCTCGCGCGTGGTGAAGACCCAGTCCTCCGCGAACGTCTCCTGCAGCTGCCCCACCACGGGGCCCTCCAGCCGGAAGTGCAGGTCCCGCGCGGCGCGCTCGCCCGGCCAGAAGTGCTCGCGGATGTTCATGCCCCCGGTGAAGCCCACCGTGCCGTCCACCACGAGGACCTTGCGGTGGTTGCGCAGGTTCATGAACGGCAGCCGGTACGGCATGAGCGACGGGAGGAAGCGCGCGGCCGTCACGCCCTCGCGCTTGAGCCGGCCCAGAATCGTGGGCCACGTGTAGCGGGCGCCCACCGCGTCCACCAGCACGCGCACCGCCACGCCCCGCCGCACCGCCGCGCCCAGCGCGGCCGCGAAGGTGCGGCCCGCCACGTCGTTGTCGAAGATGTAGCTGCACAGGCTCACCGACGTGCGCGCCCCGGCGATGGCCTCCAGCATGGCCGGGTACGCGTCCGTCCGGGACTCCAGCACCGTGACGCGGTTGCCCGGCAGCAGCGGCCGGTGCATCACCGCGTGGCCCAGCCGCGCCAGCGGCGCCAGGTGCGCGGCCCGGGGCTGGGTCATCAGCAGCGCGCGGTCCGGCAGCGCCTCCAGCCCCTTGGTGGGCGGGAACTGGCCGTGCTCCCGCAGCGGCGCCAGGGACAGGGCCCGCCGGCGGATGCGGTTGATGCCCAGCACCAGGTACAGCACCGCGCCCAGCACCGGCACCAGCCACGCCAGCCCCACCCAGCCCACCGCCGCGCGCACGTCGCGCTTGTGCAGCACCGCGTGCGCGCTGGCCAGCACGCTCACCAGCACCGTCAGCACCGCCGCGACGTGCGGCCACGCCGCCTCCAGCCACGCCAGCACGTCGGCCATTTCGTACGAGGAAGGAGACACGAGCCGTCCCCGCCTATACACGTGCCCGGCCCACAACGCAGCGCGCTGCCGCGGGGGCCCCTCACGCCGCGCCCCGTCGACTTGACGCACGGGAGCACGGGGTGCATGGTGGTTGACCCTTTCCACCCGGATTGCGAGCACGTCGGACGCGCGTTGTGGGTCGCCCCTGGGTCCCTGACTGATTCGCGGGCAGCATCGTCCGATTTCCGAACAGTCCCGCCCGCCCCCGAAAAGCGATGGGCGCAGGCCGCGTTGAGCCTCCCCCTGTCAGGTCCGTTTACATCCCGGCCGCCCCGCGCGGAGCGCGGATAGTCCAGGGATGGCCGGTGTGTCCGCTATTCCTGCTCCAGGGCCCCGCTGGCCCGGGGGTTGCTCATGGGCAGGGCGCGCCGGGCGGTCGACGGCACACGGCGAGGCGCCCGGGTTCTGCGACGGGCGGGGCCGGGCGCACGCGCGGTCCCCACGACTTTGACTCACCCGGTGGAGGTCCCCGCCGCCACGCGCCGTGGCGACGGAGGCCGAAGCCCCTGGCCGGAAGGTTTCCTTCTCACGCGGAGGGGGGAGCCTTCCGGCCTTTCTTCCCGGGGTCGGCTCAGCGGGCCAGCTCCTGGCTGAAGAAGATGAGCGTCTTGGAGTTGTCCTCGGCGCTCTCGATGTCGAGGCACTCCAGCTCGCCGCTCTCGCTCTCGTCCGCGTAGATGCGCGCGGGCTTCAGGATGCGGTGGGTGATTTCGTCGTCGTCGCGGCCGGCGATGATTTCGACCACGCCCTTGTCGCTGCCCTTCTCCTCGAGCGAAATCTCGATGAGCGGCAGGTCCTGGGCGAGCGGCTGGTCGCCCAGGTCGGTGCCCTCCACCTCGATTCGCACCGGGTGGTCCTTCTCCATGTTGGTGAGCAGGGCCAGATAGTCCGCCCAGCCCTCCCGGGGAATCTCACGCGTGTGGTCCGCACGGTCCATGTGTGCTGCCCTCCGGTTTCACGGGTGTGGCCCAACCGTAAGGCGCGTGGGCGCCGCGTGAGAGCCGGGCCCGCACTCCCGCCGGGTCGGGGAGTGCCCCACCGAGCCCCCGGCGCCGCGCGGGCCACAGGACTACTCCGCGACGCAGCGCACGCCGTCGCCGTCGCCGTCGCCGTCGCCATCCATGACCAGCCGCACGACGGAGGCGGTGCCCGGCTGCCCGAAGTGGGCGTAGGCGGCCTGCTCCAGGAGGGGGGCGAGCGTGGTGCGCAGGCCCCGGGCGCCCGTCTCGCGCTTGAGGGCGCCGGCGATGACGTGCTCTCGCACGGCGGGCTCCACCGAGAGGTGCAGGCCCTCCTGCTCGAACTCGCGCTCGTAGGCGCGCAGCACGTTGTGCTGGAGGATGTCGCCCAGCGTCGCCGCGTCCAGCGGCGCGAAGGACACCAGCCGGTTGAACCGGCCGATGAGCTCCGGGATGAAGCCGTAGCGCGCGAAGGCCGTCGTCTGCTCCAACTGCTCCTGCGTCACGCTCGAGGCGATGGACTCCTCCTTCGTGGCGCGGGGCTCGCGGCCGAAGCCCAGCCGCTCCTCGCGCGCCATCCCCTCCGCGGTGGCGCGCAGGCCGCTGAAGGCGCCGCACGCGATGAAGGTGACACAGGACAGCTCCATGGTGTCGGGCTGCAACCGGCTGGTGAAGCCGAAGTCGGCGGGGAAGTCCGCGCGGGAGGCGGACAGCAGGTGCAGGAGGCTGCGCTGCACGCCGAAGCCGCTGACGTCCTTGGTGGTCTGCTGGCCCGCGAAGCGGCTGTCCGAGCGGCTGGTGGCGAGCTTGTCGAACTCGTCCATGCAGACGACGCCACACGCGGCCCACTCCGCGTCCCGGCCCGCCACCTCGTGCAGCCGCGACAAGAGCGTGTTGACGTCGTCGCCCACGTAGCCCGTCTCGGAGAACTGCGTCGCGTCCGCGAGCACCGTGGGCACGGCGAGGATTTCGCGGAACAGCAGCTCCACGAGGAACGTCTTCCCGGAGCCGGTGGGGCCCAGGAACATGCAGTTCTCGCGCTGGCCCGGCTCGGGGGCCAGGCCCTCCAGGTGCAGCCGGCGGATGCGGCGCAGGTGGCGGTAGGCGAGCACCGCCGCGGCGCGCCGCGCCTCCGCCTGACCCCGGTAGCCCAGGTCCCCCAGGCGCGCGTCGATTTCCCGCGGGGACAGGACCTCGATGGCCGCGACCCGGTCGCGCACGTCCACGCGGGGGGGACGGGACTCCAGACCAGGTCGGGCGACGGTCATTCCAGGGGACTCCATGCGAGGCGGGCCGAGGTCGACGGCGCATCATCCCGGCGGCGCGCCCCATCCACAAGCAGGTCGGACTCCCGCCGCTTCCCACCCCGTCCGTCGGGCCCGGAACGCACGGGGGGCCGCGAGGGCGGCGGCGCGGGCGCCCGGCCGGCCGGCGGGGTGGCGCGCGGGGTCCGTCCCCTGGTGCCCACTGCGCGGCGCGTGGGGTGCCCACCCGTGAACATCCGACCCGGGTCTCCCCCTACCTTGGAGGCGCCAGCGCTCCCTCCCGGCGCCGACGTGCATTACACGGTCAGGCACATGAGCACTGTGGGCGAGGCAGGCGTGGCGCGGGAGGAGCAGGTCCCCGCGCTGGGGGCATGGGTGGAGGCGGGCCCGCGGGTGCGGTGGCGCGTCTGGGCGCCGGGGCACCAGCGCGTGGAGGTGGTGCTCCACGACGCGGAGGGCGCGCCGGGGCAGGTGCTGGCGATGACGCCGGAGCCCGGGGGCTGCTTCGGCGCCGTGCTCGAGGGGCGGGGCGCGGGGGTGCGCTACAAGCTGCGCGTGGATGGCGAGGGGCCGTTCCCGGACCCGTGGTCGCGCAGCCAGCCCCAGGGCGTGCATGGCCCGTCCCAGGTGGTGGTGGCGGACTTCCCGTGGACGGACGCGGCGTGGAAGGGCGTGCGGCCCGAGTCGCTGGTCCTCTACGAGGTCCACGTGGGCACGGCCACGCCCGAGGGCACCTTCGAGGCGCTCATCCCGCGCCTGGACGACTTGAAGGCGCTGGGCATCACCGCGCTGGAGCTGTTGCCGGTGGCCAGCTTCCCCGGCGCGCGCAACTGGGGCTACGACGGGGTGGACCTGTTCGCGCCCGCGCAGGGGTACGGCGGGCCGGAGGGCCTGCGCCGGCTGGTGGACGCCGCGCACGCGCGCGGGCTCGCGGTGCTGATGGACGCCGTCTACAACCACTTCGGACCGGACGGGAACTACCTGCGCGTCTACTCGCCGCACTACTTCACCGGCCGCCACCACACGCCGTGGGGCGACGCGGTGAACTACGACGGCGAGGGCAGCCGCGTGGTGCGCGCCATGGTGCTCGCCAACGTGGAGATGTGGATTCGCGACTACCACCTGGACGGCCTGCGGCTGGACGCGGCCCACGCCATCCTCGACGAGGGCCGGCCGCACCTGCTCACCGAAATCGCCGAGCGCGCCCGCGCGAGCGCCCCCGGCCGCCAGGTCCACGTCATCGCCGAGGACGAGCGCAACGAGCGGCGCCTGGTGCTGCCGCGGACGCGGGGCGGCCACGGGCTCGACGGCGTCTGGGCGGACGACTTCCACCACCAGCTCCGGCGCGCCTTCGCGGGGGACAGCGAGGGCTACTACCAGGACTACACGGGCAGCGCGGAGGACCTCGCGCGCACGCTCGTCCAGGGCTGGTTCTACGAGGGCCAGACGTCACCCAACCGGGGCCACGCGCGCGGCACGAGCGCGGAGGGACTGGAGCCGTGGCGCTTCGTCTTCTGCATCCAGAACCACGACCAGGTGGGCAACCGCGCGTTGGGGGAGCGGCTGGGGCACGACGTGTCACCGGCCGCCTTCCGCGCGATGAGCGCGCTGCTCCTGCTGTCGCCCTACACGCCGCTGCTCTTCATGGGGCAGGAGTGGAACGCGAGCACGCCGTTCCTCTACTTCACGGACCACCACGCGGAGCTGGGGCGGCTCGTCACGGAGGGGCGCCGCCGCGAGTTCGCCAGCTTCTCGCGCTTCGCGGGCGAAGCGGTGCCGGACCCGCAGGCCCCGGACACCTTCACGCGCTCGCGGCTCGACTGGAGCGAGGCCACGAGGCCGGCGCACGCCGGGGTGCGCGCGCTCTACCGCGAGCTCCTGCGGCTGCGCGCCCACGACCCCGCGCTGCGCGAGGCGCGCCGGGGCTCCTACGACGCGTGGGCCCAGGGCCAGGACGCGCTGGTCCTGGAGCGCCGGGGCGACGGACGGGTGCTCCAGCTCTGGCTGAACCTCCAGGGCGCGTTGGAGGCACGGCCGCCACCCGGCGCGGAGCCGGTGCTGTGGACCGAGGCGCCGCGCTTCGGTGGCGCGCTCGAGGCGCCTCCCCTCCAGCAGGGCGTGCTCCGCCTGGAAGGTCCGGCGGCGGCGCTCGTGCGCCTGTCCCGGTAGCGCGTCGTGGAGACACGCAAGGGGAGGGGGTCCCGGTGGGGACGTGGGCGCGCGCGCGCGTGGAGCGGGCTCGTCCTGGCGGCGGTGCTCCGGGGCGGCGCGCTCGCGCGGGCGTCGGAGCCGGAGCACGTGCGGGAGTGGGCGTTCGCGCTGGCGGGCAAGGACCGGTTCGGCGTGGCGATGCTCTACCCGTCCCGCCTGGGGGGCGAGTCGTGGACCCTGACGGACGCGCCGCTGGAGGACCCGCGCTTCGACCCGCGCTCGGTGCTCACGCGCAACGAGGACGGCTCCTGGAAGGCGCGCGACCCGGAGCTGCGCATGCAGGTCTTCACGTCCGAGGGCTACGACGCGTCGCGCATCACCACGTACGACCGCGAGGTGCTCGCCCGCCGCGGCTACATGCAGTCCCCGGCGGACTGGCACAACGTCGAGATGACGGGCTTCGTGAGGCTCAACGCGGCCACCGTCATGACGGACAACTTCGACTGGTACGCGCGGGGCGGGCGGCACAACACCGAGGCCGCCGGCTGCGAGGGCAGCAGCTACAAGGCGGGGTTGCACTACGACGGCCGGGTCCGCTGGCAGAAGGAGTCCTGGCACGTCTCGTACGTCCACGCGCCCTTCCTCCCGGCCGTCTCGCCGCTGCTGGGCCGGTGGGTGGGCTTCAAGGCCGTGATGCGCGACGTCAGGGTCGGCGGGCGGACGACCGTGCGGATGGAGAGCTACGTCAACGACAACGCGGACCAGGTGACCTGGCGGAAGGTCTACGACTGGGTGGATGCGGGGGCCTGGGGCGGTGACGCGGGGCATTGTGGTGGCGGGGTGGGGGCCGCGCCCATCACCTGGGGGGGACCCATCGCCACGTTCCGGTGGGACAACGCGACGGATGTCGACTTCAAGTGGTTGTCCGTGCGTGAAATCCAGCCCGAGTAGGGGCGCGAGGGTTCTGCGGGTTTCACCGGCGGTGGCTCGAGGTCGACACGAACGGCTTCCCGTGCTCAGCATCCGCCCCCATGAACGTCCAGACCGCTTCCGCCTCGTCCGACCGTATCTGGGAGAAGGAGATCCTCCCGGCGCTCGAGCGCTACATCCGCATCCCCAACAAGTCGCCCGCCTTCGACCCGGACTGGGTGAAGGCCGGCCACATGGAAGCCGCGGTGCAGCTCATCGCGGAGTGGTGCCGGGCGCAGGCGCCGCACCTGCCCGGGCTCACGCTGGAGGTCGTCCGCCTCAAGGACGAGCAGGGCCGCGACCGCACCCCGGTCATCTACATGGAGGTCCCCGGCACGCGCGGTGACGACACCGTGTTGATGTACGGCCACCTGGACAAGCAGCCGGAGATGACCGGCTGGCGCGAGGGCCTGACGCCGTGGACGCCGGTGCGCGAGGGCGACAAGCTCTACGGCCGCGGCGGCGCGGATGACGGCTACTCCGCCTTCGCGTCGCTGACGGCGCTGCGCCTGCTGCGCGAGCAGGGCATCCCCCACGCGCGCACGGTGGTGCTCATCGAGGCGTGTGAGGAGAGCGGCAGCTACGACCTGCCGGCCTACATCGAGGCGCTGGCGCCGCGCATCGGCAAGCCGTCGCTGGTGGTGTGCCTGGACTCGGGCTGCGCCAACTACGAGCAGTTGTGGATGACCACGTCGCTGCGCGGCATGGTGGCCGGCAACCTGCGCGTGGACGTGCTCACGGAGGGCGTGCACTCCGGTGACGCCAGCGGCATCGTCGCGTCGTCCTTCCGCGTGCTGCGCCAGGTGCTCTCGCGCGTGGAGGAGGAGGGGACGGGCCGCGTCACCGTGCAGGGCCTGCACGTGGAGATTCCCCAGGCGCGCCGCGAGCAGGCGAAGGCCGCCGCGAAGGTGCTGGGCGAGGAGGTGTTCTCCAAGTTCCCCTGGGTGCCCGGCATGCGCCCCATGTCCGATGACGGCGGGGAGCTGGTGCTCAACCGCACCTGGCGGCCGGCGCTGTCGGTGACGGGCGTGGAGGGCATGCCGTCGCTGCAGAGCGCGGGCAACGTGCTGCGGCCCTTCACCACGGTGAAGCTGTCCATGCGCATCCCGCCCCGGCTCGACCCCAAGGCCGCGCAGAAGGCGCTCAAGGACGCGCTGGAGAAGGACCCGCCGTACGGCGCGAAGGTGGCGTTCGAGGGCGACAAGGCGAGCGTCGGCTGGGACGCGCCGCCGCTGGCGGACTGGCTGTCGCGCGCGGTGGAGACGGCGTCCTCCACGTACTTCGGGCGGCCGGCCATGGCCATGGGCGAGGGCGGCACCATCCCCTTCATGGGCATGCTGGGGGAGCGCTTCCCGGAGGCGCAGTTCCTCATCACCGGCCTGCTCGGCCCGGGCAGCAACGCGCACGGCCCCAACGAGTTCCTGCACGTGCCCACCGGCAAGAAGCTCACCTGCTGCGTGGCCGCCGTCATCGCGGACCACTTCAAGCGGTAGGCCCGCATGGGATGTGCGGGGGCCAGGCGCCCCCGCCGTGCCCCGCAGGTCGAGTGACGGATGCAAGGCATTGGGGACCGCTGGGGTGGCCCCCGTCAGGCAATCATGGTGGACGGTCGAGTAGTCTTTGACTCCATGGGGAGGACACGACTCGGGTCGTGCTCAACTCCTGTTTCATGGAGGTATCGAAGCTCATGTTCAACCGTCTCAATCGTAGCTCGAGCAGGTCGCCGGTCAGGCAATCCCAGCCGACGTCCCAACCCACCACGAACGCGGCGACGCAGAAAACGCCGCCTGCGCCGCCGCCCCCGCCCCCGCTGCCTTCGAGCTCGTTCACGAAGGCCTCCACGCAGCCGCAGAAGGTCAGTCTGCAGTCCCCTCCTCCTCCCGGGGCACCGCACCCTGGCTCCGCGTCCACTTCCAACCTCTTCGGGGCGAAGAAGACCCAGAACGCCAGCCCGTCGTCATCGACGTCGACGCAGCAGTCTCCCATCAAGGACGTGCCCGGGACGACCCAGCCCATCGCGGCGACCGGCAAGTCGGGGATGGACAAGACGTACTTCCACAACGAGGGGGAGAAGTTCGGCTGGCTGGCGACCTCGTCCGAAGTCGTGGAACAGGAGGTGAAGGCCTATCAGAAGCTGGAAGGGCTCGACGGCATCCACCTGCCCCAGCGCATCGAGGTTCCAGAAGGGGGGAAGGGGCCGACGACGACCGCCATCCCTGGAAAGGAGGTGCCCGCGACGGGGTTCTTCATCGAGCACCTGGATGTCTCTGCCAAGTTCAAGCCCAAGATGCTCGCCGTGAGCGCGGACTCCTCACTGGGGGATGGGATCAGCAGCAAATACAACAACCTCTCGCCGGCCGCGAAGAACCAGATGCACCAGGACCTCCAGGCCATCGACAAGCACATCAAGGACATCGCGGGCACCGTGGGAGAGTTGACCCTCACGCTCGACCCCGCCTCGGGGCACGTCCGTCTCCTCGACGTCGGGCCCTCCAAAGGGCAGGTCGGTGGGGATGAGCTGGCGGAGCAGGCCTTGAAGGGGTTGGCCAATCTGGTGAAAAAGTGCCCGCAGCCTCCATGAGGCCCCGTGCACCGGACTCCGTCTGATGGTCCGTGTCGCGTCCCTGGGGGCAATCCCTTGCATGGGACGCGACAGTCCTCCCGACCAGGAGGGATGGGAGGGCGAGGTGGGTCTGTCCTCCAGTCCATGTCTGCCCTGGACGCGCCGGACCGCGGCGTTGTGAGGGATTGGCGCGACCTCCTATTCCACGCCTCCCCGTCGTCTGGTCGTCGGACGGCGCGCCGGACGCGCGGGTGCGCAGCGTTCACCAGAATGGGAGCGATGACATGGCAGGCGAAAAGTCACGGGTGGTCACCACGCGGGAAGGCCAGGTCCAGGGCGCGCTGAACGAGGGGGTGTGGTCCTTCAAGGGGATTCCGTACGCGAAGCCCCCTGTCGGGAGTCGGGGCGGGCTGCTCCCTCCAGGCCCGACCCCGCGCTACGTGTCGTGCTGCGAGGGGGTGGGCTTCATGTGCTCGAGCGAGTACTTGGGGTAGTCCCTGGCGTAGCCCAGCTTGTTCATGTGGACGACGGCGAGGTTCACCAGGTCGTCGAAGCTGTTGGCCTTGAACTCACCCGTGTTGGGGTCCATGAGCTTGAACTCGCCGGCGTCGAAGTCGACCTTCATCCCGACGACATGGCCGGGCCCCGCTTCCGGCAGGAAGCTGAGGCGGTAGTACCCGTCCCGGGGATAGAGCTCGTCGCCGTTCGTCGGCATGCCGTCACCGCCGTTGGCCAGCTCCGTGCCGAGCTGCTGGATGTCCTCGGGGTCATCATGGGCGACGGGTGTGTCGCCGGGCGTGTAGCGCAGGCAGAGCTGTCGCTGGAGATGCTCGGCGAAGTTCCCGGTGATGGGCGCCTTGATGGCCAGGCGCTTGAGGGGGAGGTTCGCGCATTGGTCCCGGAGGACGCCGTCGCTGATGTCCTGGACCTTGGCGAGCATGCCCTTGATGTCCCGGAACGTTTGCTTGGACTGGGCGCCCAGGCGCTCCAGCTCCTTCTGTTCGGTCGGTGAGAGCGGCTGCGTCTTGGCCTTCTCCTCCAGCGCGGTCTTGCCGGCCCGGAGGGTGTCGAGCTCGGCCATCTTGGTGTCGATTTCGCCGAGGAGGTGGTCCTTGTGCGCGATGGCCCCGTCGTAGTTGTTCTGCTTGTTGACGAACATGTCGAACTTGTTCGCGAGCTGGTCATGGAAGCCAGCGGGGTCGCCGTGGTTGTCGTTGCCGATCCAGTGCTCCACCATGACGCTGCAGACGCCCGCCGCCCTCCCCGCCTTGATGTCGGGGTGCTCGGTCTGGTTGATGTGGTGCAGGAGCTGGGCGTTCGGGCACTCGTTCCGGATGGAGTTGAAGAGCGTCCGGGCCTCCTGGCCGACACCCCAGCTGTGCGCGGGCGTCGAGGGGCGCGTGTTGTAGCCCAGGGAGCCCCTGCGCGCGTTCAGCGCGGCCTGCTGCTCCGCCGTGGGCGGAGGGCTGGGGGCCCGCTGGGCATGGGCGGGGGCGTTCGCGTCGAACCGGGTGGGCGTGGGGTGCGCGGTCGTGGGGGAACCGGGAGTCGTCCCGTGGGATTGCGCGACGGGCGTCGTCGGGGGAGAGGGGGTGGAGGCGTTGGACCGCGAGGCATTGGACGGCGTCGTGGTGAAGGGGCGCGGCGAAGGCGTGCGGCTGATGGGGGGCACGGGCGGCTCCGGGCAGAGGGCTGGAATAGCTTCCCCCAGACGGCACACCGTGTCATGGCCTCGCGGGTGGAGGTGCGGGCCCGGCGCCGGAAAACCCTGCTGGGATGCGGACTTGCGTCCCGGGGGCAATCCCTTGCATGGGACGCGACAGTCCTCCCGACCTGGAGGGATGGGAGGGCGAGGTGGGTCTGTCCTCCAGTCCATGTCTGCCCTGGACGCGCCGGACCGCGGCGTTGTGAGGGATTGGCGCGACCTCCTATTCCACGCCTCCCCGTCGGCTGGTCGTCGGACGGCGTGCCGGACGCGCGGGTGCGCAGCGTTCACCAGAATGGGAGCGATGACATGGCAGGCGAAAAGTCACGGGTGGTCACCACGCGGGAAGGCCAGGTCCAGGGCGCGCTGAACGAGGGGGTGTGGTCCTTCAAGGGGATTCCGTACGCGAAGCCCCCTGTCGGGAGTCGGCGCTGGAAGGCCCCGGAGCCCATGGCCCCGTGGACGGGGGTGCGGCCGGCGCTCGAGTTCGGGGCCTCGCCGCCCCAGGACCGGCAGGCCTGCATCGACACGGGCGCCGGCGACCCCGGGAAGCTGAGCGAGGACTGCCTGTTCCTCAATGTCTGGACGCCTCGGACGGAGGTGGGCGCGAAGCTGCCCGTCGTCTTCTGGATTCACGGCGGGGCGTTCATCCTCGGCGCGGGGCACCTGCCGGCGTACCTGGGAGGGCCGCTGGCGGCGAAGGACGTGGTGATGGTCACCTTCAACTACCGCCTGGGGCACCTGGGCTTCTTCGCCCACCCGGCGCTGGAGCGGGAGAGCCCGGGAGGCCCGGTGAACTTCGGGTTGTTGGACCAGATTGCCGCGCTGGAGTGGGTGAACCGCAACATCGCGCAGTTCGGCGGGGACCCGGACAACGTCACGGTGATCGGCGAGTCCGCGGGCGCCAAGAGCGTGCTGTCGCTGTACGCGTCGCCGTTGGTGAAGGACAAGCGGTACTTCCGGCGGGGCGTGGCGCTCAGCTCGTACGTCATCAACGAGCTGCCCCGGGACGAGGCCGTCTCGCGCGGCACCGTCTTCGCCAACGACCTGGGGCTGACGGGAGACGAGGTGACCCCGGAGCAGTTGCGGGCGCTCCCGGGGGACGACTTCTGGATGCGCTCGCCCGGGACGGTCGTCACGCCCTCGCCCGTGGTGGGGGACCCGGTGTTGCCCCGGACGATTCGCGCCGCGTTCCGCGACGACCACGCGTTGAGGGTGCCGCTCATGCTGGGCAGCACCAGCTTCGACTCCAGCGTGGCGTTGGCCTTCGGCATCGACCCGAAGGACATCATCGAACGGTTGGGCAACCTCGCGGCGCTGGTGCGCCCCTACTACCCGGACGTGACGGACGACGAGGAGCTGGGGCGGCGCGTCTGCACCGACTTCGTGTTCACCGTGGTGCCCAGGCTCCTGGGGGACCACCTGTCGCGGCACGCGCCGGTGTACCGCTGCTTCTTCGACTACACGGCCGCGCGGCTGCGCCCGGACTACCCCCACGGCGTGCCGCACGGCCTGGACGTCCCCTGGTTCCTCTTCACGGAGGACCACTGCCCGCCCAACCAGGGCAAGCTGGAGGAGGAGGACCGCGAGTTCGCGCGGCGGCTGCAGACGCACCTGCTCCAGTACTTCCGGGGCGGGGAGCCGGGCACCAGCGACGGGCTCGCGTGGGAGCAGCACTCCAGCACCCATGACACCGCGTTGGTGCTGGGGGAGGAGCGCCTGCTGGCGCAGCCCTACCGGAAGGACCTGCTGGGGCTCGCGGTGCTCGCGGTGGGCCTGGGCCTCATCGACAACGCCATGCGCCCGCCCGCGGGGCGCCGGTCCACGCCGCCCGACCCGTACGCCGTCGCCACGTTCGGCCGCGCGGGACAGCAGGCGCAGGCGGCCAGGGGAGGGCGATAGCGCGTGAGGTGGTGACGCCATGGCGGAGGTCGTCCATGGCGTCACTGCACGTCGAGGGGGCGGTCGAGTGGAGCCGCCTCGTCCCCATCCTGAAGCAGTCAGCGCGCCGGCAGCTCGCGAAAGGTGATGCCGTCCAGCTTCAGCCGCTGCACCGCGTCCATGAAGCGTTCCGTGCCGATGACCATCGTGGCGAAGTTGCCCACGCGGAAGAGGTCCAGGTCGGTGGGGAGCGCGGTCGCATCCAAGAAGGGGTCGTCCGGTCGTTTGAACGCATGCCTGCCACAGGTCGGGCATGGTGGCGGGACATCGAGTGGCACGCAGTCCGGGTGGAGGCGTCCACGGGGAGGAATCTGGAACTCCAGGAGCGCTGGTGGAGTCTTCTGGCGGAACCGCAGGGCCGTCGGGCAGGCCTGGAGCCCCTGCAGGTCCTCCGACTGGAGCGCTGTCCAGGCCTCCTGCTGGATGAGCAGTACGTCGATGATCCAGGCGAAGGATGGGAGCTTTCCGAAGCCGGTTCCAGTCAACGGACCGAAGCCTGTTCCAGGAGGCAGCTCCGCGTTTGACGGCACCAGGGGGTGCACCAGCTCGCGCAGTCGCGCGAACTCAGGAAAGGGCTCGGGCCGCGCCTTCTCGAACGCGCGATGCTCCGACAGACGCGTCAGGTCGACACTCGGGAAGTAGTGCCCGGCGCCGCTCCAGGTCACGCCACAGGTCGGGCAGCTCGCGCCGGGCAGCCCCCACTGGTGTGAGCCGTGGACCTCTCCGCCGTATCCATTCGCGACCGCACGATCTTCCCGCAACCAGAAGACTCGCCTCATGGGTTCATGCTCCAGGGCGGGAATAGTACGGCTGGATGGGGCCCCCCATGAGCTGGAAACGATGAATGAGCTCCCCCGCGTGTTTGTAGATCTCCACGGGCGCCGCCGTCGGGTTGGATTCCTTGAAGTCGCGCCATGCCTGGTTCCACTCCCCACCGCGACCGCCCGCGCTGTGAATGCGGTAATGGAGGTCGCGTGGAATGGGCATGGTGTAGTCGTGGATCTTGACACCCTGGCGCTCGAACCACTCCTTCAGCTCACGTTCCTGCGGGAAGATGTGGTGCTTCTCCCAGCGTCCAGGCGTGAGCTGGCGCGAGGGCGGGAGGACGTTCGTCGGAGCCCCGTTCCAGTTCGGGAACGTCATGACGGAGCCTGGGGGGAGTTTCTGGCTCGCGCCCCAGTTCCTGCGGGGGCCGCTACCGGGGGCCGCCGCTGCCGCGGGAGGGCGCGCGGGTGGGAAGCGCGCCAGCTCGACCTCTCCCGGCATGTCCTCGCACCGATAGAAGCCGCAGGCGTCTTCCAGACAGAGGAGTGTGACGCACAGGTCTTCGTCGGGCGCGTTGCACTCCAGCTCCGCCTCTTCCCACGCCTGCTGGATGGGAGTCCTGCCGACGGTGGAGCAGCCCGCCCCGGACGCGACGACCCACAAGAGCACGAAAGCGTGGATGGCTCGCATGCGCTGGAAGGTTAGCGGTCCAGTCAATCCGTGGGCCACGTCACCGCGTCCAGCCCTCGTCGCGAGTGTCTGGCAGCGGCGTCACCCAGGATGGCGCGGGCTCCCAGGCCGCTCGGGCGTGCCGGCAGGGTGCTCGCTCCACCATGCCGGGCCAGGTCCTGCTGGAGCGCTCAGCGCCCCGTCTTGATGCCGAGGTTGCCGCCCGGCTGCGACGGAGGCGTGGGGCGCTTGGTGCCGGTGCCCGGCGGCTTGCCGTTCCCGGCGGGCTGGCGCCGCAGCTCCAGGCGCAGCTCGTCGTCGGCGGCGGACACCTCGCGCGTCACCGGCTCGTAGCCGTTGAGCGCCAGCGTCACCGACACCATGGGCGCGCCCTTCTCCAGCTCCAGCTTCATGGGCGTCACGCCGCGCTCCTCGCCGCCGATGCTCACCGTGGCGCCGGGGGGCTCGGTGATGACGGCCAGCGCCACCGTCTGGCTCTCCACCGGCTGCGCCGGAGTGGCGGGCGGCTCGCGCTCCACCTGCACCGGCCGCGTCGTCGGCTCCGGAGGCAACGTCGCCGCGCCCGCCGGGCCCCGCAGGACGACCAGCGCCACGGCCGCCAGCAGCAGCCCCGCGCCCGCCGCAATCACGGGCACCAGCGGGATGCGCCGGCCCGTCGGCTCCGGCACGCGGTCCATCGGCGCCGTGCCGCGCGTCCGGTCGTTCACCGGCGCCGCCGCGCCCTGCTGCTGCCGCGCGCTCGTCCCGGTGCCGCTCTTGGGCTGCACGCGCGACGGCACCGTCCGGTGTCCCGGTCCGCCCGGCACGCCGCTCAGCGAGGAGTTGGAGCGCGAATCCAGGTCCGCGTCCTCCGCCAACTGGTCCAGCTTCGCCGGGTCCGTCTCCGTGGCGATGCGGTCGGCGTACAGCTCGCGCAGGTGCGCGGACAGGTGCGCGCTGCTGGACGGCAACCGCAGGTTCAGCGCGTAGTCCTCCAGCGCCAGCCGGAACGCGCCGCAGTCCGCGTAGCGCGCCTCCGGCGTGGGCGCGAGCGCCTTGAGCACCACCTCGTCCAGCCCCGGCGGCAGCTTGGGGTTGAGCTGCGACGGCTTCGGCACCTGGCAGTCCTTCACCAGCCGCAGCGTCATCAGGTCCGAGTCCCCCTTGAACAGCCGCTTCCCGGTGAGCAGCTCCCACATCACCACGCCCAGCGCGAACTGGTCGCTGCGCGCATCCATGGCCAGGCCTCCCGCCTGCTCGGGGGACATGTAGGGGTACTTCCCCTTCAACACCCCCGTGGCCGTGTTCGCGCTGCTCGTGGCCGCCTTCGCCACGCCGAAGTCGATGACCTTCACCCCACCGTCGAAGCCGACGAGGATGTTTTGAGGTGAGACGTCCCGGTGGACCAGGTGCATGGGCCGGCCCTGGGGGTCCCGGGCCTGGTGCGCGTAGTGAAGACCCGCCGCGGCATCCGCGATGACGCGCAGAATCAAGCCCACCGACAGCGGCTTGCCCTGCGCCCGCGCGAACTTGTCGAGCCGCCGCACGTCGTCGCCCTGCACGTACTCCATGGCCAGGCAGTGCCGGCCTTCGATCTGCGTCAGGTCGAGGATGGTGATGAGGTTGGGGTGCGTCAGCCGCGCCACCAGCCCCGCCTCGTCCAGGAACATGGAGAGGAACTCATCGTCCTCGGCGAGGTGCGGCAGGATGAGCTTCAGCACCACCAGGCGCTCGAATCCCGTGCCGTGCTCACGCGCCAGGAACACCTGGCCCATGCCTCCGGACGCAATCTTCCGCAACAACTCGTACTTACCGAATGGAACCGCCATGATGTGAGAGGGAGGATATCTCCCTTTCTCACCCGGCGGGAAATGCCCAGTCGTCCGTCACCCCACATTCACACCCAACAGTAGGGGTGGGGGTAGGACTCAGGCCTTCATCTTGTAGCCGCTGCGGAGCACGAAATAGGTGACGGCGGTGGCCACCACGGCGACGCCCAGGAGGATGCTCCCCCCGTACAGCGGCGAGTACATGCTGCGGCCGAGCATCCCGTAGCGCAGCCCCTCCACCATGTAGACCATGGGGTTGAAGAGGCTGATGGTGTTCCAGGGCGCGGGCAGCTCGCGCACCGAATAGAAGACGCCGCCCAGGAACGTCAGGGGCAGCATGACGAAGGTGGGGAAGAAGTTGATCTGCTCGAACTTCTCCGCCCACACCGCCGCGAGCATGCCCAGCACGCTGAAGACGTAGGACGAGACGAGCAGGAAGTAGGCGGCCACCCAGGCGTGCTCCAGGCTGAAGCCCGTGAAGAGCGTGGCCACGGCCCACGTCAGGCCGCCCACCACGAGCCCGCGCACCATGGCGCCGCCGATGAAGCCCGCCATCAGCTCGCCGGGGCCCAGGGGCGCCACCAGCAGGTCCACCACCGTGCCTTGAATCTTGGTGATGAACAGCGACGAGGAGCTGTTGAGGAAGGCGTTGTTGGCGATGCCCAGGAACACCAGGCCCGGCACGATGAAGTGCAGGTACGGCGTGCCCGCCACCTCGTGGATGCGGCTGGAGATGGAGTAGCCGAAGACGATGAAGTACAGCGTGGTGCTGATGAGCGGTGAGAGGACGGTCTGTCCCGGCACCCGCATGAAGCGCCGGACCTCCTTCACGAACAGCGTCTGCATCCCGAGGACGTTCATGGTGTGTGCGCGCTTGCGAGGGCGAAGGGTTGTCAGGCGACCTGGGGCTGGGGCTTGCCGCGCAGGACCTCGAGGAGCACGTCCTCCAGGCGCGAGCGCCGCGTCTCCACGTCGGCGATGGGCAGCCCCTCCGAGTACAGCGCGCGCAGCAGGTCTCCCCCGGGGGCGGCGCCCTCGCGCTCCACGTAGGTGAGCGTGCGGCCGTTCTCGGACAGGCGGGCGGAGAAGCGGCGCGCGGCGTCGGACGGCGCGGACTGGGGCGCGTCGAAGGTGACGACCAGGCGCTTCTCGCCGAAGCGGCGCAGGAGCGTGGTCTTGTCCTCCACCATCAGCAGCCGGCCCTCGTTGATGATGCCCACGCGGTCCGCCAGCTCCTCGGCCTCCTCCAGGTAGTGCGTGGTGAGGACGATGGTGGTCCCCTCCGAAGCCAGCTTGCGCACGTACGTCCACAGGTCGCGGCGCAGCTCCACGTCCACGCCCGCGGTGGGCTCGTCCAGGAAGACGAGCCGGGGCTTGTGCACCAGCGCCTTGGCGATGAGCAGCCGGCGCTTCATGCCGCCCGACAGCGCGCGCGTCAGCGCGTCCTTCTTGTTGGCCAGGTTGAGCGCGGTGAGCACCTCGTCCACGCGCGCCTCGTCCCGCTGCTGCCCGTAGAAGCCCTGCTGGATGCGCAGCGACTCCGCCACGGTGAAGAACGGGTCGAAGTTGATCTCCTGCGGGACGAGCCCCACCTGGTAGCGCGGGCCCACCGAGTCCTGGTCCAGGTCCTTGCCGAAGATGCGGATGGTGCCGGCCGTCTTCTTCACCAGGCCGCACACGCTGCCGATCATCGTCGTCTTGCCCGCCCCGTTGGGCCCCAGCAGCGCGAAGATTTCACCCGCCCGGATGGTCAGGTCCATCTGCTGCAACGCGGTGAACGAACCGTAGCGCTTGGTGAGTCCCTGGAGCTCGAGGGCGGGTGTCGACATGGCGGCGCCTGCTGTAACACCTTCGGATGCGCCGCGCTCGCCTCGTGCGCCGGGCCACCTCGCGTGGAGACGACCCTCGGACGCCGTGTCCTACGCCGTGTCCTAGTCGATGACGATGCAGGGGAAGAAGGCGTCCACGGACGCCGTGTCGCCCGCCGAATCCATCACGGTGAAGGTCACCTGGGCCTGCAGGGACTCCGTGCACCGGCCGTTGCCCACCCGCGCGCCGTCCCGCCTGGGCATCAGGGGCAGGATGGTGGCGTTGGCGGTCCCCATCATGCGGCGTCGACGCCGTGTCCGGCGTGGGACCGTCACAGGCCACCAGGGGCGGGGTGGCCACGGCGAGGAGTGAACGGGGCCGCCCCCTGAACGCCAGCCCGCCCCTTCTGGACCCGGCCATGCCACCGCGGCGCCGCCGTGAAACTTTCGGGTGACACACTCCGGGTGACAGTCCGCGTCATGCGGTGCGGGCTTCTCAGGCTGTCTGGTTTTTGACAGCCTGGGGCCTTCCGCGAGGGTCCGGCAGGCGCGGAAGGCGCGGCGCCCCAGAGGGAGCGCGGCGCCCCGGGTCCGGACGAATCCGTCGGAGAAAAGGGGTCCCCCATGCCAGGTCAGCAGGGCTGGAGTGCGCGCGCGGTATTCACCTTGGGTATGTGTATTTTCGCGGTGGCTTGCAGCCGGGAGTCGCCGGTCCGGGAGCAGGAGGCGCCGGTGCCGGTGGCGGTGGCGCAGGCGGCGAAGAACGACGGAGCGGAGGTGCACAACCACGTCTACGTGCAGGCGTGGGGCACGGGGTGGCCGGGGCGCGTGTACCTGCCGAACGTCGAGCTGTGGGTGCGCGACGTCGCCACGGGCGTGGACAGCGTGCACGTGCGGTCGGACGGGCACGGCTTCTTCGGCGTGCCGCGTCAGCCGGCGGGCACGTATCGGCTGTGCTGGAGCGCGGCGGGGTTCGTCAGCGGCTGCCAGACGACGACGTTCGTCCTGGGGGACGACACGTACGTGATGCCGGAGCACCTGCCGCTGGTGGCGCTGCGCCCGCTGCTGTGGGGGCGGGTGCTGCTGCGCGGGGGCGCGGTGCCGTACCGGCTCCACTCCGCGCTGGGCATCGCGGTGGGGGCCACGGTGCGCGTGTCGAACCCGAGCACCGGCGGCAGCGTGGCCAGCGCGGCCCCGGTCAACGCGCAGGGCTACTACGCGGTGGGCGACGTGCCGGCGGGCACGTGGAGCGTGGTGGCGCAGGTGGAGAACGAGCAGGCGGTGACCGCGCTGGTGATGGGGACGTCGGTGATTCAGCGGGACGTGACGCTGCGCAACGCGCCGCCGGTGGTGCGCGCGCCGGTGGCGTGGCGGGGCTCGCAGGCGCTGCGCCGCGCGCTGCCCGGTGAGACGCTGTCCTTGACGGCCGAGGCGAGCGACTCGGACGGGGACCCGCTGGCGTGGCGGTGGGTGGCCTCCGCGGGCTCCGGCGTGGTGCAGGGCGAGGGCACCCAGGTCCGGTGGACGCTGCCGAAGAGCAACGGGCGGTTCAGCGTGTGGGCCGTCGTCACCGACAAGCGCGGCGGCGTGGCGACGAGCGAGCTGCGGCTGAGCACCCAGGGCCCCATCGCGTACTTCGGCGGCACGGTGGTGAACGCGGAGGGCAAGCCGGTGGAGGGCGCGCGCGTCACCGTCAACGGCGAGGGCGCGGACACCAACGCGCGGGGCGGCTTCCTCATGGGCGTGACGGAGGCGGACCGCTACGTCCTCAACATCCGCGCCACGGGCTATCAGCTCCTGTCGCGCGTGGTGCTCGACGAGGCCCCCGAGCGCACGTACCGGCTGGTGGCCGCGCAGGCCTTCACCATCGACCCCCTGGCGGAGAACACCCTGTCCGCGCGGGTGGGGACGGGAGAGCAGCGCCCGGTGCGCCTGACCATCCAGGCCAACTCGCTGGTGGACGAGGCGGGCCAGCCCGCCACGCAGCCCCTGACCGCGTGGCTGGCGCCGGTGGACCTGTCGGACCCGGAGGGGCGCATGCCGGGGGACCTGGCCGCGTTCGACCGCGAGGGCCGCGTCGTGACGCTGACCAGCTTCGGCGCCATGGAGGTCAACATCCGCGACGCGGAGGGCCGCCGCTACAACCTGCGGCAGGGCCTGCCCGCGAAGGCCATCTTCCCGCTCGACCCCAAGCAGGCGCAGGCCGGCGCGCCGCAGAGCATGCCGCTGTGGTTCTACCAGGAGGAGGCCGGCGTCTGGGTGGAGGAGGGGACGTTCGTGCTGGCCGGTGACGAGTACGTGGCGCCGATCCCGCACTTCTCCGTGTTCAACGCGGACATCGTCTCCACCGGCGCGGACTGCATGCGCGTGCACATCGACACCGCGCGCCTGCCCGTGCCGCTGACGGTGCGCATCACCATCCCCGGCGTGGGCACGCCCACCGTGTACACCACCACGTTCGACGCCGCGCTCAACGCGGTGACGCGCCTGCCGGCCAACACCCTCATCAAGTACGAGGTGCTCGACTCCAACGGCCTCGTCATCAGCACCGCCACCGTGAACGAATTGTCCGGCGCCGGCAACGCGAGCACCAACGACCTGTCGGTGCCCTACCCGTACAGCGTCTGCACGTCCGACGTGACGCTGACCCTGGGGGTGCCGCTGCCCGCGACGCCCAACTTCCTCAACTACTACGGCAACGGCAGCGCGGCGGACGCGGCGACGTACTACGCGGCCATCGACCCGGGGAGCACCAAGCTGACCCTGGCGGCGTGGAAGACGGCCAACGGCTTCGGCGCGGACGACGCCGCGGCCTTCTACTTCAACAACGGGGACCTGGGCTTCGGCCGCAGCATGCACATGAAGCGCTCCGGCGCGAACCGGGCCTTCTACGTCACCAACCACGCCAGCGTGGACCTCTCCATCTTCAACATCGCGCCCATCGCCACGGTGGCCATGGAGTACAGCCCCCACCCCACGCTGGGTGGCACGCAGTACACCAAGTTCTACGTCTTCGACGGGGCCGGCAACCGCGTGGACCGCGCGGACCTGGACGGCGGGGGCGACAAGTTCATCCCCCACCTGTGCAACGTCTGCCACGGCGGCGACCCGTTCACCGCCGACCCGCGCGGCGACACCAACGCCCGCTTCATCCCCTTCGACCTGGAGAGCTACCGCTACTCCACCATGGAGTCCCCGCCCGGCAGCGGCATCTTCCCGTGGTCGCGCGCCAGCCAGGAGGCCCAGTTCAAGGAGCTGAACAAGGCCGTGCTGGAGACCAACTTCACCACCACCGTCCAGGAGCTGGTGCAGGGCTGGTACGGCGGCGCCTCGCTGCCCAACACCACCCAGAACAGCACCTTCGTCCAGCCCAACTGGGCGGCGGCCGGAAAGAGCAACGCGTACCTCCAGGTGCAGGCCCCTTCGTGCCGCGCCTGCCACAGCACCCGCGAGGGCCAACTGAGCTGGCGGTACTGGAGCCTGGCGGGGGGGGGCAACGACTTCCAGGAGCGCTCCAGCATCTACTTCGCCGTGTGCTCGCCCTTCCGGCGCATGCCCCACGCGAAGCGCACGTACCAGAACTTCTGGTTGAGCACCTCGCCCCACCAGCCCAACGTGCTGGCCAACGCCGGAATCGCCGGGTGGACGCCGGCGGACCCCTGCCCGCAGTGAACGGGGACCCGGGAGGGGCCTGAAAGACGTCGGGAGGACGGCGGGCGGGATGCTCTCGTCTTGCGCCCGCTGTTCCTCCTTAGTATCCGCAGGTCCCCCAATCCCCCCGCTGGAGGCAGGTAAGCCGCGATGGCCCAGAATTTCATCTTCACGATGCAGGACCTGCGCAAGGTCAAGAATGGCAAGGAGATCCTCAAGGGCATCTACCTGTCGTTCTTCCCGGGCGCGAAGATTGGCGTCATCGGTCCCAACGGCTCCGGTAAGTCCACGCTCCTGCGCATCATGGCGGGGGTGGACACGGAGTTCTTCGGCGTGGCGAAGCCGGACCCGGGCGCGAAGGTGGGCTACCTGCCCCAGGAGCCGCAGCTCGATTCCTCGCTGGACGTGAAGGGGAACGTGGAGCTGGGCCTGAAGGAGATTCGCGCCTCGCTGGACCGCTTCAACGAGGTGAGCGCCAGGTTCGCGGAGCCCATGAGCGACGCGGAGATGGAGAAGCTCCTGGCCGAGCAGGGGCGGCTGCAGGACGCCATCGACGCGGTGAACGGCTGGGAGCTGGACCGCACCATCGAGATGGCCATGGACGCGCTGCGCCTGCCCCCGGGCGACGCGGACGTGACGAAGCTGTCCGGCGGTGAGAAGCGCCGCGTGGCGCTGTGCCGCATCCTGCTGGAGAAGCCGGACCTGCTCCTGCTGGACGAGCCCACCAACCACCTGGACGCGGAGAGCGTCGCGTGGCTGGAGCAGGCGCTCAAGGAGTACAAGGGCACCATCGTCTGCATCACCCACGACCGCTACTTCCTCGACAACGCGGCGGAGTGGATCCTGGAGCTGGACCGCGGCGAGGGTGTGCCCTGGAAGGGCAACTACTCCAGCTGGCTGGACCAGAAGCAGAAGCGCCTGGAGCTGGAGGAGAAGGCGGAGAGCCACCGGCAGAAGACGCTCAAGCGCGAGCTGGACTGGGTGCGCCAGTCGCCCAAGGCCCGTCAGGCCAAGAGCAAGGCGCGCATCAACGCGTACGAGGAGCTGCTCAACCAGACGCAGGAGAAGCGCGAGGCCACGGGCGAGGTCATCATCCCGCCCGGTCCCCGCCTGGGCGGGCTGGTGGTGGAGGCCAAGGGCCTGCGCAAGGCGTACGGCGACCGGCTGCTCATCGACGAGCTGAACTTCAAGCTGCCGCCGGGTGGCATCGTGGGCGTCATCGGCCCCAACGGCGCCGGCAAGACGACGCTGTTCCGCATGATGACCGGCACGGAGAAGCCGGACGCGGGCGAGCTGAAGATCGGTGAGACGGTGGTGATGGCCTACGTGGACCAGAGCCGCGACGCGCTCAACGGTGACAACAGCGTGTTCCAGGAGGTCAGCGGTGGGCTGGACCACCTGGACCTGGGCCGCGCGGGCCAGGTGCCCAGCCGCGCCTACCTGGCGGGTTTCGCCTTCAAGGGCCAGGACCAGCAGAAGCGCGTGAAGGACCTGTCCGGCGGCGAGCGCAACCGCGTGCACCTGGCGAAGATGCTCAAGAGCGGCGGCAACCTGCTGCTGCTCGACGAGCCCACCAACGACCTGGACGTGGAGACGCTGCGCAGCCTGGAGGACGCGCTGCTCAGCTTCGCCGGCTGCGCGGTGGTCATCAGCCACGACCGCTGGTTCCTGGACCGCATCGCCACGCACATCCTCGCGTTCGAGGGCGACAGCAAGGCCTTCTTCTTCGAGGGCAACTTCCAGGACTACGAGGCGGACAAGAAGAAGCGCCTGGGCCCCGACGCCCTGGAGCCGCACCGCATCCGCTACCGCCCCATCTCCAAGGGCTAGCGCGGGCGTCGTCCTCCCCTGACAGGAATGTAGGGGAGGACAGCTTGTACGGTTCTTGATGAGGGTTCACGGGTGGTCATAGCCTCCCGGGCATGAACCCTTCCAAGAGCGTTTTGTGGCGCAGTGGTCTGGTGGCCGTCCTCCTCGGGGTGGCCGCGTGCAACGCGGGCGACCCGGCGGAGGTGGACCCGACGCTGGAGTCGTCCGAGGACTCGCTGGTGTGCAACGTGTCGCAGACGTGCCCGAGCGGCACGCCGGTGACGTGCTCGTCGGCGTCGGGCGTGTGCAACTCCGGTGCGGACAACGGCGGCTGGGTGGAGTGTGACGGCGTGCGCACCTTCTGCCCGCCCGCGTGTACCTGTGGCACGACGCGGTACACGGCGACGCGCTCCGGTGAGGGCGCGACCTGTGGCGCGGCGATGAGCCAGGCGCGCACGCTGCTCACGTCGGCGGTGACGGCGAAGTGCCCGGCCGGCGGCTGCAACAGCTCGGATGCGCTGGGCGAGTGCGTGGCGCTGGGCCCGAACCGCACGGACGGCTTCCGCGCGACCATCACCCGCACCTACTCCTGCAAGGAGCCGGCGAACTGCCAGTAGCCCCGGGCTAGGGGGCTTCCACGATGGAAGCCCCCGTTTCGGAGTGGCTAGCGTCACCCGGATGCAAACACACACCCAGTGGCTGTGGCGAAGTGGTGTCCTCCTCGGCGTCGTCGCGCTGGCCGCGTGCAACGCGGGGGGCGTGGAGGAGGGCGCCGTCCTCGAGAGCTCCGAGGCGGAGCTGGCCTGCAACGTGTCCCAGCAGTGCGCCAACGGGACCTCGGTCTCCTGTACCGGCGCGGGGGGCATCTGCATCTCCGGGACGGACAGCGGAGGCTGGGTGGATTGTGATGGCACCCGGACCTACTGTCCTTCCACCACCCCGTGTACCTGTCAGCCCACGCGGTTTCAGGTCGGCACGACGGGGGTCTCCTTCAGTTGCAATTCCGCCTACATCCAGGCGAGGAACACCCTGCTCGCGCAGATGGCGGCGCAATGCCCCAAAGGAACCTGCAACGCCGTCGAGACCCGGTACCCGTGTGAGAGCCCCGACCCCGAGACCGAACGGGCGGTGGGGGTGTCGTACGAGTTCTCCTGCATGGGGCCGCCCAACTGCCAGTAGCCCCGGGCTAGGGGGCTTCCACGATGGAAGCCCCCGTTTCGGGGTGGCTAGCGTCACTCGGATGCAAACACATCTCCAGTGGCTGTGGCGAAGTGGTGTCCTCCTCGGTGTCGTCGCGCTGGCCGCGTGCAACGCGGGGGGCGTGGAGGAGGGCGCCGTCCTCGAGAGCTCCGAGGCGGAGCTGACCTGTCAGGTGTTCCAGCAGTGCGCCAATGGTTCGAGCGTGAGCTGTGGCTCCGCGAGCGGGGTCTGCAACTCCGGGACGGACAACGGGGGCTGGGTCTCGTGCGATGGGACCCGGACCTACTGTCCCTCCACCACCCCGTGTACCTGTCAGCCCGAACGGCAGGTGCTTTTCGGAATCGGGCTCAGCTTCAATTGCACCATCTCCTACCTCAATGCGAAGAATGACGCGTACGCGCAGATGGCGGCGCAGTGCCCGAAGGGGGCCTGCAATGTCGTCGAGGCGCGAGGAGGGTGTGCTCCGACCGAGCCTCCCGATGTCCAGCAGCAGGCGACGGTGAGCCTCACCTTCTCCTGCATGGGGCCGCCCAACTGCCAGTAGCCCCGGGCTAGGGGGTTTCCACGATGGAGGCCCCCGTTTCTGCGTGTCTAGCGTCACTTGGATGCAAAAACATCTCCAGTGGCTGTTGCGAAGTGGTGTCCTCCTCGGTGTCGTCGCGCTGGCCGCATGCAACGCGGGGAGCATGGAGGAGGACGCCGCCCTCGAACGCTCAGGGGCGGAGCTGACCTGCGGCGTGTCCCAGCAGTGCGCCAATGGTTCGACCGTGAGCTGTGGCTCCGCGAGCGGGGTCTGCACCTCCGGGACGGACAACGGGGGCTGGGTGGAGTGTGACGGGGCTCGGACCTACTGTGCCCCCGCGTGTACCTGCAGCGCCGCGAGGCAGTTCGCCACCGCGACCGGGGCGGGGGATCGGTGTCCCATCGCCTACGCTGATGCACGCGACGCCCTCGAGGCTCACGTCGCCGCGCAGTGCCCGGCGGGCGCTTGCGGCATCATCGAAGTCGAGAACGGCTGCCGCGCCATCGGCTCGGGCCCTTGGGTGAGCTTCGAGGCGTCGCTCACGTATTCGTACTCGTGCCTGGAGCCCGCGAACTGCCAGTAGGCCCCGTCTCACCGTGGCCGCCGCGGCGTCAGGCAGAAGCGCACCGTGGCGCATTCGATGCCCTGGAGGCTCGCCGCCAGCGCACGGGCGGCGGCCCGGGTATCGCGGAGGGGGAAGGCCCCGCTCACCGTCCCGTCCTCCAGGATGGCCTCCAGCAGCGCCAGCTCGCGGGCTCGGGGGCCCGCGAGCAGTGGCTCCAGTCGTGGCACCAGGTCCACCAGCGCCTCCGGCGTGACGCGCAGCGCGCGAATCATCCGCTCGGCCATGCCCTGCCGGTGGGTGATGAACGTCCGCACCCGCTCCTCCGGAGGGCCGGCCTCCCAGACGGCGGCCTCGAGGTCCGCGAGCGCCTCCGCCCAGACCTGGTCCACCACCCGCTCGAACAGCTCGCGCTTGTCCTTGAAGTGGGTGAGGACCCGCTCCAGCGACAGGCCCGCGCCCCGGGCGATGTCGTGCAGCGACGTCTCCAGGAAGCCCCGCCGCGCGAAGTGCTCGCGGGCCGCCGCGAGCACGGCGGCCCGTTGCCGGGGCACCATCGACACGATGTTGTGCGCGGTCGCTCCCATGGCGTTCACAGGCCGAAGCCCACCGCGACGGAGGTGACGACGTCCCCCGTCTGCGGGTCCCTGGTCACCTCGAAGCCCACCGCCGGGATGGCCACCTCGCGGACGTAGGCGCGCACGCCGATGCCGGGCGACACGTACCGCAGCACCGTGTTCCTCCACTCCACGCGGCCCACGTCCACGAAGGCATGCGCGGTGAGCGTCATCATGCGGGGACTCCAGAGGGGCACCTGATACTCCAGCGTCGCCAGGCTGGCCGTCTCCGCCCACAGCGTCCCGGTGGCGAAGCCCCGGCTCCCGGTGCGCCCGCCCAGCAGCTGCGCGTCCAGGAACGCGTCCCCCCAGGACTGGTTGTGCTGGGCCGTCAACGTCAGGGCGTGGGTGCCGAACACGGGCAGCGTGTAGCTCGCGAGGAGCGTCACCTGCCGCATCTCCCGCGTGGACCCGAGGAAGTCCAACCCCTGTCGGAGCAGCGCGCGGACCACCAACCCCTCGTCGAAGTAGAAGTGGAAGTCCTGGCCCAGGTACTCGGCGGAGAGGCTCACCCCGTACACCTCACCGCGAGAGGGGGCGAGGCTTCCACCCTCCGTGGCCAGGGGCTTGTTGACGAGCGCGAACGCACCCACGCCGAGGTTCAGCTCGGGCGTCACCTGGTAGCCGAGCGTCCCGGCGATGTCGAAGCGCCGGTCGGTGTACGTGTCCACCACGACGTCCTCGTTGCGCCGCTCGCGGTCCGTCTTGGCGAACTGGAACGACAGCAGGCCCGTCCACCGGGTGCCGCCGATGCTCGGGTCCCGGAACATCGAAAACAGCGAGCCACCGCGGTTGCCCGCCATGCCGCCCGCCACCAGCGTCTTGTTGAGCCCGAAGAGGTTGCTCTCCAGGGCGAAGATGCCCGCCTGCCATTGCCCCTTCCCGGAGCTGAAGACGGGGATGGGCAGCAGCGTCCAGCGCTCCTCCACGTCGACCTGGAGCCCCACGCCCGAGCGCTCCGGCAGCGTGAGGACCTCCACGCTCTTGAAGAGCTTCAGGTTGAGCAGTCGCCGCTTCAGCTCGGGGACGTCGCCGGTGGCCAGCACGTCACCCGGGCCCAGGCGCAGCGCCCGGAGGATGACGGAGTCCCGGGTGCGGGTGTTGCCGCGCAGCTCGATGCGCTCGATGCGTCCCGTCAGCGGGCGGGGCTCCGGCGCGGTGGCCTCGAGGCGCAACCCGTCGGGGTGTCCACCGGCCTGGGCTTCGCGGCCCTCCTGGGCCAGGGCTCCGCAGGGGAGCCCCACGGCTTGCAGCACCACGAGCAGGCGGACCTGGCTCAACGAGGAGTTCGTCGGGGGCATGTTCTTCATCCAGGGAGCGTGTGGCGCGGGGCTACTTCGCCGCGAGGGAGTTGCCGGTGGGGTCGAAGAGGCCCATCGCTCGCGCGAGGGCGAGGCGGGAGAGCTGCACGTTGAGCGCCTCGGCGACGGCGGAGAGCTGGGCGCTGGCGAGCGTCGCGTTGACGTCCGTCACCTGGAGGTACGTCGTGGCGCCCGCGTCGAAGCTCTGCTTGGCCAGCCGCGCGCTCTCCCAGGAGAGCTTCACCCGCTCCTCGGCCGTGGCGAGGTTGACCTCCGCGGTCTCCAGCTCTCCGCGCGCCTTGCGCACCTCGTCGCGAATCTTCTCCTCGGCGCCGCGCAGGTTGGCGTTCGCCTCGGCGATCTTCCCGGAGGCCTCCCGCAGGTTGGCCTCGCGCAGCCCGCCGTCGAACAGCGTCCACGACAGCGACAGCCCCACGTTCCAGTTGGTGGCCTGACCGGTGAGCCCGCCGGTGTTCGTCGCGGTGAAGTTGCCCGTGGCGAACAGGTTGGGCAGGTACTCCATGGCCACCTGTCGGCGTCCGCCGCGCGCGAGGTCCACGTTGAGGCGCGCCGCCGCCGCGTCCGGGCGCTGGTCGAGCGCCGTCTTCTCCGCGGTGGCCGCGTCCTTCGCGTCGCTGGGGAGCGCGACCTTCGTCTCCTCGGGCGGCGCCACGTCGAAGTCCACCGGCCGGCCGAGCAGCGCGGCCAGGGCGCTCTTCGCGGTCGCGTAGGCGTTGCGGCTGCGCACCACCTCCTGCTCGGCCTGCTTGCGGTCCAGCGTCGCGCGCAGGACGGCCAGCCGCTCCACGTCCCCCACCTCGAAGCGGTTCTCTGCGTCGCGCTCGAAGCCCCGGCGGACCTCCAGGAGCTGGTCCTGCACCGCCAGGGACTCTCGCAGGCTCGCGGCGCCGAGGTAGGCCTGGGCCACCGCGAACAGCGTCTCGCGGCGCGTGTTCTCCGCCGTCAGCGCGCCCACCCGCTCTCCGAGATAGGCATTGCCGATGGCGGGCCACAGCTTGGGGACGAGCAGCGCCTGCTGCGCCGTGAGCTGGCCCGCGAGCTGGTTCTGGTTCTGCAGGACGATGGGGTCCGGGATGCCCGCCATGGAGAAGGACAGCTCCTTCGGATACCGGGTGTAGGAGCCGCTCGCGGTGACGCTGGGGAGGTAGCCCGCCCACGCCTTGTTCGACAGCTCCCGGGACTGCTGGAGCCGGGCGCGGGCCGCGTCGATGCCGGGGCTCTGCTTCTCCGCGAGCGCCAGCGCCTCCTCGAAGGTGAGCACCGGCAGCGCCGTGGCCGCGGGGAGCGGGACGTTGCTCGTGAGTTCAGCCGGCCGCGTGGGCGTGTCCGCGGCGACGGGCGCCGTTCGCGTGGTGGGGGTGGGCTCGGGAGTCGCCGGGGTGGCGGGAGTCTGCGTCAGCAGGACACTGGAGAGCAGGACGGGGATGAGCATGACGGAGGTCCGGGAGGAAGCGGGCACACGCGTGGCGTCGTGGTCCCGTGGTGAGTCGGGGATTGGCGGGTGGAGGTCGGGAGGTGTGGCGGAGCCCGGGCCTGGCGCCGGGCCCCGCGTTCAGCGCGGGAGGGAGGTCGGGCTGCTCAGTGGGAGCCCTCCACGAGGTCGTTCGCCGCGCCGGCGGTCATCGCGACGTCCGCGTGCGTGTCCCCGGTGGCCTTCGCGCGGCGCTGGAAGCGCGCGGAGAGCCCGTCCAGCAGCGAGTAGACGACGGGCACCACCACCAGCGTGAGGACGGTGGAGCTGACGAGGCCGCCGATGATGACCAGCGCCATGGGCACGCGCGTCTCGGCGCCGTCGCCCTGGGCGAGCGCCACCGGCACCATGCCGGCGACCATGGCGATGGTCGTCATGAGGATGGGGCGCAGGCGCACCGGCGCGGCCTGGAGCAGCGCGTCCCGCGCGCTCTTCCCCGCGTCCCGGAGCTGCTGGGTGAAGTCGACCAGCAGGATGCCGTTCTTCACCACCAGGCCCATGAGCATGATGACGCCGATGAGGGCGATCATCGACAGCGCGTGGCCCGACAGGAGCAGCGCGGCGATGGCGCCGATGAACGCGAAGGGCAGCGACAGCATGATGGTGAAGGGGTGGATGTAGCTGCCGAACTGCGACGCCAGAATCATGTAGAGCAGGAGGATGCCCAGCCCCAGCGCCATCCCGAACGCGCTGGCCGTCTTGCCCATCTCCTTCGCGTTGCCGGAGAACGTCCCCACCACGCCCTTGGGCAGGTCCTGCTGGGCCTGCGCCGTGAGGTAGCCCATGCCCTCGCCCAGGGTGTAGCCGGGCGCCAGGTTCGCGAGCAGGGTGATCTGCCGCCGCTGGTTCTGGCGGTCGATTTGGACCGGGCCCTCGGACGGGACGATGTCCGCCACGCTGCGCAGCTCCACCAACTGGCCGTTCGACGTGCGCACGGTGAGCTGCCCCAGCGCCTCCTCGGAGGCGAGCGTGGCGTCCGGCAGGCGCAGCTTCACGTCGTACGTCTCGCCACCCTCGCGGTACTTCATGAACTCGTCGCGCCCCAGGTAGGCGCGCAGGGCGGTGCCCACCTGGGCGGCGGGGACGCCCACCTGGGCGGCGCGCTCACGGTCGACGCGCACGTCGAACTGCGGCTTGCCGCTGCGGAACGTCGAGTCGATGTCGGTGAAGCCGGGGTTGGACCGCATCGCCGTGAGCAGCTTCTCGCTGGAGGTGACGACCTGGTCCCAGTCCGAACCCTGGAGCACGTACTGGACCTGCTGGGTGCGTCCGCCGCCGCCGGTGCTGGAGGTGTCCTGGACGGAGAGCAGCACGCCGGGGTGCTGCCCCAGCGCCTCGCGCAGGCGCACCTTGAAGGTCTCCTGGTCGAAGGAGCGCTCCTTGCGCGGCACCAGGTTCACCTGCACCTCGCCCTTGTGCACCTCCTCCAGCGTGCCGCCGCCCGCGGTGCTGAACGTCTCCTTCACGCCCTCCAGGGTCCGCGCCTGGGCGGCGACCTGCGCCATCTCCCGCTCGGTGTCCTCCAGGGTGGAGCCCACCGGCAGCTCGAGCGTCACGCGCACCGCGCTGTTGTCGGACGGCGGGATGAAGGTGAACTTGAGGAACTTCGCCATGCCCAGCGTCAGCAGCAGCACGCCCACGGCCGCGGCGACGGTGAGGCCCCGGTGCCGGAGCACGCCGTCGAGGACGCGGCGGTAGCCGTTCTCCATGGCCACCAGCGCGCGCTCGATGGCGGCGCTCACCCGGTTCTTGGGGCCGTGGCCGTGCGACTTGAGCAGGCGGCTGGACAGCATGGGTGTGAGCGTCATCGACACCGCGTAGGAGATGAGCACCGCCACGGCCACTGTGATGCCGAACTGGTAGAAGAACTGGCCGATCATCCCCTCCATGAAGGCCACGGGGACGAACACCGCGACGATGGCGAGCGTCACCGCGAGCACCGCGACGACGATCTGCCGCGTGCCCTCCAGCGCCGCCTGCATGGGCGTCTTCCCCTCCTCCAGGTGGCGCACGATGTTCTCGATGACCACGATGGCGTCGTCGATGAGCAGGCCGATGGAGAGCGTCAGCGCCAGCATGGTGATGATGTTGAACGTGAAGCCCAGCAGCGCCATCACCGCGAAGGTGCCCACGACGCTCACCGGCAGCGCGATGGCGGACACCAGCGTCGAGCGCGGGTCGCGCAGGAACAGGAACACGATGAGGACGGAGAGCACGCCGCCCAGGAGCAGGTCCTCCTGCACCGCGTGGATGGAGGCGCGGATGGTCGTGGAGTTGTCGCTGATGGTGCTGACCGTGACGCCCTGGGGCAGGCTGGCGTTGAGCTCGGACAGCGACTCCTTGACGCTCTCCGCGACCTGCACCGTGTTGGCGCCGGACTGCTTGCGCACGACCAGCGCCACCGCGGCCCCCGTGTCGGACCGGGCCGCGCCGCGCGCCTCCTGCGCGCCGTCCACCACCGCCGCCACGTCACGCACGCGCACCGGGGTGCCGTTGGGGCTGGCGAGGATGATGTTGCCGATTTCGTCCACGCTGCGCGCCTCCGCCGTCAGGCGCACCACGCGCTCGCGGCCCCCCTGCGTGGCGCGCCCGCCGGGGAGGTCCACGCTCTGCGCCTGGAGCGACTGGCTGACGTCGCCGATGGCCAGCCCGTAGCCGCGCAGCCGCTGCGGGTCGACGACGAGCTGGATCTCCCGCTCCTGGCCACCCACCACGGTGATGCTGCCCACGCCCGGCTGGCTCTGGAGCGACGGCTTCACCACGTCCTCCGCCACGCGCGTCAGCTCCTCGATGGGCAGCGCGCCGGAGAGCGACAGCGTGAGGATGGGCGCCGCGCCGATGTCGAACTTCTCCACGACTGGCGTCTCGATGTCGTCCGGCAGCGAGCGCAGCGTGGCCTGCACGCGGTCACGCACGTCCTGGGCGGCCACGTCCACGTCGGTGCCCAGCTTGAAGCTGAGCGTCACCTGGCTGACGTTCTCCAGGTTGATGGAGTTGAGCTCGTCCACGCCGTTGATGGTGTTGAGCGCCTCCTCGAGCGGGTCGGTGACGTTCTTCTCGATGGACTCCGGGTCCGCGCCCGGCAGCAGCGTGGTGACGGTGACGACGGGGATGTCGACGTTGGGGTACTGGTCGACGCCGATGCGCGGGTAGGCGTAGAGCCCGAAGACGACGACCGCGGCCATCAGCATGACGGTGAAGACGGAGTGTTTGATGAAGGTCTGGAGCATGGCGAGGGCCTGCGTCGGAAGAGAGGAAGGGAAGGGGAGGGGCTACTGGACGACCTGGAGCGCCGTGCCGTTCTGCAAGGGCAGGCTCGCGTCGGCCACGACGCGGTCGCTGGCGCCCAGGCCGTGCACCACGCGCACGAAGCCGGGCAGCACGCGCTCCACCTTCACGTCACGGCGCTGCGCCTTGCCGTCCTGCACCACCCAGACGAAGCCCTGCTGGCCCCGCGCGTTGACGGCCTGCGTGGGCAGGAACAGCCCCGCCTGCCCCGCGTCGTCGGCGCCCGCCGTGCCAGAGAAGTCCATCTCCACCAGCGCGCCCGCGCGCAGCACCACCGCGTCGGCCTTCGCCGGCAGCACGTCCGCGAGCACCTCCACGGTGCGCGTCTGCGCGTCGATGGTGGCGCCGAGGCTGCGCACCTTCGCCTCGAAGGGCGCGCCGGAGGGGTTGAGCGTGCCCTGGATGACCGCGCCCACCTTCACGCGGTCCACGAACGCCTCCGGCACGGGGACCCGCACCTCGAGCGCCTGCGTGTTGACCAGCCCGAAGATGGCCGTGCCCGGGGACACGTAGTCACCCTCGTTGGCGGTGCGGCTGGTGATGACGCCGTCGAAGGGGGCGGTGAGGGTGGCGTCGCGCAGCGCCTCCTGCGCGCCGTCGAGCTGCGCGGCGGCCTGCTGGGCCTGGGCCTGCGCCTGGCGGTAGCCCACCTCGGCCTTGTCGAGCGACGCGCGCGCGAGGCTGCCCTGCGCCGCCAGCGTCCGCGCCCGCTCCACCTCCGTCCTCGCGCCCTCCAGCGCCGCCTCCGCCGCGGCCTTCCCGGCGCGGGCCTGGTTGGCGGTGATGCGCGCGTTGGAGGTGTCCAGTTGCGCCAGCACCTGCCCACGCTTCACCGCGTCGCCCGCGTTCACCGTGACGCGCACGAGCGTGCCGGACGCCTCCGCGCTCAGCTTCGCCTCCTGCTTGGAGCGCACCCCGCCGGTGGCTCGCAGGACGCTCGCCTCCAGCTTCGTGGCCGGCGTGACGGCGCGCACGCCCACCGGCTTCTGGACCACCTGCGCCGCGGGCGCGGGCGGAGGGGCGGACTTGTCTCCCTCGCCACACCCCGCCATCACCACCGCCACCACTGCCGCGCTCAGGATTCTCTTCATGGCTTCGTTCCTCGTCTTGCGGCCGGGGCTCTGGGATTCCGGCACTGAGTGACTGGATTGGTTTTCTGGTCAGTCCCAGGCAAACGAACACCCTGCTCCGCCTGGGTGCGGGGGAGGGGCTTCAGGTCGTGGGGGGAGGCCGGGCCTTGAGGCCGCGGATGAAGAGGTCGAAGCAGGTCTCCAGCGACTGATGGAACCGGGCGTCGGGTTCTTCCACCATCATGCGGAGGGTGGGCACGGAGATGAGCTCCTGGAGGCCCTGGGCGGTCAGGGCGGGGGACGCCGTCATGAAGACCCCCTGCGCCACGCCCTCCTCGATGATGCCCTCCAGCACGGCGGTCTCCGCCGCACGCATCCGGGGCACGAGGTCCTTGGCCTTCATCGCCTGGACGCCCAGGTCGAAGAGGTGGCTCAGCTCGATGGTGTGTCCGCCGGGCTTCCGGGCCTGCTGCTCGAACTTGCAGCGGATGTAGGCGCGGAGCTTCTCCTCACTGGTGGTCGCTTGCTGCACGCGGGTCTTGAGCTCGGAGATGCCCTGCTCGTGCGACCGCAGCACGATGGCCTCGAACAGCGCCTCCTTGCTCTCGAAGTGCAGGTAGATGCTGCCCTTGCCCACGCCCGCCTTCCGGGCGATGTCCTCGATGGACGCCTTCTTGAACCCGAACCGGGCGAAGATCTCGCCGGCGGCCTCCAGGATGGCGATGCGTGGGTCAGAACTCATTGACCAGATTTGTAATCCAGTCAGTCAGTCAGCGCAAGTCGTCGCTCAACCCACCGGAATTCCATGAGGTGGGCCTCCCGGTGGGCGAGCAGCCGGGCTCAAGGCCAGGCGGGGCGAGCAGCTTCCCGGGGCGCTCATCCGCTCATCCTCCGAGGCGAGGGGACGACCCACCCCCAGTGTGAGGGGCTGGCACCCCGCGCGTCATGGACAACCCACTGGAATCCGGATGACCCAGTGCTGGCATTGCCATTGCTCTACTCCTGACACTCATTGAAAGGAGTTGCATCGATGCAATTGCATTCCAATAACCAGAGAGGCCTCGTGGCCGCCGCGCTCGCGCTGTGGGTGGGCGCGTGTGGTGAGCCGGTGGAGACGCCGTCGCCGGAGCCGCGCTCCGCGTCGGCGGCGCTGGTCACGTCGCAGCGGCTGACGCTCGCGCCGTCGATGCTGTCGCCGGATGGCGTCCGCCCGACGGCGGGGGCGTACCAGAACCTGGTGGACGAGCAGCACCTCGTCGGGGACCCGCGCGCGGGAACGGGGGGGGCGCCGGTCACGACCTGGGGCAACGTCGTCTACACCGAGTCCGCCTACCCCATGGGCTTCATCATCGACCTGGGGCAGGAGTACGACCTGACCGAGGTGGGCGTCTACGACACGTACGAGACAGGCACCATCACCTTCGAAATGGGTGCGCCGGGGGCGTGGGTCCACACCCTCTCCTTCGAGTCCACGCAGTGGCAGAAGTGGGTGCTCAAGTCCGTCCAGGTGCGCACGCGCTATGTCCACTTCGCGCGGTCGATGAAGGGCGCTTCGGACGAAATCGTCATCTACGGCTCCCCGGCGGGCGGGCCCCCGGCGAACCTGCCGCCCACGGTCTCCGCGGGCGCGGACGTCGCGGTGGTGCAGCCCGCGACCTCCGCCGCGCTGAGCGGCACCGCGTCGGACATCGATGGCGCGGTGGCCTCCGTGCAGTGGACGCAGGTCTCCGGCCCGAGCACCGCGACGCTCTCCGGCGCGACGACGCTGTCCGCCACCGCCTCCAACCTGGTGCTGGGCCTCTACGAGTTCGAGCTGGTGGCGACGGACGACGACGGCGCCACCGCGTCGGACCGCGTGAAGGTGCAGGTGAACGCCGCGCCGAACGGCCGGGGCGTCGTGCGCGAGTTCCGCAAGGACACCACCCCGCTCAAGACCTACGGCTACGTCGTGTACACGCCGCCCGGCTACGACGCGGCGAGCAACTGGCCCATCGTCTTCTTCCTCCACGGCATGGGGCAGCAGGGCAACGGCAACAGCGAGCTGCCCAAGGTCCGTGAGGAGGGGCCGCTGCGCTACATCGACCAGGAGAACAAGGACTATCCCTTCGTCCTCGTGGCGCCCCAGACGGCCAAGGACGGCTTCTGGAGTGAGTGGGAGGTCGAGAACCGGGTGGACCCGTTCTTCGAGTTCATCCTCTCGACCTACAAGGTCGACCGCAAGCGCGTCTACCTGACGGGGCTGAGCATGGGCGGCGCCGGGACCTTCAACTACGCGGGGCGCTTCCCCGGGAAGCTGGCGGCGGCCGTCCCCGTGTGCAACGGCGGATATGGCTCCGACCAGGCCCGGGCGCAGTCGATGGTGGACGCCAACCTCCCCATCTGGGCCTCGCACGGCTACAACGACGAGGCCATCCTCTACGTCGCCACCTCCGGCTGGTTCGACAAGCTGGGCAAGGCGATGGCGTCCGGGAGCAGCGACGTGATGAAGGCGTACGCGAAGACGCCGGAGCGGCACCAGACGGCGTTCTACCGCCCCGCGACGGCGAGCTGGCAGTGGGTCGACGGCCTCACGGCCCTCGACGCCAACGGCCAGGGCCCGGAGCGGCCATACCTCTTCACCGTCCTCAACCCGGGCACCCACTACATCTGGGACACCGTCTACAAGGACCCCAAGGTCTTCAACTGGATGCTGGCCCAGTCCCGGCCCTGAGGTCGTCGCGGGCGCCGCGTCCGTCGTCCCAGGGCGCGGCGCTCACGGCGCCGCGCGGCGCTTCCCGGTGAGCGCGCCGCGCAGCGCGCGCACCTCCGCCAGCAGCGCGTGGGCCGCCTCCAGCGACGTGTCCAC
The DNA here is from genome assembly GCF_024198235.1 of Myxococcus dinghuensis. Taxonomy (GTDB): domain Bacteria; phylum Myxococcota; class Myxococcia; order Myxococcales; family Myxococcaceae; genus Myxococcus; species Myxococcus dinghuensis. Next base: position 21,450 of record NZ_JAKCFB010000003.1, on the reverse strand, counting down.
GAGGACCGGCGCCTGGGGGGACACGTGCTCCGTCGGCTCGCCGAGCCCGGTGTCCCGGTGCGTGCGCACGCGCGCGAGGATGAGGTCGCGGATGGCCTCCGCGTCGTCGACGCCGCGGAAGTGGGCCTCGTGGGGGCGCTCGCCCATGCCGGCGCTCTCCTCGTGCCTGCCGCCGCTGCCGCCTCCCGCCGTCTCCACCTTCACGTCCGCGATGCCCAGCAGCCGCTGGAGCGGGTTCTGGTGGATGGACAGCTGCTGGATGTTGGCGAAGGCCAGCGTCTTCTCGCGCAGGCTCAGGATGCCCTCGCGCACGCGCAGGCTGCGGTCGGACAGCACGTACCAGCGCAGCTCGTAGTTCAGCCGCGTCACCAGGAAGCCGAGGGTCAACTGGAGCAGGAAGCCGCCCCACGCGAGCACCTCCACCCCGTAGAAGACGAGCGGGCTCAGGTAGGGAATCTCCGCGTGGTGCACCAGGGGGCTCAGGATGACCCAGCCGACGACGAGGCCGGACAACACGCCCACCTGCTTCAGTCCCCAGAGGATGCGCAGGTACGTGAGGAACGCGGGGGACGCGCGGAACACGCGCTGCGTCCCCTCCGGGAGATGAGGACGGGGGTCCACCTTCAACAGGCGCAGCAACCCTTCCCGGACCAGGTCAGCCATGCCCTGGCTCCGGTGGCTTCGTCGGAGGGGCGGACGTGGCCAGCTCCTCGCGGAGCGCGCGCACCTCGGAGGCCACCTCGCGCAGCGCGTCCGCCAGCGCGTCGGGGCGTGTCACGCCCACCCCCGACCCGGGGGCAGTCGCCTGTCCACCCGTGGCGCCGTCGCGCGTGCCGCGCATGCGCGCATAGAGGAAGTCCCGCATCGCCTCGAAGTGCTGGAGCCCCTCGATGGTGATCTCCGCCTGCGCGCTGCCGCTCGCCGTCTGGAGCTGGATTCGCGCCAGCCCCAGCCAGCGCTCCAGGAGGTTGCTGGACAGGTGGATGTCCTGGATGCGCGCGTACGTCAGCGACACCTCGCGCCGGAAGAGGATGCCCCACCGCACGGTGATGCCCTCGTCGTCCAGCGCGTAGCGCAGCGTCTGGAACTTGAAGAAGCGCTGCACCATGAAGACGGGGAACGCCGGCCCCAAGAGCAGCGAGGACAGCAGGTAGTGGGTGAGCAGGTTGGCGTGTGGCTGGAGCACGGTGGGCAGCGGCCACAGCGCTCGCGCGCGCTCCGGGGCGAGCGCCTGTCCGGTCGTCGTCGAAGCGGCGGCGGGTCCACCACCGGGTGTCATGTGCGGTTCACCAGGGCTGTCCTCCAGGGGCTCCAGGAATTCAACGAGCGAGCGCCATCCCCATTTCATACGCGCTCCGGACGCCGGAGTCATGTCACGCCGTGAGGCTCTCTCGGCGTCTGGGAATGCGTGGGGAGGCGAGTCGGCGGGCGTCCGAGCAGGCGCCTCGCGTGGAACCCGCGTGCGACGCGCGCGCAACGAATTCGCCCGGGCCGCGTGCACTCCTCGTCGCTGCCCACTCGGCGACGTGATGGCTGTGGAGCAAGGCACGTTTCGACATGGTGTCTGACACACCTGAGACAGACGCGGGTCGTTTGTGGCGCCAGAGGTCTTTCCGGTTCGACGCCGCGCCCTACCGTGGCGTGCATGAATCTGATGCCCTGGCGGAACCTGGACGAGATGTTGAGTGGTCTTGAGATCCCTGCGGGATGCACCGCGGAGCAGCTCGCACGGGAGGACATCCCGCGCCTGACGGCGCTCCTGCGGGCGTGGTACCCGGACATCCAGGTGGGGACGGAGAGCCGGCACCTGGAGCCCTCCTTCTACGAGCGCGAGTTCTTCCTCCGGGGCGAGTCCTCGGACCGGAACCTGTACGGCATCGTGTGCCGCGCGAAGGACTCGGGAGACATCATCGGCCTCTTGTCGCTCGAGAAGAACGTGCGCGGGCTGCAGTTGTCGGCGGTGATGGGCGTGGTGGAGCCCTCGAAGCGGGGGCTGGGCATCGGCCACATCGGGTCGGCGGCGCTGGTGGTGGTGGGGGGCAACATCGGCGCGGAGGTGGTGCTCTACTACTCCACGCTGAAGACGGCGCGCGCGCAGCGCAACGCGGAGGGGCAGGGCTTCAAGCTGGTGGGCCTGGTGCCGGCCTTCGACGTGGACGCCATCGCGCCCAACACGGTGAAGCGCGTCTACGAGGCCCTCTACGCGAGGGTGCTGGTGGGCCCCGAGCGCATCCACCTGCCGGACTGGAACGAGCTCATCCCCACCACGCGCGCGCTGTTCACGCACCTGTTCGGGGACGCCCGGCAGCAGGGCGCCGCGGAGGCCAGGCCGCAGAACGTGGTCGTCGCGCCCGGCGGCGCCAGCCCGGGCGCGGGGCGGGAGCAGCTCCATGGTTGAGATCCGCTCCTACGACGGCGACGCCGTCGAGGCCGCGCGGTTCGTCAACAGCGTCTGGACGCGCTACTACGCAAACAAGGTCCCGGTGACGGACTTCTCGCCCCGGTTCCTCGACTGGATGTTGTTCGGCAACCCGGTGGCCCGGCGCGACTACATGCTGGCGGCGTACTCGGGCTCGCGGCTGGTGGGCACGCTGTTCGCGGAGCCCATCCGCATGCGGCTCGGGGAGCGGGACGTGGACGGGACGTTCGGGAGCTGGGCGAGCGTGGACCCCGAATTCCGCGGCCAGGGCGTGATGATGAAGCTGTCGGAGACGATGGCCACGCGCATCCGCGAGCGCGGGGCCGCCTGCATGCTGGCGTGCGTGGCCACCGGCTCCACCGCGCAGCGGTTCTGGGAGCGGGTGCGTGACACGCGCTTCCTCAACCACCTGGGCCTGTGGGTGCACGTCTTCGACGCGGACGCGGTGGTCCGCTGGTCCATGTCGTCGGCGGAGCGCGCGCTGTTCACCCTGGCCAGGCCCCTGCTGCGGCAGGGCTACCTGCGCACCCCGGTGGAGGGCGTGCGGCCCTATCGTCCGGAGGACCTGTCCTCCAGCATGGCGCTCGTCGCCCGGATGCTGGAGCCGGTGAACCTGGGCTACGCCTATACGGCGCAGCGGCTGGCGCACCAGCTCCAGTACCGCGACGTGCCCAACACGCTCGTGCTGGAGCGCGACGGCGCGGTGCGAGGCCTCGCCAACTACTACACGCTGCGGATGAAGGCGCGCGGGGAGCTGACGGTGGGCCTGGTGGACCTGATGGCCTTCCACGACTCCGTGACGCCGGCCGAGCGCGCGCAGTTGTTGGCGGCGACCATGCGGCACATGGCGGGGCAGGGCGCGAGCATCGGCGCGATGTTGCGGGGGCCGTGTGTCTCCACGTCGCTGATGTGGCGCTCCGGGTGGATGCCGTGGTCGGGTGGGGCGCGGGTGGTGAGCGCGTTCCCCGCGGCGGGCATCCAGCTTCCCACCGACCCCCAGGTCTTCGTGCACATGCGCTGAGGGTCGCCGGGCGGGAGGCCGTGGGGGCCTCCCGTCCACGGGGTGCGGGGAGTGGGCCCGGGCCCGGGTGGGTTCGGCAAGGAACTGGGACCTGGCGCGCGTCGCGCTATGGTTCCCTTCCGCCGCGTCCCGAGGAGCCATGAACTTCGTCTTCATCTCCCCCCACTTCCCGTCCCACTTCTTCCACTTCGTCTCGGCGCTGCGTGAGCGGGGTGTCACGGTCCTGGGAATCGGTGACGCGCCCTACGAGTCCCTGCGCGGTGAGCTGAAGGAGTCCCTGCGGGAGTACTACTTCGTCCCCAGCCTGGCGGACGAGGACGCGCTCCAGCGCGCGGCGGGCTACCTCACGTGGCGGCACGGGCGCATCCACCGCATCGACTCGCTCAACGAGGCCTGGCTGGAGGTGGAGGCGCGGCTGCGCGAGGACTTCCACGTGCCGGGGCTCCAGCCCGCGGACATCCTGCGCATGCGCTCCAAGTCCGGCATGGCCCAGGTCTTCCACCAGGCGGGCGTGCCGCACCCGGACCTCATCCGCGTGCGTGACGCCGCGCAGGTCAAGCAGTTCGCCGGGCGCGTGGGCTACCCGCTGGTGCTCAAGCCCGACGTGGGCGTGGGCGCCGCCAACACCTTCAAGGTCTCCAGCGACCAGGAGGTCGACGACGCCCTGTCGCACCCGCTGCCCACCACGTACGTGGCCCAGCCCTTCGTGCGCGGCACCATCGTCACCTACGACGGCATCGTGGACCGCCACGGCGTCATCGTCTTCCAGCTCAGCCACGAGTACAGCGACGGCGGCATGGAGACGGTGGTGGAGAAGCGCGACATCTCCTTCTGGAGCCACCTGGAGATTCCCCCCGCGCTGGACGCGCTGGGCCGGCAGGTGGTGGAGGCGTTCGGCCTGCGCGAGCGCTGGTTCCACCTGGAGTTCTTCCGCCTGCAGGACGGGCGCTTCGTGGTGCTGGAGGCCAACCTGCGTCCGCCCGGGGGCTTCATCCCGGACATGATGAACTACACGTGCGACATCGACGTGTACCGGCTCTGGGCGCGGGTGGTGACGGGGGACCCGGTGGCGGACTTCCGCTACACGCCGCGCTACCACGTGGCGCACAGCGCGCGGCGCCGCGGGCGCAAGTACCTGAACGACTACGCGGCCATCGCGAAGAAGCTGGGGCCCGCGCTCATCCTCCACCGCGAGCTGCCGCCCGTCTACCACAGCCTCCTGGGCGAGGAGATGTACCTGACGCGCCACCAGGACCTGGACGCCATGCACGAGGCGGTGCGCTTCATCCAGGCCACCGGGGAGCGCGCGCTCAACGCTCCTTCCACGTGAGCAGGTACCTCGTCTCCCCGTCGTCCTGGGTGAGGATGAGGACGCGCGGGGACTCCGCGCCGCCCACGCGCAGGAGGCTCTCGAACAGCGTCTCCGAGTAGCCGGGGCAGGGCAGCGCGGAGTTCATCCACATCTCGAACGTGGTCGGGTCCTTCTCCGTCAACTCCACCCGCGTGTAGTTGTCCGTGGCGCGCAAGGTCTGCGGCAGCCGCAGCACCAGCCGCCGGGGCCCGAGCAGGCGCATGACGCCGTACACGGCGCGGCCGATGAGCGTGCGGCCATAGCCCTCCACGTGCGCGGCGGCGAGCCGGGGGAAGGCCTGCTCCGGTGGGAGGCCCGGCCAGGTCTCCTCCACGATGATGTGGAGGCAGCGCAGCCATAGCAGCACGGGGTAGGTGGGCAGCAGCGGGCGGCCCAGGTCCACGCCCGCCTCCTTCAACCGCGCCTTGAGCCGGGGGGAGACGCGCCCGTTCAAGCCGTGCTCGAGCAGGCCCTCCACGACCTGCGCGTACACGAACCGGTGCTCCAGCGGGAGGTCCTGGGGGGACTTCACGGCGACCGTCTCACGCCAGCAGCCAGCGCATCGCCTGCGGGAGCCGACGCTGCCAGTCCCGCTCGTGGTGCTCGCCGCCCGGCTCCAGCACGAGCGACACCTCGTGGTCCGCGTAGCCCAGCGTCTTGAGGTGGTCGTAGAAGGCGCGCGTGGCGCGGCCGTAGTCGAGCGGCACGCCGTCCGCGTGGATGAACTCCTGCGCGCCGGCGTCCAGGTAGATGCGCGTCCAGCGGCGGCTGTGGGCCATCCACTCGGAGAACAGCCGGCCGTCGCCCCACATGACGGTGGGGGACAGCGCGCCGATGCGGCCGAACACGCCGGGGTAGCGGTGGCCCAGGTACAGCGACATGAGCCCGCCCAGCGAGGAGCCCATGGCCCCCGTCCACTGCGGCTCCGTGCGCGTGCGGTAGTTCAGGTCCACCTGGGGCTTGAGGTGCTCCACCAGGAAGCGACCGTAGGCCTCGCCCCGGGCCTTCGCCTGCGTCCGGGGCTCCTCCCAGGGGGAGTACTCCTGGAGCCGGCCCGTCCCGGAGTCCACCGCGACGATGATCCACGGCTCCAGGTGGCCGTGGTCCACGCCCTGCTCCAGCGCGAGGTTCGCGCACCACGTGTCGAACAGGGCCGACTCCGGATGCGCGAAGACGTTCTGCCCGTCGTGCATGTAGAGCACGGGGAAGCGATGCCAGGGCATCGCGTCATACGCATCCGGCGTGTAGATGCGCACGGTGCGGTAGATGCCCTCCTGCGGGGAGGGAAGGTCCCTGACGATGTGGACGTGGCCCATGGATGCTCGCCCCAGCATACATGGCCGGGCCCCACGCTGACGCGGGGGGCGCCGCGCCCGGTGGTTCCCCGGCGCACATGCCCTGGCGGGCGGCCGAGCGCGCGCCAGGCGCCAGCCGCGGCGTGAAGGGTTGGCCCCTGGAATGCAGTGAAATCCAGGAAATTGCCGAGGTGCCTTCGCGTGCTTTCCATGAGAGGAGAGAAGGGCCGGGGCCGCTGCGGGAGCGTCGTGGATGGAACTGAACCGCTTGAACCTCTGTGCGCTGCTGCTGACCACGGAGGAGGACGTGCGCGCCGCGAGGGCCTCGCTGGATGGCAGTGAGGAGGCCCGGCTGCGGCTGATGGCCGCGCAGGCGCAGATGGTGGCGGCGCGCTCGGTGGCGGAGGAGCTGCTGCTGGCGGACCCGCACCTCGTGCAGGTGTGACGCGGTTGCGTTCCGGTGGCTGCGCGTCCCGTGCGTGGACGGCGCGTCCTGGTGGCGGACGGCGCGTGACGGGGTGTCGCCTGTAGGGAACGGTGGTCTCCGGCGTGCAGAGGCGGCGCCGCGTGTCCGGGTCCTTCTGGGGTGGCGTGTTGGGGTGGTGGGTGGGCTGGCTCGTGGGGGTGTCGCCCGCGGGGGCCGCGTCGTACGAGGTGGAGCCGGAGGCGGCGGAGGAGCTGGAGCTCGTCGCGCTGCTGGAGGACGGCGCGATTTCGGCGGAGACGCTGGGCGCGCTGCTGACGCTGCGTGGGGCGGGCGTGGACCTGGAGCGGGCGACGCGGGCCTCGCTCCACGCGCTCCCCGGCCTGACGTATGCGGACGTGGACGCGCGGCTGCGCGGGCGCGAGGCGCGGGGCGAGGCGGCGCTGTTGAGCGAGGACGAGCGCGTCCGGCTCGCGCCATTCCTCGTGCGCGGGGCGCGCGACTCGGTGACGGGGACCGCGCGGCTGGTGACGGACTTCGCGCTGTCGGACGTGCTGGTGCCGCCCGTTTCGTTGCAGGCGCGGGCGCGGGGGCCGCTCGGGTTGAGCGTGGGCGTCGTCGTGTCGCGGGCGCGTCGGCGGCTGGGGGAGGTCCGCCGCGACGCGCGGCTCCGGTCGCTCGTGGTCGACGCGCCCGGTGCGGGGTGGGGGGTGCCCAAGCTCCACGTGCGATGGGAGGGGGCGCACGCGTCGGTGCTGCTGGGGACGTACCGGCTGGGGTTCGGTCAGCGCCTGACGCTGGACACGACGGCGCTGCCGGCTCCCGAGGGCTTCATCCCCGACGACGCCCTGCGCCCGCCGGCCGCGCTGGAGCAGGCCTGTCTCGTCGCGGGGACCGGATGCGAGGCCGGGGCGGGGGCCGCGGACGTGACGCCCGACCATCGCTGGGACGAGGGCTTCCGTGGCGTGGCGGGCACCCTGCGCGTGCCGTTGGGGGACGGGCAGGTGCTGGCGCTCACGGGGTTCGGTTCGTACCAGTCGCGTGGGCTCGTGAAGTCCGCCTTGAGGGACCTGTCCACGTGTGGAGGCCCTGGCGGCGACTGCGCGGCGCCGGAGGTGCTCGTGCCCGTCGGCCACGGTCGCGCGGAGCGGCTCCGGGCGCGCACGCTGCCCGGCGTGTTCGATGAATGGGCGGGAGGAGGGCACGCGAGGTGGGCCTTCTCCTCGCGCGCGCAGGTCGGGGTGACGGGCTGGACCGCGCGGCCGGTGTGGTCCGTCCCGGGGGCGCGGCTCGACTTCGGACCGGGGGCGCGCTACCCGTCGGGAGGCGGCTTCGGCGCGGTGGGCGCGGACGCGGCCTGGGGTGTCGGCGCGCTGGACCTCTTCCTCGAGGCGGCTCGGAGCTTCGATGTCTCGGCGGGGGGCGGTGGGGGCTGGGCCTTGTTCCAGCGCACCGTGGTGTCCGGTCGCGAGCAGGAGTGGGAGCTGTCGCTGCGCTACTACAGCCGGGGCTTCGCCAATCCCTACAGCGGGGCGACCTCCGGACCGGACCTGTTGGACGGGATGCGCGTGCGCAACGAGCTGGGGGCGCGTGTCCGGTCTCTGCACCGGGTGAGGGGCGCGTGGAGGCTGCGGGGACAGGTGGATGCGTGGACGTTGCCCTCGGACGGCGCGGTGGCGGGCACGGCGGGCAGGGCCCACGTGCGTGGCTCCGCCCGCGCGGACTGGCTCGCGTGGGAGGGCTTCCAGCCCTCGCTCCAGGTGGACGCGCGGGAGTCGGGGCTGCGCCCGGGACGCGCCTGCGACACGGAGGCGGGGGACTCCGTGGAGGAGGTCTCCGAGGCGTGTGCGGGCGGGAGCCGCTACGGCGCGGCGCTGCGGGTCCGCTCCGTGCTGAGCGAGCAGGTGGTCCTGGCCTTCGGCTACGGACATTCGCGCGGGGTCGAGGCTGGCGCCGCGAGCCCCCGGCAGGATGCGCGCGCGGTGGCCGAAGTCCGCCTCCGTCCCGTGGAGGCGCTGCGGCTGTCCGGGCGCGTGGCCTGGAAGGACGAGGACCTCTCCGAGCGCACGCGGCTCCGGCAGGAGGTGCGCACCACGGTGGACGCGAGCTGGGCGATGCATGACGCCGTGACGCTGCGGGGGCGGTACGCGTGGGTCGTGGACCTGAAGGACGCGCGAGGCGCCCGGGTGGCGCCGGATGCGCCGCGGCACCTGTTCCGGTTGGAAGTGGAGACCCGCCTCTGACGCGGGGTGGGCGGGGTCGATGGGGAAGGAGGCGGACGTGGGGCGTGGGGGTGGCGTGGGGGCGGTGGTGTTGGGCTGGGCGTTGGTGGCGTGTGGGGGCGCGCCGTCCGAGGCGTGGGAGGACGAGGCCTGCGCGGCTGTCCGGAGCGGGGACGTCGTCATCTCCGAGTACCTCAACGACCCGGAGGGGACGGACACGGGTCGGGAGTACGTGGAGCTCCACAACCCCACCCATGCGGCGGTGGAGCTGGAGGGGCTGCTGCTCTACGCGGCGCGCGCGGACGGTTCACAGGAGAAGGGCTTCCTGTTCCTGGAGCCGTTGTCGATGGCTCCGCGGGACTACCTGGTGCTGGGGGACGTGCGCGACGGCGCGCTGCCCGCGCACGTCGACCTCTCGTATGGGAGCGCGCTGGGGGCGCTGGGCAACACGTCGGGGGCGGTGGGGCTGCGCTGTGGGGACCGGGTCATCGACGAGGTCCCGCTCGCCGCGCCGGGACGCAGCGGCGTGGCCCGAGGCTATGACGGGAGGCTGGTGCCCGACTCGGCGGGGAACGACGACCTGTCGCGCTGGTGCGACGCGCCGGATGCGGGGAGCACGGGGGCGTTCCGAGGCAGCCCGGGCGAGCCGAACGCGCCCTGCGGGACGACGGTGCCCTCCTCGCCCGGCGGCCAGGATGGCGGTGTGGACGCGGGCGTGGACGCCGGGGTCGTGGAGACGTGCCTTCCCGCTGGTGAGCGGACACCCCGGGCGGTGCGCAGGCCTCGGCCTGGGGCGCTGGTCCTCACGGAGGTGATGGCGAACCCCCTCGGCGACGACACCCTGGGCGAGTGGGTGGAGGTCCTGGCCCTGGAGGCGATGGACCTCAATGGGCTGACCCTGGCGACCGACAGCTCCTCCGGGACGACGCTGAAGCGCGAGCAGTGTCTGTCCATCCCGGCGGGGGGCCACGCGCTCCTGGCCCGGAAGCTGGACGCGGTGCTCAACGGTGGGCTGCCCGCGCCGCTGGCCACGTTCGGGATGGACCTGCGCAACGCGGGGGGCGTGGTGTCGGTGCGCGCGGGGGAGGAGGTCCTCGACGCGGTGACCTATGGACCGGCGGTGGAGGGCGTGGCGACGCAGGTCGCTCCGGAGCGGGCGACCTCCTCCGCGAACGACGCGCCGGAGGCCTGGTGTCGGGCCTCGCTGGGATATGGCACGCGGGGGAACCTGGGCACTCCCGGCCTGCCCAACACCGCGTGCTCCGCGGGGAGCGCGGACGCGGGCAGCGCGCCGGACGGCGGCATGGATGCCGGGACGCGGGATGGCGGCGCGGATGCGGGCGGTGTCGACGCGGGGCCTGATACCTCCTGCGTCGACCGCGTCACCGGGAAGCCCCGGGCCCGGCGTGTCCCGGACGTGGGCTCGGTGGCGTTGACGGAGTGGATGGCGGACCCGAGCGCGGTGGCGGACGTGGTGGGCGAGTGGGTCGAGGTCCTCGCCCTGCGCGACGTGGACCTCAACGGCGTCGCCCTGTCGAACGAGAGCGGGGCCCGCTCGGTGCTGGAGTCGCCGCTGTGCCTGACGGTGCGCGCTGGCGCCCGGGCCGTGCTGGCGCGCAGCGCGGACACGGCGCTCAACGGAGGACTGCCCTCGGTCCTGGGGACATTCTCCTTCATCCTTCCGAACGACGCGGGCCCCCATGTCCTGCGGCTGTCGGTGGAGGGACGGGAGTTGGATGCGCTCGGGTGGAGCACCGCGGCGAAGGCGGGACAGTCGTGGCAGGTGGCGCCCGCGTACAGCGACCCCGTGCGCAACGACGTCCCGGGCAGCGCCTGCCTCACGCCCCTCGCCGTGCGCTATGGCCTGGGAGACCGGGGGACGCCGGGACTGGAGAACCGCCCGTGCTCACCCTGAGGCGGCAGGCGGGCGTCGTGGGACTGGGGCTCCTGGTCGCGGCCTGCGGCGGAGCGGTGGAGGGCGCCTGTGGCCCCACGACGGGGCGCGTGGTGGAGGTCATCGACGGAGACACCCTCGTCCTCGAAGGGGGCGAGCGCGTGCGCTACCTGCTCGCGGACGCGCCGGAGACGACGGGCGGGCACGCGGACTGTTTCGGCGCGGAGGCCCGGGCCTTCAACCGCCGCCTCGTCGAGGGGCGCGGGGTGACGCTCGTCGACGGGGAGGCCTGCGAGGACCGCTTCGGTCGGCGACTCGCCTATGTCTGGGTGGACGGGCAGGAGGTGAACTCGCTCCTGGTGGAGCGGGGCCTCGCCTGCGTGCTCCATGTCCCGCCCGCCGGGAGCGCGCGCAGGGCCGAGTTCCAGGCGCTGGAGGTCCGGGCGAGGAGCGCTCGGCATGGCATGTGGGGCGCATGCTCGCCCGTGGCCTGCGCGCGGTGAGCGCCGGACGGGACACGCGGCGTCCTGGTGCCCGCCCCCTGTGCGGGGCTTCGCGCGGGCGGCACTCGGGAGCGGGGAGCCTCGACGCGCGAGGAGACGTATCCCAATCATGTGACGGTCATGCCGACAAGAGCGGAGCCGGCGGGCATGGGCAGGCAGCCGGCGGCGGGGGAGCCCATGGCGGGGGAGGAGGCTCGGGGGCGGTCCGTGCTCGGGAGGAGGGCGTCATGACGCCATGTCCCGTGCCTCCCTGTTCGCTGTCGGAGCTGCTGGCGGCTCGCCGGGAGGACATCGCCCGCCGCTGGGAGGCACGGACGGGAGGCACGGGGGAGGACGGCCCGCCGCGCGACGCGGAGCCCGCGCCGGGCTCCCTGGAGTGGGTGGACGCGGTGGTGCACGGCCTGCGCCTGCTGTCCGACACGTCCGAGCACCCGACGTCACGTGCGCTCGGTGGAGGGCACGGGGTCGGGCGCTTCCGGGCGGGCACGGACATCGACGTGGTGGTGCGCGAGTACGGCCTCCTCCGCGACGTCGTCCTCGAGGTGCTCGAGGAGGTGGGTTGGTCACCGGACTTCCGCGGCCTGCGCGCGCTCAACCACGCCATCGACGCGAGCATCGCCGCCGCGGTGACGCACCATGCCCGTGAGCACGCGCGGACGTTGCACGCCACCGAGTCCAAGCTCCACGACATCCTGGACCACGCGCCCGTCGCCATCTACGCGAAGGACCTGGCCGGCCGGTACTTGTTCGTCAACCGCGCCTTCGAGCGGAACACCGGCCTGCGTGGCCCCGACGTGGTGGGCCACACCGACTTCGAGTTGTTCTCCCTGGAGGTGGCGCGGGTCTTCGCGGCCAACGACCGACGCGTGTTCGAGACGCGGCAGCCGTGGGAGTCCGACGAGCACGTGTCGTGGACGGATGGCTGGCACACCTACCAGTCGCTCAAGTTCCCCCTGCCTGGAGAGGATGGGCTGCCCTCCGCCGTGTGTGGCATCTCCACGGACGTCACCGAGACGCGCCGCGCCCAGCGCGAGCGCGACGAGGCCCGCGAGCGCCTGCGCCGGGTCATCACGCAACTGCCGGTCGTCCTGTGGGCCACGGACGCGGTGGGCTACATCACCTTGTTCGAGGGCAAGGCCCTGGAGGCCATGGGTGTGAAGCCGGGGGCGATGATTGGCCTGCACACCTCCGAGGCCTACGCGGACCGGCCGGACCTGCTGGACGCGGCCCGCCGCGCTCGCGCCGGCGAGACGTTCAACATGGAGATGGAGCTGGGGGGCTCGTGGTTCATGGCCTACGTCTCCCCGGAGCTGGGCGCGGATGGGCGCGTGACGAGCGTGTCGGGCGTCTCCCTGGACATCACCGAGCGCCGGCGCGCCGAGGAGGTGCTGCGGCAGTCGGAGCGGCGCTACCGCCTGGCCACGCGCGCCACGCGCGACGTCATCTACGACTGGAACCTGGCCACCGGCTGCATCGAATGGAGCGACCTGGCCGCGCAGCAGTTCCGGCTGGGGCCGGTCCCGGGGTCGATGGATGTCGACTGGTGGACACGCCACATCCACGCGGATGACCGCGAGCGCGTCGCGCGCGACATCCAGGAGGTCCTGGAGCGGGGCGAGGACTACTGGCACGACGAGTACCGCTTCCAGCGCGGCGACGGCTCCTGGGCGGTCATCGAGGACCGCGGGCAGGTGATTCGCGACGCGCGGGGGCTCGCCACGCGCATGGTGGGCGCCATGCACGACGTCACCGAGCGGCGCTCCGTGGAGCAGGAGGCGCGCCGCCGCGCGGAGTTCGAGCAGCTGCTCATCGGCATCGTGGGGCACGACCTGCGCAACCCCATCTCCGCCATCACCATGGCCTCCACCACGCTCCTGCGGCGCGAGGACCTGGACGAGCGCCAGCGCAAGGTGCTGGGCCGCATCCTCTCCAGCGCCGAGCGCGCCACGCGGATGCTGCGTGACGTGCTGGACTTCACGCAGGCGCGGCTGGGCGGCGGCATCCCCATGCAGCCGCGTCCCCTGGACCTGCACGAGCTGACGCGGCAGGTGGTGGACGAGGTGCGGCTGGCGTATCCCGAGCGGCAGTTGGACCTGGTCTGCCTGGGGGACGGCGCGGGCTCGTGGGACCCGGACCGGCTGGCGCAGGTCATCACCAACCTGGTGAGCAACGCCATCAACTACAGCCCGGAGCCGTGTCCGGTGCTCGTGCGCACGCATGGGACGCGGGGCGCGGTGTCGCTGTGCGTGCACAACATGGGCGCCCCCATCCCCGCGGAGCTGGTGCCGCGCCTGTTCGAGCCGATGAAGCGCGCGGAGCGGCTGGACGCCCGCGACGGGCGGGGCCTGGGGCTCGGACTGTTCATCGTGAAGCACATCGTGGACGCGCACGGGGGCCGCCTGCGGGTGCGCTCGTCCGAGCAAGACGGCACGCTCGTCACCGTGCGGCTGCCCCGGTGTCTCGACCCGCTGCCTCCCTGTCCCGAAAAACTTCGATACCGCTGAGCCTCGAGGGACCTTCCCGCACCCTGGGTGTCCCGTCCCAGGACGGGCGGGCGGGCAGGGGCCTCTTGCTCCTCGGGGCGGGGCCGACTAGCACGGGGCTCCTGACTCGTTTCCCTCGGAGGGGTGCATGAGCAACAAGGTCATCATCGGGCTCGGTATCGGCTGCGGCGTCATCCTGCTGGGTGTCGTCGGCGTGTTCGTTGCGGGCGGTATCTGGGCGAAGAACACGTTTGGCGGCACCGTCGAGGCCGCGAAGAAGATGCAGGACCAGGAGAAGGACCTGGTCGCGCTCAACCGCAGCCACCCCTTCAAGGCCCCCGCCGAGGGCGAGGTGCTGGCGCTCGACGAGCAGCGGCTGGCGACCTACCTCTCCGTGCGCGAGGCGTCGCTGCCGGTGTTCAAGTCGTACGAGGAGAAGTCGAAGGCCTTCCAGGAGAAGCACAAGACGAACGAGGAGGGCGCGCAGCCGGGCCTCGACGCGGCGCTGGAGGCCACCAACCTCCTGATGGCGCTGTCGGCCGACGTCCGCGCCGCCTACATCGCCGGGCTGAAGGAGCACCAGATGTCGCCCGCGGAGTTCCAGGCCATCACCGGCACGGTGTACGCCTCCATGGTCGCGGACAGCACGGAGGCCCTGAAGAAGATGGGCGCCCAGTCCAAGAAGATGATGGAGAAGCAGCTCGCGGAGCTCGACAAGCGCCTGGAGAGCGGCAAGCTCAGCGACGAGGAGCGCACGGAGACGCAGCAGGCGCGCGACGACCTGAAGCAGAGCATGGACGCGCTGGACGAGGAGCTGGGTGGCTCGCAGGGCGAGCTGTCCGCGGAGGCGAAGAAGAACGCCGCCGCCAACGTGGCGCTGCTCAAGAAGTACGAGGACCGCGTGAAGACCATGGCCAACGTGGCCTTCGACGGCTTCGTGATGGGCGGCGCGGCCAACGAGATGGGCGCGTCGGAGTCCGATTCGGAGTCGGAGGACTAGGGTCGCGCGGGAGCGTCCGGACCGGGCCCGAGCGGGTCGGGTCCGGGGCGCTCCCGGGAGTCACCGCGGGGCCCGCGCCGTGGGACGCGGGCCTCCCGGCGCCGGGCCCGCAGGCTCGCCCACACGGACACGCCGACGAGCGCCACGATGATGGCCACGGACGGCAGGGGCGGGAGGTGGACCCACGGCGCGAGGACCATCTTCAGGCCCGCGAAGGCCAGCACGCCGGACAGCCCGTAGTGCAGGTAGCGCAGCCGTCCCAGCGTCCCGGCCAGCACCAGGTACAGCGCGCGCAGCCCCAGGATGGCGAACGCGTTGGAGCTGTAGAGCACGAAGGTGTCCTGCGTCACCGAGAAGGCGGCCGGCACCGAGTCCACCGCGAAGAGGATGTCCGTCAGCTCCAGGCCCATGAGGGCCAGCAGCAGCGGCGTCGCCAGCCACCGCCCGTCCGGGTGCTTCACGAAGAAGCGCTTGCCGTGCGCCCGCTGCGTCATGGGCAGCCTGCGTGACAGCCAGCGCACCGCGCGGTTGCCCTGCTGCTTCGCCGGGTCCTCGCGCAGCACGCGCCAGGACGTGACGAGCAGGATGCCGCCGAAGACGTAGGACACCCACCCCCAGCGCTCCAGCGCCGCCGCCCCCACGAAGATGAAGAGGGCGCGGAACACGAGCGCCCCGAAGATGCCCAGGAAGAGCACTTGGTGCTGGGCCCTCAGGGGGATGGAGAGGCTCTGGAAGATGACGAGGAAGACGAAGACGTTGTCCAGGCTGAGGCTCTTCTCGATGGCCCACGCCGCCAGGTACTCCTGACCCGCCTGCGCGCCGAGCGTGTGCCAGACCCCTCCGCCGAACAGCAGCCCCGCGGTGATCCACACGCAGCTCCAGACGATGGCCGCCCGGTGGGACTCGCCGTGGTGGCCCCGGTGCAGCAGCAGGTCCACCGCGAGCAGCGCCAACACCGAGCCCCAGAAGACGGCCCAGAGCCATGGGGGAGTCGCGTGCATCCGGGGAAACGTATGCATCCGTCCCGGAGGCCGACCCCGCGGGGCGCTCGCCGCCCCCCTCCTGGACGGGCGACCGACCGGCGCCGGCCGGGACCGGTCATCCCCGGTCCCCGACCGCTCACCGCCACGCCACCCGAAGCGGGCGTCGCCGCGCGCATCCTTTCGGCAACTCAGTATCGATGTCCGAGGTGTGTCGCATGTCCCTGCCTCCTTCCTCCCTGCCGTTCGAGGCCCCGCCCGCGCGCCCGGCCGCGCCCGCCGCCCTGCCTCGTCTGACGCGCACCGCCCGCCAGCGCCTGGCCGTCGCCCTGGGGCTGGGCGCGCTCGCGCAGCTGCTGCTGGACCGGCCCCGGTGGGGTGTCTCCTTTCCGTTGGTGATGGGGGCCTTCCTCGCCGCGCTCGCCTGCCTGGGGGGACGCGAGGCGTGGCATCGCGCGCGGCCCAACGCCTGGCTGCTGGCGCCGCTCGTCGGGGTCTCCGGCTTCGTGGCGGTGCGGGCCAGCCCGTGGCTGACCACGCTCAACGTGCTGACCGCGGGGGTGCTGGTGCTGATGCTGGCGCACTTCTGGGCCGCGGGGCGGGTGCAGCGGCTGGGGCTGTGGGGCTACCCCCGGGTGGTGTTGTCTTCCTTCTGGCGCGGCCTGTTCCATCCGCTGCCGCTGGTGCGGGACTCGGTGGACATGCGGGCCGCGGGTCGGCTGGCGCCGCGCGTGCTGCCCTTCGTGCGGGGGCTCCTCATCGTCGTGCCGGTGCTGGGCGTGTTCGCGGGGCTGCTGACCTCGGCGGACGTGGCCTTCGATGCCGCGGTGGGGCGGTTGTGGGCGGTGGACCTGGGCCAGCTGCTGGGGGACACGGTGTCGTGGACGGTGGGGATGCTGGTCTTCTCCACGGCGTGCGCCGCGGTGATGGGCCATGCGCTGCGCCGCCGCGCGGTGTGGGACGCGCCGGAGCTGGGGGACACGGAGGTGGCGCCCGCGACGCCCCGGTTGGGACTCACGGAGGCGTTGATGCTGGTGCTCGGGGTGGACGCGCTGTTCC
The DNA here is from genome assembly GCF_024198235.1 of Myxococcus dinghuensis. GTDB lineage: Bacteria > Myxococcota > Myxococcia > Myxococcales > Myxococcaceae > Myxococcus > Myxococcus dinghuensis. Next base: position 4,799 of record NZ_JAKCFB010000003.1, on the reverse strand, counting down.
TCGTGTTCGCGGGCTTCCAGGTGGCGTACCTGTTCGTCGGCGCCGCGACGTCGCCCGCGCCGGGCTACACCTATGCGGAGTACGCGCGGCGCGGCTTCTTCGAGCTGATGCTCGTGTCCATGCTCACCCTGGGGCTGGTGATGGCGCTGGCGCGGTGGACGCGACGGGAGACGCCGGTGGCGCGCGTGGCGTTCCAGGTGGGCACCTCGCTCATGGTGGCGCTGACGCTGGTCATCGTCGCCTCGGCGGTCCAGCGCATGGCGTTGTACGAGGACGCGTATGGCTATACGCGGCTGCGCCTGTTCACGCATGTCTTCATGGTGGCGCTGGGCGGGGTGCTGGCGTGGCGGGGCGTGACGTTGTGGTGGCGGCCGGAGCGCTTCGCGGTGGGGGCCTTCGGCCTCGCGCTGGCGGCGGTGGGGGTGGTCAACGTCATCAACCCGGACGCGCTCATCGTCCGCCTCAACCTGGCGCGGGACACGCAAGAGGCGGAGCTGGACGTCCTCTATCTGGCGGGCTTCCTCTCCGAGGACGCGGTGCCGGAGCTGGTGCGCGCGCGGGGCGATGCGCGGCTCGGCGCGGGCTTCGAGCGGGCGCTGCGCGAGCGCTTCCTCGTGGACGAGGACGCGCCCACGTGGCCGGAGTGGAACCTGGGCCGCTGGCGCGCGCACCGGGCGCTGGAGTCTGTTCGCTGACGTAGCGCAGGAAAGCTAGACATTCCCGTGTGAGGGTGGCTCCACCGGCTTTCGCGGCGGTGGAGACTTCCGGGTTTGCTGGGGTCGGCGGCGGAGAGTCCGCGTTGCTTCGACCCGTTGCCATTCTTTTCCTGCTCCTGGGCGTCACTGCTTCGGCGCAACCCGTTCCCGCTGCGCGAGAGCGCCAGGAGCGGCGCGTCACCTCGTCCAGCAGCCCCGCCGAGCCCGTGCCGGAGCTGCGTGTGGCGGCAGGCGTGGCGACGCTGGTCCTCTTCGATGCCTCGTTGGAGCGAAGCGCCCTGGAGTTGGAGGGGCGGGAGCGCTTCCGCATCGTGGATGTCGGGGAGCGTACCCTCGTCCTGGAGCCCTCCGTGGACCTGGGGGCCGGTGAGCGGCTCGGGCTCCGTGTTCGCTATGCGGATGGCTCGGCTCCGGAGCGTGGAGCGTTCGTGCTGGTCACCGCTCCTGCTGCGGTGGACTCCCGCGTGGAGGTCTTCCGTCGTCGGGATTCAGTCGAGGCGTTGCAAGCCGAGCTGGCCGAGGCACGCTCGAGGCTGGCGGCTCAGGACGTGGAGTTGAGGGCCCTGCGCGCACGAAACGCCGCGACCGGACCTGTGGGAATGGTCATGTCGAGCCTCTTGAATGACCGCGGAGTGCACACCCATCGAATCAGACCCAAGAGCACGAAGCATCGTGCGGACGCGCTGATTGCCGAGGGAGGAGCCAGCTTTCGCGCTGAAACCTGGGCCGTCGTCAGCGTGACGGTTCGGAACAATGGGCAGCAGCCTTGGAGTCCAAGGCTGGCGCGTGTGGTCAACGCAAGGAGCGGTGTTGCTGTCCGGGTGATTGGCGTACACGCGGAGCCGGCGCAGGTGGCACCTGGAGATGTCGGCCTGGTCGTCGTTGAGACCGAGTCGCCAGCGTGGACGGTGGGCGAGGTGTTCCAGGTGGAGCTTCTCGACGCGGACGGCTCTGCCCGAATTCTCGTCCCCGGCGTCGTCCTGTAGGGGGAGCCATGCTGACGTTGATTCACCACCCCTCGCAGTTCCCACCTGGGCACGTGGTCCATGGCTGGCGCGTCGTGAAGCTGGTGGGCGCCGGGGCCTACGGAGCGGTCTACAAGGTGGTGATGGACGGCAAGCACTACGCGCTGAAGGTCGCGATGCACCGGGCCACCAGCGGCGACGAGGAGAAGGCGGACGCGCGGCTGATGCGCGAGCTGGGCTGCCTCGTCCACCTGCGCCATCCGAACATCATCGCCTCACGCTCCTATGGTCGCTGGCCGGAGCTGGACAACGGTTGGCTCTACGTCGTCCTCGACTTCGTGGAGGGCTACACGCTGGCGGAGTGGGTGGAGCGGGTTCACCCCACGGCACAGGAAGTCGTCCGGCTCTTCGTGAAGCTGGCGGGGGCCGTGGACTACATGCACGGGCGCGGCGTCTTCCACCGCGATTTGAAGCTCAACAACATCATGGTTCGCGCCTCGGACCATGAGCCGTTCATCATCGACTTCAGCGCGGGAGACTACACCCACGCGGAGGATTTGACGGACGCGCCGTTGCCGCCTGGAACACGCCGATACCGCTCGCCGGAGGCGTCCCGCTTCCTGCGCGAGCATGGCGACAACCAGGACGCCCGCTACGAGTTCAAGGTGACGGACGACGTCTACGCCCTGGGGGTGTGCCTCTTCGACGTGCTGACGGACCCACATCCCGCGAGCGCCTTCATGCGTGCCCCTGTCGAAGGCAAGCTGATGCCGCCAGGTCCGCGTCTGCTGAACGAGCGGGTGCCCAGCGCCTTGAGCGATGCGGTGATGTGCTTCATCGCGCGCAAGCCAGAGCACCGTCCACCTTCAGCGGAGGCGATGCGCCGCGAACTGGAGATGCTGGCGTCCGCGTCGGGTCCAGAGTGGACCTCGCCACTCCACACGGAGACCGCGAAGCCGCAACTCACCCCGGCCACCGGAACGGAGAAGGAGCCCGTGAAGGCTCCACCGCTCCGAAAGGGCGCGCTCGGTGTGCTGGGCGCGACGCTCCTCGCCGGTGTCGTGGCCACGATGCTCAACGTGGTCCCCTCCGCGCCTGCGTCGAGTGACGAGGTCGTTCCCGAGCGCGAGCAGGAAACCGCATCCAAGGCCCCTCTACTGGACGATGCCGGAGGGCCTTTGATGGCCAGCGCCGCGCCGCCGGCGCCTGCTGACTCTGACCGATTTGGCCCTGCTGGGGTAGCGTCGCCTGAGCGAGATTCAGCCCAGAAGGAAAGCCCTGCCGTGAAGCGTGCTCCTATCGTCGCCAGTCCGTCCGAGTCCCCGGCCCCGAAGGCCCCTGCACCCAATGGCGGCAGGGTGGAGTTCCTCAGGAAGTGCGCTGTTGCCACTGCTGCCGTGGCCTTGCAGCTGGGGTGCCCCGGCAGCTCCCAGGTTCGCCCCGGGCCGAGCGAGTGCCCGTCCGAAGCGCGTGACGCCATGTTCGACGTGCTGCGCTTGTGGGAGGGGGATTCGGTGGACCTGACCCTCGACATGAATCAGCCAGGTCCGTCAGCGGATCAGGGCGTCTATTCGGATGGTCCGGTTCGCGGTGTCGTTCGCGACGGCCGAAGGCGGCTGCCCACGGGGACCATTCTTCGCGGCCAACTGTGGACGAGTGGAGGGGCCTTGCTCGCTCGCTACACCGAAGCCCGGTATCCGGACGGGCGCACTTTTCCTGTCTGCATCGCCATTGGAAAGGATGGGGCCGAAGAGGGAGAGGAGGGCTCGAAGCCCGGGGCTGTGTTGTTCCCCCGGACCTTCCCCGCCTACGTCGTAAAAAAGTGGCCTTGACGGTCCGAGTGTAAAGCCGCTTTCCAGTCTGGAAAGGGAAGGCCGCGCGCAACTGACGACCCGTGGCGTCGTTCACCTGGGACATGACTGACGGTATTGTCTGTCTGTCTTCACGCGAAGCCCTTTCGCGGAGACATGCAGGAGACTCCCTTCATGTCCAATGGTGCTGACCCTCGGCTTGCCGAGGGGGTGGTCCTCTTTTGTCACGAGGACACGCCCTACGTGCTGTTCCAAATCCTCGGGGAGGGCCGCAATGGCGAGCGCCTTCTCCTCGCGCGGCCTCGCACGCCGGAGGGATTCCAAGCCAAGGTGGTCGTGAAGTTCGTGGCGCTTCCGAGCGAGGCGAGCGATGCGGAGCCGCGGCAACGCGCCCGCGCTCGTCTGGAAGAGGAGGTGCGGCTGGCGCAGTTCCTCCAGCACCCCAACATCGCCTGCGTCCACGGCCTCTTCGAGATGACGCAGGGCCTGTGCATCGCCACGGAGAGCGTGGACGGCTTCATCCTGAATCCCACCATGCACGCGCCGATAGGGTCATGGCGGCACTTCGCGCGACCCCTCCCCCCGCTGGCTGGCGCCCGCTCGGTCCCGACGACGAGCTTCTCCGGACGCTCCTCCCCGATGACGAAGCCTGACCGCTACCGCTCGCCGGTGAGGCAGAGCCCTCCTGCGCGGTTCGAGGACTGACCCGCGAGGGCGCGCGTACCAGGCGCTGGAGGCAGCGCCGTTGCGCGGAGGCCCCTCAGCGCAGGTGGTAGTTGAAGGGCAGCTCCACCGTGACGGGCGCGCCGAGCGCGGCCGGCGGCGGCGGGAAGGGCGCGGCCTCGCGCACGGCCTGCATCGCCGCGTCGCACAGCACATAGTGCGGACACGTGCCCACCACCGCCAGCGCGAGCAGCCGACCCCGCGCGTCCACGGAGATGCGCACCGCGAAACGCCCCTCGATTCCCGCCACGGCCGCCTGATGCGGGTAGCGCACGTTCTCGAAGCGGTCGCGGAACATCGTCTCGAAGTACTCCTCCTCCCACGCCGCGCGCTCCGTGGCCGAGGGAGGCGGCGGCGCCACCGGCAGCATCCCCGCGCTGCTCGCCGCCAGCACACCCCGCACCATGCCGCCGATGATGCCGTTGGCCAGCCCACCCGGCGTCGCGCCGGGCACGGCGTCCGTGGGGCTCTCCGCGGCCGCGGCCACCGACGACGCGACGGTCGTCTCCGCGCCCGGCGTCGCGGGCGCCTCCGGGCCCGTCTCCGGCGCGGCGGGGGACGGCGGCCGGGGCGAGGCCGGCGGC
>NZ_JAKCFB010000029.1 GCF_024198235.1 Myxococcus dinghuensis | reverse complement strand
GGCGGAGGGCCGGCGCGAGGCCGCGGCGGCGCGGGGCGCGGAGCAGCGGAGCGCCTGGGCGGAGGCCCGCGCGCGCTGGCGGGCGGCCGTGGTGCTCGTGGACGCGGGGCGCGAGCAGGTCGCGCCTCCCGACGCGGGGGACTCGTCCGACGCCGGGGCCTGGCTGGAGGCGATGGCGGGAGAGCTCCTGGCGCGGCTTTCGTCCTCGAAGGCCGAGGACGAGGCCGCCGAGGGGCTCGCGAGGGCGGCGCGCGAGGCCCGCGCCGCGCTGGAGACGCAGCGCACGCGGCGAGAGGTGGCCGCCGAGGCGTTGCGCCGCGCGGAGGAGGAGTCGACCCGCGCGGAGGGGGCGCTGAAGGAGGGGCTGGCCCGCCTCGAGGCGGCGGACGTGACGCTGCGTCAGGTGCTGGCGGACGTGGGCCCCGTCTTCGCCAACGACGCGGGCTGGGAGGCGAAGCTGGAGGCGAACCCCGCGGACTTCCGCCAGAAGTGCGGCAAGCGCGTGGCGATGTGGCGGGAGCGCGAGGAGGTCGTCGAGAAGGCGAAGGCGCGGGAGGAGGAGGAGCGGCGCCACCGCGCCCGCGTCCAGGGCCAGCTCGACGGGAATGCCCGGCGCGCGGAGGACGAGGCGGCGCTGGCCGCGCTCAAGGAGCGGACGCGGGGCGAGCTGGGGCGCTCGCGCGCGGGGCTGCTGGAGGGGCGCCCCACGGAGGAGGTCCGCGCGCGGCTGCGGGAGCGGCTGGCCTCCGCGGGCCAGGCCTTCGAGCAGGCCCGCACGGCGGCGGAGTCCACGCGGCAGGCGGAGGAGGTGGCGCGCGCCCGGGTGGAGGACGCGGAGCGCACCCGCGTCGCGGCCGAGGCCTCCCGCGAGGCGGCCTGGGCCGCGCTGTCCGAGCGGCTCGCGGCGCGGGGCACGACGCTGGAGGCGGTGAAGGCCCTGCTCGCGCACGACGCCGCGTGGTGCGAGGCGGAGGAGCGGTCCCTGTCGACGCTGCGCGAGGCCCTGGCCCAGGCGCGCGCGGTGCTCGCGGAGCGGCGTGAGCGCCTGGAGGCGCACGCGTCCTCCGGCGCCCCGGCGCTGTCCGACGAGGAGGCCACGTCCACCCGGGAGCGGCTGCGCGCGGACGTGGAGGCCCGGCGCTCGGCGGAGGCCCGGCTGCGCGCGCGGCTGGAGGCGGATGACGCCGCGCGGGCCCGCCACGGCAGCGAGGCGGAGGCCATCGCGGAGCGACGCCGCGCGGGCGAGGTGTGGAAGGCGCTGGGAGACCTCATCGGCTCGCACGACGGCAAGCGCTTCAAGGTGTTCGCGCAGAGCCTCACGCTGGACGCGCTGCTCATGCACGCCAACGCGCACCTGCAGGAGCTGGCGCGGCGCTACCGGCTGATGCGCGTGCCCGGGCACGACCTGGACCTGCAGGTCGTGGACGGCGACATGGGCGACGAGGTGCGCGGCGTGGCCAGCCTGTCCGGTGGAGAGAGCTTCCTGGTGTCGCTCGCGCTCGCGCTGGGGCTGGCGTCGCTGTCGTCGGAGACGACGCAGGTGGAGACCCTCTTCATCGACGAGGGCTTCGGCACGTTGGACCCGGAGACGCTGGAGGTGGCGCTGGCCACGCTCGACGCGCTCCAGGCGACGGGCCGGCAGGTGGGCATCATCTCCCACGTCTCCGGCCTGGCCGAGCGCATCGGCGTCCAGGTGCGGGTGGTGAAGCAGGGCGGTGGTCGCAGCCGGCTGGTGGTGGAGGGGGACCTGGGGTTGGGCCCGCGCGTGGAGCGGCAGGTCGTCGCGTGAGCCGGGCCGTCAGGGGTTCGGGCCCATCAGCCCGCGCACCACGGCGGCCACGGCCAGCGGCGTCGCCACGCGGTCATCCGCCAGCGCGGCGAGCGCGCGGGCGAACTGCCGCGCGGAGCTGAAGCGCTGCGCGGGGTGGGGCGCCAGCGCGCGGTCCAGCACCAGGGCCAGCGCGTCGGACACCTCCGGCACCTTCAGCCGCACGGGCTTCACCCGGCCGCCGCGGATGGCGGCCTCGACCTCGTCCTCGGGGCCGGAGGGGAAGGGCGACTCCAGCGACAGCAGCTCGTAGAGCAGCACCGCCGTGGCCCACAGGTCCACCGCGACGGACACCTCGCCCGCGAGCAGCTCCGGCGAACGGTAGTGCTGCTTGCCCAGGCGCCGCGCGTCGAACGCCATGCCCGCCCGCGAGCGCGCCACGCCGAAGTCCGCCAGCTTCACCTCGCCCGTGCGCGACAGCAGCACGTTGTGCGGGGACACGTCGCAGTGCACCACGCCCAGGGGGCGGCCGGTGGGGCTGGTGGCCGCGTGTGCGTGCTCGAGCGCCTCCAGCACCTGCCGGACGATGAGCACGGAGATGTCGATGGGCAGCTCGATGCGGCGCTTGCGGCACTGCGCCAGCACGCGCCCCAGGTCGGGCCCCTCCACCAGCTCCAGCGCGAGGTAGCCGCCGTCGAAGAGCTCTCCGTATTCGATGAAGCCGACGATGTGGGGATGCTGCAGGCACCGCGCGAGCTCCGCCTCGTGCAGGAGCTGCTCGCGCGCCTCGGGGTCGCGGGCCCGCTCCGGGCGCACGCGCTTGAGCGCCACCAGCTCCCCGCTCCGCGCGCCCTCGCGCACGCGCGCCAGGAAGACCTCCGCCATCCCGCCGCGCCCCAACTGGGACAGCAGCTCGAAGCGCCCCACCACGCCCATTCCACTCATCCCGTTCCGCCCGCGAGGCTCGCCAGATAGCCATCCAGCGTCCGCGCGAAGGTCGCGTCGTCGCTCAGGAACGCCAGGCCCACGCCGCCGCTGTAGGGGTCGTCCAGCACGTGGACGACGACCGCGTCGCCCTGCAGGTGCTCGCCGTTGGGCAGCTTCACGTCCACGGTGACGACGCTGTCCGGCAGCGGCCGGTGCGCGGTGCGCACGAAGAGGCCCCCGTTGGAGATGTTGAGCGCGTGCTCGCGCACGAACTCCAGCTCCGTGCGGAACTCCAGCTCCAGCCGCACCGCGAAGCGCCGCCCACGCCGCTGGGGGCTGCCCGGCGGCGCCTGGGGCACGCGGCGCGGGTCCTGCTCCGGCGCGGTGACGGGCGGGGGCGGTGTGGGGAGAACGGGGGTGGGCGCCGTGCTCCGCGTGGCCAGTGCGGTCAGGTGCTGCGCCAGCGCACGTGCGGCCCCCGCGCGGTCCTCTCCTCCGAAGGGGCGTCCGCCCGCGAAGGTGGTGGTGCGGAACGCGTCGCGCTCGGCCTTGGGCAGGCGCCACAGCTCCACGAACGAGCCGCCGCTGCGCTTCACCTCGTCGGCCAGCTTGTCCACCGACGCGCGCGGATAGCCGGGCGCCTCCACCTTCACCTCGACGCCGGCTTGATCCTCCCGCGCGCCGACGACGAGCTGCAGCGATTGCGCGGTGGGCAGCATGTCGCCGAGCCCCTCCACCACCGCCGCCGCACGCTCGGGTGATGCGTTTCCATTCCACAATGCCGCGAGACCGAAGACAGGCACGGAAAGGACGATAGCTGACGCCTCCCGACACGCGAACTGCGATCGAAAAACAGTCGTATGGCAATCGACCCGTGGCGCTGAAGGGTGTTCATACGACGAGCGACGGTGGACTCGCACTGAGGGGATATCCCCTCACCATTCCGCTCAGGTCTCCGTAGACTTTGGGTTCTCCCTGACTCATCCCCTCCCCCCCCGGAGTCAGGGCCATGGAGTTGCACCATGATGCGCAAGTCATTGGCCCGGGTCGTCTGCTGCGTATTGTTGTCAGCCTCCCTGCTGACGACAGGTTGCGGCGGGTCGGATCCCGAAGAGCCCGTTCCCACACCTGACTCGGATGGCGGCACGAACGGTGGTTCCGACGGTGGTGATGCGGGCCCCGAGGAGCCCAACGTCGAACCCGACCCGGACCCGGATCCAGGTCCCGTCCCCACCGACATCGCGGACGAGAACAACCCCAACAAGGACTCCGACTGTGACGGCCTCACCGACGCCGAGGAGTTCGCCAATGTCTACCCGGGTGGGTTGAAGACGGACCCGGGTCGCCGCGACACCGACGGCGACGGCATCCGCGACGGCGTGGAGGTCGGTCGGACCTCCAGCGTGGATCCGAACTGCTCGTTCCGCGGGGACCAGGACACCTCCACGCGCACCTCGCCGGTCAAGATGGACACCGACGGCGACGGCATCCCCGACGGCATCGAGGACCTCAACCGCAACGGCAAGCGGGACCCCGGCGAGACGGACCCCAACGCCCTCGACTCGGACGGTGACGGCCTGTCCGACGGCGACGAGGACAAGAACCACAACGGCGTGGTGAGCCCGGGGGAGACGGACCCGCGCAACCGTGACACGGACGGCGACGGCCTGCCGGACGGCCTGGAGGTCCGGTTCGGCACGGACCCGCTCAACCCGGACACGGACGGCGACTCGTGCAGCGACGGTGACGAGGACGTCAACCACAACGGCGTGAAGGACGGCCAGGAGACGGACCCGCGCGTGAAGGACTGCGCGGCCTCCATCCCGGACGCGGACTTCGACGGCATCCCCGACTCGGTGGAGCTCGCCACGGGCACGGACCCGCACAACGCGGACACGGACGGCGACGGCCTGCCGGACGGCCTGGAGGACTCGAACAAGAACGGCCGCGTGGACTCCGGCGAGACGGACCCGCGCCTGACGGACACGGACTGTGACGGCCTCCAGGACGGCCCGGGCCGCAACGGCTTCCTCGGCGAGGACGCCAACGGCAACGGCAAGGTGGACGGCAACGACACGGACCCCACCAACCCGGACACGGACGGCGACGGCCTGCTGGACGGCCTGGAGCGGGGCGTGGCCACGTCGGCGGCGCCGCGCAAGGATTGTGGCTACGTCGGTGACTCGCAGCCCTCCACCACCACCAACCCCAACGACAGCGACACCGACGACGACGGCATCCTCGACGGCGCGGAGGACGCGAACCACAACGGGCAGGTGGACCCCAACGAGCTGGACCCGAGGAACCCGAACGACGGCGCGCCCGGGACGCCCGCGGGCCAGGCCTGCCGCACGAACAACCTGCGCCCGGTGACCTTCAAGGAGGAGAACGGCGCGGACATCCGGCTCGCGCTGCCGGCCACCTTCAAGGACGCCAACCTGGTGAACATCAAGTCGGGTGACCGCACGGTGGGCATCGTCGGCTGGGACGACACCAAGCAGGTGACGCTCATCGCGTACAAGCGCGCGCAGGTGCCGGGCTCCACCACGCCCACCGGGGACGAGGCGGGCATCCGCGCCGCGTCCTTCAACTCCGCGACGCGCGACTTCTCGCAGACGTTCACCACGTGGGACGGCCACGCGGCGCTCGCCTCGCGCTACGCGCTCGCCAACGCCACGGACCTGAAGACGTACACCAACACCCTGGTCCGCTCGCTGGTGCCCAACACCACGGGCGCGCTGTCGGGCGCGGCGGGCATCACCGGCCCGTTCACCCTCCAGGCCCAGTACGTCCACCGCAGCGACTCCAGCGTGCTGGTGGTGCTGGCCCTCACGCCCACGGCCCGCTACACGGAGGCCCAGGCGCTGTTCACCCTGGCGGACACGGCGGGCGGCTCGTCGCTGGCGCAGTTCGGCGACGCGGACGCGGTGCAGTGCGAGCTGTTCACCTCGCGGCAGGCGGTGGTGGACTTCCTCTTCGTCGTGGACGACAGCGGCTCCATGGCCAGCAGCCAGTTGGCCCTGGCCAACGCGGCCACGGCCGTGGCCAACAAGCTGGCCAACTCCACGCTGGACTGGCGCCTGGCCATGGTGACGACGAGCTACACCAACAGCGCGGAGCCCAACTACCAGACGGTGCGTGGCTTCACCCGGAACGTGAACCAGTTCCGTGCGTGGCTGACGGAGAACAGCGCGTGCAACGCGAACCAGTGCTCCATCGTCACCATCCCCTCGGGCACCCAGGCCACCACGTGCACCAACGCCAACAGCAAGGAGTGCTGGGTGAACATCGACGGCGCGCCCGCGGAGAAGCCGCTGGAGTCCGCCCGGTCCGCCATCAACTTCCTGAAGTCCTCGGGAGGTACGGTCGACACCCGCATCCGGGATGGCGCGAAGGTGGTCGTGGTGGTGCTCACGGACACGCGTGACCAGTCCAGCGACAACGAGGAGGTCTTCAAGCAGTACTTCAACGACACGGGCACCAACGCGGGCGTGAGCAACAACCCGGTGGACCAGGTCATCCAGGTCCACGGCATCATCTGCCCGCCGGAGACCGCCACCGCGAACTCCTCGACGTGGTGCCACCAGGACGAGGACCCCCGCAACCCGAAGCACCTGGACGTCATCCAGGCCACGGGTGGCGTGGTGGGCAGCATCCGGGACTCGGCCTCCATCACCACCACCATCAACGGCATCGTCGACAGCGTCATCTCGTCGGTGGGCTACCGCACGCAGCAGCCGCCCATCGGCGCGTCGGTGAAGGTGTCGGTGGCGGAGGTGGCGGACGCGGGGCAGTGCCCCACGGCGGCCGACCTGCCGCGCAGCCGCACCCACGGCTTCGACGTGGACGGCATCAACCGCACGCTGTCCTTCTTCGGAGGCTGCCGTCCGAAGACGGCCACCACGCAGGCGGCGGTGTCGTACCGGTACTGGATCGACCGCACGACGAACGTCAACGGCGTCCCCCCGCCGTGCGAGGGTGACAAGCACTACGACCCGACCGAGGCGGACTTCTGCGACGGCACGCTGTTCTGCAACCGCGTGTCGAACAAGTGCGAGTGCCCGTCGGACTGCGGAGGTGTGGGCGGCTCGCCCGGCCAGGTGTGCAACACCGACCCGGACGTGTGCGCCTTCCGCTGCACGGCGGACTGCGGTGGCACGTGCGGCACCTACGAGACGTGCAACACGAACACCTGCGCCTGCAGTTGCGCGCAGTCGGCGACGTGCGCGGACGGCTACAAGTTCGACACGGGCGTGTGCGGCTGCGCCTGCGACACGGCCGGCCTGAACTGCGGCGGCACGTTCCAGGCGGACCCGAGCTCGTGCTCGTGCGTGTGCAAGCCCAACTGCGGCGGCTGCCCGTCGAACACGTACTGCAACCCGAGCAGTTGCGCGTGCGAGGGCGTCATCGGCTGATGCGCCCACCCGCTCCGGCCTCCCGCGGTGACGGGGAGCGCCGGCGCGAACGCCGGACATGAGAAGGCCCCGGGGGCATGGCGCCGCCGGGGCCTTCGTGTTTCAGGGCGTGTGCCTCAGCGGCCGGCCGTCAGGCCCGTGGGCGCGGTGGCGGTGCGCAGCACGGGGTAGACGCGCAGGCGCGTGTCGCGGGCGGGGTGGCGCTCGTAGAAGAAGCGCAGCCGGGCCCGGGCGTCGTTGGCGAAGGCGGGGTCCTTCAGCTTCGCGTCCCACTCGGCCTTCACGGCGGCGTCCTTCGCGAGCAGCTCGCGGGCGAAGGGCTCCAGCACGTAGTCCTCGACGTACTCCTTCTGCTCGAAGTGGGCGTTGAAGAAGCCCCACGCCAGCAGGGAGTCGGGGCCGGAGGGCTCGAACAGGTGCGCCACCAGCTCCACGCCCGGCTGGGCCGTGGGGACGTAGAGGGTGCCTGTGGGCAGCTCCTGGGACTGCTTCTCCCAGGCGCCCTTGACGGAGAGCGTGTGGTGGCCTTCGTTGGGTTGGGTGCTCCACTTCGCCTCGGTGGCGCGGAACACCTCCACGTCGGCGGCGGGCGTCGCGCGCGACAGGCGCTGGAAGCGCAGGCCGTGGGTGGTGAGCTTCTCCGCCACCCAGGCGGCGTGGGCGGGAGGGACCAGGTAGCCGCCGGAGGGAATCGCGGCGGTGAGGGCCGGCGTCAGCTCGCTGAAGTAGGGCACCTTCCAGATTTGGGGCTTCGAATCGTCGTAGCGGATCCACGTCTGGCCGGAGACCTCGGACGGGCCGCGCTCGTAGGCGTAGCCGCGGAAGTCGATGGGCTGGCTCTTGTCCGTGTTCTTCCAGGCGAGGACCACGTCGCGCGTCTGGCCGGCGGTGGCCTGGGCGTCGGTGTCCTTCAGCGCGGACAGCAGCGTGGCGCCATCGCGGGCGACCAGGCGCAACAGGCCCGCGACGACGTCGCGCGTGGCCTTCACGCGCTCGGCATAGGGCTTCCAGGAGTGGGTCTCCACCAGCACGCCGAAGCGGTGGTGGACCGCGGCGTAGGCGTGGCTCATGCGCGGCGGCGGCACGCCGTAGGCGAAGCCGGAGGTCGGGTCATCCTCCTGGAGGAAGGACGGGTAGAACACGAGGGGCTGGTGCCCTTGGGTCTCCAGCTCCTGGAACAGCTCCTGGCGCAGCTTCAAGCCCTGCTCGCGCAGCTTCTCCGGGCCGGTGTACTGGGGTTCGACGGCGACGGCGACGTCGGGCTCGAACTTGGCGCCGTCGGTGACGTGGAGGTCCGCGTAGACGACGGGGTCCCACGCGTTCAGGTAGCGCAGCAGGGCCACCATCTCCGGGGCGTCGGCCTTCACGTAGTCGCGGTTGAGGTTGAGGTTCTGCCCGGTGACGCGCCAGCCCATCTCCTCGGGGCCCACCTGGTTGGGGCGGTTGTTGGGGCCGAAGCGCTCGTGGCCGTCCACGTTGAAGACGGGGACGAAGACGGCGGTGACGCCCTTGAGGACGCCGGGAAGCGCCTTGCCCGTGAGCATGTCGCGCAGGAGCCAGAAGCCCGCGTCCTTGCCGTCGATTTCACCGGCGTGGATGCCGCCCTGGAAGAAGACGACGGGGCGGGCCTTCTTCTTCGCGGCGGAGGGGGTGAGCACGCCGTCCGCGCTGACGACGAGCGCGAGCATCGGGCGGCCCTCCGGGCTGGTGCCGAAGGTGTCGCAGCGGGCCTTGCCGGGGAAGGACTTCACGAAGGCGCGGCAGAGCGATTCGACTTCGGGGTAGCGGCCGGTGCGCGTCCATCCGCTGACTTCGGACGCGGTCGTGAGGGGCGGTGGCGTCTGGGCGAGCGACAGGGAGAGGGCGGTGGCGAGGAGCATGCCCTTCCCACACCACAAGCCCTGATGTGATTCAACCGCCGTGCAGGGTGAGCGTGCCTCCCACCGGCAGTACGTACAGGTGCTCGCGTGACCAGCCGCGTCGATTCCACTCGGCATCCAGGCGGCGGGGCGGCTCGTCGAGCGGCTCGTCGGTGAGCTTGAAGGTGCCCCAGTGCATGGCGAGGAAGCGGGTGGCGCCGAGCGCCTCGAAGGCGCGCACGGCGTCCTCGGGGTTCATGTGCTGGCGGCTCATGAACCACTCCGGGTCGTACGCGCCGATGGGGAGCATGGCCGCGTCGATGCCGGGGAACCTCCGGCCAATCTCCTGGAAGCCGTCGAACCAGGCGGTGTCGCCGGAGTGGTAGAGGCGGGCGCTGGAGCCCTCGATGACGAAGCCGCCCCAGAGCATCTCGTTGGCGTCGTTGAGGCCGCGCCGGCTCCAGTGCTGCGACGGGACGTAGTGGAGCGTGACGGGACCGACCTTCGAGGACTGCCACCAGTCGAGCTCGGTGACGGTGAGGCCCGAGCCACGGAACACGGGGGCGTGGCCCAGGCCGGTGACGACGGGGGCGCGCACGTCCTTCAAGGTGGGCAGGTCGAGGTGGTCGTAGTGGTTGTGGGAGACGAGGCTGGCGGCGATGGGAGGCAGCTTGTCGGTCGGGACGCCGGGCGGCACGTTGCGGTGGATGACGACGTTGATGGCGTCGCGCAGCACGGGGTCGACGAGGAGCGACAGTCCGTCGAGCTGGACGAGCCAGCTCGCGTGACCGAGCCAGGTCAGGCGCGCGCCTTCCCCGGGCGCCGGAGGCGTGGCGAGCAGGGTGAGGTCGGGGGCCACGTGTGGGACGGGGGCATGGTCGGGGGCCTTGCGACGGCGACCGGTGAGCTTGTCGGCCACGGCCCACTTGAAGACGCTGCTGAAGGGCTGCGGGCCGCTGCCATCCAGGTTCTTGAAGCGCATGGCCATGAGGCGTGCTCCTCCGGGGTGTCCGCTCCAGTCATGCTCGTGGGCGCGGGGATGCGCAAGGTGAATGCGGCGCCCGCGTCCACGAGCGGGGAAGCGACTCGACTTGACTTTCGAGGGCTCACGCTACATTTGAAGTGGCATGAGACGCGACAGCAGGCTCTCGGTCGCCTTGCACGTGCTGTTGCACATGCCGGAGCTGGGGCCGGTGGTGACGTCGGAGCAGATGGGGCGGTTGTTGAAGGCCAACCCGGTGGTCGTCCGGCGGACGATGGCGGGGTTGCGCGAGGCGGGCATCCTGCGTTCGGAGAAGGGGCATGGAGGGGGCTGGTCGCTGGCGCGGAAGCTGGAGTCCGTGACGCTGGCGGACGTGTACGAGGCGCTGGGCGCGCCGACGCTGTTCAGCATCGGGCCTCGGGACGAGAGCCCCGGGTGCTTCGTCGAGCAGGCCGTCAACGGGGCGCTCGGGAAGGCGCTGGAGGACGCGGAGGCGCTCCTGTTGGCGCGGCTTCGTGGCACGACGCTGGCGGACGTGGCGGCCAGTGTCCGTCGGGATGCCGCGCGCGTCCCGAGGAGTGGTTCTCGCAGGACGTCATGAAGGGAAGGGACCCATGTCTGGAATCACGCATCGCACGCTCGAGACGAATGGCCTCCGACTCCACATCGCCGAAGCGGGAGCGGGTCCCCTGGTCCTGCTGCTCCATGGTTGGCCGGAGTCCTGGTACTCGTGGCGACACCAGCTCCCGGCGCTCGCGGCGGCGGGCTACCACGCGGTCGCGCCGGACGTGCGTGGGTATGGACGGAGCGACGCGCCGCGGGAGGTCGAGGCGTACCGGATGAAGGAGCTGGTCGCGGACTTCGTGGGGCTGCTCGATGCGCTGGGGGAGCGGACGGCGGTGGTGGTGGGGCACGACTGGGGGGCGGCGATGGCGTGGAGCTGCGCCGCGCTCCATCCGGAGCGGTTCCGGGCCGTGGTGGGGATGAGCGTCCCCCACCTGGGTCGCCCGCCGATGCCGCCGACGCAGCTCTTCCGGAACGCCTTCAAGGACCAGTGGTTCTACATCCTGTATTTCCAGGAGCCGGGCGTGGCGGAGGCGGAGCTCGAGGCGGACATCCCGAGGACGATGCGCACCGTGCTCGCGGGGACGGCGGGCTTCGACGTGACGGCGGAGGCCGTGCGGTCGCGCAAGCCGGGGGATGGATTCCTCACGGGCGTCGAGGTGCCGGCGCGGCTTCCGGCGTGGCTCACGGAGGAGGATGTCGCGTACTTCGCGAAGGAGTTCGCCCACAGTGGTTTCCGGGGAGGGCTCAATCGCTATCGCAACATGGACCGGGATTGGGCGGAGCTGCCGGAGTTGGCGACGGTGAAGATCGAACAGCCGGCGCTCTACCTCGTCGGGGAGAAGGACCCGGGCCGTGCAATCGCTCCCGTGGAATACATGCGGCCGCTGGTCCCGAACCTCCGGGAGGTCTTGGTCGTACCGGGGGCGGGGCACTGGGTTCAGCAGGAGTGCGCGGACGCGGTGAACACCGCGCTGCTGGGGTTCCTGAAATCGCTGCCCGCGTGAGCTACGAGGACGAGTGGCAGCGGCAGCAGCAGGGCGATGCCTGCGCCGAGGTAGGTTCGCCAGTTCATCCGTCCGCACCGCACCGCTTGTGGCATTCCGCCTCGTCGCGAGAGACAGCGGAGTCGTAGTTCGTCCGGCGTTCGTCCGAGCCTCGCTTGGGAATGCTCCCTGAAGCGGCCGAAACCTCAATCTCGCCGAAGGTGAGCGCGGGAGTTCCTGGCGACGAAGCAGTGATTCATTGTCAGCAGACTGCAGCCCTGCTGGGCACGTGTTGAACGATTGCGGCCTGCGTTGGGAGGCCTATCTTCCCTGCATGGCCGCCTCTGAAAATAGATACGAGGTAGCTGAAGGAGCAGACGCAGTGAGAAGAAATCTGAAGCCTGAGTTTGGTTGGGCCCTGTCGTTTCGTGTGTCCGCATTGAGCGTGGTCCTGTCGATTCACTGGGGAGGTGGGGACCCTCCACTGCCTCCCGCTGTCCTGTCCGGGCTCCCTAACTGAGCCAGGTTGCTGTGCGTTGGAGGAGGGGTAGGCGCTCGGAGTTGAGCGGGCGTGGGTTGAAACAGCTAGCCAGTCTCTATTTTCGTAGGGCCTCTACGAAGAGGTTCGCCGTCAGTGATGGCGGCGGACCCATGTCCGCGTCATGTGCAGGCTGCATCTCACCACGTGGGGTGGCAGAACCAGGGGCCGGTGGGACGGCGCTGGAAGCAGCGGTAACCCTCGTTGCAGGTGTTGGGGCCCTTGGGGTCGCAGGGCTGCTTGCAGGACCAGCCGTCACAGACGCGTCCGTCGGGGCAGGGCGGCAGGTCGTCGTCCCCGCAGCGCTCCTCGCATTCGGACCAGATGACGCCGGGGCGCGCTGGTGCGTCGATGACCTCGCGGCGCTGACCGCCGGGACAGTGCGCCTCCTGGCAGGCTGGGCCATAGATACGGGCACACGCGGATGCGCCTCCGTCATGACGAACGCAGTGCTGGCCCGGCGGACATCCACTCTGCTCGCAAGAGGGCAGGCAGGCCGGTTCGGGGCGAGTGTCGGCGCAGAAGAAGCCGGGAGGGCACGTCTCCGGCTGCTGGGGCTCACACTGTCTCGCGCAGAATCCGGTCTCCCCGCTGCATTGGAGCCCTGGCACACAGGCTTCGTGTCTCTCCGCGGGAACCTTGATGCAGCGTTCACCTTCCTCGCGCACTCCTCGTGGGATGCAATACCGAACCAGGGGGCCGGCGCCTTCTGTCGCGATGACCCGACAGGTCGTCCCCTGAGGGCACTGTGCATCCGTCAGGCATTGGCTGTCCGCGCAATACTGGGCATGGGCACGTGCATCCATGAGGCATCCCAGCGGAACATCACACTCCGAGCTTCGAGCGCAGTCCCGGTGGTAGGTCGGCAGGCCTTGTCTCCTCTCGGGCTCGAGCACCGGACTGACGAGCCTGCCCTGAACCGACTCGGGCATTCGCAGTTGGGAGATGCCCGTGACGACGAGGGCGATGGGGACAGGGAGCAGGAGCGCGACGCCGGCCCCCATGAACGTACGCCACCTCATTCGGTGTCCCCGCAGCGGGTCCTGCACTCCGAAGTGTCTTGCCTCCCACCGCCACAGTGCTGCTCCACTTCGCTCGGCGAGCACCTGGGAGGAACGCTCTCCAGCGCATCCCTGTGGGCCGCGCTGTCCACCCAGCCGTCACGTCGGTGCACGTCGGGACTGCCGAGCAGGGCCCAGGACAGCGCGCACACCCAGATGGTCGACCATGGCATCGTGGCGCCCCCCGGCTGGACGAAACCACCCGTCACTCTACCTCAGGTAGGAGTCACGGGAGACGACCTCTCAGATGGGATGGGGCTCGACTGTGCACGTCCCGACACCGGGCCTGCGCGCTCGCGGTGGGGAGCAGGCGCACGAGGAGGCAGAGCGCGGGGCCGGGCTCCCATATATAGAGCGCGATGCTTCCCACCTCCGGCTCCACCACCCGCAAGCTGCTCCTGGCCTTCGGCGCGCTGGTCGCGCTGTTCACCGCGGCCTCGGGCTTCGCGCTCGCCCGGTTGGTGGACATCCGCGACGGTTCGCACGAGCTGCGCGAAGCAGGCGCCCGGGCTCGCGACACGCTGGAACTCGCCACCGCCGTCCGCGACCAGTACGCCCACGTCGCCCACACCATCATCCTCGGCAACGCGAGCCACGTGCGCTTCCACGAGGAGTCCCGGGCACGCGTGGAGGCCCTCACCCAGAAGCTCCGCGAGCAAGCCCAGGACGACGAGGAGCGCGCCTGGGTCGCCGACATCCAGCGCAACGGTGACGCCCTCGACCGGCTCTACCGCGACACCCTCCTGCCCGCCGTCCTGGCGAAGGACCAGGCCGCCGTCACCTCCGCCCACGGTCACGCGCTGGAGCTCGTCTCCCTCATCCAGTCGCGCGCCGACTCCCTCGCCCGGCGCTTCGATACCTCCATCGGCCAGTTCGAGGAGCACGTGGCCACGGTGGAGCACACGAGCTTCCGCTGGGCGCTGTTCCTCCTGGGCGGCGCCACCCTGTTCGCGGTGGGCGTGGGCATCTACATCGGCAACTCCGTCGCCCGCCCCGTGGCCCGGCTCTCCGAGGGTGCGGCCCGCGTGGCGCGAGGAGACCTCGACGCCCGTATCCCCGAGGACGACCCGGGTGAGCTGGGGCGGCTCGCCGCGCGCTTCAACCAGATGACGGAGGCGCTGCGCACGCACCAGGCCCAGCTCGTCCAGCAC
Organism: Myxococcus dinghuensis; assembly: GCF_024198235.1. Lineage (GTDB taxonomy): Bacteria > Myxococcota > Myxococcia > Myxococcales > Myxococcaceae > Myxococcus > Myxococcus dinghuensis. The sequence goes on along the minus strand of NZ_JAKCFB010000029.1, from coordinate 107,069 downwards.
GAGAAGCTCGCCAGCGTGGGCCGGCTCGCGGCGGGCGTCGCGCATGAAATCAACAACCCGCTGGGCGTCATCCTCGGCTATGTGCGAATCCTCCAGCGCAAGGCCGAGGGCGCGCTGGCCGAGGACCTGCGGGTCGTGGAGGAGGAGGCGGTGCGCTGTCAGCAGATTGTCGAGGGGCTCCTCGACCTCTCCCGTCCGGGCCACGGCCCCGTGGAGCAGGTGGCCCTGCGCGAGGCCTGCGAGGACGTGGTGGCGCGACTGCGCGAGTCCGAACGGCTCGGGCAGGTGGACGTCCGCGTGGAGGGCGAGGCCACCGCGTGGGCCCAGCCGCCCCGCCTGCGACAGGTGCTCCTCAACCTGGTGAGGAACGCGACCGAGGCCGCGGGGGATGGAGGCTCCGTCGCGCTGCACATCTCCAGGACGAAGGATGGAGGCGCGAGCGTGGCCGTCTCGGATTCCGGCCCGGGCGTGAAGCCCGAGGACCGACCGCGCCTGTTCGAGCCCTTCTTCACCACGCGATCCACGGGCACGGGGCTGGGGCTCGCGGTGAGCCAGGCCATCGCAGAGGCGCACGGAGGCCACATCGAGGCGGACACCGGTCCCCTGGGCGGAGCCCGCTTCACGCTGCGCCTGCCGCCCGCGTCGCCCGCGAGGGAGGCGATGGCGTGAGTACCTTGGTTCCCCCCAGTGTCCTCGTGGTGGACGACAAGGAGAACATGCGCAAGCTGTTCTCCCGCATCCTCGGAGACGCCTACGCGGTGACGGAGGCGGCGGACGGGACGCAGGCGCTCGCGCTGCTCGCCTCGCGCGACTTCGACATGGTCGTCACGGACATCCAGATGCCCGGCGCGGACGGCTTCGCGGTGCTGCGCGAGGTGAAGCGGCGCACGCCGGACACGCAGGTGGTGCTCGTCACCGCGTACGCCAGCATCCCCAAGGCGGTCGAGGCCATCAAGGAAGGTGCCTACGACTACCTCTCGAAGCCCTTCGACCCGGACGAGGTGGCCCTGGTCGTGGCGCGAGCGCTGGAGCAGCGGCGACGCAACCGCGAGGCCGCGGGCCTCAAGGACCGCCTCGCCACCGTGCCCGACCTGCACGGACTGCGCGGCGAGAGCCCCGCGATGCGCGCGCTGCACGGGCTGCTGACCCAGGTGGCGGCGCGCGACCTCACCGTGCTGCTGACCGGCGAGACGGGGACGGGCAAGGAGCTGGCCGCCAGGGCCGTGCATGCGGAGAGTCCTCGCCGGGCGCGCCCCTTCGTCGCCGTGAACTGTGGCGCGCTGCCCGCGGAGCTGGTGGAGAGCGAGCTGTTCGGTCATGCCCGGGGCGCCTTCACCGGGGCCACGGTGGCCAAGGCGGGCCTCTTCGAGGAGGCCCACGGCGGCACGCTCTTCCTGGACGAGATTGGAGACCTGCCGCTGCCGGTGCAGGTGAAGCTCAACCGCGCGCTCCAGGAGCGGGAGGTGCGCCGCGTGGGCACCACCCAGCCGGTGAAGCTCGACGTGCGCGTGGTGGCGGCGACCCACAGGGACCTGTCCGCCGAGGTCGCGGCGGGGCGCTTCCGTGAGGACCTCTACTACCGCCTCAACGTGGTGACGGTGCGCCTGCCCGCGCTGCGCGAGCGCCGCGAGGACGTCCCGCTGTTGGCGATGCACTTCCTGTCTCACGCGGGGCGCCCGGAGCTGGACGGCTTCACACCCGAGGCGCTCCAGGCCCTCACGGCCTCCGCCTGGCCCGGCAACGTGCGGCAGTTGGAGAACGCGGTGGCCCGCGCGGCGGCGGTCGCACAGGGGCCGCGCGTGACGGTGGACGACCTGCCGCCCGAATTGGCGACGGTGAGCACCCGCCTGCCCACGCCTCGGGCCACGGCGGAGTCGCTGACGAAGCTGCCCTATCGCGAAGCCGTCGACAGCGCGCGGGACGCCGTCTCGCGCGACTACCTCCTGGCGCTGATGCGGGAGTTCGGAGGCAACGTCACCCACGCCGCCGAACGCGCGGGGATGGAGCGCGAGAGCCTGCACCGGCTCCTCAAGCGCTACGGCGTGCGCTCCGAGGACTTCAAGCGCACCGACTGAAGCCCGCGCTGGGCGACAACAGGCACGAGGCGCGCGAATGCCTCGTGCTCGTCGCTCGCTCCACCGTCGAATCACCCGGACCCGCTGCCCGCCAGGGTGTTCGCGCGAACGCCAGGGCGCGACCCGCGCGGAGTCGCCGTCCTCCCTCAGAACGCGGGCACCACCGCGTCGCCGTACTTCGTCTGGATGAAGCGGCGCACCTCTTCGGACTGGAGGGCCTTGAGCAGGGTGCGGACCTCCGGCCGGGCCTCGTCGCCCCTGCGCACGACGATCACGTTGGCGTACGGGTTGCGCGTGGCCGACTCGCGAGCCAGGGCCCTGGCGTCCAGGTTCAGGTGCTTCTGGGCCTCCAGGAAGTAGTTGCCGTTGATGACGGCGGCGGCCACGTCCTCCAGGGTGCGCGGTTGCTGCTCGGCGTCGATTTCACGCAGCACCAGCTTGCGCGGATTGACCACGATGTCCGCCACGGTGGCGCCAGCGCCCGTGCCCTCGCGCAGGCGCAAAAGCCCGGTGTCCTCCAGCAGGTGCAGCGCGCGCGAGGCGTTGCTCGGGTCGGCGGGAATCGTCACCTGCGCGCCCACGGGAAGCTCGGCGAGCTGGCGGAACTTGATGGAGTAGAGCGCCAGCGGCTCCAGGTGCACCGCGCCCGCGCTGCTCAGCGCCAGCTTCCGGTCCGCGGCGAAGCGCTCCAGGTACGGCACGTGCTGGAAGTAGTTGGCGTCGAGCTGCGAGTCCGCCAGCGCGATGTTGGGCTGCACGTAGTCGGTGAACTCCACCACCTCCACGCGTACCCCCTCGCGCAGGGCGACGGGGACGGCCGCGCGGAGAATCTCGCCGTGGGGGACCGGGTTGACGCCGACCTTCACGATGCGCAGGCCAGGGGCCTGGCCGGTGCTGAGCGGGTCGGACTTCGAGCACCCCGTCCCCACCAGCAGCGCGGCGGAGACGATGGCGAAGGCCAGGGGGATGAGCAGGAACGACGCAGGCGGCTTCATGGGGTGTGTCTCCAACAGGGGCGCGAGGCGAACAGCGCACCGCCCCGGATATTTCAATCGAGCGGGCGAGCAGACTGTGCGCGGCTGTGGTCGAACCGGGAGGCGAGCCCATCCCCGAGCCACTGCACCCACTGCACCAGCGCGAGCAGCACCACGAGGCAGCCCAGCATGACGTCGGTGCGGAAGCGCATGTAGCCGTACTTCACCGCCAGGTCTCCCAGCCCCCCACCGCCCACCGCGCCGGCCATGGCGCTGTAGCTCAAGAGGCTGATGACCACGAGCGCCGTGCCACGAATCAACGACGGGAGGGCTTCCGGCAGGAGGACACGCGTGATGACCCGTCGGTGGGTGGAGCCCATCGCGATGGCCGCCTCGACGAGTCCACCGTCCACTTCACGCAGCGCCTGCTCCACCACGCGGCCCATGAAGGGAATCGCCGCCACCACCAAGGGGACGATGGCCGCCGTGGTGCCGATGGTCGTCCCCACCAACAACCGCGTGAGCGGGACGATGGCCACCATCAGGATGATGAACGGCACCGACCGACCCACGTTGACGAGCGTGCCCAGCACCCGGTTCAGCGCCGGCCGCTCCCACAGCCCGCCCCGGTCCGTCAGCACCAGCAGCACGCCCAGCGGCAGGCCCGCCAGCACCACCAGCACGCCCGCCACGGACGTCATGTAGAGCGTCTCCAGCGTGGCCACCCACAGCGAATGTGCCAGCTCACCCGACATGGGCGGCCTCCTCGCGCGTCAGGCCCTCTTGCCGCAGGAACGCCAGCGCCTGGCTCACCGCGTCCGGCGCCCCGGTCAGCTCGAACAAGAGCCGCCCCACGCGCGTCTCGCCCACCCGCTCCAACGAACCCTCCAACAGGTGCGCGTCCACGTCGAACCGGCGCGCCAGCGTGCTCAGGATGGGCCGCGTGGAGTGCTCGCCCGACAGCGACAGCTCCACCCGCTGGCCCCCGCGGAGCACCGCGCTCTCCCCCGTGACGAAGGGCGGATAGCACAGCTCGTGCAACCGGGTGCCCGGCCGCGCGAGCAGGTCCACCACCTTGCCCTGCTCGACGAGCCGGCCCTGCTCCAGCACGGCGACGGAGTCGCAGATGGCCTTCACCACCTCCATCTGGTGGGTGATGAGCAGGATGGTGAGCCCCAGCCGCTGGTTGATGTCGCGCAGCAGCGAGAGCACGGCCCGCGTCGTCTCCGGGTCCAGCGACGACGTGGCCTCGTCCGACAGCAGGAGGCGGGGTCGGGGTGCCAGCGCGCGGGCGATGCCCACGCGCTGCTTCTGTCCGCCCGAGAGTTGGGAGGGATGGGCGTCCGCCTTGTCGGACAGGCCCACCAGGGCGAGCAGCTCCGCGACCCGCTCGCGAATCTCCGCCTTGGAGAGCCCGGCGACCTCGAGCGGATAGGCGACGTTGCCCGCCACCGTCTGCGAGGAGAACAGGTTGAAGTGCTGGAAGATCATCCCGATGCCCTGCCGCGCCAGGCGCAGCTCCTCGGGACGCATGGACAGCAGCTCCTTGCCGTTCACCCGCACCCGGCCCGACGTGGGGCGCTCCAGCAGGTTGACGCAGCGGATGAGCGTGGACTTGCCGGCGCCGCTCTGCCCGAGCACGCCGAACACCTCCCCTGGCTCCACCCGCAGCGACACGTCCTGGAGGGCCACCACCTCCCGCCCACCCTGGGCGTACACCTTGCCGACCCCGCGCAGCTCGATCATCCACCGACTCCCCGCGGCGTGTTCGCCAGCTCCTCGGCGAACGCCGCGAACGAACTCCAGTAGCGCTCACCCGTGTCGGGGAGCACCGTCAACACCGTCTTGCCCGGCCCCAGCCGCTTCGCCACCTGCCGCGCCGCGTGCAGCGCCGCGCCACTGGAGATGCCCACCAGCAGGCCCTCCTTGCGCGCCAGCTCCCGGGCCGCGAGGTACGCGTCCACGTCACCCACGTCGATGACCTCGTCGAACACGGAGCGGTCCAGCACCTCCGGGACGAAGTTGGCGCCGATGCCCTGGATGCGGTGCGGACCCGCCTTGCCCTGCGTGAGCAGCGGCGAGCGCAGCGGCTCCACCGCGACGACCTGGAGCGCCGGGTTCGCCTTCTTCAGCTCCCCACCCGCGCCGGTGATGGTGCCGCCCGTGCCGATGCCCGCCACGAACGCGTCCAGCGTCTTCACGTCCAGGTCGGCCAGGATTTCCTTCGCCGTGGTGCGGCGGTGGATCTCCGGGTTGGACGGGTTGCGGAACTGCTGCGGCATGAAGCCCTGGTCGCCCAGCGACTTGAGGAACTCCTCGGCGGCCTCCACGGCGCCGTTCATGCCCTTGGCCGCGGGGGTGAGCACCAGCTCCGCGCCATAGGCCTCCAGGAGGCGGCGGCGCTCCACGCTCATGCTCTCCGGCATGGTGAGCACCAGCCGATAGCCCTTCACCGCGGCCACCAACGCGAGCGCGATGCCCGTGTTGCCGCTGGTGGGCTCGACGATGGTCATCCCCGGACGCAGCCGGCCGTGGTTCTCCGCGTCCTCGAGCATCGCCAGCCCGATGCGGTCCTTCACGCTGCCGCCCGGGTTGAAGAACTCGACCTTCGCCAGCAGCGTGGCCTCGTCCGGCTGGGCGATGCGCGACAGCCGCACGATGGGCGTACGGCCAATGAGCTGGGTCACGTCTGCGTAGATGTTGTTGGGCATCCGCGTCTCTCGGGGGTTGGGCCGGGACCACGGTTGCGCCCCGGCGTGTGGGGAAAATGAAACGGCCCGTCTCCGATGCTGCTGGGGGACGGGCCGGACACGCCTGTGCGCGAAGGACGCTCAGTACGCTCGAACGGACGGACCCGTCGGGACGCGACAACACGCGCCACGACAACAGGTTCCGAAGCGAGCGACGAAGACGAGCATCGCCTCAGGACGTAACCAATCCGCCGGACGCTGTCAACCCGAGCACCTCCTCATGCCGCCTCCCGGACGGCGCGGCCCAACGCCTGGGCCAGGTCCGCTTGGAGGTCTTCCACGTCTTCCAGGCCCACGGAGAAACGGATGAGCCCGTCGGTGATGCCCCGGCGCTCGCGCTCGGGGGCGGGCACGGAGGCGTGCGAGTGCCTCGCCGGCACCGTGACGATGCTCTCCACCGCGCCGAGCGACACGCCGAGCAGCGGCAGCCGCAGCGACTCCACGAAGGGCGCCGCCATCGCGTCCCGGGCCAGCCGGAAGGACACCACCGCGCCGGTGCCCGGGTAGAAGACCTCGCGAACCTCCGGACGGCCGCCGAGCCACCGCGCCAGGGCCCCGGCGGTGCGCACCTGCCGCTCCAGGCGCACGTGCAGCGTCTTGATGCCGCGCTGGAGCAGGAAGCAGTCCTGCGGGCCCAGCACCGCGCCCACCGCGTTCTGGAGGAAGTAGACCTCCTTCGCCAGCTCCGGCGTGCGCACCGCCACCGTCCCCGCGACGACGTCGCTGTGTCCGCCCAGGTACTTGGTGGCGGAGTGGATGACGATGTCCGCGCCCTCGGTGAGCGGCCGTGACAGCGCTGGGGACAGGAAGGTGTTGTCGACGATGAGCAGCGCGCCGTACGTGCGCGCGAGCGCGGCCATGGCCGGGACGTTGGTGCGCTGGAGGAAGGGGTTGCTCACCGTCTCCACCAGCAGCCCCCGGGTCTCCGGGCGGAACGCGGCGCGCACCGCCTCCACGTCGCTGGTGTCCACGAAGGTGGCCTTGATTCCGAAGCGGCTGAAGACGCGCGTGAGCACGCGGTAGGTGCCGCCGTAGCAGTCGTCCGTCACCACCAGGTGGTCGCCCGCGCTGAAGAGCATCAGCACGGAGGAGAGCGCGGCCATGCCGGAGCCGAAGGCGAACGCGCCCGCCGCGTCGTCCAACGCGGCGAGCACACCCTCCAGCGACTTGCGCGTGGGGTTGCCCGAGCGCGCGTAGTCGAACTCCCCCGGCGAGTCGAGGCCGGGCTGGTCGAACATGGACACCTGGTAGATGGGCACCGCCGCGGCGCCCGTCACCGGGTCCACCTCGTGGCCGGTGTGCAGCACGCGGGTCGCGAAGCGCCGCTCAGCGGGGGCCGGCGTCGAGCGCCTGGGCCAGGTCGGAGATGATGTCATGGCAGTCCTCGATTCCCACGGAGAGGCGGAGCAGTCGGTCGGTGATGCCCAGCGCGTGTCGGCGCTCGGCGGGGATGTCTGCGTGTGTCTGGGTGGTGGGGTAGGTGATGAGCGTCTCGACGCCGCCGAGCGACTCGGCGAAGAGGCACAGCTTCACGGCGCCCAGCACCTGGGGCGCCAGCGCGGCGTCCGTGACGTCGAAGGACAACATGCCCCCGGCGCCCGGGTAGTAGACGCGGGCCACCTTCGGGTGGCGCGCCAGGAACGCGGCCACCTCGCGCGCGTTGGCCTGGTGCTTCTCCATCCGCAGCGCCAGCGTCTTCAGCCCGCGAATCACCAGGTACGCGTCCTGCGGCCCCAGGATGGCGCCGATGCCGTTCTGCGCGTACGCGAGCTTCTCGCCCAGCGCCGCGTCGCGGACCACGAGCGCGCCCGCGACCACGTCGTTGTGGCCGGCCAGGTACTTGGTGGCGGAGTGGACGACGATGTCCGCGCCCAGCTCCAGCGGGCGCTGGAGGTAGGGCGTGTAGAACGTGTTGTCGACGATGAGCAGCACCCCCGCCTCGCGCGCGATGGCGACGAGCGCCGGCAGGTCCGCCGTCTTCATCATCGGGTTGGTGGGCGACTCCACCAGCAGCGCCCGCGTGTTGGGCCGCAGCGCGGCGCGCACCGCCTCCGGGCGCGACGTGTCCACGAACGTGTGGGGTACGCGCAGGAGCCGGTCCACCAGGCGGTAGGTGCCGCCGTAGAGGTCCTCGGTGAGGACGACGTGGTCCTCGGGGCCGAAGAGCTGGAGCGCGCAGTGCAGCGCGGCCATGCCGGAGGCGAAGGCGAGCCCGCGCGCGCCGCCCTCGAGCTGCGCGAGCGCGTCCTCCAGCGCGGCGCGGGTGGGGTTCTTCGTGCGCGAGTAGTCGTAGCCGGTGGACTGGCCGAGCGCGGGGTGCTGGTAGGTGGCGGAGTGGTGGACGGGGACGGCCACCGCGCCGGTGGCGGGGTCCCTGCGGGTTCCGGCGTGGACGAGCGTCGTGGCGATGTTCATGGCGGGGGCTCCTTCGTGGAGGGGCTCAGCGGCCCCTCAGGGTCTGGGAGACGCGCAGGATATCGGCCAGGACGCCGGAGGCCGTCACCGCGCCTCCCGCGCCCGCGCCGCGGACGGTGAGCGGGAAGTCGCTGTGCCGCGTGGTGGTGAAGGACACGAAGGACTCGGAGCCGCGCAGGTCCGCGGCGGGGTGGCCCACCTCGGCGGCGTGCAGGCCCACGCGGATGACGGGTGTGCCGGTGCCGAGCTTCGACGGGTCGATGCGCGCCAGGTAGCGCAGCGTGGTGCCGGACGGATGGCAGTGCGCCACCTTCTCCGCGTACTCCCCGTCGAGCGCGCGCAGACCCCGCAGGAAGGCCTCCGTCGGCTCGTCGGCCTGGGCCGACGCGGGGACGAACGGCTCCAGCGCCACGTCCGACAGCGACAGGGGCAGCCCCAGCTCGCGGGCGAGGATGAGCGCCTTGCGCGCCACGTCGGCGCCGCTCAGGTCCTCGCGCGGGTCGGACTCGGTGAAGCCCCGGTCCCTCGCCGCGCGCACGGCCACCGACAGCGGCACGCCCGCCATCAGCTCGTTGCAGATGTAGCCCACGCTGCCGGACAGCGACGCGGTGATGAGGCGCACCGTGTCGCCGGTGCGCACCAGGTTGGCGAGCGTGTCGATGACGGGCAGGCTGGAAGCCACCGTCGTCTCGTAGTGGTACGCGACGTGGTTGCGCCGCGCCTCGGCGACGAGCGCCTCGCGCTCCGCCCAGGGCAGGGCCAGGGGCAGCTTGTTGGCGGCCACCACGTGGACGCCCCGGCGGAACGCCTCCGTGTAGAGCGGGGCCACGTCGCCCGCCGCCGTGCAGTCCACGAGGATGGGCACGGGCAGCCGGCGCAGCTCGTCCAGCAGCGGGACGAGCGTCCGCGTCCCGGGTTCGCCCCGGTCGACGCGCGCCAGCCGCTCCTCCAGTCCCTCCAGCGACAGCCCCGCGGGCTCGAACAGCGTGTGCCGGCTGTCGGCCAGGCCCACCACGCGCAACGCGATGCCGTGGCGCTCGCGCAGCAGGTCCTGCTGCGCCCGCAGTTGGGCGAGCAACTGCCCGCCCACGGTGCCCTTGCCGAGCAGGAACAGGCTCACCTGCTGGTGGGCGAGGTTGAACGCGGCGTGGGTCGTGCGGACCGCGATGGCGGTGTCGGCCGCGTCCACCACGCAGGAGATGGAGCGGGAGCTGGCGCCCTGGGCGCTGGCGCGCACGCCGACCCCCACCGCGCCCAGCGCGCTGAAGAAGCGCCCCGCCACGTTGACGCCCTGGCCCATGGCCTCGGCCACCAGCGTCAGCAGCGTCACCGGCTGGCGCACGCCCAGCGGCTCCACCTCGCGCCGCGCCAGCTCCTGGGACAGCTCCGTCTCCAACGCCGCGCGGGCGCGCTCCACGTCCGGACGCGGCACGACGACGGCGAGGGACTGGCCGTTGGCGGACTGCGCCGTCATCCACACCGTGACGCGGGAGGCGCGCAGCGCGGCCAGGGCCCGCTCGCCCAACTGGAACTGGTCGGACAGCTTGCGCACCTCGATGCCCAGCAGGGCCAGGTCCTCGCGCGTGGCGATGCAGGTGGGACGCTGCCCGTCCCGCGAGCCGATGGCGTCGATGAGCGTGCCCGGGTGGTCCGGGTGCATGGTGTTGCGGATGCGCAGGCTGATGCCGGACTCGATGAGCGGAATCATCGTGCGCGGGTGCAGCATGCGCACGCCCACCGCGGCCAGCTCCAGGCCCTCGCCGTGCGTGAGGTGCGGCACGGGGTACGCGTCGCTCACCAGGTCCGGGTCGGCGGTGTGCAGGCCCAGCACGTCCGTCCACACCGTCACCTCGCTCGCCCCCAGGCCCTGGGCCACGAGCGCCGCCGTGTAGTCGGAGCCGTTGCGGCCCAGCGTGGTGGTGCGGCCGTCCACCGTCGCGGCGATGAAGCCGGGGATGACCGGCACGGAGGCGCCCCAGCCGGCCGACTGCCGCTGGAGCTGCTCGCGCGTGCGCGCCACGTCCACCCGCGCGTTGCCGAACGTGTCGTCCGTCACCAACAACTGCCGCGCGTCACGGAAGGCCGCGGGGGTGCCGGAGGCCTCCAGCAGCTCCGCCAGCAGCGTGGAGGACACCCACTCCCCGAAGGCGAGCACCTTGTCGCGTGAGGCCGGTGAGCACTCGCGGGTGAGGCTGATGCCCTGGAGCAGCTGCTGGAGCGGGGCGAGCAGCCGGTCCACGCGCGCCGCCAGCGGGGTGCCCCGCGCGGGGTGCAGCGCGGTGGCGTTCGTCTTCGCCAGGTGGGCCACCCGCGCCACCACCGTGAGGGCCTCCTCCAGCTCGCCGCGCGTGGCCAGCTCCGCGGCCTCCAGCAGCCAGTCCGTCGTGTCGCCCATGGCGGAGACGACCACGGCCAGGGGCCCCGCCTTCGCGTGCAGGCCAATCAACTCCAGGACCTGCCGCAACCGGCGGGGCGAGCCCACGGAGGAACCACCGAACTTCATCACCCGGAAGGACGTGCTGCTCATGTCGCGAACCTCGAACGGGAGCGCCACGGCGCCCCGAAGTCGTGAGAGGGCGCGAGCGCGCGTTCGCCGGACACACGTCTGGCAATCGCGGCGTGCTTTCGCGCCGAGGAGAGGGAATGGAGAGGGATTGAGGGAGGAGGCGGGCCCTAGCCGGCGCGCATCAGCCAGCGCATTCGCGCGGCCATGGCGAGGCGGGGCCCGCGCATTCGAGCGCTGGCCCGGACGCGGAGCGCGTCACGGCGGGGCGGGGCGTCGAGGGATGCGGCGTTGCCGGTGGGAACCACGGAGGTCCTCTCTCACCGAAGCGGAGGGGCTGACCTCGCTTCGGACGCTTGGTTTGCCCGGAGAGCACCTGCTCTCAGAACCGCATCGTTTGGACACCTTGGAGGTCCGACTCCAGGTTGTCGGGCCACCGCCGAAGCGGGACCGCTCTGGATGCTGGGATGGCTGATAGACGGTGTGCGGGGGCTTGTCAATCACTCGCACCTCGCGTCGCACCGGGGGGCCGGAAACGAACACCGGGCGGCGGGGCTCGAAGGCACCCGGCCGCCCGGCGTGGAGGAAGGCGGCGCGTGCCACCTCCCCGTGCGCGTGTCATCCGCGCGTGACGTCAGTCGCGCTTGATGGCGTCCTTCGGGACCAGGATGGCGACCTCCTTGCAGTCCGAATAGATGATGGAGCTCATGTCGGCGTAGTTGTGGGTGGTCTTCCCGTTGTTGCGGACGACGCCCATGTCGTTGCCCTTGGAGCCGCCGCTGTAGTCCCAGCCGTGGCGCGTCTGGAAGATGATGGCGCCGTCCGGCACCTTCCCTTCCTTGACGAGCTGGCGGTACTGGTCGGCCGTGACGACGTTGGCGGTCGCGTTGCCGTACGGGCTCTTGATGGCCTTCTGCTTGGAGCCCGGGAAGGGGATGGACTCCCAGCCGTTGCGCAGCATCTGCGCCATGCCGCCGCGGGGGTTGTTCGGGTCGTTGCCCGTGGCGGACGGCGTGTTGGGGATGCCCAGCCGGCGCATGTTGTTGAGCGTCGTCTGCACGCAGTAGCCCGTGGGGCCGTTGTCCAGCCGGGACGTGGCCAGCTTCTTGAGCGTGGGGTTGTTGGTGTCGATGGTGACGCCGTTGCCCAGCACCGCGCCCGGCTTGTTGGTGGTGTTGTCCGTTTGGGTCTGCGTCGTGCCCGGCTTCGGCTTCGTGTTGGTGGTCTCGAAGCTGTCGCCCGTGGGCTTGGTGGCCGGCTTGTTGGTGATGCCGAGCTTCTTCAGCATGTCGGCGCCCGCGAAGCCCTCCTTGCCGGGGGGGGGCTTGAGGCCGTGCTCCAGCTGGTACTTCTGCACCGCCGCGCGCGTCTTGGGGCCGAAGAAGCCGTCCGCCTCCACGCCCAGCTTCTTCTGCAGCTCACGCACCGCGGCGCCCTGGTGGCCGATGTGCAGGTCCGCCTTGCCGGCCTTCACGTCCGAAAGGCTGGGCGCCGCCGTGTACTTGCCGTTGAACCTGGGCAGCGCGGCCGGCTTCACCGTGTTGGTCTGCGTGTTGCCGGGCTTCGTCACGGAGCCGGGCAGGTCCGTGTTGGTCGTCGTGCCGCCGAAGTCCTTCGCCAGCGCCTGGGCGCGCGCCCACACGTCGTTCGAGTAGTCGTTGCCCGTGGTGCCCACGTCCATGTTCTGGATGGTGCGGACGTTCTTCGGGCCGGAGTTGTACGCCGCCACCGCGCCGCGCAGCTGCTGCTCCGGCGACCAGTCCGGGTGCGCCTTCTTCACGTCGTTGAGGAAGCCCTTGAGGATGCCGGCCGCCTGGTCGATGTGGTTGGCGCTGTACGGCCCGCCCTCGGGCTTGTGATAGCGCTTGTCCACCTGCATCAGGCCGAAGCCGTTGCCGTTGTCACCCAGGCCCCGGCTGTCCAGCGCCGCGCCCGCGCGCGACTCGCGGCTGGCGATGGCGGCCAGCAGCGCGGGCGGCAGGTCGTACTTCTTGCCCGCGGCCTCGAACTCGGCCGCGTACTTCTTCAGCCGCGCCGCGTCCGTCTGCGCCATCTTCGTGGAGGCGTTGACGCCCGCCGTCAGCCCATCCTGTGACGCCGTGCGCTGCGAGGCGCCCGTGGGCTTGTAGCGCGAGAGGATGGCATTGAGGTCCTTCGTGCCGGCGTCATTCGAAATGGTCTGGGTACGCGCGAGGCTCGAAGTCCTCACGGACAGGTTGTTCGACATTGGCGACATCCCCTTGAGACCCTGGGGCAGGTAGTCCCCGGGCAGCGAATGTCGGAATTGTCAGATCAAAAGCTGGAAAAGTTTCTTTGCGCGCCAAGTCGTAAATAAAGGCCCAATGAGTTCGCGGGGTTGTGTTCACATGCAGTGATCTTTGACGCACGTTGTGTCGTATTCGTGACATTGGAAATTCGTCTGTCCATTGTGGGTATGTCAAACAATTGCAGTGAGGCTTTGTCACGAGGTCGTGACGGAGTGCCGGGGACGGGGCGCCGCTTCGCCCGCACGGACGGAGGGATGGGCGCGCCTCCTCGCCGCGGACTGGATATGAGGGGGGAATGGGTCGAGAGGCGCAGGTCGGAGCGGAGGCGGTGCGGGATGACGGCGACGCGGTCACGCGGGCGCTCGTGGAGAATCACCGTCAATTTCTGTCATTTCTGGAACGTCGGGTTGGGGACAAGGCGATCGCGGAGGAGCTGCTCCAGTCCGCGTTCGTGAAGTCGTTGGAGAAGGGCGGCGCGCTGGAGGGGGAGGGCGCGGTGGCCTGGTTCTACAGGCTGCTACGCAACGCCCTGGTGGACCACTACCGCCGGCAGGCGGCGGAGGGGAGGGCGCTGGCGCGCGAGGCCCAGGAGGCCCAGGAGCCCATCGAGGACCCGGAGCTGCGGCGGACGGTCTGCGCGTGCGTGGGAGCGCTGCTGCCCACGCTCAAGCCCGAGTACGCGGAGATGGTGCGCCAGGTGGACCTGGAGTCGCGCCCGGTGCCGGAGGTGGCGCGCGAGGCGGGCATCACCCCCAACAACGCGGGGGTGCGCCTGCACCGGGCGCGACAGGCGCTGAAGAACCAGCTCGAGCGAAGCTGCGGGGCGTGCGCGGCGCATGGCTGCCTGGACTGCACCTGCCGGTCTCGGCCCGGGGCCTGAGCGGGCGGGCGACGGGGCGCCCGGCGGGTGGACAGAAAGCGCTTGCCGCGCCCCGGGTGCCGCCGCTATCTCCCCGGCAGGTGCCGAGGGGCGCCTGCCCGAAAAGACGACGTCACCCTCGCTTCACCCAGCGGTCCGACAGTTTCCGATGAGTTCCTTCCACGGCCCGCGACACGGGTGGGGCCGCCGACGAAGGGCTTTTCATGGGAACCGTCTCGCACACCTCCGAAGCCAGCTCCCTCCAGGAGTGCAAGGTCCGGGCATCGCGGCTCCTGAAGGAGCTGGGTTCGCCGGACGCCACGCGCGCGGCGCGGGCGGCGGAGCGGCTGCGCGCGCTGCCCGTCTTCGCGGGACTGCCCCTGGGCGAGGTGCTCGCGCGCCGCGACTCGGTGCAGCGCAAGCACGTGCTCGCCGTCATCGCGCGCGAGCAGGGGCATGCCTCCTGGGGTGAGCTGAAGCGCGCGCGGGAGTCGTCGCCCGTCGACTTCGAGCGGCTGCTCTCCCGCGCGGGTGGCAACTCCCTCAACCGCTGGTTCACCACGTACGCGGAGGCCGTCGCCTCGCTGCGGGCGGAAGGGGGCTACCTCTTCCCGTTCCGCGAGCAGTTCTTCGTCTGCGAGCGAGGGCTCCTCGCGGCGCTGGGGTTGGACCCGGCCGACGCGGACTGGGCGCTCGCGGGCCCCGACTGGCTGGCGCCGCTCGACGTGGAGGCGCACGCGCGCCTCGAGCAGCGGCTGCGGCGCTCCATGCCCGACGACGCACCCCCTTCATCTCCCCTCACCAGGAAGTCACCCATGTCCTCGACCGACCCTTCGTCCTCCTCCGGCGGCCGCTCCCGGCGCTCGGAGCTCAAGCGTGGCTACAAGGAGAAGCCCCCGCCCATGGGCGTGTACGCCGTGCGCAACCGCGCCAACGGGAAGGTGCTGGTCGGCGCCAGCCTCAACCTGCCGGGCATGCTCAACCGCATCCGCTTCGAGCTGGAGACGGGCATGCCCCGCATCCCCGCGTTGCTGGAGGACTGGCGGCGCCACGGCGCGGACCAGTTCTCGTTCGACGTGCTGGACGTGCTGGAGCCGCCCGAGGAGCCGGGCGTGGACCTCAAGGCGGAGCTCCAGGTGCTGGAGGCGCTGTGGCTGGACCGGCTCCAGCCCTATGGGGACGCGGGCTACAACGAGCGGCCGAAGTAGGCCGCCTGGAGGCGTGGCGGCGGGCCTCGCGGCCGGGGCCCGGGCGGTGGCGTCCCGGGGCCCCCACTCTTCGGGAAGAGCCCCTGTAAGAGTTTTCCGGGTGCCTCGTTGGCCCGGGGGAAAGGAGCCGCGAAGCCTCATGACCCGCCACATCCACCCGAGCCCCCACTCCCACTCCTCCTCCACGCCGCCTCCCACTCCGAGCAGGGAGGCGCCCGCCATCGACCCCGTCTGCGGGATGAAGGTCGACCCGAGCGCCCCCAAGGGGGGCAGCCTGGAGCACGCGGGGCGCGTGTACTTCTTCTGCAACCCGAAGTGCCGGGAGCGCTTCCGCGCCGACCCGGAGCGCTACCTGGCTCCAGCCGAGGAGAAGGCGAAGGAGGCGGCCCCACCCGCGGCGCCGGGCACGATGTACGTCTGCCCCATGGATCCGGAGGTGCGTCAGGCGGAGCCAGGGGCCTGCCCGAAGTGCGGCATGGCGCTGGAGCCGGAGACGCCCTCCCTCCCGGAGACGCGCGTCGAGTACGTGTGCCCCATGCACCCGGAGGTGGTGCGCGACGGCCCGGGGGCGTGCCCCCTCTGCGGCATGGCGCTGGAGCCGCGCACCGTGCTGCCCGAGGACGTGCCGGACCCCGAGCTGAAGTCGATGTGGCTGCGCTTCCGCGTGGGGCTCGTCTTCACGGTGCCCCTGTTGCTCCTGGCCATGTCGGACATGATTCCCGGGCAGCCGGTGCAGCACGCGGTGTCCGCGTCGGTGCTGGCCTGGGTGCAGCTCGTGCTGGCCACGCCCGTGGTGCTGTGGGCGGGGTGGCCCTTCTTCCAGCGCGGCTGGGCGTCGGTCCGCAACCGTCACCTCAACATGTTCACCCTCATCGCGCTGGGGACGGGGGCGGCGTATGCCTTCAGCGTCGCCGCCACGCTCTTCCCGCACGTGCTGCCGGAGGGGCTGCGCACGGGGCACGGTGGCTCGGCGCCGCTGTACTTCGAGGCCGCCGCCGTCATCGTGACGCTGGTCGCGCTGGGGCAGGTGCTGGAGCTGCGGGCGCGGCACGCGACGTCGGGGGCGCTGCGGTCGCTCCTGAGCCTGGCGCCGCCGGTGGCGCGCCGCGTCCGCGAGGACGGACACGAGGAGGACGTGCCGTTGGCGCACGTCCATCCGGGAGATCGCCTGCGCGTGCGCCCGGGCGAGAAGGTGCCCGTGGATGGGGAGGTGCTGGAAGGCACGAGCGCGGTGGACGAGTCCATGGTGACGGGCGAGCCGGTGCCGGTGGAGAAGGCGCGCGGCGAGAAGGTGACGGGCGGCACGGTGAACGGGACGGGCTCGCTGGTGATGCGGGCCGAGCGCGTGGGGCGGGACACGCTGCTCGCGCGCATCGTCCAGCGGGTGAGCGAGGCGCAGCGCACGCGCGCGCCGATCCAGCGGCTGGCGGACAAGGTGGCGGGCATCTTCGTGCCGGCGGTCATCGCGGTGGCGCTGGTGACGGCGGTGGTGTGGGGGTTGTGGGGACCGGAGCCGCGGGGCGTGCACGCGCTGGTGAACGCGGTGGCGGTGCTCATCATCGCCTGCCCGTGCGCGTTGGGGTTGGCCACGCCCATGTCCATCATGGTGGCCACGGGGCGTGGGGCGCAGGCGGGGGTGCTCATCCGAGACGCTGCCGCGCTGGAGCGGTTGGCCGCGGTGGACACGCTGGTGGTGGACAAGACGGGCACCCTCACCGAGGGCAAGCCGCGGCTGGTGTCGGTGGTCGCCGCGGAGGGGTTCGACGAGGCGCGGCTGTTGCGGCTCGCCGCGAGCCTGGAGCGGGGCAGCGAGCACCCGCTGGCGGAGTCCATCGTCGCGGGCGCGAAGGCCCGGGGCGCGACGCTCGGGGCGGTGCGGGACTTCCAGTCGGTGACGGGGCAGGGCGTGGTGGGGCGGGTGGACGAGGTCGAGGTCGCGTTGGGCAACGTGTCCCTGTTGAAGTCGCGCGGGGTGGACGTCGCCGCGCTGGGCGAGCGGGCGGAGGCGCTGCGCCACGAGGGGCAGACGGTGGTGCTGGTGGCGGTGGAGGGGCGTCTGGCGGGGCTGCTGGGCGTGGAGGACCCGGTGAAGGCGTCCACGCCGGAGGCGCTGGCGCTGCTGCGTCAGGACGGGCTGCGGGTGGTGATGCTCACGGGCGACAGCCGCACCACGGCCGAGGCGGTGGCGCGCCGGCTGGGAATCACCGAGGTCATCGCGGGTGTGCTCCCGGACGCGAAGGGCGACGCGGTGCGCAGGCTCCAGGTCGAGGGGCGCGTGGTGGCCATGGCGGGTGACGGGGTGAACGACGCGCCGGCGCTCGCGCAGGCCGACGTGGGCATCGCCATGGGGACGGGGACGGACATCGCGATGGAGAGCGCGGGCGTCACGTTGGTGAAGGGCGACCTGCGGGGCATCGTCCGGGCGCGTCGGTTGAGCGAGGGCACGCTGCGCAACATCCGGCAGAACCTCTTCTTCGCCTTCGTCTACAACCTGCTGGGCGTTCCGGTGGCGGCGGGCGTGCTGTATCCGGTGTTCGGCCTGCTGCTCAGCCCCATCTTCGCCAGCGCGGCGATGAGCCTCTCGTCCGTGTCGGTCATCGTGAACGCGCTGCGCCTGCGGCGGCTGAAGCTGTAGGGCGCGGGCTCGGGCCTCCGTGCGCGAGTGGGGGGCTCGCGCGGGGGTGGTCCGGTGGGACCGTATCGGTGAGTAGGCCCGCCTCCTCGTGAGCAGGGACGTCGTCCTCGCATCTCGGCAGGGGGGCGCCTCACTCCACGGTGCGCGGGGAGTCCTCGCATCTCGGCGCGGGGGCGCCTCACTCCTCGGTGGGCGGGGAGTCCTCGCATCTCGGCAGGGGGGCGCCTCACTCCTCGGTGGGCGGGGAGTCCTCGCATCTCGGCGCGGGGGCGCCTCACTCCACGGTGCGCGGGGAGTCCTCGCATCTCGGCAGGGGGGCGCCTCACTCCACGGTGGGCGGGGAGTCCTCGCATCTCGGCAGGGGGGCGCCTCACTCCTCGGTGGGCGGGGAGTCCTCGCATCTCGGCGCGGGGGCGCCTCACTCCACGGTGCGCGGGGAGTCCTCGCATCTCGGTGGGGGCGCCCCGCTCCACGGTGGGCAGGGATGTCGTCCTCGCATCTCGGTGGGGGCGCCTCACTCCACGGTGGGCGGGGTGTCCTCGCATCTCGGTGGGGGGCGCCTCACGCCTCGGTGAGCGGGGCGTCCTCGCGGCTTCGGGGAGTCGGCCGCGGCATCGCGCGTGGTCGAGGGAGGCGACCCGCCACGTCCGCTCACGGAGGGACGGGGATGTTCGCCGGAGCGCAATCCTTGCGTCCCGGGGACGTCGGGCCGGTGGTGGCCACCTGCCCCGGAGGCGCCCGGGCATCGCGGAGTACGTGCACCGGGCAGTGGTGCCATTAGACTGTGTTCCATGAATTCCCGCGAGGAAGCGCGCACCCCCGGGGCGTCCTCTGGACATGTCTCCGTCGTCCACCTGCCGAACGCCTGGTTCATCCTCTGCGCGTCCAGCGAGTTGGGGAGCAAGCCGCTGGCGCGCACGCTCCAGGGCACGCCGCTCGTGCTCTTCCGGGGCGAGGGCGGCAAGCCCGGGGCGCTGGTGGACCGCTGTCCTCACCGCAACGTGCCGCTGTCGCTGGGGCGCGTGAAGGAGGGACAGTTGCAGTGCGGTTACCACGGCTGGCGCTTCGACACGGGGGGCCAGTGTCGGGCCATCCCAGGGTTCCTCGGCGAGCCTGGCGCCCGGTCCCGCTGCGCGACATCCCATGCGACGCGCGAGCAGGATGGCTTCATCTGGGTCTACTCGACGCCGGGTGTGGAGCCGACGACGGAGCCCTATCGCTTTCCGCTGCTCGAGGCGCGCGAGTACACCACGGTGCGTCGCGTCCTCCGCGCGCCCGGGACGCTGCACGCCACGCTGGAGAACACGCTGGACGTGCCGCACACGGCCTATCTGCATGGAGGCCTGTTCCGCACGGAGGAGAAGCGCAACGAGATCGAAGTCGTCGTGCGCCGCAGCGCGGACCGCGTGGAGGCCGAGTACATCGGTGAGCCGCGTCCCAGCGGCGTGGTGGGCCGGCTGCTGGCTCCGGGCGGCGGCGTGGTGCAGCACTTCGACCGCTTCCTGATGCCGTCCATCGCGCAGGTGGAGTATCGGATTGGCGAGGGGAGCCACATCCTGGTCACCTCGGTGATGACCCCCGTGTCCGACTTCGACACGATGGTCTACGCGGTGGTGACCTTCCGGCTGCCGCTGCCGCGCTGGCTCCTGCGGGCGGTGCTCCCGGTCGCGATGCCCGTGGCGCTCCACATCTTCAGCCAGGACGCGCGCATCCTCCGGACGCAGACGGAGACCATCCGTCGCTTCGGCACGGAGCAGTACGCGTCCACGGAGATCGACGTCCTCGGCCCCGGCATCCTGCGGCTGCTGCGCGCCGCCGAGAAGGAGAAGCCCGGCGCCGTCGGCGACGCCGTGCACGAGACGCGGTTGAAGATGCGCACCTGAGCCGGGCCTTCACGGTGATGTCCCCAGGCGCGACGCGCAGGGGTGCTCCGCGCCGCGTGTCCATCCGTGTCGTACGCCTTGCGGACGACTGAAGTGATGACGCGCGTGTGTTGACGCCGCCTCCTCGCGGCCGGCCCCCTGTCGAGAGGAGCCGGCGCGATGAGGGGCCTCAGCCTCGGCGGGTGCTCATCGGTGAGCCGGGCTCGCCTCGGGGCGGGGACTTCACGTCGATGCCGTCCTGGCGCAGCTCATCGGGACTGGCCTCCATCGCGAGCGTCCCCGGCGGCGGCTCGTACCAGCCCGGGTCGCCCTCGCCGTCGAGCCGGTCGCGCACCTTGAGGATGGTGAACATGCCGCCCATGGTGATGTAGCCGTACTTCCCGTTCGCCCCCGTCATGGGGATGGAGTTGTCGGGCATCGCCATGCCCATGTCCCCCATGTCGCCCATGCCCTCCTGGCCCATGGTCATGTAGCCGGGCAGGAGCGTGCGGACCTTCGCGTCCAGGTCGCCCGGCTTCACGCCGATGAGGTTGGGCAGCTCGTGGCCCATCTGGTTCATCACGTGGTGGGTCATGTGGCAGTGCATGGCCCAGTCGCCGGGGGCATCCGCGACGAACTCGAACGTGCGCGTGCTACCCACGGGCACGAGGACGGTGGTCTCCGGGAGCTGCGCGGACTCGGGGATGCGGCCCGCGTCCGTCTCGGTCACGCGGAAGTGGAAGCCGTGCAGGTGGATGGGGTGATGGTCCATCGCGCTCAGGTTGCCCAGGCGGATGCGCACCCGGTCCCCCTTGCGGACCACGAGCGGCTCGGTGCCCGGGAACGCCTTCGCGTTGAAGGTGAGGATGTTGAAGTCCGTCATCTCGTTCGGGTCCGGACGCTTCGCACCCGGGTCGATGCGCCACTCGTGCAGCATGAGCGCGAAGTCGCGGTCCACGCGCGGGCCCACCGGACGGCGCGGGTGCATGATGAACAGCCCCACCATGCCGAGCGCCATCTGCGTCATCTCGTCGTGGTGCGAGTGGTACATGCCGGTGCCGGTCTGCCGGATGGTGAACTCGTAGCGGTACGTCTCCCCCGGCGGAATCGACTTCTGGTTGAGCCCGCCCACGCCGTCCATGCCGCTGGGCAGGATGAGCCCGTGCCAGTGGACGGTGGTGGGCGCGGGCAGCCGGTTGGTGACGTAGAAGCGGACGCGGTCGCCCTCCACCACCTCGATGGCGGGGCCGTGCACGTGGCCGTTGTAGCCCCAGCAGGTGGCCTTCAGGCCCGGAGCGAACTCGTGCTCCACCTCCTCGGCGACCATGTGGAACACCTTCACGCCGTCGACCACCTTCCACGGCATCTTCGCGCCGTTGGGGACGATGACCGGCTGGTAGTCGCGACCCGGCATCCCGGGCGGGAGCCAGTCCTTGCGCGTGGTGCTCCTGGCGACCGGCCGAGGTGTCGTCGTCGGCTGGGGCTGTGCCTGGGCGGCCCCGCCGCGCAGCAGCAACGCACCGCCCGCGAGCGTGGCGCCCGCGGTGGCGAGCATGCTGCGACGGCTCATCGCGCCGGAGTGCTCCGCAGCGGTCGAGGGCTCCTGTGCTTCGGTCGTCCGGGTGTCGGGGTCATGGGTGGGGTGGCTCATGGGGAGACTCCTGGGCCGTGCCCGGGATGAGACGCGTGGTCGGTGGTGGGCGCGGGGGCCGCGGGGAGGGCGGGAGCCGTGTCGGTCTCGGCGGAGGTGGAGGGGAGCCGGCCGCCGACGAGCCGCTCCAGGTCGGCGCGCGCCATCCAGTAGTCGCGGACGGCTTCGATG
The DNA here is from genome assembly GCF_024198235.1 of Myxococcus dinghuensis. Classification (GTDB taxonomy): domain Bacteria; phylum Myxococcota; class Myxococcia; order Myxococcales; family Myxococcaceae; genus Myxococcus; species Myxococcus dinghuensis. The sequence goes on along the minus strand of NZ_JAKCFB010000029.1, from coordinate 85,699 downwards.
TACGCGCGCCACGCCGTCACCTGCGAGCGCTTCGCCTCGAGCAGCACGTAGAGGCCCAACTGCATGGCGTTGTACTGGAGCTGCGTCTGCGAGAGGACCTTCTCGCGCAGGGGGAGGACGACGTGGCGGTAGCGCTCGGCGACGCCGCGGAGCGTGAGCAGGCGCGCGCGCGCGGCGCGTACCTCCGAGCGGGCATTGACGGACAGCTCGGTGAGGCGGCGCTCGCCCTGGCGATGCTGGGCCTCCAGCTTTGCGATGACGGCCTGCCGCTGGTCGAAGATGGGCAGGTCGAGCGACAGCGTGGGGCCGAACAGGCGGGGGCCGTTGGCGTCGCGGTGCGTGTGGACGCCCACCTCGACCCGGCCGAAGAAGCGCGTGCTGCGGCTCAGCTCGAGCGCGTTCCACAGCAGCTCCACCTGCTTGCGGGCCGCGTCGATGTCGAGCCGCTGGCGGATGGCGAGCGACTCCAGGTGCTCCAGCGGGACCTCCTCGTCGGGCGGCGCGGGGAGCTTCTGGGTGATGGACCACTGCGTGCGTGGTCCCCACAGTCCGAGCAGCCGGGTGAGGTGTTCGCGGTCCTCGACGAGCGCCAGCTCCTCCTGGGCCAGGTCGAGCCGGGCCTCCTCTGCGGCGGCGCGCTCGTTGGCGAGCTCCAGCTCGGTGATGTTGCCCGCGCCGAACTGGAGCGTGGCCAGCTCGGCGGCGGAGTCGGCGGCCACGAGGACCATGCGGCGCAGCTCGACGAGCTGCTGGCGGGCCTGGACCTGGCTGTACGTCTTGCGCACCTCGGCGGCGGTGGCGAGGGCCTCGTGCGCGACGCGCAGCGTGTCGGCGATGAACTGCTCCTTCGCCACGCGCTTGCGCAGGGGCAGGGTGAAGAGGTCCACGAACTCCTGCACCAGGGAGAACTCCGTCTCGCTGACGCCCTCGTTGGAGATGGGGAAGCCGATGCTGCCGCTGAGGGTGGGGTTGGTGAGCAGGCCGGCCTGGACCATGTCGGCCTGGGACACGCCCAGGTCCTCGTAGGTGGCCTGGAGCGCGGGGTTGTTGAGCAGGGCCACCTCCACCGCGTGGTCGGAGGAGAGGTCGTCCGCGAGCAGCGTGTCGAGGTGGCGGGAGACCTCCGCGTCCTCGGGCGTGCCCTGGTTCCAGCGCGTCTTGCGGCCGATGCGCTCCTCGACGAGCGCGGCGACCTCCGCGTGGCCGCGTTCCTTCTGGATGGTGGCGCAGCCGCTGGCGAGCAGGGCCATGCCGGCGAGGGCGAGTGGTCTCACGGGTGGGCTCCGTGTCCGCCGTGCTGCTCGTGGCCCGTGGGGGGCGTCTGGGGCTTCTTCTCGGGCACCAGCTTCATGCCGCACTTGGGGCAGCGGCCCTCGGTGCTCGAGCGGACCTCGGGGTCCATGGGGCAGGTGTAGACGGTCGTGCCCGCGTCGTCGCCCTTCTGGGTCGAGGGCTCGGAGGCGGCATCGTGATGCGCGTGCGAGTCCGCGGAGGCGAGGGTGCTCGGGAGGGCGGCGAGCGGGGCCTCGGGGGCCTCGGGGGCCTCGGGGCTCGACGGGTCCAGGGCGGGAGGGAGGCGCTTCGGCTCGGAGGCGCAGGCCGCGAGCGTGAAGAGGCTCGCGAGGACACAGGGGAGGGAACGCATGGTGGACCTCGAAAGGGGGGCCGTGAGGGTGGCCCTCGAGACGCGTGGCTGTTGAGCAAGCCCCGCGCCAGGGCGCAATGGCCTCCAACCCCGCGAACCCACGAGGGAACGGGCTTCACGTTCCCCCGGGAGTGGGCGCCCTGGGTGTAACCGAGGTCATCACACTGTGATGGGACGAGCGGCGCGGAGGTGTTCAGGGGCGCACGGGGGCCGGGGCCGAGCCGTGGCGACACCCCCCGCGTGAACGTGTGCGATGTTCCCGACGAGGCACCCAGGCGCTGGGGGACGAATGCGGTCGGGACAGGTCGTCGCATGGCTGTGGCTGCTCGGTGGGTGTTCATCCTCGGCGCCGCGAGATCAGATCGCGATTCCTTTGGGGCCACTCGTCGCGCCGAAGCCGATCGTGCTGCCAGCACCCATTGGACTGGCGCCTCCCGTCCCGCTGGTGATCCATCCGGAGTCCGCGACGAAGCAGCCCTCGGTGGTACGAGAGGGTGATGGGATGGCGGCCTCCTCGGAGGAGCCCGAGCCCCGGCCCGCGAGAGATGGACAGGGCGCGCGCACGAACCCGCCGCCGCCGGTGGAGGCGTCGCGCCGTCCTGAATGCGCGCTCCAATGGGTGCCGCACAGTGGGGGTGATGCCGTGCATGACCGGTGCGCGGATGCGTTCCCTCCGAACCGGTTCCCCGGGAAGGATGTGCTCGTCCACGGCAAGCGCTTCGATGCCCTCCAGGTCGGCGCGAACGTGCTGTGGGAGATCAAGACCGACCGGTTCGATGGGTACTCCCGATTCCTTCGCGCCAAGGTGGTGGACACCCAGGTCCCGGAGCTGCAGCGGGAGCGCGCGATCGCGCTGGGGTGTGGCTATGGCTTCCGGGTAGGCGTCAGCAGCGAAGCCCACCGTGCCGCGCTCCTCGTCCTGGACGCCGACCTCGATATCGTGGTCACTGGGTGCTGAGATGGATTCCAGTCGGACAACACTCGTCTTCGTCGGCTTCGCTCCCACGCTCGTTCGTGGGGATGGGCGGGTCCTGAAGCTCGTCCATGCGGTGGAGGCTTCGATTCCCGGAGTGCGGCTGGATTGGGAGGTCTCCGATGAGGGTGCTCTTCGACCTCTATCAGGGCGTGATGCCTGGCTGATGGAGCGGTTGGTGGACGGGGCATTCCCGCTCCTCTGCAATGGAGATGAAGACCGCCCTGTGACGCTCTCGGGCTGGGAGAAGCCTGCGGCGGCGTCCCTCGGTGGACAACCTCAACTCCAGCTCCATGCGGAGCTCTCATTGCCGCCCGCGAACATCCATCGGGTGATGGATGTGGTCGAGGGCCTCTCCGAGGCAGCCCGTGCGTTCTGGGCGCATGCGACTCCATCGCGTGCGGCCGAGGTGATTGCCTCGCAGCGCGGTCGCTCCAGTCCAGTTCCCTTGGGGCTGCCAAGGCTCCTTCGCGCCGACGACCTCACCTCGCCGGTGATTCCCCACCACCTCGGGTGGATCAACTTCTGGTCCGCGGCCACGGCGAGGGCGCTCGGGTTCCCGGACGCGACGCGGGACGCGGAGTGGCTTTCGCGGTCCAGGCGCACGGCGACGGATGGGTGGGTGGTCCAGCTCACGCAGGCGCCGCTGGACCTGGATGTCCCCGAGCACCTGGAGACGCTGCTGCGTGCCTACGAGCGCTTCCAGGTGATTGGCGGGCGCGCTCCGCCTCGAAACACGTAGCGCGGGGAGCGCCGGGTCCAGGCACTCGACCCGCGCCACGCCTTCGTCGCGTGACGGCTCGGCTCAGGCTCAGGAGATGCCGATGCCCTTGCGCAGCCGGTTCCAGTCGAAGTTCGGCGCGGGGTCGTTCTTGCGGCCCTTGGGCACCGCGACGTCCGCGTGGCCCACCAGGTTCTTCGCCGGCACGTCGTACTTCTGCATCAGGTAGCCGGTGAGCTGCGTCAGCGCCTTGTACTGCGCCTCCGTGAAGGCCGTCTTGCCGCTGCCGTCGTTGACGATCTCGATGCCGATGGAGCGCGCGTTCACGTCCGTCGGAACGCCGTGCAGCTCGCTCTTGCCCGCGTGCCACGCGCGCTTGTCGTCACCCACGAGCTGGTAGATCTTCCCGTCGCGGTCCACCATGTAGTGCGCGGAGACCTCGCTCTTCGGGTTGCGCATCCACGACAGGTCGGCCTTGCCGTCGTTGGACGCCGTGTGGTGCAGGACGATGGTGTCGATGTCCGTGCCCTCGCGCTCGTCGTAGTTCGGCGAGGGCGCGCTGACGACGGCCGGCTTGTCGAACTTGCCCGGCGGCTGCGTGGGAGGCGTCGTCGTGCCGGACAGCGCCTTCTTCAGCGCCGCGTACGTCTGGTCCCCGTAGTAGCCCGTCGTCGGCAGCTTCTTGTCCGCCTGGAACTTCTTCACCGCCGCTTCGGTCTGCGCGCCGAACGTCCCCGGGCCCGTCGCGGCCTGCGCCTTCGTCAGGTAGCCCAGCTTCACCAGCGCGTCCTGGAGCTGCTTCACCTTGGGGCCGGTGTCGCCCTTGCTGAGCCCCGCGGGAGGCGCGGTGACGGTCGTGGCCGCCGCGGCCTTCGTCGTCTTGGTCGCGGTCAGGCGGGGAGTGGTCGTGGAAGAGGGAAGTCGAACGCTCATGGCCATCCCTTGGGATAGGTAAGTACGAAATACCCGGGATTATCGGTGCTCCAGGTCGGAAGTTGCCGACCCAAGCCCTGGAGCACCTTTCTCACTTTTCAGGGTGTTGGAGCACCCCGGGTGGCCCACTTCTGCCTGATCCGCGCTCTGACGCCATGAACGAATGCGTAAAAGGTCGGCAACACAAGCAGGGTGAAAAGTGTCGATGTCACGAGACCGCCGACCATGACGACGGCGAGCGGACGCTCGATTTCGGTGCCGTGCAGCGGCAGCACGAGCAGGGGCAACAGGCCGAGGATGGCGGTGCCCGCGGTCATCAGCTTGGGACGTACGCGACCCAGGCTCGCCTCACGCACTGCGTCGTCGAACGAATGGCCCCGCGCGAGCAGGTCCTTGGTCTGTGACACGAGCACCAGGCCGTTCTGCACCGCGATGCCGAACAGGCCGATGAGGCCGACGAGGCTGGAGACATTCCACGTCTCCCCGGCGATGAGCAGCGCGAGGATGCCGCCCACGAAGGCGTCGGGGAGGGTGGCGAGGATGACGAGCGCCTCGGCCACGGAGTCGAGCGCGAGGTACAGCAGGATGAACACCGCGAGGATGGCGACGGCGATGGCCATCGTCAGCGACTGCGCGGCGCGCTGCTGGCTCTCCACGCGTCCGCCCACGTCGACGAAGTAGCCGGTGGGCAGCTTCAGGTCCGTCGCCAGGCGCTTGCGGATCTCCTCGGCGGTGCTGCCCAGGTCCCTGCCGGAGACGCTCGCCTCCACCGCGAGCCTCCGGCTGCCGGCCTCGCGCCGCACGCTGCCCGCGCCGAAGGTCTCCTCGATGTCCGCCAACTGGCTCAGGGGGATGCGCGAGCCGTCGTGTCCGTCCACCAGCAGGTTGCGCAGCGCCTGGAGGTCGCCGCGCTTGTGGTCCGCCAGCCGCAACACCAGGTCGTGCCGCCGCTGGCCCTTCCACACCTGCGAGGACTCCTCGCCCACCAGGCCCACGCGCACCGCGCGGATGACGTCGCCGGGCGTCAGCCCCACGCGCGCCACCGCGGCGCGGTTCACGGTGATGCGCAACTGGGGCAGGCCGCTGAGCTTCTCCACGCGCAGGTCCTCCACGCCGTCCACCTGGGAGATGAGGTCGCGCGCCTTCTCGCCCAGCCCCGCGAGCGTCTCCAGCTCTGGGCCGAAGATGCGCACGGAGATGTCCGCAGGGCTGCCGCCCAGGCCCTCGTCGATGCGCATGCCCAGCGGCGTGGTGAACAGCGCGGTGACGCCCGGCACCTTCGCCACCGCCGCGCGCATGTCCGACTCGAGCTTCTCCAGGCTCCGTCCCCGGTCCTTCTCGAGGACCACGAGCACGTCGGAGATGGTGTGCGGCATCGGGTCCTCGGTGCGCTCGGCGCGGCCGGTGCGGCGCACGACGTCGTCCACCTCCGGGAAGCCCAGCAGCACGTCCTCCACCAGGTGGTTGAGGCGGTCCACCTCCTCCAGCGACGCCTCGGGGGGGAGCACCGTCTGGAGGAGGAAGGCGCCCTCGTCCAGGCGGGGCATGAAGTCGCTGCCCACCGCGAAGGCCAGCCCCAGCGCGGGCACGGTGATGGCGAGCGCCACCAGCCGCACCAGCCCCGCCCTGCGCATGCACGCGTCGAGCAGCGGCGCGTAGGCGCCCTTCACCTTGCGGATGAGCCACACGTCCTCCGGTTGGTCCGGACGCGGGGCGCGCAGCAGCAGGGCGGACGCCACGGGCACGAGCGTGAGCGCCAGCGCCAGTGACGCCGCCAGGCACGCCACCACGGCGGCGGCGAGCGGCTGGTACATGCGGCCCTCGATGCCCGTCATCGCGAACAGCGGGATGAAGACGGCCACGACGATGAGGGTGGCGAAGGCGATGGGGCGCCCCACCTCCAGCGACGCGGCGAGCGCCTCCTCCCGCACGGACCTGCGGCCCTTCCCCTCGCGCAGGTCGTGGATGATGTTCTCGGTGACGATGATGGCCGCGTCCACCAGGAGGCCCACGGCGATGGCCAATCCTCCCAGCGTCATCGTGTTGATGCCGATGCCCGCGACCTTCAGGAGGATGCCCGCCAGCGCCAGCGACAGGGGCAGGGTGAGCGTGACGATGAGCGCGGCGCGCCAGTCGCCCAGGAGGACGAAGAGCACCAGCACCACGAGCAGCGCGCCCAGGAGGATGGCGCGGCTGACGCCGCCCAGCGCCGCGTCCACCAGCTCCGACTGGTCGTAGACGACGCGGAGCTGGACGCCCTTGGGCATGGACTGGTCCAGCTCCGTGAGCGCCTCGCGCACGCCCTGGGCCACCTTCTGTGTGTCCGCGCCGAACTGCTTGATGACGCGGCAGCTCACCACCTCGCCCTTGAGGCGGTGGGCGATGCCCCGGCGCAGGGCGGGGGCTTCGCGCACGTCGGCCACGTCGCCCAGCAGCACGGGCGTGTCGTCGCGCAGGGCGACCACCGTGCTGCTCAGGTCCTCCACCGTCTGCGCGCGGCCCACGGCGCGCACCGACCACTCCATGGGCCCCTGCACCACGAAGCCGCCGGAGGTGTTGAGGTTGGCGCCGTCCAGCGCGTGCTCCACCTCGTCCAGGGTGATGCCGCGCGCCACCATCTGGTCCGGGTCCAGCAGCACCTGGAACTGGCGCAGGTATCCACCGAGCCGCTCGACGCCGGCCACGCCGGGCACGGCGAGCAGCCGGTTCTTCACCTCGAACTCGGCCAGGTCGCGCAAGGTCATCAGGTCCGCCGAGCCGGGCTCCGCCTCCAGCGTGAACTCGAAGACCTCGTTGAGGCGGCCGGTGAGGCTGGAGACGAGCGGCGCGTCCGTGCCCGGGGGCAGCTCGCCCTGGGCCTGGGACACGCGCTCGGCGACGTACTGACGGCTGCGGAAGTAGTCCGCGTCCGGCTCGAACTCCACCGTCACCTGGGTGACGCCCAGCTGCGACGTCGAGCGGATGCGGCGCACGTCCGGCAGGCCCGCGAGCGCCACCTCCATGGGCATGGCCACCGCCGTCTCCAGCTCCTCGGCGCCCATGGCCGGGTTCTGGACGATGACGTTGAAGATGGGCGCGGACAGGTCCGGGAAGACGTCGCGGCGCAGGCCGTGGAGCGCCACCGCGCCGAAGGCGGAGAGCGCCAGGGCGAGTACGACGGTGAGGCCCGGCCGGGAGAAGGACGTGCGCAGGATGCGACCGACGAGCGACGACGAGGTCGTGTCAGTGGCCATGGTCGTCCCCTCCGCCCGCGGACTTCTCGACTTCGGCCTTGAGGAGGAAGGCGCCGTCGACCACCACCTGCTCGCCGACCTTCAAGCCGGAGAGCACCTCCACGTGGTCGCCGAGCGTGCGGCCCCGGCCCACCTCGCGCCGCTCGAACGAGCCGCGCTCGCCCGTGGGCAGGAAGGCCACCCAGCCGTTCTCCAGGCGCTGGAGCGCCGCGGCGGGGACGGTGGTGATGGTGCCGTCCGTCCCGCCCAGCGGGATGGAGGCGGTGGCGGACATGCCCGGCTTGAGCAGGCCGTCGCGGTTCTCGAGCACCAGGCGCACGGAGATGGTGCGCGAGGCCGCGTCCACGCGCTGGCCCACGTGGCCCACGCGCGCGGAGAACTCGCGGCCGGGGAACGCGGCGAAGGTGACGCGCGCCTCGGCCTGGGGCTGGATGCGCACGGCGTCGCGCTCGAAGGCGTGGACGATGAGCCACAGCGAGCCCAGGTCGCCCACGCGGAACAGGGGCTTGCTCGGGTCGGCCATCTGCCCCATGCGCGCGTCGCGCTCGATGATGGTGCCGTGGAGGGGGGCGCGCAGGACGAAGCCCGCGCCTGCTCGGGACGTGTCCTCGCCGCCGCCCAGCGCGGCCAGCTCCGCGCGGGCGCCCGCCAGCTCCGCCTCCGCGGCGGCGGCCTCCACCTCCGCGGCCTGAACGTCCTTCTGGGCGACGATGCGCTCGGCGGCGAGGGCGCGCTTGCGCTCGACCCCCTGGCGCGCGACGCCGGCGCGGGCGGACGCGGCCTGGAGCGCCGCGCGCGCCTTGCCCAGCTCGGGGCTGTGCAGCTCGGCCAGCTTCTCGCCTTCCTTCACCTGCTGGCCGGTGGTGACGTAGACGGCGCCCACCCGCGCGGGGATGGGCGCGGCGACCTCCGCGTAGGCGTCCTCGCTGAAGGTCAGCTCGCCCAGCGCGGTGACGCTGTCGCCGCCCGGCCGCGCGGACGCGGGGGTGGTGGTGACGCGCAGGTCGCGCAGCATCTCCGGGGCGATGTGGACATGGGAGGCGTCGTGGCCCTCGTCGTGCCCCTTCTGCTCGGAGGCCTCGTCGTGCCCGTGCTCGTCGGCGTGTTCGGCCTTCTCCTTCCGACACGCGGACAGGAGGAGGAGGGTGGCGAGGACGGTGGTGGCGGTTCTCATGGAAGGACTCCCAGCTCGACGGCGAGCCGCACGCGGGCGAGCGCGGCGTCGAGGTGGCTGTCGAGCAGCGCCACGCGCGTCTCGAGGGTTTCACGGCGGACGAGGAGGAGCCCCGCGAGGTCCATCTCCCCGGCTTCATAGGATTTGCGCGCGAGCGTCTCGTTCTCGTCGAGCAGCGGCCCGGCGTCGCGCTCCAGCAGCTCCATCGCCTCGTGGCGCTGGCGGTCCCGCGTCGTCGCCGCCTGGACCTGGAGGTCGCGCGTGCGGCGCGCGGCCTCCAGCGCGGTGCGCAGTCGGTTCACGCGCGCCGTGCCCGCCACGCGGGCTTCCTGTCCCCGGGAGAAGAGGGGCAGGGGAAGGCTGAGCGTGCCCAGCAGCGCGGACTCGTCCACCTCCTGCTCGTAGCGGACGCCCACGCTCAGGTCGGGCAGCCGCTCGCTCCGGCCCAGGCGCAGCTCGGCCTCGGCCTGCGCCAGCTCCGCCTCCAGGGCGACGAGGTCCGCGCGCTCCGCGACGTCGGTGGCGGCGGGCACCGGCAGCGCCGCGAGCTCCGTCATGACGCCACGCACCGCGAGCGGCTCCCCGGCGGGGATGCCGAGTCGCGCGCGCAGCTCGTCCAGCAGCGCGGCCTCCTCGCCCCGGGCCGCGACGACGGCCGCCTGGGCGCGCGCCAGCGCCACCCGCGCGACGTTGGCGTCCACCACGGGCACGTCACCGGCATCGAAGCGCTGCCGCGTGGACCGGGACAGCTCGCGCGCGGTCTCCTCGGTCCGTTGCATCAGCCGGGTGAACTCCCGGGCATACACGGCCCGCAGGAAGGCCTCGCCCACGTCGCCCAGCACCTGGCGCTCCGTGTCGAGCCGGTCCGCGCCCTGCTTCGCCAGACCCGCGCGCGCCGCCTCCCTCCGGGCGCCCTGCTTGCCGCCCAGCTCGAAGGGTTGGACGAGCCCGAAGGCGTACTGCACGCCCCGCCGCGCCCCGTTCTCGACGGAGCGGGGGCCCACCTCGGCGCTGAGGGTCGGGTTCTCGCGCAGGAGGGGCGCGGCGCCCGCGACGGCGCCCTCCGCCTCCGCGACGCGGCCCGCGGCATCCAGCAGCGCGGGGGCGCGCTGGCGGGCCAGGGCCAGGGCTTCCTGGAAGGACAACTCGGATGCGGCCATGCCCGCACATGGCCAGAGGAGGACGGCGGCGAGCCCGAGGGCCGCCGTCGCGGAAGGATGGAACACGGAAGATGACCTCGCGAAAGGGATGCGAGCGTCGCGCCGGGGCGTGTTCGCGCGCGCTGTGCGCGAACCACGTCTCGCCTGGAGTCACTCGCGAAGAAGAGGGAGCTGGGGCCTACGCGAGGAGCGCTATGGGGACGTGGAGGATGTCGTCCGTGTCGACCGAAGGCGGGGTGTCCTCGTCGTACGCGACGGGCGCGCGTCGAGCATCGTCCGTCAGCATCAGGGGCGGGGTCGTGGGCGCGGCGACGGAGCGCACGTGACCGCAGCAGGTGCAGTCCGCGCAGTCCGGGGCGCACTTCCCCTGCTCGTCATCGTCCTGGCATTGCTGCGTGCACACGGTGTCCGTCGCGCCGGCGATGACCGTGAGCAGGCCACCTCCCGTCGGAGCGAACAGCAGCAGGCTGAGGCACAGCCAGATGCGCAGCAGCACGGGAGGGGCTTCTAGCATGCCTCCGGACACCGTGCACCCGGAGGCCCGTCATCCGTGAAGTACCGGTGCCCGGCTTGCCCGGAAGGTCGACGCGTGAGGGGCCCTACGCCGCGCCGCGAGCGGGCACGGGGCGGGGCTGGATGAGCTCGGTGGAGAAGTAGCGCTCCATGCGGTCGGGGAACACCGTCACCACCTGGGCGCCGGGGCCCAGCCGCTTCGCCGCCTCCACGGCGGCCACGTAGTTGAGCCCCGAGGACGGGCCCACCGGGAAGCCCCGGCGGATGAGCGCGCGCGCGGTGTTCATCGCGGCGTCGTCCGACACGTCCAGCTCCACGCGGCCCGGCATGTCCGCCTCGCGGTACAGCTTCGACATGCCGTCCACCACGCCCGGCACGCGGGGGCTGAAGCTGCAGCATTCGATGTCGCAGCCCAGGCCCGCGATGGGGCGCGCGATGAACGCCGTCACCGGACAGCCGGCCTCCGCGAACGCCTGGTACAGGCCCACCACGGTGCCGCCGGTGCCCACGCCGCTGACGACGCCGTGCACGAGGCCGCCCGGAATCTGGGAGAGGATCTCCTGTCCCGTCCACACCCGGTGCGCCTCGGCGTTGTCCGGGTTCTCGAACTGGCGGGGGGCGAACGCCTTGCGCTCGCGCGTCAGCTCCTCCGCCTTCTGGATGGTGCCGCGCATGCCCTCGGAGCGGGGCACGAGCACGACGTCGCCCCCGTAGGCGCGGATGGTGAGCACGCGCTCGTCGGTGACACCCTCCGGCATCACCGCGGTGAAGCGCACCCCCATCTGCGCGCTGGCCAGCGCCAGGGCGATGCTGGTGGACCCGCTCGAGGCCTCCACCACCTCACCGCCCGGGCACAGCTCTCCCAGCCGCCAGGCCTTCTCCAGCATGTACCGCGCGATGCGGTCCTTGGTGGAGCCGCTGGGGTTGAGGAACTCCAGCTTGCACCAGATGGTGGGCCCCTCCGGGTCCAGTCGGACGGGCACGAGAGGCGTAGGGGCGATGGCCTGCAGGAAGCGGCCATCCGCGGGCAGCGGACGACAGGGAGGACGCATGGGCCCTCCCTATCGCGAATCGTCCGGTTCCGGGAGCGTCCTGAAGCCCCATCCCGGCGCCGGTTCCACTGGCTGTCTGTCTGCCCCCTGAGGGGGCGCGTGTCAGTGGATGAAGGTGGCGCAACGCGTGAGTCACGGGTACGAAGAGGGTCCGGCCCGTCATGAGTTCTCCGCCCCCGCGAATCCTCAACGTCAACGATGACGTCGCCAGTCGCTATCTGACGTCTCGCGTGCTGCGGCTCGCGGGCTTCGACGTGGTGGAGGCGGGCTCCGGCCGGGAGACGCTGGCGCTGGCGGACGAGCAGACGGACCTGGTCATCCTCGACGTGCGGTTGCCGGACGTCAGCGGGCTGGAGGTCTGTCGGCTGCTGAAGACGTCGCCGCGCACGCGAGGTGTCCTCGTGCTGCACCTGTCCGCACAGGCCGTGGGGCCGGGCGACCGGGCGGAGGGCCTGGCGCATGGCGCGGATGGCTACCTGGTGGCGCCGGCGGACCCGGAGGAGCTGGTGGCCCAGGTGCACGCGCTCCTGCGGCTGCGGCGGGCCGAGCACGAGGTCCTCACGCTGTCGCGCGAGGTGGAGCGCCAGCGCCGGCTCCTGGAGCTGGCGATGTCGTCCGCCGCGGACCCCATCGCGCTCTACGACGCGACGGGGCGGTTGCTGTTCGCCAACCACGCGGCCCACGAGGCGCGGGGAGACCAGGGCCTGCACCAGCCGGGCGCGACGTTGGCGGAGCGCGAGGCGATGGACCCCGCGCTGGCGCCCTATGCGCGCGCGGTGGAGCAGGCGCTGAGCACCGGCCAGGTGCAGCGCGGCACCATCTCCCTGCCCGGCGAGAAGGGGCTCCGGCACTTCGACTACACGCTGTCCCCGGCGCTGGAGCCGGACGGGCGCGTGGCGGCGTTGATGGCCTGGTCCCGCGACATCTCCGAGGAGCGCAGCGCGGAGGAGTTCCGCGAGCAGTTCATCGGCATGCTCGGGCACGACCTGCGCAATCCGCTCAACGCGCTGTCCATGTCCGCGCAGCAGCTCAAGCGCAAGGGAGGCCTGGACGAGCGGCAGGCGGCGCTCACCACGCGCATCCTCACCAGCGCCGAGCGCATGGACCGGATGATCCGCCAGCTCCTGGACTTCGCCCGCTCGCGTCTGGGCGGCGGCGTGCCGGTGGTGCGGGACGCGTGCGACGTGTTCGACGTGGCGCGGCGGGCCGTGGAGGAGATGCGCGCGAGCCACCCCGGGCGCGTGCTGACGCTGGAGGTGGTGGGTGACGGGCGCGGGGCGTGGGACATGGATCGGCTGGAGCAGGCGTTCAGCAACCTGCTGGTGAACGCGCTGAAGTACAGCCCGGCGGACTCGGCGGTGCGGCTGTGGGGGGAGGGGACGGCGCGGGAGGTGGTGTTGAACATCCACAACGTGGGTCCGCCGATTCCGGCCGACGAGCTGCGGCACGTGTTCTCCGCGTGGCGTCGGGGCTCGCGCGCCGTGCAGACCGAGGTGGGACCCCCCTCCGGACTGGGGCTGGGGCTCTACATCACCCGACAAATCCTCCTCGCCCACGGCGGCGAGGTGACAGCGGACTCCTCGGCGCACCAGGGGACGACCTTCACCCTGCGCCTGCCGAGATGATGACTGGTTGACGTTCGCACCGTTCTCCGGGTCGCCATTCCGGGGGGGCGTTGCCACCTACTGGTCATGTCCCCCGAGAAGCTCATCTTCGCGCAGTCCGTGGAAGCGCTCTTCGTGCGCGCCCTGGGCCCGTATCTCACCCGCGAGGGGCGCCAGCGCCTCAAGGCGGTGGGGCTGGACCTGTCGGAGCCGCTGCGACCGGCGTATTCGCTGGAGCAGTGGCGCGCGTTCCTCCGGGTGGCGGTGCGGGACGTGTTCCCGGCGCTGCCGCCGAAGGAGGCGTGGCTGGCGCTGGGCGCGCGCTACCTCCAGGGCTTCCGACAGACGGCGGTGGGGCGCGCCAGCCTGGCGCTCGTCACGCGCCTGGGGCCGCGCCGCACGCTGGAGCGGGTGCCCTACAACGTGAGGGCGGGGAACAACTTCAACGAGGTGCGCATGGAAGAGTCCACGGAAGGCGCCGCCACGCTGTGGATGAAGGACGTGCTGGCGGACGACCCGTACTTCGCCGCGGGCTTCCTCGCGGAGACGATGCGCTCGGCCGGCGCGGGGACGGTGGACATCCAGCCCGTGGCCTTCGACGGCACGGCGGCCACGTTCCGCCTCACCTGGCAGCGCACGGTGACGGCGCCGGTGGGGGACGCGACGCCCGTGCACGGCGGCTGAGCGGGCGTCACGGGGTGACGAGCCTGGAAAGGTGGGTCCACTCGTCGGCCACGGTCGCGTCCAGCCACTCCCGCTGGAGCGCGACGAGAGGCCAGTCGTCGACGCGCAGCGATTGGGAGGCGCGCAGGACCCGGAGGCCCTGCTGTCGCGCGCCATCCGCTCGAGCCATCCGCTCGGCGTCATCGAGCAGTCCGGCGCCCTCCTTCATCTTGCCCCAGCCGACCATCCGCTCCACGAGCGTGGGTTCGGCGGCCATGCGCTCGCCGAGGTTCCACAAGACGTGCCCCAGCCTGGCCCGGTCCGAGGGCGTGAGCGTGGCCTCCGAGGCGCGGACCCGCTGACTCAATCGCGAGGGCGCTTCCAGCAACAGCTCGCCGATGACCACCATGAACGCGGCGTGGGCGGGGTGCTCGAGGCCGGCGCGGGTCAGGAGCCGCGTTGCCGCGGCATGGGCTCGTGCCAGTGAGAGGGTCCGGTAGTCCGGCAGCCGGGTGATGCGCTCCAGCTCGGACAGCTCGGCGGGGGAGATGGGCGCGTCCGGCTTCGTTGGGTCCAGCAGGAGCAGCAGGGAGACCTGCATCTCCTCCCGAGGCGGGGCGTTGTGCTTCTGGAGGAGGGGGTGCAGCACTCGCTTCTCTTCTGGGCGCTGGAAGCGCTCGGCGGCCGCGCGCAGGAAGTACGGGCCCGGCAGGTCCACGAAGCGCGAGACGAGCCACTGTCGAGACGTGTCGTCCGGAAGCTCCCGAGGGGCGTTCAGCGCGAGGACGAGGCGGGCCTCCACATCGGGGGCTCGCTCCCAGGCCGCCGTCCATCGAGCCGGGGCGAGGCTTTCGGCGGGGGCTTTCGTGAGGAGGGTGCCTTCGCGGAGGTCGGGGGCGCCTGCCTGCTTCCAGGCGCGAACGAAGGCGTCGGGCCACGACTGGCCGGGCGCGTGGCGTCGCTGCTCCAGGAGGCTCGCGAGGACACGGACTTCGGGGGCGTGGGGAGCGAGTTCCCGAAGCTGGTCGAGGCTCCGCGCGGCGTCCTCCCAGGCGTCGCCTTCCAGGAGGTGGCAGGTCTGGATGAAGAGCACCGTGGCGTCCACGCACGACGCGCGAGGGGACTGGGGCGCGGTGGCCTGTGCGCGCTCGTCGCGCGCCGTGGACTCGGTGAGCGAGGGTGCGCACCCACTGATGCCCAGGCCCATCAGGGCGAGCCATCCGGCGTGAAGGGCGCTCCGGACGAAGGGGTGGTGTCTTCCAGGCGGGGCGGGGGAGTCCATGGGCTCCATCCTAGTGGAGGGATTGGCCAGGCCGTCCGGAGAGGCGCCAGGCGAGCCCCACCAGGCGCCACTGTTTGGGGTCGCCCGAGCGTGCGTTGACGTTCGCCTGTACCTGTGTTCAGGCTCGACGTCCGTAGAGGTGCGCATGGCTCCGCAGATCAGCCTCGACTTCGCCACCGAACAGGCGGCCCACCCGGCACTGGCGACCTTCCATCCCGTGGTCCGCCGCTGGTTCGCGGAGCGTCTGGGCGAGCCGACACGTCCGCAGATCGAAGGCTGGCCCCTCATCCAGGCCGGGCATGACGTGCTCATCGCCGCGCCCACGGGCAGCGGCAAGACGCTCACCGCGTTCCTGGCGGCGCTCGACGCGCTGTTCCGGCTCGCGCTGGAGGGCACGCTGGAGGACCGCACCCAGGTGCTCTACGTGTCGCCGCTCAAGGCGCTGGGCAACGACGTGCAGAAGAACCTGCTCCAGCCGTTGGAGGAGCTGCTCACCCGCGCCCGCGCGGAGGGCTACACCCCGGGAGAGCTGCGCGTGCAGGTGCGCAGCGGCGACACCCCCGCGTCGGAGCGCGCGCAGATGGTGCGCCGCCCGCCGCACATCCTCATCACCACGCCGGAGTCCTTCTACCTCTACCTCACCGCCGAGCGCGCCCGCGCCACGCTGAAGGGCGTGCGCACCGTCATCGTCGACGAAATCCACGCGCTGGCCCGCGACAAGCGCGGCAGCCACTTCACGCTGTCCATGGAGCGCCTCAAGGCGCTCACCGAGGTGCGGCCCCAGCTCATCGGCCTGTCCGCGACGCAGAAGCCGCTGGACGCCATCGCGGGCTTCCTCACGGGCGCCTCGCATCGGGAGTGCCGCCGCGTGGAGGTGGGCCACCTGCGCCCGTGGGATTTGACGCTGGAGATTCCGGACGCGGAGCTGTCCTCGGTGGCCAGCCACGAGATGTGGGGCCAGGTCTATGACCGGCTGGTGGCGCTGACCGGCCAGCACCGCACCACGCTCATCTTCGTCAACACGCGGAAGATGGCCGAGCGCGTGGCGCACGACCTGGGCGAGCGATTGGGCGAGGGGCTCGTCGCCGCGCACCACGGGAGCATGTCGCGGGAGATCCGCCTCGCCGCGGAGGAGAAGCTCAAGGCGGGACAGTTGCGGGCCATGGTGGCCACCGCGTCGCTGGAGCTGGGTATCGACGTGGGCAACGTGGACCTCGTCGTGCAGTTGGGGACGACGAAGGCCATCTCCGTGCTGCTCCAGCGCGTGGGCCGCGCGGGCCACCACAAGTCGGCCATCTCCAAGGGCATCCTCTTCGCGATGACGCGCGACGAGCTGGTGGAGTGCGCCGCGCTCCTCAACGCCGTGCGCGAGGGCGACCTGGACGCGGTGCGCATCCCGCAGAAGCCGCTCGACGTGCTGGCGCAGCAGGTTGTCGCCGCGTGCGCATGCGAGGAGTGGGACGAGCGGGCCCTGTTCAGCCTCTTCCAGCGGGCGTGGCCGTACCGCGACCTCACCTGGGAGGAGTACCAGGGCGTGCTGGAGGTCCTCTCCGAGGGCATCGCCGACCGGCGCGGTCGCGCGGGCATCCACCTGCACCGGGACCGGGTGAACCAGCGCCTCAAGGGGCGACGGGGCGTCCGCATCACCGCTCTCACCAACGGCGGCGCCATCCCCGACACGTTCACCTTCAGCGTGATGGCGGAGCCGGAGGGGAAGGTGGTCGGCTCGCTCGACGAGGACTTCGCGGTGGAGTCCTCGCCGGGAGACGTCTTCCTCCTGGGCAGCACCGCGTGGCGCATCCAGCGGGTGATGGGCAGCACGGTGATGGTGGAGGACGCACGGGGCGCCGCGCCCAACGTGCCCTTCTGGCGCGGCGAGGCCCCGGGCCGCACCGACGAGCTGTCCGTCCAGGTGAGCCGGCTGCGCGAGGAGCTGCTCGCGCGGGACGACGCGCAGGCCTTCTTGGAGAAGGCGCTGCGCATGCCTCCGCCCGCGGTGGACGCGCTGCTCGGCTACCTGCGGCTGGGCCGGAAGATGCTGGACGCGGTGCCCAGCCAGACGATGGTGGTGGCCGAGCGCTTCTTCGACGAGTCCGGCGGCATGCAGCTCATCATCCACGCGCCCTTCGGCAGCCGCATCAACCGGGCGTGGGGCATGGCGCTGCGCAAGCGCTTCTGCCGCTCGTTCGATTTCGAGCTCCAGGCGGCGGCGACGGAGGACGGCATCCTCCTGTCGCTGGGCGAGCAGCACTCGTTCCCGCTGGCGGACATCTTCGACTTCCTGCACTCCGAGCACGTGGAGGAGGTGCTGGTGCAGGCGGTGCTCCAGTCGCCGCTGTTCGGCACGCGCTTCCGGTGGGTGGCCACGCGCTCCCTCGCGCTCAACCGGATGATGGGCGGCAAGCGCGTGGCGCCCAACCTCCAGCGCGCGCGCAGCGAGGACCTGCTGGCCGCCGTCTTCCCCGCGCAGGTGGGCTGCCAGGACAACCACGGCGGGGGGGACATCGAGCTGCCGGACCACCCGCTCGTGAAGCAGACGATGGACGACTGTCTGCACGAGGCGATGGACATCGAGGGCCTGCGCGAGGTGCTGCGCCGCATGCGGGACGGGCGCATCCGCCTGGAGGCCCGCGACGTGCCGGAGCCGAGCGTCTTCGCCCACGCGATGATCCACAGTCAGCCGTACACCTTCCTCGACGACGCGCCCGCCGAGGAGCGCCGCGTGCGCAACGTGGCCTTGCGCCGGGCCATGCCCGCCGAGGACGTGGCGGCCTTCGGCGCGCTGGATGCCTCCGCCATCGCCACGGTGGTGGAGGACGCCGCGCCGCCGCTGCGCGACGCGGACGAGCTGCATGACCTGTTGTTGCAGTGGGTGCTGGTGCGCGACTCGGAGTTCGCCCGCGGCCTGGAGACGCCGCTGTTCGCGCAGGGCCGGGTGGCCTGGCTGACGTTGCCCACGGGGCGCTTCCTCGTGGCGGCGGAGCGGGGCAGCGCGCTGCGCGTGTTGTTCCCCAGCGTGGAGACGCAGCCTCCGCTGCCGGTGCTGGCGCACGACCGGCCGGTGGAGCGCGAGGCGGCGGTGCTCCAGGTGGTGCGCGGGCGCATGGAGATGCTGGGCCCCACCACCATCGCGGAGCTGGCCCGGCTGACGGTGCTGCCCGAGGACGAGGTCGACGCGGCCATGCACCAGCTCGAGCTGCAGGGCACGGTGCTGCGGGGCCACTTCCGGCCGTTGGAGGTGCCGCTGGCGGAGGGCGAGAAGCCGCCCCTGGAGTGGTGCGACCGGCGGCTGCTCCAGCGCATCCACCGCATGACGGTGGGGCGGCTGCGGCGCGAAATCGAGCCGCTGAGCGCGCAGGACTTCATGCGCTTCCTCTTCCGGTGGCACCACATGGAGGACCTGGACGCGCTGCGAGGCTCCACGGGGCTGGTGAAGGCGGTGCGGCTGCTCCAGGGCTACGAGGCGCCGGCCTCCGCGTGGGAGCGCTTCCTGCTCCCCGCGCGCATGCGCGGCTACACGCCGGACATGCTGGAGCGCGCCTGCTACGCGGGCGAGGTGGCCTGGGGCCGGTTGACGATGAAGGACGCGAAGCCGGTGCCCGGTCCGCGTCGCGGCGCGCCCGTGACGCCGCCGGAGCCGCAGCCCGCGCCCACCCGCTCGCGCGCGTCGCCCACCCGCAACGCGCCGCTGACCTTCGCGCTGCGAGAGGACCTGGAGTGGATGCTCGCGGCGGCGCGTCCCCACGCGGTGCTGGCGGACGGCGACGTCTGGACGCCCGCGGACCTGAGCGTGCCCGCCAAGGACGTGGTGGCCGTGCTGGAGCGCCGCGGCGCGTGCTTCTTCCAGGACCTGGTGTCCCGGGCGCGGCGGCTCCCGGCCGAAATCGAGGACGCGCTGTGGGAGCTGGTCGCGCGCGGGCTCGTCACCGCGGACGCGGTGCAGAACCTGCGGGTGTTGCAGAGCCCCGCGCATCGCAAGCGTCAGAAGCTGTTGCAGCGCGGAGGCCCCGGTCGCTGGAGCCTCCTGGCGCCCGCCGAGCCGAAGTCGCAGGACGAGGTGCTGGACTCGCTGGCGCGGCTGTTCCTCCAGCGCTACGGCATCGTCTGGCGCGATTTGGTGATGCGCGAGGCGCTGGCGCCCACGTGGCGGGAGCTGCTCTTCGTGTATCGGCGCATGGAGGCTCGCGGAGAGGTGCGCGGCGGACGTTTCGTCGCGGGCTTCGTCGGCGAGCAGTTCGCGCTGCCGGAGGCGGTGGACATGGCGCGCGCGGTGCGGCGCCAGCCGCCCTCGGGCGTGAAGGTCCAGCTCTCCGGCGTGGACCCGCTCAACCTCACGGGCGTGGTGACGCCAGGCCCGCGCGTGCCGGCGATGCCGGGCAACGTCGTCACCTACGTGGATGGCATCCCGCGTGGCGTGGACGCGTTGGAGGACGACGCCGAGACTGGCGAGGACCCGGAGGGAGGCACGGCGCAGGCGAGCTGAGCGCCATGCTGGGGGTGGAGCCCTCCGGTCAGCGCGCGCGCTCGAGCAGGACCGCGCGGCTGTCCACGTTCAGCACCTGCACGCCGCCGGGCAGCGTCGCGAGCGGCACCTCCCAGTGGGCATGGCCGCACACCACCAGCGCGCCTCGGGCCTGCACCTGCTCGCGGATGACGGGGCTGCCGCGCGCGCCCGTGTCCGGTGCGTCCGGTCCCATGTGCAGCACCAGCAGCTCGGGGTCCTCGCGCAGCACGCCTCCGAGGACTTGAAGGAACGCCTCCTCCTCCCTGCGGCCCGGCTTGCCCGGGTGGCCGATGATGCCGCCCACGCCGCCGACGCGCAGCCCCTCCAGGTCCACGACCTCGCCGTCGAGCAGGTGGATGCCGGGCCGCTGACGGAAGCGCTCCTGCTCCCGTGCGCCACCGAACGTGTCGTGGTTGCCCGCGACGCCCACCACCCAGCGGAAGTGCTCCGCGAAGGCGCGCCACACGGACCGGACATCCCCTGACGCGCCCCGGACGTTCGCCAGCGGCGACGAGTACAAATCCCCAGCGAGCACCACGCCGACGTTGCTCGGAGGTGGCAGCTCACCCAGCTCCGCCATGAGGGCCAGCTCGTCCGCGAGCACCTCGCCGAGCAGCGCCACGGCGCCTTCGTGGAGCGCATGGGGCGCCACGCCTTGCAGGTCGGAGAGCACCAGGAGCGCCGCGACCTCGTCCGGCAACACGTCCACCGTGCCTCGCAGCAGCGGGAACCACACCGTCTCCGCCTGACCCCGGGGCGAGGCGGATTGATAGGGCCACGTCCGAAGCGGGCCCTCGTCGAGTGACAGGATTTTCATGGCGGCCCGGTCGGACGCCTTCCGTGCTTCCTGACAAGCCGCCGCCGCGGCATCCCGAGGGTCGACCCGGCGAGCATGAGGGGCGCTTTTGACGTTTCCTCCCCGCACGGACGGAGCCATCTTCGCCGCACCGTGTCCCTCCTGCTGCGCCTCAAGACGGAGACCCGCTCGCATCACGAATGCACCGAGGCCTCCGTGCGCCTGCTGGAGCCGGGCCTCACGGCGGACGACTACCGGCGTCACCTGGAGGCCGTGCTCGGGTTCCAGGCGCCCGTGGAGGCGCCGCTGACGGAGGTGCTCGACGCTGCGCTGCCCGCGCTGCGCATGCGCGAGCGGCGCAAGGTGCCGCTGCTGGAGCAGGACCTGCGCGCGCTGGGACACGACGCGGCCTCGCTCTCGCGGCTCCCGCGCTGCGCCCGGCGGCCCTCCGTGTCCGAGCTCCCGGAGGCGCTCGGCTGCGCGTACGTGCTGGAGGGCTCCACGCTGGGCGGACAGCTCATCCTCCGGCACCTGCGCCGCCACTTCGGGGAGCGCGCGCCAGGAGGCTTCGCCTACTTCCAGGCTCATGGAGAAGAGGTCGGGGCCAGGTGGCGGGCCTTCGGAGAGGCCCTGCTCCAGGCCTCGGCGGACGCCGCCTCCACCGACTTCGATGCCCGCGTGGTCCTCGCCGCGCAGGACACCTTCGACTGCTTCGGGGCCTGGCTGCGCGAGTCGCGCGGCACCTGACCCGGGCGCGCGTGCCGCCACGCGCCGACGCCGTGCGCTACGGCACCGCCGGCATGCTGCCGCGCAGCATGAAGTACACGACCACGCCCGTCACCGACACGTAGACCCAGATGGGCGCCAGCCACCGCGTCACCTTGCGGTGCCGGTCGAACTGCTTGCGCCACGTGAAGTAGAAGGCCACCAGCGCCATGGGCACCACCAGCATGGACAGCAGCACGTGGCTGGCCAGGATGCTCAGGTACAGCCCGCGCCAGTCCCCCACGTACTTCGTGTCGCCATGCACGAAGTGGTAGGCGAGGTAGCTGACGAGGAACAGCCCGGACACCGCGAACGCCGACACCATCAGGTACTGGTGGACGCGCCGCGCGCCCTTCTTGATGGCCACCCAGCCCGCCAGGAGCAGCACCGCCGCCGTCGCGTTGAGGCTCGCGTTGACCGCGGGCAGGAAGCGCAGGTCCACGCCCTCCGTCGCGCCGCCCCGCCGCACCATCAGGATCCATCCGATGACCGCCAGCGCGACGGCGGACACGACACCCGTGAAGACGTAGAAGGCCCGGTCGCTCACCCGGGACTGCATCGGAGCGGAGGTGGTGGCGTTCGACATGGGCCCTATCTCCCCCGAGGTGTCGTCGGTTGCAACTTGTGAACACTTGGAATCACTGGGTTCCCTACATGTCGGATGATCGATCCATGAAGGTGGACTGGATCTTCTCCCTGTAATTCTTGCATACTCGGTTACGGTCGCCCCCGACCCTCCCCCTCCCGGAGGTCCCTGTGCTCCGCGTGCGTTGCCTCGCCACCCTGGCTGGCGCCGCTTTTTTGCTGGCCCAACCAGCCTTCGCCGAAGAGGCCGCGCTCGTGTGCGCGCCCATCGCGAAGGTTCGACCCGAAAGACATCTGCGGCAGCTCTCCCTCGACCTGCTCGGTCGCCCGCCCACCTACGAGGAGTACAAAGCCGTTCAGGAGAAGGGCGCGGTCACCGAGGAGGACGTGCGGGCGATGATGGCCCAGGAGGGCTTCTACACCCGCATCCGTAACTTCCACCGCGCGCTCCTGCGCAGCAACATCAGCGGGAGCGTCAACAACAACACGAACTCGCGGCTGGGCGGCAACGGCACCACCACCGCGTTCGGCTTCGCGAACAACGTCTCCACGGGCCTGCGCGGCGTCAACGGGCAGAGCTGCAACACCGACGTGGAGCAGGACTCCTGTCTCACCAACCTCCAGGACGGCCACGTCACGTCGCTGACCGCGGCGCCCCGCACCAAGTGTCGGGACGAGATGGGCGTGCCCCTGCCCGTCAGCTACGACTACGACGCCAACTTCTTCACCTGCACGGAGCTGGCGACGAAGACGAAGGACACCGCGCTGACGACGTGCGCGGCGCTGGCGGCCCTGCCCTTGAGCAACGCCTGGGCGAAGTTCCGGAACTTCTGCGACAACCGCGGCTCCGGCACCGCCCAGAAGTCGTACCTGTGCGTCCCGACGTGGAAGAAGTTCGGCGAGGTCGACGACAAGGAGTACGAGCTCGAGGCGGGCTACACCAACCTGAAGGACGGCTACGTCGAGTCCTTCAACATGCCGAAGAGCACCACCGGCGTGACGCAGCTCAACCGCTGCTTGTTGGACCTCGGCATGTCCAACAACGTCAAGGGCACCTACACCGTGCCCCGCGGCTGCATCCTGCGCGAGGGCTACGTGACCAGGCCCTCGCCGTACTGGGCCCCGCCCGGCGCGCCCGCCACCGTGAAGGTGTGCGCCGTCGAGGCGCAGGAGCGCGTCGAGAACCCCTGGACGCGTGCCTCCTGCGAGGCCGCCCGCTTCGCGGGTGACCGCACCTGCGGCTGTGGCGTGGACATGCGCCGCTGCGAGGTGTCCGCCATCGGCGCGACCACCGACCCGCTCTACGTGCGCAGCGTGCACGACACGCGCGTGACCTCCTTCAATGAGGAGCCCCTGCGCATCATCGAGTCGGTCGTCCGCCGCGACGAGCCGTACTACAACATCCTCACCACGCGCCGCTCGTTCGTGAATGGCACCCTGTCGCAGTACTACAAGCAGAACCAGGGCGTGGGCGTGTTCAGCACCACCCTGCCTGCTCCGGCGGAGTCGATCCCCTCCATCCCGTACACGGACATCAACACGTGGACGGAGTACACGCGCGACAGCTCGCACGCCGGCGTGCTCACCACCCCCGGCTTCCTCTACCGCTTCCCCACCCAGCGCGCCCGCGTCTCCGAGTTCTACGAGGCGTTCCTCTGCAAGACGTTCGCGCCCTCGTCGGACGGCTCGCTGCCGCCGCCGGAGGACGCGTGCAACCGCGAGAACAACCTGGCCAAGCGCTGCGGCTGCAACTACTGCCACGCCACCATCGAGCCCACCGGCGCCCACTGGGGCCGCTACGCCGAGCGCGCCGCGCAGTTCCTGCCGCCCGAGCAGTTCCCACGCTTCGACCCGAAGTGCCGCGACTGCGCCATCAACGGCGACACCAACTGCGGCGGTGAGTGCTCGCAGTACGTGATGCAGGCGTACGACGGCGACGGCGCCAGCAGCCTGGGCATGCTCAAGACCTACCTCTACCGCACGTCGGACGAGGAGCAGAACATCGAGGCGGGCCCGCGCCTGCTCGTGGAGCGCATGGTCCAGACGGGTGAGCTGGAGCGCTGCACGGTGAGGCGCGTGTGGCAGGAGTTCCTCGGCAGGCCGATGACGTCGGAAGAGCAGCGGATGTACCTGACCCCGTTCGCCACGGACTTCGCGAAGAACGGCCACCGCTTCAAGGCGCTCATCGAGCGCGTGGTGATGTCCGACGCCTACCGGAGGATCGACTGATGCGCCGCTGGCTCATGACCGCCGCGCTGCTCGCGCTGAGCACCGGCTGCAACAAGACCCCGGAAGAGAAGGTCGGCCCCACGGTGGACGGCCAGCTCGAACCCGTCGCCAACCCGCACCAGCCCGGTGACTTCGGGGAGCTGCCGGACCCGGAGGCCCAGAACGGCAGCGTGGGCCGCGCCGCCCGCCGGCTCACCGTGTCGCAGCTCGACGCCGCCATCCTCGAGGCCGTGGGCCGCCGCTGGGTCAACGGCAGCGACGGCATCGACGCGCGCGCCACGTCGCTGGGCCGCGCGGACTTCGCGCTCGTCTCCAGCGAGAACACCGAACCCAACCTGGTGTTCGCCAAGTTCCTGGAGGACGGCGCGCGCTTCGTGTGCATCGCCCAGGCGGCGGACGAGCTGAAGCAGGCGGACCCCACCAAGCGGACGCTGTCGCGCACGCTGCCCGGGACGTGGGGCGACCTGCGCACGCTGACGGACGCCCAGGTGCGTGAGTTCCTCGTCTACAACTCGCTGCGCTTCTGGGGCGCGCCCCTGGAGGGAGACGAGCTGACGAAGTGGGCGGGATTCTTCACCCAGGCCGCGACCCGGGCGGAGACGGCGAATCCCAAGCGTCGCGCGGACGTGCTGGCGGTCATGTGCATCGCCATGCTGACCGACCAGCGCTTCATCACCTACTGAAGCTCGGAGTGACTTCGATGAAGAAGAACCGCACCGACGACAACCACCGTCCCGAGCGCCGCACCTTCCTCAAGGCCGCCGCCGGCTTCATGGGCTCCACGCTGTTCGGTGGCGTCCCGTTCCGCGCCTTCGCGCAGGCGGCCGGCCTGGCCCCCGCCGACCGCTGCTTCGTCTTCGTGTACTTCAACGGCGGCTGGGACCAGCTCCTCGCCTTCGACCCGAAGGACCCGGACGAGTTCACCGCGGACCGCGCCGCGGAGACGCGCATCCTCCCGGGCTACAACCTCATCAACACCGCCGGCTACGAGAGCATCCCCCTCCAGCCGGACGTGGGCGGCGTGCGCTCGAACATCGCGTTCGGTCCCGCGGTGGGCAACGAGTTCGCCAAGCACTTCGACGTGATGACGGTGGTGCGCGGCATCAACATGAACACGCTGGGCCACGAGGTGGGCTACCGCTACTTCCTCACCGGGAAGATGCCCATCGGCAGCGCCGCCCGCGGCTCGTCCACCGCGACCGAAATCGTGGGCCAGATGAAGCCGCGCGTGCCCATCTCCAACATCGCGTTCAACGTCGAGTCGTACAACGACCGCTACCCGGGCTACGCCAACGCGCTGCGGGTCAGCCGCAAGGACGACCTGCTCCTGACGCTCAAGCCCAGCAGCCAGATGCTGGACAGCGAAATCGAGAAGCAGCTGGTCGACTTCCGGGGCCAGCCCATCACCTGCGAGGAGGCCGCCTACGGCGCCCGCGGCGTGGGGACCACCTACCAGAACAGCCGGGGCCAGATGGAGCAGGTCATGGCCCAGCAGCTGGAGGCGTCGTTCCGCTTCGAGCTGAACACGCCGGAGATGGGCCTCCTGCGGGATGCCTACGGTCTGGACACCAGCGGCCGGTACGACACCGAGGCCGGCCGCGCGGCGATGGTGGCCACCGCCCTGAAGAAGGGCATCGCGCAGTGCGTGACCATCAACCTCACCGGCGGCCTGGACACGCACTTCGGCACCCAGGCCACGCAGGCGACCAACCAGCGCCGGGGCTTCGCGGCGCTCGCCAACCTCATCACCGACCTGAAGAAGTCGGACCACCCGTCCGGCGGCAAGTTCATCGACCACACCACCATCATGGTGTTCTCGGAGTTCTCGCGGACCCCGCTCATCAACGCCGCGGGCGGTCGTGACCACCACCTGAGCAACTCGTGCGCCATCATCGGCGCGGGCGTGAAGCACAACTACGTGTTCGGCAAGAGCGGTGACATCGGCATGTCGCCGGGCACGTTCGACCTGCGCACGGGCGCGGCCACGCCCACGGGCGAGAACATCTTCCCCGAGCACGTCATCGCCACGGTGCTGGCCTCGGCGGGCCTGGACTACAGCATCACCCGCGTGGAGCCGCTGCGCCCCATCCTCGCCTGACACACCCGCCCCGACAGCATGAGCCTCCCATCCCGACCCCTCCGGGAGACAGACGGGGGGTGGCGCTCCGCCCCCGCGCTGCTCCACCTCCTTCCCCTCTGTGCCGCCGTGCTGCTGTCGGCCTGCGGCGACGACTCGCTCCCGTTGGATCGGCCCCGGCCGGTGGCCTTCCGGCCGGCGGAGGTCCGCGCGCAGACGGCGCTGGCCTCCGCGCCGGGCTTCGCGGACCAGTCGGGTGGAGGCCTCTTCGCCAACACCACCGGCACCGTCGTCCGGCTGCGACTGGACGGCTCGCTCGGCGCGCTGGAGTCGCATCCGGGCAACACCGTGCAGCCGGGCGCGACCCGCGCCGTCTTCCGCATGGGGCCGCACAGCGCCCTGGTGGAGACGGACCGCGGCCTGTTCATCGCGGAGTCCGGCTGGCTCATCGCGCCGCCCTGGCGTGACGCGCTGGGCCTGGGCATCACCGCCACCACGCAGTCCTCCGACGGCGCGGTGTGGCTCGCGCATCCCACCGGCCTGTTCCAGCTTCGCGAGGGCACGCTCTCCGCGCTGAAGGTGGGCGGCGCCGCCGTCACCGGCATCACCACGCTGGCGGCCGCGCCCTCTCCGGAGGGCGGCCCGGCGGTGTGGTTCCTGCGCGAAGGCAAGCTGCACGTCGCGTCCGCCACCAGCCTCGTCCACTACGACGTCCGCGAGGCGACCGCGCCGCTGGACGACGGCGAGGTCGCGCAGGAGCTGGCCGGACTCGGCGCCACCGTGGGCACGCCCGGCGAGCTGTGGCTGCTCACCAACCAGGGCCTCCTGCGTCGCACGCGGGACGGCTGGCGACGGGTGTCGCTGCCGCAGCGGCCGGTGCAGTTGCTGGCGGCGGGGCGCTTCGTGTGGGTGAAGTCGAGCGACTCGCTCCTGCTCTACGACGCGGACGCGGACAGCTGGGGGACGGCGACGAACGTCGACACGCGCGAGTTCCGCTTCCTCTCCGCGGACGAGAGCGGCTGCGCGTGGGTGCAGCTCGGCGGCGAGACGGTCGCCATCAGCCGCGCGCCCACCCCGCGCGTGTCCGGCCTGTACCAGGGCATGCAGGTGGTGGACGACGGCCTGGTGGCGCGCGTGGTGCTCCCGCCCAACGCCCCCCAGGCCAGCATCGCCTTCCAACTGGGCGGCTCCGAGTTCCCCGCCACCGGCGAGGGGCCCACGTACAGCCTCGGCGGCACGGAGACGGACGGCACGCCCAAGGCGTACTCGCTCGCGGCGCTGGAGCCGGGGCGCTACACGCTCGGCGTGGTGGCCCGCTTCGTGGACGGCACGGAGGCGCGGCGGCTGGTGCCCTTCGACTACAGCCCGTTGAGCAGCGGCCCGTTGAGCTGGGCCACGCACATCCAGCCCATCCACGAGTCGCGCTGCGCGAAGTGCCACACCAGCGGCCCGGGGCGCGCGCTCTCCACCTACGCCTTGTGGAAGGAGAACGCGGACCTCGTCACGGCCTCCGTGAGGGACCAGCGCATGCCGGCCGACGGGCCCCTGGACTCGCAGCTCATCTCCCTCATCCAGCGCTGGGCCGCGTCTGGCGCCAACCCCTGATACCTTCTGGCGGTCTCCCCCGAGGCTCCTCCCATGACTCGACTCACCCGCGCGGCCCCCCTCCTCGCGCTCCTCGTCACGTCCTGCTCCGACGAGCTGGACCCGGCGCACGAGACGCCCCCTCCACCCGAGGTGGACGAGTGCACGGGCCTCTCCCCCGTCACCGCCGTCGCCGAACCCTCGAAGGTTCGCGTCAACGGCCCGGTGATGCTCGTGCCCTCCGGCGGCAGCGGCCACTACCGCTACACGCTGGAGTCGGGTGGCTCGGCCGGTGAGCTGCGCGGCAGCCGGCTCATCGCGGGTGGCACGCCCGCCACCGACTCCGTGCTGGTGGAGGACGCGAAGTGCCCGGGCAGCGCGCGCGTGTCCGTGGAGGTGCTCGCGCCCTTCGACATCGCGCCCGCGCGCGCGGAGGTCCGGCCCGGCACGGCCTTCCAGGTGGCCGCCGCGGGGTTGATCGGCTCCGCGACCTACGACCTGTCCCAGAACCAGTCCGGCGGTACGCTCAGCCCGGAGGGCCGGTACACCGCCGGCGCCACGGAGGGCCTGGACCTCGTCACCGTGCGCGACTCCCAGACGGGGGACGAGGCGGTGCTCCAGTACCAGGTGAGCAAGACGGCCCGGCTGGCCGGCGCGCCCGCGTATCTGGCGGTGCCCTCGGGCGCCTCCGTGCCGCTGGCCACGCGCGGCGGCAGCGACCGCATCGTGTGGTCGAAGACGTCCGGGCCCGGCACGCTCGGCAATGGCCGCATCCGCTTCGAGCCGGGCGACACGGGCGCGACGTTGCTGGAGGCGTCCGACCCGTTCACCGGTGACAAGGCCGCGGTCACGGTGGTGGTGCTGGACGAGCTGACGCGGCCGGGGCTGGCGCACGGCCGCCTCACCGACGCCGCCACCCTGGTGACGGCGGACTTCGACGGCGACGGCATCCAGGACCTGGCCGTGGGCCAGCGCGAGAGCGACCTGGGACGCCCCACCGGCGGCGCCGTGTTCATCTACAAGGGGGGCAGCGGCGGACTGTCCGCGGACCCGACGTGGGTGCTCGTGGGCGACACGGAGACGGCGCAGTTCGGTGACGCGCTCGCGGCCGGCGACTTCGACGAGGACGGGCGCGCGGAGCTGGTCGTGTCCTCGCCCGGCGCGGACGTGGCCGTGAGCAACGCGGGCGCGGTGTATCTCTACACGTTCAAGGGCGGCTCGCCGACCCCCCTGCGTCAGCCGCTCACCGGCCTGCTGCGTGACGCCGCCTTCGGCTCGGGCATGTCCGTGGCGGACATGGACGGCGACGGCGACCTGGACCTGGTGGTGGGCTCGCCCGCCGGAGACCTGGCGCCGACGAGCGCCATCCGCGCGCGCGGCACGGTGGACATCTACCTGTCCACGTCCAGCTCGCCGGTGCCGGACCTGCCGGAGATCCGCCTGGGCGGTTCCGACCTGTCCGTGGCGGGCGCGCCCATGGCTCGCACGGGCTCCGACCTGGGACGCGCGCTGGTGACGGCGGACCTGAACAAGGACGGCCGGCTGGACGTCGCCGCGCTGAGCAAGGTGTCCCGGTACACGGCCGAGGGCGCCGTCTCCGGCACCCAGGTGGCCATCTCCGTCTTCTTCGCGCGCGCGGAGGGACAGCGGTTCCGGGCCACGCCGGACGTGTACGTGCTGCCGGCCAACCTGGCGGACTCGAACGAGGGCACGTGGCGCCTGGCCGCCATCCCGGGTGACGCCTCGCGTCCGCCCCTGCTGATGGCCGTGGCGGACCGCGCGGACTCGCCGGACCTGAGCACCAGCGGCGGCGTGAAGTCCGGCGCCGACGCGGGCGGGGCGCTGCTGTTCGACCTGAGCGCGCAGACGCCGACGGGCGACCCGGCCGCCAAGCCCCTCCAGGTGAAGCGCGAGGAGGCCTTCGCGCGCATCTACGGTGACGCGGCCAGCATCGTCGCGGGCCGCAGCTTCGCGGTGCTCGACGTGGACGGCACGCCGGGGCCGGAGCTGCTGCTGGGCGCGCCGTACGCCGCGCCTCCGGGGCCGAACAACACCACGCTGCGCTTCGGCGGCAAGGTGCTGGTGTATCCGCTGGCGACGCTGACGGCGGGCGCGGTGCTGAACAAGCCCATCGCGGTGCTCAACGGCACGGCGAGGTCGGACACGCTGGGCGCGGGCCTCACCGCGTGGCGGCTGCCCGGGGGCGAGGCGCTGGCGGCCTTCTCCGGACGCGCCTCGTCGGACCAGGGCGCGTTCACCGGCCGCGTGGAGCTGTACCAGCGCGCGGGCGCGTCGCTCTCGGAGTGGACGCGCACGAGCGCCATGGTGCCGGCGAAGCCGAGCGTGGAGCGCGTGGGCGAGGCGGTCGCCGTGGCCGCGACGGCGCAGGGCGCGGTGTCGCTCCTGGGCGCGCCGGGCTGGTCCGGTCCTGGCGCCAACGTGGACGGCGACGCGCTCTCCATCGGGCGGGCCTATGTTCGCGAGGTGACGGCCTCGGCGCAGGCCGTCGTGGTGGAGGAGGGCGCGGCCTCGCCGCACAAGGTGGGCCGCACCGTGGGCATCGATGTGGCCTTCACCGACTTCAACGGCGACGGCCGTCCGGACACGGTGGTGGGCGCCACGGGCTTCGCGGTGCCCGCCAGCACCAGCGCGGAGCACGCCGCCACTTACGCGACGGTGCGCCCGGAGTGTCTCACCACGGCCACGCAGTCGGTGGGCGGGGCGCTGGTGTCGCTGGGGCAGGCGGACGGCACCTTCAAGCCGGCCTATCGCCTGTGGGCGCCCCTGCTCGTCACCGCCGGTTGCACGGCCACGGACGCGACGTGCAGGCGTTCGACCATCGGACGCGGGATGGTGGGAGGCTTCGACTTCAACGGCGACGGCAAGCAGGACCTCGCCGTGCTGCGCGACCGCGGCATGGAGGTGTTCCTGGGCCGTGCGCCGGATGACGCGTCGCTGGCCAAGCTCACCATGGTCTGCGACCCGGCCTACACCTGGCCGTCCATGCTGCTGCAGACCTCCGCGCCGGTGTCGCTGGGAGACCTGAACGGGGACAAGTGCGACGAGCTGGCCTGGCGCTACGCGGAAGGGACGCGCGCGGGCGTGGTCATCGCCTTCGGTCATGACAAGTCCGGCGCCAATTGCGGCGGTCGCACCACGCCGACGGTGTGGCGCATCGCGGGCGACAGCGAGGTGCAGCTCACCAACATCGGCCTGGGCCTGAGCATCGCCCCGGCGGGCAACTTCCTGGGGGGCACGCGCAAGTTCATCGCGGCCAGCGCCACCAGCGTGACGTTCAACGGCGTGACGCAGCCGGTGGTGCTGCTGTTCGACATCGCCGCGCTCACCACGGAGATGTCCAAGCGCCAGGCCGCGGGTCAGCCGCTCGTCATCGGCGCGTTCGGCGACTCGTTGTCCCCCATCGTCCTGGTCCACCGCACACGCGCGGTGAACTTCGGCACGTCGCTCGTGGGCGGCATGGACCTGACGGGCGACGGCATCTTCGACCTCGTCGTCGGCGCGCCGGGCGCCTCCGAGGCCTCCGATGGCGGCGGCGCCGTGTACCTCTACGCGGGCGGCGCGGGCCAGGAAGGCGCGCTGTCGCCCTACCTCATGGCCGTGGGCGACGGCGCCGAGCGCAGCCTCCTGGGCCAGGACCTGGCCTTGAGCCCTGGAAAAGGTGGAACTCCTCCAACGCTGGTCATCGGTGCGCCTCGCAGCTTCCGCACCGGCACCCAGAACGGCACGGCGTTCGCGCTGCCGCTGCGTTTCTAGCGGCCTGTCGCGGTCAGCCATTTGGGAACCGCGCTCGCCCGGGCCTATCCTGGGGCGGGTCCGAGCGCGGGAGTCTCATGGCACGTGAGCATGGGCTGGAGTGGAGCCACGGTGTGCAGCGGGCGTGGTTCGAGGCGCCCGACATCCTCTGGGCGCGCTTCCGGGGGGCCATCAACGAGGACACGTCTCGCTGGTCCTGCGCCATCTACCGGGAGGTCGCCTCGCGGGGGCGCTTCTACCTGGCGGCGGACATCGCGGATTCGCACCTGAGCGCGGAGTCGCGCCGCTACGTGGTGGCGAACACGAAGGCGGACTGGTTCCGCGGCATCATCTACATCGGCGCGGGGGTGGAGCAGCGGGTCACCACCAAGAGCCTGATGGTGGGCACCATGCTGGGCGGCACGCAGCGCCTGGACATGACGTACGCGGACACCCTGGAGGAGGCCCGCGCGTGGGTGGAGGCGCACCGCGCGGGCTCGGCCGGGCGTTGAGGCCTCCTCAGGCGGACGTCTCCTCCCGGGGCCGCGAGGTGGCCGTGCCCGAGGGGAGCACGTTGGCCAGGGCCGCGCCGCCGAGGATGAGCGCGCCTCCCACGACGAGCGACAGCGTGAAGGGCTCGTCGAGGAACAGCACGCCGAGCACCACCGCCACCAGCGTGTCCAGCAGCGCCATGGCGCCCAGCGCGGTGAGGGAGATGCGCGGCAGGAGCCAGTAGAGGCACAGGTACGTGCACGCGGTGCCGAACACGGCCAGGTAGGCGATGGCGCCCACCGCGCGGGGCGTCCAGTTCGTGGGCTGGTCCGCCTCCAGCAGGAAGGAGCACACGAGCATGGGCAGCGCGCTGGTGAGCGCCTGTCCCAGGACGAGCACCGGAGCGGGGACGTGGGCCATGTGCTGCTTGGCCAGCACGTTGGCCAGGGCGAGGATGCACACCGCCGCGAGCGTCAGCCCCACGGCCAGCAGCACCTTGCCGGAGACCTGGAGGCCCTCCAGCCCCGAACGCTGGAGCACCATCACGCCCGCCACGCCGAGCCCCGCCGCCACCAGTTTGCCCGGCGTCAGCGGCTGGTCCGGCATCATCACCCGTCCGATGAGCAGCAGCCACATGGGGAAGGTGGAGAACAACAGCGCCGCCCAGCTCGACGGAATCCACTGCTGCGCGATGAACAGCAGCGCGAAGGGCGCGGCGAGCTGGAGCAACCCCAGCGCGGCGATGCGCCAGCCCGTCCGCGCGTCGACCCAGCCGGTGGCGCGCACGAAGGGCAGCAGCGCCAGCCCCGCCACCAGCAGCCGCAGCCCGAGGAAGCGCAGCGGCGGCAGGTCCTGGAGCCCGACCTTGATGACCGCCCAGGTGGAGCCCCACAGGATGAAGCAGGCGCAGTAGGCGAACACGACCTTCAACGAGCTCGCGGGCTTCACGACGGTGGACGGCGCGGCGGGAGTCATGGCGGCGTCGCCATAGCACCCCCGCTGTCCTCGCGCACGGCGCGCCGGACTCCCCGGGCAGGGGAGCGACCGGCGGTCACTCCGGCAGCCGCTGCGTGTGCCGGCGCGTGGGCGCGAACAGGTCGCCCACGGTGTCCAACCGCTTGCGCAGGGTGCGCAGGTTGAAGCGCGTGGGGTCCAGCCGGCGCGTCACCTCGCTCCACTTCAGCGGAGCGGAGAACGGCGCGCCCTCTCGGGCCCGGAGGGAGTAGGGCGCCACCACCGTCTTGCCGCGCGCGTTCTGCCCCGCGTCGATGTAGAGCCGCCCCTTGCGTGAGCGGATGTCCCGCTTCGTCGTGGCGATGTCGCCCAGACGCTCTTCCAATTCGCGGGCCAGCGCGTTCGCGTGGGCCTGGACACGCGCGTAGGTGTGTCCCCCCGCCAGGGGCACCATGACGTGCAGCCCCCGCTTGCCGGACGTCTTCGGGAGGCCCTCCAGGCCTTGTTCCTCGAGCAGCTCGCGCAGGGCGAGCGCCACCGTCACCAGGTCCGCCCAGCCGCCCCTGCCCGGGTCCAGGTCGAGCGCGAGGAAGTCCGGCTGCGACAACCGGGGCGCGCGGCTGAGCCACATGTGCAGCGTCAGCGCGGACTGGTTGGCCAGCCACAAGAGGGGCTCCTCGCCCGTCACGTTCACGTGGAGCAGCGTCTTCTCCTTGTGGCGCACGCGCAGCGTGGGGAGCCAGGACGGCATGCCGGACAGCTCGTGGCGGAAGAAGCCCGGGGACTGGATTCCCGCGGGCCACTGCTGCGCGGAGATGGGGCGGTCCTCCAGCACGGGCACCAGCAGCGGCGCCACCTCCCGGTAGTAGGCGAACACGTCCGCCTTCGTCAGGCCGCTGTCCGGGAAGAGGACGCGCGAGCCGTGGGTCAGCTCGACGCGGCCAGCGCTCCGGGGCTCCGGTGAGCGACGCGCGGCATGACTCCGGGGCGCGCGTCGCTCGCCGGAGGTGGGCTCTCGTCGGGAGGTCGCGCGGCGTGGAGGTGAGGCTACCCGCTGACGGGGCGCGCGGGTCGTGGGGGCGGGGCGCTCGCGCACCACCTCCTCGGGGGCCTTGTCCATGCGCAGTCCCTGGTACACCGGCTGGCGCAGCCGCCCGTCCTCCGTCCACTCGCTGAAGTGGACCTGGGCGACGTGCCGGGGCTTCACCCACACCGCGCCCTTGCGCGGCTTCGCGTCCACGGCGGCGGGCGCGCGGGCACGGTCCTTGTCGAGCAGCACGCGCAACGCCTTGCGGTCCTTCGCCGTGAAGCCCGTGCCCACCTTGCCCACGTCATGGAAGCCGTCGCGGCCATGCACGCCCACCAGCAGCGCGCCCAGCTCCGTCTCGGAGCGCTCGTTCTGGATGGGGAGATAGCCGAGGAGGACGACCTCCTGTCCGGCGACGACCTTCAACTTGAGCCAGTCCCCCGAGCGCGTCCCCGTGTAGGGCGAATCCCGCCGCTTCGCGATGACGCCCTCCCAGCCGTGTCGCCGGGCCTCGGCCAGCGCTCGCGTCCGGGGCAGGTCGACGCGCTCCGAGAGTTGCAGCGGGAGCGCCACGCCCTCCATCAGCTTCTCCAACCGCGCGCGCCGCGCCTCGAGCGGGAGCGCGCGCAGGTCCTCTCCGTCCAGCCACAACAGGTCGAAGACGACGAAGCGCTGCTCCACGCCCTCCAGTCCCTGTTGGAGCAGTTGGAAGCGCGAGCGGCCCTGCGCATCGAGCGCCACCACCTCGCCGTCCAGCACGGCCTCGCGCACGCCCAGCCCGCGCAGGGCCTCCGCCAGGGCGGGGAAGCGCCGGGACAGGTCGTTGCCTCGGCGGCTCTCGAGCGCCAGCGTCCCGCCCATGAGCGCCGCCACCGCGCGGAACCCGTCGTACTTCACTTCATAGACGTGCGACGCGTCGCTCACCTCGTCGGGGACGGCCAGCCGCGCGAGCATCGGGGGGCCCAGGGCCTCGAGCAGCTTCGCGGGCGTGCGGGGCCGTGTGGCGCGCCTCGAGGGCTTCGCGGTGCGCTTCGCCGGGGCCCGCTTGCGCCCTCGCCTGGCCGGGCCGTGGGTCTCCACCTGGCCGCTCTTCACCGACTCCGGTCGCTCCACCGTGACGTCGAGCGTGGGGTCCGCCGTCGCGTCCTTCGCCTTGAACAGCAGCCACTGCGGCTTCTTCGCTCCGCCTCGCGAGCGCGTGCGGACGAGGTGCCACTCCCCGCGCAGCTTCTCGCCCTGGAGCTCGACATGGAGCCGGCCCTGCTCTCGCTGCGCCTCGGCCTGTCCCGGCGGGACGGTGTCGTAGGTGCCGCGGTCCCAGAGCAGCGAATCACCTCCGCCATAGGCGTCGTCGGGGATGTGGCCCTCGAAGTCGGCGTAGGAGAGTGGATGGTCCTCCGTCTCCACCGCGAGCCGCTTCGCGCCCGGGTCGTAGCTGGGCCCCTTGGGAACCGCCCAGCTCGCCAGCACGCCGTCGACTTGTAGACGCAGGTCGTAGTGGAGGGTGGTCGCATCGTGTTTGTGGACGACGAAGCGGAGGTCGCCTCCGGACGGGGACGTACCCTTCGAGCCAGGGGGCGGCTCGGGCGTCCGGTCGAAGTCCCGCTTGCTCCGGTAGTTCTCCAGTCGGGTCTTGGCGCTCGTCACGTCGCAACGGTCGTCA
This sequence comes from Myxococcus dinghuensis, assembly GCF_024198235.1. GTDB lineage: Bacteria > Myxococcota > Myxococcia > Myxococcales > Myxococcaceae > Myxococcus > Myxococcus dinghuensis. Next base: position 50,317 of record NZ_JAKCFB010000029.1, on the reverse strand, counting down.
TCCAGGAGACCGGCCGCAAACGGTTCGCCCGTCCGGCACCGGGGCGGCCGAGCGCGGGGCACCCGCGAGGACAGGTTGGCCCTCCTCCCCAGACTTCTCAATTTGCACTCGACCCTGGCTTGGAGGACGAGGACATGGCGGAGAAGTCCGAGGTGGCACGGCTGCGCAGTCTGGCCCAGCTCGACGCGGACGCGGTGGGGGCGTACGACACGGCGCTGGCCCGCATTCCGGAGCCCCTGGTCCGTGAACGGCTCACCTCGTTCCGCGCGGACCACCTGCGCCACGTGCAGGTGCTCAACGCCCACATCCACGCGCGGGGAGGCGAGCCCGTGGCGCTGCGCCCGGACCTGCGAGGCGCGGCGATGAAGGGCCTCACCGCGATGTCCAGCATGATGGGCACCGAGGCGGCGCTGGTGGCGATGCTCGGCAACGAGGAGTTCTCCAATCGCGCATACGACCTGGCCCTGCGCTTCGAGTGGGGCGCGGAGCTGCGCGCGCTCATCGAGCGCCACCGCGAGGACGAGCGCCGTCACGTCCTCTGGATTCGGGAGGCGGTCCGGACCCGCCCCTGGGAGCCGGCGCGGGCCTCCGCGCGGGAGGAGTCCGAGGCCCCCACCTGACATTTCGGCGCGCGGGGCGATATGCGGAGCGCATGCTTCCGTTCCAGATTCCCGAACTCGTGGGTTCCTTGGAGGCGTGGCGATGCGCTCGGTCATCTTCGCGACATGGGTGTTGGCATTCCTGACGGTGGGCTGCGCGGCCCACCGCGGCGACCTGGACTATCCAGACCGTGAAGCCGTGTACGACCGGCCTCTCGAGGAAGTGTGGCCCGAGGTCCGAGGCTACTTCGCCCGCAGCAACCTGCCCTTCCGGGAAGACAAGGGCAGCATGGTGCTGGAGACGGAGTGGCGTCAGGAGTTCGGCGCGTCGAAGGTCTCCGGCTTCTTCCACCGCTACATGGTCGTGGGGCGGCGGGAGGCCCCCGGCAAGGGCAAGCTCCAGATCTTCCGCATCACCAAGAACGCGAACAAGGCGCTGTCCCAGCCCGGCAAGGAGATCGACTGGGGAGTGAGCCGGGCGCTGAGCGGCGCGGCCTCGCCCGATGGTTCCATGCTGAGCGTCGAGGACGACGAGGACCGGCTGGCCTTCCCCCGGGGGGAGAACGGCTTCTACATGGAGTCCGGGCAGGGGCAGCGCGACCTGGTGATGGAGTGGCGCGTGTTCCGGGAAGTGGCGCCCCGGCTGGCGAAGGAGGAGAACGCGCCCAAGCCCGTCCAGGTGGCCCGTCTGGCGCAGACGCGGGCGAACCCCACGCAGATGTCCATCGAGTGTGGCCTGCCCATCATCGGCCTGGGCAAGCAGGTGAAGCCCGGGGCCACGATGCTCCTGGGGGAGATGCACGGCACGCAGGAGGTGCCGCGCTTCATCGCGCAGTTGGCCTGCCAGGCCGCGGTGGCGGGAACGCCGGTGACGGTGGGACTGGAGCTGCCGCTGGAGAACCAGGCGCGCGTGGACACCTTCATCGACAGCGCGGGCGCCGAGGAGGACTGGCTCAAGCTGATGGACGCGCCCTTCTGGCGCAGCCCGTTCCCGGACGGCCGTGGCAGTGAGGCCGTGGCGAAGATGCTGGAGCAACTGCGCCAGTTGCGCTCGGAGGGACTGGACGTGGATGTCTTCGTGTTCGACCACCCGAAGGCCAACGGCCAGCAGCGCGAGGACGCCATGGCGTCCACGGTGGCGCTCCAGGTGGACAACAGCTCCAATCGCTTCCATGTCGTGCTGTCGGGCAACATCCACTCGCGCTCGCGCAAGGGGCTGCCGTGGGACAAGAACTTCCGACCCATGGGCCTGTTGCTCCGGGAGAAGCTGGGCAAGGTCACCTCCCTGGACATGGCCTACGACAGCGGCACGGCGTGGATCTGCGCGGTGGACAGCAAGGGCGTGAAGGACCGCCTCGACTGCGGCGTTCGTGACGCGAAGGGCAAGGACAACGGCGACCGCTTCTTCGTGCACACCTGGGACGGGCTGAACGCGGACGGCTACCACGGCGTCTTCTACGTGGGGCCGGTGAACGCCTCCGCGCCGGCGGTGCGTTACGGGGAAGGGCCCCCGGGCGGGAACGACAACTCCTCCCACCCGGCGTCCGGGCAGGGGAGTCGGTTGGCGTTCGTGGAGTGACAGCACCCGCTGGGGGCGCATCGACGCTGCTGCGCCCCCGGTGGGGGTGACGTACGCTCCCGCGTGTGAGCGAAATCACCGTCTACCAGCCGGACCTCCTCTACGTGGGAGGCCGGTTCCTCGAAGGACGCACCCTGGCCGTGGGTGTGGATGGCCGCGTCCTGGATGCCGCGGAGGTCTCCCCGGAGGCGCGTGTCGTCCGGCTTCCGGGGCGGGCGCTCCTGCCCGGGCTCGTCAATGGCCACTCGCACGCCTTCCAGCGGCTCATCCGCGGGCGCACGGAGTACGTGGCCTCGGGGCGGGAGGCGGACGACTTCTGGAGCTGGCGCGAGGCCATGTATCGCGCCGCCGAGGCGCTCGGGCCGGACGACGTCTACGTGGCCTCCCGGCAGGTCTTCGTGGAGATGGCCCTGGCGGGCATCACCACGGTGGGGGAGTTCCACTACCTGCACCACCAGGCGGACGGGACGCCCTACGGCAACCGCAACGCGCTGGCCCACTCCGTCATCCGCGCCGCGCGGGACGCGGGCCTGCGCATCTGCCTGCTGCGCGTGGGGTACGCGCGCGCGGGCTTCCAGGTGGCCGCGAATCCACGGCAACGGCGGTTCATCGACCCGGACGTGGAGACGTACCTCGCCACCACGGAGTCGCTGGTGCGCGAGGTGCGCGGCGACGCGGCGGTGAGCGTGGGCATGGCGCCGCACAGCGTGCGGGCGGTGCCCCGGGAGTGGCTCTCCGACCTGGCGCGGGCGCCCTCGCGCGGGCTGCCCGTCCACATGCACGTGGCGGAGCAGCCGAAGGAGATCGAAGCCTGCCTCGCGGAGCACGGCCGCCGACCGGTGGAGCTGCTGTCGGACCTGGGATTGCTGGGGCCTGGGTTCACCGCCGTCCATGGTGTCCACCTGACGGAGGAAGAGGTGGGGATGCTGGGGCGCGCGCGGGCGACGGTGTGTGCGTGTCCCTCCACGGAGCGCAACCTGGGCGACGGCATCGTGCCGGCGGACGCGCTGGTGAAGGCGGGGGCGCGCATCAGCCTGGGGTCGGACAGCCAGGCCACGGTGGACCTGCTGGAGGAGGCCCGGCAGTTGGAGGGGCACCTGCGGCTCGCGCGGCTGCGTCGCGCGGTGCTGGACCCGGGCGGCGGCGCGGTGGATGGCCTGGCGGCGCGGCTGCTGGCCATGGCCACGGTGGATGGCGCGCGCAGCCTGGGGCTCGGCGCGGTGGGCACGTTGGAGACCGGGGCGCTGGCGGACTTCTTCACGGTGGACCTGGGGCATCCGTCGCTCGTGGGCGCGAGCCCCGCGTCGCTGCTGTCCTCGGTCGTCTTCGGCGCGGACAAGGCGGTGGTGCGCGAGGTGGCGGTGGCGGGGCGGCTCGTCGTGAAGGAGGGCCATCACCCGCTGGCGGAGCAGAGTGGCCGCGCGTTCCAGGCGCTCTCCCGGACGCTGTATTCCTGACGTGTCCGGGGGGGCCGGGGGACTGGCGCCTCGCGTCCGGGGGTGGCATGACGCGGGCACCGGAGGTCGTCCCCATGAGCGACACGTTGCCCGCGCTGCGAAACACCCTGACGGAGCTGGTGGCGATGGACACCACGTCCTCGCGCCCCAATGCCCCGCTCATCGACTACGCGCAGGCGCGGCTGGAGGCCGCGGGCTTCAGCGCGGAGCGTCAGCGCTATACCGACGACGCCGGGGTGGAGAAGATCAACCTGGTGGCGGTGAAGGGCGGCACCGGCCGCGCGGCGCTCGCGCTGGTGGGGCACTCCGACTGCGTGCCCTACGACACGGCGTGGACGGAGGCGCTGCGGCTGACGGAGCGCGACGGGAAGCTCTATGCGCGCGGGGCGTGTGACACGAAGGGCTTCATCGCCTGCGCGCTGCACGCGGCCGAGCGGGCCGCCGGGCTCCAGGCGCCGCTGATGGTGGTGCTCACCGCGGACGAGGAGGTGGGGCTCGTCGGCGCGAAGAAGCTGGTGGAGGCGGGGTTGGGCCGGGCGCGGCACGCCATCGTCGGGGAGCCCACGAAGCTGACGCCGGTGCGCGCGAACAAGGGCTACTGCCTGGCGGAGGTGGAGGTGCTGGGGAAGGAGGGCCACAGCGCCTATCCGGAGACGGGCGCCTCCGCCATCTTCCGCGCGGGGCGGTTCCTGCATCGGCTGGAGCAGTTGGCCACGACGGTGCTGCGCGAGGAGCGCGACGAGGGCTTCCAGCCACCCTTCACCACGGTGAACGTGGGCGTCATCCAGGGCGGCAAGGCGAAGAACATCCTGCCGGGCGCCTGCCGCTTCATGGTGGAGTGGCGCCCCATCCCCGGGCAGTCCACGTCGCGCGTGGTGGAGCTGCTGGAGACCATCCGTCAGGAGCTGGTCCGCGACGAGCCCGCGTACGAGGCGCACATCCGCGTGCTGCGCACGGACCGGGGTGTGAATACCCGCGCGGACGCGGAGGTGGTGCGCTTCCTCGCGGACGCCAGCGGCAACGCGCCCACGACGGTGCCCTTCGGGACGGAGGCCCCGCAGCTCACGGAGCTGGGCGCGGAGGCGGTGGTGTTCGGTCCCGGCGACATCCGCGTGGCGCACCAGACGGGCGAGTACGTCCCCGTCGAGGACCTGGTGCGCTGCGAGGCCGTGCTGGCCCGCGCCGTCGCCCACTTCTGCGGCGCGCGCTGACCGTCTCGACGTTCCGTGCGGCCCGAGTGCCTCGGCGTTAATGAGAGGCTCCCCAGGGCCGCCTTTCGCGGCATCCCGCTTCCCGTTGGTGTGACATGACGTCCTCTCCCGTGGTGCCTCGCACGGTCCTCTTCCTGTTGGCCAGCTCCCGGGAAGGGGGCAACGCGGAGCTGCTCGCCCGGCGCGCGGCGGAGGCGCTGCCTCCCAATACCGTGGCGAAGTGGCTGCGGCTCGATGTGTTCCGCGACCTGCCGTTCAAGGACCTGCGCCACGCGCCCGGGGGCTATCCGCCCCTGCCTCCGGCGCTGCGCTCGCTCGCGGAGGACACGCTGGCCGCCGACGAGGTCGTCATGGTCGCGCCGGTGTACTGGTACAGCCTGCCCTCCAACGCCCAGGGCTACTTGGAGCACTGGTCCTGGTGGCTGCGAGTGCCGGAGCTGCGCTTCCGTGAGCGCATGCGCGGCAAGGTGCTGTCGCTCATCACCGCGCACTCGACGGACGAGGACGACTCCGTCGCCGGGCCGTTGGTGCTCAGCCTGCGCCTCAGCGCGGACTACATGGACATGCGCTGGCGAGGCGCGCTCATGGGACATGGCAGCGCCCCCGGGCAGGTGCTCGGGGATGCCCGTGCGCTGGAGTCCGCGCGGGAGTTCCTGGTGCGCCCGGTCGAGGATTCGAAGGTCGAGGCGGCCTGACGCGATGGATGCCTTTCCTGGCGGGAGGTGACAGGCCCCGCGGTTTCGGCCATGGTGCGCTGTCTTTGCCGGGGGGAGTTCCGTGAGCAGTGATTGGCTCGCGAAGGGCGTCAGCTCGTCCGACCCATTTCGTCCCTCCGGTCCGTATGCAGAAGCAGCTTCCCGGAGGGGGACGCACATGAAGGGTCGATGGTGGTTGTCTTGGATGTTGTCCGTGGTCGCGGTGAGCGCGTGGGCCCAGGGGCCCGCCGCCGAGCCTCCCGCGCAGGCGGATGCGGAGGTCGACGAGCCGCCGTTCGTGGTGGAGGGGCGCACCGGCACGGTGGACCTGGGCCATGGCCTGGCGCAGATGGAGGTGCCGGCCAACTTCCTCTATCTCTCCCCCGAGGAGGCGGAGCGGGTGCTGGTGGAGGCCTGGGGCAACCCTCCTGGCACCACGACGTTGGGCATGCTGGTGCCGGCGAACGTCGACGTCGCGGCGCCGGAGGGGTGGGGCGTCGTCATCAGCTATGACGACGACGGCCACGTCGAGGACGAGGACGCGTCCAGCATCGACTACGCGGACCTGCTGAAGGAGATGCAGTCGGCCACCCGGGAGTCGAGCGCCGAGCGCAAGAAGGCGGGCTACGGTGGCATCCAGCTGGTGGGCTGGGCCGCCACGCCGCACTACGACCCGGGCACGCGCAAGCTCTACTGGGCCAAGGAGCTGGCCTCCACCGAGTCGAACGACTCCCCGCACTCGCTGAACTACAACGTCCGCATCCTGGGCAACGAAGGCGTGCTGGTGCTCAACGCCGTCTCCGAAATGGGCCAGTTGCCCCAGGTCGAGAAGGACATGCAGCAGGTGCTGGGCTTCACCTCGTTCAAGTCCGGCTACCGCTACGAGGACTTCGACCCCAGCTCGGGCCGCGTGGCCGCCTACGGCATCGCGGGGCTCGTCGCGGGCAAGATGGCCGTCAAGGCCGGCTTCTTCAAGGGCCTCCTCGCCGCGCTGTTCGCCGCCAAGAAGCTGGTCATCGCCGGGGTCGCGGCCCTCTTCGTCGGGCTGAGCAAGCTGTTCAAGCGCGGGAACAACGACGACACGCCGTAGGCGTCCCCCGTCGAACGGGCGTACACGCGAGAGGCTCGGGACACGCGGTCCCGGGCCTCTTCGCGTTCCAGGGCGGCGCTACGCCTGGGGCAGCGAGCAGGTGTCCAGGTCCCGCAGCACCTTGCGCGCCTCGGCGAGCAGGTCCTGGTTCTGGAGCGCCTGGGCGGGGCGGGCGATGAGCTTCATGTCCGGCGTCAGCCGGTAGTAGCCCTTCGAGCGCTGCACCAGCCCCGCGACCTTGACGCCATCCAGCAGCGCGTCCGCGCCCAGCGTCACCACCACCCGGGCCGAGCTCACCTCCATGGCGCGCAGCCGCAGGTCGCGCATGTCGATCTTCAGCAGCGTCAGCTCGGACAGGTGGTCCACCTCGTCCGGGGCCTCACCATAGCGGTCCACCAGCTCCGCGCGCAGGTCCGTCACCTCGTCCGGCGTGCCGGCCTGGCTGAAGCGCTTGTAGAAGACGAGCCGCTGGTGGACGTCCGGCACGTAGTCGTCGGGGATGAGCGCCGGCACCGGGAGGACGACGTCCGGCTCCAACTGCACCTTGGGCGGCTGGCCCTGCAGCTCCGCCACCGCCTCCTCCATCAACTGCGCGTACAGGTCGAAGCCGATCTCCGCGATGGCGCCCGACTGCTTCTCGCCCAGCAGGTTGCCCGCGCCGCGAATCTCCAGGTCGTGGCTGGCGATGGAGAAGCCCGCGCCCAGCTCCGTGAAGTTCTGGAGCACCTCCAGCCGGCGCTGCGCGTCCTTCGTCAACGCCCGTCGCGTGGGCACCAGCAGGTACGCGTACGCGCGCTCCTTGGAGCGGCCCACGCGGCCTCGCAGCTGGTAGAGCTGCGCCAGGCCGAACTGGTCCGCGCGGTTGACGATCATCGTGTTGGCGCTGGAGATGTCGATGCCGCTCTCGATGATGGCCGTGCACAGGAGCACCTGGTGCTTGCGCTCGGTGAACTCCAGCATCACCTTCTCCAACTGGCCCTCGCCCATCTGCCCGTGCGCCACGCCGATGGACATCTTGGGCACCAGCTGCTGCAGCTCCTGCTCCACGGACGCGAGCGACTCCACGCGGTTGTGGACGAAGAACACCTGACCGCCGCGCGCCACCTCGCGCTCGATGGCCTCCTTGATGACCTGCGTGTCGTACTTCATCACGAAGGTGCGGATGGCCCGGCGGTCCTGTGGCGGCGTGGCGATGATGCTCATGTCGCGCACCCCCGACATGCTCATGTGCAGGGTGCGGGGAATCGGCGTCGCCGTCAGCGTCAGGACGTCGATCTGCGAGCGCCACTTCTTCAGCGCCTCCTTCTGCTTCACGCCGAAGCGCTGCTCCTCGTCGACGATCATCAACCCCAGGTCCTTGAACGTCACGTCGCCGGCCAGCAGCTTGTGCGTGCCGATGAGGATGTCGACCCGCCCCTCCTTGGCGCGCTTGAGGATTTCGCGCACCTCCGGCGGCTTCTTCAGCCCGGAGATGACCTCCACCGTGACGGGGTAGTCCTTGAAGCGCTTCTTGAACGACAGGAAGTGCTGCTGCGCCAGCACCGTGGTGGGCACCAGCACCGCCACCTGCTTGCGGTCCAGCGACGCCTTGAAGGCCGCGCGCATGGCGACCTCCGTCTTGCCGTAGCCCACGTCGCCGCAGACGAGCCGGTCCATGGGCTCCGGCTTCTGCATGTCCGCCAGCACGTCCTCGATGGCCTTGGCCTGGTCCGGCGTCTCCTCGAACTCGAAGTCCGCCTCGAACTGGGCGAAGTAGCGGTCCGGCGCGCTGAAGGCATGGCCCGGGTGCGCCTTGCGCGCGGCGGCAATCTGCAGGAGCTCCGCCGCCATCTTCAGCAGCTGCTCCTTGACGCGCTTCTTCGTCTTCTCCCAGCTGGTGCCGCCCAGCTTGTCGAGCTGGACCTTGTCCGGGTCCCCGCCGGTGAACTTCTGGATGAGCCGCATGCGGCCCACCGGCAGGTAGATCTTGTCCCGGCCCGCGTACTCCAGCACGAGGAAGTCGCCGGGGACGTGGTTGACCTCCATCTTCGTCAGGCCCGCATACCGGCCGATGCCGAAGTCCGTGTGGACGATGAGGTCGCCTTCCTTCAGGTCCCCGAAGCCCGCGGAGAACGCGTCCAGCTTCTTGTTGCGCCGCACGCGCCGGCGCGCGCGCACGCCGAAGATTTCCTCGTCCGACAGGAGGGCCAGCCCGCCCACGCCGTCCACGAAGCCCTGGCTCACCTCGCCGGTGAACAGGTGCGCCCACACCGCCGGGTCGTACAGCGCCAGCGCGTCCGCGAGCGGCTCCGTGTGGACCTTCACCATGACGTTGCGGTCGAGCAGCAGGCGCTTGAGCCGGTCCGCCTGGCTCAACGTGCCGCAGGCCACCGCGCACGCCACGCGCGTGTCCCGCCAGCGCTGCAGCCGCTCCACCAGCGGGGTGAGCGCGCCCTCCTCGCCGTGGTGCGCGAGGATGGCCTCGCGCAGGTCCTGCGTGCCGCCGAAGGTGAAGGCGACGGGGGCCTGCTCGGACTGCGTCAGCGACAGGCCGCCGCCCTCCACCACCCGGAAGCGCCCCAGCCGCTCGGCCACGGCGTCGCGGGTGAGGAAGTGCTCGGCGGGCGGGAGCACCAGGTCCTTGCGCTCCTCGGCCGCGGCGAACGAGCGCTCCAGCTCTCCCCACAGCTCGTCCGCCGCGCGCTCCAGCGCGAGCGGGTCGTCCAGGTAGAAGACGGGGGCCTCCGCGCTCCACGGGCCCAGGAAGTCGAACACCGTGGCCAGCCCACCCTCGAAGAGGCCCGGCAGCAGCCCCTCCAGGCCGAAGCCCGGCAGCCCCTCGCGCAGCGCCTCGAGCCGCTCGCGCAACTGGATGGTGGGCAGGTTGATGCGGTCGGCCACCTCGCGGGCGGCGGCCTCCGCGCGGGGCCGCGTGTCCTCGGTGAGCAGCAGCTCGCGTGCGGGCACCAGGTCCACGGACTTCATCGCGTCCACCGTGCGCTGCGTCTGCGGGTCGAACGCGCGGATGGAGTCGATGGTGTCGCCGAAGAACTCCAGGCGCACGGGCTTGTCGTAGAGCGGGCTGAACACGTCCAGCAGGCCGCCGCGCACGGAGAACGTCCCCACGTCCTCCACCAACGGGCTGTTCTGGTAGCCCATCCGCGCCAGCTTGCGCGCCAGCTCGTCCCGGTCGTGGTCCTGCCCCACCTCGACCCGGTCCGTCAGGCCGGAGACGACGCCCGGGCTCAGCACGCGGCGGTACAGCGCGCGCAGCGACAGGACCAGCGCGGGGAAGCGCGTTCCGCGCGAGAGGTGGTGGAGCGCGCCCAGCCGCTCGGTGACGGCCGCCGCGTCCGGGGACAGCTCGTCGTACGGCAGCACCTCGTCCGCGGGCAGGCGCAGCACGCCCGGGGTGAGCAGCGTGCCGGTGCCTCCCAGGAAGAAGGCCAGGTCGGCGGCCAGCGCGTCGGCCGCCTCCTCGTCCGGGGCCACGCACACCAGGGGCGCCCGCGCCTCGTGGTGGAGCCGCGCCAGCACGTAGGCGCGCGCGGCGCCCTTCAGGCCCTGGGTGCGCGCGCGGCGCCCCACCGCCAGCTCGCGCACCAGGCGCGCGAAGGCATCATCCGTCCCCGGAGGCACGCCACCCCGCCGCGCCGCCTCGCCATCCAGCCTCTGAGTGAAAGGAGTGTCCATGAGTGGACCCTGAGGTCCCGGGGGTAATTAGGAGGCCGCCCCTGACGGGTCAACGACAGAGCGCGTCCGCTGTCCTGTGCCGGAGGCGACGCGGCATCGTCTGGTGTGTCGGCCACGTATCAGCCGTACCAGGGGTGGGTTGGCCGTGTGCCCGGCGCCGAGCCTAGTCTGTCTCATGGCATCACTGGGGGGTGCCACGCCTGCCATGCAATCCGGCCGCTGGAGCAACAGGGGTGTGAGTGGTGGCGCCGCGCCCCCGTCCGAGGCCGTGGTGGTGCTGAGGAGCGTGCGCTCCTCGGGGCAGGGAATCCTGGACTTCGAGTGTGTCTCCGCGAATGCCCACGCCGAGCGCTGGCTGGGGCGCGAGGAGCGACCGCTGGTGCGTCAGCGCCTGCTGGAGGAGGCCCCCTGGGTGGGGGAGTGCGGCCTGTTCGCCGCGTGCGTCCGGGTGGCGGTGCGCCGCGAGCCGGAGGTGGTGCGCGTGGCGCGCGACTCCTCGGTGGGCCCGGTGTGGATGCTGGCGCGTGTATCCCCTTGGGAAGACGGGGTCGTCGTCTTCCTGGAGGACCTGACGGAGCGGATGGCGTCGGAGGAGGCGCTGCGTCGGGACCACGACCTGCTGCACGCCGTCATCGAGAGCGCCACCGACGCCATCTACGTGAAGGACGTGGACCTGCGGTACGTGCTCATCAACGCCGCCACCGCGCGGGCCTTCCACCGCGCCCCCCACGAAATCCTCGGGCGCACGGACCAGGAGCTGCTGGGCCTGGACATCGCCGGGCCCACCCTGTCCCACGACCGGGAGGTGATGGCGGCGGGGTTCACCGCCACCTACGAGGATTCGGAGGGGGGGCCGGGCAGCGACCTCATCTGGCAGACGACCAAGGGCGTGCTGCGGCGGGGGGACGGCACCGTCTACGGCCTGTTCGGCATCAGCCGCGACGTCACCGCGCGGCGCCGCCAGGAGCAGGAGCGCAACGAGGAGGCCCGCTACCAGGAGCGCTTCATCGGCGTGTTGGGGCACGACCTGGGCAACCCGCTGGCCGCGGTGCGGCTTTCCGCCGCGACCCTGCTGGCCCAGGTCTCGCTGACGCCGGAGCAGCGGCGCATGGCCCAGCGCATCGACGGGAGCGCCGAGCGCATGTCGCGGTTGGTGAAGCAGCTGCTGGACTTCACGCGCGCGCGCATGGCGGGCGGCATCCCCATCCATCCGCGCGAGGTGTGCATGGCCAAGGTGTGCCGGCGCATCATCTCCGAACTGGAGCCGGCCCACCCCGAGCACCAGGTCCACCTGGAGGTCGTCGGCGAGTCACTGGGCGTGTGGGACGAGGAGCGGCTGGGGCAGGTGCTCTCCAACCTCGTGGGCAACGCGCTCCAGCACAGCCCCCGGGGCTCCACGGTGAGGGTGCGCGTGGCGTCCGGCGACCCGCTCTTCCAGCGCGTGGAGGTCCACAACGTGGGCCCGCCCATCCCGGACTCGCTGCGCCCCCGGCTCTTCGCGCCCTTCCACAAGGCGGAGCCGGAGCCCGGCGCGCCCAAGGCCCAGCGGCAGGGGTTGGGGCTGGGGCTCTACATCGTGTCGCAGATCGTCACCGCGCACGGCGGCTGGGTGGACGTCGCGTCCTCCGTGGAGTCCGGGACGTGCTTCGCGGTGACGCTGCCCCGCGTCGTGCAGGCCTCTCCGCAGGAGCTGCCGCAGGCGCGGCGGGCCTGACGCCGCTAGAAGCGGCCGTGGCGCACCGCGGCGCGCAGGCGGAGCATGTCCTCGAGCGCGCCCGGGTCCACCAGCTCCAGGGCCGCCGCGCCCGTCACGCCGGCGTAGCGGCCGCGGTACTCCTCTTCGTCCTCCTCGTCGTCCTTGTCCTTGTCGTCGCCCTTGTCGTCCCCGTCGCCGCCACCCCCCTTGCCGTCCCCCGGCCTGAGGGACAGCGGCTCCGGCCGGGACAGGCCCTTCTCCACGCGCGGATAGGACGACGCGTCCGCGCGCACGGCGGTGAAGAGGCTGGCCATGGACAGGCTGAAAACGAGGGCGGCGGCGAGGGTCTTCATGGGCGGCTCCGGGTGGCTTCGACGCGGACGCGCGCCTTCGCGTCGAAATTCAACCCGCGTCCCGGACGCGCTACTTCGCCTTGAAGGTGCGGATGTATCCCACCAGCGCGTCGATCTGCGCGGGCGTGAGCTTGTCCTTGAAGGCCTTCATCTTGGAGTTCTTCGGCGAGCCGTCGGCGATGGCGCGACGAATCTCCTCGTCGGACTCGGCCGCCTGCCAGGCGGGCAGGCTCATGTCGTCGATGGACTCCTTCTGGCCCATCTTCGTCTTCGCCTTGCCGTCCTCACCGTGACAGGACTTGCACTTGGCCTTCCACACCTCCGCGATGTCCTCCTCCGCGTAGGCGCTCGAGCTCAGACAGAGGGTCATCACCAGGGCGAACCGCTTCATCATCGTCACATGTCCTCGGGCTTCACCGCCGATGGCGGTGGGGCGGTCCCGAGTATAGAGCCGCCGTCCGCGCGGGGAAGCCCGCACGCGGACGGCTAGAGGCAGCCGGTGGTGGTCGGAGCGCGGGTGCAGTCCAGCGAGCGGGTGGCGCCGGAGAGCGTGTCCACCTGCAGCACCACGTCGGGGCGCCACAGCGGGGCGCCGCGCGGGCTCAGGTCTCGCAGGAGCACCAACTGCCCGTCGACGGGGCGCGGGTTGGCGACGTCGCAGGTGCGTCCGGACGTCGCGCGCACGACGCCGGGGGCTGAGCTCCCGGGTTCGGGGGCGCCCATCCAACACAGCCCCACCACGCTGCTCACGTCGAGCTGGCGGGGGACGACGACGCCCGGGCCGCGCTCCGGACACACGCAGCCGCCCTCGCCGCACTCCTTCGTCTGGCAGGCCGCCATGGGGCACTGGGTGCCCCAGTCGTCCGAGCAGGCCAGCGCCTCCCACCGCAGGCGCGTCACCGCCACGCCTCCCTCGAGCTCCGTCGAGCGCGTCAGCCGCACCGCCTGACCCGTGGCGCGCGACTTCTGCCGCGCCTCCTGCATCATCATCAACACCTGTCGCTCCGTGTCGCTGACGCGCTGCCGGGCCACCATGCCGCGGATGCCGCTGACGGACATGCCCGCGAAGAGCCCCACCAGCGCGAGGACGGTGAGGACCTCCAGCAGCGTCAGTCCCCTGGGCGTGTGTCTCATGTCAGTCCCCCGCGTAGCCGAAGTTGCGCGGCGCCAGCCGGACCACGGTGTGGCGCCGCTTGTAGCCGTCCTGGAGGTTGCCGTCCTCGTCGGTGCCGCTGTCGGCGGGCAGGGCGCGCGCGGTGTCGACACGCTGCGAGCGCGCGGTGATGCCCAGCTCCACCACCTGGACGTGGCGCATCAGCTCGTCGCGCGCGCTGCCCTCGCCCTGGTTCACGCCCGACGCTCCTCCGTCCCAGGCCCACGTCACGAGCGGCCCGCAGGTGGCCTGCGTGCACTGGTCCAGGCTCGGGTGGGCGGGTGAGGAGGCGGGGTCGGGGAAGAACATCAGCCCCGCGTCCGCGTCCGGGGGTTGCACGCCCATCCGCACCTGGAGTTGTTCGATCTCCCGCGACAGCGTGACGTAGCCCGCGGCGCCGGCCGGTCCGTCCGCGTCGTATTGGAGCGCGGGCTCGCCGCCCACCCAGGAGATGCGCCAGGCCCGCGCCGTGACGGGCATGAGGTAGACGTCCCGCGCGTCCCACAGGGGGTTGGCGTTCAGGGGCGCGGCGCCACACGGGTGGCTCGACGGGGTGGGCTTGCCGGGCAGGCCGGGGCTCCACGTGACGGAGTAGTCCGGGTCGCCCGGGGGATTGCGGATGGGGTCCACGCTCGTCACCACGCCCAGGCACGCGAGCGCGCGGCCCGTCGTCTGCTCCGGGGACACGATGGCCACCACCCGGTTCACGAGCGTGGGGAGCGGTGGATTGAGGGTGCACAGCTGGTTGCCCAGCCAGCGCTTCGCGTTGCCGTCGTTGCAGCCCTTGAGGGGCAGCATCTGCCCGGGGTCCGTCTCCCAGACCTCCAGCGCGTCCGAGCGCAGGCCCGCGTAGCGCCCCGTGGGGAGCGCGAAGTCCGCGTCCGCGAACGTCGCCTCGCGGGTGGACAGCACCGCGTAGCGCAGGTCCAGGCCGCCGGGGCCCGCGCCGTTGCCCGCGACGAGGAGGGCGGGGCCCATGCCCGCGCCCGCCCGCTGGATGTTGAAGGCGATGAAGTCCCGCGCCGCGCGCCCCGAGTTCTGGGTCTCGCTGACGCGCTCCTCCAGCCGCGCGCGCCGCTGGATTTCGAGGCTGGCCGTCAGCGCCACGCCGATGATGATGAGCGAGACGGCCGCGGCGATGAGGACCTCGAGGAGGGTGAAGCCCTGCGCGTGGGGAGCGTGTCTCATCGCGACATCCGGGTCTGCAGCGCCACCGCGCGGCGCGACGAGCGGGGCTCCGCCCAGCTCACCGTCACCCGGACGTTGACGACCGCGTTGAGGGGAAGGGACGCGGGCGGCGTCGCCGTGCGCGTGAGCGACGGCGAGCCCGTCTCGGTGGCCTCGAACGGTGGGTCCACGTCCACCGCCACCGTGTACAGCAGCGAGGGAGGCGCGCCCGGGAGGGGGGGCGCGTCCGAGGGCTCGCCGTTGGCGGACCAGTACACCTTGCGCGCCCTGCCATCCAGCGCCTGGATGTTGGCGCAGGGGGAGGTGGTGCTGACGCCGTCGCAGCGCAGGCCCACGATGCGCTCCAGCTCCTGCTCCGCGATGAGCGTCGCCTGGTTCTGGATGTTGTTGCGGCGGTTCTGCTTCGAGGCGGCGTGGAGGGTGGACATCACCCCGACGATGCCCAGCGCCAGCACCGCCGCGGTGGCCAGCGCCTCCAGGAGCGACAGCCCGCGCGCGCCTCGCCCGGTGGCGCGCGTCGTCATGGCACCACCTGCTGGATGCGCGAGCCGGGGCGCACGTCCCAGATGAGCACCTTGGACCGGAAGACGGTGCCGTTGCCCGTGGGCTGGTTGAACTTGCCCTTGCCCTTCTGGAGGTAGCGGCCGTCCGCGGTGAGGGCGATGAGGTGGTTGTCGTAGATGACGGGGGCGTGCGTGCCCTGGCCGCCCAGGTCGGAGTCGTTGCCGGCCATGGGGGTGCCTGACGTGGTGAAGGCGTAGATGCGCCCGTTGGTGTCGCTGGACAGGTCGCACGCGCTGGCGGACGTGCCCACCGCGGTGGTGGTGAACACGCCGGTGTCCGTGGCCGTCACGCCGCCCCAGAGCGTCTGCCCCGTGCCCAGCTCCTTCACCCACGCGAGCTGCCCCGGGCAGTTGTCCCCCGGGCGGCTGGTGGGCATGGGGTTGGGGTCGTCGAAGGCGAAGACGTTGTAGTGCGGCCGGGAGCCCAGGTCCGGCCGGTCCACGTCCTCGTTGGCGATGTCCGGGTTGTTGCCCGTGCCGAAGTACAGCCGCACCGTCTTGTTGCCGCCGCCGCTGGTGACGGTCGCGGCGATGGAGGAGAAGATGCGCTGGTAGGGACGGTCCGCGCCGCTGACGTTGGTGACCGTCTTCGCGTCCGCGACGACACACGAGGAGAGGACCTTCCCCAGCTTCTTGGTCACATCCACGAACGCGGTGTTGATGCGGTAGATCTTCCCCGACGTGGAGGGGACGTAGATGACGTCCATCGTCCCGTCGCCGTTGACGTCCAGGGCCACCGGTTCACCGCCGACGCCCTCGTTGCGGTCCGCGGAGGTGGTGCCCAACGTGACGATGCCCGCCAGTCGCGACTTGAGCGTGCCGCCCGGCACCTGCGCGGGCAGGCCGGTCTTGACGTCGACGAGGTAGAGCGTCCCGCCCGTGTTGGTCTCGGGGATGTAGTCGGTGCCGAAGATGGACACCCACTTGTTGCCGCCGCTGGCGAAGTTCATCCGGACGAGGGTGGGCGCGTGCCGGGAGCCCTTCGTGTCCGGCGTCATGGGGTTGCCGCTCTCGCCCGCGAAGATCTGGGTCAGCGTCTTGCAGGTGCTGCTGGCTGCGTAGCACGGCACGCCGCCGGACGTGGTGAACAGGTCGCGCTTCATGTCGAACTCCCACAGCGGACGGGGGTAGTTGTCCGTGTCGCTGGGGTCGGTGATGTCCAACGCGAAGAACAGGCCCTGGTTCACGCCGGTGGCGGTGGCGAGCACCGTGCGGGCCCCTCCGCTTCCTCCCGAGGGGTCCAACGTCCAGGCGTTGGCGCGGTTCGTGGTGGTGGTGTGGTCGTAGCCCGTCACCGCGTCGTAGGCGGAGCCCACGCCCAGGTCCACGTCCGCCACCGACGGCGTGGCGTCCATGCTGGCGCGCGTCTCCGAGTACTTGTCGTTCCCGCGCCGGTAGTTCTCCACGTAGTAGGGCAGCATCTTGAACGGCAGGTACGCGAAGAGCTCCTCGCCGCCGCCGTAGTCGTTGGCGCAGCCCGTGGTGCGGCCGAAGTAGCCCTGGTACTCCACCTGGGTGGTGGTGCACGGGTCGTCACCCGTCTTGAACAGGCCCGTCCCGAGCGCGTGCAGGTAGCCCTGGGTGGAGCCCACGTAGGTCACCGTGCGCCGCTTCGCCACGAGCGGGCGGCTCTGGAAGCCCGCGATGTAGCGGTCGTACTCGGCGCGGTTGTTGGACGTGACGAGCCAGCCCGGCGGGCTCGGCGGTCCGATGACGGCCACGGTGGAGAGGTTGATGCCCCCCAGCGGCCAGGTGCGCATCCGCTGGCGCGCCGTCGCCGCCTCGCGGTTCTCCCAGCCATACAGCCAGTCGCGCAGCATCACCCGGTCGTCGCCGTTGCACGCGTCCTTCTTGTTCAGGTCGTACAGATAGACGCTGCCGGAGCGCAACGCGCAGAGCGTGTCCGGGAAGAGCGGACTGCCTCCATTGTCTCGCGCCATGAGGTCCTTCACGTCACGCGCCTTGCCGGTGGAGGAGTCCCAGGTCAGGAGCTTGCGGACGTTGAGTGGGTCGCCACCGCCTGTCTCCAGGCCAGCCATCAGGTCCCGCATCCACTTGCCCGAATCCCAGACGATGGACGGAGGCGCGTACTCGTCCAGGCTCGCGGGCTCGTACAGCTTCTTCAGGAAGACATGTCCGCGGTCCGCCGTGTCCGGCAGGCTGTCGTAGGGACGGGTGGACACCTGGTCGACGCCGCCGTCCGCGAACCACGCGCGCCCCGGCGTCTCGTGCACGCCGTAGATGATGGCGTTGGCCATGGGGATGATGGACGCGCGGCCGTACTGGCCGCTGCGCTGGGCCTTGTAGGAGACGTTGATGTTGTGGATGGTGGGCTGGCAGCCCTCGCCGGGGCTCTCGAGCACCGCGCGCCAGCACAGCTGCGTGCCCACCCGGCCCTTGGCCAGGAAGTCGTTGAGCACCGCGGTGGCGGTGCGGTGCTGGCCATCGGTGGAGGCCGGCAGCGGAACGGTCACCCAGGCCGGCGAGGGGTTCTTCTCGAAGACGGGGCTGCTGCCATCACAGTCGGACGTGCAGACCTTGCAGTCCAGCGCCACCTCGTAGGTGATTTTCGGGGTGAGCTGGCCGATGGTCCCATCCGGCAGGGGGCCGGTGCGGCGGCACGCGTTGGTGGTGCCGCCCGCGCCCTTGTAGAAGGCCTCGTCGTCGACGGTGAAGGTGACCTCGGTGATGGTGTAGTCGCGGGAGAACTCCGGCGAGATGTCCGACACCACGTCCGAGCGGAACGAGCCGTTGTTCTGTTTGTTGATGAGGATGACGATGTCGTTGTACGTGCGGTCGCCGCCCGAGTTCTGGTCCTCCCAGCCGAGGATCCACACCAGCGGGTTGTCGCGCGGCGCGCCCACGACGGTGTGCGCGGCGCGGCGCTGGATGGCGGGGACCTTCTGCGTCTGGCCCGCGGTGAAGGTGATGCCGCCATAGGCGGGGTCGTTCTGCAGCCGGTAGTACGAATCCCAGTGCAGCCAGTCCCCGGCGAGGTCCAGGTTCTGGATGACGATGTCCCCCAGGCTCTGGTGCAGGTCCATGTTGAGCGGCGTCTTGGAGAAGAAGACGTTGATGTCGCCGTTCATCCACAGGTCGCACTGGACCTGACGCCCATCGTTGACCGGGCGGGTGATGAGGCAGGAGTCGGTGGAGGGGCCGTAGCGCTGCTCCACGTAGGCGACGAGGAAGAAGACGATTTCGCGTTTGGCCTGCAGCCGCCCGAGCGGGACGCGCTGGTCCTCCGCCTTGGTGATGGCGGCGCGCGGGTTCTTGCCGGTGATGAGGCGCCCGGAGCTGTCGAAGGCGGAGGCCTTGTAGTCGGGGACGCCGTCGTCGGTCTCCGAGCGGTCCCAGGAGTAGTCGGAGCGGACGACGCTGCCGGAGGCATCCACCGTCCAGCCCGTCCGGGGCTGGAGGCACTCGGCGATGGGGCTGGAGTTGGTGCTCTCTCCGGGGATGGGGCAGCGCCGGCCCTGGCCGCCGGAGTTCTCGTCGTCGTCCGTGGCCAGGAAGACGAAGTTGCCGATGCCCTTGTTCCCGTTGAGCGGGTGGCGGGGCTCGAGCAGGTTGGGGATGTGGGGGAACAGGCCGCGGTCGCTGAAATACTCGTCGATGGCGCCGGAGGTGATGGCCGCGGCCTTGAGCGCGCCGTCGTCGCCGCCGTTCGTGAGCAGGTCCTTCCAGGCCTCGCGCACGCCCTGGCCCACGACCCCTCCTGTCGTCGGCTGCGGCGGATAGCCGTCGCTGACTTCGCCGTACCAGCGCTTGGGGCCCTGGCCGGCCCGGTAGGTGGACGCCACGGAGCAGGCGCCGAACTGCAGCTCCGGCTCCCGCAGCGTCACCTTCCGTCCGTCCGCCAGCGTGTGGACGAAGGTCGCGCGGTTGGGGCAGCGCGGGCCCGTGCCGATGTAGGGGCGGGCGTTGGGCCCCGCGGAGACGTTGAAGAGGTCCTCGTGGAAGTCGGGCACGCCGTTGTTGTTCGTGTCCTTCAGCGTGTCGTCGTCCGACTCGTCGGGCGTGCCGTGGTCGTCGACGTAGCCGGCCGCGATGAGCTCGTCGTAGTAGAACCAGCCCAGCGTGCTGGAGGCGCCGCCACCCGCGTGGTCGTAGACGATGAGGGCATCCAGGTCCTGCTCGAAGGGCAGGATGATCTTCTCCGGGTTCAGGACGTTGAGGTTGGTGTTGAGCCTCAGCTTGGGTGGGTTGTCGTTGGTGACCAGGATGGCGCTGGGGTAGCCGGCGTCCGCGCTGAAGTCCGGCTGTTTGTCCTGGTTGGTCGTGTCGATGCACAGCGGCTGGGAGGAACCGCCCGACTCGTTGTCGTCCTGGGCGAGGACGACCCCCGCCACGGCGACGAGCGCCGCGAGGAGGACCTGCGCGATGCGTGAGGAGCGCATGGATGGGACTCCGTGTTCGAAGTGAGGGAATGCGGGGAGGTCGAAGGGGGCTCAGAGCTGCAGGCCGGCGCTGCTCGCGGTGCCCGTGCCGTTGCAGCCCATCTTCACGCCGTAGGTGCAGTTGCCCGCGCCCAGGCCCTTCGTGTTGGTGACGAGCGAGCGGATGATGGTGCGGTAGGGCTGGCCCTGGGCCGGGCGCACCTCGCCCACGGCGACGAGCCACACCTGGTTGTTGCTGTCGACGCGCCGGGCGTTGGCGATGACGTCGTCGTCGTCGTCCGCGAGGAACACGCGGTAGCGGACGTTGGTGGGGTTCGGGTACTCGACGATGTCCGAGCCGTCCGGCCCCTTCATGTCCTGGTCGAGGACGGCGGTGCCCCGCGCCAGGGTGTACTGCGTCCAGGGGAGGACCTCGTACCACTCGAAGCCGCCGGGCTGCATCGGGTTGGGCAACCCCGGCTCGTCGTTGTCGATGTTGATGTAGCCCCGGTCCACGCCACCACCAGGACGGTAGGCATTGCCCAACTGCATCATGACGTTGCTGTAGTTGGTGTCCGTCTCCGCCATGAGGACCTGGAGGATGACGCGCGCCTCCGCCATGCCCGCCTCGGCGGCGAAGAACGCCTCGCGCGCCCGGCGCTCATGCGCCTGGAGCTGGCTCTCCGTGCTGACGGCCCGCAGGGACATCATCACCGCGGCGGTGACGAGCACGAGCAGGCCCAGGGCCAGCAACAGCACGAAGCCACGGCGAGTACGGCGGGACCTCGGATGGAAGGGATTGCGGGGCACCAGCGGCTCCTTGCCTGCGGGCGGCGGCGAGTGGCGCCAGCCTCCAAAGCAATCCGTGGGCCCGGTTCACGGCCAGTCCGGTTTCAATCCTTCCGCCCGTTTGTCCCAATCCCCGGGTGATGACTGACACACAGTCGTGTGACAAGTTTTTGCGGATGCCGCAAACGTTGCGAGGGCATCCACCACCCTGTCCCGCAGGGCAGGTCGTGTTTGTGATTCATTGAAGCGTGGACAGTCGCGAAAATCCGCGGCGCGGGTGTGACCCGGAGGAGCACGGGAGCCAGGGGCCCGCGGGGACGTGCGGGGTGTCTGGGTTCGGCCCGCACCTGGAGGGGTGCGGGCTCGTCACCGGTGCGGGCTCAGGCGTCGTTGGTGGCGCGCGCGACGGCGAACAGGCTCATGCCCACCGGCAGCTTCACGTGGGCCTCGGCGCGCGCGAACAGGGGCGCCAGCGTGTCGTAGAGCTTGAGCTGGAGCTTGGGCACGGAGCGGCGGCGGAACAGGCGGCTGTTGACGAACCAGCCCGGCATGCCCACCAGGTTCATCCACTCCAGCTTCTCCACCTCGAAGCCGTTGGACTCCAGCACCGCGCGCAGGCTGTCCGGGGTGTAGCGGCGGTAGTGGCCCACCGCCTCGTCGATGCTGCCGAAGAGCTGGGGGAGCGCGGGGACGAGGATGACCACCCGGCCGCCGGGGGTGAGGATCTGCCGGAAGCGCCGCACCGCCGAGCCGTCGTCGGGGATGTGCTCCAGCACGTTGGACAGGACGATGGTGTCCAGCCGCTCCTTCTGGAGGGACTCCCAGTCCGCGAGCGCCACGTCGGACAGGTACGGGCGGATGTGGGGGTGGCCGCGGAAGAGGTTCTTGAGGCGGTCCACGTAGAACGGGTCCACCTCCAGGGCGATGAGCAGCTCCAGGCCCGCCTCCAGCTCGCGGGTGATGGTGCCGATGCCGGAGCCGATCTCCAGCACGCGGCGACCCAGGTGCTCGCGGAAGCGGCGGCCCAGCCACTGGTTGTAGTGGATGGCGCCGTCCATGCGCTCCAGGGTGGTGTAGCCCTCGTGCTGGTTGTCCGCGTCGTCGCGGACGGTGGCGTAGCGCACCAGGGTGCGCAGCTGCGACAGCCGGGCGGCGCGCGGGCGGTGGGGCACGGCCTGCAGCGGCGGCAGGGCCACCTCCGTGAAGCGGAACAACTGCGCGGCCAGCTTCACCACCAGCTCCGCGTCCACCGCGTCGTCGTCGCTGGTGAGGCTGACGGAGCGCAGCGCGTCCGTGCGGAAGGCGCGCACCCCGCTGAGCGGGTCGCTGACGGCCACGTCGGTGACGAAGCGGGTGACGTGTCCCAGGGCGCGCTCGACGAGCAGCTCGGGGGCGAGCCCCGCGCCGGTGCGCCGGCCGAAGACGGCGTCCGCGGTGTCCGCGTGGATGGGGCCCACCAGCGACTCATAGGCGTCCGGGCTGTAGGCCGCGTCCGGGTCCTGGAGGATGGTGACGGGGCCCGTCACCCGGGGCAGCGCCGCCCGGATGGCCGCGCCCTTGCCTCCCTGGACGTTCAACACGTGCAGCCCGGGGCGCGGGGCCACGGTCGGCTCGCCCTCTCCCGCCAGCACCACCTCCGCCCTGCCTTCGAGCTCCCGCGCGAAGTGGGAGGCGGCGTCGACGGTGGCGGGGGTGAAAGGGAGGATGACCGAGTGCGAGAAGTTCACACCGGGCTCCCTAGCACAGGCGGCCGGGGTCGTGCGCGTCCCTGTCCGGGACGTGGGTGCATGGTGGGCGTCCGAGCGGCGGCGGAACGATGGACAACCCGGGGCGGACACGGCACGCTCGACGGTGACGGCGTGGGTGTGGGTGCAGGTCGGGGCGCGCGCGTGCCGGGCCGGTGACTCCACCGCAGCGCTCCAGGAGAGACGAGACGTGGAAGGAACCGTGTTCGACCCGGCCGGTGGCGCCGGCGGCCCGACCCCCGCGGGGGTGATGGCGCGGCTGCGCGCGCTGTGGCGGCGCAAGTGGGTCGTCCTGGGCGTGGCCGTGGTGGTGACGGGGCTGGCGGCGGCCTACACGCTGCGCCAGCCCAAGGTCTACTCCGCCAGCACCTCGCTCATCATCGACGTGATGGCGCCCCGCTTCCTCGACACCGAGGTCAAGGAGGTCATGGGCGAGGAGCGCGGCAACTACTGGTTCAACAAGGAGTACTACGCCACGCAGAGCGAGGTCATCACCTCGCGCGCGGTGGCCAGCCGGGTGGTGGACAAGCTGGGGCTGTCCACCGACGCGGACTTCCTGGGCCTGGCGAACATCCCGGACGAGAAGGCCCGCGTGCAGGCGATGCAGGCGGCGGACGCGGTGGGGCTGTTGCAGACGCGCATCCGCGTGGTGCCGGAGAAGGACTCGCGGGTGATGAACATCGCGGTGGACGACGGGGACGCCGCGCGCGCGGCCCTGCTCGCCAACGAGGTGGCCGGCGCGTACATGGCGGAGAACCTGGCCCTCAAGCTGCGCATGACGGACGACGCGCGCAGTTGGCTGGAGGGGCGGCTGTCGGAGCTGGAGCGCCAGTCCAAGACGAGCGAGCTGGCGGTCTTCGACTTCAAGAAGGACGCGGACATGCTGTCCACGTCGCTGGAGTCGCGGATGAGCATCGTCAGCGAGCGCATCAACAGCTTCAACCTGCACCTCACGGAGGTGAGCACGCGCATCGCCGCGCTCCAGGCGCGGATGGAGGCCATCCAGAAGCTGCGCAAGGCGTCGCCGGACGACGAGACGTGGGCGGAGGCGCTGCCGGGCGCGAAGGACGGCGTCATCCAGGACCTGCGCAAGGCGTACACGGACGCGCGCATCGCCTGCGCGGAGCTGGGCGAGCGCTACCTGGCGGAGCACCCCAAGCTGCTGGAGTGCCAGGGGAAGCTGGCGGTGATTCGCGGCGACTTCCTCAAGAGCCTCACCAACGTGGTGCGCTCGGCGGAGACGGAGCTGACGGAGGCGGAGGCCCAGCGCAAGAACCTGGTGCGCCTGCTGGACGAGGCGAAGGCCGAGGCGTTCCAGGTGAACAAGAAGTCCATCGAGTTCGACAGGCTCAAGCGGGAGTCGGACAACAACCAGCGGCTCTACGACCTGGTGCTCAAGCGGCTCAAGGACATCGAGCTGTCGGGCCTGCTGCGCACCAGCAACGTGCGCGTGCTGGACCTGGCCCGGCCGGTGTGGGTGCCGGTGAAGCCGAACGTGCGGCGCAACCTGATGATGGGGCTGGTGCTGGGCGTGCTGGCGGGGCTGGGCATGGCGTTGCTCCTGGACATGCTGGAGAACAGCGTGTCCACGCAGCAGGACGTGGAGGAGCGGTTGGGGCTGGCGTTCCTGGGCGTCATGCCGCGCATCGAGGGCAGCAAGGCGCCGCGAGAGCGGGACCTGTACGTCCACCGCGAGCCGAAGTCGTCCGTGGCGGAGTGCTGCCGGGCCATCCGGACCAACCTGCTGTTCATGTCGCCGGACACGCCCTTCAAGACGCTGGTGGTGACCTCCAGCGGGCCGCAGGAGGGCAAGTCCACCACCTGCATCAGCCTGGGCGTGGCCATGGCCCAGAGCGGCAACCGCGTGCTGCTGCTGGACACGGACATGCGCCGGCCCCGGCTGCACCGCGCCTTCGGGGTGCCCAACGAGCTGGGCATCTCCTCGCTGGTGGTGGGGGAGGGCTCGCTGGAGGCGGCGGTGAAGAGCACGGAGGTGCCCGGGCTGTTCGTGTTGCCGTGTGGCCCGCTGCCGCCCAACCCGGCGGAGTTGCTGCACACGCGCGCCTTCGCGGAGCTGCTCAAGCAGGTGGCGGGGAAGTTCGACCGCGTCATCCTGGACAGCCCGCCGCTCAACGCGGTGGCGGACGCGGCGGTGCTGGCCACGCAGTCGGACGGCGTGGTGCTGGTGTTGAAGGCGGGGAAGACGAACCGCGAGTCGGCCCGGCGCGCGCTGCGCTCGCTGGCGGACGTGCAGGCGCGCATGTACGGCGCCATCCTCAACGACGTGGACCTGCGGGCGCCGCGCTACGGGGATTCGTACCTGGCCTACCAGGGCTACGGGCAGTACGCCGCCGAGGAGCCGAAGGACGGGATGGCGCGGTCGTGAGCGCGCCCATGCCGGGCGCGGGCCTGCGCGTGCTGCACCTGGGGAAGTTCTATCCTCCGGCCTCCGGCGGCATCGAGAGCCACGTCCAGACGCTGGCCCGCGCGCAGGCCGCGCTGGGGGCGCAGGTGGAGGTGCTCTGCGCCAACCACTCGGCGGACGGCTCGGGCACGAGCCACGAGTTCCACGGGCGCAGCCCCACCCGCGAGGACTGGGACGGGCTGGTGCGCGTGGTGCGCCTGGGCCGCAGCGCGTCCGTGGCGCGCATGGACGTGCTGCCCCAGTTGCCGGGCACGCTGCGGCGCATGCTGGCCCGGGGCGTGGACGTGGTGCACCTTCAGACGCCCAATCCCACGATGGTGCTGGCGCTCAACGCGATGCCGCGCCTGCCCGCGCTGGTCATCACGCACCAGAGCGACATCATCCGCCAGAAGGTCGCGGGGGCGCTGTTCCGTCCCTTCGAGATGATGCTGTATGCGAGGGCGCGGCGCGTGCTGGCGAACAGCGAGGCCTACGTTCCTGGCTCCGCCCTGCTCCAGCAGTTCCGGCACAAGGTGCGTGTGCTGCCGCTGGGAATCGACCCGTCGCCATTCCTCCAGCCGTCGACGGCCGCGTTGGAGGCGGAGCGGCACTGGCGCTCGGTCTCGGAGGGGCAGCCCCTGTGGCTGATGGTGGGGCGGCTCGTCTACTACAAGGGCCTCTTCACCGCCCTGGATGCGCTGGCGCGGGTGCCTGGACGGCTGTTGGTGGTGGGGGAGGGACCCCTGGGGGAAGAAGCGCGTCGGCGGGCCGAGGCGCTGGGCGTGGCCGAGCGGGTGACCTGGGCGGGGTACCTGTCACCGGACTCGCTCGCGGGGGCCTACCGCGCGGCGACCGCGTTGTGGTTCCCGAGCAATGCCCGCAGCGAGGCGTACGGCTTGTCCCAGGCGGAGGCGATGGCGAGTGGGCTGCCGGTGCTGAACACGGCGATTCCCCACTCGGGGGTGTCGTGGGTGAGCCGACACGAGGAGTCGGGGTTGACGGTCCCCGTGGGGGAGCCGGACGCCCTGGCCCGGGCCGCGCGCAGGTTGCTGGACGAGCCCGGCCTGGCGGAGCGGTTGGGGCGTGGGGCGCGTGAGCGTGCCCAGGCGGAGCTGCGGCACGACGTGATGGCTTCTCGCAGTCTGGACCTGTACGCGGAGGCGCTGGGGAGGCCGGTGCGCGCGGAGCCTCCGACGCGGGACGCCGCCGTGGGGACCTGAGGCGGGGACCATGCGTGTGCTCCATGTCTACAGCGGCAATCTCTACGGGGGCATCGAGTCCTTCCTGGTGACGCTGGCGCGCGAGTCGGCCCGGCACGCTACGGGCACGGTGCACGAGTTCGCGCTGTGCTTCGAGGGACGGCTGTCGGAGGAGCTTCGGGAGGCGGGCGCGGCGGTACATCCGTTGGGCGCGGCGCGCGTCGGGCGGCCGTGGACGGTGTGGTCCGCCCGGAAGGCCCTGGACGTGGTGCTGGGGGCAGGGGCGTACTCCGCGGTGGTGTGCCACGCGGCGTGGCCGCAGGCGCTCTTCGGCGCGGTGGTGCGAGCGGCGGGTGTGCCGCTGGTCTTCTATCAGCATGACGCGCTGACCGGGCGGCACTGGCTGGAGCGTTGGGCTCGCGCCACGCCGCCAGACCTGGTGCTGGCCAACAGCCGCTTCACCGCGGACTCCCTGCGCAATGTCTATCCGCGGGCGACGTTCCGGGTCCGACATCCCCTGGTGCCCGCCCCCGTGGCGCCGTTGCCGGCCCAGGCTCGCGCCGCCATCCGCGCGGAGCTGGGCGCGGGCGAGGGGAATGTCGTCATCGTCTGTGTCAGCCGCATGGAGGCGTGGAAGGGGCATCGCCTCCTGTTGGAGGCCCTGGCTCGCATGCGTGAGGCGCGGGGCTGGCGGTTGTGGGTGGTGGGCGGCGCCCAGCGCGAGGAGGAGCAGCGCTACGTGGAGGGGCTGCACGCGCAGGTCCGGGCCCTGGGGCTCGAGGGGCGCGTGAGGTTCCTGGGACAACGTTCGGATGTCCCCACGCTGCTGCGCGCGGCGGATGTGCACTGCCAGCCCAACACGTCACCGGAGCCCTTCGGCCTCGCCTTCGTCGAGGCGCTCCAGGCGGGCCTGCCCGTGGTGACCACGGCCCAGGGCGGGCCGCTGGAGATCGTCGACGCGACGTGTGGCGTGCTCGTTCCGCCGGAGGCGGGGGCGTTGTCGGTGGCGCTGCTGCGGTTGGTGGCCGACGCGGAGGCTCGGGGGCGACTGGGCGCGGCGGGGCCCGCGAGAGCGGCGCTCCTGTGCGAGCCCTCCGTGTTCCTGCGAGGCTTCGAAGAGGACCTGCGCGACGCGCGTCCTGGGAGCGGGCAGGGATGAAGGCGCCGCGTCCCATGGCGCAGCCTCAGCGGGCCCGGCCTGGTCTCCAGGGGCCTGGTGTTCTGGGGCGGCGGTACGTGCGCCGCGCACCTGGAGCGCCGTTGGAGGTGGTGCCGGGGGCGGTCGCGGCAGCGGCTCCCGCGCCCCCTGGGGTGCGCGCGGGGTTCTGGTCGACGAGCCGGTGGGTGCCGTGGTTCGTCTGCCTGCTCATCGCCTGCCAGCTCGTGTTGCTGGTGGAGGCCATGTCCGCGCTGCGCGTGGTGGTGCGCATCCTGGCGTTCGGCATGAGCCTCCTGTTGCTGGTGATGGTGCCGGGACGGGGGCTCAAGCATCCAGCGCTCCCGTTCGTGCTCGGCTCACTGGGGTTCACGCTGCTGGGGTTCTTGAATCCCGGCACGGTCAGCCCCTTCGCGGGCGCGGCGCAGTTGGGAATCCAACTGGCCATCGCCGCGCCCCTGCTCTGGGTGACGCGGCTGTCCATCGACGCGAAGACGTTCCGCCTCACGCTGGCGTTGCTCTTCTTCTTCAACGTGGCGAGCGCGAGCGTCGGAGTGCTCCAGGTGTACTTCCCGGGGCGCTTCCAGCCGAACCTCTCGTCGGCCATCCAATCCCAGGGCGATTCGTATGTTCGCAGTCTCGAGTTCGAGACAGCCAGTGGCGCGCGCGTCCTGCGCCCCATGGGGCTTACGGACATGCCGGGCGGCGCTGCGACTGGGGCGTTCTACTCGGTGCTCCTGGGCAGCGGCTTCCTGTTGTCCTCCAGGAAGGGACTGGCTCGGGGATTGAGCGCGGGCGGCATCCTGGTGGGGTTGCTCAGCCTCTACCTCTGTCAGGTCCGGTCGATTGCGTTGATGCTGGTCATCTGTCTGGGGGCCCTGGCCTTCATGCTCACGTTGACCGGGCGTCTGGTGCGGCTGGCGAAGCTGCTGGTTGTGGTGGGCGTGGCGGGAGTCTTCGCCTTCGGTTGGGCCGTCACGGTCGGCGGCGACGCGGTGCTCGCGCGCTGGAACAGCCTCATCGAGGCGAAGCCGGAGGACGTCTACCAGCGCAACCGGGGCCACTTCCTCGAGGGCACGTTCGAGCACTTGTTGCCGGAGTATCCGCTGGGCGCCGGTCTGGGCCGCTACGGCATGGCCAACGCCTACTTTGGCGACAACTCCGACCCCGAGTATCCCGGGCTGTGGGCGGAGATCCAATGGACCGCGTGGGTCTATGACGGCGGCGTGCTGGTCCTCGTGCTCTATCCGCTGGGCCTGTTGGCGGCGATGGCGTGGGTCTTCCGCATCGCACGGCAGCGAGAAGCCGCGGACGACGAGTTCTGGCTGTGGGGGAGCGTCATCTTCGCGTACAACCTGGGCGCGCTCGCGCTGACCTTCAGCTATCCGTTCTTCATGAGCCAGGTGGGCATGGAGTTCTGGTTGCTCAACGCGGCGCTCTTTGGCGCCTGGACGCATGCGAAGACCCTACACGCTCATCTCCGGTGACTTCGTTGCCACCGGTGGCATGGACCGGGCCAACCTGGCGCTGGCGCTCTGGCTGGCGAAGCAGGGCGGACCGGTGCGACTGGTGGCTCACCGCATCTCGGAGGAGCTGCGCGCTTTCCCCAACGTGCGCTTCATCGAGGTCCCCAAGCCGGCGAACGCGTACATGCTCGGCGAGCCGTTGCTGGCCGCGGCGGGCAGGGCCTGGGCGCTGCGCACCCGCGCGGAGGGTGGGCGCGTGCTGGCCAACGGCGGCAACTGCGTCGTCCCCGGCGCCAACTGGGTCCACTATGTCCACGGCGCCTACGCCTCCGAGCCCGTGGGCGGCGTGCTGCGACAGCTCAAGGGACACGCGAGCCGTCGCCTCTATCTGAACGACGAGCGCAGGGCCCTGTGGCGAGCGAACGTCATCATCGCCAACTCGGAGCGGACGCGCGCGGACCTGGTCACCGCCACGGGCGTACCCGAGGCGCGGGTCCACGTCGTCTACTACGGCAGTGACGCCGAGCGCTTCCATCCCGTCTCCTCGGAGGCACGCGCCGCCGCGCGGATTGCGCTGGGCTGGCCCGAGGAGCGGCGCGTGGCGCTGTTCATCGGCGCGCTGGGAGACCGTCGCAAGGGATTCGACACGCTGTTCCAGGCCTGGGCCCGGCTGAATGTCCACGCGGACTGGGGTGTGGACCTCAAGGTCGTGGGCGTGGGCGCGCAGCGCGAGGCGTGGGAAGCAGAGGCTCGGGCGAAGGGGCTGTCCGAGCGCATCGAGTTCCTCGGCTTCCGACGAGACGTGCCGGCGCTGCTGTCCGCGGCGGACCTCCTGGTGGCGCCGACCCGCTACGAGGCCTATGGGCTGGGCGTCCACGAGGCCCTGTGCGCCGGGCTGCCTGCCCTGGTGAGTCGCTCGGCGGGCGTGGCGGAGCGCTACCCCGAAGCACTGCGCGCGTTGCTGCTCGATGACCCAGACGATGTCGACGCACTCATCCGCGCGTTGGAGTCCTGGAAGACGAACGCGCCGGTCTGGGCTCCTCACGTGGCCGCATTGTCGGAGTCGCTGCGAGGCCAGTCGTGGGACGCCATGTCCGCGCGCATCGTGGAGACGATGGAACGCCTGGGGTGAGCGCGCTCAGCGTTGCTCCAGGACCTGGGTGAAGAAGTCCAGGTGGGCACGGGCCACCACGGGCCAGGCGAAGCGGGAGGCGGCGCGCTCGCGTCCGCGTTCAGCCAGCTCCTGGCATCGTGCCGGGCTCTCCAGCAGCGTGGCCAGGGCCTCGGTCCACGCTTCGGGCTTGGACTCCGGGAGCACGATGCCCGCGTCGCCGAGGGTGTGCGGCACCTCCCCGGAGTCACTGCCGAGCACCGGGACGCCGCAGGCGAAGGCCTCGACGAGCATGCGCCCGAACTGTTCCTTCCATTGAGGCGTCGTCTGGCTGGGCGCGCACAGCACATCCATGGCGTTGAGCGCGCGGGGAACGCCCGCGTGCGGGACGCCCGTGACGACGCGGACCCGGTCACCGTGTCTCGTGGCCCAGCCGCGCAACCCCTCCTCGAGAGGCCCGCCTCCCACGAAGAGGGCGCGCCACGGCGTCTCGAGTGCGTCCAGGGCCGCCATGAGCAGGGGCACGCCCTTCTCGGGGACGAAGCGGCCCAGATATCCGACGACGGGCGGGCCCGACGGGGACCACCCCAACTCGCGGAGGAAGTCCTCGCCCTGGGCCCGGTCGGGCTGGAATGCCTCCAGGGCCACGCCCATGGGGATGGCGCGGGAAGGGCGGGAGGCATAGCCCGGTCGCTGGAGCAGGTTCTCGCGCACCGTCTCTCCCCAGGCCATCCACCCCGAGGCGCGGTCGACGACGAAGCGCTCCGTCTGGGCGAAGGGCGGCGGGTAGCGCTTGGAGAGGTTCTGCGCGGTGGAGAAGACCAGGGGCACCCGACGTGGCGTGAGCAGCGCGACCTCCATGCCCGCCAATACGTAGGGCTCCTCCCAGGAATGCACGAGGTCCACGCCCCGCGCGAGGTGCGCCCGCAGCTCCGGGCCGAAGAGGAACAGGTGCAGGGAGCGACTGAAGAACGCGCGGATGTCCTCGACGCGCGCGGCCTCGTCCGGCTCACGTTGGAGGACGAGTGGACTCAGGTCCCCATGGAAGGCGCGCGGCGCGACGGCGGTGACCTCCCACGCGTCCCGCCCCACGCGGGCCATCTCGTTGGCCAGTCGGCGGTTGAGCGCGACGACATAGGAGTGCGAGACGCTGATGAGCCGGCGAGTCCGCTTCACGGAGGTCCCTCGATATCCGCGTGACCGAAACAGACTCGCCCGGACGGGTCAAGGCGGGGCCGTGCGACCTGGATGGGCGACGCCCCTCAATCCAGCAGCGAGCGGTAGATGGCGAGAATCTCCCGGGCATAGCGCTCCCGGGAGAATTGCTCGACCGCGGTCCGTCGCGCGGAGGTGCCGAGTCGTTCACGCAGCGAGGCGTCCGTGAGCAACGAGTGCATCGCCATCGCGAGCGCTCGCGCGTCCCCGGGCGGAATGGCCAGCGCGTCCACGCCATCCGTGAGGGACTCGGCGGCGCCACTCGCGCGAGAGATGATGGACGGGCGCCCGCAGGCAAGCGCCTCCGCGATGGTGAGACCGAAAGGCTCCCTCCGAGTGCTCGCATGAACGAAGACATCCAGCGCGCGGTAGATGTCCGCGGGCTGCGCTTGGAAGGGAACCAGCCCCACGCGCCCCTCCAGCCCCCGCTGCGAGATGAGCTGTCTCAGCTCCGTCTCGCTGAACTGGGAACCGGCGGTCTGATACAGCGGCGCGCCCACCAGGTAGAACCGCGCGGGCAGCCCAGGCGCGAGGCGTGTCAGCTCGGCGGCGGCGGCGAGGAAGACGTCGTGGCCCTTCCAGCGTGCATACGTGGCCACCAGCCCCACGCGCGGGGTGCCTGCCGGCGCGGGAGGCAGTCCCGCCAGCACGTCCAGCCGGGCGCCATCCACGGGGGCGGGAGAGAAGCGCTCCACGTCCACGCCGTTGGGGACCACCTGGACGGGAACCCGGCCCAGCACCGTGCGGGCATCCGCACCGACCGCGTGTGAGTTGGCGATGGCCATGGAGGCCAGCGGAGCCATCGCGGAGAGCGCGCGGCGGACCAGGGGGCGCTCACCCAGGAAGTCGTGGATGTGCCAGACGCGCTTCAAGGGGAGGCCCACGGTGAAGGGACTCAGCAGGTGGGTCTTGATTCCGTTGGAGTGCAGCAGGTCGGGCCGCAGGGCCGCCGCTTCACGTCGCAGCGCGAGCCCATAACGTGTGAGCAACGCGGACGTGGGCGCCATGCCGCGCGCGAACTTCCACGCCTCCTGGACGCCGCGCCCCCGGAGCGCGCTGTCGCCGAGGACGGACAGCCGCTCGGGCAGGGGCAGCAGACGCGCCTCCACGTCGAGCGCACGCGCTTCGTCCAACAACGGCCCTGCGCTCCCCGCGAGGAGGTGGAGGGAGGCTTCGGGTGCGTGCTGACGCAGCCAGGCCATCGAATCCAGCAGGGCGCGTTCGGCGCCTCCGAGAACACCCACTGGATTGAGGAAGAGGATGCGCACGGGGCTGGACCGAAGCAGACCCCCGCTACCCCGTCAATCCAGTCCGGACGGAAGCAGGAGGCAGATTCGCCGCTGCCTCCGACGGATTCCACCTCCGGAAGAAGTCGAGTGAGGTGAGCGAAACGAGGAATCTTCTGGGTGTGCGAGGGGCTTGGACACACCACGTGACGTCTCGTTGGCGGAGCAAGGGCACATCGGTGGTGATGGCGTCCGCTGGTCGAGCCGGGTGATGATACGCGCCGACGATGAGCGCCTCGCGGAAGTGTCCTCGCTGTGGAGTGGAGCACCGGGAAGGTGTCACGGTGTGTCCGCGCGAGGTCTTCCGGCCCGGCGTGGCGCAGGCCGCGTCGTATCGCGGTGACGAGCGCGACATCACCCTCAAGCGGGACGATGGCGCGGACCGACAGGACGACGACGCCACTCGGCGAGACGACGAGGCGACCCAGGCCGCGGTGCGTCCGTTGGTGGAAGGGGTTCCCGCGGCCTTCATGGCGCGGATGCTCCGGTGGGAGGAGTCCGTCACCAACGACCTGCTCGTGGGCAAGCAGTTGGGGGACTACGTCCTCAAGCGCCGCATCGGGAGCGGCGGCATGGGCATCGTCTACGAGGGTGAGCACGCGGTCATCGGCCGCAAGGTCGCCATCAAGATCCTCCGCCCGGACTTCGCGGAGGGGGCTCGCACGCGAGACCTCGCGGCCGAGGCGCGCGCGGCGGCGTCCATCCGGCATCGGGGCATCATCGACATCTTCGGCTTCGGCACCATCCCCGACATCGGTCAGTACCTGGTGATGGAGTACCTCGACGGTGCGCCGCTGGACGAGGTCATCCAGCAGCGAGCACCGCTGCGAGAGCCGGAGGTCATCACCCTCCTGGACGCGTTGCTGAGCGCGTTGGCGGCGGCCCACTCGGTGGGGGTCATCCACCGCGACCTCAAGCCCGGCAACGTCTTCATGGTGCGCGAGAGCGACGGCACCGAGTCCGTGAAGGTGCTCGACTTCGGCATCGCGAAGCGCAGCGAGGCGCCGTATGGCAGCACGCCGCAGACCCACGCCAGCACGATGGTGGGCACTCCCGAGTACGTCGCGCCGGAGCAGGCGTGTGGTCAGCAGGTCAGCCCGCAGACGGACCTCTACGCGGTGGGGGTCATCGCCTTCGAGATGCTGACGCGGCGGCTGCCATTCGAGGGCGAGACGCCGCTGGCCATCGTGGTGCAGCACGTGCGCAAGCCCGCGCCACCGCCTTCCACGTACGTGTCGATCAACCGGGCGCTGGAGTTGTTGGTGTTGCGGTTGCTCGAGAAGGAGCCCTCGGCGCGTCCGGCGTCCGCCGAGGCCGTGCGCCGCGAGCTGAAGCTCATCCTGACGGGGCTCACCGGCACCGTCACCCAGCTCACCGGTCCCAAGGCCGAGGTCCGTGTTCCCGCTCAGCCGAAGCCCGGTCGAGCCGAGCGGCGCCAGCGTCGCGTGAAGGCGTCGCCACCTCCTCGGCGGAACTCCGACTCCGATATCGCCACCCACGTCATCGAGGTGCCCACGGCCCTCATGGACGCGACGGCCCTCGACCACGCGACCCTCGGGAGGTCCCGTGCGCGCAGGATGACCCTGGCCGTCGGTGGGGTGTTCCTGGCGGCGCTGTTCGCGGGTGGGGGCTGTCTGTGGTCCTCACGGCGCAAGGAGATGCCCTCGCGACAGGCGGTGCCTGTCGCCGCGGAGTCCGTTCCCGACAACGCCTCCGAAGAAGGAGTGGGGCAGGGGATGGGCACGCTGGTGCTCATGGTGGACGGCGTCCTCGAGGAGGTGCTCGTCGACGGCAGGAGTCACGGCAAGAGCCACTTGTTCACGCTGCCGGAAGGGACGCATCGCATCGAGGTGCGGGGCGGTGCGGACAACGCCTTGCACCGCAGCATCATCACCATCCTGGCCGGCGAACTCACCGAGCATCACGTGACGCTGCTGTGAGGCTGTCTCACGCTCGAGCCACGAGCTGGCGATAGGCGTCGAGGAGGGTCCGGGTGTGGGCGCTCCAGGTGAAGCGGGCCGCGCGAGCCAGTCGAGCGCTGAGCGGCGGTCCTGATTCACGGTGGGCCAGGAGCGCATCCACGGTCCAGGTCCACGCGGAGATGTCCGCCACGGGGCTGTAGACGCACGCGTCGTCACCGACTTCACGGAGCACGGGCAGGTCGCTGGCCACCACGGGAGCGCCGCAGGCGAGGGCCTCGATGAGGGGCAAGCCAAAGCCCTCGGCTTCACTCGGGAGGAGCACGACGCGCGCGCGGCGGTAGAGGCCCGCGAGCGTGGCCCGCTCCTGTCGGCCCGGTTGAAGCAACGCCTCGCGAATCCCGAGCCGCTTCACCTGCTCCTGTTGCTCGGGCGTCAGGCTCGCGCCCTGCTGGACCAGCCGCAGCTCCGGATGGCGTGCGCGCAGCTCCGCGAAGACCTGGAAGAGCACGTCCAATCGCTTGCGGCGCGCCGCGCTGCCCACGTGCAGGAGGAAGGGCCGTCCTTCCAGGGGCGCGAGCACTTCGGCGCTCCGGTCCCCCGGGACGGGCTCCATCCGGTATTCGGGGGACGTTCCATACGGCGCCCAGACGAGGCGGTGTGGCTCCACCAGCCCATGCGCGAGCAGCTCCTCGCGAACGGCCTGGGTGCTGTGGAAGACGAGGGCCGCGCGTTGCAGTCCACGGAGCTGGAGACGGGCCATCATCCGGAACCAGGTGGGGCGCGGCTCGCGGTGGGGCTCGACCACGGAGCGGAAGGCGTCCAGGTCGTGGCAGTAGACGCCCGTGCGCGAGGCCGGCAAGGCATGGACGAGCTGGGCGTAGGTGTGGTCGACCACGTGGAAGGCGTCCGCCCGAGGCCGTGCCCGCAGCGCCTGGAGAGGATAGGCGCCGAAGCGCGTCAGCATGCGGTCCGCGTTGAACGCGGCGTTGCGTGGGCCGATGCGAGGCAACCCACGCACGAGCTCGGGGATGCGCGGGCGCAGCGGGAGGACGGTGACGTCCGGTCCGTGCGTGGACAGGCCCTCCAGGAGCGCCTCTCCCACGAGGTCCATGCTGGGCCAGCCCTCTTCTCGCGGGTCCAGCAGTACGGCGAGGCGGAGGTGGGCGGGCGTCATCTCGAAGGGCTCCTCGGAGTCCTACGCGGAGGGGCGCAGCAGCGTCTCGATGGTGTGTTCCAGCGCGAAACGTTCCTGGTAGAGCCGCTCGGCGCGTGTTCCCAGCGCGAGGCTCTCCTCCGGGTGGCCGAGGATTCGCTCGGCGGCCGCGATGACCGCGTCCGGCGCTCCATGTTTCACCAGGATGACGGCTCCGGACTCCGCCCAGAGTGGCTCGGTGAGGTGGCCCGTGTGGGTGATGATGGGGCGGCCGAGCGCGAGCCCCGCCATGACGCTGGTGCGACGGGTGCTGACGCCGTCCGGGTACGGTTGGAGCAGCAGGGCCATGGCCGACAGGTGCGCCGCGACGTCCTCGGCGGCGAGGTCGTCACGGGCGTGGAGTCGGGAGGCGATGTCCGGATATCGCTCCGCCAACTCCGCCACGAACTGCCGGCTCCCGCGTCCGAGCAGCAAGGCCTTGCGCTGGCGGTCCACGCGCAACAAAGGGGGAAGGACCTTCTCCAGGGGGCGGGTGATGTGCGGCCCGTGCGTTCCGAAGTGTCCCAGCCAGGGGCCTTCACCGAGCGAGGCGAGGGTCTCCTCGAGCTTCGAGGGGGACACCTCCGTCGGGAGGTTGCTGGGGATGGGGCACCACTCCGCGAGCGCACGGGAGCGAGGAGGCAGGTGCTCCCGCCACGCGGGGATGGAGACGAAGAGGCGATCCGCCGCGCCCGACACCAGCCGCGCCATCACCCGGGTGATGCCCGCGAGCACCTGGTGGCGTGGAGGCGAGGAGAGGCTCCAGGGGTAGACGATTTCGTGGAAGAACACCCAGCGTTCGTCCTGGCGCCGCGAGGCGAACCAGGCGCACAGCGGAACGTTCATCGCCTTCATGCCGAAGGCGTGGGGCACGTACTGGAGCAGCAAGCGGCGAGGCCCGGGGACGCGCTCCAGCTCCCGCGTCAGACGGGCCAGGCCCAGGGGCGTGAAGAGTCCGGGGAATCGATGGACGGTGACGCCGTCCTCTTCGAGGGTTCCGGCGGCGTCGCCAGGAGCCCAGACATGGACCTGCTGTCCTCGTCGAGCCAGCTCCCGTGCGACGAGCGCGGTGTAGTCGCTGACGCCGCCGGGATGCGGCGGGTACTCACCGGTGAGCAGGTGCCAGCGGACCACGGTCGAGCCTTGCCCTTCGTCGGTGGCGGCCACTGCTCAGGACGCTTCCATGTCGCGAACGGCGAGGAGCTGGAAGGCGTGCTGGGGGAAGCGGGTCGCGAAGGGCTCGGTGAGGATGGAGAGGCGGCTGCCCAGCCGGGAGGGACGCACGGTCGGCAGCGCGAAGTCTCCGCGCAGGGGCCTCCAGCCGCTCATCCCGGCGACGCGGTAACCGCGCAGCTCGAAGTCGTAGACCTCCCAGCCCGAGCGGTGCAGTTGGTGGACGTTGTTGTCCCAGACGTCCTGGGGGAGGAAGCCATTGGGCGTGAAGATGACGACGCGCTTGCGCGCCAGCGACTCCATCATCTCCATGAGCCGATAGCCCTCCGGCTTCTCGAAGTGCTCGATGACGTCGAGGGCGATGACGGCGTCGAAGCTCTTCGGGCCGAAGCGCTCGCCGATGTCCATCAGCTCCATGCAGTGGTACTCGTGATGGAGCCGCGCCACGCGGCTGCGCTCGATGCTCACGGGGTAGCCATCCACGCCCACCGTGTGCGGAATCCGGTGCCCGATGCGGCCCAGCGGCGAGTTCGCACCACAGCCGACGTCGAGCACGCTCTCGCAGGTGCCTTCCAGCTCCTCCCGCAGGGTACGGTGGAAGACCTCGTGCTCGCCGACGAGCACCTCGCGCTTGAGAAATCGGAAGAGGGACTGGCTCGCGGGCATCGCGGGGGACCGTAGCGCTGGCGCTTCCCGGGTGGCAACGGCCCACTCACGCCGACCCGCCGGGCGGCCGAGCGGACCCTTCCGGGCCAGGGTCGGGTGACGAACGCGCACCTCCACGTTGCTTGTCGGGGTGAGGGGGCCCCGGTAGCATTCCGGTCGCTCATCGCTTCCTCGCGAGGGGCGCCGTCCGCTGAGGGCCGGCCTGTGTGTGAAGGCCCGGAGTCGGGCCGCCCCTGGTGATGAACGCGACCTCGGCACCCGAAGTGAGCACTGGCGAGGTGAAGTCCCGGGCCTTCAGGGGCATGGTCGTCCTGGTCGCGCGGACCCTCGCCTCGCAGGGGCTGCGCGTGGTGAGCGCGCTGGCGCTCTCCCGCCTGTTGTTCCCGTCGGACTACGGCCTCTTCGGCATCGTCGCGTACGCGGCCTCGCTGGGCGTGTTCCTGGGGGACCTGGGGCTGAGCGCGGCGCTGGTGCGGCAGCCCCACGAGCCCACGCGGGACGAGACCTTCACCATCTTCTGGTGCCACCAGGCGCTCACCGCCGTCATCGTCGCGGGGGTCTGCGCGCTCGCGCCCCGGCTCACGGAGGGCTACGCCCTGGGCTCGGGGGCGGTGCCCATGGTGTGGGTCATGGCGCTCGGGCTGTTCCTGTCCTCGCTGCGCGTGATTCCGCTGATGGCCCTGGAGCGCGCGCTCGCGTTCTCCGCCATCGCCCGCGCGGAGCTGGTGGAGAACGTGGCACAGGTGGCCTGCACCATCGGCCTGGCGGCCGTGGGGTTCGGGGCGTGGGCGCTGGTGCTGGGCTCCGTGGTCCGTGGGGTCGTGGGGCTCGTGTGCATCGGGTGGGCGTCGCCCTGGCGTCCCGTGGGCGCGTTCAGGCTGGACGTGCTCCGCCGCCTGGTGGGCTTCGGGCTGGCGTTCCAACTGCCTCCGCTGGTGGCGGCGCTGGTGGCGGGGTGGGTGCCGCTGATGGTGGGGGCCGTGCTCGGCAAGGAGGCGGTGGGGCTGGTGAACTGGGCCTGGGCGCTGGCCTCCACGTCGATGATTCTCAGCGCGGTCCTCAACCGCGTGGCCTTCCCCGCCTACTGCCGGTTGCAGGAGGACCCGGTCGGGTTCGCGGCGTACCTGAGCACCTCCCTGCGGCGGTTGTCCGCCGGGCTGCTCGCGTCCATTCCGCTGGCGGTCCTCGGCATGCCGGTGCTGGTGCCGCTCTTCTTCGGCGCGCGGTGGGCGCCCGCGGTGCAACTGGTGCAGTGGTTCTGTCTGGAGTGCCTCGTCGTCACGTTGACGGGGCTGCTGGCCACGGCGCAGAACGCGGGCGGCCGTCCCTGGGAGCGGTTGGTCGTCGTGGTGGGCGTGGGGGCGGCGAAGTGGGGTCTGGGGACGTGGGTGCTGCACCGCTTCGGCCTGGAGGGCATCGGCCCGGTGGGGTTGGGGCTCGCGTTGGTGGAGGTGTGGGTGACGGCGTGGCTCGTGTCCCGGCTCAACCCGGCGCTGCGGGGGCTGGTGTTCCGGGTGGTGGAGCCGCTGCTCTCCGTGTTCGGGTTGTTGGGCGTGGCATGGGGGGTCGTGTGGCTGTGGGGCCCCACGAATGTGTGGCTGCGCTGGGGGGCGGGCGGGGCGCTGTTCCTGGTGCTGGTGCTGGGGCGGGAGTGGATTCCCGGATTGCGCTCGCTCCTGGGCGAGCTTCGCGACATCCTGACGTTCGTGCGGGAGCGGAGGGCCGCGCGTGCCGCGGCCCCGCTGAGCCCGGCGTCGTGAGAGGCAGCCGATGACGAAGCCCGACCTGGTCATCTCCATCGTCAACCACAGCAACCCGGAGCTGCTGCACGACTGTCTGCGCACGTTGTACGCGACGACGCGCGAGGTGAGCTTCGAGGTCTGGATCGTCGACAACGCCACGGACGGTCGCGGCGTGGAGGCGATGCGGCGCGACTTCCCCCAGGTGCGCTGGCTCTTCAACACCGAGCGCAAGGGCTTCTCCGCGAATCACAACCAGGTGTTGCGTCAGGCGAAGGGGCGCTACATCTGCATCTTCAACGACGACACCATCGTCCACGAAGACGCGTTCGACTCGCTGGTCCGCTTCATGGACGAGAACCCGCGCGTGGGCATGGCGGGCGCGCGGCTGTTGAACGCGGACGGCACCATCCAGAACTGCACCTTCCGGGACATGTCGCTGCCGGGGCAGCTCTTC
Source organism: Myxococcus dinghuensis (assembly GCF_024198235.1). Classification (GTDB taxonomy): domain Bacteria; phylum Myxococcota; class Myxococcia; order Myxococcales; family Myxococcaceae; genus Myxococcus; species Myxococcus dinghuensis. The sequence continues at coordinate 11,162 of NZ_JAKCFB010000029.1, read as the reverse complement.
GACCTGGTGTTCCTGCCCAGGCCGCTGCACTTCCTGAAGCGGATGGAGATCGACCCGGCGCAGTACGGGCACGAGGAGGCCCGGGTGCGTTGGGTCCTGGGCGCGTGCATCGTCGTGCGCGAGGAGACGCTGGCGGAGGTGGGGTTGCTCGACGAGCAGCTCTCGCCGCTGGGCAACACGGAGGACACGGATTGGTGTGTCCGGGCGTGGGAGGCGGGCTGGGAGGTGGCCTTCTGTCCCGAGGCGGTGATCACCCACCTGTCGAGCCGCTCGTTCCGGCCCTCGGTCTCCGGTCCGGACAAGGTGCGCATCGAGCTGTGGCGCACGCGCGTGGCCTACTTCCGCAAGCACCATGGGCCGCTGCACGAGTGGGCGATGCGGGCCATCCTGGTGGGGACGTTGCCCTACAACGCGCTGGTGTTGACGCAGACGCTGCTGCGCGGGCGGATGGCGCCGGTTGAATACAGACGCCAGCTTTCCACCTTCCTGCGCATCTCCGAGATGGGGCTGCGGGCGCGGGTGTGAGTCCTCCGCCCATGCCCTTCTTCTCCGTCGTCATCCCCACCTACAATCGGGCCCGCCTGCTGGAGCGGACGCTGGCGTCGGTGTTCGCGCAGGAGGAGAAGGACTACGAGGTCCTCGTCGTGGACGACGGCTCCACGGACGACACGCTGGAGATGCTGGCCCGGATGGGCGACCGAGTCCGCGTGCTGCGGCAGCGCAACGCCGGCCCCGGCGCCGCGCGCAACCTGGGCATCGAGGCCGCCCGGGGCGAGTACGTCGTGTTCCTGGACAGCGACGACCTGTGGTTCCCGTGGACGCTCGCGGTGTACCGGCAGGTGCTGCGTGAGCTGGGACAGCCCACGGTGGTGATGGGGACGGCGGAGTCGTTCCACGACGAAACGACGTTGTCCAGTGTCACGCGTGAGCCGGTGCGAGTGGTGCGTTTCCACGACTACTTGGCAAGCGCCGCGGACCGCACGCCACGGACCGCGTGTGTATTGGCCGTGAGGGCGGAGGCCCTGAGACGGGTGGAAGGCTTCACTCCGTTGCGGGTGCTCTCGGAGGACCACGACCTCTTGTTCCGGCTGGGAACGGAGCCGGGCTTCGCTTGGGTTCGTGCGCCTGTTGTCGTGGGCTATCGGAAGCACGGAGGGTCCGAGTCCACGATGTTGGAGGCGGGGCATCAGGGCATCTCGTACCAACTGATGCAGGAGCGGTTGGGGCGGTATCCTGGAGGCGAGGCCCGGCGCGGCGAGCGGCTGGACATGCTGCTCTACAACGCGCGACACGTTTCCCACTGGCTGGTGTCCCACCAACGATGGGACCTGGCGCTGGATCTGTACTGGCGGGGATTGCCATTCCACCGGCGCCTGCCGCGCTGGAGGTACATGCTGGGCTTCCTTCCCAGGATGGCCGTGTTGTTCGCGGTTAACCAGGTGAGGGGGCGCTAGCAGGGGAGTCCCGTTGGAGGCTTCGGCCTCGTGGGCGTTTCGAGGTCGTCAGCCACCTCTCGTCCCCTGTCCCCTAAGACGCATGCAGGGGACTGGGCGCATGTCCGCCCGATGGGGAGCGGATGAGTCTGGCCCACGGCTGCGCATCTTCCCGGAAGAGGATGACCGTGCTTGCGCCGGAGGCTCGACATGGCAGGGGTCCGTTCGGGACACACCGAGGAGATTCGGAAGTCGAGGGCCCGCCCTCATGCGAAGGCCTGGGGGGGGATCGACCTGGGGGGAACGAAGATCGAGGCCGTCGTCGCCGACGCAGAGGGCCGGCCTCTCGGCCACTCGCGGCATCCAACCCCTGCGGACGGGAAACCCGAGGAAGTGGTGCGAGAGATGCACGCCGCCCTGGTTGAGGCCATGGGGTCGGCGGGGCTGTCCGCGCACCGGCTCGTCGGGGTAGGAGTGGGAGCTCCCGGCTCGGTCGACATGAAGGCGGGAACCCTGGCCAGGGTGAGCAACGTGGGGCGCGGATGGACGGAGCCCTATCCCTTGGCGAGAGACCTGTCGGCCCTGGCGCACAGTCGTGTGGTGCTCGGGAACGACGTGCAGGTCGCGGTGGCCGCGGAGTTCCGCCTGGGCGCGGGGCGACCCTATCGCTCCGTGCTGGGTGTGTGGTGGGGCACCGGGGTGGGGGGCGGCTTGATTCTAGACGGTGTCCCATGGCTTGGACGGGGGGCCGCTGGAGAGGTCGGGCACATGGTCGTGAAACCGGACGGCGCGCAGTGCGGCTGTGGTCGCCGAGGCTGCCTGGAGGCCTATGCCGGGCGTGCCAACATGGAGCGCGAGGCGCGCAAGGCTGCGAATGACGGTGAAAAAACGAAACTCTTCGGGTGGATGAAGAAGAAGGATCGCTCCCGTCTGACGAGCAGCGTCTGGATGAAGGCGCTCGAGGAGGGCGATGCGCTGGCGACCCATCTCATCGACCGGGCGCTGCGGATGATGGGCGTGGGGCTTGCATCGGCCATCAACCTGACAGACGTCGACGCGGTCATCCTGGGAGGCGGCCTGGGGACGCGCCTCGGCCCCAAATACGCGGAGCGATTGTTTCACGCCATGCACCCCCACATCTTCATCCCTGAACGTCAGCCTCCCGTCTGCGTGGCGGCGTTGGGAGAACTCTCCGGTGCCATTGGTGCCGCACTGCTTGTCGAATCTCGCTGAAGGAGTCGACGGCAGAGAAGAATTGCGAAGATTCCGTGAGTTGCATTCCTTTGTGTGGATGCATCCTCGGGAGGGGCGTCCTGGTCACTGCGCCTCATCTGCCATCAGGAAGGCAAGACATATTTCGCCCATGGTTGGCTCATGACTTCTTGGTCTCTCGAGTCATGTTCTTTCCCTGTCGACGATGTCAGTCTCGAAATGTAAAGTGTTCATGATTGGCCGCGCGCGGGCCTCGAGCCGCCGCGTGCCATGCAAGCGAAGATTTGGAGGACGATTGATGCTTCGGAGGGGCCGAAGTGGGGAGAGTCTCGTTCGAGCACAGGCTTGGCGAGGGTGCATATCCATCTGGGGATTCCTGGTGGCGTGGGGGCTTTCGGGGTGTGAGCCGTTGCAGGACTCCGAGACCCAGGGAGCCTCACCTGTCGTCGATCCGAGTCCCGTAGTGCGGGAGTGGCGTCCGGCGCTCACGACCAAACCCGCCGTGAAGCAGGTGGGTGAGGACTGTCGTGCGCATGGCGGGGCAGAGTGTGTGAGTGGGATGTGCATCCATGCACAGGCTGCACGGGGGAGTGGATACGTGTGCAGCGCTCGATGCCAGGCCGAGACGGATTGTCTGGAGGGGTGGCGCTGCGTGAGCGTTGTACCTGGTGCGAAGGAGGCGGTGTGTATGCCTCCCAGGGAGTCTGCTCCCGCGCAGTGATGCAGGCCTCAGGGCCGTTCCTCGAAGCGGTTCCGTGAACAAGGTGGGTATTGCCCGCGTGGGAAAGCCTTGTCTTCGCGCGTGGGGATGCGCGTGCCCGAATCGGCGGGTGCGAAGGTATTTCATTGGGTGAGGGTCATGATGATGATGAAGTCCCAAAGATGGAAGGCGCTTCGAGAGCGCCCATGGAAGGTCGCGACCTTCCTGGGCGGGTTTCTGCTGGCTGTGGTCGCCGTCGCGGTCGATGACCCGGGGACCCTGCCTGACGACGAGGTGGCTCAGAAGGTGAATGATGCCATCCTCAATCCCCAACCGCCGCTGGGGGGGCCGGGCTCGCATGGCGCCGCCGAGGAGAGCCCCGTGGCGCTCGGCTCGCTTCACCCCAAGTACACCCACACGGATATCTCGCTGAAGGGAGCGGTTGGGACCCTCTCTTTGAGCCACATGTCCACGGGGGCGGTCAGCTCGCTGACCAAATATGGAATCCCGGGAGGCAGACCCGCGCCCTTTGGGTTCGTGGAGGGCTTCGGTTCTCAGCCGAAGCCGCGCATGACCTGGGTGCACAACCTCCATAGCTTCGTCGTCCAGAGGGAGGAACAGAAACTCCCCTGCCCGGTGGGTGAGGACTGTCCGACGTCCTTCTTCTGGGATGTGTACGGAGGTCCTGCGGGGGCGGTGAAGACCTTCGACTTCTGCGAGCCTTCGGCTCCGCAGACGAACTGCTTCGCCTCGAACGGCTCCGAGCAGGACATCCGTCTCCAGTCTCTGGGCGGGGCCCTGGTCGTCCATGCTCCTGAAGGGCGCTACGTCTACCTCCTGCAGGACCCCAACGAGATTCCGGGACCGAACAACGTCTGGCTCCTCAGGTATATCGAGCCTCGCCAGTACGACGAGGCGACCTGTCCTCCTGACTACTTCGAGGACGCTGGCTCGGATTTCGCGGGCTCATGTCATCGGCGCATCGCGCGACTCTTCTACGAGGTCCCCTCTGAGTGTGCCCAGGGTACGCCCGGGGAGATTTCCCAGACGCTGGGCGCGACGTCCCAGCTCCTCAGGTCGGCTGTCGCGTCCAACGGGGCGAGGATCGTCTTCAGGTATCAACGCCTTCCTTCGCGAACGCCGGACCAGGTGCACAAGAGCCACGAGTGTGTGCTGAGCTCGGTCGACCTGGTGCGAAGGGATGGCACCGTGGAGCCGTCGACCGTGACGTATCAATACGAGCAGGTCGCCGACGGGGACGGGGGCACCCGCGTCGTCGCCGGACGACTGGCGGGCGCCGAGTGGCCCGACCAGAGCGGGGGGCCGGTGACGGGGACCAAGTTGGAATACAGCTACCAGTACGCGAACGACGCGGGGGTCTGGAGCGTCAAGAAGGACGGTGTCCAGATCGTCCGTCAGGTGCTGGGTCAGCGTGGCATCGTGGTCGAGGATTCCGACGGACAAGGGAACCTGTCCGCGCGGGACCGCTATGTGGTGGAGGCAGAGGCCAATGGATGCGCTCCTGGTGTGTTCTCCGCGGAAACAGGGGCTTGCAGGCAACAGGACCAGTTCTTCAGGACGGCGGGGCGGACCCGTGGTGATGGCAGTGGCCAGTTGGCGAGCAAGGTCGAGAGCCGTTTCACCGTGACCCTCTCCGGGTATGACCCCGTTGGAGATCAGGGACCCGTGGTCACCGGGGTTTCGACGTCTGCCCAGTGCAGCGGTAGCCCGTGTCTCGCGGTGGGCGCAGATGCGGTCAACTCGGGATGGGTCCTCCAGGGGCTGGAGATCCTGTCCACCCGCACGGTGGAGGCGGCATCCAGGGTCCGCCATCCGAATGGCGCGTATACCGTCTATGCACAGGAACTGCCGGCGGACACGAGCCTCAGGACCAAGCCGTTCCTGCCCGCCGCCGAGCTCCGGCGGGTCTACGAGGGAGCGCAGGCCGCGGACGGAGGCTCCGCGCTTCTGACCCAGGACTATTCCTACCTCTATGGCGGCGCGGGACGGCCCGCGAGCGAGCGCGCCTACGAGCAGCTGGTCGAGACGAGCTCCTCCTCGTCCACGTTCATCGAGGAGGATGTCAACAACCGGGTGGTGACTCGGCGCCAGTACGACCCTGTCACCAATCGCCTCACGGGTGTGGTGCGTTCCGGCTACACAATCAAGTACTCGGCTCAGACGACGGGCTGGGCCATCGAAGCGCGCTCGGTGGGGACCTTCTACCTGACGCGGAATGTCTGCGCGGGACAGCCCGCCGATGATGTCATGGGGAGGGTCCGCGCCGTGGTGGGCCCGTGTGAGGTCTCCGGTTCGTTGGCCACGGAGTGTGCCGCGGGGCCGACGGTGCCCATCACCGTCTATGACTACTGGGACGCGTCGAACGTGGATGACCGGGCGGGGCGCCTGAAGTCCAAGTCGGTCTTCCCCGACGGCTGTGGCTCGACGCCTGTCGTCACCTCCTACGACCGGTATGACGCCCGTGGCCGCCTGCTGCAGGTGACGGACCCGAACGGTGTCGTCACTCGGTACGAGTACGAGGGCGAGAAGCTGGCGAGGAAGGTTGCGGCCGCAGGGGATCCTCAGTTCCAGTCGATCACCGAATACGGATACGACGACAACGCAACGCATGGTGATTATGTGAAGCCCGCGGCGCTGCCCTACGAGGTGCTGTGCTACCGGAAGAACACGACACCTGGCCAGGGATGCCGAGGAGGTCAGCTCACCACCTTGCTGCAGTGGAAGGCGAAGTCGACGCTGCCTTCGGGAGCGACGCACACCGAACGCGTGGACTACTCGTACCACCTGGGCAAGCTGCGGAGTGAGACATTCCGGGATGCGGCAAACAACATCCGACGGACGCGTTACTACGAGGGAGATCCGCTGGACCGGCAGACCTTCGAGGCCTGGGGAGCTTTCGCTCCGTCGGCTTCGTCGGAGCAGCGGTACACGCAGACGAGCCTCTTCGATGCCCAGGGGAACCGGGTGGGGTTGGGTTTGCCCTACCAGCCCGCTGCCTCGGATCCCGACCCACTTTGTGGCGGCTTCGACCCCAACACCCTCGTGGCCGGACAGCAGCCCCAGCCCCTGAGCCCGCGCTGCAAGGCTTTCTCCTATGACCGACTCAATCGCTTGTCGGGGTTGCTCGAGTCCGTGGATGGTTCAAGCCAGACGGGTGCCGCCGCGAAGATGTGCATGTCGTATGACGTCGCGGGCAACCTGCGGAGCGTGCGTCAGGGGTGCCCTCGGGACGCGGGGGCGACGGGAGACTGCAGTCAGTGCACCCAGCCCTTGCTCGAGTATCGACATGACGATTTCGGCAACGTCGTCCTCGTCGAAGCTCCATGGGGTTCGGGGCCCGAGGAGTCTGGGACGGGAATCGCGAGGCGCGGTCGGTTCCAGTACGAATACGACGCCGCGGGCAACCTCGTCCGCAAGCAGACACCTGCCATGGCTGCTGCCTCGATTCCCCAGTGGGTGGAGAACACCTACGACCGCATGAATCGGCTCGTGAAGGCGGAGGCGGTCAAGGTCGAAGGAGGCACCACTTCACGTGAGACCCTCTTCTCGTACTTCTACGACCAGACCGTGACGCCGCCCTGGAACTGCCCGGGGTACGCGGCGAGCAAGCCGGCGGGGGCGATGGGACGGGTCCAGGTGCTCACCGACTCGTTCGGCGACCACTGGTATCGGTATGACGCCAATGGGAATGTCATTGCCATCTACCGCAGCCGAGCCCGGCCGAATATCTCGCCTCGCTCCGAGCCCTGCTACGACTCGTCTTTCTGGACCAATCCGATGTCGGCCCGTTACTACGATTCCGCGGGCCGGTTGCTGAATGAGATGCATCCAGGTGGACGCCTGTTCTCCTACAACTACCATTCGGGGGGAACGGGACTGGAGGACAAGATCTCCTCGGTCGACGTCGTCCTGTTCAATGGGAGTAGCTGGAGTCAGCTCCTGCGCATCGTGGAGGACGTACAATGGGAGCCGTTCGGGGGGCTTCGCTCGTATGTGCTGGTTGCTCCCAAGGCTCCGGCAGGTGAGCAGAAGGCCCGCGTGGAGTTCCACAGCACTGGAGCGAATCAGCCGCTCACGAGCTGCAACAGCACGACCTTCACGAGCGGGATGGACACGACAGGGCGTATCTTCGGGCTCACTGTTTCGAAGATGGAGTCCAGTGGAGCGTTGGGTGACATCTTCAAGCGTGTCTACACGTGGAAAGGTGATCAGATCATCCAGGAGGACACGTGTTTGATGGAGACGGGAGATGTGCCTCCCGCCACCGTCCGCTACGCGGATGCCGTGACAGGTGCTCCCGGGTATGACGCGCGACTGCAGTTGCTGCAGGCGCACAAGGTCACCAATTCCTCCGCGAACAAGGGCGGTTCCTTCGAGAGTCGGTCGTATCAGTACGACCTGCGTGGAAACCGGACGTTGGACGTGCAGGATGGCTGGCGGTTCAAGGGAGAGTATCTGAGCGGGGGTTCCCGTGTGGATTTGCTGACCGCGCGAATCCTCGAGGGGGCGCAGTGTGGTGGCACGCTCTGCACCCCACGCTTCCCGCTGACGCAGCGATACGCTTACGACGCGGACGGTCGTGTGAGTCGGATCGCGACCTACAAGTCCCCGTCGGACAGCATCTCGTCTCCGTTCCACGCCTTGACCCTGGACGCGACGACTGACGGTGCACATGCCGCCGTAGGTTCCGTCTATCGCCAGGTGACGGACAGTGACGGCCGCAGCTACGAGTACTTCTACGATGCCGAGGGACGACGGAGGTTGAAGCGTTACTGGTTGAGCACGGGGGAGAACATCCTGGAGGATGAGTACTTCTACGATGGGACGAAGCTGATCAATGACTGGGGGCACACGAGCTTCGACCCGACCACCGCCGAATCCGTGCGTGACGAGTACATCTGGCTCGGAGACAAACCGATCGCCTTTTTCAAGGTGCGTGTCACCCGGGCGGGGCAGCGGATCGAGGACTTCGTGGGGGACTGCCCGCGCAACGGTGAGTCCGCTCCATGTGGCCTCTACTTTCTGGTGGCAGATAACCTGGGAAAGCCGGTCCTCGCGTTCGACTCGTATCGGCGTGTGACGGGCGTGGCGGATTACGATCCGTACGGACATGTCAACCGGAAGACACTCATCGCAGATGCTCCCGTGCTGAGCGCCGGACAGAACGGACTGATGGCCACCGCGCGGGTGCCGAGTTCAGGGGCCCTGGTTTCACAGGTTCGGGCACGCTTCTCGATGCTGGATGTGCAGGGAGGGAGCGGCGTATTCTTGGCGGATACGAGTGGGACGATCCTGACCGGCGTGAACAGCCAGTCGACGCTCATCTCGAATGTGACTGGGGTCGGCGCGTTGTCCCCCTGGGTGACGCCGAGTTCGACGGGAGAGATGCAGGTGCGTTTCCAGGCCGCGACCACGACGGGGGCGATGCAGGACGCGGCCCTGGGGGCAGTGGAGTATCGCCGGTTTCAGGTAGGTGCCTCGCCCGTGTGGACGCCGCTGCGCTACCCAGGGCAGTATCATGATGAAGAGACTGACCTCTTCGAGAACCGCAACCGTTTCTACGAGCCGAGTACCGGACGGTTCCTCGGGTCCGAGTTGATGATGCGTGAGCCTCAGTGGGTCGTGGACCAAGCATCACAGGGACGCAGTGTTCCTATTTATGCCTACGCGTACAACAACCCCATCATGTTCACGGATCCCACTGGTAACGTAGGGGTGGGGGCATCATTTGGTGCTGGCTTTGCAGGGGCTTTGGAATTTCTGTATGAGACGCTCAATGTCCAGGCTGCAGCGCAAGGGTCCCTGCAATTGATGGCGTTTTTTGATGATGACGGCGCAGAGGCCAGCGAGCACGGTATGTCCAAGACCGTAGGAAGCGTCATGTCGACGGATGCGGTTGGTGGAGACGCTGCGTCGGTCTCCGGATCGCCGGAGCAAGGGGCCCCAATTGTTGCTGGGTTGAGTGCAGGCTTTTTTGGTGGTGTTGTCGTGACCACGGCCGACAATATGCAGGAGTTTGCAGGGGTCTCCGATACTTACAATCTGGATATCGGAGCCGTCTCCATTTCTCTGTCAGTCAGTTCGAGCGCAACGACGTTGGTGATTGCGGGCAATAGCGGGAAGGGATATGGGGCCAGTGTCTATAAGATGAACACGGTTCCGATCTACACACATGGGTCCATCTTTAAGTGATGAGTTGGAACGAGGGTGGTTTGGTTTGCGTGTGACCGCCGTGATTTGCACTGGGCGAGATGCAGAAACGGCAGTCGAGCGACTGGTCGAGTGGGTTCCTTTGTTCCGGCTTGGGAGCATTCCGGGACCTGCTCGTACCGACCGACCGTACTTTGGGGCCAGACGCAATGGACGAGTTGTTGTGAGGAGAAAACCGTTGTGGGGGGGGATCTTGTTTTCGCGTCGATGGGGCGAAGTCGAGTCGGTTGTCGAATTGCTATCACAACGGACAGTTCGGTTGACCACAAAGACACCGCCTCAATCTTTTCTGCTGGCTCTATTAGGGGCTGTCGGGTTCGGTGTCGCTTTTTCAACAGCTTCGTCGGATCGAGTTGTCACTGTCTGTGCGATTGGGGCTGTGGTTCTGGGTGGAGTGTTGTTGACGTTTGGTTTCGGTCGCGCAGTGTCCCGCGAGTTCGATGTTCTGCGGATGTTGTTGGGAGAGGGCGGGGAGGGGCAGCCGTCTAGTGTGGTAGCAGCAGAAGAGCGTTGTTGAGTCCATGCTGGTATGGCTGTGACGTAGTCGCGGGGGCATCGTTGAGTCCAATCGCCTGCGAGCGATGGACTCAACGATGCCGCGATTCAGTCTCTCCTTGCATCGTGGCATCGTGCTCTAATGCGACTTGGTCACATCCGAGAGGGCAGCTCAGGCGGAGCTCTGGATCTGATGGCCCTGTTGCAGAGCGGGCAGGTGCCAATCTGCTGGAGCGGAGGGGCTGAAGCGCGCGACGCACCATCGGCAGCGTCCAGTGCACTCGGCTCCGGGGGGGAAAGCGCCCGACGGAGCGCGAGGAATCCATCGGCGACGGCGCAGAGGGTGGCGTGGTGGTGGAAGCCACGCCATGTGCGCCCTTCGAAGTGGTCAAGGCCGACTTCGCTCTTCATCTCCTGGTAGTCCCGCTCGACGCGCCAGCGCAGTTTGGTGAGGCGCACCAACTGCCTGAGGGACGTGGCCGCCGGCAGCGTGGTGAGATGGAACTTGGTGGGGCCCTCCTCGTCCCTGGGTCATTCGCAGGTAACCGGTAACCGTCCGGCGAGCGACGTGGCGGGAGGAATTGCCGGGGTAGCCGTCGTGGTGGACCCTGGCCGGAATGTCGAAGCCAGGTGAGAAGCAGGAGTGGTTCCAGGTCGCCGAGGCGTTCGAGGCGAGCGGGCTGACGCAGAAGGAGTTCTCCGCGCAGAGAGGGCTGAGGCTGAGCACGCTGCAGTCCTGTAACCGTCCGGCGAGCGACGTGGCGGGAGGAATGTAACCGACCGACGGCCGGTATTCTGCGGGCACACCACCCCAACACGCGGCGTGGTCGCCACGCCGGCCCAAGCGACGTCTCCGAGTGCCGAGCGCGGGTGGCTGCTCAGGACGAGTTGACGAGTGTCGGAGACCAGCGGTGCGGCAGCAATTCGTCCAGGCGGGATGGAGACGACCTTCAAGAAGCGCGGGTGCCCAGCGACAATTACTCCTCCCCACCAGCGACAATTACTTCTCCCCACCTTGAGTGAAGGCGCCGGTAAGCCGCCCGGGACGAGAAGGAGGTCCCCGAGGTGGCGGTCACGGACGCCCAGGTGAG
>NZ_JAKCFB010000028.1 GCF_024198235.1 Myxococcus dinghuensis | reverse complement strand
TGCGGGCTTGCGGCCGCGCCGCTTGCCGCCAGTGGTCGCCGCCGCGCTCACCGCGCCGCGCGCCGGAGCCGCCGGGCGACCCACCGCCTTGCGACCGGCCTTCGCCGCCGCCGGCACCTGGGCGCCGAACAGGGGGCCCACGACCTCGGCCAGGGGGGCCAGCCGCTCGGCCACGTTGCGCAGCGCATCCAGGTCCGCCGTGCCCGACTCCAGGCGCGACACCACCTCGCGCAGGGGCTTGAGCTGGACCTCGATTTCGTTACGGATCATGTCCCGAAACGCCTTATCCACGGACATTCGTTCAATCCTCGTCTGGGGTATGCAGCTTGTTGATGGGATGGAAGGGGGTGTTGATTTGTGATGCCACCATACCCATACCTGCCAAATTACGATTTGTCTAAAGGAAGCGATAAAAGGTGTGACTGACGGACGTATCACCCCCCCCGCCGTCCCAGGTCGGCAGGCATTCCAGTGAGGCGGGAACGGCCGTCAGCCATCCCAGCGCAGGGTGTCCAGCAGGGGGCTCTCCTCGGAAAGCGGGACCCCCGCGCCCAGGGAACGGAGCTCGTCGCGGGTCGTCGCAAGCTCGGCTCGCACCTGATGCTGTTCATGGGGCTCCAGCGTGGTGATGACCCGGGGCAACACTTCGCTCTCTTCTTCTTGGAAATGCGCGACCAGCAGGTCCTCCAGCGCATACAGCCGGGCCTGCGCTTCCGGTTGTTCCGGTGACAGCTCCACCAGCTCGTCCATCAGCTCGCGCATGGCGAGATGATCTTCCTCCAGCAGCCGGGCCCGGGCCCGTCCCTCCACCCGCGCCACCCGCGGCAGCAGGCAGCGCTCCTCCAGCCGCAGGTGCAGCCGCAACAGCTCCACCAGCGCGTCCACGCGCTCGCGCGGGGCCTCGCGCGACGACACATCCGCCGTTTCCGCGTCCGCCCAGAGGTGCTCGAAGCGCGCCTCCAGCTCGCGGTGTTGCCGGACGAGGATGTCGAACGGGCCTCCCATGCTCCCCACACCATCGACACGACCGGGAGGGCAGACAACCGGAGAGGGCCTTCATCCTCTCATTATCGAAACTCAAACGACAGGTCCTACCGAGCGTTCGGCAGGGGTGAAACAGAGTGCATCCGCAGGGTGACGCGAAACGCGGTGGAAAGCCCATGGGAGACGCGACGAAGCGTTGCCTACTCAAAGCAACCTGCCGGGGTGTGGCCGCGCGACCCTCCCGCGCAAGGCGCGTGGGTTTGCGGTGACCAGGGGGCGCGCGAGCCATGGGCCTGGCTGGCCGGACGGTGCTGGGTGCCGGAAGCCAGGGCGCGTCGCCAGCTTTCGGGCGTGAGAGATCCGCTCGCCAGGGTGCGTGCCGCCGTCTTCCAGCTCGCCGCGCGGGGCGCCGCGCTGTCGGCGCTGTACCACCGGGCCCGGCTGCTGGGGGGAGAGCACCTGCCTCGCAGCGGCCCGGTGCTGCTGGTGGGCAATCATGGTGTGTGGGGTTACGAGACGCCGGCCTTCTTCCACCTGCTACACCATGCAACCGGTCGACATCCGCTCGGGCTGGCCGAGCGTGGCTTCTTCCGCATCCCGTTGATCCGCACGGTGCTGCCGTGGCTGGGTGGGGTGGAGGGGACGCGGGACAAGGCGTTGGAGGTGCTGCGGGCCGGAGCGCTGGTCGTCTGCTACCCGGGCGGCGCGCTCGAGGTGTTCAAGCGACCTCCGGGCCGATACCAGCTCCGCTGGGAGCAGGCCCTGGGCTTCGCGAGGCTGGCGGCGCGCGCGGGCGTGCCGGTGGTACCCTTCGCGGGGTTCGGCGTGGACGACACGTTCGTCTGGCCTCCGGGCGAAGCGAGGCTGGGATTGCGGCTCAAGGAAGGCGACAGGTACCGGGTGCCGCTGATGGTGGGGCTGGGGCCCTTGCCGCTGCCGGTGAAGCTGACCTTCGCGGTGGCCCCTGCGCAGGAGCCCCCTCCGCCGGACGCCTCGGAGTCGCGGCTGACGGAGTGGCGGGAGCGCGTGGCCGCGAGCGTACGGCTGATGATGGTGAGGGCGCGCAATGCATGACACCCCGCCGGGGCTCTCGCCGAGTCCCCGACGACAGGCCCCGCTCGTCCCCCGGGTCGAGGACGTCCCCGCGAGCTACACCCACCTCGACTGCGAGGTGCGCGAGGTGCGCGGCGCCCAGGTGCGCCTGTTCACCTTCCCCGGAGGCAGCGCGGACCCCGAGCGCACCGTGGTGTGTCTGCCCGGACTCGGCGCCAGTGGTCGGTCCTTCGCGCCCATGGCGCCCCTGGCGGACGCGCTGCGGCTGCGGCTGTGGACTCCGCCCCTGCACACGCCCGCGACCCACACGCCCCTGGCGTGGAACCTGGAGGTGCTCGCCCACGCGGAGGCGCGGCTGCCCCCGCGCTTCGCGCTGCTCGGCTCGTCGTACGGGAGCCTGGTGTCCATCGCGTTCGCGCTCGCGCACCCGGAGCGGGTGAAGGCGCTGGTGCTCGTCTCACCCGTCGCCTGTGTGCGTCGGGCGCGGCGGCTGGCGGTGACGCTGTCCACGCTGGTGCGCACCCCCCGGCCCCTGGCGTATGTCTTCGCCCCCACGGTGGCGCGCGTGCTCGGCGGCGGCGAGCTGCCCGCGGAGGGGCGCGCGGAGATCGTCCGCGAGGCGCGCCGGCTGACGCCCGTGGAGCTGGCGCGCCGGCTGCGCGACGTGCTGGCCGCGGACTACCTGCCCCGGCTGCGCGAGCTGCGGGTGCCGACGCTCGTCGTGCAGGGCGGGAGGGACCTGCTGGTCCCCTCGCGAGCGGCCCGGGACGTGGCGGAGCACGTCCCCGGCGCCAGGCTCGCCCTGCTGCCCGAGGCCAGCCACCTGCCGTACATGAGCCACCCGGCGTCCTTCAACGCGTGTGTCCGCGACTTCCTGCTCGACCCGGGCACGGGGCCGCTCGCATGACGGCGCACGCCGGCCACCTGTCCCGCGCCGCGCTGCTGTTCCTGTCCCGGCGCCCCGGGCTGGAGGCGCTGGCGACGCGGGTGGGCCCGCTGCGCGGGCTGGCCTCGCGCTTCATCGCCGGTGAGACCCTCGAGGCGGCGGTGGACGCGGTGGGAGCGCTCACGGAGCGGGGCCTGTCCGCGTCGCTCGACCACCTCGGGGAGGCGGTCCGGCGCGAGGAGGAGACCCACGAGGAGGTGCGCGAGTACCGCCGGCTCCTGGCGCGCATCGACCAGGCGGGCGTGGAGGCCAACGTCTCGCTGAAGCTCACCCAGTGCGGGCTGCTGCTCGACCCGGCGCTGGCGCGGCAGAACGCGCGGGCGGTGGTGGCGGAGGCCGCGTCACGCGGCTCGTTCGTGCGCATCGACATGGAGCACGGGGCGGTGACGCAGGTGACGTTGGACATCGTGCGCGCGCTGCACGCGGAGTTCGGCGAGGCCCATGTCGGCGCGGTGTTGCAGAGCTGCCTGCGTCGCACGGAGGCGGACGCGCGGGCGCTGTGCGCGGAGCGGGTGCGCATCCGTCTGTGCAAGGGGGCCTACCTGGAGTCACCGCGCATCGCCTTCCCAGACAAGCGCGACGTGGACGAGAGCTTCGCGCGGTGCATGCGGGTGCTGCTCGACAGCGGCGTGTATCACGGCATCGCCACGCACGACGAGCGGCTCGTCGACGCGACGCTGGCGCACGCGGCGAAGCGAGGCCTGTCGAGGGACGCGTTCGAATTGCAGATGCTGTACGGCATCCGCCGGGACCTCCAGGAGCGGCTCGCGCGTGACGGCTACCGGGTGCGCGTCTACGTGCCCTACGGGCGGCACGGGTACCCGTACCTCATGCGTCGGCTCGCGGAGCGCCCCGCCAACCTCGCCTTCGTGCTGCGCCACCTGACCCGCGGATAGAAGACAGCCGCCCCGGCGCGCGAGCGTGGACGATTGGACAGACACCTCGTCCGCGCGTGCCGGCGGCGTCAGTGATTGGCGCGCAATCCGTCCCTTCCCCTGGAATCCCTCACAGCCCGTCCGTCATCCGGCCCACCTGCTTCCGAGCCTCGCGGCTCGATGGGGGAAGCACATGTCCACGCCGCGTCTTCGTCAGGCCCGGGCCCTGTCCGCCCTGTGCCTCCTCGCCCTCGCGCCCCGCTGCGCCACGACGTCTCCGGGAACCGGGGGCTCGGGATTCGACGCGGGCGACACCGCCCTCGACGCGGCCCGCCGTCAGGAGGCCGACGACGTCGCCGCGCAGGTGGCCGCGCTCGCGAGCGACGTCCGCGACGCGGGCGCGCGCCTCGACTTCACCTTCTGGGCCGAGCAGGGCGCCCTCACCCTCACCGGCTACCAGTCCTCCGAGCGTGGGGGGCGCCCCGGCCGCGCCGCCGACACGCACGTGCTCCGGCGCGCCGTGGCCCAGGCCCTCCTCTCCGCCACCCGCGCCCGCTCCGGGGAGGTCGCCCTCACCCTGCGCCGGAAGTCCACCACCTGGGTCGTGGAGCCCACGCCCGCGTTCCACGCCGCGCGGCCGACCGGGGCCCGGGGCACGCCGGGGCGCGCCCGCTTCTCGCCGGGGCCGACCGCCGCCATCGCCGAGCGGCTGCACCGCCTGCTGGCGCCGGTGCGCGTCCCCGACGGCGGCACCGTCTGGGCCGACGTGACCGTCCATTTGCGGGACGGACAGGTCACCGGCGAGGCGCTGGAGGGTTGGCGCGTGCTGCCCTCGAGTCCGGACGGCAAGCCCCGGCCCGTGTCCCCACGGGTCGCCGTCGAGGCCGCCCACCTCGTCGACCTCTACGCGCCCGCGCGCGGCCCCCGCTCGCTGCACCTGGGCCTGCGAGTGACCCACCCGCGCGGCGAGCCGGCCGCCTCCGGCTGGGTGGAGGAGTCCCGTGTCGACTTCCCGACACTCCCGGACCTCGAGGACGGCGTCAGCCTCCGCTAGGGGGCCGGGAAGACGAAAGCCCCGGCGCGGTGGGAGTCCTCCCAACGCGGCCGGGGCCTCGGACACCTTCCGCGCGGCGCGCGGAGGCCTGGCGACTAGAAGTAGCCGCCCACCGTGGTGCCCACGCTGATGGTCACGTCCACGTCGTCGCCCAGGCCGATCGACAGGCGAGGACCGGCGCCGACGAAGAAGTGCGGCGTGACGTGGTACAGGAACGGCGCGTAGCCCTCCAGGAGGACCGTCGCCGCGGAGCCCGTGCCATCCTGCAGCGCCAGGATGTTGTCACCCAGGAACAGGGTGACGGTGCCCTTGGGCCACACGGACACCTTCTCACCGAGGGGGATGTTGTAGCCGACGCGCGCGTTGAGACCGAACGCCGCCACGGTGTCCCCGTCGTAGAAGGCCGCGGCGATGTCGACGCCGCTACCGATGGAGAGGTTCTCCTTGAGGAAGTAGTCCACGCTCGGGTTGAGCCGGATGAAGCCGTAGCCCGCGCCCTCCGTGGTGTACCCCAGGTTCCCCGACGCGTCCGAGCTGATGACGAACTGACCGGCGCTGCCGAAGGCCCCACCCGTCGACTGGGCGCTCGCGCTCGCCGACGCCATCACCCCGGCCACCACCGCCATCGCCTTCCACTTGTTTGCCTGCATGAAGCGTCCCTCCGTTGCACGTGCCCTCGGTTGGTCCCGGGGCGCTCGACCGGCCCCCTTCTAATCAATGGGGGGCAACTCGCACCCGTTTTTTCGCGGTCGGAATGCGCGCCGCCGCGCCACCGCGAGGCCGCGGGGCACAATTTTCCAGGCAGCGCGAACATGAGAAGGCCACGAACAGGAAGGTCGGCCGGGTGGAGGAGTCTGAGGTCCCGGCCGGCCCTCCCGTTCGCGATGCCCGCGCCCCCAGTAGCCCTGACCACTGGGGAGGAGCGCGCGGAGCAACACTCGCAGTAGCAATCACCGCGCCAGCGTTCCCCTCACTCTCACCAATCCCTTATCACCCCGAAATCAGCGTGCGCAGGTGCGCGATGTTGGGACGAACGCGTCCCAGAAGTGGAACGACCTGCAATGGATTGCATCCGCGCGGCTGCAACCCATTCGTATGATTCCAGTCAGAGGCGCCCCACCTGGCGGGGGTGGGTGAGACGCCCTGGTTCCCGCATGCCACAGTTCCCGCAGCCCTTCCGGGATGAGCGGTTGGGGGGACCATGTCTCGTGTGCGCACGCCCGCGGTCGCGGGTTCGTTCTATCCGGCCAATCCCTCCGTGCTGGCCACCCAGGTGGATGGGTGGTTGGACCAGGCGCACCCCTCCGGCGCCGAGCCTCCGGCCGCGCTCATCGTCCCCCACGCGGGCTACCGGTACTCGGGGACGGTGGCGGCGGCGGCGTATGCCACGCTGAGGGCCGCTCCGGCCGCGCGGCGGGTGACGCGGGTGCTGCTGCTGGGTCCCTGTCACTTCCTGCCCCTGCGCGGCGTGGTGCACCCGGACGTGGACGTGCTGTGCACGCCGCTGGGCGAGGTCCTCGTGGACGTGGAGCTCCACCGCCGCGCGACGGCGCTGCGGCAGGTGTCCGCGTCGCGGGAGGCGCATGAGCTGGAGCACTCGCTGGAGGTGCAGTTGCCCTTCCTCCAGCGCGCGCTGGGGCGCTTCACGGTGCTGCCGCTGCTGGTGGGCCTGACGGGCGCGGAGGACGTCGCCGCGGTGCTCGACGCGCTGTGGGACGGGGACGTGCTGCCCGTCGTCACCTCGGACCTGTCGCACCACCTCCCCTACGCGCGGGCGCGGCGCGAGGACCAGGCCACGGCCCAGCAGGTGCTCGCGCTCCGGGCGCCGCTCGAGGTCGATTGCGCGTGTGGCGCGGTGGCCATCAGCGGCCTGTTGCTGGCGGCGCGGCGGCGGCGCCTGCGCCCGGAGCTGCTGGACCTGCGCAGCTCGGGCGACGCCTCCGGAGAGCACGCCGGTGTCGTGGGCTACGGCGCGTTCGTCTTCTACCCGCCCACGCAATCCCCCCACCCCTGACCCAAGGAAGCCCCTCGTGATTCCGCGCGCGTCACCGTCCACCACCGTCCTGTGCTCCGTCCTGCTGTCCGCCAGCGCCCTCGCGCAGTCGGCCCCCGCCGCGTCGCCCGAGGCCCTGGCGGACCCGCCCGCGTCCTCGAACGTCCGCGTGGTCCCCATGACGCCCACGCCCATCCACGTCACCCTGGGCGCGCTGCCCCCTCCCTTCGCGACGCCGAGCGCCACCAAGAACCCGACCTCCTTCCCGCCTTCCGCCAGCTCCACGGTGCGCGCGCCCGCGGGCTTCGCCGTCAACGTGTTCGCGGACCAGCTCACCACCCCGCGCTGGATGGTGCTGGCGCCGGAGGGGGACGTGCTGGTGGTGGAGAGCTCGAGCCACCGCGTCCGCCGCCTGCGCGACGCGAACCACGACGGCGTGGCGGAGGCGCGCGACGTCTTCGCCGCGGAGACCAACGGGCTGAACCTGCCCTTCGGCGTCGCCTTCAATGCCACACACTTCTTCGTGGCCAACACCAACGGCGTGCGCCGCTATGCGTACCGCGCGGGACAGGGGAAGGTGCAGGGCACGGGCGAGCAGGTCACGACGCTGCCGGGGCTCGGCTACAACCAGCACTGGACGCGCAACGTGCGCATCGCCCCGGACGGGCAGCGCCTCTTCGTCACCGTGGGCAGCCAGAGCAACGTGAGCGTGGAGCCGTCGCCGCGCGCGTCGGTGCTGGTGATGGGGCTGGACGGCTCCAACAAGAAGGTCTTCGCCAGCGGGCTGCGCAACCCGGTGGGCCTGGACTTCCACCCCGTCACGGGCGAGCCCTACGTCACCGTCAACGAGCGCGACGGGCTGGGCGACGACCTGGTGCCGGACTTCTTCACCCGCATCCAGCAGGACGCGTTCTACGGCTGGCCCTACGCGTACCTCTCCAAGCAGAACGTGGACCCGCGCCGCGCGCAGAACGGCCAGAGCGAGAACCCGGCGATGGTGGCGAAGACGGTGACGCCGGACGTGTTGTTCCAGGCGCACTCGGCCTCGCTGGGCCTCACCTTCTACCGGGGCACCGCCTTCCCCGCGCGCTACCGCAACGGCGCCTTCGCCGCGTTCCGGGGGAGCTGGAACCGGTCGAAGGGCACGGGCTTCAAGGTGGTGTTCATCCCCTTCAACGCCCAGAACCGCCCCACGGGCGTCTACGA
The DNA here is from genome assembly GCF_024198235.1 of Myxococcus dinghuensis. GTDB lineage: Bacteria > Myxococcota > Myxococcia > Myxococcales > Myxococcaceae > Myxococcus > Myxococcus dinghuensis. The sequence goes on along the minus strand of NZ_JAKCFB010000028.1, from coordinate 115,097 downwards.
GGACTTCCTCACCGGCTTCCTCACCGACCCGAACGTGCCCACGACGTGGGCGCGCCCGGTGGGGCTGCTGGAGCTGCCGGACGGGAGCCTGCTGGTGACGGACGACAACCGCAATCGCATCTACCGCATCCGCTGGGTGGGCACGTCGTCCACCGGGGCCCCCGAGGAGGGGGCCACGCCGGCCGACACCGCGCCCGCGGACGCGAAGCCCTCCACGCCGGACGCGCCGGGGAAGGACGGGGACACGCCCTCGAGGTGACTCAGTCGTCCCAGGAGAGCGTGTACTCGCTGTCGAGCAGCGAGGTCTGCCGGCCCTCGACGCGGATGTCCTGGGCGCCCACGGCCTGGAGGGCGCCCTCGAGCATGCCCTCGTTGTAGGAGACGGGCGTGAAGATGCGGCGCATGTGGATGAGGCCGGCGCGGGAGCCGGTCCACTCCACCTGCAGCTCGCCGAAGTCGATGGCCATGCGGTACGCCTCCGGCAGCATGTTGACGAGCTGCTTCGGGTCGCCGCCCACCTGCTGGCGGACCTCCGTGCCGAACATGGAGCGCACGAAGGCGAGCGTGCCCTGCACGCCAATCTGGCGCATGGCCTCCTCGGCGCCGCCCAGCTGCGGGGACAGCAGCTTCACCGCGGCGAAGAACACCCGCAGGAAGGGGGGCACGGGATACAGCTCCGTCGGGTCCAGGTCCGCGGGGAAGTCTCCCTCGGCCAGGATGCTCTGCACGGCCTGCTCACCGCCGAGGAAGCGCACGGTGTCGAGCACCGCGGCGTAGTGCATGCCGCGGATGTGCTCGGACGACTGCACGAGGGCGAGCCGCGCCTCCAGCTCCCGCTGCACGTCTGCTGGCGAGTTCCACGTCCCACGGTCCATGAGCCACCTGTCGCCTGGAAATTCGCGCGACATGCTCTCACAGCTCGGCCACTCGCGCGAGCTTGTGGCGGGTCCTGCGTGACACGACCTACTGAGTGTCCTTGCGCAACTTCGCGTCGAGCAGAAAGTTGCCGAAGGGGACCAGCGACGCGCCGAAGGCCACCGCCACGCGGCCGAAGGACCAACGCAGCGCGATAGCCACCTCCATCAGCGCGAAGAGGTACAGGACGAACAGCAGGCCATGGGCCATGCCCGTGAAGCGCACCGCGAGGGGCATCTCCGCCGCGTACTTCAGCGGCATCGCGATGAAGAGGAGCACGACGAAGGACAGGCCCTCCGCGAGGGCGACGGCACGGAAGCGTCCGAGGGGGGTCTTCAACATGGGAGTCTCCACGGCCTGTCTCCCATCCCCGCCGCGCCGCGTCCATGCGTCAGGGTGACGCACCCGGTCGCGCGTGCCCGCCCGGCCGCTGACCACCGCGCCCGAAAAGTCGGCGGCACGGGCGCGGGCATGAGCCGCCCCGAGGCGACGGCGCGTCCCCCGCCTCGACGGCCCGCGAGCCCGAACCCCAGACCCGGGCCCGCTTGGAGCACCGTCGCTCGATGACCTGCTGGACCGCGAGTCCCAATCCCACACCCGGGCCCGCTTGGAGCACCGTCGCTCGATGACCTGATGGACCGCGAGCCCGAACCCCAGACCCGGGCCCGCTTGGAGCACCGTCGCTCGATGACCTGATGGACCGCGAGCCCGAACCCCACACCCAGGCCCGCTTGGAGCACCGTCGCTCGATGACCTGCTGGACCGCGAGTCCCAATCCCACTCCCGAGCCCGCTTGAAGCACCGTCGCTCGATGACCTGATGGACCGCGAGTCCCACCCCCGAGCAGGCGTCCGCCGCGGCGCGCCGCCGGTGCCCACGCGTCCTCGCTCCATCGCAATGGGCGCTCATGGCGTTCGCGTCCGCGCACGCACCACCCCGGGTCCTCCTCGGGAACACCTGCTCGTCGAGACACCGGGGCGCGACACCGCAGGCATCGCGAACGGGTCGGCCCTCAGCTCACCGGGGCAGCGACACCCCGTGCCGCGCGAGGTCCTCCGGCGTGTTCACGTTCGTCAGCGAGCGGAGCGTCGGATCCACCGCGCGCAGCGCCGCCTCGGGCAGCACCCGCGCGCGGCCGAGCGACAACAACTGGCGCAACGACGGGTCCTCGCGCAGCCGCGCCTCCCACGCCGGCGCCAACGACGCGCGATGGACCGCCAGCAGCGGCTCCACCCGTCCCGCGACCTCGAAGCACACCGAGTCCACCGCGTCGCCGCGCGCGTCGAGCAGCACGCGCAGCGCCTCGAACGAGACGAAGGGCATGTCGCACGCCACCGTCACCACCCACGGCGTGCGCGAGGAGACGAGCGCCGCGTGCACGCCTCCGGGAGCCCCCTTCTCCGGCACCACGTCCGCGACGGTGCGCAACCCGAAGCGGGCATACGGCGCGGGCACGTTGGCCACCAGCAACACGTCCCCGAGCGGCCGCGCGAGGTCGAGCAGGCGCGCCACCACCGGGCGCCCCTCCACCTCCAGCAGCCCCTTCGGCACGCCCGACAGACGCCGCCCCTGTCCGCCCGCGATGACCGCGAGCGTGACCTCCGGGTACACCGCGTCCTCGTACTCAGGTCCAAGAGGGCCCATCCGCGGCACACCGTAACCGCGTCCTCGCGCCGCGACGAGTCACTCGCCTTCTTGGAAGCGAAGACTCGAACACGGACCGGACAGGCGGAGGTCGCCCGAGCCGACAGAGAGCGGACAGACGGCCGGCGGCACCATGGACAACCTCCAGGGCTCGCGGCGTAGTCTGCGCGACCACGATGCCGCTCGTCCCCCTCGCCGCGGCTCGGGAAGCCGCGCTCGAGGCGATTGTTCCCGCGGCTCCCGAGTCCCTTCCATTGCTCGACGCCCACGGCCGCTTCCTCGCCGTGGACGTGAGGGCGTCGCGCTCGCTGCCCGGCTGCGACAACTCCGCGATGGACGGCTGGGCGGTGCGCGCCGAGGAGACCCGCGGCGCCAACCGCGACCGACCGACCCGCCTGCGCGTCGTCGACACCGTCTACGCCGGCAGCCTCCCTTCCCGCGCCCTGGCGCCGGGCGAGGCCGCCCGCGTCTTCACCGGCGCTCCCATCCCCACCGGCGCCGACGCCGTCGTCCGCCAGGAGGCCGCGCGCGCGGCCGACGACGGGCGGCACGTGGACCTCTTCATCGGCGTCGAGCCCGGCCACGACATCCGCCGCGCCGGAGAAGAGGTCCTCGCCGGCGCGCCCCTGTTCACCGCGGGACAGCGCGTGAGCGCCTCCGTGCTCGGCGTGCTCGCGTCGCTGGGCGAGACGACGGCCCGCGTGCGGCCCGCGCCGCGCGTGGCGGTGCTCGCCACCGGCGACGAGCTGGTCGCGCCGGGACGACCCGCCCAGCCACACCAGGTCTACGAGAGCAACCTCATGCTGGTGGCGGCGCTCGCGCGCGAGGCCGGCGCGGACGTGCGCCACCTGACGCGCGCGCGTGACGACGCCGAGGCCCTGCGCGAAGCGGTGCGCCAACTCTCACCCGAAGTTGACGTGCTCGTCACCACGGGCGGTGCCTCCGTGGGTGACAAGGACCTCGTGAAGCAGGTGCTCACCACGCTGGGCGCGCGGTTCTTCGTGGACGGCGTGGCACTCAAGCCGGGAAAGCCCGTCGCCGTGGCCAGGTTGGCAGACACAGCCATCGTCGTGCTGCCCGGCAACCCGGGCGCGGCGAGCGTCGCCTTCGACCAGTTCGCGCGCCCGCTGCTGCTCAAGCACCAGGGGGTCCTCGAGACGCGCCGCCGCGTGCGCGCGCGCCTGTCCGAGCCCCGCCACAAGCAGGCGGGCCTGACGTACCTCATTACCACCACGCTGGAGCCCGGCGACGACGGCGTGGTCGCGCGGCTGCGTCCCCAGGGCGCCGGGCAGATCCTCCAGAACGTGCACGGCGAGGGCTGGGCCCTCCTCCCTCCCGGCCGCGCCGACTTCGCCCAGGGCGACTGGGTGGACGTCGAGCTGTTCGACCGGCCCCGCCACGACGCGGTGGAGGCTCGCGCATGAGCCCCGTCCCCGCGTTCTCCATCATCGGCTGGTCCGGCGCCGGGAAGACGACGCTGCTCTCCCGCCTCGTCGCGGAGCTGACCTCGCGCGGGGTGCGCGTCGCGGCGGTGAAGCACTCGTCGGATCCCCACCCGCTCCACCGCCCCGGCAGCGACACCGCCCGCTTCCAGCAGGCCGGCGCCGCCCCCACCGGCTTCTCCACCCCCGACGGCACCCAGCTCACCTACACCCGCGACGCCCTGCCCGCGCTGCTCTCCCGGCTCGCGGGCACCGTGGACCTGGTCCTCGTCGAGGGCTGGAAGGACGGGCCCCTCCCCAAGCTCGAGGTCTGGCGCGAGGGCCTGGGTCCGCCCCTCGCCCCCACCCGCCCGGACGTGCTCGCCGTCGTCACCGACGCACCCGCACTCCCGGCAGAATTCGCGCAAGCAGCGCAATCCCTGCGCAAGCTCCCTTCCGGGGACGTCCCCGCGGTGGCGGACTTCGTGCTCGCCCTGTCGCGCCCGCGTCCCCCCGCACCCGCCGACACGCGGGGTGTGGGCACGCGCGGGGTCCGCCGCTGGGACGGGGACACGCTCGGGCCCGAACAGGAGGACGCGCTCGCCGTCGAGGAGCCGTTGGAGATCCGCGTCAGCGGTGAGCCCCTGGCCATCACCATGCGGACCCCCGGCCACGACCGCGAGCTGGCGGTGGGCTTCCTCCTGGCCGAGGGCCTCATCCAGCGCGCGGACGACCTGGGCGGGCTCGCCCACTGCGGGCGCCCCGGCGAGGAAGGCTGGGGCAATGTGATGGAGGTAACCCCAGCCCCAGGGGTCATCCTCGACCTGGAACGCCTGAGCGCCACGAGGCGGGGCACGCTCACCACCTCCGCGTGTGGCGTCTGCGGGCGACGCACCGTGGACGACCTGCTCGCCGTCCGGCGGCCGCTGCCACCCGGGCCGGTGCTGTCCGCGCGCGCCGTGGCCCGCGCCACCGAGCGGCTGCGCGACGCACAGCGCGCCTTCGCGCGGACCGGAGGCACCCACGCCGCCGCCGCGCTCGACGCCCGGGGCGAGGTGCTGGCCGCCTTCGAGGACGTGGGCCGCCACAACGCCGTGGACAAGGTGGTGGGGGCGCTCGAGCTCGCCCGCGCGCGCGCCACCGGGTCCGGCCTGACGCGTCAGGCCGTGGTGCTCGCCGTCAGCGGACGCGTCAGCTTCGAAATCGTCCAGAAGGCCGTCGCCGCCAGAATCCCAGTCGTTGCGGGGGTTTCCGCGGCCAGCACGCTCGCGGTCGACCTGGCCCTGCGTTCCAATCTGACGCTCGCCACGTTCGTCCGCGCCGGCCGCTTCAACGTCCATGCGGGCTCCGAGCGCCTCGCGCGAACGCAACCCCTTGAAACTCCAGCCTCGGCCCCGGATGAATCCGCGCCTCCGGGGACCGCCGTAGACCTCGGGTCAGACCGGCACCGTAGATGCAATGCTGTCGCGGCCTCGGATTTCCAGGACGGGAAGTATGGGGACTTCACGTGATGTTCGCTGGAACTCCGAGAGATGGGACGTCAGTTCGATGATCGCAAGATTTCACAGCATGTCCCGTCTTACTCAGCGTGCGGGGGTTGCAACGCACCGCACAACCGTGGCAAAAAGCAGTTCTTTCCGACTTGAAGATTTGCAGCCTCAACGGCATCCTCTGTCGAAACTGAACACTTGGGTTGGCAGAGGGGGGTGGACACGATGAGCAGCGCAAGTTCTGGTGCGGCGGTCGGGGCTCCTGGGTCGACATCTGCTCAGGGGAGTGGGGTGTTGGCGGAGGAGATGGTGTCGGCGCCCAAGCTGGCGCCCGGGTTCGCGGCGAAGCTGAACCTGTCGGTAGACCTGGTCCTGATGAGCGTGGTGCTGACGGCGTCGGCCTGGCTGGACGGGCTGCTGACGGCGTCGCCGGGCTGGCTGCTGCCGGCGCTCGTCGCCACGTCGCTGGTGGTGTGGATCATCACCGGCACCGCGCTGTGTCTGTATGACTCGCGCTTCGCGGAGCGCAGCAAGCTGGACCACGTGGCGCTCGTGTCGGTCACGACGCTGGCGGTGGTGACGGTGCTGGCGGTGGTGGACCTGGTCCTGCCGGACGCGCTGAAGGTGCCGAGCGTGGCGCCGCTGCTCATCCTGTTCTGGCCGGTGGCGCTGCTGCTGCGGCTGTTCGTGTTCCGTCCGGTGGCCTCGCAGGAGCGCCCCACGGACGCGGTGCTCATCGTCGGCACGGGGGCCATGGGCCGTTATTCGGGCGAGGACCTGGCCCGCAAGGGCCGCCGGCAGCTGCTGGGCTACGTGCGCTTCCACGACGACACGGGCTCCATCGGCGAGCTGCCCGCGAAGGTGCTGGGCACGGTGGACGACCTGGAGCACATCCTGCGCAACACCGCGGTGGACGAGGTCTACATCGCCGGCAACACGCTCAAGCAGGGCGAGGCGATGCAGGCGTCCATCAAGCTGGCGGAGCGCTTCGGCGTGCCCTTCGCGCTGCCGGCGCACACCTTCCGCCTGGACCGCGCGCGCCCGGTGGACACCCGCGCGGTGTCCGACGGCTTCCTGCACTTCGCCGCGGTGACGCCCAAGCCGCACCAGATGGCGATGAAGCGCCTGTTCGACATCTGCGTGTCCGCGGTGGCGCTGTGGATGCTGCTGCCGCTGCTGGGCACGGTGGCGCTCATCGTGAAGCTCACGTCGAAGGGGCCCATCTTCTTCAAGCAGTACCGCGTGGGCCTCAACGGCAAGCCGTTCTACATGCTGAAGTTCCGCTCCATGGTCGTGAACGCGGAGGAGCTGAAGGAGAAGCTCGCCGCGCTCAACGAGCAGACGGGGCCGGTCTTCAAGATGAAGAACGACCCGCGCATCACCGGCATCGGCCGGTTCATCCGCAAGTTCTCCATCGACGAGCTGCCGCAGTTCATCAACGTGCTGCGCGGGGAGATGAGCATCGTGGGGCCGCGCCCGCCGGTGCCCACGGAGGTGGCCAAGTACGAGACGTGGCAGCGCCGCCGGCTGTCGGTGCGCCCGGGCCTCACCTGCATCTGGCAGGTCTCCGGCCGCAACCAGATCTCCTTCGAGGAGTGGATGTACCTCGACATGCAGTACATCGACCACTGGACGCTCACCAGCGACCTGCGCCTGCTGCTCCAGACGGTGCCGGTGGTCATCACCGGTCGCGGGGCCAGCTAGGCACCCAGGCGGCCTGACACCTTCCTCGGGGGCGGCATTGACGTGCCGCCCCCGCTCGTCTTCTATGCACACGGGCACTCCGGCCGGGGCCGGGCGCCGCTCTCCCTCCCCACCACCGTGACCCACCCGAGCGAATCCACTCAGCAGGACGCCCAGGCGCGCGAGCGCTCCAGCGAGGCGATGGGCGCGGTGCGCAACGGGCTCCAGCTCGGCGGCTCGTTGCTGGTCACGTACGCCATCGCGTTCGGCATCCGGCCGCTGCTGACGCACTACCTGTCGCCGGAGGACTTCGGTCGCTTCAACTGGGCGGACAGCTTCTCCGCCATCTTCTTCATCGCCACCAACCTCGGCCTGGAGATGTACATCCGCAAGGAGGTGTCGCGCCGGCCCGAGCACGCCAGCGACTTCTTCGGCACCTCGCTGCTGCTGCGGTTGGGCCTCACGGTGGTGTTGATGGGCGCGCTGGCGCTCGTCATGGAGTACCGGGGTGACGCGCCCCAGATGCGCCACCTGGTCTACGTCTTCGCGGTGGCGCAGCTGCTCGTGATGACCAACGCGTCCATGGCCGCGCTGCTGCACGCCAAGGGCAAGGTCGCGGGGCTGTCCATCTCCAACGTCGTCACCAAGGTGGTGTGGGGCGGCGGGCTGTTCGCGGTGGGCGTGCTGCGGATGCCGCTGCCGTGGCTCGCGGTGCCGGTGGTCGCGTCGGAGGCCATCAAGTTCGCGGTGAGCTGGTACCTGGCGAAGCAGCACATGGGCCTGGCCTTCCGCGTGGACTTCCCGGCGACGTGGAGGGTGCTCAAGGCGGGCCTGCCCTACTTCCTCACCGCCGCGGCGCTCGCCACCAACGGGCGGCTGGACATCATGATCCTCGGGATGCTCGGCAGCCACGAGGAGGTCGGCTGGTACAGCGCCGCGTGGAGCATCTCCAACGTCACCTTCGCGCTCAACCCGGTGATGGGCTGGGTGCTCCTGCCGCTGATGTCCCGCGCGGCCGCGCGCTCCGAGGACGAGGTGAGCACCATCGCCCGCCGCGCGCTGGAGGGCACGCTCGCCGTCACCGTCCCCATGATGATGCTCATCGTCATGGGCGCGCCGCTCTGGATTGGCCTGCTCGGCAAGGACTACGCGCTCGCGGTCAACCTGCTGCGGCTGCAGTCGCCGCTGTTCGTGCTGGCCTTCGTGACGATGACGTGTGGCTCCTGGCTCACCATGACCAACCGCGAGTGGTGGGTGACGGGCACCAGCATCTTCGGCAGCCTGATGCTCAACCCGCTGCTCAACCTGTACCTGGTGCCGCGGCTGCACGACGCCTACGGCGACGGCGGTGGCGCGGCGGGCACGGCGCTGTCCATGCTGCTCATGGAGGTGGTCATCACCGTGGTGATGCTCGGCCGCATGGGCCGCGCCGCCGTGGACAAGCGCCTGCTGGTCATGATGGCGAAGACGGTGGTGGTCTGCGCGGCGGTGGTGGCGCTGGACCAGACGGTGTTCGCGCCGCTGGCGGCCTGGCCCCGGCTGGGCGTGGAGGCCTTCGTCTACGTCGTCGGCGTGCTGATGCTCGGCGCGGTGCGCCCCGGCGAGGTGCTGGCCGTGGTGAAGCTGGCGCGCCGCCGTGGGAACCCGGAGCCCGAAGCCGCCCCCGTCGCCGTCGCCCCCTCGCCGTAGAGGAAATCGCACGAGCATGTCGTCCACCACGTCCCGCGCCCGCCGCCCCGTCCTCGCCGCCCTGCCCCGCGCGCTCGCCTGCGCCGCGCTGCTCATGGCCTCCGCCTGTGGCGGGCTGGGCAAGTACGTCTGGGTGGACGAGTACCAGGAGAAGCCCCCGCCGCAGGACACCAGCTACCGCATCGCCACGGGGGACCTGCTCAACATCCGCGTGTGGAACCAGGAGTCGCTCACCACGCAGGCGCGCGTGCGCGACGACGGCCGCATCAGCCTGCTCTTCCTGGACGACGTGGAGGCCGCCGGCCACTCCCCGGCCATGCTGTCGCAGCAAATCCAGACGCGGCTGAAGGACTACATCAACCACCCCGTCGTCACCGTGGCGTTGGAGATGGCGCGCCCCATCAAGGTGACCATGGTGGGCGAGGTCAACCGCATCGGCCCGCTGGAAATCGACGTGGGCGCCAGCCTCCTCCAGGCGCTGGCCGGCGCGGGCGGCTTCACCGAGTACGCGCACAACGACCGCATCTTCGTCATGCGCCACGAGGACGGCACGCCGCAGCGCATCCGCTTCCGCTACCAGGACCTCATCCACGCCGAGGGGCGCGCGCCGGGCTTCCGCCTGCGCCCTGGTGACGTGGTGGTGGTGGAGTGAGCGGTGCTGGGGGCGGCGCTCACGTGCCTCGTGCTGGAGACGTCCGGCGCCGCCGTCACGTACAACGTGTCGGTGCGCGTGGACTCGCGCGTGCGCTCCAACGAGGCCGTCACCGAGGACGCCCCCACGCTCGCCGGTGACACGGACTTCACCCCCATCCTCGGCCTGGAGCGCCGCGACGGGAACACCACCCTCCAGCTGGACTACGCGCCGCGCATCAGCCTGCGCGAGCTGACGTCGCAGCCCCGGACGGAAATCCAGCACATCGGCCGCTTCGCCGCGAACTGGCGCCCCCAGCGGGGCCTGTCCTTCCGGCTGGGCGAGGAGCTGGTGCTGGGCCACGTCAACCTGCTCACCACGGACCCGCTGCCCTCGCTCGACCCGACCGACCCCACGGACCCGGACGGCCCGCTGCGCCCGCCGCAGGACGGCGGCCCGCTGCAGCCCCTGCCCCAGACGGACACCGTCTACTTCCTCTCCTCCGCCACCACGCTCACGGCGGAGTCCGGCCTGCTCGGGCGGCGCTGGCAGCTGTCCGGCTCCGCGGGCTTCTCCGTGAGCGGCGGCCTGGACGGCCCGGCGCGCCAGGCGGTGCCGCTGCAGTACGGCCCGCGCTTCGACACGTCCCTCAGCCACGCGCTGTCCTCGCTCAGCGCCATCACCACCTCCGCCGCCGTCACCCACGCGCGCTTCTCCACCGGCGCCAACAACACCGTGGTGACGCTGACGGAGAGCTGGACGCGCCGGGTGAGCCGCCGCACCTCGCTGGAGGCCGGCGCGGGCGCCAGCATCGTCCGCTCGCTCGAGGCCCCCGCCGCCACCCCCGACCCGCAGGCGCCCGAGGACGCGCCGCGCACGGAGCTGCTGCCCAACCTCACCCTCGCGGTGGGTCACCGCGTGCCGTCACGGACGGCGGACTTCGACGGCCGGCTGGGGCTGCGCGTGTCCCCCTTCACGGACCGGCTGACGGGCCGCGTGTATCCCCGCGCGGACCTCACGGCGACGGGCACCTGGGCGCTGGGCCCGCGCGTGCGCCTGTCCACCACCGCGGGCACGGCCTTCGCGGTGGGCGGGGCCGCCGGGGACCGGCTCGTCAACGGCGGCGTGACGGCCTCCTGGATTCTCAACGACTGGATGTCGGTGGATGCCGACACCCGGGGGACGTGGAGCCGCTCGCCCGAGCTGCCGGCGGCCCGGTTCCAATGGGCGGCGGCGCTCGGCCTGTCCTTGCGCCAAACTGGTATCCTCTGAGGACCGAAAGATGGCGAAGCTCATCCTGATGTCCGTCCTCATCCTCACCATCACCCTCCCCGCCATGGCGGCGAGGGATCCGCACCCGATGCGAGGACTGAAGAAGGCCATCCTGTGGGTGATCCTCTTCAACGCGGCATACACCTACGGCGTCATCGTCTGGGTGCCACGGCTCGGGTTCGGCTGAGCGCGACTCTCGAAGAAAGGCTGACGACGGATGGAGCCCCAACTGCACACGGTCCTCCTGGTGGAGGACGCGCCCTTCTTTCGGAAGATGCTGGGCGACTACCTGCGTGCCATGGGTTTCGCGAACGTGGTGGAGCTGCCCAACGGGCAGGCCGCGCTCAAGCACCTGGCGACCGCGGCGCGGCCGGACCTGGTGTGCCTGGACCTGACGCTGCCGGACATCTCCGGTTACGACCTGTGCGAGCACATCCGCCGGACGGCGGGCATGGCGGACGTGCCGGTGCTGGTGGTGAGCGCGCGTGATTTGCCGGAGGACAAGGCGCACGCCGAGGAGGCGGGGGCCAACGGCTACCTGGGCAAGCCCTTCACGCAGGACGAGTTCTCGCGGCGGGTGGAGCAGCTGCTCAAGAACAGCGCGGTGAGGAGCAGGTCGTGACGATGTCGGCCCCCGGGCCTCGTGGCCCGGCCCCAACACCCAGGCCGCAGTTCACGCCGGAGCGGGTGGAGACGAATGCCCCGTCGGACCTCATCGACTGGGGCTTCGCCATCGACGCGGTCTTCTATCTGAAGAACGCGGTGCTCCGGCATTGGTTCCTGGCGTTGGTGGTGATGGGGGTCGTGTCGGGGCTGGCCGCGGGGGTCAGCAAAATCATCCCCCGCAAGTACCACGTCGAGACGCGGATGCTCACGCAGCGCAACTTCATCATCGCCTCGCTGGCGAACCCGGGCCGCTCCATCCCGGTGGACGCGGACCAGCCCACGCGCGCGGCGTGGGAGATGGTGATGAAGAGCGACAACCTCAAGGCCATCATCCGCGACGCGAAGCTGGTGGAGTACTGGGACCTGCAGCGCTCGCCCATCAGCCACCTGAAGGAGAAGCTGCTGCACAAGCCGCCGGCGCCCATGTCGGACGTCGACAAGCGCGACGCGCTCACCGCCATGCTGGAGCAGGCGATGCTCGTCATGGTGGAGGGCGGCACGGGGACGGTGACCATCGGCGTGGACTGGGGCGACCCGCAGCTGGCGCTCAACATCGTCGAGGCGGCGCAGAAGAACTTCCTGGAGATGCGGCAGGCGGCGGAGATGGGCGCGGTGTCGGAGGCCATCACCATCCTCGACAAGCAGGTGACGGAGGAGGGCGAGGGCATCAAGAAGGCCATCGCGGACCTGGACGCGACGGTGAAGCGCGTGGAGGCCAGGCGCAAGCGCGAGGAGGCGCGGCAGGCGGCGAAGAACGGGCGCAACAACGGCGCGGCGGCGGCCAAGAACGCGGCCCTGGGCATCAACACCAACCACCTGCTGGCGCAGATGCGGTTCATGGTGCAGACCAAGCGCCGGGCCATCTCCGACGTGGAGGAGTTCCGCGCGCGGCGGCTGACGGAGCTGCGCAACCAGTTGGCCGAGCAGCGCGTCATCTACTCGCCGCAGCACCCCATGATCACCGACCTGGAGCAGCGCATCGTGGCGCTCCAGGAGGACTCGCCGCAGCTGGTGGCGCTGCGCTCGGAGCTCAACGAGCTCATCAACGAGTACATCCGCAGCGGCGGCGACCCGGGCGAATTGGAGCAGGGCACGACGGGGCCGCTGCTGGGCACAGGCACGCTGGGTGGGCCGGCGACGTCGGACAACCCGGAGGTGTCGGTGGCGGCGGACCGGGTGCGCATGCTGGTGATGCGGCACCAGGAGAAGATGCGACGGCTGGACCAGGCGAAGACGGAGCTGGAGATTTCGCGCGCGTCGATGAAGCACCGCTTCAGCGTGCTGGCGCCGCCGACGTTCCCGGAGAAGCCGTCCAAGCCGAAGGTGCAGCTCATCCTCGCGGCGGGCGTGGTGGGCGGGGTGTTCATGGGCATCTTCGCGGCGGTGGCGCTGGACATCATCCGCCGGCGCATCCTGGAGAAGTGGCAGGTGGAGCGAATCCTGAAGCTCCCGGTGCTGGCGGAGCTGGAGCGGCGCTAGCGCGCGCTCGGGGGAGGCAGTCGTGACGGTGTGGACCTGGGTGGACCTGGCGCTGTGCGTGGTGCTCGTCCCCGTGGCGGTGGCGTGTGGCTACCTGCTGCTCCTGACGCTGCTGTCGTGGCGGCGGGCGGCGCCGGTGCCTCCCGCGCCGACGCGGAAGTTCGACGTGGTGATTCCGGCGCACAACGAGGAGCTGGGCATCGCGCGCACGGTGGCGAACCTCTCCGCGGTGGACTACCCGGGGACGCTGCGGCGCATCCTCGTCATCGCGGACAACTGCTCGGACGCGACGGCGCAGAAGGCGCGCGAGGCGGGCGCCACGGTGCTGGAGCGGCAGGACGCGGAGAAGCGCGGCAAGGGCTATGCGCTCGCGCACGCGTTCGAGTTCAGCCAGAAGGACGGCTTCGCGGACGCGGTGGTGGTGGTGGACGCGGACACGGTGGTGTCGCCCAACCTGCTGCACGCGTACGGGCGGCGGCTGGAGGACGGGGCGCACGCGGTGCAGGCGCACTACGGCGTCATGAACCCCACGGCGTCGTGGCGCACGCGGCTGATGACCATCGCCCTGGGCATGTTCCACAAGGTGCGCTCGCTGGGGCGCGAGGCGCTGGGAGTGTCGTGTGGCCTGCGCGGCAACGGCATGTGCTTCACCCACGCGGTGCTGCGCGAGGTGCCGCACGACGCGTTCAGCGTGGTGGAGGATTTGGAGTACGGCATCCGCCTGGGCCGCAAGGGGCACCGCGTGCACTACGCCTGGGAGGCGGAGGTGCAGGGCGAGATGGTGTCGGCGGAGAAGCAGAGCCGCTCGCAGCGTCAGCGCTGGGAGGGCGGGCGCGCGCAGATGCGCAAGCTGCACGGGTGGCCGCTGCTGAGCGACGCGCTGAAGCAGCGCAGCGGGCTGCTGCTGGACCTGTCGATGGACGTGCTGGTGCCGCCCTTGAGCCAGTTGGTGCTGGCCACGGTGGGAGGCGCGGTGGCGGCGGCGGTGGTGGCGTGGCTGTCCGGGGGCACGGCGGTGGCGGCCAGCGCGATGGCGGGCTTCGGGATGATGTGCCTGGGCGCGTACGTGCTGCGCGGCTGGTGGGTGTCGGGCGTGGGGCCTCGCGGGCTGTTGGACCTGGCGTGGGCGCCCGTCTACGTGGTGTGGAAGGTGTGGCTGATGCTGCGCGGCCCCGGCGCGGAGAAGCGCGGCGAGTGGGTGCGCACCTCCCGCGAGGCCGAGCGGCCGTGACGTGCGGGGCGCCCTGATGCGGCGCCCGGTCGTGATGGAACGGTGACGGAACCGCGAGCCGCGGGTGAGGCTCGCGGCGGGTCGCGCCTCCGAGGCTGGGCATCTCGGCTCGGACGGAGGTGGACCTCGTGAAGACACGCATTCCTGGAGGGATGTTGCTGGCCTGTGGGTTGGTGGCGTCCGGCGCGGGAGCGCAGTCCTCGGACGGCGGCGGCCTGATGGGCACCGTCACCGTGGAGCGCGCCGACAGGCCGCTCGCGGACGTGGCCGTCCGCATCGTCTCGCAGGAACTCTCGGGGGAGCTGCGCGTCTGGACGGACGCGAACGGTCACTTCCATGTCCCGCGCCTGGCGCCCGGCCTGTACACCGTGCACTTCGAGAAGGAGGGCTTCTGGGATTGGGTCCCGGTTCGCGCAGGGGTCCGAGTCCAACTCGGGCGGACCACTCGCGCGGACATGGTGCTGCCTCCCGAGTATGCGTGCACCTGGCTCGACCTCTCGACCGAGGGCCTCGACACGATGTCCACCGCCACGGGCCTCCATGTGGGCCCGGACTTCTTCCGGCGCATCGCGGTCCGGTAGCGGCGCTCGCCGCGAAGCCCTCCGCGGAGAGGACATCCACCCCGTCACGCCCCACGCATCGACCCATCCTCCCGGGTAGGGCTCCCTGCCCGGGAGACGGGATGGAGGCCCGCCCCCCGTCACGGACCTGGACGGGTTCGCCGGAGGCCCCTCCGACACGCACTTGATGTGTGGGATTGACGCGACTGGAGGTTTGGGCGTCTCCTGACTCCAGAAGGCCGTGGTGACAACGCGACACGCAGCAGGGGGACTGCCGTGGACTTCGCTCGCGCCAAGAAGCCAGAGGTGAAGCCGGCGCCACGGACCGACAGGGCGCCCCGGGCGCAACCGGAGGTCGGCGCCACGGACACAGGCGTGCCGCGCTACCTGCGCGGGCTCCAGGGGGCCACGACGCCAGCGCCCGCCGGGCCCTCGGCCCCGGAGGCCGCCACCGACGAGAAGGCTCCGGACGTCCTCCCCCTGTACCTGCGCGGGGCGATGGGACCCGGCGCGGTGCCACCGGTGCAGGCCAAGCTGGCGGTCGCGCCCGCGAAGAGCACCTTGGAGGAGCAGGCGGACCAGGTGGCGCGCACCGCGTCCGCGCCACCCTCCAGCGCCCAGCCATCCACGGCGCCTCCCCGCGCGTCCGCGACCCCCAACCGCCTCACGGGCACCTCTGGCGAGCCGCTGAGTTCCCGGGTCCGCGAGCGCGTCGAGCCAGTCCTCGGGCGCGACCTCGCCGACGTGCGCGTCCATCAGGCATCGGACGACCGCGACGCCGCCGAGAGCATCCGGGCCCGCGCCTTCACCCACAAGGAGCACGTCTTCCTCGGCCGGGGCGAGAGCCCCGAGGACGTGGAGCTGCTCGCCCACGAGATGACCCACGTCGTCCAGCAGACCGAGGGCGACGCGCCCACGGTGCAGCGCAAGCCGGCTGACTACCGCCAACCCGGGGATGGCGCGGGGCCCGCCGCCCGGATGCAGGCGCGCATCGACGAGGAGCTGGGCGACGAGGACGTCCCGTCGGAGCGGCCCGACATCGACCGGGGTGACGTCTCCTCCAAGGGCCGCGTGCTCCAGCCGCAGGCGCGCCCGGACGTGGACAGGGCCGCGCAGGAGCGCCCGGGGGTGCAGGCCGCCGCGGGCGAGGCGGAGCAGACGGTCGACGCACCAGCCCAGGCCGAGGGTGAAGGCAAGGACGGCAAGCGCGAAGGCGGCGAGGCGGGCGGCGGCGAGGCCGCGGTGGGAGACGCGGAGCAGTCCGCGGCGCAGGACGCCTTCGCCACCGCGGCGGCGGCGCCGCAGGTCACCGTCCCCGACGCGGTCTCACCCGTTCCCCAGGTGACGCCCGTCGACGCGGGCGGCAAGCCGCTGACGCCGGTGGACAACGTGGACGCGGCCATCACGGAGATCGCCGAAGCCACCCAGGGCATGCGCGACGAGGGCACGAGCCTGCAGGAGGTCGCATCCACCGAGCGCGCCAACGCGCGCATCCTCGAGGGCAACCTCAACCTGGTCCGCAAGGGGGTGGCGCAGTCGGACCTCGGCGTCGCGACGTCGCAGGGCCACGCCGCGTACCGGCGCGGCGTGCTGGAGCAGGGACGCACCGCGCTGGGCGTGTCGCGCCAGAAGACCGCGTGGGTGGCGGAGCAGGCGCCCCAGCACCAGGGCAAGGCGGACGCGGGCCGCGAGGACTCCGAGGGGATGGCGCAGGAGTCCTCCGAGCTGTCGGCCGAGAGCGAGGCCAACACGCCGGACGACTCCGAGGCCGCCGAGAAGTCCGGCGAGCAGCGCGGCGAAATCGACCGGGCCGGCGGAGACGTCAACAACCTGGACCGCGCCTTCTCCGGCAGCCAGGAGCGGGCGCGCGGGCTGTCCGCCGACGCCGCGCAGGCCACGGGCCTCAACACCCAGGCCGAAGCGAAGCTCACCGAGAGCACCAGCGTCCTCCAGCGCACGGACGAGAAGCTGGGGCAGATGCGCGAGCAGACCGACGGGGCCCGCGCCCAGGTCGAGGCACTCGCCAGCCGGCCCGCGGAGATGGTCGCCCAGGCGGACGAGACCGAGGCCGAGGGGCGCTCCGTCGTCGAGACGTCCGTCGCCGTCGAGGAGCGCCTGCGCGCCGAGCAGGACACCCACCGCGAGAACGCGGCGGCCATCCCGGAGGAGACACCCCTCGAGCGGGCCATGCGCGAGGCGGAGGGCATCGAGGCGCCTCGCGTCGTCACGGCGCCGCCCGCGTCGCCCGTGCCCGCGACGGCCGAAGAGGGCGAGGCGCCGCCCGGCGCGGGCGGAGGACGGGCCGCAGCGGGGGCTCGCGAGCCGGCCCAGGGGGAGGAGGCGCAGGGAGGAGAGGCGCAGGCGGCGGCGCGGCAGGCACAGGACACCGCGGCGCAGGGAGGAGCGTTGCAACCCGTCGCGCCGCAACCGCCCGGCGGAGAGGGCGCGGAGACGGTGGTCCAGCGACAGCCCCAGGCGGGCTACGAGGACCGGTGGGACGTCGACCCGGCGGGGGCCATCGCGGGTCACATCCCGCAGGTGCTCGGCGGCTCGGCGCCGGGCGAGGGCGAGCAGCGGGAGGGCCACGAGGAGCACGAGGCACGGGAGCAGGAGCGGCACAGGACGGAGGTGCTCGAAATCCAGGAGATGGCGGGCAAGCCGTTCGAGCAGACCACGTCCTGGGAGCGCAGGCGCATCGCCCTGCGGATGGCCGGGCGGCACCTGTGGTCGGGGCTCTCCGGCATCCGCTGGCCGGGCTGGGGCACGCTGGCGCTCGGGCTGGTGAACCCGGTGACGCCGCTGCTGGGGGTGGTGTCGGGCTTCGGGATGATCGCCTCGGGGGCGGCGAACCTGGTGAACATCCAGGCCTGGAAGCGCGACCCCATCGGCAACCTGCTCAAGACCGCGGCCGACATCGCGACGGGCCTCACCATCATCCTGGGCTCCATCACCGCGCTGGCGGCCGTCATCGCCGCGCTGTGCACGGCGCTCATCCTGGTCAGCTTCGGGTTCCTGGGGCCCGCGCTGGGCCCAGTGGTCGCCTTCTGCGGCAGCGTCATGGTGACGACGGGGGGCTGGACCATCGCCGTCGGCAAGTGGGCGCTGCTCCTGCAGTTCCTCTGCTTCCTCAAGAACCTGTACGAGGCGGGCGTCGCACGGAACGCCACCGAGCTACAACAGTCTTCGGACCGCATCTCCAGCGACGTCTCGGCCGCGGGCAACGTCGTGCTGCAGATGGGCATGGCGAAGCTGGCCCAGGTCGGCGGCCGAGGGATGCAGCGGAGCATCCTCCGCGCCGGTGGAGGCGCGCGCTGGGGAGGCGGGCTGACCACGCGCTTCGGGACGGCGATCCGGAGCGCGGGGCGGAGTATCGGGCGGGGAGGCAACTTCGCGAGGATGGGCGCGGCCATCCGTCGGGGCCTGCCGCAGGTGCCCGGGGTGATGGGGCGTGGCGTCCGGAGCATCGGCGCGGGGATCCGCAACATGCCGGCGCAGGCGGTGGCGGCCGCTCGGGCACTGCCGGGCGTCATCCGCTCGCCGCTCCAGAGCATGCGGGGTGCGTTCGGCTGGGGGATGTCACGCGGCTATCTCCTGGGCCGCGGTGTGGCGCCCGGCCTCGCGGGGCTGCGCGCGGCGGGGGCGGAGGGCGCGCTGCTCGCCCGACTCGAGGCTGGGGGTGTGAGCGCCTCGGCCGCGCAACATGCCCTCCGGGTGTGGGAGCGTGAGGGCCTCGAGATGCTGCTCGCGGAGGGGCTGTCCGCCACGGAGATCCAGCTCCTCTCCCGAGTCTCCGAAGATGCCCTGCGGCGACTGCTCTTCCGGTACTCCGCGCGGGAACTCGTGGACACCGCGGCGCATGTCGGGCCACGAGGAATCGAGGTCCTGGCACGGCTCGACGAGGCGGTGACGCGGCCCCAGTTGGTCTGGGCGATGCAACTTCCTGCGACGGAAGCCGAGGCGTTGCTGCGTCAGCTCTCCGTGGCGGCGCGTACGGCCATCCTGGACATCTCCGCAACCGAGGCGCGCGACGTGATTGCGACCATCGGCATCGGGCGAGTGAACACCGCACTCGGCCAGGGAAGCGCGGGGGCGATGCGTGGGTCCCACCTGCGCGCCTTGCTCCAGCGGGTCCCGGTGCGCATGGCGGAGGACTTGCTCGACTCGGCGGGGGCCTCCACCGGTCGACTCGCACGCCTGGCGCGAGTCGCGGATGGCCTCGAGCCAGCAGAGGCGCTCCTACCGGGCGCGCCGGTGACCGCCGACACGACCATCCTGGACAGCAACGCGCGCATCGCCATCGACAGCTTGTTGACGCGCTTGAACTCGAAGACGGGGACACCCATCCTCCGATTCGCGGACCTGGACGCCAACTATCGGGACGCCATCAACGCCCTCCGGACCTCTCGGGGTCTCGGGCCTTATGTCGACCCTCCGGGCGGCGCGGCGCCAACCCTCGAATACATCGTCGGGCCCGCCGCGGACCTCCGCCTCTCACCCCTGGCGGGAGCAGAGGCCGTCGGTGGCCAGACACTGTCCGGTCGCCCGTCGCCCTCTCTCTCGAGCATCCAAGGAATCACGCCTGATCGCGCCAACCCCCGTTATCTCGCGGCCCTCGAAGACCTGATCACCGCGAAGATAGGAAAAGGAAAGGGCGGCGTGGACCGCGCGATCATCGCGGACGCGTTGTTCGCCGACACCACACCCGGCGCGATGCCGACCATCATCTCCGTGGACGAGGATCTCGCCGTACCCCTGGCTCGGCAATTCGGAGTGTCTCCCAGGACGTTCTCCCCCCGCTCCGGCGCCGAGTTCGCGGACCAGTTGGTCCAACGCTACCCCGAGGGCTACTTTGTCATCCAAGTCCAGGGCCGGAGCTTGAAGGTCGTCTTCGGCCCTCCAACAGGGCGTCCCCCTGTGCCTGCCAACTAGGAGTCCGTGATGGCCCACATCGTCTGGTTCCTGGCCCCGTTGACCTGCCTGCATTGTGGCGCGCATGCAGGCGAGCAGGAGACGCGACTGCATACCTCGGATCTCCATCGCGACCCGGAGAGCATCAGCGTCCGGCCGGGAGAGCTCCTGGAAGTAGGACTCCAGGAGTTCGACGACGCATATCTCAAGCTTCGAGCCCCCGTCGGAACAGAGGACGTTCGCGCGCTCGAACAGTGGGGTTGCCGGGTATGTCACTGGGCTCAGTGGGCGCGCATCGTCTTCCGATACGTGGACTCGGAGCACTATCGATTCATCTCGGCGGAGACGGTTGCCTTGACTCCGGAGGTGGTGCGCGATGCGCACTTCATCTCTCGCCACCTCGACTGGTGGGTGGAGACGCATCCTGGGGAGGAGCTGGAGCGCGTCCGCCCACTCATCAAGCACCTGCTCTCCTGAAACGAGTCGGCGCACGTGCCAGCGGAAACACGGCCCCTGGAGCTCGACGGATTCGTGTTCAAGTTTCCCGGCCACTCCCTCCGTCTCCGGAACGTCGTGGCCGCAGCCGATGTCACCGGCTTCGCGACGGCCCTGGATGCCATCGACGTGCTGCGCGCGGGATGGGAGCCACTCTCCGCCGAGACCGTCTTGACGTGTGTCGCCCCGGAGGGCACCGAGGACTGGCTCTCCGGTGCGCTCGCGTGCTGTGGTTGCGAGAAGCCTGACTGGAAGCCTGAGTGGCGGGAGCTTCGCTTCGATGCCCCTGGAGCGCGACGAGCAAGGCACCTGGCTCAGTGGCCCTCGCGACCCTGCCTTCGACCAGCCTCCATTGGCCGTCCACCTCTTGCAGCGCTGGCAGGCACTCACTCTCATCCTCACCGCGAACTACAGCTACTGGCTCGAGGATGGAGAGCCGTCCGCCCTCCGCTTCAAGGCGGCGCTGGAGCGACTGAAGGAGCTGGGCTGGGAAGAAGGCTGAACCCCGTGTTCGTCGAGCGCGCCCCGCATCACGCGGGGCGCGGTTCGTCGTCGCCATGGGCATCGAGCGGGAGTTGCCGTCACCGCATCAGTGGCGTGCTGAAACGATGACGGAGTCCGGAAGCACGCGTGCGATTCGCGCGGCGGGACTTCCAGAGGATGGCGTCCTCTCCTCACACGGAGGTCGCCGTCATGCCCCCCACCCTTCCTCGCATCCTGTGCGCCGTGCTGGCCCTGTCGGCCCCACGAGCACTTGCCCAGAGCAGCACCTTCGTCGGCACCGTCATCAATGCCGTGAGCCGTCATCCCGTCCCGGACGTCGTCATCACCGCGACCTCGCCCAACCTCGAGGGTGAGCAGACCGTGGTGACGGACGCACAGGGCAACTACCGCATCCCCCGGCTCCCACCCGGGGTCTACACGCTGCGGTTCGAGAAGGAGCAGTACAAGCCCTACGGTCGCTCCGACATCCAACTGCGCCTGAACCGCACCCGCCGCGTCGACGTGGAGCTGATTCCCGAGGGAATGCTCGGCGAGGTGGCGGCGCCTTTCGGCACGACACCGGAGCTCCACGCGAGTTCGACGGCCACGGGTGTCACCGTGGACCAGGAGTTCGTCAAGCGCATCGCGGTGTCCCGTTCCAGCGCCTCCTCGCCTGGCTCCGTGGGCAATGCGTCCGGTGCGGCCACGAGCGGGTCGACCTCGCCGGAGAACGGCTACGTGGTGGACGGCCTCTCGTTCGCCTCGGCATCACCATCCCTGGAGCAGGCCGCCCGCGTCCACGGCATCTACTCCAGCGTTCCACCGATGCAGCCCATGTCTCCGGCCCCGTGGCCCCAACCCGTGTCCGTGCCTTCGTACTCACCGCCTCCGCCACGGCTCATGCCCATCAACGGGGCCCGCTTCTTCGACATGTACTTCAAGGGCTACGGCGTGAACCCCACGGTGAACACCGAGGAAGAGCCCTTCTCCACCTTCTCCGTCGACACCGACACCGCCTCGTACGCCATGACGCGTGCCTACCTGGAACGCTCGGCGTTGCCGGACGAGGCCGCCGTGCGCGTGGAGGAGTTCGTCAACACGTTCGACTACGGCTACACGCACCCAGGCAACGCGCCCTTCGGGCTCCACGTCGAGGGCTTCCCGTCTCCGGTCCGCAAGGGCTACCAGGTGCTGCGCATCGGCATGAAGACGCAGGAGGTGGCTCAGTCCCGACGAAAGCCAAGCCACCTCGTCTTCGTCATCGACACCTCCGGCTCCATGGGAGGTGAGTCGCGGCTCGGGTTGGTGAAGCGCGCGCTGCGGCTGCTGGTGGATGCGCTGGATGAAAGAGACCGCGTCTCCCTCGTCGACTACGGCACCGACGCCCGACAGGTGCTCCCGCCCACGAGCATCGCGGACAAGTCCCGCCTCCTGTCCGCCATCGATGGGCTCGAGGTCGATGGGTCCACCAACGCGCAGGCCGGCATGGAGCTGGGTTACCGCATCGCCGCGAAGCACCTGATTCCGGGCGGCATCAACCGCGTCATCCTCTGCTCGGACGGCGTGGCCAACAACGGCGTCACCAGCGCGGACGGCATCTGGGCCCGTGTGAAGGAGCACGCGTCCCGAGGCATCACCCTGTCCACCGTCGGCTTCGGCATGGGCAACTACAACGACGTGCTGATGGAGCGGCTCGCGCAGGTGGGCGAGGGCCAATACGCCTATGTCGACCGACTCAAGGAGGCCCAGCGCATCTTCGTGGAGAACCTCGGCGGGACGCTCCAGGTGGTCGCCAAGGACGTGAAGCTCCAGGTGGAGTTCGACGAGAAGTCCGTCTCGCTCTACCGCCTGCTCGGCTACGAGAACCGGATGCTGACGAAGGAGCAGTTCCGCGACGACGCGGTGGACGCGGGTGAGGTGGGCGCGGGCCACGCCGTCACCGCGCTCTACGAGGTGAAGCTGCGCCCGTCGGCGGAGCGCGTCGGCACGCTGCGCATCCGCTACAAGGCGCCCGAGGGGGGCGACTCGAAGGAGCTGGAGCTGCCACTGCCGCTCACCTCGCTGCGCCCCAGCTTCGCGAAGGCAGCACCCGCCACGCGCCTGGCCTATGTGGCGGCGGCCTTCGCGGAGAAGCTCCGCGGCTCGTACTGGACGCGTCCGCTCACCTACGAAGCCCTGGCCGAACTCTGGGACGGCGTGGGCGCGCCGCTCGCGAAGCGCGAGGACGTCCAGGAGCTGGGCCAGCTCATCCGCAAGGCCGCCGACCTCGACAAGCGCAAGGACCGCTTCGAGGAGTTCGCGCCGCGGGACGCCATGGACTTCGACCGTCCCCCCGCGCCCCCCGAGTCGAAGACCGCCGATACACCGGAGACGCCCCCCACGCCGTAGCGTCAGCGCGCCCCCTCCTCCCCTGGGAGTTGGGGCTGCGCGTGCCCCGAGCGCAGCTCCAGGTAGCGACGGATGAGGCGCAGTCGGGCGCGCTCGAACCGCGCGCCGTCATCCGGCACCGCCCACGCATGCGGAATCAACTCCGTGGCCACGCGCCTGGCGAAGGCCGGGTCTCCCGCGTCGCTCACGCGCTTCAGCCACTCGTAGTCCTGGAGCCCCTGCCGGATGAGCTTGAGGCGGATGGACGGCAGGGGAATCGCCGTCGTCCCTCCGATGACCGAGGGCAACCCGGGATAGAAGAGCGTGCCGTCGCCGTTGCCGTTGAAGCGGAACTGCGTCGTCCAGGCGGTCGAGAGCAGGCCCACCGTCTGGTAGTACAGCTCGCCCCGCGCGCCCATGATGAAGTCCAGCCACTGCATGCCGCGCGCCTTCGCAGCGGAGCGGTCGACCATGTACGAGGGCCAGCCCTGCCCCGGTCGATTCTCCGGAGGCGGTGGCTCTCCAGCGGCACAGCCGTGGCTCATGCAGCTCTGGTACAGCCAGAGCTCGCGGTTCGGACGCGAGAGGAAGGCGTCGTACTTCGGCCGCTGGTTGCCCTCGTAGGGGGGCTGGGTGCCGTCGATGAAGTTCACCAGCACCGTGAGGACGTCGATGTCGTCCAGGGGGCCATGGGCCTCCACCTCCGTCACCGTGGCGGTGAGGAACGTGCGCAGGTCCGGGGCCGCCGAGCGCGTCAGCCGTGCCCGCTCGGCCACGGCCTCCCACGAGGTTCCATAGGGCGGCTCGTCGCCCACGTAGTCGAAGGCGCGGCCCAACCAGCCGCGCGCCCGGGCCTCCAGCTCGAAGGTCGAGAGGTCCGGCGCGGTGGCGGGCCCGAGGTACTGGAGGCTCGTCATCCGTGCGCCAGGCAGCCGGTTCGGCGCCGAGCCCTCCAGGAACGGGCCCCAGCGCTCGGCGAAGGTGTCGTAGTCCGGCAGGTCCCAGGTGGGCTGGTCCGGGAGCCGGGGGAACGCGCTCGCCAGGGTGATGCGGTGCTCCAAGGCCAGCCGGTGGAACTGCTTCAGCAGGTACACCTGCGTCTGTGCGGGACAGCTCGGGTCCCCCGTGAAGGCCCGACACACATGCGGCGGCCAGAGGAGGAAGGCCGTGCGCAGCGACGAGGTGCTCGGCAGCTCCGCGTCGACCACGGTGAGCGTGACGAGCACGTGCTCCCGGAGCCCCTGCCCCATCACCTCCACCACGCCCAGGTACAGGCCCGGGGATGCGTCCGAGGGGACTCGCACGTCCACCCAGATGGCGCGCGACTCACCCGCGGGCACGTCGAAGGGGAAGGCCGCGCGTTGCTCGCCCACGACCTCGTCCACGTCGGGGATGAGGCCATCGGGCCAACGCCCCGGCTCCGTCCCCGGTGGCGTGGGTTGGGTGATGTCCAGCAGCGCCTCGCGATAGAGGAGGAGGTTTCGCGCGTCGATGCGGCGGTGGAGTCCTCCGACCAGGGCGGGGAAACGGGCCGACACGTTGCGCAGCCCCTGGGCACCACCGTGGAGGGCCACCTGGAAGGAGAGCCACTCTCCCCTGGCGCCGACGAGCGGCACGACGGAGTCCCTCCGGGGTGTTGTCTGGGGACGGACCTTCACCATCGCGCTCTCCGCCCAGACCGCATGGGAGAGGGATTGGGCCGAGGCAGACACACTCGACAGCAGCAGCAACAGGACCGCGCCACGCGTGAGCAGACTCATGGCGACGAGGGTAATGACGCACTCGCGACTGTCTGCCATTCCGGCGGCGAGCAGACGGCCTCACGTTGAGAAGCCATCACATGCGGCCGCGGTGGAAGCGGGGCGTCATGCGGAAACCGTGATGAAGCGACGAGGCCCGCGTGACGTTCGCGGCATGGACCTCCAGGAGGATGGCGTCATCTCGTGACTCCACCGGGGTGGTCCATGTCGAAGCTCGTCGCGTCCTTCCTCCTCTGCCTGCTCGTGATGTTCGTCACCGTGCCCATCCTGGCCCAGGCAGAGGCGCCCCAAGCCACGCCCCCCGGCGTGTTCATCGGGACCATCATCGACGTGGCGACCCAGCAGCCCATCTCGGACGTGGCCGTCATCGCGACCTCACCGGAGTTCCAGGGCGAGCGCGCGGCCGTCGCGGATGCGCTGGGCCGCTACCGCCTGCCCCTGCTCCCCGCCGGCACGTACACGCTGCGCTTCGAGCACCCGGATTACGACACGTACTCGCGCTCGGACATCCTGTTGCGCGCCAACCGGACCGTGCGCGTCAAGGTGCAGATGCGCCACCTGCCGAAGCCCGTGGAGCAGGTCGCGAGGTAGCTCGCTCGCGGCGTGGGCCTCGTGATGAATCCATGATGGAACCACGAGGCCCTCATGTGACGGAGGAGGTGCTCCTCGGGGGACGCTCCGTCGTGACGAGGTGACCCTCCCGATGCGCTTTGCACGAACCGCACGCTGCTACGCCCTCTGGTTGTCCGCGGTCCCGGTCCTGGCACGGTCGGACGGAGGAGCCGGGAGCGGCATCCTCATCGGCACAGTCATCGATGCACTGAGTCGACAGCCTGTCGGCGACGTGGTCATCACCGCGACCTCTCCCGCGTTGATGGGGGAGCAGGTCGTGGTGACGGACGCGGCTGGGCGCTATCGGCTGCCGCGACGACCTCCTGGCCTCTACACACTCCGGTTCGAGAAGGAGCAATATGACCCGCTCGTTCGCGCCGACATCCTGTTGCCCGTCAGCCGCACGGTTCACGTGGACATCGAGCTGCCCCCCGGCAGCATTGGAGAGGTCTACGACTTTCACTGCGGCCGCGAATCCACCATCGATGTCTCCTCCAGTGGCACGAGCCTCTACGTGGACCACGAGTTCATCAAACGAATCGCGGTCCGGTGACACGGTGATTCATGTGTACGCGGGATGCCGCATCACACCTTGCCCGAAGGAGCCTCCCATGAAGCACCTCTTCGCCGTCGCACTGTGCATCACGACCCTCTCCGCCTCCGCGCAGGCATACGAGCCATCCGGAGACGAGGTCCCCAAGACTGGGACTCTCTTCGGTACCGTCATCGACTCACAGAGTCGACAACCCGTGGCGGATGTCATCGTCACGCTGAACCAGACGCGGTCCTCGGAGGCCGTGTACGCACGAACCGATGCTCAGGGAAGCTTCCGTTTTCCCCAGGCACCTGCGGGCACCTACGTCCTCCGCTTCGAGAAGGAGGAATACAAACCCTACGCCCGCTCCGACATCCTGCTCCGCGCCCACCGCACGGTCCGCGTCAACGTCGAGTTCCTCCCCGAATATCTCGGGCAGGTGGTCCTCCTCAGAGGGGATCCACCCGTCGTCGACCTGGGGTCCACCACCCAGGGAATCAAGCTGGACACCGAGTTCATGCGCCGCATCCCCATCCGCTGACACTGCGGCACGAAGAGAGCCCCGCCAGGGTCTCCCTCTTCCACGTCACCACGTGCATCACCCTGGCGCTGTGGGCCACCTCCGCCTCCGCGCAGCCGGACACGAGCGCCGAGCCCCGGAAGACCCCTCGTCCCGGCGCCATCGTGGGCACCGTCATCGACGTCAGGACCCGAGAACCCGTGGTGGACGTCGTCGTCTCCGCGCGCGCCCCAGGGAGCGACCGGCAATGGATGGCCGTCACGGACGCCAAGGGGGATTACCGCCTCCAGGACGTTCCCCCGGGCCACTACACACTCCACTGGGAGAAGGAGGTGTACGAGCCGCATGTCCTCTCGGACGTCCAGCTCCGCCCAGGGAGGAACCTCCGCATCCAGACCCGGCTCTACACCCGCTTTCGCTACCCACCCCGCGTGGAGCTGTTCACCGACTCACGCGTCGTGGACATGTCTTCCAGCAGCACGGGCATCCGCGTGGAAGCGAACTTCATCCGGCGCGTCCCCCTGCGCTGAAGGAGACGCGCCTGGCCCCGCTCAGTCCGCCAGGGGCATGCCCCAGTCGGGCTGGCCGCGCTCGCCCGTCACCCAGCGATACACCTCCACCACCTGCTCCGCCTTCGCCTTCCAGGTGAAGTGCTTGAAGATGCGCTCCCGCGCGCGCTCACCCATGGGGCGGATGACGGACGGGTCCGCCGCCAGCTTCGTCAACACGTCGCGCACGCCCGCGACAATCTGCTCCGGCGTCCCGATGGGAACCGTGAACCCCGTCGCGGGGCTGACGATCTCCCCCGGCCCGCCGTAGTCCATCACGATGGGCACCAACCCCAGCGCCATCGCCTCGCACACCACCGCGCCGCCGAACTCGCGCACGCTGGGGAAGCCGAACACGTGGTTCTTCGCCAGCCGCCCCTGCAGCTCCTGGTGCTTCACCCACCCGGCGAACGTCACCCCGGACTCGATGCCCTCCCGCGCCGCCTGCGCCCGGAGGTTCGGCATCTCCTGCCCGTCGCCGATGTACTCCAGCACCACCTTGCCCTCGCGGATGAGCGGCGCCGCCGCCTCCATCAGCATGGCCATGCCCTTGTACGGCACGAAGCGCCCCACGAACGCCACCCGCAGCGGCAGCTCCACCGGCCCCTCCGACTTCGCCGAGCCGAAGCGCTTCGGGTCGATGGCGTTCTCCGGCACGTACACCGTCTTGTGCTGCCACGGCTCCGCCACCTGCCCCCGCGTCGCCCGCGAGCCCGTGATGATGGCCGACGCGTTGTCCCGCGTGGACTTGTAGAAGGGCATCAGCTTGTACGCGTCCCGCACGTAGCTCAGCCACTCCTTCTCCCGCCGCCGCGCGCCCCCGAAGCCCTTGGGCCACGGCAACCCGCCGTTCAACGGCCCCATCACGAAGGGCACCCCGGCCGCCTTGCAGCGCGCCGCCAGCGTGCTCGGCGTCGTCGGGCTGATGGGCGTGTAGCGGTGCACCAGGTCGAACTCGCGCGCCTTGATGCGCTCACCGAAGCGGCGCCACAGCACCTCCTCGAAGTAGTAGTACGGCAGCACGCTCAGCGCCGTGGCCGTCGTCCAGCCGACACCCGCCGTGCCCCGCAGCAACTGCCCCACCTTGTCGAGCGGCTTCTCCACCGGCGTCGAATCCAGCGCCGTGAACTGCGAGCCCTCCTGCACCCCCTGCTTGAGGATGTTCTCCCGGTTGCGGACCTGGGTGACCAGGTGGACGTCCGCCACCTCGGCCAGCGCCCGGTAGAGCGACCAGCCCTCCAGCGGGACGCTGACCCAGTCGGGGTTGCACAGCTCGGCAATCAGGAGGACGCGGGGTCTGTGAGCAGGCATACGTGTGCCTTCACATCTATCCCAACCCGCCGTCCAGATGTAGCCTCCACCCGCCGTGACGTACGCCCCGGACCGCCCTCCCTATCTGCGCTTCGTGGCGCTCCTCGGCTTCCTGGTGCTGGCCACCGTGGGTGGGGCCGCCATCCATCCCGTGGTCGCGATTGCCCCAGTCCTGGCCGTCGCGGTGGTGTGGTTGGTGACCAAGGTCCCCGTCCGCTACCCGGTCATGGCCGTCACCTACCTGGTGCTCGCGGTGGACTACGTCCCGGAACGGCCCCAGTCCGGCTTCTGGCCCTCCCCGCTGTTTCCCCTGGGCGAGCTGATGTTCGCCCAGCTCAGCTACATCACCAAGATCGGCGCCCTGCGCTTCCCCCTGGTCGACGTGCTCATCGTGGGCCTGCTGGGCCTGGCCATCTACCGGCGGGTGACGAAGTCCCCCATCGACCCGCCCACGCTGCCCATGCCCCGGCCGCTGGTGGGCGTGGTGGCGCTGTCGCTCATCGCCATCCTGTTCATGGAGGTGCGCGGGGTGCTGCGCGGCGGGGACGTGAAGAACTCCCTGTGGCAGTGGCACCAGGCCGCGATGATGCCGTTCATCGTGGCCATGTTCCATTACGCCCTGCGCGGGCCCCAGGACTGGCCCCTCTTCGCGCGCACCGTCATCGCCGCGGGCCTCACCAAGTCCGCCGTCAGCGTCTACTTCGGCGCCGTCGTCGTGCCGTCCATGG
The DNA here is from genome assembly GCF_024198235.1 of Myxococcus dinghuensis. GTDB lineage: Bacteria > Myxococcota > Myxococcia > Myxococcales > Myxococcaceae > Myxococcus > Myxococcus dinghuensis. The sequence continues at coordinate 86,149 of NZ_JAKCFB010000028.1, read as the reverse complement.
GCGTGTTCGTCGAGTACACGACCTGTCACTCGGACTCGATGACGTTCAACTTCGCGCTGCTCGTCGCCACCATGCGCTTCCTGGAGACGCCCAAGAGCGCCCACGCGGTGCGCGGGTTGGTGCTCATCCTCCTCATCTTCCTGGGCATGATGTACAACGACCGGCGCCTGGCCTACGTCAGCTTCGTGGGCTGCCTGCTGGCCGGCTACCTCATCACCCCGTGGCCCGCCCTCAAGCGCACCTTCACCCGCAGCATGGTGCTGATGGCCCCGCTGGTGGTCGTCTACTTCGCCGTGGGCTGGAACTCCCACAGCGGCGCCTTCGCCCCCGTCCACAAGGTGCGCACGCTCATCGACGGCGAGGGCGGCGAGGGCAACCTGGACTACCGCGACATCGAGAACCTGGACGTCATCGCCACGTGGACGCAGTTCCCGCTGCTGGGCACCGGCTACGGCCACGAGTTCCTGGAGCCGATTCCGCTGCCCAACATCGCCTTCGTGTTCCCGCAGTACCGCTACCACCCGCACAACTCGCTGCTGGGGTTGTTCGCCTTCGGCGGGATGCTGGGCTACACGGGCGTGTGGATGTACCTGGTGGTCACCGTGTACCTCGCGGTGCGCTCGTACCACCGCTCGAACGTCAACGAGTACCGGGCGGCGGCGCTCATCATCGTGGGCTCCGTCATCTGCTACATCAACCAGGTGTTCGGGGACATGGGCATCATCTCGTACATCTGCACGTTCATCACGTCGCTGTGCGTGGTGGGCTCCGGGAAGCTGGCCGTGGCCACGGGCGCCTGGCCCATGCCGAGCACCACGCTGGTGCACGGCGCGCCCACCGCCCCCGTGCCGCCGCCCGGCGCCATCGTCTACCCCAACGAGGACGACGTCCCCGCGCGGGCGAAGCAGGCCTGAGCCGGGTTAGAGCAGCGTGCCGCGGAGGATGAGCTCGGCGGTGGTGAAGTAGATGACCAGGCCGCTGACGTCCACGAGCGTGGCGACGAAGGGCGCGGACGCGCTCGCCGGGTCGAAGCCGAGCCTGCGCAGGATGAACGGCAGCATGGAGCCGGACAGCGTGCCCCACGTCACCACGCCGAGCACCGCGAAGCCCACGGTGAAGGCCACCAGCGTGGCGTGCTCGCCGTAGCTGTGGAACAGGTGCTCCCACAGGAGGATGCGCATCAGGCCCACGCTCCCGAGCACCGCGCCGAGCACCAGCCCGGAGGCCAGCTCCCGCCGCAACACGCGCCACCAGTCGCGCAGGCGCACCTCCGCCAGCGCGAGCGAGCGGACGATGAGCGTGGAGGCCTGGCTGCCGGAGTTGCCGCCGGAGGAGATGATGAGCGGGACGAAGAGGCTGAGCACCACCGCGCGGGCGATCTCCGCCTCGTAGCGGGACATGGCGGTGGCGGTGAGCATCTCCGACACGAAGAGGATGAGCAGCCACCCGGCGCGCTTCTTCACCATGGTGAGGAAGCCCACCTCGAAGTAGGGCGCGTCGAGCGCCTCCATGCCGCCCACCTTCTGGATGTCCTCGGTGGCCTCCTCCTGGACGACGCTGACGATGTCGTCCACGGTGACGATGCCCTTCATCCGCCCCTGCGCGTCCACCACGGGGATGGCCGCGAGCGCGTGCTCGGAGAACAGGCGGCTGACGGCCTCCTGGTCGGTGTCCTCGGACACGGTGACCAGGTCCGTGCGCATCAGGTCGCGCACCAGCTTCCCGGGCGCGGCCTGGAACAGCTGGCGCAGCGAGACGACGCCCAGCAGGCGCTGCTCCGAGTCCAGCACGTAGCCGTAGTAGACGGTCTCCACCTGCTCGCGGGCCTGCTTGCGCAGGTAGCCGAGCGCCTCGTCGATGGTCGCCTCGGGCCGCACGCGCGCGAAGCGCGGGTTCATCAACCCGCCGGCGGCGTCCTCGGCGTAGGCCATGAGGACGAGGACCTCGCGGCGGAAGGTGTCGTCGAGCAGGGCGAGGTAGGCCTCGCGCTCGTGCGTGGGCAGCCACTGGATGACGTCCGCCGCGTCGTCCGGGGGGAGCAGGCGCATCCAGGTGCGGCGCTCGCCCGGCGTGAGCGTCTGGAGCAGGCCCGACTGGTCCATGGAGGACAGGGACAGGAAGAAGTCGTCCGCGCTGGCGGCGGGCAGGAGGCGGAAACCTTCCACGCGGTCACGCGGCTCGAGCACGGGCCACGCGTCCCGCAGTTCGTCCTCCTGGATGCGCTCCGACTCGGGGACCATGCCGCGCCCCTCCACGCCCGCGGGCCGGTCAGCGGCCTCGCCTGTGCCGCGCGTTCAATCACGGCGCCCGGCGGCGGGAAACCTCAAAAGGCACCCCCGCACGTCACGGCCGCGGGAACGTGGACTGCCGGGCAGGGAAGGCCGGGAAGGCGGCGCTCCCTGCATGGAAGCGGACGGCTCAGGGGAGGACGCCATCGCCGATGCGAGACGGCTTCACGAATCGAAGGGGCCTTCTCTCACGGCAACCGGTCCCGCAGCTTCAACCACTCCTGGAGCGCGCTGTCGTCGCGAACTCTCGGAGTCTCGGTGATGTTGCTCAGGACGCTGAGCGAGTTCTTGATGTTGCGGAGCTCGCGCACCGTCTCGATGGGAACCCCACGAAGGTCCATCGACGCAAGGCGAGAGGCTTCGTCGAAGGAGATGCGAGCGCACTTGCGGACCCACTGCACGAGGACCTCAGGGTCCAACACGGGGTCGCCGCGCTGCGCACCGAGTTCACGAATCATCCATGCACGCAGGTTCATTGCCGAGAACCAGAACGTATTGGCGGGGTCCGCGGAGTCGTGACTCGCCAGCGCTTCGTAGACGTGCAGGGCGATGTTGGCCCATGGGAGGTCTCGCTCCTTGCGCGCACGCGCGGCCGCGGTGAATGCGAATCCGTCCCAGTTGAAGGGCTCGCCATCCACCAGGGCACCGACTTCCCGACCTTCCAGCCAAAGAGCGACGTCTTTGGCTGGCCACGTCACGAGGACTCGCGAAGCATCGATTGAAGCGCCCATGGCCCCTCGAGTCTACGTCACGGGAAGATGATGCCTACCTTCGCGAAGGCCTGGCGACCGATCTCCAGCGCCTTGGCGCTCACGGCAGGCGGTGCGCGAAACAGGTAGTGCCCGCTTCGAGGGGTGATGAGGGTGCCCATGCGCATGGAACCATGAATCGCAACATCCGCTTCACCAGCAGCCAGAACGGGGTTACCTCCGCTCCCAGGGGCTCGTTGAGCCACCCCTGTGAGCCCGGAAGCGAGCCCACGGCGCCACGGGGTCCGGATCCAGCCTCTGGGCCCCTCAGCACCCGTGGGCGACGACGCACACTCGACGCGAGGACGCGGCCGGGCGGCGAGCTGCGCTCGTGCTTCGAGTCACGGACGCATCAGGGCACGTGGGCGACGACGCCCACCGGACGGGCCGCGGCGGGTGGGGGATTCGCGGCGACGTGCTCCAGCTCCAGGTCGATGTGCTTCGCCTCGGGGATGGCGCGGCGGATGTCGGCCTCGATGGCGTCGACCTCCTCGCTGAGGGCGCGGATGAGGTGGGCAGCGAGGCCATGGAGTGCCTGGGGCTCGCGCGTGGGCGGCAGGCCCGAGGCGGGCAGGGCCTCCGCGAGCCGCGTGGCGACGAAGGCCTCGCTGAAGCGGATCTCCGCCTTGAAGGTGAAGGTCTCCGGGGTGAGCTGGCGGGTCTTCACGTCGTGCACGTCGGCGACGCTGCCCCGGGCGAGGACGACCTCGACGAAGCGGCGCTCGGCCGTCTCCGGCGCGGCGCGGCCCAGCAGCAGGGTGCGGTTCTCGACGACGAGGTAGATGGCGACGAAGCCGAGCAACAGGCCCACGGTGATGGAGGCGACGGCGTCCCAGACGGGGTTGCCGGTGACGTGGGCCAGGAGGATGCCAGTGGTGGCGAGCACGAGGCCGAGCACCGCGGCGCCGTCCTCCAGGAGGATGGCCACGGCGGCGGGGTCGGCCTTCTCGCGCACGTAGCGGGCGAAGGGCATGCCCTGGGCGGACTTCAGCATCCCGCGCACGGCGAACAGGAGCACGCCGCCCTCCACGAGGAAGGAGAAGCCGAGCACCGCGAAGGTGACGACGCCGACCTCCGCCACGTGCGGGTGCAGGAGCGACTGGATGCCGTGGTAGACGGTGACGCCGCAACCGACGAAGAAGATGCCGGAGGCGGAGAGGATGCCGAAGATGAAGCGCTCTCCGCCGTAGCCGTAGTGGAAGCCCGCGTCGCGCTCGCGTGAGCCGCGCTTGAGGCCCAGGAACAAGAGCACCTGGTTGCCCGTGTCGGCCGCCGAGTGGATGGCCTCCGACAACATCGCCCCCGAGCCGGACAGCAGGAAGGCGACGAACTTCACGAGGGTGACGAGGAGGTTGCCGCCCAACGCGGCGATGACGGCACTGACGGACGAAGCAGGCGCGGCCATGGGTCCTGATGGAGTGGGTGTGGACCGGACGGTATCACGCGCAGGACGCATGAGCGGGCCGGCGAGCCCTAGACCTCCGTGAACTTCATGCCCGTGGCGCCCAGGCGCTCCAGCGCCTGCTTGAGGTCCTCGGAGACGATGAGCGGTCCGAGCCATCCCTCCACCCGAAAGACGTGGGCCTGACCGACGCGGCTCGGGTCGAGGTGCAGGTCACGGACGGACGCGTACTGGCCGACCTTCTCACCTCCGGCAGCCAGAACCGTACTCGCGAGGCGGACTCGTCGAGACAGGGGAAACGACGGGTCGCAACCAGGATGCAGTACTGGTCGGGCTGGCCATCGATGCTCACGGGCAGGAGTTGCACCTCGTCAGGCGCCAGTCCCAGGAACACGGGAACCGCTCGAACATGAATGACGGGGATGCTTGTTCCCGCCAACGTGAAGTCGAGAGGCCGCCCTGGCTCGTCGATGGGGATGCGCAATCCCTGGGTCTCGGAGATGGGACGGCCCTCCGTGAACTGCCATACGTCGCTCAGTTCGCGCGCCCCGCCATCCCTGGGGTCGGCGAGGTGCCACCGCCCCGGGGCATCGACATCGTCGTGCAGTTCGAAGTACCGGCGGTGCATGAGCAGGTTCTCTAGCGCAGCGGAGTCTGGGCGACGAGCAGGTTGAGCTCCGTCCCTGGGGTCGAGACCTCCCGCCCCAGCTTGGCGAGCATCGCTCGAAGCGCCCTGCGACAGTTCTCGACGGTCCGGCATCCACGCGTCGCCGCTTCCAACTCCTGGTAGATGATGCGGTGATATCGCTCGGGATGCGGCCCCGCGTGCCCCTTCACCGGCACGATGTCCTCCGGGTCCTTCAGCTCCATCCCCGCCTTCTTGAACAGGTTCCGGAACCTCGGCGTCCACGGCCCTCCCCTCGCCGTCGACACGCTGTTCTTGTCCGTCGCCAGGTGGTTCGCGTCGTCGAACAGCCCGTGGCCATCACGGGCACGCCGGGCATTCCAGCAGCGGACTCCGACACGTCACCTCGTCAGGAGGGGACCCACAGAGGATGAGGTGAAGGCCCCGCGTGCGGGCGACCTCAGGCTGTGGTTGTCGCGCCGCGAGGCCGCGGGCCCTTCCACAGGGCAAGCGCCAATACCGTCAACACGAGCCCGCCCGTGCAGACCACGGAGGCCTCGAGGCCATAGTCGCCACCCGTGAGCCACACCGGCATCCCGTTGAACACCGGCTTCCACATGCCGCCGAGGTCATTGCCGCTGACGCCGAACCCCAGGCAGTTCATCAACCAGTTCCATCCCAGATGGACACCGACCGGCAGCGCGAGGCTCGTCGTGCGCACGTAGCACAGCCCCAGCATCAGCCCCGCCAGGAACGTGTTCACCATCGCCAGGGTCCGCATGAGCGCGGACATCTCCCCGCCGAACGGATGCGCGAGGCAGAAGACCAGCGCCATCAAGCCCTGCGCCCACCAGCTCCCGACGCCCCGGATGAGCCGCTGGAAGAGGTAGCCACGGAACAGCAGCTCCTCGAACAGCGCGACACCGATCATCATCCACGCCGCACGCCCGATGACACCCAGTCCCGCGTTCGGAGTGCGCGCCAGCGAGAACCCTCCCGCGAGCCACACCGCGCCCACCACGAGCCCCAGCAACACCACGCCGCCCAGCGTCCCCACCGACACCTCGCGGCCCCACCGCCCATCCAACTTCAACCCCAGCGACGCCAGCGGCTCCCGCTCCAACCGCACGCACACCCAGCTCGCGAACAGCGTCCCGATGAAGGCCCAATGCGGCTGCGGCAACGCCCGCCGGACCTCCACGGGCAGCAGGCTTCGCACGAAGAACGCCCCCGCGACCATCGCCACGGTGAGCACGAAGCAGCCCAGCATCTTCCAACCGTTGCGCACACCACCGCTCGCGTCACGAAACACGGACCGCATGAGGATTCCTCTCAATGTCTTTCGGAGACCCGCGGCAGGAAGTCACCGCACCTGGCACACTGCGCCATCACCGCGTCGATTGCTTGCGCGCTTTCTTTCGCGATTTCTCCAGACGTTCCCGCGACTCCGCGATGCGCGCGCCGAAGGACTTCGTCTCCAACGCGTGAATGGCGGCGTCGAGCACCTCCGACAAGGGCGCCGGCAGCTCCGCGTCCAGACGCTCCGCCGCGTCCGCCGTCGCCGCCCACCGCACCCGCAGCCAGGGCACCAGCGCCCGTCCCGAGTCCGTGAGTCGAATCAAGCGCTGGCGCGCGTCGGAGGGCCCCGGCTCCGAGGAGAGCAGCCCCTCCTGAACCATCAACGCCACCGTCTGCGTCGCCGCGGGCTGCGTGATTCCCGCCGCCATGGCGATCTGCCCGACCGTCGACGGCTCCTGCTCCAACAACGCCCGCATCACCGGCGTGAAGCGCGGCCGATAGTCGTTCCCATCCGCCGCGTACGTCGCCTCCACCGCGCCATCCAACAGCTCCAACAGATGCCGGAGTCGCGTCCCCAACCCTCTCTCCATCCAGCACTTATATAAGCACGAATATAAAGTGTCAAAGGAGTGGGTTCCCGGAGGCCTTACGCCCCAGGCCCACGTCATGATGAAGGCTTCACCCGACGCCCGAGGTCGATGGAGCGAGGTTCCCGCCCTCACACCCAACCCACCAAACCCGAGGACGCGGGCACCCCGCGCCCCCCGCCCTGGAGGCACCTCCCGCCGCGCGCCGCTCAGACCACCGCGCGCTGGAGCATCCGCGCCAGCATGTCCGCGCTGCGCTCGCTGCTGAACGTCGTCTCCACCTTGCGACGCCCCGCCTCGCCCAGCCGCGCGGCCTCCTTCGCGTCCTTGGCCACCAGCTCCAGCTTCTCCGCGAGCACCTGCGGCTGCTGCGGCGGCACCAGGATGCCGTCCACGCCGTCGTCCACCAGCTCCGGCACGCCGCCCGCGCCCGTCACCACCACCGGCACGCGCATGGCCATGGCCTCCATGATGGCCACACCCAGCGGCTCCTGGAGGCTCGCCAGCGAGAAGATGTGCGCGCGCTCGATTTCGCCCCGCACCTTGTCCTCGCCCACCGCCCCCAGCAGCGTCACCGCGTCGCCCAGCTTCGTCTCCGCGAGCTTCGCCTCCAGCACCTTGCGGTACGTCGTCCCGCCCGCCTCGTCCTCGCCCGCGATGGCCAGCCGCGCGTCGATGCCCTTCTGCCGCAGCAGCCCCACCGCGTCGATGAGGTCCGCGTGCCCCTTGCACGGGTTCAGCCGCCCACACGCGAAGATGCGCAGCGGCCCCTCCCCCGTCCACGCCGAGTACGGCACCGAACGGTTGAACTTCGCCAGCTCCACGCCCATGGGCGCCAGCTCGATGCTCGACGGCAGGCTCCCCGCCAGCTCGTGGTTCACCTCGCCCAGCAGCTTCTTCGTGATGACGAACGCGAACTTCGCGTGCCGCCACTTCTCCCGCTGGTTCGGCCCGTAGTCGTCCAGCGGCCCGTGCAGCGTCATGCTGTACGACAGCCCCGACAACAGGTTCGCGAACATCGCCACGTGCGCCGCGTTCGCACACGAGTGCACGTGCACGTGCGTCCACCCGCGCTCCCGCGCCAGCGACGCCAACCGCCCCCCCATCACCGCGAAGGCCAACAGCTGCGCCCGCCCCTTGGCGTCCAGCCCCTCCGCCCGCGCGATGGAGAGCAGGCACCGCGCCCACCCCGTGGGCATCGCCCGCGCCACCTCCGCCGCCGCCTTCACCATGCCCAGCGGCCCCGGCGGCGCCAGATATTCAGTACGCGACATCGCCTCCCGCGCCCAACTGTGGGAGATGATGCGCGCCGGCGGCGGTCGCGTGGACACCAGCTCCGGCGTCACACCCTTCCCCGGCAGCGCCTGCAACTCGCGCCAGAAGAAGATGTGCGTCTGTCCGGGGAACTCGGGGATGAGATAGCCAATCTTCTGCACACCCCTCCCATAACACGCCCGACCCCACGCCCCCACGCTCGGGGGCCGTCTCTCGGCGGGCGCGAAAAGCAGGTCGAGAACCACCCGCTCCCCCGCCCGCCCGGGGAGGTCATTGGGCCAGCACCACGCGTTGCGCTATACCGGGCGCCGCTCCATGGCCGACTCCAGCGCACCTCCCACCCCCCCGGAAACAGACGTGGTCGACGGCACCGTGCCCTCCCCCGCGCTGCAACGGCTGTGGTTCGCGCTGGAGCGCTCCGGCTGGGCCTTCCTCACCGTGGTCCCCGCGCACCCAGGCGCCCCGGCCCTGGAGGCCGCCATGGCCATCCTGGAGGCCGGCGCCCCCTACGTGGCCACGCAGAAGATCCACCTCGAGGACGCCACCGACATCTCCCCCGCCGAGGCCCCCCGCCGCGTCCTCGCCCTGCGCGAGCGCGTCGCGCGGGGTGAGCGCGTCGTGGCCGTCATCGACTCGGTCCTCACCCGCCCCGCCAGCCTGCCGCTCGCGCTCGCCGCCGACGGCGTCCTGCTGTGTGTCACCCTGGGTGAGACGGACTTCGGCGCCGCGCGCAAGACGCTGGAGTTCATCGGCTCCGAGCGCTTCGTGGGCAGCGTCACCTTTCCCCGGCTGAAGAAGAAGGGCCGGGCCTCGTCGTCCAGGAAGAAGAAGCCATGAGCCCTCCTTCGCCCTCCGACGCACCCTCCCCCCGCCTCAGCGTCGTCATCGCGACCTACAACCGGCTCCCCCTCATCACCCGCCTGCTGGAGCTGCTCGGCGCCCAGACGCTGCCTGCGGACCGGTTCGAGGTCGTCGTGGTGGACGACGGCTCCAAGGAGCCCGTCCGCGAGCCGCTCTCCGCCCTGAAGACGCCCTACGCCCTGCGCGTGGAGGTCCAGGCCAACGCGGGCGCCGCCGCCGCGCGCCACCGGGGCGTGCTCGCCGCGCGGGGTGACATCGTGCTCGTCACCGACGACGACATGCAGGTGGCGCCCGACTTCCTGGAGCGCCACCTGGCGCACCACCCGGAGGGCTCGCGCCACGTGGTGCTCGGCCGCATCCGGCCGGATCCGTCCATCGGCGACATGCCGCTGTTCGAGCGCTGGTACGCCTACCTCAACCACCGCATGGCCGAGGAGCTGTCCACCCCCGGCGCCCGCGTCCGCGGCAACCACCTGTTCACCGGCAACGTGTCCTTCCACCGCGCGGACTACGTGGGCGTGGGCGGCTTCGACAAGTCCCTGGGCCAGTCCGAGGACGTGGAGCTGGGCGTGCGCCTGGAGAAGGCCGGCTGCGCGTTCGTCTTCGCCAGCGACGCGTACGTGTTGCACGGCAGCGACCACGTCTCCTTCGAGCGCTGGCTCAAGCGCGCGCACCGCTACGGCATGTTCGACACGCAGGTGGCGCGCAAGCACCCGGAGGTGCGCGGCCTCAACCCGTGGCGCCTGCTGTTCGAGACCAATCCGCTGGCGCGCCCGCTGCTCGCCGCCACCCTCGTCGCGCCCGAGGCCACGCGCGTGCTGACGCGCACGGTGATGCGCGCCGCCCAGGCCGCGGACAAGCTGGGCCTGGAGAAGGCCGCCTTCGCCGGCACCTCCGTGGTGTACGGCATGGAGTACCTGCGCGGCGCGCGCAACGAGGCCGGGGGTTGGACGGGCATCGCGCGCGAGGTCGCCCGCTATCTGCAGGGGGGAAGCCGGTGAACATCATGAAGAACAAGCGGTCGATGATTGGCGCGCTCGTGTCGGACGCGCTGGAGCTGGCGCGGGCCGCCAACGGGGACGCGGGCGCGAAGTCCATCGCGCAGGTGGTGCTCACCAGCGACTCGTACCGCATCACCGCGCTCAACCGCGCCCGCGAGGCCGCGCTCGACTACCGCATCCCCCTGGTCAACCACGTGCTGCGCGTGGCGCAGACGGCGGTGATGGGGATTGAAATCGGCAAGGACGTGACGCTGGGCCGGGGCGTGTACTTCGTGCACAGCCTGGGCATCGTCATCGGCGGGGACGCGCGCATCGGCGACCGCGTGCGCTTCTACGGCAACAACACCGTGGGCACCGCCAAGGACAACGGCTACCCCGTCATCGAGGACGACGTGTGGATCGGCGCGGGCGCGCGCATCCTCGGGCCGGTGCGCATCGGCGCCCGCTCGCGCATCGGCGCCAACGCCGTGGTCCTCCAGGACGTCCCGCCGGACAGCGTGGCCGTGGGCATCCCCGCCCGCATCTTCCCTCGCAAGGACACGGACGACGTGGTGCTGTGACGCGGCAGCGGGGGTCCTCATCCTCAGGGAGGTCGGTGTGATGCGTGCGCGGAGGAAGGCTGGCGCGGCGGTGGCGACGTGCGCGCTGCTCGCCGGTGGCTCGATGGCGGTGGCCGGGGGGCTCGCGGAGGAGACACCCGCGCAGGCGCCGGCTTCGGACAAGGGCGCGGAGAAGAGCACCGCGCCGGTGGCGCTCTACGACGGGGGCCTGGCGGCCGGGTGGAACGACATCGGCTGGGCGCCGCGCGAGCTGCCCCGGGGCGCACCCGCGCGCATGCGCCTGTTCAACTACGGCGGCTGGATTCTGTACCGGCCCAAGCTGGAGGGCACCTTCGGCGCGCTGTCCTTGCGCTTCAGCGCGCCGGAGTCCTACGGCGAGTTCCTCGAGGTGCGGCTGGACGCGCAGGGCGCGGTGTCCTTCCCGCGCATCCCCGTGACGGCCGACCTGCAGGTCCGCAAGGACGGCGAGTGGACGGAGGTGCTCATCCCCATGGAGCAGCTCAACCCGCGCGGCGAGGTGTTCGACCGCGTGGTGCTGCGCGCGTCCAAGGACGTGGGGCGGGACTGGGTGCTCTTCGACAAGGTGGCGCTGGTGCCGCTGCCGCCGGACGTCGCCGCCGCGCTCGCCGCGGGTGGCGGGCGCACGGGCCGGGGCAGCGGGCGCGAGACGTCGATGACCATCGACTGCACCGCGCCGGGCCACCGCATCAGCCCGCTCATCTACGGCATCGCGATGGACGGCCTTCGCGAGAAGAAGGACCAGCACCAGTTCAAGATGGGCGCCACCACGCGCCGCTGGGGCGGCAACCCCACGTCCCGCTACAACTGGAAGCTGGGCGGCGCGTGGAACACGGCCAACGACTGGTTCTACCAGAACGTGGACATCGGGCTGAGCTACACGGACTTCCTCGACGCCAACACGAAGCACGGCATGCAGTCCGCGCTCACCGTGCCGCTGCTCGGCTGGGTGGCGAAGGACACGTCCTCCGTGGGCTTCCCGGTGTCGCGCTTCGGGCAGCAGAAGGGCGAGGACCGGGACGCGGGCAACGGCCTGACGCGTGACGGGACGCCGCTCAAGCCGCTGCCGCCGTCGCAGACCAGCACCGAGGCCCCGCCCGAGTTCGTCGCCGAGTGGGTCCGCGCCATCCGCGCGCGGGACAAGGCCCGGGGCGGCGAGCGCAGCGTGCACATGTACATCCTGGACAACGAGCCCATGCTCTGGAACTCGACCCACCGGGACGTGTTCCCCGAGCCGCTCGGCTACGACGGCCTGATGTCGCGGACCATCGCGTACGGCTCCGTGGTCCGGAAGGAGGACCCGGACGCGCTCATCGCGGGTCCCGCCGAGTGGGGCTGGACGAACTTCATGTGGTCCGCCGCGGACTTCGCCGCGGGCAAGTCGCCGCACTCGGACCGGCGCGCGCACGGCGACCTGCCGCTCCTGGCGTGGTACCTGCGACAGCTTCGCGACCACGAGAAGAAGACGGGCGTGCGCATCCTCGACGTGCTGGACGTGCACTTCTACCCGCAGTCCAACGTGGGCGTGGGGTTGGAGGGCAACACCGACCCGGACACGAACGCGCGGCGCATCCGCTCCACGCGCGCGCTGTGGGACCCCTCATACAAGGACGAGTCCTGGATTGGCGAGCCCGTGCGGCTGCTGCCCCGCCTCAAGGAGTGGATCGCCCAGAACTACCCGGGCCGGCGCATCTCCATCGGCGAGTACAACTTCGGCGCCTTCGGACACATGAGCGGCGGGCTCGCGCAGGCCGAGGCGCTGGGGCGCTTCGCGCAGGAAGACCTCTACTCCGCCTACTTCTGGCAGTACCCCACGAACGGCAGCCCGGTGTTCTGGGCGTTCCGAGCGTTCCGTGACTTCGACGGGCGCGGTGGGCACTTCCAGGACTACTGGGTGCCGGCGAAGGCGCAGGAGGGCACCAGCGTGTTCGCCTCGCGCGACGAGTCGGGGAAGAAGCTGGTGGCGGTGCTCTTGAACTTCGACCCGGACCAGGCCGCGCAGGCGCGGGTCGAATTGAAGGGGTGTGGGACGCTCGAGGGTGCGCGCGTGCTGGGGTACTCGGGCGCGCCGGGTGGTTTCCTCGAGCAGACGCCCGGAACGAAGACGGCGGGGACGCTGACGCAGCGGCTGCCGCCCTACTCCATGACAGTGCTTGATTTGACGGTGAAGAAGCCATGAGCGTTGCGACTCCGCAGACTCCCTCGTCGTCTTTCTCCACCGGCCGACCGCGCCTGCACATCGGCCAGCTCGCCATCGACCAGCTCTCCTTCGAGGACGCCGTGCAGCAGATCGGCCTCCTCGTGGACTCGCGCCAGGGGGGCTACGTGTTCACGGCCAACGTGGACCACGTGGTGCTCGCCGAGGACAACGTCCCGTTCCGCGAGGCGTATTCGCGGGCGAAGATTTCGGTGGTGGATGGGATGCCCATCGTCTGGGCGTCGCGGGCGCTGGACGTGCCGCTGCCCGAGCGCATCGCGGGCTCGGATTTGATCCTCCCGCTGATGAAGCTGGGCGCGGAGCGCAAGTGGCGCGTGTACCTGCTCGGCGCGGGCCCTGGCGTGGCGGAGAAGGTGGGGCGCATCGTCTCGGAGAAGTACGGCATCGAGGTGGTGGGCTGGGATTCGCCCATGGTGCGCACGGACGGAGGGGACGCGCAGAACGACCCCATCGTCGCGCGCATCCGAGAGAAGGACCCGCACCTGCTGCTCGTCGCGCTGGGCAGCCCGAAGCAGGAGGTGTGGATCGCGCAGGTGTCCGAGAAGCTGGGGCCCACGGTGGCCATCGGCATCGGCGCGGGGCTCGACTTCATCGCCGGGACGGTGAAGCGCGCGCCGCAGTGGATCTCCAACGCGGGCTTCGAGTGGCTCTACCGGTTGGCGAACGAACCCAAGCGCCTGTGGCGCCGGTACATCCTGAACGACTCGCGCTTCGCCACGATCCTCGCTCGCGAGTTCTGGCAGCGGACGGGTGGCAAGGGCGGGTAGCCACGGAGGGACGTCGGCCCCAAGGTGGATCCGCTCGGCCGACCCTCGCGGTCCATGCCCCCCGTCCTCGGCACTCCACGTCGTGGCGCGTGGGCCTACAGTCGGACCTGGAGGCGCACGCCTGGCTGGAGCCAGAAGTGCAAGGTCGTCTCTTCGACGCTCCCAGAGAAGATGTCCTGGCCGTTCAGTCGCAACGCAGACCAGAAGTACATCCCCACGGCCCCCGAGAAACAGGGGCCGACCCTCACCCTGTCGGCGAGCACGAGGTCGATGCCCGCCTGGAGGTTCAGGAGTTCGAGGCCGGACTCGGTCACGACGGACTTCCCGACATGGCCCTCGGACGTCGTCCTCAACCGCTCGTAGCCGACGCCCGCGCCCACCCAGGGAGACCAGAACGTCGCTGTGGGGAAGTGGTAGCCGAAGCCCACCCCCAACCTCAGCACTCCACCCCGGCAGTCCTCGTCCGTGCAGAGGGACGAATACCGACCCACGCCGTACTGTCCCTGGAGCTCCACCGCGAGGTTGGGCGTGAAGAAATAGGAGAGGTCCAGCTGGGGCGCGATGACACCGTCGATGCGACCCGCCATCGGGATGTCCATGCGAGCGTCGCCGCGAGGATGGCCGTACGAGAGCCGGGCACCCACGGCGAAGCCCGTGGCCTCGGGTGAAGCGTCAGGGGGCGAGGTCTCCTGCGCGGAGGCTGGCAACGCCAGGAGCGCGAGCAGCGGGAGCAGGAAACGGAAGGACTGGAGACGCCGGGGATTCAGGAGGAGTTCGGGCATGGATTGCCGCCGCAATGTGAAGCGCCCCCGACCAGGCATTCGCATTTCAGCCGATGACACAGCCATGCACAAGACCTCAATGGTCAGGTGAACACCGGCCAAAGAGATACGGGTGAGGCCTTGGAAGCGAGATCGCCCGAGGCCGCCTCAGAGCACCTTGCCCGGATTCAGGATGCCGAGCGGGTCCAGCGCGCTCTTGATGCTCCGGTGCAGCCGCATCCCTTCTTCACCGAGCTGACTCGCCATGAAGGGCTGCTTCAACGCGCCCACGCCGTGCTCGCCCGTAATCGTCCCGCCCAACGCCAGCGCCGCGCGCAGGATGTCGTCGAAGGCCGCCTGGGCCTTCTCACGCGCCGCCGCGTCGCTCCGGTCGAAGACCACCGTGGGGTGCATGTTCCCATCACCCGCGTGACCGAACGTGCCCACCAGCACGCCCCGCTCCGCGGCGATGCGCTCCACCGCCTCCAGCAACTCCGGGATGCGTGACAGCGGCACCCCCACGTCGTCCAACAACGTCGCCCCCTGCTTCTCCAGCGCCGGATACGCCAACCGTCGCGCCGTCAGCAGCAGCTCCCCCTCCGCCTCGTCCCCCGTGTGCGTGACGAACGTCGCGCCCGCCGCCTCGCACGCCGCCGCCATCGCTTCGATCTCCGCCACGCCCTGCTCGCCCCCCGCGTCCGAGCGCGCCAACAGGAACGCCGCCGCCTCCACGTCCAACCCCAGCGGCTTGTAGGCCTCCACCGCTCGGCACGTCGCCCGATCCATCAGCTCCAACATCGACGGCCGCGTGCGCGCCATGATGGACGTCACCGCCGCCCCCGCCCCCGTCAGCGTCGGAAACGTCGCCACCAGCGTCGTCGCCTTCGGCGGCCGGGGACGCAGCTTCAGCGTCGCCTCGGTGATGACGCCCAACGTGCCTTCCGACCCCACGAACAGCCGCGTCAGGTCGTAGCCCGCCACGTTCTTCACCGTGCGCCCGCCCGTCCGCACCACCGCCCCGTCCGCCAGCACCACCTCCAACCCCAACACCGCGTCCCCCGTGACGCCGTACTTCACGCAGCACAACCCGCCCGCGTTCGTCGCCAGGTTGCCTCCCAGGCTCGAGAACTCCCAGCTCGCCGGGTCCGGCGCGTACCAGAGCCCCTGCTCCGCCGCCGCCGCCTTCAACTCCGCGTTCAACACCCCGGGCTGCACCACCGCCAACATCCCCCGCGCATCCACCTCCAACACCCGGTTCATCCGCATCAGCGACAACACGATGCAGCCGTCCAGCGCGTTCGCCCCACCCGACAACCCCGACCCCGCCCCTCGCGCCACCACCGGGACCCGTCGCGCGGACGCGACGCGCAGCACCGCGCGCACGTCCTCCGTCGACGTCGCGCGCACCAGCGCCGAGGGCCGCCCGGACGGCGCCCACTCCGCCTGGTCCCTCCGGTGCGCCTCCAGCACATCCCCGTCCGTGACGAGCGCACCTTCCGGCAACACCGCCGCCAGCTCCCGCAACAGCGCTTCCGTCGTGCTCATCGCGGCTCCCTCCCCCACGGGCCTCGGACGTCTTCCCCAGCGACCACGACCGCGGGCCTGCTCATCCGCCGTCCACCCGCTACCGCCTCGCGCCGCACGGGTGCCCGCCCCACCGTCCGGCTCCGGTACGAAGTGGCTCCCGTGAGCGGGCCATCCGCCCGAGCCTCCGAAACCCTCCCACCGGCATGCGCTGCCTCTCCCCGTGACGCCCAGTCCGCGGAGGAGGCCAGCGCTCGCTGCGCCACGCTCGAGGCGTCCACGTCCACGTGAGGGACATCCACGCGGGGCTCCGGAGTCATCCTCACTGGCTGCGCCATGCTCAGCGCAGCCGCGTCAGCGCATGGCCCCTCCACCCGCGACTCCGACACCGGAGCATCGCGATGCACCGGGCGCGCCTCTTCCGCGTCGGCTCGCAGGGTGTCGGCCGGCGACTCCGACACCGCACCGGCACGCGGCACACCCTCCGCCGCTTCGTGCCCGTCGCTCACCGCCCCACCGCCGCGGCCGGAGCCACCACCGACCCCTCGTAGAAACCCTGGATGTGCTCGCGCAACCGCTGCGACACACCCTCCGCGTCGCCTCGCTCCACCGCGTCCAGCAGCGCCACGTGCTCCTCCGCGAGCCGGCGCATCACGCCAGGCCCCGCCGCACGCAGCGCCTCCAACAGGTGCCTCGACATCGCGTCGCGCATCGCCAGCATCACCAGGTGCATCGCCCGGTTGCCCGACGCCGCCACCAGCTCGATGTGGAAGCGCACGTCCGCCTCGTGGAACGCCTCCACCGTCACGTCCGGCCGGCACATCGCCTCCAGCGCCTGCCTCGCCGCGTCCAGCCGCCCCGGAGCCCCGCGCCGCGCCGCCCGCTCCAACGCCGCCGCCTCCACCACGCACCGCAGCTCCACCAGGTCCTCCAACGACGCCAGCCGCAGCCGCACCACGTGCGTCAGCGCCTCGCTCAGCAGCCCGCTCGCCGCCCGGGCCACCAGCCCCTTTCCCTTCCCCTCCACCAGCCCCTGCGCCTGCAACGCCCGCAGCGCCTCCCGGATGGAGGCCCGGCTCACCCCGAACTGCTCCGCCAGCTCCCGCTCCGGCGGCAACGCGTCCCCCACCGCCAACCCACCACTCAGGATGGCCTCGCGGATCCGCTCCGCCACCTGGAGATACAAGGGGTTACGAACCACCGCCTGGAAGGGTCGCGCTGAAACCATGCCTCACAGACTACCTGATTGACTGATGGTCAGACCAGGGATGACGATAGCCGGGCTGTCGATGGAGACCCGATTGGGAGGCAACCGACCATGGCGAAAATCCTGATTCTAGCGGGCGATGCGGCCGAATCCCTGGAGGTGATGTACCCGTACCAGCGACTCCTCGAGGAGGGCTACGAGGTCCACATCGCCGCGCCGTCGAAGAAGAAGCTCCAGTTCGTGGTGCACGACTTCGTCGACGGCTTCGACACCTACACCGAGAAGCCCGGCTACACGTGGCAGGCGGACCTCGCCTTCTCCCAGGTGAAGCCCTCCGACTACGTCGCGCTCGTCATCCCCGGCGGCCGCGCCCCCGAGTACATCCGCAACGACGCCGACTGTCAGCGCATCGTCCGGCACTTCTTCGAGAAGAACCAACCCGTGGCCCACATCTGCCACGGCCCGCTGCTGCTCACCGCCGCGGGGGTCCTCAAGGGCCGCAAGAGCGCCGCCTACCCCGCCCTGAAGCTCGACGTCCAAGGCTCCGGCGCGGAGTTCATCGACTCGGCCGCCGTCGTCGACGGGCAGATGGTCTCCGCCCGCGCCTGGCCCGACCATCCGGCCTGGATGCGCGAGTTCATGAAGATCCTCCGCGCCAAGGCCCCCGCGACCTGAGCGGCGCGACGTCACCGCGACGCCGAGGCGCTCACTTCCGAGCGCTCGGCGTCTTCCCCGCGTGAGCCGCGAGCTGCTGGCCGGAGGCCGCGCCCCGCCAGCCCTCCTCCAGCAGCCGCGCGAGCACGCTCCGCTCCACCTTCGCCAGCCGGACGAGCAGGTACTCCGGATAGCCGGCGTAGTGGTCCGTGATGAAGAAGGTCTCCGGCTCCGCGCGCGTGAGCACCTCGCGCGCCTCCGGGTCCACCTTCACCACGAGCGTCTCGCCGTCCTCCTTCAGCCGCGCGATGAACTTCTTGCGCACGCGGAAGGACGGCGTCCCGTAGGAGGACCCCTCCTCCATCCCCGGCAACGCGAGCGCGAGCGCCCTCACGTCCTCGAAGGTGAGGCCTCGCGAGGAGCCACCCGCCGCGCCGGAGTGGGAAGGCGCGGAGCCCTGCCTGTTCGCGCCGCCCCCGCTCTCCGCGGAACGCTTTCCGCGTCTCGTAGCGACATGCGCCGCACCGGGGCTCACGTTCCGATTCAGGCGCGTGGCGCCGGTTCGAGGCGCCTCACCGCTCTCGCCCCGCTTTGCGCTCGCGGCGAGACCGCCTCGCTTCACGCCCGTGGCACCCGTACGAGCCACCTTGCCACCCTGGCCGCGAGGCCGCGCTCCTGCACCACCGCCTCGCTTCACGCCCGACCGCTTCGTCTCACGCGGACTCATTCACCCCCCCGTCGCCCACCCGAGCGTGACGCGCATCGCATCCGACGCCAGGCCCACGAGACTTCCACGCATGACAGCGCCCCCCTTCGCGGGAACGCCGCGCATGCTAGCGCGCCCCCGCGCTCAGCGCGTCTGGCCGTCGTGCTTCTGCCGGGCGATGCGCCGGCTGAGCTGGTTCTGCTCGCGGTTGATCTGCGCCCGCTCCTGCGCGTCCAGGTGGCCGTCGTCGCGGCGCGCCTGACGGATGTCCCGCTGGATTTCGCGGTGCTTGCGCTCCAGCCGCAGCGCCTCGCGGCCCGTGAGTTCCCCGCTCTTCACGCCGTCGACGATGCGCGCCTGCTGGCTCACCTGCCGCCGATCCGCCTCCGCCGCGCTCGCCGGCATCGCCGTCATCAGCCCGAACCCCATCATCGCCACCGCCAGGATGTTCTTCTTCATGTCCGCCTCCGGTTCGCGCCGGCCACCGCCGGTCATCGCGTCTGGAGACATGAACCCGGGCCCCGCCCGGAAGTTGCGGGCCCGTGTTGTCGCGGGGTTGCGCACCCCACTGCTATCCTCCCACCCACACTCCATGGCCGAGGACGCCCCCACCCCACCCGCGAGGACGCCCCGCGACGAGGATGACGACTACGCCGTCTCCCTCCCCCGCCTCGTCGTCATCCGGCTGAGCATCCTCGTCATCGAGTTCGTGACACGCCTGGGCGACCTCGCCGTGCTCGCCCTCCGCCCCCGCCTGCTCGGCCCCTACCTGGGCCTGTGGCTGCGCGAGGTGCTCGTCTCCCCCTATCGCCTGAGGCGCTCCTTCGAGCTGATCCGCCTCCTCCAGGCCAGCGGCCAACGCTTCAACGAGCTGATGTATGGCGAAACGCCCGTGCACACCGCCCTCTGGCTCTTCCGCAAGGCCGGACTCGGCCCCGGCGGCAAGCTGCTGGACCTGGGCGCCGGACGCGGACGCACCCTGCTCGCCGCGCGCTGGCTGGGCGCCGAGGCCACCGGTATCGAGCTGCTCGACTTCCACGTCGCGCTCGCCGCGAAGCCCCTGGCGAAGACCGGCGCCCGGCTCGTCGCGGGGGACGCAAATTGCGTCGTTCTCCCGGACGCGACCCACGTCTTCCTCAACTGGACCGCCCTCTCCCCCGAGACCCGCGCGCGCCTCGTCACCCGCCTGCGCGCCTGTCCCCCCGGCACCCGCGTGCTCACCGTCACCCGCCCCATCCAGTTGGAGAGCTTCGTCGTCCTCTCGCGCCACCACGTCCTCTTCACCTGGGGCCTCGAACACGTGTGGCTCCACGAGCACCAGCCCCACCCCGATACCAAGGTTTGAGATTTGAGAAGCAATCACACCTGCCCGGGGCACGAGCACATCCGACTCCGCGGTGGCTTCCGCTCACGGCGGCTCCATGCCTACGCTCGACGGCGCATGCCGGTCGCGCGCGTGGCCTCGGAGGAAGGGGCTCGGCGCGTCGCCGGAAGATTCCAGCGCCTGGCCCCCCCGGGCCCGGGCACACACAGGAGCGGTTTCAGATGAAGGCTTGGATGGCGGCGGCAGTGCTTGCGGTGTCCCTGGTCGGCTGTGGCAACTCGCGTGAGCTGACCCGCGCCAAGGCGGAGGCGAACATCGCGCGCTCGGACACCAAGAAGCTGCAGTCGGAGAACGAGGCCCTGAAGGAGAAGGTCACCGGGCTCGAGCTCGAGCTGGCCTCCATGACGAAGGAGCGCGACGAGCTGAAGGCCGCCGCCGAGGAGGCCGCGCAGCAGCCGGCCGTCGTCCCCGCCTCCGGCAAGAAGCGCAAGAAGTAGGTCCGGTCCCACGGGAAGCACGCCGATGACCGGGACGCGCACGACGGCGGTCCATGTCCACGAAGGCTGTGACGTGTACGTGGGCCGCGCCTTCCGCGCGTGGGCGAAGCCGAGCCCCACCAACCCCGTGCCCGGTCGCTTCGGCAACCCGTTCAAGCCCGGGGGCGTGGGCACCCCCGGCGCCATGCTGAAGGCCTACTTCGCCCCCTGGCTCACCGCGCTCCCCGAGCCCGAGCAGCAGCGCGTCCGCGACGAGGCCCTGCGCCGCATGGGGCCGGACGTGGACGCCTTCGAGTCCTACCGCTGGTACCTGGAGCTGCGCGCGCGCCACGACCCGACCTGGCGCGACGCCGTGCTGTCCCTGCGCGGCAAGCGCCTGGGCTGCTGGTGCAAGCCGGGCCCCTGCCACGCGGACGTGCTGGCCACCTGGGTGGACGCGCACGCCGCATAGCCGGGCGCCACGTCGCGCCTCACCCCGACCGGGACCAGGCGTCGCGGCCCACCCGCTCGCGGATCCGCGCCACCGCGTCCCGGTAGGCCCGCTGGGCCAGCCCGTTCGAGCGCAGGTCACCTCCCGCCGCCTCCGCCCGGCGCAGCGCCGCCCGCGCCTCCTGCGCGCCCGACACCCGCGCGGCGCGCATCGCCTCCGCCAGGCCCTTCAGCAGCTTCAACAGCGGCTCGTCGGGCGGAGCCTCCAGCCCCTCCAGCGCCTCGTCCAGCGCCCGCTGGGAGCCGCCCAGCGCCAGCAGGAAGGCACCCCACACGCGCAGGCTCGGCCGGGCGTGGTCCTCCGGCAGGCCCAGCCCGCGCTCCACGGCGTCCTCGGCCTCCTGCGTGTTGCCCAGCAGGTAGCCCAGCACCGTGACGTTGAGCAGCATCCACGGGCGCAGCTCGCGCACCGGGTACTCCCGCCAGTCGCTCATCCAGCGCCACGCCCAGCCCATCCACCCCATCTGCATCAGCGCGTAGCCCATGGCGCCCCAGAGGCGGACGTGGCGCCGCAGCAGGCCGCCGTGCATCCAGAGGAACAGCGGCATCAGGAAGACGCGGTGGAGCTCACCCAGCCGCTCCACGTACGCGCCCACCGCCTCCACCGCGCTGGCGCGCGAATCGAGCAACCCCCGCAGGCGGCCCCACACCCGCCACGCCAACGGCCGCTCCGCCTGACGCGTCCCCCAGTGCCGGGCCAGGGACTGGGGCAGCTCGCCCTCGCGCTCGTGGACCGCCAGCTCCACCGCCGAGTCCAGCGCGGACGTCCACCCCCGCTCCTTCACCACCTGCTTCGCGACGGAGAGCGGCCACCCGTTGTCGTCATCGAGCGTGAACACCATCCGCTTCAGGTGCACGCCCGCGGCCCGGGCATCTCCGCGCGCGGCGGCCAGTTGCAGGTGGCGCGCCTCGAACAGGGCCTCGTCGCAGAGCCCCTTCGCGCGCTCCAGCTCGGTGGCCGCCTCGTCCAGCCGGCGGTGCTTCAACAGCAGGTCGAAGGCCTTCAGCGACGGGATGCCACGCCGGGGCGCCAGCTCCCGCGCGAGCGCCCAGGCGGCCAGCGCGCCCTCCACGTCGCCCGCCCGCGCCCGCGCGTCTCCCATCCGCTCGCGCAGCGACGGGGACTCCGGACGCTGCGCCACCAGCGCCTCCAGCGCCCGGAGGTTCACCGCCGCGTCCTGGAGGGACTCGCCCCACTCCGCCAGCTGCGACCAGCCCCAGAGATAATCCGGGGACAGCTCGACCACCGTCGTCATGTCGCGGATGGCGGCGCGCAGGTCGCCGCGCTGGGCCAGCACCCAGGCCGCGCGGCCTCGCAGCGACGGCGGTGGGTTGCCGCCGTAGATGGCCGGCGAGCACGCCGCCAGCGCCTCCTCGTGACGCCCCGCCGCACACAACATCCGGGCCCGCGAGTCATGCGCGTCCGCCATGCGCGGCGCCGACTCCAGGACGGAGTCCAGCAGCGACAACCGCTCCGCCAGCGAGTCCTCGCCCTCCTGCAACTCCAGCAGCTCCGCCAGCTTCCACCGCGCCGCGACGGGGTTGTCGGGGCGCGCCGTCAGCTCGCGCGCCAGCGCCACGGCCTCCGGGAGCCGCCCCGCCTCCTCCGACCACTCCACCATCCGCTCCCAGCCCCAGCCATAGGCCACGTCCAGGCGCAGCGCCTGGGTGAGGTACGCGAGCGCCTCGTCCGGCGCGTCGGAGCGCCACATCAGCTCCGCCAGGAAGCCCAGCACCGTGCCGTCCAGCGGGTTCTCCCGCCGCAGCCGCTCCAGCACCGCGCGCGCCTCGTCCTTCTCGCCCTGGCGCTCCAGCAGCTCCGACAGCTCGCACGTCGGCCGCGCCCACCCGGGCGACAGCCGACACGCCCGCTCCAGCGCCGCGCGCTCCCCGGCGGCCTCCTTGCGCGCCCGGTGCACCAACGCCCGCTCCAGCCACAGCTGCCCCAGCAGCGGGAAGTGCGCGGTGGCCCGCTCCGCCAACGCCAGGGCCTCGTCCTTGCGGCCCTCCCTCGGCAGGTGACGCAGCCGCGCCACCCACACGTCCTTCGACTCGGGCCTGCGCGTCAGCAGCGCCTCGAGCCACGCCCCCAGCTCCTCCGGCGAATAGACCTGGCGGCCGTACTCCTCCACCACGAGCACCGTCTCGTCGATGACGGGCGCGTGCGCCAGCGTCTCCCGCACGAAGTCGAGCGACGCCCTGCGCTCGGCGGCCGTGGTCGCCAGCTCCAGCAGCGCCGCCGTCGCCGGGGGCGAGGGCAGCAGCGTCAGCGACTGGCGATAGGCCGCCGCGGCCTCGTCGCCCCGGCCCTCCGCTTCGAGCACCCGGCCCCGCGCGAAGGAGAGCGACGCGCTGCGCGGCTCCAGCAGCGCCACGCGGTCCAGCACCGCCAGCGCCTCCTCCCGGCGCCCCTCGCCCACCAGCAGCCGGGAGTGCTCGCGCAGCGCCCAGGGGTCGTCCGGGTGGACGGCCAGCATCGCCGCCACCGCGGCCGGGAGCGTCCCCGCGTCGTACTCCCGCGCCCACTGGACGCGCAGGCGCAAGAGGCCGTGGTGGTGCGGAAAGCGCGCGCAGGCCGTCTCCAGCCGCGCGCGCGCCGCCGGCACGCCCTTCAGCGCGGTGAGCAGGCGCACCCGCTCGGCGTGCGCGTCCTGCGCCAGCGGCTCCAGGATGAGCAGCAACTCCCATTCGATCAGCGCCGCCTCGAGCTCCCCTCGCGACGAGGCCAGCATGGCCGACGCGCGGAGCCAGGCCCCTTCCCGGACGTGGCGGGACGACTCCAGGAGCCGCTTCGCCTCCTCCGCCTGACCGAAGCGCGCGTGGAGCTGCGCCGTGAAGAGGGTCAGCTCCCCATCCTCGGGTCTCAGCGCGCGGGCGCGCTCCAGCACGGCGAACGCCTCCGCCGTCTGGTCCAGCTCCTCTCGCGCGCGGCACAGCGTCTGGGCGGGCCCCGCGTTGAGCGCCCCCAGCCGCTGGAAGCGGTCCGTCAGGAAGGCCAGCGCCCGCGCCGTGTCCCCCTGCGACTGGGCCGCGAGGAAGTAGCTCCAGGCGTGGCCCTCGTTCGTGTCCTCCAGGCAGGCCGCGGCGCGGTAGAGCCCGAGCGCCTCCGCGCGGCGCTGCTGCGTCCAGCGCAGGTTGGCCAGGGAGCGGTACGCGGGCGCGAAGGTGGAGTGGACGCGCAGGGTGCGCAGCAGCAGCCACTCGGCCTCCGCCTCGTGACGCGCGTCCGACAACAGGTCCGCCGCGAGCGAGTGCCAGATGAGCGGATGTGTCCGGGGCCCCCGCGCGCGCTCGCGCAGCACCGACAGGCGCTCCTCGCCCCGCCCCAGCTCCCCCAGGTGGCCCAGCCACGCGAGCAGGTAGTTGAGGTCGTCGGGATGGGCCGCGCGCAGGCCCTCGAGGGCGGCCAGCGCGTCCGGCGAGCTGTCGTCGTACGCGGCCACCGCGCGGCGGGACTCCCACACCAGCCGGTGGTCCGGCGCGACGCGCGCCATGGACTCGACGATGGCCAGCGCCTCCGCGCGCTCGTTGTCCACGAGCGCCGCGTCCATCCGGTGCACGTCGTCGTAGAGCGCGGCCTCCGGCAGCTCGATGGCGTCCAGCCGCGCCGCCTCCGCCAGGGGCACCATGGCCATGCCGCGCGGCCCACAGGACGCGAAGTGCACGAGCGACGCGTCGGTGTCGAACTCCACCAGGTGCGGCGTGGAGGGGTCCCTCACGAGCAGCGTCCCGCGCCGCTCGTCGTAGCCCACCACGGCCTGGAGGTGCGCGCTGCCCGGGGCGCGCGTGGTGAGGGTGAACGCGATGCCGGCGTCCAGCAGGGCGCGGGCGCTCTCCCAGGTGACGCGGAACTCGCGCACGTGCCAGCCCGTCGTCGCCGCCCAGTGGCGCTCCTGGTAGGCCGGGGTGCCGTCGTAGCAGATGGCCTCCGCCACCTGCAGGTGCGCCACGGGCACGTTCCACAGCGCCGCCACGGAGACGAGCGTCGCGGGCGCGCACGTCTTGTGGTGCTGGCGCACGAAGCGCACGGGCAGCAGGACGCGGCGGCCCTCCGGACGGGCCTCCAGCCGACGGGCCACGTTCGCGTGGAAGGGAGAGCCGCTCACCCACGCCAGGTCCAGGGCCAGCGCCACGTCGCCCCGGAGGTACGCCGTGTCGGAGCGCATCGCGGCCAGCATCCCGAAGGTCTTCGCGTCCAGCATCGGGGCCAGCACGAGCGCCCGCTCCCACTGCGCCCAGGCCTCGTCGTGCAGCCCCCGCTCACCCAGCATCAGCGCGAGCCGCCCCGACACCGAGGACACCTCCAGCGTCGCCGACGCCTCCCGCAGGAACGCCAGCGCCTCCTCGTCGCGGCCCAGCTCCGTCAGCAGGTCCGCCAGCGTCTGCACCGCCGGGCGGTACCACGGCCGCAGCGCCAGGGCCCGCCGACAGGCCTCCAGCGCCTCCTCGCGCCGGTCCTGCTCCTCCAACAGGTGGGAGTGCATGACGTGGCACCAGGGATGACGGGGCGCGAGCGCCAGCGCCTCCCTCACCCACCGCCCCGCGTCCTCGAAGTCGCGCAGGGCGATGAGGCACTCGGCCCGGCAGAGCAGCAGGTCCGCGCGCAGCTCCACGGACGCCGTCTCCAGGTCCACCGGGCCGTCGAGGAACGCCAGCGTCGGCAGCGGCCCGCGGCGCTTGAGCATCAGCGACGCGAAGTAGTACCGGACCTCCGGATCCCGAGGAGCCTCGCGCCAGGCGAGGGTCCACTGCAGCCGCGACGCGCGCACCGCGCCCAGGTGGTGCAGGAGCCGCCCCGCGAGGACCCGCGCCCGCGTCCCCGTCCACCGCGCCATGGGCACGCCCCCCTGCGTCCGCTGGAACGCCTGGAGGTACAGCCCCCGCTCGTAGAGGTCTCGCACCGCGTCGAGCAGTTCGGGGGTCGGCGAAGAAGCGGTCGGGGAGGGCGCGAGCGGGAGGAGCACGGAGGAGGAGTCAGCGGCCGGAACCTGGAGGCGCATGGCTCAAGGCGGACGCCACGCGAGATGCCCCCTGACAGTGACACGCCGGGGTCCCCGCCTCCACCCACCCCGCGCCTGGATCCGACGTGTCGACGTCGGCGGACCGACGTGTCGACACGGTGTGTCCCGCCCTTCGACGACGGGGTTCCCCCTCGGAGACCCAGGAGGTTCCCTCACGGCACGCTCGCTGCACTGACCCTCCGACGACGCGCGAGGCCATCCAGGCCTCGCACCGAACCCCCGTACCCGAGGAGCCCACCATGCCGAACGTTTCCCTCGACAAGCCCACCCAGCAGACGAAGGCCCCGCAGGACACGGAGAGCCTCACCGCCACCCTCGTCAACCAGACGTCGGGGGACCTGGTGCTGGTCAACTCCTCCACCGACGAGCAGTGGTCCATCCCCCCGCCGAGCGTCATCGCCTCGGGCCAGTCCGGCCAGTTCAGCAGCCCCGGGGACTTCAGCAACCCCTCCGCGGGCTCCGTCACCTACAAGGCCGTCGCGGTGAACGACACCACCTTCACCCTCCAGTGGACCATCCCCTCCGTGGGCCCCAACAACATCAACTGGCAGACGAGCCCGGGGCTGACCGCGAAGGAGTCCGGCTCGCTGAGCGGCTGGAACCTCTCCGCCTCGTGGTTCATCAGCGCAGGCTGAGCGCTCGACGGTGGGGACACCGTCCCGCGCTCCGGGCTGGACTAGAGTCGCCGACAGGCTCGCCATGTCCCCCTCGCTCGCCGATGTCTCCACCGCCGCCGTGCCGCCGAAGCGGACGGGGGGCCCCCAGGGGCCTCGCCTCGTCCCGGCCCTGACCGTCATCTCCCATCCGCTGCCCCGGCGCGTGGGGGAACGGCTGATGCTCGACGCGCTGCCCGCGGGCCGCGAGGTGGCCCTGTCGCGCAACGGGCCGGACTTCACCCGCCCCGGCGCCGCGCTGGGCCAACCCCTGAACGACCCGTTCATCAGCCGCAAGCCCCTGGTGCTCTCCCAGGGTTCGCGGCCCGGCGCGGTGCGACTGGCGAACACCGACGGGGGCACGCAGGTCTCCGTCGCGGGCTCGGCGCTCCAGGGCGTCTGGGAGTTGTCGGAGGACGAGGTGGTCTCCGGCGTGCCCCTCGAACTGGGCGAGCGCGTGGTGGTGCTGCTGCACACGCTGGAGCCGGACGCGACGACCCCCACGCACGACGCGCTGGGCATGGTGGGCGAGAGCACCGCCGTGCGGCGCCTGCGACAACACCTCGAGCGCGTGGCGGACCTCGACGTGTCCGTGCTCATCCGGGGCGAGACGGGCACGGGCAAGGAGCGCGTGGCCCAGGCCATCCACCAGCGCAGCCGGCGCCGCGCCGGCCCCTTCGTCAGCGTCAACCTGGGCGCCATCCCCAAGGAGCTCGCCGCCGCGGAGCTGTTCGGTTCACAGAAGGGCGCGTACACGGGCGCCACGCAGAGCCGCGAGGGCTTCTTCCGCGCCGCGCACGGCGGCACGTTGTTCCTCGACGAGGTCGGCGAGGCGCCGCCCGAGGTGCAGGTCATGCTGCTGCGCGTGCTGGAGACGGCGGAGGTGTACCCCGTCGGAGGCACCGCGCCCGTGAAGGTGGACGTGCGGCTGCTGGCCGCGACGGACGCGGACCTCGAGGAGCGCATCCGCGACGAGCGCTTCCGGGCGCCACTGCTGCACCGGCTCGCGGGCTACGACCTGCGCGTCCCGCCCCTGCGCGAGCGACGGGAGGACATCGGCCGCCTCTTCTTCCACTTCGCCCGCGAGGAGCTGTCCGCCCTGGGCGAGGCCCACCACCTGGACAACGACGACGCCTGGGCGGAGCCCTGGTTGCCCGCGTCGCTCGCGGTGCGCCTCGTGCGCTTCGGGTGGCCCGGCAACGTCCGCCAACTGCGCAACCTGGCGCGGCAGCTGGTCATCGGCAGCCGGGGACAGCCCCGACTGCACGCGGAGCCCCGACTCGAGCAGGAGCTGGCCGTGGCCGCGGGCCCACCGGGGCAGCCCGTGTCCGGCGCCACGCCCACGAGCCCCGTCACGACCTCCGTCGCCGAGCACGGGACCGAGACGCACGGTGGTCCGACGCCCCGACGCAAGGCCTCGCAGGTGACGGAGCAGGAGCTGCTCGCCGCGCTGCGCGCCAACGACTGGGACTTGAAGGCCTCCGCGGACGCGCTGGGGATTCCGCGACCGTCGCTCTACGACCTCATCGAGAGGAGCCCCCACCTGCGCACCGCGGGCGACCTGAGCCCGGAGGAGATTGCGCGCGCCTTCGAGGTCCACGCGGGCGACCTGGAGGCCATGTCCCGCCAGCTCGAGGTGTCACGGCGCGCGCTCGGGCGGCGGCTGAAGGAGCTGGGGCTGACGCCTCGCGAGTAGCACGCGGGCATCGGGTCCCACGGGTGCGTGCGCGGATGCTCGCGTGGCACGAGCCGTGCTCTACCCCGAGGGTCATTCGAGCCGTTCGGAGGGTGTGCACATGCGGAATGGAATCAGGGTCGTGGGGATGTTGCTCGTGGCGGGCGCGGTGGCCTGTGCGACGCGGGTGCGCGAGACGCCAGCCGCCGAGGTCGCGCAGGACGACCCCTGCGCGGTGGGGACCTGTCCAGGTGACGCGGGCACCTGCCTGGACCTGTCCGTCAACGCCGACGACCAGGGCAAGCACTTCAGCCCCGCGCCCGGCAAGAAGGGCTGGACGATGTGCTCGGGACAGGGCCTCGCGCTGAACTCGCTGGTGGACAAGGGCCTGTGCGTCGACCTGCGCGCCGTCCAGCACCTCGCGGATGGAGGCACCACGCTCACCGGGAGCATCGCGAGCAACGGCAACTGGCAGGACCTGGGCCTCCCCTCGGGCATGTACTGCCTCAGCGTCTGCACGAACAAGGACGGGGACTGCTCGCAGGGCTGCAAGGAGGCGGACTGCTCCGAGCAGGACGAGGAGACCATCCGCGGCAACCTCGACGTCGTCACCAAGGTCCCCGACCCGCACGAGGCACGCCGCTGACGGATGGGCGTCCGTGTCATCGCATTGGAGGGCCTCCGGCGGGCTCGCGGTGACTGGAGCGGTCCTCGAACGGTCCGTTCAGCTCCAGGAAGAGGGCCGCTCGGACAGCCCGTGCGCGGGGCCAGGCCGCTCGCCGTGACAGCGCCATGTCCGCGAAGTCCAGCCCGCGCCGCCACGTCTCCTCGGTCTTCTCCGGAGCCTGGCGCTTCCCCCACTTCAGCAGGAGGCGCGCAATCGCCAGGGGATGCTCGGGCTGGGCGGGCTCCAGCTCCATCGCCCGGCGATAGGCGGTCATCGCCTCACCGAAGACCTCTGGACGTGTCTCCCGGGAGGTGAGCGCCCGGAGCGCGTGGAGGTCCCCCAACAGGTGCCAGACCTGCGCGGAGTTCGGATTCAGGGAGTCCGCATGGAGGGCGTGGCGGAGGGCCTCGGCCAGCGTGGGGCCGGGCGTCCCCGTCCGCGCCGCCACGGCCTCCGCCTCCGCGAGGAGCGCGGCCGACAGGTTCACCCAGGGCTGCGCCAGGCCAGGGATGTGCACCAGCGCCTCCTCCAGGGCGGTCCGGGCCGCTCGCACCTCCGCGCTCGGAGACTCGCCTTGCACCACGAGCACGCTCGCATGCCACGCGTGGACCTCGCCCAGGTTGTTCTGCGCGAAGCCCTGCGCCGGCGCGATGCGGGCGGCCTCCCGGAAGGACTGGAGCGCGGACGTCAGCAGCGGTTCGGGGGATACGCCTCGCTCCCAGTTCGCCTTCGCCTGCTCGAACAACGCCGTCCCCACGCCGTTGTGGAGCGGAGGCAGCGCCGGATTCAGCGCGAGCCCCTGACGATAGGCGGCCAGCGCCGCCTCCAGCACCGGGCGCGGATCCTCCCCCGAGTCCCGCAGCCTCGCCCCCCGCGCCAGGTGCGCCTCGCCCAGGTAGAACCACGCCGCGACGTGGCCCGGGTTGATGGAGCGGGCGCGCTCCAGCGCCTCCACCGCGCGCGTCAGGTCCGCGTCCGCTTCCGGTGCCTGGGGATGCCCGGCGCGGGACAGCAGGTCGGTGCCCAGGTTGAGCCAGCCCTCCAACCGGGTGGCATCCAGCGCGATGGCCCGCTCACTGGCCTCGATGGCGCGCCCCCGGAGCGCGAGCGATTCACCACCGGTGCCCTCCTCGTGGTCGGCCCCGATGCGGAAGACCTGCCCGGAGTCCGAGTGGAAGTCGTAGTCACGGGCGTCCTCGGGGACGCGCGCGAAGGACTTCTCGGCCTCGAGCAACAGGTCGCGTGGATTCAGCCCCTCCTCCTGCCGGTGCCGGGCGGCCTGCGACGCGATGACGGCGCGCTCGTGGTGGAGGCGGGGCATGTCGGGCGCCAGCAGCAGCGCGCGGTCCACCGACGCCATCGCCTGTTCCAACAGTGACGAGACCTCGCTTCCCCGTCGGGACCGGTGCTCCGCCTGACGACGGAGGAAGCCCGCCTGGAGTTCGAGCGCCTCCGCGTCGTCCGAGGACAACTCGAGCGCCATGGCCACGGCCCGCATGCCGCGCTCCAGGGGCGCCTCCGCGTCGCCCTGGCCATAGAGGGCGATGAGCGACGCCCAGGCCTCCAGGCGCGCCAGCGCCCGGTACACGGCGGGCACGCTGCGGCCCACGTCCGTCGCCTGGGCATACGCGGCGCGTCCCGCGTCGAGGTCCACGAGCGCCCCTTCTCGGTCCCCGGTGTTCCAGCGGCGAGCGCCTCGCGCCACCAGGATGTCGCCGAGCAACAGCGGCGCCTCGTGGAACCAGGGACGCCGTGTCTTCAGGGCGGTCAGCCTCGCTCGCGCCTCCTCGGGTCGGTCCTCCAGGAAGTCGAGCAGCGCGGCGACGTACTCCGGGTCGGACACTTCCGCGTGCCCGACCCGGCGGAGGAAATCCCGAGCCGGGTCCCGGTAGAGCCGGACCACCTCTGCGAGATGAGCGTCGCGCGCCTTCGCGTCCCGCTGTCGCTCCGCGACCAGTCGCTCTCGCTGGTAGAGCTGCCCCAGCGAGAGGCCCAGCGCATACGCGACGCGAGGCGATGTGTCACCCGCGCGCCACGCCACCTCCAGATGTCCTCTCGCCGCGTCCACGTCATCCAACGCGAGGAAGCCTCGGCCCAGGGCGTACTGGCCAGGCCCCTCCGCCTCCGGGCCCACCTCGCGCATGGCTGCCTCGATGTCGCGCATGCGCGCGCGCAAGGACTCACGGTCCTCGCGCAGGTCGTGACGAGGTGCCGCGCCGGACAGACGGGCCTGCGCGTCCATTCGCTCCACCTGCTCGGTGAAGCGCCGAGCGAGGGCCTCGCGCGCGGCGACCTCGCGACGCGCGTGGACGGCCTGCCCCATCGCGAGCCCCACCACGAGCAACCCCGCCGTGCCCACGACCACGGGACGACGGTGCCGCCGCAGCCACCTGCGCGCGCGGTAGCCGAACCCGGTGCGCGCGAGCACGGGCGCGCCGTCGAGGAAGCGCGAGAGGTCCTCCGCCAGCTCCCTCGCAGAGCCGTAGCGCGCGGAGCGGTCCTTCTCGAGGCACTTGAGGGTGATGGCCTCCAGGTCCACGGGGATGTCGCGGTCGAGAGCGCGCGGCGGCCGGGGCTCCACCGTGGCGATGTTGCCGAGCACCTCCAGGCCATTGCCTCCGGGAATCGGAGGCTGTCCGGTGAGCAGGGCATAGAGCGTGGCGCCGAGGCTGTAGACATCCGCGCGTCGGTCCAGCCGGGCCACCTCACCTCGGGCCTGCTCGGGCGACATGTAGTGAGGCGTCCCGAGCACCGTGCCGGTGGCCGTGACGCCCTCCTTCCAGTCGCGCGCCAGACCGAAGTCCATGACGAAGGGTGACAGCACGCCCTCCGCTGAACGCTCCACGAGGATGTTGGCGGGCTTGATGTCGCGATGGACGAGCCCCGCGCGGTGGGCGGCGTGTACGCCCTCCGCCGCCTCGCGAACCAGGAGGACCTTCTGCTCCAGGCTGAGCGAGGCGGCCAGCGCCCCGAGCGACACCCCGTCCACGTAGCGCATGGCGATGAAGGCGCGCCCCTGGACCTCGCCCACCTCGTACACCTCGCAGACACGCGGGTGCGCCACCCGGGCCTGCGCGCGGGCCTCGGCGACGAAGCGCCGGCTCAACTCCGGCTCGTCGCCGCGCACGAACTTGAGCGCCACGTGACGACGCAGACCTGGGTCCCACGTGAGGAACACGCGCCCCATGCCCCCCTGCCCGAGGAAGCGCACCGGCTGGTAGCGCTCCCAACCTGGGACGGGGAACGGAGGTTCGGCGGTGGCGGCCTCGCCCGCGTCCGATACCGGGGGTGGACGCACGACACCTGTCTCGTGGTCCGGAGACGCCTCGCGAGGCAGAGTGCCGGGCTCCCGCCCACGCTGGAGCTTCGCGTCGGCGTTATCGACTTCGTCCGTCGCTTGCGCCGGAGCAGCCTCGCGAGGCAGAGTGCCGGGCTCCCGCCCACGTTGGAGCTTCGCGTCGGCGTTATCGACTTCGTCCGTCGCTTGCGCCGGAGCAGCCTCGCGAGGCGACGCGCCGGACGCTTGCCTGCGTCGGGCTTTCGCGTCGGCGTTATCGACTTCATCCGGCTCCTGCGCCGGAGAAGCCTCGCGAGGCGGCGCGCCGGGCTTCTGCTCGCGTCGGGCTTTCGCGCTGGCACGAGCGGCCCCCTCCTCCGTCACGCCCACCCCACGCGCGCCCCGGTGCACATCCACCTCGGGAGGGGACATCACCGCGTCCCCCGGCCTCAACAACCGGAGCGCCGACACATACGTGTCTTCGGACAACCGCCCCCGCGCGCGCAGCAAGTCGAGCGGACGGAGCCCCATGCGCGCCGCGTCCTCGCGAAGCGCCTGCGCCTCCTCGCGGGACACCAGCCCTTCGGCCAGCGCGTGACGCAGCTCGTTCTCGTCTTGCTCGCTCAACGAGGGGCGCTCCTCTCCACGTCAGCCACGCACGGAGCGTAGCCAGCCCCCCGGCCCCACCGGAACCCCACCCCGCCTCACACCGGGATGTCCTGCCACGGACGGATGCGCAGCTCCTGGCGGAACAGCTCGATGACCGCGTCCATCTCCCAGTGCGTCTTCGTGTCCCGCAGCGCATCCAGGTACAGGCACCGCCGCGCCACCGCCCCCAGGTCGAAGGCCCAGTACATGCTCATCAACGGGTTGATCCACAGCGTGCTGCCCCGCGTGCGCTCCGTGCGGTGCACGTCGCCATATGCCCCCTCCAGCGCCGACACCACCGACAGCGACACGATGCTGGGCGCGTGCGGCATCCGCTGGCACACGTACGTCACCGCTTCCTTGAACAGCGCCGCCTCCGGCATGGGCTCCAACAGCGCCGTGACGCCCAGGTACGCCCCCGCCTGGCTCAGCGCCGCGACGGACTCCAGGAAGTGCGCGTGGCACACGCCATGGTACCGGTCCACGCCGAACCCCAGGCACACCACCAGCTTGTCGCGCACCTTCAACGAATGCACCGCGCCCAGGCTCGCGATGTCCTCGTGCGGCGTGCCCAGCCCCGCCTCGTCCCCACGCATCAGGATGTCCGTGCCACCGTCCACCAACACCACCGTGTCGAAGTCCAGGAGCGCGCGCAGCGCCGCGTAGGCCTTGCGCACCGGCGCCATCCCCGTGCGCTCGAGGCAATACACCGGCACCTGCTCGCCACGAGACGCGAACCACTGGGACAAGAGTCCCTCCGGGAAGTAGTTCGCGGGCCCCGCCGTCGTCGCGTCCACACGCACCACGCCCGGCGCCACCGGCTCCGCGTCCACCCGCCCCAGGTCCGTGAAGCTCAGGTTGGCCAGCGACACCTTCTTCCCCTGCTCACGCAGCCGGAAGTACAGCGGCAGGCCGCTGAACACGTCGAAGCCACCACCTCCTCCGGCGATGAGCACATGGCGAGCCGGCGCGAGCCGCTCGAACAAGGGGGACGTAGACAAGTCCACGCTGCAGTCCTTTCACACGACGCCGGGACACGGCGGCACCCGGCCATCCGGGTATATAGCGTCGCCATGCCCACCCTCATCCTGACCGCCCGCGACATGCGCGGCC
This sequence comes from Myxococcus dinghuensis, assembly GCF_024198235.1. GTDB lineage: Bacteria > Myxococcota > Myxococcia > Myxococcales > Myxococcaceae > Myxococcus > Myxococcus dinghuensis. The sequence continues at coordinate 52,283 of NZ_JAKCFB010000028.1, read as the reverse complement.
TCTACACCGTCGACCTCGGCCTGGAGGCCGTCGAGCGCGCCTTCCGCGCCCACGGCCGCGGCGAGTCGCTCATGCCGCCCAAGGTCTACCTGTCCCTCCCCAAGTACGACGGCGACTTCCGCGCAATGCCCGCCTACCTGGACGGCGCCGCGGGCGTGAAGTGGGTCAACGCCCATCCCCAGAACCCCAAGAAGCACCAGCTGCCCACCGTCCGCGCGCTCTACATCCTCAGCGACCCGGACACCGCCTCGCCCCTGGCCATCCTCGACGGCACCCTGCTCACCGCGTGGCGCACCGGCTGCGCCGGCGGCGTCGCCTCCCGGTTCCTCGCCCGGCCCCAGCCGCGCACGCTCGGCCTCGTCGGCTGCGGCGTCCAGGCCCGCGTCCTCATCGACGCGCACCGCGCCATCTACGGCGAGCTGGAGCTGCTCCTCGCCGACACCTCCGAGGCCGCCGCCAAGGCCCTCCAGGCCGAGAAGGGCGGCCGCGTCGTCAGCCTCCAGGAGGCCTCCGGCGCGGACATCGTCTGCACCTCCACCCCCTCGCGCACCCCCGTCGTGAAGCGCGAGTGGCTCACGGCCGGCGCCCACATCAACGCCATGGGCGCGGACGCCCCCGGCAAGCAGGAGCTGGACGCGCGCATCCTCACCGAGGGCCGCGTCTTCATCGACGACACCGAACAGGCCCACCACTCCGGCGAGGTCAACGTCCCCCTCCACGACGGGCTGCTGCGCGCGGACCAGATTGCCGGCACGCTCGGCGAGGTCGTCGCCGGCCTCCAGCCCGGCCGCACGGGCAACGAGGTCACCGTCTTCGATTCGACCGGACTCGCCGTGCAGGACCTCGCACTCGCGCGCGCCCTGTACGACAGGGCTCGCGCCCAGAGTGTTGGACAGACACTCGACATCGTCGGCGGATGAGCCATCCCCGCTTCCAGCCGCAACGGACGCGTCACGCGCGTGGGGGTCACATAAAACCCCGTTATCACTGAATCTGTCCGAATTTCGGCTACTGGACAGTTTCAATGAGATCGGAGTATTTCATCTCCACGCGCTGCCTGGGGGGACGCTTTTCATCACGTGGAAACACCCTTTCGGACCGGGAACCCTGGATTTCCCCGGCCCAAGAGGGCCGTCTTGCATCCCGACGAGTCCCCGGAGGTGTCGCGAGCACGCCCATGAAGGGCGCCTGCATCCACCCAAGGGAGTTCCATGCTTCGTCCCACCCAGACCCGGCACTGGCCGCGGCATTCCGCCCTCGCGGCGGTGATGGCGCTGCTGGTGTCCGTCCTGTCTTCGCCGGCGTCGGCGCAGACGCAGACCAATACCCAGGCCACCCAGCGCGCCATCAACTTCCTCAGTGGCGACGTGGCCACGTGGACGGCGGAGAACGGCTGCGTGGCGTGCCACCGCGCCGGCGCTTCGGCGTTCGGCCTGGCCGCGGCGCGCGCCAACGGCTACGACATGAACGCCGTCTCCAGCAACGGCCAGTCGAACGCGGCCAACCTGGAGTACCTGGGCGCGCGCATCAAGGCGCAGCAGCTGGCCAACGGCTCGTGGATCCACGACAACAACACGTTCCGCAACGAGAAGACGTCGTACGCGACGTTCGGCCTGGCCGGGTACGACCAGAACGTGTCCACGCAGTACAGCAGCTCGCTGGTGGCGGCGGCCAACTGGGCCGTGGCCAACCAGGAGGCCAGCGGCCGGTGGGCGTCCGACCACGCCAGCTTCCCGGTGGACCACGGCAGCGTGCCCACCACCGCGCGCATCATGACGGGCCTGTCGCAGGCCAAGCAGCGCGTGGACCCGGCGCGCGCCGCGCAGTACCAGACGGCGCTGGACCGCGCCGCGGCGTACCTGCGCGCCAACCTGGACAACAACGACACCACCGCCACCGGCAACGGCATGCCCTACACCTTCCAGGTGGCCTGGGCCGTGGTGGGCCTGAAGGCCGCGGGCCCCGGCCCCAGCGGGGAGAACACCGCCGCCATCACCACGCTGGCGAACCGGCTGCTCGCGCGCACCTCGCCGGGCAACCCGGGCTGGGGTGACCTGGCCAACGCCGCCGCCAACGACGTGGCGACGGGCAGCGCCATCTACGCGCTGTGCCTGGCCGGCCGCGAGCCCGCCACGGACACGCGCGTGCGCAGCAGCATCGAGTGGCTGAAGACGCGCCAGTCCGCGGACGGAAGCTGGCGCACGGGCTCCGCGACGTTCGACATCCCCACCACCTTCGCGTCGCTGGGCCTGTCGTGCTTCGGCGACTTCAGCGTGCAGGTCACCGTGGTGGGCGAGAACCGCAAGGAGCTGGTCATCGGCAGCGCGACCGCGCAGCAGGTCACCTTCACCTTCCGCGTGAAGAACCACGGCTACCAGGCGGACACGTACACGCTGAGCACCTCCGGCGGCATGCCCGGCTGGGCGTCCTTCCCCAACCCGGTGAGCCTGTTCCTGCCCGCCGGCGGCGAGGGCAACGTCACCGTCACCGTGCTGGCGCCCCCCAACCTGCTGCCCGCGCTCACGGGTGAAATCACGCTCACCGCGGCCTCCGGTGGCGCGCCCGGCGTGTCCGGCGCCGCCCGCGTCAACGCGTACACCCCGCCGCTGCCGCCCGTCACGGGCCTGGCCACGGTCACCACCATCCAGGCGCCCGCGGTCAACGCGCACATCACCATCGGCCTGGGCAACACGCTGTCGGCGCGCGTGCGCGACGCGAACAACAACCCCGTCGTCGGCCCCACCAACGGCGTGGTCACCTTCTTCGTGGCGGGCGTGCCCGTGGGCGCGGACGCGGACGTGGACGGCGACGGCCTGTTCACCTTCTCCTGGATTCCGCCCACCGACGCCTGGACCGTGACGGGCACGCAGGACTTCCGCGCGGTGTACTCCGGCATCGAGCGCCCGCCGCCCATGGCCAACCTGCTGGGCAGCACCGACTCGCGCACCGTCATCATCGACCCGTTCCCGCACCTGACGCCCATGGTGACCATCGGCAACCCGCCGGCGTTCACCCGCGAGACGACGCTCGACATCTGGGGCTACGCCACGCCGCGCGCGCCGGGCGCCACCGTCATCTACGCCGCGTTCATCATCAATGGCGGGGACCCCATCGTCCTGACGCCGGGCAACGGCGGCCTCATCTTCACCACCATCACCCTCTCCGAGGGCCCGAACATCATCCAGATGACGGCGCGCGACAGCTTCGGCGGCGTCACCACCAAGCAGGTGAACCTCACGGTGGACCGCGTGCCGCCGGTGCTCACCATCCTGGCGCCGGTCAACGGCGCGGCGCTCGGCTCGCTCCAGGTGCAGGTGACGTCGTCCGTGCAGGACACCACGCCGGTGCGCGTGGAGACGCAGTGGGTGGCCTCGTCCATCCTCGAGTTCGGCAACGGCACGGTGGAGCACACGGTGCCGGTGAACTACGGCGACCAGGTCATCCTGGTGCGCGCCACCGACAGCGCCTTCAACGTGACGGAGAAGCTCGTCTTCCTGTGGGTGGACCCCGGCACGCCGGTGGTGAGCACCAACCCGGGTGACAACCAGCTCTTCGGCCCGCTGCCGGGCCACTCGCTCAACTACACCATCAACGTGCAGTCGCTGTCCGCGACCACGGTGCGCATCAACAGCGGCGCGCCCTTCCAGTTGCCGCGCGGCGGCGGCGCGGTGCAGACGGCGCTGACGCTCACCCCGGGCGTCAACAACCTCTCCATCGTCACCACCTCCGAGACGGGCGTCTCCACCACCACCACGCGCCGCATCAACTACGACACGCAGGCGCCCAGCGCGACGATGGTGACCCCCGCCGTGGGCGCCACGGTGAGCGGCACCATCACCCTGCGCGCGCGCGTCACGGACAACTTCGGGCCGCTGAACAACATCGGCTTCAGCCGTGACATGTCCGGCATCCGCGCCGGCACGCTGCAGGCGGACGGCACGTACACCGCGTCGCTCGACACCCGCGAGCTGCTCAACGGCGCGCACACCGTCGACGTGTGGATGACGGACGGCGTGGGCAACTTCACCGTCCAGAGCTTCAACTTCTTCGTCAGCAACTGATGCCTTCCGGCTCCGGGGTGGCCGCGTCATGGGGCCACCCCGGTCCGCCGGAGGTGTCGCGGGCCGGATTCGCGGCCCGCGACGTAGCGTGGGGTTCGCGCGGCCGCCGCCCCTGAACGGGCGACGCCGGCACGGGACCTCGGGCCGCTGGGAGGTTCAGCGCGCGGTCGGCGCCCCGACGTGCGGCGCCAGCACTCCACCCCGGCCTTGCTTCGAGAGGGCTCGCGGGGGCGCCGCCCCGGACCTCAGGCCAGCTTCGCGGCGAGCTCCGCGTGGTCGGCCTTCCGGGCGCGGTCCGCGGCCGTCTCGCCGTTCGCGTTGCGCAGGGCGCGGTCGGCCCCCTTCTCCAGCAACAGGCCGACGATCCTGTCGAACCCATTGCGCGCCGCCGTGTGCATGGGCGTATTGCCATCCACGTCCGGGATGTTCGGGTCGGCGCCCTGCGCCAGCAGGTGGCCGACCGCGCCCTCGATGCCCTTCCACGCGGCGAGGAACAGCGGCGTGGCCCCGGACTCGTCGCGGGCGTTCAGGTCCAGCCCCGGCTGGTGCTGGAGGATGAGCTGCAGCGACGCGAAGCGCTTCATGGCCGCGTAGTGCAGCAGCGACTGGCCCTCGTGCTCGGTGAGCTTCGACGCATCGACGCCTCGCGCGAGCATCCGGGTGAGGACCTCGTTGGGCTGCTGGAGTCCGATGGCCATGGCCACGGGCGTGAAGAAGATGGGCTGCTTCGCGTCGCCCAACTGCACCCGCTCGTCGAGCGGCGAGCCCGCGTCGACCAGCGCGAGCACCAGCTCCGCCGGCAGGTGACCGATGAGCGCCTTCGCGAGCGCCGTCTCCCCCGCCGTGTCCCGCCCACCCGCGTCCGCGCCATGCGCCAGCAGGAGCTTCACCGCGTCCGTGGCCATCGCCTCGCGCGCGTCCTCCTCGTAGCCACCGTCCTTGCGCTGCTTGAACAGCGCGACGACGTGGTGCAGCGGCGTGTTCCCACCGGCCACGGGGGCGTTGGGGTTGGCGCCGGCCTTCAGCAGCGCCTCGACGATGCCCAGGTGGTGGGCGGAGAGCGCCAGCATCAGCGGGGTGATGCCGCGGTCCTGGCCGCTCCCATCCGGCTTCGCGCCGTGGGCCAGCAGCACCCGCACCGCGCCGAGCGCGTCCGGGAACGTGCCGCGCAGACACGCGTGGTGCAGCGCGGTCCAGCCCACCTCCTCGTCGTCCTCGGCGCCCTGCGCGGCGTCGACCGGCGCACCCGCCTCGACCAGGGCCGTGAGCACCTCCGCCGGGATGCTGCCCGCGCGAGAAGCCGCGACGCCCAAGGGCAGCCGACCGAACTCGCCCTTCTTCTGGAGGTCGGCGGGGGTGGCCAGCGAGCGGACGGCCGCGACATCTCCCTGGACGATGGCTTCGTGCAAGGTCGTGGACATGGAGTTCCTTCATCACCAGCGGGTGTGCGCGCCTCTTTGCCACGCTCCCCCGACGGCTGTCAGCGTGAAGCAGGCGAGCATCGGCCATGACGCGGCAGGCCGAGGAGGAAGTCGCGGATTGCGCGTGCGCCCACGGCCTTCCGTGTATCGGCCTCTCGGAGACCGAGAGCTGGGCGGCCGAGGGAGCACGTGCCAGACCTCGGGACGTCGCGGGTGTTGAACCCGTGTGAGCACTCGGCGGGCGGACACGGAGGGGGGGCTTCCGGGCGTGAGCGTCGCGCGGCGCTTCCACCACTCGGTGGGGGACTTCCTCCGCGGCCTCACGGCGGTGGAGAAGCGCTTCTGGGTGCTGGTGGTGCTGGTGGGCCTCATCGCCGGGCTGGGGGCCGTGGCCCTGCTCAAGGTGCTGCGCTTCACCCAGGGGGCGTTCTGGAGGAGCGGCTCGGAGGACTTCCTGGCGGGCGTGGCGGCGGCCCCCTCCTGGCGGCGCGTGCTCATCCCGGTGCTGGGCGGCGCGCTGGTGACGCTGCTGTCGCTCATCGTCGGCCAGCCGCTGCGAGGCCACGGCACCGCGGGCATCATCGAGTCCATCTGGGTGCGCTCCGGCCGGCTCCCGCTGCCCCGGGCGCTGCTGCGGGGGCTCGTCTCCATCCTCGCGGTGGCCATGGGGGCGCCGCTCGGCCGCGAGGGCGCGCTCCTGTCCACCGGCGCGGCGAGCGGCTCGTCGCTCGCCCGGGTGCTGCGGCTGGGGCCGGGCCAGGCGCGCCTGCTCGTCGCCTGCGGCGCGTCCGCGGGCATGGCCTCCGCGTACAACGTCCCCGTCGGCGCGGCCCTCTTCGGGCTGGAGGTGCTGCTGGGCAGCTTCGCGCTCGACCTGTTCGGCCCCATCGTCGTGTCGTGCGTGGTGTCGACGCTCGTCTCGCGGCTGCTCATCGCGGACCACCCCAGCTACGTCATCCCCGACTACGCGCTGACGCACCCGCGCGAGCTGGTGCTGGCCCTGGTGCTGGGCGCGGTGATGGGCGTGGCCTCGGCGCTCTACGTGCGCGGCATCAACGTCATGTCGGACCTGCTGGACCGGGCCGCCGGCTGGCTCGCGCCCTTCCTGCCGCTGCTGGCGATGACCGGGGTCGGCCTCATCTCGCTGTGGCTGCCGCAGCTGCTGGGCAACGGCTACGACGCCGTGAACAGCGCCCTGCTGGGCCACACGCCGCTGGTGCTGCTGCTCATCCTGCCCCTGGCCAAGCTCCTGATGACGTCGCTGTGCGCGGGCGCGGGGGTGCCGGGCGGGCTCTTCACGCCGTCCCTGTTCTACGGCGCGCTCCTGGGCGGCGCGTTCGGCATGCTCGCGGAGAGGCTGCTGCCGGGCAGCGCGCCGAGCGGGGCCTACGCGCTGTTGGGCATGGGCGCGGTGCTGGCGGGGACGACGCACGCCTCCGTGTCCGCCGTGCTGCTCATCTTCGAGCTGACGGGTGACTACCCGCTGGTGCTGCCGTTGATGCTCAGCGCCGTGGTGTCCGCCGCCATCAGCCGGCGCCTGGAGCCCGAGTCGCTCTACACGTCCGTGCTCAACCGCCGCAACGTGCGCATGCCGGCCACCATCCCCCACTGGCTGCGGCAGGAGGGGGCCCGCGCGCTGCTCAAGCCCATCCACCAGCGCGTGTCGCCGTCCGCGCCCTTCCAGGAGGTGGTGGCGGTGCTGCTGGAGCTGCGGCCCGGCGAGGACCTCTACGTCACGGACGACGCGGGGCGCTACCGCGGGGTGCTGGTGCTCGACGACCTCAAGGGGCACCTGCCGGACCACTCGCTGCTCCAGGCCACCATCGCCGAGGACATCATGGACACCGCCGTGAAGCCCATCACCCCGGAGCTGTCCCTGGGCGAGGTGGCGGCCACCTTCTCCGAGACGGCGCTGGAGCGGCTGCCCGTGGTGGACGGGTCGCGCCGCCTGCTGGGCACCATCTCCAAGGGAGACCTGCTGCGGCAGGGGACCTTCTGAGGCAACCACCATGGCCACCACGACACGACGGCCGACACTCGAAGGACCCGCGCGGACCTGGAGCATCGCGGCCTTGCTGCTGATGTGTGTCGTGCTGGGCTCCGTGCTGCTGTACCGGCCGGGCCCGTCCGTGCCCCACGACCGCCGCGCCCCGTCCCACCCCGCGCGCGCCGAGCCACGCGAAGCCCCGGGCGAGCGCCCCCTCTCCCCGGAGGAGCGCCGCTCCATGTACCGCGCCTGGCCCATGTTCGAGGGTTGGCCCCTGCCCCAACCTCCCGCCGGGGAACAGCAGCCCCCCGACGAGGGCACCCCCACGGAGCAGGGCTCCCAGCCAACACAGCGCCGCTGAGCGCATCACCCCCACGGATTCCGAGAGGTTGCACGGCGCCGTGACACCTGGGAGCCCCGACGGGGGCTCCTACCTCCCTGGTCACGGGATGTGGGCCCCTCCTGCTAGGGTGCCGACCCAGGAGGTCACAAGCCCTTGCTCCAACCTATTACTCGGGTCATGCTGGTGATTGCCACCTTGTCAGGTATGGCAGCGGTCGCGGGAGAAGCAGCGCTGGAGCCGAAGATGCGCAAGCGTCACATCACCCTGGCGGCGGACACGCCCGAGCGCACGCACGTGGTGGCGGTGGCCGGGGACACCGCCACGGTGCTGCTGTTCGACTCGCCCCTGGTGCCCTCCAGCGTGGAGGTGGGCGCGTCGCGCGAGCGCTTCGAGCGGCTGGAGGTCACCGAGCGCGCCCTCGTCCTCATGCCTCGCGAGGACCTCGCGCCCCGCGAGCGCGTGCTCGTCTCCGTGCGCTTCGCGGATGGCCTCATGCCCCAGCGCCTGCAACTGGCGCTCGTCAGCGACCCGGCCACGCTGGACCTCCAGTTGCGCGTCTCCCGCACCCCGCTCGCGCCGGAGGCCCTCCAGCAGCGCGTGCTCGACCTGGCCCGGCGCTGCGAGGAGACGGGCGGCTTCGGCGCCGTCCTCCACACCCAGGACCTGGGGGGAGCCCTCACGCAGGGGAGCTTCATCGTCGAGTCGTTCGACGGCGTCGCCACCCTCCAGCCCCAGGTCTCGGGTGGGCGCGTCTTCCGCTCCACCAGCTTCGCCGCGCTCGAGGTCCACCTGACACAGCCCTCGGACGCGGCGCCCTGGCGACTGGAGCGCATCGAGCTGGAGCACCGGGGAGCCCGCCTCCGGATCCACCCCCTCCAGGAGGAGGTGCCCATGCATCGCCCCCGGGCCGCGGGACGGATCCTCCTGGAGGTCCCCGCCCCAGAGGCCCTGGCCGACGGCGCGCAGCTCGTCCTCCACCTGTTCGACGGGGAGACCTCCCGACACGTCACGGTGAGGGGCCGGGTGGAGGTGTCGACCCGATGAACACGGACCATCCGCTCGGGCTCCGCCCCGGAATGCAGGTGGGCCCCTGGCGCATCCAGCGACAGCTGGGCGCCGGGTCCTTCGGCGCCGTGTTCCAGGTGGAGCACGCGGGTCAGCGTCACGCCCTCAAGTTCGCGCTGCGAGGCCCCGGCAGCGAGGACCTGAACCAGACGGACGCGCGCGCGGCGCGGGAGCTGGCGTGCCTGCTCCAGGCGGCCCACCCCAACGTGGTGCGCGTCTGGGCCCACGGCCGGTGGCCGGACGCGCGCACCGGCTACCACTACGTCGTCCTCGACTACGTCGAGGGCACCACGCTCGCCACCTGGGTGGAGCGCTCCGCGCCCTCCGCCCGCCGGGTGGCGCGCCTGTTCTCGAGGCTGGCGTGGACGCTCGGCGAGCTGCACGCGCGCACCGTCTTCCACCGCGACCTCAAGCCGTCCAACATCCTGGTGCGCGCCGACGACGAGGAGCCGGTGCTGGTGGACTTCGGCAGCGCGGACCACGCCGAATCGCGCCCCCTCACCGAGGGGCCGCTGCCGCCGGGCACGCCCCAGTACCGCAGCCCGGAGGCCCTGCGCTTCCAGCGCGAACACCACGCGCGCCCGGACGCGCGCTACCCGTTCCGCGCCACGGACGACCTGTACGCCCTGGGCGTGACGCTCCACGAGGTGCTGACCGGTGCGCCCGCGTACTCGCGCACCCTGCCGCGCGAGCTGCTCGTCGAGTACATCGAGACGCGCGACCCCGCGCCCGCGTCCTCCCTGAATCCGCGCGTCCCCCAGGCGCTGGAGGCCCTCGCGCGGCGGTTGATGCACAAGCAGTCCGAGGCGCGCTTCCCGGACGGCGCCGCGCTCCACGAAGCCCTCGAGGCGGCGCTGCGGGGAGCCACCGCGGAGTGGGACGTCCCGCTCCATCCCCGAGTCCCCGCCGCGACGGGGACCGTGCCCTCCTCGCCCCCGGAGTCCACGCCGCGCCACGAGACGCCCCCGACGCGCTCGCGGGGGGCCTGGGGCCTCTTGGGCGCGGTCGCCCTCATCGGCCTGTCGGGCCTCGTGGGCTGGAGCACCTCGGCGCGCCACCCAGGCCCCCCCTCCGCGTCCCCTCCGAGCCCGCGCGTCGCCGCCGTGGGCCCGGCGGGCGGTCCAGCCGGCACCACGCCCCTCGGGCCGAGCCTCACCGCGGCCCCCGTCGCCGCGACGAAAGCCCCGCCGTCACCCCCGGCCCCCCAGCCCTCCGTAGCGCCCACCCCACCCCCGAAGGAGCAGACCGTGAAGCCCTCCGCCAACACGCCCGCACACCCCAGGTCCCCTCCAGCCCCTCGCCGGCTGCGTGACACGCTGGCCCGCTGCACCGTGGGCATGGCCGCCGCCGCCAGCCTCCAGTGCGCGGGAGCGCCCGGCGCCGGTCCCGGCCCGGGAGAGCGGCCCCGCAGGGGTCCATGCCCGCCCGAGGTCCTGGAACGACAGACCGAGTGGCTCAGCGAGAACCAGTACTCGGGCTACCCCAAGGTCTTCTACCCGAACCAGCAGGACTGGCTCTTCGTCGACGCCTCCTGGGACGAGCGCAAGGGCTTCGACATCCCGCAGCCTCCCTACAAGCCGGGCCCCATCACCAGCCGGGTCTACGGCGGGCGGACCTTCCCCAAGGGCAGCCTGCTCACGGGCTGGGTGTACGCGGACGCCGCGGGGTTGGAGGTCCAATACACGGAGATCCAGGTCGTCCCGGACGCGCCCAACTCCACCCGGCTCCCCCGCGAGCTGTATCTCAAGAAGGGCTTCACCCTGCCCATCTGCGCGCGGCTGGGGACGCATACCCAGCGCAGGCTGCGCCCCCTGGACGACTCCGTCCCCGCGTCCGAGTTCATGTACTCGGTCAAGGCGGGGTTGTTCGTGGTCGACCACTGGTGAGGGGGTCGAGGCCTGGGAGGCGGGCTACTTCTTCTTCTGCTGCATCGCGGAGGCGACCAGGTTCATCAGCTTGAGCTGCACCGGGGACAGCTTGCGCAGGTTGCGCATCAGCCGGCGCATCTCCGGGGTGTCGTCCTCGCGGCCCTTCGGCCCGCCCTTGTCCTTCGCCGGCGGGGGCGCCGCCAGGTCGTCTCCCAGGCCGAGCAGCTCGTGGGGCGGGACGCTGAGCACCACACACAGCCGCCGCAGGTTCTGCACGCTGGGCAGCATGTGGCCACGCTCCAGGCGCCCGTAGACCTCCGACGCCATGCCGATGCGCTCGGCCACATCCGCTTGCGTCAGCCCCATCCGCACCCGGGCGGCCCTTGCCGCCGCTCCCAGCATGCTCGCCAGTTCTGTGTCCATGCGTGTGTCAGTCGTCCACGAGAGGAGGGCCCTGGCTCCAGGCACCTCGGTGGCCCCTAGATAACCCTGAAGGTCGGGTACTTTCACCATACCTTCAGCGTTTTTTCAAACGCGCGCGACGCAGCGCGACACCCTCGCGCGCACCTCCGCCGTGCCCCTCGCGAGGGCCTCGGGACACGACGCCGTGGACGGTCTGCCTCCTCGGGATTGGACGGTGGCGGGCCTCGCGGCGTTCCCTCCGCGCGCTCACGCCAGGGGCGTGTCTCCGCCCTCGCCCTCCATCACGTCCAGCAGCGCGCGACGGCGCTCCGCGGCGGTGAAGAACAGGGACAGCGGCAGGCCGAAGAAGACGGCGTGCACCACGATTTGGGGGAACTGGGGCACGTCGAGGAACCAGGGGAAGTAGCCGCGCGCCACGAACTGGAAGCCCACGAACCACACGGCGATGCCGAACAGCATCCCCACCGCGGCCTGGAACTCCCAGCGGCCACGGCCATCCGGCGGCAGCATCGCGTCCAGGAACGAGTAGAAGACGCCGGCGATGGCGGACAGGGCCAGGTGGACGAGCACGGCGGGGAGCACCAGGCGCCCCACCGGGTAGTCCGCGCCGAAGGCCGGCGGGCCCAGCACCATGCCCGCGGCCATGCGCACCGGCCGCGCCAGGCTCTCCCCCGCGGCGAGCGCCAGCACCACCTCCGACAGGGCCAGCACCACGCCCGCGACGATGCCGAACAAAAGCCCGTTGGTGGCAGACCAGGGGGTGTACCTCCGCCGTGCCATGGCTTCTCCTTGTCCGGGGCCACGCTCGCCCCCATGGAGCAACGTGGCCACGCGGGACGCGGGCGGGCAGCCGGGGCGCGGCGGCGGCTCGGGGCGCCGGCCCCTCCACGGCCGCGCGACCAATCCCCCACGCCCGCTCGCCTGTCGTTTCTTCCGGCCGCTCGCCTGCCCTGCTGTAACTCCTTCAGCCTGGCGCCGCCCCCGCCCGCACCTCCAGGCGAGTCCTCGCGCACTCAGGCGTGGGCACGCGACTGGCATGGGAGAACGGCTGATCATGCCGCAGCACGCCCGCCAGCGCCCACCGGGGCCCCACCGCATCCACTACTCGCCCCAGGCGTGGCGGGAGGTGGGGCGCATGCCCTCGGAGGCCTTCGTCGACCTCCAGGCGACGCTGGAGCGGCTGGGCGAGGCGTCCGTGCGCGGCGCCATCCCCACGGAGCCCGGCACCTTCCGGCACGTGCTCGCCCGGCACGGGCTGGTGCTGGACTACGCCTGGGACGAGCGCTCGCGCACGCTGACGCTGCTGGCGGTGGCGCGCGGGCCGTGAGGCGGGCGCGCGCGCGCCTCACGCGGCCATGGGCAGGAGCTGCCGCACGGCGTCCAGCAGCTCCTCCACGGAGAAGGGCTTGCGCAGGAGGCCGTTGGCGCCGGAGGGGATGTCCGTGGTGACGGCGGTGAGCACCATGACGGGCACGTCGCGCAGCCGCGCCTGGCCCTGGCGGTACGCGAGGAACTCGTGCCCGTTCATCTCCGGCATCATCAGGTCGAGCAGGATGAGGCTGGGCGCGTAGCGCGGGTCCTCCAGCTCCTCCAGCGCCTCGCGGCCGTTGGTGGCGATGGTGACGTCGTAGCCCTCGCCCTCGAGAATCTCCGCGATGGCCGCGCGGATGTCGTCTTCGTCTTCCACGACGAGCACACGGCTGTGCTTCTCGGCGCTGGCCATGGTCGGAGCATAAGGGCGCCCTCCCCCGGCCGCGACCGGCGCCCGGGCGGACACGGCGAAAGTGGACAGATAAGGCGGCCCTCCCGCGAGCGCGACGCGCGCCCTCCGGGGTCGACTCGCGCGCGCGCCGGCCCCGCGCCCCGCGTCGCGCGGCGGAGCGGACGTCACGGGTGCCGCGCGAGCGGACCGACGCGGCACCCGCCAAGTCGGCCTCCCGCCTGGGAAACGTACATTCCCGCACGGCGGCCTCCGGCCGTGGACGGCGGGGACTTACCTCCGCGCCGGAGCGCGCCCACCCTACGGACCGACATGTCCCTCATCGCGGATGAATGGAGCAGCGCGCCTCGCGCGGGCGTCGGAGCGGAGCCGGGGTGGAAGGCGCGCGCCTGGCGGGAGCTGTGCGCCGCGCGCGCCCGGCTGCTGGGCATGCTCGCGGGCCTCCCCGAGTCGACGCTGCTGCGGCAGCACTCGCCGCTGATGTCGCCGCTCATCTGGGACGTGGCGCACGTCGCCAACTACGAGGAGCAGTGGCTGCTGCGCGCCCTGGGAGCGCCGGCCCTCACCGACCCCGCGTTCGACCGCATCTACGACGCGTTCCAGCACCCGCGTGGCACGCGCGCCGCCCTGCCGCTGCTGCCGCCAGAGGACGCCTTCGCCTACGCCGCGCGCGTGCGCGAGGCCGTGCGCGAGCACCTGGCGGACGGCGTGCCCGAGCGCGGCGACACGCCCCTGCTCCGCGGCGGCTACGTCTTCGGCATGGTGGCGCAGCACGAGCAGCAGCACGTGGAGACGCTGGCCGCCACGCTCCAGCTCATGACGGAGGTGGAGTACCGCCTCCCGCCCACGAGCCCGCGGCCCCACCCGGGCCCGGTGCCGCGCCACGAGGTCTTCATCCCCGGCGGCGTGGCGCGCCTGGGCAGCGAACACCCGTGGGCCTACGACAACGAGCGGCCCGCGCACACGCGCGCGCTGTCGCCCTTCTTCCTCGACGCGCACCCCGTGACGAACGGCGAGTACCGCGGCTTCGTCGAGTCCGGCGGCTACGACGACGCGCGCTGGTGGCACCCGGAGGGCTGGGACTTCGTCCAGGCCGAGCGCCTGCGCCACCCGCAGTTCTGGATGGCCCAGGAGGGCTCGCGCTGGCTGCGCCGGCGCTTCGGCCAGGTGGAGCGGCTGCCGTGGGACGAACCCGTGCAGCACGTGTGCTGGTACGAGGCGGACGCGTACGCGCGCTGGGCCGGCAAGCGGCTGCCCACGGAGGCCGAGTGGGAGCGGGCCGCGCACGGGGGGGACGGCGTGGCGCGCGCGCACCCGTGGGGCGACGCGCCGCCCACCGCCGGGCACGCCAACCTGGGCGGAGACGCGTGGGGCCCGCGCCCCGTGGGCAGTCACCCGGAGGGCCGCAGCGCGGAGGGCGTCTGGGGCCTGCTGGGCGACGTCTGGGAGTGGACCGCGAGCGACTTCACGCCCTACGCCGGCTTCGAGGCGTTCCCGTATCGGGAGTACTCGGAGGTGTTCTTCGGCGACGGATACAAGGTGCTTCGAGGGGGGGCCTGGGCCAGCGCGCCGGTGGCGGTGCGCAATGGCTTCCGCAACTGGGACTTCCCCATCCGCCGGCAGATCTTCGCCGGCTTCCGGTGTGCACGCGACGGGAGGTGACGGGATGAGGGTGACGGTGCAGCCAGAGGAGATGCCGGGGAACGAGGTGCGCGGGGTCCCCGGGGTGAGGGTGGACGTCCACGTCCGGCCCGGCGACGCGAAGCGCGCGCTGCGGCAGGAGGTGCTGCGGGGGTTGTGCGGCTCGCCCAAGGAGCTGTCGCCCCGGTGGCTCTACGACGAGCGGGGCAGCCAGCTCTTCGACGACATCACCCGGCTGCCGGAGTACTACCCCACGCGGCGCGAGCGCGAAATCCTGCTCGCCCACGCGGGGGACGTGGCGCGGCTGAGCGGCGCGACGACGCTCATCGAGCTGGGCAGCGGCACCAGCGAGAAGACGCGCCTGCTGCTCGACGCCATGCTGGAGGCGGGGCAGTTGTCGCGCATCGTCCCCTTCGACGTGAGCGAGGGCTTCCTGCGCCGCGCGGCGGCGTCCCTGGCGCGCGAATATCCGGGCGTCGCGGTGCACGCGGTGGTGGGCGACTTCCACCACCACCTGGACCGCCTCCCGGAGGGAGGCCGCCGGCTGGTGGCCTTCCTGGGTGGCACCATCGGCAACCTCAAGCCGCCCGAGCGCGCGCGCTTCCTCGGGGAGCTGTCCGCGGGGCTGCGGCCGGGGGACGGGCTGCTGCTGGGCACGGACCTCATCAAGGACCGCGAGCGGCTGTACGCGGCCTACAACGACAGCGCGGGCGTGACGGCGGAGTTCAACCGCAACGTGCTGCGCGTGCTCAACCGCGAGCTGGGCGGGAACTTCGACCCGGACGCCTTCGAGCACTTCGCGCCCTTCGACGAGCACCACCACTGGGTGGAGATGCGGCTGGTGTCGCGGCGCACGCAGTCGGTGTGGCTGACCACGCTCCGCCGCCGCGTGGAGTTCGCGGAGGGCGAGGTGCTGCGCACCGAGGTGAGCTGCAAGTTCCAGCAGCCGCGCGTGGAGCAGGAGCTGGCGGAGGCGGGCCTGCGCCTGGCGGCGTGGTGGACGGACGAGGCGGGTGACTTCGCCTTGTCCCTGGCGCTGAAGGAGTGAGGAGGACCGGGCGCGTGGGCGGGCCGCCTTCCAGCGGCCACCGCTTCGCGCCTGCGTGTCCTGGCTCCGCGGTGCGGCATGAGGCGATGGCCCTTCCACCGGGCCATCGCGGTCTTCACGACGACGGGACTAGCGCCTGGGCTGGCGGCGCGAGGAGACGCGCACCGGCACCGGCTGGGCCACGGGGCGGGTCCACGCGTACCAGAGCGCGGCGAGGACGGTGACGGCCAGCCCCCCGGCGGCCAGCATCCGCTCCCCCACGGGGCTGAGGTCCACGGTGGCAAGGTGAAGGGGGAGCATTCCGGTGAACGACATGCGGGGACTCCTTGCGGGGCACTGCGTGGAGGTCCTGGATGGGAGGGAGCTCACCCATCACGGGCCGGGGAACTGCAGGTTATGGATTCGCGACGGATTCGGGAAGTCCCCGCGTGACGAAGGCGACACGGCGTGCACGGAAGTGCACCCATCGTCCCGAGGTCGGAGGCCACCGGTCCATCGTTTCTTCCATAACGCGTGAGACGCCCGGCGCCCGTCCGTTGTTCATCCGCGCCCCGCGCCTGCCTGCCCCCTCGCGCCGCGAGTCAACCGGGGACACCCGCCCGTGCGCGCGCCTCGAGGAGGCGCATCAGCTCCACCTTCATGCACCGGTCCTGCACCACGCGGATGCCCGCGCGGGCCAGGCGCTCGGCCGCGGCGTCGTTGCGGATGCCCAGCTGGAACCAGACGGCGCGGGGCCGCTTCGCCAGCAGGTCGTCCACGTGCGCGTCGATGTCCTCTGGACGACGGAACACCTCCACCACGTCCACCGGCCCGGGGATGTCCGCCACGGCCGCGTACACCGGACGCCCCAGGATGGGCTCCGTCTCACCGTGCACCGACACCGGGACGATGTCGTAGCCGTGGGCCTGGAGGAACGCCGGCACCGCATGCGCGGGCTTGTGCGCGAAGCGCTCGGAGCGGATGCCGAGCACCGCGACCCGGCGCGAGTGCGCCAGCACGTCCCGCACGCCCGCGTCGTCCTCGACGAGGTTCTGTCTCCAGTCGTCCATGACGCCTCCCGGGGGAAAGCTCGGCATCCCCACGCGCGACGGCGAGTCGCGCCTCCAGGAGATGCCCTCCGCGCCCGGACGTCGCGCGCCAGGGCAGGCGGGCACCCGGCGCTAGCGGGGCGCGGCCGTCTGGATTTCGATGGTGCGGCACGCCTCGGTGGCCAGGAGCACGTCCTCGCCGGAGGCGCCGGGCAGCGTGGCGCAGAGGAAGAGGTCCTGCCCCACGCGACGCGCGCCGAGCAGGGCGGGAGCCGGGGTGCCCAGCCCTCCGTCGCCCAGCTTGGGCGTCAGGGTGACGCGCAGGAGGGAATAGGTGTCCGAGGACTCTTCCTGGTCCAGCGACACCTCCATGCTCTTGGATTCGGCGCGCACGCGCTCCGCCAGCTCGTCGACCTTGGGGAGCTGCGCCCCCTGGCCGCGGCGGAGGTCCACGCGCAGCACCGGGCGGCCGGGCGGGCCCGCCTGGAAGCTGTCGTCCGGGGCCACCTGCGCGGACCAGCCGTCCGGCAGGGGCACCTTCACGCCCGAGCGTCCGGACGCCGAGCCCTCCGAGGAAGTGGCCGGGGAGGCCCCCTCCTCGTTGCAGCCCTTGCAGCCGGACAGCAGGCAGAGCGCCAGCGCGAGGGCGGGCGCGAGGTGAGCCCCCCGACCCACGGCCTACTTCTTCTCGCCGCCAGGCGGAGGAGGGCGGGAGGCGTTGCCCAGGTTCTCCATCTTGAGCGAACCCTCGAAGATGACGCCGCGGTCCATGGACAGCGACGGCGTCTCCAGGTTGCCCTTCACGCGACCCGGCGTCTTCAGCTCGATGATCTGCGTGGCCTTCACGTTTCCTTCGACCTGACCGTTGATGATGACGGTGCCGGCCTGGATTTCGGCCTGGACCTTGGCGCCATCACCAATGACGAGCACGTCCTTGGTGATGATCTGCCCCTGGAACTTGCCGTCGATGCGGACCTGCCCCTCGAAGGTGAGCTTTCCCTCGAACTCGCTCCCCTTGCCCAGGAGCGTATGAACCTCACCAGAGCGCTGCGACACGGATTCCTCCTCCCGCTTGAACAGAGGCTTGCTGGGTACTTCGTCTTTCTTCCCGCCAAGGAGCGCCACGCGCTACTCCTTCCTGAGCAGCTTCAACAGCCGGTCCAGGTCATCGTAGGAGAAGAAGTCCACCTCGATGGTGCCCTTTCCGGGGCTTCGCTCGGTCAACCGGACCTTCGTCCCCAGACGACGCTGGAGCTCCTCCACCAGCGACTTCACCTGCGGGCTCTGCTTCGGCGGCGTCTTGCCCGCATCCTTCTTGCCGTGGGTGCGACTCTGCTGGACCAGCCGCTCCGTGTCACGCACGGAGAGCTTCTTCTCCGCGACCTGACGGGCCAGGTTCTGCATTTCGGGCAGGCGGGGGACCCCCAAGAGGGCCCGGGCGTGCCCCATGCTGAGGGAGCCGTCCGCCACCATGTTCTTCACGTCCGCCGGGAGGGCGAGCAGGCGCAGCGCGTTGGCGACGGTGGAGCGGTCCTTGCCCACGCGCTGGCTGATCTGCTCCTGCGTGAGGCGGAACTCGTCCGTCAGGCGCTTGTAGCCCTCCGCCTCCTCGATGGGGTTCAAGTCCGCGCGCTGGAGGTTCTCGACGAGGGCGAGCTCGAAGGCCTGGACCTCCGTGACGTCCTTGACGATGGCGGGCACTTCCTTGAGGCCCGCGGCCTGGGACGCGCGCCAGCGGCGCTCGCCGGCGATGATGCGGTAGCCGTCACCGTCCTTGCGGACGATGATGGGCTGGAGGATGCCCTGGGCCTTGATGGACTCGGAGAGCTCCTTGAGCTTCTCCTCGTCGAAGTAGCGCCGGGGCTGGTCCTTGTCCCGGTGGATGGCCTCGATGGGGAGCTTGAGGACGCCGGCCTTGAGCGCGGCCTGTTCGGCGGCCTTGCCGGGAGCGGCCTGGGGGATGAGCGCGGAGAGCCCGCGGCCGAGGGCCCGCTTCTGCGTGTCGGGTTTCACCAAGAGATGACTCCAGCGCCGCGAGGGTGCTCACGGCGACCCTTCGGCGGCGCGCGAATGCTTCAGGCCACCCGCCTGCGAGGAGACTTGGGGGTATCGCGCTTCATCAGCTCACGACCGAGCGCGAGGTAGCTCTCGCAGCCCTTCGACTTGATGTCATAGAGGATGATGGGCTTTCCGAACGACGGGCACTCGGACAGGCGCACGTTGCGCGGGACGACGACCTGGAAGACCTGGTCCTTGAAGAACCCGCGCACCTCCTCCACGACCTGGTGCGCGATGTTGGCGCGCGCGTCGAACATGGTGAGCAGGATGCCCTCCATCTTCAGCGCCGGGTTGAGGCCCTGCTTCACCAGGTCGATGGTGTGCGTCAGCTGCGACAGCCCCTCGAGCGCGTAGTACTCGCACTGCAGGGGGATGAGCACGGAGTCCGCGGCGGACAGCGCGTTGAGCGTGAGCAGGCCGAGCGAGGGCGGGCAGTCGATGATGATGTAGTCGAACTCGGCGGCGAGCGGGCGCAGGGCGTCGCGCAGGCGGAACTCGCGGTTCTCCTGGCCGACCAGCTCCACCTCGGCGCCGGTGAGGTCGGGCGTGGCGGGGACGACCTGGAGGTAGCGCAGCTCCGTGGGGTGGAACAGCTCCTTCATGGGGCGGCCGTTGAGGAGCGCGTCGTAGATGGTGCCGTGGAGCTTGTCCTGCTTGAGGCCCAGGCCGCTGCCGGCGTTGCCCTGCGGGTCCATGTCCACCAGGAGCGTGCGCCGCTCGGCGGAGGCCAGGCTCGCCGCCAGGTTGATGGCGGTGGTGGTCTTGCCCACGCCGCCCTTCTGGTTGGAGATGCAGATGATTCGACCCACGAGGCCCATCCTCTCTCGCCCGGCAGGTGCCGGGGCGCCGCGCGAGATGCGGTGCGCGGTTGCGCGCTGATCCCGCTGCTAGCACGCGGTTTGGTGTTGGATCAAATTCACGGCACACCTTGCTCGGCTACTCTTTTCGCGCCGGTTTTCGTCCCACGAAGCCGAGTGATTCACGGCACTTGGATGGCGGGCGAGCGGGGAGGCGCGCGGTCCGCGAGGCCGTGTCGGACCCCTCCGGTATGGTGCCTGGAAGCCCCCTATATAAGGAGGCGGACGTCACGGCCGGGTGTCGGGTCGGCGGAGCGGGGTTGGATCGGGCGGAAGACGCCCCCGCGTGGCCCCGGGGCCGCACGGTGCGTTCGTGGGCGGAGTGGGTGTCCGCGTTCCACGAGGAACAGGGGCTCCGTGGTCGACGTGGGTTTGCTTCCGCGCTTCCGTGCACACGGGCGGGTTCTCAATCGCCACCGGGTTGCATTCGGGTTCATGTGCGTGCGCCGGAGGCCGTGGGCCCGTGGTCGGTGCGGGTTCATGACTCACGACTCGTTCATCTTCGCGGGGCCTCTCGGCTTCGCGTTCCACATGGAACCTGGTGAGGCGAGCAGCTCCCATGGCGCCGGCGAAGTGCGCGCCACGGGCTGCAATCTCCATCGGACTGACGGGGCCGACCTGGGCATGGATGACCGCGCCGTCCATCGACTCCGCCCTCGAGCCCCTGGTCGACAGCGGCACGCATCGCTGGGCTCGGCATTCAACTCGTTACTCGCTCCTCGCGGAGGTCATCGGGTCGACGTCCATCCACCGGGCATCGGCACCGTGGGACCACATCCATGCATGGGGTGGTGAGGGAGCGCTCGCGGGTGACGACCACGTCCGCGTTCCGGATGCACTGCGGACTCCACGCCTCCACATTGGTTGTGACCACACGCCGATTCCTCCTGGTCTTCGCGCATCGGTGATGCGCTGCACCTGGTTCTCGCGTGATGGTGAGCAGGTTCCACCATCCACCGGGCATCGACGCCTCATCGACGCTTCCGAGTGGTGAGCGCGATGCCGATTCATCTCCAATAGTCCCCTGCTGCGTGTCCCGCATGACGCAACGGACGCCACACAGCACCTGGTCCAAGTGGAACGAGGCACCTGTCCCTGCATCGCGTCGACCACGCATCGACAGCGTGTTGCGCACCCAGTCCGTGGCGCGGCTGCACGGCACTGAGCACGAGCGTCCGACGACTCTCTCTTCATGGTCCGTGGTGAGCCCACAACGTCAACCTCGCCACCACCGGGAGACACTCCACCAGCGTCATCGTGTCTATACGGAGCGCGCAGCCCCCATTACTCAGCAACTTCATGCGGAGTCCTCGCCACGGTCGGAGCGGGCACACCATCCCCATGAGCATCTCGTTCCGCATGGGGCACGCGGGCCCGAGCCTTCATCGAGCGCAGGTCCTCTTCATGCCCTGAACTCGAGGCCTCGGGAGTTCCACTCCAGCTCTCCGTGGAGCGCGATGGGCCACATCACCACCGACCGCGCGACGACTTCACGCCGCACTCCGCAGCCACGGTCGAGCCGTCCGCGTCGCCATCACTCCGTATCGCAACGCTCGTTCCACATCGGGGATCGGCATCACCTCACGCCCCCAAGTGCATGGCCGAGGAACTCGCATCTCCGCATCGGAGCTTCGCGCTCCATGAGGAACGCGCATGCCCCCCCATTCACCGCGTCGACGTCATCCATCCTCGATACCCAAGCTCGGGCTCCACATGGGGGAACTCACCGGCATGCACAGCGCATCGGATTCACGACACGCGCCCAAGCCATGGCCGTGGATGCACGCATCACCACTTCGCGCGCCGCACTGAACGCGGAGCACCTGACCAACAGCCACCTCACATCGGCTTCCTGTCGCGCCCACCCAAGCCGGAGCCGAGATGCGTCCATCGACATCCCCGCGTCCGAGTTCTCGTTCCCCATGGAACCCGGAGCACATCACCCTGAAGCCACCCCATCCCCACGCGTGCAGAGACCGGGATGCGCTCATCGCCACTGCTCGTTCCGCGCCGAACGAGGGGCACCTCGCCAGCGGCCATCACGCATCGACTTCGTGGCACGCGCCCAGGCCGTGCCCAGGACGTGCTCATCGCCACTGCTCGTTCCGCGTCGAACGCGAAGCGCCACGCTGACACCCACCACGCATCGACTTCTCAGAACGCCCCCGGATCGTGACTGGCATGCGCTCACCGTCACTTCGCGTTCTGCGTCAAACCCGAAGCACCGCGCCGCCCCCCACCACGCATCGACTTCGCGGCACGCGCCCAGACCGTGACCGGCACGCGCGCACTGTCACTTCGCGGTCCGCGTCGAACGTGGGGCACCTCACGCGGCACGTGCCCAGGCCATGACTGAGAGGTGCTCGTCACCACTTCTCGTTCCATGTGGAACCCGGGCACGTCACCAGCGGCATCTCGTATCGGCTCCGCGGCACGCGTCCGGACCGTGACCGGCATGCGCTCAGCGCCACTTCTCGTTCCGCGTCGAACCCGAGGCACGTCACCAGCGGCCACCACGCATCGGCTTCGCGGGACACCCGGGACCGTGACCGGCATGCGCAGCGCCACTTCTCGTTCCGCGTCGAACCCGAGGCACGTCACCAGCGGACACCACGTATCGGCTTCGCGGCACGTGCCCAGGCCATGACCAAGAGGTTCGCATCACCACTTCTCGTTCCACGTGGAACACGGAGCACCTCAGCGACGACCGACACCCATCCGCATCACCGCACCCGCCCAGCCCGTGACCAGGAGGTGCGCATCACTGCTTCACGGTCCACGTGGAACACGGAGCACCTCAGCGACGACCGACACCCATCCGCATCACCGCACCCGCCCAGCCCGTGACCAGGAGGTGCGCATCACTGCTTCACGGTCCATGTGGAACACGGAGCACGTCACTGCGAGCCACCTCGCATCGGCTTCGCGGCACGCGCACGAACCATGACCGGCATGCGCTCAGCGCCACTTCTCGTTCCACGTGGAACGTGGAGTGCCGCGCGAGCCTCCACCTCGTTGTCGTCATGCCGCTCGCCCATGTCGTGGTCGCGATGCGGTCACCACCACCGCACCACTGCTTCCTGTTCCACGTGGAGCGCGGAGGACCAGCGCCCCTCCACATCGTCGACGCGATGCCACCGCGCACCGGAACCGTGGTCGGGATGCGCCTGGCGTCGTCCTTCGTCCCTCCGCGTTCGCGTTCCACGTGGAACGCGGAGGGACTCGCCAGCCCCCATCACGCATCGCTTCCGCGCCCATCCACGTCATCGCCGCGATGCGCTCAACCACCACCGCATCACTTCTTCCTGTTCCACGTGGAACGCGGAGGGCCACGCCAACCTCCCGCCTCCACCACGTCATCGCCGGGATGCGCTCACCACCACCGCATCACCGCTTCCTGTTCCACGTGGAACGCCAAGTCCCCCCAGCGGCATCTACCCGCGCTCATCCACGTCATCGCCGCGATGCGCTCACCACCACCGCATCGCTGCTTCCTGTTCCACGTGGAACGCGGAGGGCCACGCCAACCTCCCGCCTCCACCACGTCATCGCCGGGATGCGCTCACCACCACCGCATCACCGCTTCCTGTTCCACGTGGAACGCCAAGTCCCCCCAGCGGCATCTACCCGCGCTCATCCACGTCATCGCCGCGATGCGCCCACCACCACCGCATCGCTGCTTCCTGTTCCACGTGGAACGTGAACACGCCCCCTCAGCGCCATCCACTGCGCCTCACTTCCGCGCTCATCCACGTCATCGCCGCGATGCGCTCACCACCACCGCATCGCTGCTTCCCGTTCCACGTGGAACGCGGAGGGCCACTCCAACCTCCCGCCTCCACCACGTCATCGCCGCGATGCGCTCACCACCACCGCATCGCTGCTTCCTGTTCCACGTGGAACGCCAAGTCCCCCCAGCGGCATCTACCGCGCTCATCCACGTCATCACCGCGATGCGCCCACCACCGCATCGCTGCTTCCTGTTCCACGTGGAACGTGAACACGCCCCCTCAGCGCCATCCACTGCGCCTCACTTCCGCGCTCATCCACGTCATCGCCGCGATGCGCTCACCACCACCGCATCACCGCTTCCTGTTCCACGTGGAACGCGGAGGGCCACGCCAACCTCCCGCCGCCACCACTCATCTCCGGTGCACCACCAGCGAGACGTTCCACGTGGAACCCGAACGCCCTCAACGCCCCACCACTCATCGCTTTCTGGTCGCGCTCGCAGCCCAGGCCGGGATGCGCTCACCACCACCGCATCACCGCTTCCTGTTCCACGTGGAACGTGGCGAACCGCGCTGACCTCCAGCACGCTTCACCTCAGCACCAGGCCACGCCATCGCAAGGAGGGCTCGCCGCCATCCACCTTCTTGTTCCTCGTGGAACGCGGATGGCCACTTAGAGGTCCACCACGCATCGCCTCCTGCCGCGCTCCCGCAGCCGTCGCGATGCTCCCCCATCACCAGCCACGCGGAACGCGGCCAGCACACCGCCCATCACCGCGCATCGCCTCCACGCGCATCCAACATCGCCGCGATGTGCTCACCGCCATCCGGCTTCGCGTTCCACGTGGAACGCGCCATCAGCGACCGCGCGTGGTGGCACCTTCGCCGGCTCACCGCGTTCCACGTGGAACACCCCGTGCGCTTCGCCGCCCGGTTTCGCGGACCGCTGCGCCAACGCCGCAACGGGTCTCTTGGAACGACAAGCCGCACGGCGATGAGGTCGTCGACATCGACCGCGCACGCCTCCGCATTCCACATGGAACGAGCACGCGGGCGGGCCCCGAAGAGCCGGCGTCCGGACCCGACCAGGGTTCCACGTGGAACACGGTGCGGACCACATCGGTGCCTTCCGGCCTCGCCCACGAACAGCCAGCGCAGCCCCATCCACTGAACCCCATGAGGCAGGGCGACCAGGTCCCGTGCTCACCTCCTGTTCCACGTGGAACCCATCAATGAGTTCCATCCCGTCATCCTCATGTGCCGCGATGCGACTTCCACGTGGAACGGGGCGACCATCGAACGATGTGCTTCGCGGGTATCGGGGCGGCGCCGGATGCGTGCCGCGAGGCCTCCCTCCACCCCAGTCCTCAGGGTCTGGGCTCGATGCGCGTTCCACCTGGAACCCGACCGCTCCAGATGCATGAACGCGGTCGCGCCATCAGGCCTCACCGGTCAGCCACTTCAGGGGTTCGCGCCACGCGGTGAGCCGCACCTCGCATCGCGGACTCGGACCCGGACCGTGATGCGAGTTCCACGTGGAACGCGAAGCCCCAGTTCCCGCATCCGTCCGGCACCTGTTCGAAGGTCCCGGTGGCGGCGCCTCCCGTTGTCTTGGGAAGCACCGACCCGTTCCACGTGGAACCCGCCGGGAGTCGGCGCGCCGCCCATCCAACTGTCCGCACGGTCGACTCCGGTTGGTGGCGGCGCCGACATGCGGTCGGACGCCACTTGGGTTCGCGGCATGCCCATCCACAGGTTCCACGTGGAACCGGGAGGAAGCCCCCGAGGCCTCGCAGCCACCCGCTATCGACACGACCCGCGATGGGTCCGAGGTCGGCGGATGCAGGTGCGCGCAGGTGTCGGCCCGTTCCACGTGGAACGCGGAGGCGAGCCATGTCCCCCTTCCTTCCACCTGCCCCGGACAGGAAGCCGGCAAGCGCATCGCGATGCGCAGCCACCGCCACGCAGGTCCGGCACGGAGGCACCCGCTCCACGCTGAACGCAGGTCCGGCCAGCGGACCTCTTCGCACCTGCCTGCGAGTTCGAGGTCGGTGGCCGCACAACCCGGGGGCAGCCCTCCGCGCGACACCGGTCCGAGTTCAGCGGAGGCATCACCGATGAGAAACTCACGAACAGGTCTCCTCCCCCCTCGTGGACCTCCAGGTCAGGGTCGGCGGTGGCACCGCGATGTGGCGCCATGCCCGGCGAACCAGCAGCCAGGCATCAGCGCGTTCCACGTGGAACGCATCCACCGTCAGGCCGGAGGTCGGGAGCGGAAGTGGCCACCGTTGGGGCGCCACCGCGACCCGTGGGGGGCAGCCAACCGTCGCCACCCACGGGAACCCGGAGGGAGCATCGGCGCCGCGAATCCAGCCCGAGGTCAGTCGCCGCACGGCCTCCACTTCGACTGCGCCTTCGCCGGATGGACGAACTCGGAGCGCCCCACACGGCATGCGGCGACCCGGCTCGGGGCCGAGAACCACGAGACCCGCATCACCTTCATCGCGGCGCCACCCCAACCCCGAGGTGAATCGTTCCAGGTCCCGACTCGAACTCATGCATGAGGGACCTGTCCCCAACATCGGACCCCGCACCCGTTCGCCATCACAAGCCGGGCAGGTCGCCCAGCCCCACGGGCCACATGGACCCCGGCACCTCTCGCCGCCCGCATGCGCCGCACCCCAGCCATCACGAGTCGCCCGCACCCAGCACGCGAAGTCGCGCACCGTCGGACCCCGACGCCATGGCGGCACGACGTCAATCGACGGCGGACATGCTCCGGCTCCTCATGGAACCGCGCTCACGGGCCCGCATCCGTGCCGATGCCACGCCCGGCAGTTCGGTTGTTCGGATGGGTGCGGTGGCATCCCTCGGCGACTGGACTCCACGACCCCACCGCTACCGCGCGACCCTTCGATGACGGAGGGGTCGAAGACCTCCCCATCGACCTCGGCACCCATCAGTCCCGGTCGGACGGCGATGGGTTCCATGTGGAACCTGGTGGAAGCGCGCTCCCAGATGAACCGCCCCACGAACCGCACGGAGTCATCGCAGTCCCCGATGAAGGCGCGCATCGTCCGTGGGCCACCGCGCAGCCACCCGCAGCCGTCACACCCTCGTGCATGGGGGGCGACTGGATGCTCGGGCGATATGCACTCACTCGACCGGGTCTGGAGGGAGCAAGCATCCGCCCCAAGCGCTCCGCCCCGAGCACAGCGTCGCCCGAGTTCGCCCGCAGAAACCCAAGGAAGGACCCGACGCCCGTCCCCTCCCCTCCCCGGCTTGTCCCCCAGCGCCCCTCCCCTCCCCTTCTCATCATGAGGATGACCCTGCGCCAGGAGCGTCGTCTCCTTGGAACCCGCGCATCATTCATCCCCATCGAGCGCTGGGCCGCTTCCTCACTCCAGTCCATCCGCGGCCTCGCTCCGTGACCCAAGCGCTCACTCCCGCAGACGCTGAGCGCGCGGACGTGAAGGTGCCCGCTTGCTCGTGAAGAAGAAGCCGACCCAGGCACCGCTTCGCCGTCAGGCCGGCCACCAGTGTCGCGACACTGCTCTCATGTCGCTCGCATGGAGCCCCGTCCCACGCGTCAGTCACCCCGACCGGAGGGCGCTGCACCTCGCGACCTCCACGCGGAAACGAATCCAAAATGGTTCGGCACCGCGAGCGTTCAAGCCTCCGTCCACACCGAGCACGGAGAGGACACATGCGTGAGTCGCCCGAGCTGGATGCGTTGAGGCACTACCTGACGACGGACACGCGAGCGCGACTCGCGGACTGGGTCTGGGGGTTGTCGCGTTGGGGCAAACAGCCGCTGGTGCTCGCGGCGTTCGGTGTCGCCGCGCCCTCCCTCGCGCTGTGGAGGAGCGGCGTCCCTCAGGACGAACGGTGGCAACGCGCCTTCGCGCGCTCGCCCATCACCGAGCACGCGTTCACCACCCTGAAGGACTGGCTGGACGACCCCACCGAGCACACGACGCTCACGCTGCGCGCGCATCACTCGCGGCTGCGTGGACACCTCTCCGCCGCGGAGCTGTACGCGGATGAGTCCCTCGGCTCGCGGTCCGTGTGCGAACGCAGGACGCGGTGCGTGGGCGCGGGCCGCGTGATTCTCGCGGCGCTCGAGGCGGCGCTGTGGACCGCGACGCAAGCAACCCGCGGCGTGGCCGACGAAGCCGAGCGTCAGGCCATCGCGAGCGCGGGCCCCGCGTTGGAGACGTGGACCGCGGTGCGCGAGTACCTCGCCTGCGCACCCGGAGCCGCCGAGCCAGCGCTCCGCGCGCTCATCCGCGACGCGCTGTCGGCCCTGCAACCCATGTGAGCGCGCGAGGCCGAAAAACCGGCCTCGGAGCGCTCAACGCGTCCACGCTCCTTGATAGAGCACGACGCGGTAGCCGTCCGGATCCTCGAACGTCACGCCGCTCGCGTCCCAGTACGGATTGCGCGAGCGCACCGGCTCGAAGCCCGCGTCACGCATGCGACGCACCCGCGCCGTCCACTCAGCGCGCTCCGGGAGATAGAAGACGAGCAGGTTGTCCTCGGATGGCGCGCGCGGCGAGGCGTGTCCCCGCTCCACCGTGAACTCCAGGTGGTACGGCGCGCCCCGGTGCCCGAGCATCACGCCATCGAAGCCCGCGTGGTCCTCGAAGCCACCCAACAGCTCGAAGCCCAATCCCTCTCGATAGAACCGCACCACTTCCGCCAGGTTCCGCGTCGGCCGAGCCACGCGCAGCTTCACCGTGTCCATGCACCCACCTCCGCGCGTGAGAGCGGCTCGCGCGCTCCCTCGAACTCACACATCTCCGCGCGCTCCTCATCCTCCATGACGAAGCCCTGGAGGAAATCCATTCCACCGTCACCGCCCTTTCGCGCCAACTCACGCCGGGGACGGACAATCCCTGCCTCCGTTCAGAGCGGCGTGAGGTCCGCGAAAAACCTTCAGGTCGCAACGACTTGCGTGAAGGCCCCGCGAGAGGTCCGACACGCCGTGAGCAATGAATAGAGTGAGGGGTCTTCCACGAGCGAGGGCGCGTGCCGTCGCAGGCGACAGGCGCCGCGAATCCATGAGCCAATCCCCATCCATCACCCTGTGCGGTGTGCTGCTCGCGACCTGCGTCGGCATGGCATGCGTGGGCCCCTCCTCGTCGCCTCCGGAGGACGATGTGCCTCCTGCGACGCGGAGCCAGCTCGGTCCCCTCGTCCTCCACACGCCGCATCTGGTGAAGGACGTCGCAACCGGCGCCTCCGCCCCAAGCCTCTCTCCCTACATGCCGTCTCGCAGGGGCTTCGTCACGCTCGGGCCCCTCACCTTCTTCACGGCGATGAACCAGTTCAACGACATCGAGGTGTGGAAGTCCGATGGAACCCTCGAGGGAACCTCGCCGCTGCGCGACCTCGTCCCCGGTCCGTGGCCGTCCCATCCCGGCAACTACACGGTGATGGGTGGGGCCCTCTACTTCACCTCGCGGACGGCGGACCTCCTGGACACCGTCGCGCTCTGGCGGACGGATGGAACTCCAGAGGGCACCCACATCGTCAGCATGCTCAACGACAGGCCCGCCTTCGTGACGGCGCGAGGCACCACCCTCTATGTGATGGCGAATGGCAACGGCGGCGAGGATGGCTTCACACTCTGGAAGACCGATGGCACCACGTCAGGCTTGACGCAGGTGTACGCCCACAGGACTCGCTCCTCCTACGCCTACCCCAACGCCCCGGGGTTCCAGAGCGCCTTCGCCTGGATGGGCGACACGCTCTTCTTCATCGCCAGCACCCCACCCCTGGGCAGCGAGGTGTGGAGGAGCGACGGCACCACCGCGGGCACGCGAATGGTCGTGAATGCCTTTCCGGACGACGGCGCTCGGGGACCAGGCGCCTTCGATGTCGTCGCGTCCGGTGACCTCGTCTACTTCAAGACCCCCGGTATCGAGGACGACCGGCTCCTGTTGTGGCGCACCGACGGCACCCCCGAAGGCACCTTCTCCGTGCTGCACCTCCAATCCCCCTCCGACACACCCCACGACGCCCGACCGGTAGATGTCTCGGGAAGGCTCTTCTTCGCGCGGTGGGATGCCCAGACGGGGCCGGAGTTGTGGTCGACGGACGGCTCGTTGGCGGGGACATCGAGAGTCGTCACGCTCGACGCCGACACGAAGCAGGCCCTGCCTCGCGACCTCGTGTCGAGCCAGGGCCTGCTGTGGTTCACCACCCAGGACGTCGAGCAGCGTGAGCAGGTCTTCGTGAGCGATGGCACTGCCGGAGGCACGCATCAGGTCACCGGCCTCGTGTCCGGTGACCCGGCGTCGTCGCGCGTCGTCGGCGCCAGTCCCCACGGTGTCTACTTCGCGCGAAGCACGCCCGCGGAGACTTCCGTTTGGACGACCGATGGCACCGGGGAAGGCACGCGGAAGCTGCTCGTCCCCCCGCCTCTCGCCAGCAGCCTCGACTATCATCCGACGGGCGAGGGACACCTCTTCATCTCACGACCCGAAGGGTACCTGTGGTCGACCGACGGCACGCCCGAGGGCACCACCTCGCTCGGCGTCACCCAATTCCCAGTGAACGGAGTGGGTGAGCTCACGGGTATCAACCTGGGGGGCAGGTTCGTCTTCCCGCTGCCTAGCAGTGTGGACCCCACCCAGCCCTTCGGAGATCTGCTGTGGGGCAGCGATGGGACACCGGAGGGAACCGGGCGACTCGCGACCCCTCCGCTGTCGCGTTCGACCGCGCAGGTGTCTCTCGGCATCGTCGGTGGCCAGGGCTTCGTCTGGAGATACATCTCCGCCGTCCTGGAGCCCGGCGTCCTGGTCAGCGAGCTGGTGAGACTGGATGGGAGTCCAGACGGGACGGAGGTCCTGAAGACGGTACGGCTGCCGCCGCATACGTATGACGTCTTCCACCCACCTCCCGCCATCGCGTTCCAACAGCAAGTCTTCTTCGTCAATCCCCAGACGCCCTTCTGGCCCGGCCCCTCCACGCTCTGGAAGAGCGACGGCACTCCGGAGGGCACCGTCGCGGTGACCCCGCTGCTCGACCACGAGTCCCAGAGTGTGTTCCCCCGGCTCTTCGCCAGCACCGGAGAGCGGTTCTTCTTCGTCGCGGGAGCGAGCCCCGCGCGTGAGTCGTTGTGGGTGAGCGATGGCAGCGCGGAGGGAACCCGGCCGGTGCATGAGTTCGCCGTCACGGCGTCCACGAACTCCTCGCTCCGGCCCGTGCTCCACCTGCTCCCCCTGGGCCGACAGGTCCTCGTCTGGACCGAAACCCAGGAGGAAGGCCCCACGCTGTGGGTGAGCGACGGCACCCCGGAAGGCACGCGTCTGCTGCGAACGTTCGAGGGACCGGGGCCTCATCTGGCGCAAGGTCCGGAGACCACCGCGGTGGTCGGAGCGCAGTGCTTCTTCATCACCCAGGCCGGCGGGGCGCCCGCGCAACTGTGGAAGACAGACGGCCGCTCGGCCACGGTCGTCGCCACCTTCCAGGCCTTCACCCCCGAGGCGACGCCCACGCACCTCACGCCCTTGCGAGGCGCGGTGTGGTTCTGGGCGAACGACGCCGCGCATGGCTACGAGCTGTGGACGAGCGACGGCACGACAGAGGGGACCCGGCTCGTGAAGGACATCGCCCCGGGGCCCGAGAGCGCGACGGGGAGACCCGGGCCGCTCGTGTCGCTCGGACCGGACGGGCCGCTCGTCTTCGCGGCCTCAGATGGACCGTCCGGCGAGGAGTTGTGGCAGACGGATGGAACAGCGGAGGGCACGGTGCGCGTGGCGGACATCGCGCCGGGCCCCCTCTCTTCCTCACCGTCCCACTTCTTCACCGCGGGACGGCAGGTCTTCTTCCTCGCGTGGACGCCCGAATCCGGAAGGGAGCTGTGGGCCCTGGAGCGCCCCGTCCAGGACATCACTCCGCCCGTGCTGACCTGCCCCCCGTCACAGGTGGTGGAGGCCACGGGCCCCTTCGGCCAACGCGTGCGCCATCCCCGCGCCACCGCGACGGATGAGGGAGGCTCCGAGCCGCTCGTCCGTTACAGCTCCTATTGGGGAACCATCTTCCCGCTGGGCACGACGGAGGTGCGGGTCACCGCGGCGGACGACGTCGGCAATCGCGCCACCTGCGCGTTCGACGTCACCGTGCGCGACACACGACCGCCCTCCCTCTCCTGCCCCGCCAACCAACGGCTGGTCGCCGATGACGACCAACACGCCACCGCCACCTGGCCGACCCTCGACGCGCGGGATGTCGTCACCGACGTGGTGCTCGAGACCTCGGTCGCGCAGGGGACCCGCCTGCCCGTGGGGACCCACTCCGTGACGGTCACCGCCAGGGACCTCCACGGCAACACCGAGCGCTGCACCTTCTCCGTGGTCGTCGTGAAGTCCGGAGGCGGAGGGTGTCAGCAGGCCGGCGACACCCGCCCGCTCGGCCTCGGACTGGCACTGTTCACCTTGTGGTGGATGAAGCCTCGTCGCCGGCGCGGCGCGGGCTCCATCCCCTGACGTCGCGCGGACACCCAACGCCCGCCGGCGAAAAGCAGACACCCAGGCCTTCGTCTCCGCCGGTTCCACGAACCACGCCTGCTTGGGTCGTGGCCCCAATTCGAGCGCCGCCGCCAGTTCGCGCGCGCGGCGCTCGTTCGCAATCACAACCACCCAGGTGCGCTTGCCGCGCTCCTTTCGCCCACAGCCCAATGAACCCTTGCACCCACCAGCGGACTGCTGGCGACGTTCACGGGGGTTCTCGCTCGCGACGGGCACGCGGCTGACGCAAGGCGTCCACGTCGTGACCGTCATCGCGGGAGACCCGGCAGGTCACGGCCGGAGCTGCACGTGCTCCACCATCGTGCCCCTGTCCCCGACGCTCGCGGCCCCCGAAGACAGCGGGTGCCGGGCGCGCGGCTCGGGCGCGCACCATCGTCGGCGCGACGAGGCGTAGGCCACCCCGTCGAGGTGTGTCTCGACGTTCACGCCGTCCGGTTCACGTGCTGCCCCATGCACACACCGGGCATCCCCGGGGAGGGCCGTGAGCGGCACACCGTGGCATCTCCGCCACGCGCGCGGGGCATCCGTCACTCGAATGCATTGGCATGGGAGCTGCTAAATCCTCTCCACGCAGGCCCCGTTTCTCCACACATCCCCCATGACCACACCCAAACCCATCACGCTCACGAGCGCGTTGCTGGCCTCGTTTCTCGGCGCCGCTTGCGCGGACACGTCCGAGTCCGCGGCCCCTCCCACGCCCCCCACTCCGCTGGAGCAGACACGCGGCGCGCTCGTCATCGGCACGCCGTATCTGGTGAAGGACCTGCTCCCGGGTGAACTCCCCGTGGACGCGTCTTCCTTTCCGAGCTTCGCCCCCGAGGGCTTCGTCACGCTCGGCGCGCACACGTTCTACGCGGCGAACGACGGCACCGACGACGTCGAGCTGTGGAAGACGGATGGGACGCTCGAGGGGACATCCCTCGTGCGTGACGTCCTCCCAGGCCCCGCGCCGTCCTATCCGTCGAACCTCACCGTGCTGGGAGGCCAGCTCTACTTCACGGCTCGCACCGCGCCGAGCTACGCCACCCAGGCGCTCTGGCGCACGGATGGAACGACGGAGGGCACGTCGCTGGTGGCGTCGATGCCCGGCGGCGTCACGTTCATGACGGAGCACGGCGGCGCCCTCTACCTCATGACGTCCTCCGGCGCGCCGTCGCGGAGCTTCGAGCTGTGGAGGAGCGATGGCACCACCGCCGGGACCTCCCGCGTCGTGATGGGGGGTGGGAACACCCGCGCGGAGCCAACCTTCGCCTGGGTGGGTGACA
The DNA here is from genome assembly GCF_024198235.1 of Myxococcus dinghuensis. Classification (GTDB taxonomy): domain Bacteria; phylum Myxococcota; class Myxococcia; order Myxococcales; family Myxococcaceae; genus Myxococcus; species Myxococcus dinghuensis. Next base: position 19,230 of record NZ_JAKCFB010000028.1, on the reverse strand, counting down.
CGCTCTTCTTCGTCGCCACCGACTCCACGAACGGACGGGAGCTGTGGAAGAGCGACGGGACGCAGGCCGGCACCGTGATGGTCAAGGACGTGATGCCGGACAACGCCGACGGGTACGACGGCCCCTTCGAGCTGCTCTCGACGGGCACCCTGCTCTACTTCAAGACCCAGGGCATCGAGGACTACCGCTACCTGCTGTGGCGCAGTGACGGGACGGCGCAGGGCACCTTCCGACTGCTGTCGCTCCAATCCTCTCCGAGCACCTCGGGTGGCGTCCCCCACGTGGTCGTCGACGGGACGCTCTACTTCGCCCAATGGGACGCCCAGACGGGACAGGAGCTGTGGAGGTCCGACGGCACCGTGGCCGGCACCACGCGCGTCACCGACCTCCGCCCCGGCACGCAAGACTCCCTGCCACGCAACCTGGTGGCCCAGGGCACGCGACTCTGGTTCACCGCCGACGATGAAAACCGCCGCGCCCAGGTCTGGGTGAGCGACGGCACCGCGCAAGGCACGCGGCGGGTGACCACCTCGTCACCCGACACCTTCTCCACCGGCACCGTCGTGGCGGCCACTCCCGACGGCGTCTACTTCTGGTCGAGCAGCACCGTCGAGTCCTCGCTGTGGAAGACGGACGGCACCGTCGCGGGAACCCAGAAGCTGCCGATCCCCGGCAACAGCTACTCCAGCTACCGGGTGCATCCCCTGGAGGGAGGGCGCCTCTTCATCTCCAGCTTCCGGGGCGCCTTGTGGCGCAGTGACGGCACCGTCGAGGGGACCGCGTCGCTGGGTCGTGTCATCCGCACCCAGAACAGCGCGATGCCTCGGCAGGGCCTCAACGTGGGCGGCTCGCTCGTCTTCGCCGTGAAGGATGGCGACACGTTCAACCCGCTCGACGAGCGGCTGTGGATGAGTGATGGGACGGCGCAGGGCACCACGCGGCTCGAGGACTTCTCGAGCACCCCCGGCACGAGCTTCCGCGCCATCGACACCACCGGGGGGCAGGTCTTCATCTGGCGTCAGGACGAGGGGGGACGGGACGCCGCGGACCACAGCGGCACCCTGCTGCGCACGGATGGGAGCCCCCGGGGCACTCGCACCCTCCAGCGAATGAAGCTGCCGAAGTCCGCCTATGCCGCCAGCCAGCCACCCCCCGCCGTGGCGCTCGGCCAGGAGCTGTTCTTCGGCTTCACCGGGTCGCAGGCGAACGGCCCCTCCGCCCTGTGGAAGACGGACGGCACGCCGGAGGGCACGCGCGCGGTGGCGACGGTGCAGGACAGCTTCTTCAACCTGAATCCCCGCCTCCTCGTCAACGCCAACGGGCGCCTCTTCTTCGCCGCGGGCATCGGCCTGGGCAGCGAGTGGCTGTGGACGAGCGACGGCTCCGGGCCGGGCACGCAGAAGGTGAAGGTCTTCACCTCCAACAACGCCTCCGCGCCCGCCATCCGTCACATGGTGGCGCTGGGAAGCCAGGTGCTCTTCTGGGCCGAGACGCAGGCGGATGGGTATGCGCTGTGGACGAGCGACGGCACCGTGGCGGGCACGCGCCTGCTGACGCGCTTCGAGGGCACCTCTCCCCTCGCCACGAGCCCGCTCACCTCGGCGGTGGTGGACGGACAGGTCTACTTCGTCACCCAGGCGTCCAACACGCCGACGCGGCTGTGGAAGACGGACGGTGGCGCGGCGGTGCTGGTGGCCAGCTTCGGCGTGCTCGACTCGCTCACCCTGCCCACGCGGCTCACCGCGTTCCAGGGCGCGCTCTGGTTCTGGGCCTTCGACGCCGCGCATGGCTACGAGCTGTGGACGAGCGACGGGACACAGGCGGGCACGGTGCGGGTGACGGACCTCAACCCCGGCGCGGCGAGCGCGGTGGGCACGCCGGGGCCGCTCGTGCCGGTGGGGCCGGACGGGCCGTTGCTCTTCGCGGCGTCCGACGGCGTGTCGGGCCTCGAGCCGTGGCAGACGGACGGCACGACGGAGGGCACGGTGCGCGTGGCGGACCTGGCCCCGGGGCCGGACTCGTCGTCGCCCACGGACCTGGCCGTCGCGGGCACGCATGTGTTCTTCCAGGCGTGGACCCGCGGCGCGGGCGCGGAGCTGTGGGCGATGAAGCGCGCCGTCCAGGACACCGAGCCGCCCGTGGTGACGTGCCCCGCGGCGGTGACCGTGGAGGCCACCCAGACCTACGGGCAGACGGTGACCTTCCCTCGTGCGACGGCGACGGACACGCGTGATGCGTCGCCCGTGGTCCGCTACAGCCATCCGTCCGGCGGCTCCTTCTCTCAAGGCACCACGTCCGTGGGGGTCGCCGCGCTGGACGCGACGGGCAACAGCGCCACGTGCTCGTTCGACGTCACGGTGCGGGACACGCAGCCGCCGACCATCACCTGCGGCGAGCCGTCGCTGCGCAGGGAGGCGTGGGACTCGCGCGGCAACCATGTCCACATCCCCTTCGGAATGGTGACGGCGACGGACGTGGCCTCCACGCCGGAGGTGACCTACGACCCGAGCTCCGGCGGGCTCTTCCCCCTGGGGACCACCTCCGTCACGGCCACCGCCAGGGACGGCGCGGGCCACACGGCGTCGTGTGTCTTCGACGTCATCGTGGAGGACACGACGCCGCCCATCCTCGGAGAGTGTCCGAAGGGCTTCGTCAGCGAGGCGACCGGCCCGGACGGCGCCGCGTTGTCCTTCGACTGGCCGTACACGTCGGACGCGGTGTCCACGCCCAGCCTGAGCAGCACTCCCGCGCAGGGCGAGCGCGTGCCCCTGGGGACGCGCGAGGTCACGGTGACCACGCGCGACTCCGCGGGCAACCAGAAGCAATGCACCTTCTCCGTCGAGGTGCGGGACACCCTCCCGCCCGACCTCACCTGTCCCGACACGCAGCGACTGCTCGCGGACACCGCGGACGGGAAGGCGGCGGCGACGTGGCCGGACATCACGGCGGAGGACCTCGTCAGCGAGGCGACCCTCTCGTTCTCCGTCGAGAAGGGCACGCGCCTGACGGTGGGCACGTACACGGTGACGGTCACCGCGAAGGACCAGCTCGACCACCAGCGGAGCTGCACGTTCTCCCTCATCGTGCAGAAGCCGGGCACCCCTCTCGAGCCGGAGGAGCCCTCGCAGGGACGGGGCGGTGGGTGCCAGGCGGGCGGCGCGGGCGCGAGCAGCCTGGGCGCGGTGATGCTGGGACTGTGGCTGCTGAGGCCCCGTCGTCGTCGGGCGGTGGGGGTCGTCCGCTGAGCCTCGCCCCCGTGGCGGGGCGGTCGCGAGCGGGGACACCCTCCCCCGCTCGTGGCGTCCGCTCGCGCTGCGACGCTCAGCCCTTCGTCTCCGCCGGCTCCACGAAGTAGGCCTGCTTGTGTCGAGGCTCCGCCTCGAGCGCCGCCGCCAGTTCGCGCGCGCGGCGCTCGTTCGCAATCACAGCCACCTCGGCCCGGTTGCCGTGCTCGTCCTGCCGGATGACGAACCACCCGTCGCGGGGGCGCGGCGGACGGAAGGGCGGTGCTCCCCGCAGCTCCACGCCGTACCACTGCTTGTGCGCCCGGGCCTCCATCAGCCGCGCGAAGCACTCCGCGTGGGGACGGCTCGCCATCACACAGACGTCGTGGCGGTTGCCCGTGTCGTCCTGTCGGTACACCGCCCAGCCCAGCTTCCGGCGCGGCATGTGTTCGTCCAGTCGCCACCGCACCTCGCCGCGCCACCAGTCGAGGTGGGCCAGCGCGTGGTCCAGCTCATCCACCGCGGCGAAGATGCTGAAGGTGTCCTCGTCGCGCAGGTAGCGGACGAAGAACTGGAAGCCACAGGGCGCGCGCCAACCCCAGAACTCCTCCGGCCCCAGCCCCTTCCCTTCCAGGTCGCTGGCATGCGGTGGCCCCCAGCGTCGCTCGAACTCGACTCGCGACAGCAGGGCCTCCGCGATGGGTCCATCCCAGGGAGCGTCATCTCCCCAGACGAAAGCGCCGTTCACGGGCAGCGGCTTCATGCGTGTCCTCCTCCGCCGCGGAGCCTACCGAGCGAGGAAGCCGCCTCGCCCTCGTGCTCCAGGACAAGACATGCTCACCCCTGAAGCCCGACACAAGTTGCCCGCATGGCGTCACGCAATCCTTGCGCGGCGCGAGACTCCCCGTGGAATCACGCGCCGGATTTGCGTCGCCCGCTACGCCTTCGCGAACACCGCGACCTGGCGCTCGGCGCCGGAGAACGGCAGCCGGTACGCCCGCGCGGAGACGACGCGGAGCTGACGCTCGGCCGCTCGCGCTGCCAGCTCCGCGTCCGGCTGCGCCTTGCCGAGCATCGCCACCACGCGCCCCCCCGGCTCCACGTACGCGGGCGCCAGCGCAAGCCAGTCCGACAGGTCCATGAACGCGCGGGCGATCAACACCTCCGCGCGAGGGATGCCCTCCTTCTCCGGAGAACCCTCCGCGCGCGCATGCAGCCCCCGCACACCCTGCAACCCCAGGCTCGCCGCCGCCGCCTTGATGAAGGCGACCTTCTTGCCCACCGTGTCCACCAACGTCACGCCCAGCCCCGGCAGGGCAATCCTCAACGGGATGCCCGGGAAGCCCGCGCCCGCGCCCAGGTCCAGCAGCGACGCCGCGCCCGTCACCTCCGGCAGCACCGCCAGCGAGTCCAGGAAGTGCTTCTCCAGCACCTCCTCCTCCGCGGTGATGGCCGTCAGGTTCACCTTGGCGTTCCACTTCAGCAGCTCCCCCATCAGCCGCTGCAACCGGGGCCCCACGTCCTCCCCCACCTGCACGCCCAGCGCCCGGCAGCCGGACGCCAGCAGATCTGCGAACCGCGTGTTATCCACAGCGCCTCCACCGCCAGGGGTCCCATAACCCACTGGAATCATTCAGGGGATTCATCTCCCCAGAGTTTCCCACACGTTGTCCACAGCCCCTGTTCTGATCATCCACGGGCTATGCACAGCCCTCCGGCTGCCCCGCACCGCGCTTGAGGGCGACCAGGAGCAGGGACACGGCGGCGGGCGTCAGGCCCGGAATCCGGCGCGCCTGGCCCACGGTGGAGGGCCGGTGCGCGGTCAGCTTCTCCGCCGCCTCCGTGCTCAAGCCGCGCACCTCCTTGAAGCGGAAGCCCTCCGGAATCACCCACCGGTCCGTGGACTCCGACTCGCGCGCCGCCGCGCGGGCCGCCTGGGCGATGTAGCCCTCGTACTTCACCTCCACCTCCACCTCCTCGGCCACGTCCGGTGACACCGCGGACTCCCCTCCCCTCCCCTCCTCCACCAGCCCCGCGTACGTCACCTCCGGCCGGCGCAGCTTCGCCGCCAGCCCCGTGCGCTTGAGGCGCGCCACCTCGTCCGTCACCGCGCGCTGACGCGCCTCGGCCCGCTCCAGCGCCTCGCGCGGCAACAGCCCCACGCGGTGCCCGTGCCGCGCCAGCCGCAGGTCCGCGTTGCCCTCGCGCAGGCGCAGCCGGTGCTCGGAGCGGCTGGTGAACATGCGGAACGGCTCGTCCACGCCCTTCGTGACGAGGTCGTCCACCAGCACCGCGCCGTGCGCCTCGTCGCGGCCGAGCAGGAGCGGCGGCTCGCCCTTCACCTGGAGGCCCGCGTTGATGCCGGCCCACAGGCCCTGGAAGGCGGCCTCCTCGTAGCCGGACGTGCCGTTGAGCTGCCCGGCGAAGAACAGGCCCGCCACGGCCTTCGTCTCCAGCGTGGGGTGGAGCTGCGTGGGCGGCGCGTAGTCGTACTCGACGGCGTAGCCGTAGCGCACGACCTCCACCGCCTCCAGGCCGGGGATGGTGCGCAGGAAGTCGAGCTGCACGTCCGCGGGCAGGCTGGTGGACAGGCCCGCCGGATACACCAGCGGAGAGGCGGGACCCTCCGGCTCCAGGAACACCTGGTGCCGTTCACGGTCCGCGAAGCGCACCACCTTGTCCTCCAGCGACGGGCAGTAGCGCGGCCCCCGGCCGACGATTTCGCCCTGGTACAGCGGCGAGCGGTGCAGGTTGTCGCGCAGCACCCGGTGCGTCGCCACCGTGGTGGAGGTGAGGCCGCAGGTGACGGCGGGCTGACGCGGGAACGGGACGCCCGCGGCCCACTCCTCGCGCGTGCGCCAGGAGAAGGGGCGCGGCGGGAAGTCACCGGGCTGCGGCTCCACCGCGTCCCAGTCGATGCTCGCGCGCGCGAGCCGCGCCGGCGTGCCCGTCTTGAAGCGGCCCAGGGTGAAGCCGAGCGCGCGCAGCGAGTCGGACAGGCCCTTCGCCGCCTCGTCGCCCAGCCGGCCGCCGACCTCCTTCTTCTCCCCCACGTGCATCAGCGCCTGGAGGAAGGTGCCCGTGGTGAGCAGCACCGCGGAGGCGGCGACGTACGTGCCGTCTCCCAGCGAGACGCCGGTGATGCGACCGCCCTCCGCGTGGAGCGTGGAGACCTCGCCCTCGCGCACGGTGAGGTCCGGTTCGGAGAAGAGGACGGCCTGCATCTGGGCCGCGTAGGCGTCGCGGTCGCAGAGGATGCGCGTGGCCTGCACCGCGGGGCCCTTGGAGGCATTGAGCGTCTTGAAGTGCGTGCCCGCCAGGTCCGCCACCCGGCCCATCCGCCCGCCGAGCGCGTCCAGCTCGCGCACCAGGTGTCCCTTGGCGGTGCCACCCACGGCGGGGTTGCAGCTCATCACCGCGGAGCGCTCGCGCTTGAGGGTGATGCCCAGCGTCGAGAGGCCCATGCGCGCGCAGGCGAGCGCCGCCTCGCAACCCGCGTGTCCCAGCCCCACCACGATGACGTCGTACCGGAGTCCCATCGCTCACGCGGGGTCGCTGGGGGTGGCCGGGACCTGACCGGCGTACCGCGACCCGCGGCGTCCGTATGTCTCCGGCGGACGCCCTTGGCAAGCACGGGGAAGGTTTACGGGAGCGCGCGAGGCGGGCAGTGGGAGGGGTTGAGGAGCTGCCTGCCTCGCGCGCACCGGCCATCCTCCGGAAGGTGGGTGCCCACTCCACGTGGGCGCGCCCTCCAGCCTGGATGGCAATCCGACGAAATGGTGTCGCACACACGGAGGACGGACCCAGGCCGTGCGGTGAGGGCGCGACGGAGGACCCGAGCTCGGGATTTCCCAAGGGTCCGACGCCCTCCGTGTGCGCGACGGGTGAATGAATAGCCGAGGGGTCTGACATCCGGGCCTTCGCCGGGTGGGCTCCCCTCCCCTGCCTTCAACTGGCTGGATTTCCATGGGTTTTCCCGCCGTGGAGGCCAGGTGGGCGGGCGGGGCCGCGCGCCGGGGCCCGCACCGGGGGCGACGGGCTGGCTCTCCCGGGCCCGCACCGGTATCCAGCGGACGACGATGACGACGCCCCGCAACGCCGCGCGCCCCGCCCGTGCCCACCCGAGCCACCCCGGCCCGGTGGCGGCGCGCCCCGAGCGGCCCGTCCCCTCCCCTCCTCCCCCCGGGAACCCATGAGTCCTCCGTCGAAGAAGCCCACCGCGTCGGGAACGCTCTCGTTGGAGCTGCTGCTGGGGACGCTCACCGCGTTCGCGCCGCTGTCCATCGACATGTACCTGCCGGCGCTGCCGCGCATCGCGCTGGAGCTCCAGTCCTCGCCCGCGGCCATCCAGCTCACGCTCGCGTCGTGCTTCGCGGGGCTGGCGTTGGGGCAGCTCTTCACCGGGCCGCTCATCGACCGCTTCGGGCGCACGCGTCCGCTGTACGTGGGGCTCGCGGTGTACGTGCTGGGCTCGCTGGGCTGCGCGCTGGCGCCCACGGCGACGGCGCTGGTGGCGATGCGCTTCGTCCAGGCGCTGGGCGGCGCGGTGGCGCTGGTGGCGCCGCGCGCGGTGGTGCGCGACCTGTGGTCCGGCGCGGACGCGGCGCGCACCATGTCCCGGCTGATGCTGGTGGTGGGCGTGGCGCCGGTGCTCGCGCCGCTGTTGGGCGGCTTCGTGCTGGAGCACACGGGGTGGCGCGCCATCTTCGTGGTGTTGTCTGGCATTGGCGCGGTGGCGCTCGTCGCGTCGCTGCGGGTGCTGCCGGAGACGGCGCCCGCGCACGTGGCGGGGCGCTCCATGCGCTCGCGCGTGGGCGCGCTGTTGAAGGACCCGGACTTCGTGGGCCCCGCGCTCGCGGGCGGCTTCGCGTACGCGGGCATGTTCGCGTACATCGCCGGCTCGCCCTTCGTCTTCATCTCGCTGCACGGCGTGAAGGAGCAGGACTTCGGCTGGTTCTTCGGCGCGAACGCGGTGGGGCTGGTGTTGATGGCGCAGCTCAACCGCAAGCTGCTGGGGATGTTCGCCCTGCCCCGGCTGCTGCGGCTGGCGCTGACGCTGACGGCGGTGACGGCGCTGGGGGTCATGGCCGTGACGTGGAGCGGGGTGGGCGGGCTGTGGGGCATCGCCGCGTCGCTGTTCCTGTTCGTGCCCACGATTGGCCTGGTGGGGCCCAACTCCGCGGCCATCGCGCTGGAGCGGCACGCCGCGCACGCGGGGCTCGCGTCCGCGCTGCTGGGCGCGCTCCAGTTCACGTCCGCCGCCGCCGCGTCGTGGGCGGTGAGCGCGCTCGAGGACGGCACCGCGCGCCCCATGGGTGGCGTGGTGGCCGCCGCCGGAGCGCTGGCGTGGCTCGCGGCCTTCCTCGGTCAGCGCGCGCGCACGCAGCAGGCGCAGGCCTCCACGCTGGAGGGCACACCCCGCGAGGCGTGAGCCGCTGGGGATGGAGCCTCCGCCCCCTGGCGACGTGCTCCAGCGGAGTTCCCCACGGAGACCGTCGACGGCGCGTGGCTCACGGGAGCGCGGCCATCCCGAACCTGGGGAAAGGACTCGCGTGGCACGTTGGGCACGGGCCTCCCCGCGCCCTCGTCCTTCCCGCCACCGGGTGGTCCCCGCCAGCGGAAGCGGACAAGAAAAGCCCCGGGGCGCCGACTCGCGCACCGGGGCTCCTCACGGCTGTCTGTGATTGCGCGGGGCCGGTGAGGGCCCCGCTCGGACGTCAGGGCGCGGCGGGGGCCTTCACGGGGGCCTTGGCGCGCTTCTCCGCGCCGACGAAGTCACCGGCCTTCACGCGCGTCACCTTGTCCCAGTCCAGGTGGCGCGCCATGGCCTTGCGCACGTCCTCCGGCTTGAGCTTCGCCAGGCTCTGCTCCAGGGTCGCGTCGAACGCGAGGGTGCGGCCCAGGAACAGGTAGCTGGAGAGCTTGCGGGCCAGCGCCCCGTCCTGCGCGCGCGCCGCCTGCCGGTACTCGAGCAGCCCCGCGCGGGCCTTGTTCAGCTCGTCGTCGGAGTAGCCCTTCTGCAGCACGCTGGTGATCTCCTCGCGCATCGCCGTCTCCAGCCGGCTGGCGTTCTCCGGCGCGTAGATGGCGTACGTCATGAACAGGCCCACCGCGTCCAGGTCTCCCGGGTCGATGTTGCTGCCCACGCCGTAGGACAGGCCGTCCTTCTGGCGGATGCGCGTGGCGAGCCGCGAGTTGAGGAAGCCGCCGCCGAGCATGAAGTTGCCCAGCATCAGCGCCGGCCAGTCCTGGTCGTCCTCGCGCAGTTGCAGCGGCTGGCCCGCGAAGTAGAAGGCGTTGGCCTTGTCCGGCGTCTCCACGGAGAGGGGCTTGCCGCCGACCGCCGCGAACACCTCCGGCACGCGCTGGTAGGGCGCCGGGCTCTTCCAGCCGGCGAAGAGCGTGCCCGCCTGGGCCACCAGGTCCTTGGGCTCGAAGTCGCCCACCACGGCCAGCTCCGCGTGGGACGCGCCGTAGAAGGCCTTGTGGAAGGCGCGCGCCTGCTCCACCGTCGTGTCCCGGATGCCGGCGATGCGCTCGTCCAGCGTGGGCACGTAGTTCGGGTGCCCCTTCGGGTAGTGCGCGTACAGCGTGCGGTACAGGGCGATGGAGGCCTGCATGTCCGGCTCGCTGCGCTGCGACTCCAGCTCCGCCAGGCGCTCCTGCTTCAGCAGCGCGAACTCCTTGGCGTCATAGGAGGGCTCGCGCAGCACCTCCGCCACCAGCTCCAGCACCTGCGGCAGGCTGGCGCGCGGGCACTCGATGGAGACCGACCCGCCCGTGAGGCTGCCGTCCACGCCCACGCGCGCCTTCAGCTTGTCGAAGGCGTCCTGGAGCTGCTGGCGCGTGTGCTTCGTGGTGCCGCGCATCAGCATCTTCCCGGCGTACGAGGCCGCGTCCACCTTGCCGCGCAGCGCCTCCTCCGTGCCCCAGTGCAGGTTGATGGACACGCTCACCATCTCCCCGCGCGTCTTCTTGGAGAGCAGCGCGTACTTCATGCCGCCGGGCAGCTCGCCGCGCTGGGTGCGCGCCTCCACGTTGGCGGGAGACGGGTCGAACACCTCGCCCTGCGCCACCGCGGCGCGGCCCTTGTAGCCGTCCATCATCTTCGCCACGTCCACCGCGGCCGGCATCTCCGCGCGGTCCGGCTTGGGCGTGGGCAGGAAGGTGCCCAGCGTGCGGTTGCTGGACTTGAGGTAGGTGGCCGCCACGCGGGTGACGTCCTCGGGCTTCACCGCCTCCACGCGGTCGCGGTGCAGGAACAGCAGGCGCCAGTCGCCGGTCGCGGCCCACTCGGAGAGCTGGATGGCGGCGCGCTCGGAGTTGTTGAGCATCAGCTCCGTGGCCTTGAGCAGCGCCGTCTTCGCGCGGGTGACCTCCTCCTCCGTGAACGGCGTGCGCGCGGCGTCCTCCACCGTCTTCAGGAGCACCTCGCGCGCCGCGGCCACCGGCTGGTCCTCGCGCATCTCCGCGCTGAAGACGAGGGCGCCCGGGTCGCGGAGCTGGAGGTTGTACGCGCCCGCGTTGGACGCCTTCTTCGCCTCCACCAGCGCCTTGTAGAGGCGGCCGGAGGGGTGGTCCCCCATCACCTGCGTCAGCACGTCGACGGCGGCGAAGTCCGGGTGCGCGCCCTCGGGCACGTGGTACACGCTGGTGAGGACCGCGGTGTCACCCACGCGGCGCAGCGTCACCTCGCGCTCGCCGTCCTGCGTGGGCTCCGCGGTGTACGTCGCCGGCAGCGGCTGCGCGGGCTTCTTCAGCTTGCCGAAGGTCTCCTGGATGAGGCCCAGCGTCTTCGCCTCGTCGAAGCGGCCGGCCACCACCAGCATCGCGTTGTCCGGCCGGTAGTACTTCCGGTAGAAGGCCTGGAGCCGGTCGATGGGGACGTTCTCCAGGTCGGAGCGCGCGCCAATCGTGGACTTGCCGTAGCTGTGCCAGATGTACGAGGTGCTCAGCGTGCGCTCGAGCAGGATGTTGCCCGGGTCGTTCTCCCCGGACTCGAACTCGTTGCGCACCACCGTCATCTCGCTGTCGAGGTCCTTCTTCGCGATGAAGCTGTTGACCATGCGGTCGGCTTCGAAGGACAGCGCCCAGCGGATGTTGGCGTCGTTGGACGGCAGCGTCTCGAAGTAGTTGGTGCGGTCCAGCCACGTGGTGCCGTTGGGCCGCGCGCCGCGCTCGGTGAGCGCCTGGGGCACGTTCTTCGTGGTGGGCGTGCCCTTGAACATCAGGTGCTCGAGCAGGTGCGCCATGCCCGTCTCGCCGTAGCCCTCGTGCTTGCTGCCCACGAAGTAGGTGACGTTCACCGTCACGTTGGGCTTGGTGGGGTCGGGGAACAGCAGCACGCGCATGCCGTTGGACAGGCGGTATTCGGTGATGCCTTCCACGCTCGTCACCGGGACGAGCGCCGTCCCCTTCGCGCTCGCGGGCGCGGCCTTCGCGGAGGCCGTCTTCGCGGTGGGAGCAGGGGCGGGAGTCTGCGCCCAGACTGGCGTGGCCGTGGCCAGCAGCAGGGGCGTCATCAAGGAAAGCGGGGTACGACGCTTCATGCGGTCCTCGCGGGTCTTCGGGAAGTACTCGGCGCTTCTAACCCGGTATGCCCCCTCCGCCATCCCGGAAGCCGCCACTTCCCGCCGCCCGCCCCCGTCCCGCCCGCGCGGCCTCCGTCCCCTCCCTCCTCGCAGGAGGGCCCTGGCGACCGGATGTCCTGGAGCGGACGCTCCCCCGAGCGCCGGGGCGTCGCGAGGGACCCTGCCTTCCGCTCGTCCCGGGGGAACGCGCCGGCGTGGGGGACCTTACGCGGCCCCCCACCGGGCTCACGCGTGGGCGTCCGCCTGGGGCGCCTGGGCGCGGCGCTGGAAGTCCTCGAGGTCCCGCACCTCGTCGGGGGTGAGCCGGAGGTCCCCGGCGTGGATGAAGCCGTCCACCTGCTGCGCGCTCCGGGCGCCGACGATGGCGCCGGTGACGACGGGGGCTCGCAGCGCCCACGCGATGGCGACCTCCCCGGGCGAGCGTCCGTGCCGCTGCCCCACCCGCCGCAGCAGCTCCACCAGCGCGAGGTTGCGCGACAGGGCGGGCTCCTGGAAGTCGGCGCTGCCCCGGCGCCAGTCGTCCCGGGGGAAGCCGGCGACGCGCTCGCGCGTCATCGCGCCGGTGAGCAGGCCGGAGGCCATGGGGGAGTAGGAGATGACGCCCACACCGTTGCGTCCGCACCAGGGCAGCTGCCGGGCCTCGATGTCGCGGTGGAGCAGGGAGTAGCGCGGTTGCAGCGACGTCACCGGGGCCAGCTTCTGGATGCGCTCCAACTGCTCCACGCTGAAGTTGCACACGCCGATCCACCGCACCTTGCCCTCGCGTTGGAGGGCCCTCATGGTGGTCCAGCCCTCCTCGAGTTCGGCCACGGACTCCACGGGCCAGTGGAACTGGTAGAGGTCGATGGTGTCCACGCGGAGGCGGCGCAGGGAGGCCTCGCATTCGCGGCGCACGGAGTCCGCCTTCAGCGAGCGGGTGATGCGCCCCTGCGCGTCCCAGACCATGCCGCACTTGGTGAAGAGGTAGGGGCGCCGGTCCCGGCCCTCGAGCGCGCGGGCCACCACCTCCTCGGAGTGGCCCAGGCCGTAGACGGCCGCCGTGTCGATCCAACCGATGCCCAGCTCCAGGGCGCGTTGGATGGCCGCGATGGACTGCGCGTCGTCCTGGGAGCCCCAGGCGAACTGCCAGCCTCCTCCGCCAATGGCCCAGGCGCCGAAGCCCAGCGGGGTGATGTCCAGGTCGGAATTGCCCAGCCGCCGTGTCTGCATGGTTGCCTCCCCATCGTTTGGGTCCCCGCCCCCCTCGGGTGGGGGACGTCGCCGCGAGCGACCCGGAGAGGATGGTGACGGTGGGGGGCGCGACGGCACCGGGCGCGGACGGGCGCTCCGCCGCATGGTGGCCGGGGTGCAAATGTCACGCGGACGGCGTGCGGGCGGGGGAGGGCACGCAAGCATCGTCTCCCGGGCGCGTTAAGTAGTAGGACGCGCCTGCCGGGGCGCTTTTCCGCCCGGCTTCCAGGACCCAGGAGTCCCTTCGGATGAAACGCTTCCTCGTCGGCGCGCTCGCCTTCATCGGCGCCATGTCCCTCCTCTTCTTCGCCGGGTTGGTGGCCCTGTTGGTGCTCGCCGCCATGAGCCGCCCGGGCGTGCCGTCCAACCTGGTGTTGGAGCTCGACCTGGAGAAACCGCTGAAGGAGCACTCGGGCGCGGACTCGCTCGCCGGCGCGTTCGGCGGGGAGGAGCCGTCCCTGCGCGACGTGGTGGACGCGCTGGAGCGGGCGGGGAACGACGCGCGCGTGAAGTCCCTCATCGCGCGCATCGGCAACCCGGGCAGCCCCGCGACGACGCAGGAGCTGCGCGACGCGGTGAAGGCCTTCCGCGCCAAGGGGAAGAAGGCCGTGGTGTTCACGGACTCCTTCGGCGAGGTGGGCAACGCCACCGGCGCCTACTACCTGGCCTCCGCGTTCGACGAGGTCTACATGCAGCCGTCGGGCGCGATGAACATCACGGGCCTGTCCTTCGAGACGCCCTTCGCCCGCGACGCGCTGGCGAAGCTGGGCGTGCTGCCGCGCTTCGACAAGCGCTACGAGTTCAAGAACGCCGTCGACACCTTCACCGAGCAGGACTTCACCGGGCCGCACCGCGAGGCCATGGACCGGGTGGTGGCCAGCCTCTACGGGCAGATGGTGAAGGGCATCGCCGAGGACCGGAAGCTGTCCGAGGACACGGTGCGCGACCTCATCGACCGGGCGCCGCTGCTCGCCCCGGAGGCGCTGGACGGCAAGCTGCTGGACGGGCTGCTCTACCGCGACGAGGTCTACGCGAAGGTGAAGCAGGACGCGGGCGAGGGCGCACAGTTGCTCTACGCCAACAAGTACCTGCAGCGCACCTCCAAGCCCAACGGCCTGGAGAAGGACACCTTCGCGCTGGTGTACGCGGTGGGCACGGTGATGCGCGGCAAGAGCGAGGGCAACCCGCTGACGGGCGAGGAGGCGCTGGGCGGCGACAGCGTGGCCGCGGCGCTGCGCAAGGCCTCGGAGGACCCGAGCGTGAAGGCCATCATCTTCCGCGTGGACAGCCCGGGAGGCAGTTACGTGGCCAGCGACACCGTGCGCCGCGAGGTGCAGCGCGCCCGCGAGGCGGGCAAGCCCGTCGTCGTCACCATGGGCACGTACGCGGCCAGCGGCGGCTACTTCATCGCGCTCGACGCGGACAAAATCGTCGCGCAGCCCGGCACGCTCACCGGCAGCATCGGCGTGTACACGGGCAAGTTCGTCACCACCGGGCTCTGGGACAAGCTGGGCGTCAACTTCGACAGCGTGTCGCGCGGGCGCAACGCCAACATCTCGAGCAGCAATTCGGACTACACGCCGGAGGAGCACGCGCGCGTCAACGCGGAGCTGGACCGCATCTACACGGACTTCACCCAGCGCGCCGCGGCCGGCCGGAAGATGCCCCTGGACAAGCTCCAGGCCGTGGCCAAGGGCCGCGTGTGGACGGGCGAGGACGCGCTCGCCAACGGGCTGGTGGACTCGCTGGGCGGCTACGCCCAGGCGCTCGTCGTGGCCAAGGAGCTGGCGAAGCTCCCCGCAGACGCGCGCGTCCGGGTCGAGGAGTACCCGCGCCGCAAGTCCCCCACGGAGGTGCTGTCGCGGATGCTGGGCGAGACGGGCGACAACAGCGACGACGTGGGCGCGGAGGTGCTGCTGATGACCCCGTGGGCGCCGCTGGTCGAGGCCGCGCGCGCGGTGCACGTCATGGGCGTGCAGGTGGGCCTCCTCGGCCCCGAGCGGGGGGCGCTCTTCACCCCCATGCCCCGGACGAGTTGGTAGCCCGGGGCCGCGCGCCCGCGTGCCACCAGGACGCGCGGGCGTGATGGCCGGACGCCCCGGCGCACGGGGTCGTCCCGGAATGACGTGACCCGCCAGAGGTGACGCGCCGTGGGCCCCGCGCTTGCAGTTGGCGTGGATCCGGAACTGTCTGTCGCGGGTGGACAAACCCCCGCGCGGGCAGGCGCGTAGAAACCTTTCAAGTTTCCTGGACGTTCACGTTCCCAGGGCAGGTGGCCGCGGTGGGGGGCCTGAGGAGCAAGTGCCATGAAGAAGCGATTGGGGGACATCCTGTTGAAGCGCGGTGTGGTGGACGCGCTGCAGCTGCACTCGGCCCTGGCGTATCAGCGCAAGTGGGGCGTGCCGCTGGGACAGGTGGTGGTGGATCAACGCTTCTGCACGGCGCAGCAGGTCCTGGAGGCGCTGGCCGAACAGGTGGGGCTGGAGACGGTGGACCTGGACGCGCAGCGTCCGGAGGCGGGGCTGGCGCGGCTGATTCCGGAGAAGGTGGCGCAGACGCACCGGGTGGTGCCGCTGCGGCTGGAGGGCCCGGGCCCTCGCGACACGCTGGTGGTGGCCATGGCCGCGCCGGCGAGCCTGGCGTCGCTGGACGCGGTGAAGAGCGTGACGGGCCGCTCGCGGGTGGTGGCGAGGCTGGCCACGGACGCGGGCATCCAGCGCGCCATCGGCTGGCTGTACCGGGGTGAGACGGGTGAGGTGACGCGGCGGCCGGGCATGGAGGGCTTCTCCCTGCCGGACGTGGATGACGCCATGCCCCTGGTGCTCAGCGGCAGCATGGCGGAGCTGACGCACATGCCCGCCCCCTCCGAGGAGGCGGAGCTGCCCCGGCTGTCCTCGCTGGAGGAGGCGACGCGGCGGCCCGGGGTGTCCCGGGCGACGACGCGCGCGGCGCTGCCCACGGTGACGGCGGCGCGGCCGGAGCGGGTGGAGCAGGTGCTGGTCTACGGCTGGGGCCAGGAGGCGTCCGCCGGGCTGGTGCAGGTGCTGAGCGACGCGGGCCTCGTCTCGCGCGTGGCGAGCACGGAGGACCTGCTGGCGGCGACGGAGGCGCAGGTGGTGGTGACGCCGCTGCCGTCGCTGGAGGCGCTGGGCCGCAAGGTGCGCGCGCAGGTGGTGGTGGCGGCCAAGTCGCCGGAGCTCGACTTGTCCCGGGCGCAGGCGGTGGGCGCGCGCGGCTTCCTGGCCGCGCCGGTGGATCCAGACCTGATGCTGAGGGCGGTGCGCCGGCTGGCGGGTCCGGTCGGCGCCACGTTTCTCAGGCGCGCTGGCTGAGGGGCGCCCGGAGCCTCACGGCACGGCGGCGAGCAGCGAGCCCAGGCCGACGTCCTCCGCCAGCCAGAGCGACTCGAGCTCCAGCGTGGTGGAGGAGAAGGGGTCGGCGCGCACCAACGCGTCGGACTCGTAGGCGCCGGTGAGGAGCCAGCCGCGCTTGACGCGCTGGTACGTCTCCAGCGTGCGCGCGACGGGGTCCACCAGCCACACGTGGCCCACGCCCTGGCGCGCGTAGAGGGGCAGCTTGCGCGTGCGGTCCAGCGCGGCGGTGGACGGGGAGAGCACCTCGCAGACCCAGTCCGGCGTCAGCGTGAGGAAGGGGACGTCCGGGTCGAGCGGCTCGGCCACGCGGTCGCGGCGCCAGCCCGCGAGGTCCGGCACGAGCACGTCGTGGCCCAGGCGAAGCTCGGGGGCGCGCAGGAAGCACCAGCGCCCGCTGCCGCCCCGGCGCCGGTCGAGCTGCTCGCCCAGCTCCACGCCCAGCATGAAGGCCGCGCGCGTCTGGGCGGGAGACAGGCGGGGCGAGGCCACCAGCTCCTCGTCGAGGACCTCGCCCACCCAGCCCGAGGGCAGGGACGTCAGCAGGGAGTTGTTCGCCAGGTGGATGATGCCTTCCGTCACAGCGCCTCCGAAAGTGCGTCGGTTGAGCGCGGCATTCTAGGAAGGGGTCTGACATCGCCCCGGGGGGCGGGAAGGTGTCACTTCCCGATGCAGAACCGCTGGAAGATTGCGTCGATGAGGGCCTCGGAAGCGGAGGTGCCGGACACCTCGCCGAGCGCCTCCAACGCGAGCGCGACCTCGCCGGAGACGACCTCGAGGGTGGACAGGCGCGACGCGGACTCCGCGCGGGAGAGCGCCTCCGACGCGCGACGCAGGGCATCGGCGTGACGCTCGGAGACGAGCGCGACCGCCGACGGCGTGTTCGTGCCCCACAGCCGTGTGAGCAGCGCCTCGCGCAGCGCGTCCACGCCCTCGCCCGTGAGGCCGCTGACGCGGGGGCGGGGAGGGGAGGGCGGCGAATCCAGGGGCGGGGAGGACACCGCGACAGCCTCGTCCCGTGAGGCGGGCGCCCCGTCCGCGCGCGCTCCATCCTCCCGGGCCCCGACGTCGCACTTGCCGTCGACGCGCAGCACGGGCGTGGCCCCGGCGTCGCGGCCCCAGCGCTCCGCGTCCTCGTCCGGCGTCCCGGGGGGCAGCACCAGCACCGCGAGGTCCACGCCGGAGAGCAGCGCGCGGGTCCGGGCGATGCCCAGCGCCTCCACGCGCCCCGGCGTCTCGCGCAGGCCCGCCGTGTCGAACAGCGTCACGCCCAGGCCGCTCCACTCGACGCGCGCCTCCAGCGCGTCGCGCGTCGTGCCCGGCTCGTCGTCCACCAGCGCGCGCGCCTCGCCCACCAGGCGGTTGAACAGCGTGGACTTGCCCGCGTTGACCGGGCCGTACAGCGCCACGCGCGCGCCCTGACGCACCAGCCGCCCGTGGCCCGCCTCGGCGATGAGCGCCTCCGCTCGCGCCCGGAAGGCGCTCACGCGCGACGCCGCGTCCTCGTCCGCGCCCTCGGCCTCGTCCGGGAAGTTGAGCACGCCCTCCAGGTCCGCGTGCAGCGCCCGCAGCGGCGCCTCCAGCCCCCGCACGCGCGTGGCCAGCGCCCCGGAGAGCCCCGCCGCGGCGGCGCGCACGGCGGCCTCCGAGTCCGCGGCCACCAGGTCCGCCACCGCCTCCGCGCGCGTGAGGTCGATGCGCCCGTTCAGGAAGGCGCGCCGGGTGAACTCGCCCGGCGTGGCGGGCCGCGCCAGGCCGTCCTCCAGCGCGCGCGCCATCAACAGGCGCAGCAAGCGGGGGCCGCCATGCGCCTGGAGCTCCACCACGTCCTCGCCGGTGAAGGACGCGGGCGCGCGGAAGTAGAGGAACAGGCCCTCGTCGAGCACGCGGCCGTCCGCGTCCACGAAGTGCGCCAGGTACGCGTGGCGCGGCGTGGGCGACGCGGGCACGCCGGGAGCCAGCCTCCGGCCCACCTCCAGCGCGGCGGGGCCGGACAGGCGGAGGATGCCCACGGCCCCCGAGGCGGGGGCGGTGGCCAGGGCGACGATGGTGGGGGAGTCAGGCGTCATGTCGACCCGGAGGGCAGCGCTCGGAGCGCCGCTCGCCTCCGTTCAGCGGGGGAGCGCGGGCGCGCTCACCGGGGCCCCATGGGGGGCGTGGAGCCACGCGCGGCCTTCTCCACCGCCTCGCGGTTCTCCTCGATGTACTTCTCGACCGCGGCGTCCTCGAGCTCCAGGTCCCTCAGCACACCCGGGTAGACGAAACGGAAGGCGGGAGACTCCTCGTCCCCCCGCAGACGGAAGCTCATCTTGAGCACCGCCGCGCCGTACAGCTTGTCCTTGAGTCCCTTCGCCTTGCCCATGCGTCGTCCCCCTCACTCGTCGAAGTCGTCCTCGTCGTCGTCCGGCAGCAGGCTCCGCTTGGGCAGCGGCGCGGGCTTCTCAGGAGTGAACACGACGCGGCGGTTGCGGCCCTCTCCCTCGGCCGCCACCTTCACGCCCGCCGTGCCCTCCGCCGCCTTCAGGACGCGCGCGCGGTCATCCTGCTTCATCGCGGCGAGCGCGTAGAAGCGCCCCAACTGGGAGGACTTCTCCGCCAACTGCCGGGCGGCCTCCCGCAGCGCCGCATCCTCGTCCACCGCCAGGGCCCGCTCGTCGGAGGCCTCCGCGCGGGGCGCGGGTGCCTGCCGGGCGGCGGCCTGCTGCGGCCCACGCCCCTGCTTCTGCTGCGGCCCGGACGCCTGCGGCTGCGCGGGGGCGCGGGGCTGGGCCTGCTGCTGCGGCTGCGCGGCGGGGGCCTGCGGCTGCGCGGCGG